>NZ_LQOT01000059.1 GCF_002101585.1 Mycolicibacter engbaekii | reverse complement strand
TGATGGGCCTAACCTGGGTATCGGCACGATTAATGTCGTATGTGCTGCTGATGTGCTGATTGTTCCCACGCCTGCTGAGTTGTTTGACTACACCTCCGCACTGCAGTTTTTCGATATGCTTCGTGATCTGCTCAAGAACGTTGATCTTAAAGGGTTCGAGCCTGATGTACGTATTTTGCTTACCAAATACAGCAATAGTAATGGCTCTCAGTCCCCGTGGATGGAGGAGCAAATTCGGGATGCCTGGGGAAGCATGGTTCTAAAAAATGTTGTACGTGAAACGGATGAAGTTGGTAAAGGTCAGATCCGGATGAGAACTGTTTTTGAACAGGCCATTGATCAACGCTCTTCAACTGGTGCCTGGAGAAATGCTCTTTCTATTTGGGAACCTGTCTGCAATGAAATTTTCGATCGTCTGATTAAACCACGCTGGGAGATTAGATAATGAAGCGTGCGCCTGTTATTCCAAAACATACGCTCAATACTCAACCGGTTGAAGATACTTCGTTATCGACACCAGCTGCCCCGATGGTGGATTCGTTAATTGCGCGCGTAGGAGTAATGGCTCGCGGTAATGCCATTACTTTGCCTGTATGTGGTCGGGATGTGAAGTTTACTCTTGAAGTGCTCCGGGGTGATAGTGTTGAGAAGACCTCTCGGGTATGGTCAGGTAATGAACGTGACCAGGAGCTGCTTACTGAGGACGCACTGGATGATCTCATCCCTTCTTTTCTACTGACTGGTCAACAGACACCGGCGTTCGGTCGAAGAGTATCTGGTGTCATAGAAATTGCCGATGGGAGTCGCCGTCGTAAAGCTGCTGCACTTACCGAAAGTGATTATCGTGTTCTGGTTGGCGAGCTGGATGATGAGCAGATGGCTGCATTATCCAGATTGGGTAACGATTATCGCCCAACAAGTGCTTATGAACGTGGTCAGCGTTATGCAAGCCGATTGCAGAATGAATTTGCTGGAAATATTTCTGCGCTGGCTGATGCGGAAAATATTTCACGTAAGATTATTACCCGCTGTATCAACACCGCCAAATTGCCTAAATCAGTTGTTGCTCTTTTTTCTCACCCCGGTGAACTATCTGCCCGGTCAGGTGATGCACTTCAAAAAGCCTTTACAGATAAAGAGGAATTACTTAAGCAGCAGGCATCTAACCTTCATGAGCAGAAAAAAGCTGGGGTGATATTTGAAGCTGAAGAAGTTATCACTCTTTTAACTTCTGTGCTTAAAACGTCATCTGCATCAAGAACTAGTTTAAGCTCACGACATCAGTTTGCTCCTGGAGCGACAGTATTGTAT
>NZ_LQOT01000058.1 GCF_002101585.1 Mycolicibacter engbaekii | reverse complement strand
AGGGTGGCGTCGGCGCCGTCGGTGGCCAGCCACTGCGCCAGCACCCCCGCGGTCGCCGCGATCCGCGCCGGCGACTTACCCGAGACCACCAACGTCGTCACCGGCCCCGAAACCACCGACTCCCCACCAACACACCCCGACCCCTGCGGAGCCTGCTCCACAATCACATGCGCATTAGTGCCCGACACCCCAAACGACGACACCCCCGCCCGCCGCGGACGCGACACCGCAGGCCACGCCCTCGCCTGCCCGGCAACCTCAAACCTCGACGCCCCCACACCCGCATTCGGCGTCAACTCCGAAAAATTCAGATGCCGCGGAATGAACCCCCGCTGCACCGACAACACCGTCTTGATGAACCCCGCCACACCCGAAGCCGACTCCAGATGCCCCACATTGGTCTTCACCGACCCCAACACCAACGGCGCCGACGAACCCCGCTCCCCAAACACCGCCGCCAACGCATCCAACTCAATCGGATCACCCAACGCAGTCCCCGTCCCATGCGCCTCGACATAGTCGATATCACCGGGCTCCAACCGCGCCGCCGCCAACGCAGCCCGCACCACCTTCTGCTGCGCCGGACCCGACGGCACCGTCTGACCACTCGACGGCCCATCCTGATTCACCGCCGAACCCCGCACCACCGCCAAAACCCGATCACCATCACGCTGGGCATCCGACAACCGCTTGAGCACCACCACCCCAGCGCCCTCAGACCGCACATACCCATCGGCAGCGGCATCAAAAGTCTTGCACCGCCCATCGGGCGCCAACATCCCCCACCGCGACGTCGCAATACTGTTCTGCGGAGCCAAAATCAAATTCACCCCGGCAGCCAACGCCTGATCCGACTCCCGACGCCGCAAACTCGCACACGCCAAATGAATCGTCACCAACGACGACGAACACGCCGTATCCACCATCAACGCCGGACCATGCACACCCAAGAAATACGACAACCGACCCGCCGCAAAATTCGGCGCATTACCGAACGAAAAATACGGATCAGCATCACGCGGCCCCAACCGCTCCGCAGCCAACACCGCATAATCACTGGTCGTCACACCCACAAACACACCGGTCGCCGTACCGCGAATCGCCTCCCGAGTGATCCCGGCATGCTCCAACGCCTCCCAGGTCACCTCCATCAACAACCGCTGCTGCGGATCCATCGCATCAGCCTCACGCGGCGAAATACCAAAAAACTCCGCGTCAAACTCCGACGGATGCCACCCCGACAAAAACCCGCCCTCACGAGAACAAATCGTCCCCGGCACCGAATGATCCGACGAAAACAACGCATCAGCATCCCAGCGATCCGCCGGAACCCCAACAATCCCCGAACCCTCGTCACACAACAACTGCCACAACGCCGCCGGACCATCCACCCCACCCGGCAGACGACACCCCAACCCCACCACCGCGATCGGCTCGCTGTCCCCCGCCTCGGCAACCGCCAACCGCGCCGTCAGATCATCAATCTTGCGCAGCGCCTCAGCAACAATCGCCCGACGATCCGGACCCCCCACCGACGCAGCACTCTTCTCGCTCAACTCAACCTC
>NZ_LQOT01000057.1 GCF_002101585.1 Mycolicibacter engbaekii | reverse complement strand
CTGTGGGGGAGGCGAGGTCGTGCCGGGGGGCCGAAGGGGTTAGGCCGGTCTGCGCCGGAGTGCCGATGGCACGGCGAGTGCGGGCCCGCGTTAGATTCACGGCGAGCCCCCATAGCCCAATTGGCAGAGGCAGCGGACTTAAAATCCTCTGAACTGGCCGTTTGTTGTGTTGGGTTGCGACGGGTGTGGCTGAGTAAGGCCCTTCTAGCTGCGGAGATGCTGTTGATCGCGTTGGTTGGCGCATAGGCTGAACGAAACTACTGCGGTATCGACTGCGGTACAGCGTGGACGGTCCGCGCGTTTCTGTTGCCGGCTCCGGGCGGGTGCGTCATATGGGTCCGTAGTGGTTGCGGTGCTCTCAATCACCGACTTCCTCGACGACCCGCGGCGTTGGAGGGTCTCACTGTCCATATCACTAACGCAGCGGTGGTGGCGTGTCCTCTCGTGGACGTGTGATGCGCATGGACGCATACATTCCGATGGGCGTTGGCTGAAGGGATGGCGTCAGCGGTAGTGTGCTGCAGTCGGCGCCACCTTAAAGCTGTTCCCCCCACGTTAGTTGCGCCGCACAGCTCCACCGCGGCCGCGTCGGTGCTCGTAGGTGCACCAGCATGGAACCGGTGGTCTGCGGTTCGCACCTAGTCGCACGGCAGCTACTTTGCTTAACTAGCAGATCTAAATCTGCTGGTAGCGGCGCGCCTGTCGGCGTCGGCCGCTATGGTGCGCTATCGTTCCCCCGGTCACAAACCGGGCAAAGCGGTCGAGGCAAGAGACTGGAGTAGTTATCATGGGTGTTGTGTCCCGAGCTGCTCACACAACGACCGGAATCCAGCCCGAGCCCGAATCTCGGCGCTTCGGGCTGACGGTGAGCACTCGCGATTTTGACATGTTGGCGAACGCTCTCGACCGTATTGGCGATGCCGAACGGGAAGCCGAAGTTGCGTCGACAACGCTGCGTATCTGTTGATCGCTGAGGGCTGCCAGTCTCAGTGTCTTTCCAGGATTGGATGGAAAATCCGCCCGCTTTTCTGGCGCGCTATGACGTTGCCAATGGCGATTGGAATCGGTTCTACAACCGGTACACTGCGGGCACCCAGAGTCCGCCCCTGCTGCGGATAATCGAAATTGCGGTCGCCCATGGTGTGCAAAGCATTCTGGTCGAGACGCGCTACATCGACGCCGACTGGCGCAGCGAGCATGCACGGTTCTACTCGACCACCTACAAGCGTTATCCGTCGATAGCGCACCGCGCACATTTCTTCACCCAGCCGCTTCCGGGCGATCTGAGTGATCTGTCCGGGTTGGTAGACGCGTACAAGGGTTACACGGTGTTCCGTCCGATCCCCACGCAACCCGTTGGCCGCACCATGATCGAGCCACCCCCGGAACTCAAAGATGCAATGCGCTGCGAGACAACGGAATCGGTCGATGTATTGGGCTGGCGGATGGTGGTCAAGGGCATGCCGTTCGTTAGCCAGGACGCCCAGTACATGCGGTGCGCCCATGCGGACATTTGGATGGTGCTCCGCCACGCATTTTTGAGGCGGCAACTGGGACAGAGGCTTTCGTCAGATATCCACGACGCCACCATGGGTGGCGTCATTGCGGGACGAGAGGTCCCGTCCGAGGGATTGTCCTCATATCAAATGATGGCCGGGCTGTCGACACTCGGCTTGTCGCCGGCGATACTGCCACTGCCTCAATCGAAGTCGGCCAGCGATGCCGCTGGTGTTCTCGGTTTATTCGACATTGTGTGCCGCTATGTGAACAGCAACATCAGCCCCATTATTGTCTCGGACAACCACGTGTGGCTGATCGTTGCCTACGCCAGGTCTGCTTCGGCAGCGCACCCGAGCTTGACGTTGTATCGCCACGACGACGCGGCGGGCCCGTACATCAGAGTCGAAGATCCGTGGAACGAGCCGGCATCACCGCATCAGCGGTGGAAGCAGGTCATGCTTCCATTGCCACCAAAGATCTACATGACTGCAGAACGGGCCGAGGAAGTTGGCAAGTGGTGGTTTCGCACGTGGATCTCTTCAGTCGCGCCCACCAATCCCGCCGTCGAAGCGCATAATTCGAATAATCTGACCTTCCGTACGTACGGGATCGATTCCAGCGAGTACAAGTTTGCGCTCGCCACACGGCCAGGGTTTGATCCCGTGGTAGCTGCCAAGTACCGGCTAACGCCTCTGCCTAGGAACTTGTGGGTCGTTGAGGCGATCGACCGCCGTCTGCGTGGTGCTCAAGCCGAACATGTACTCGGTGAAGTACTCGTCGACCCGACCGCCAGTCACTACACGATGGCGCATGACCCCGGCATCGTTGCCGCGCATGCTCCGGGATTTTGGTGGATCACCACACCCGACATCGCGCATGAAGACACCGGCACCAGCTCTGAGTCCCCATACTCCACAGGCCGCCCCGACTGCAGCAGCCGGGCATTCTGACCCTCGCTCCGAGGGCAAGGAACCTGCACGATAACTCCACCGGGTGGTAAACTTGTAGCCGCTCCGCCTCGGGACTTACCGCCCAAGATCCATTATTTGTCGTGGTAGGGACGTACTCTGGTAAGTATGACGCGAACCTCTTCCAATGCTTACCAGGTGGGTTCGGGCCTGGAGCGCGCGATCGTCGATCTAGTTCGGGTAGGAGCCAGCGGTTACGGACCTGGAGTTCGCCAGCTGGCGTCACGGCTGGTCCGCTCAGTGCCCGCGGAGGTCCACGATGCCGATCTGTTTCGCCGCGCAGTCCATGAGGCGATGAGCCACAGTCCAGAGACCACAGGTCTGCGGTTTTCCGGTGGCGCGATCCCGGTCGACGCCGATGGCACACATGCGCTCGCTGACGTGCATCCACTGCCTGACGGCCACGGATTGGTACTAGCGCCGGCGGCGATGTCGCAATTGCAGGAAATCGTCGATGAACGGGCCCGCGCCGGCGAGCTGGCCCGCGCCGGCGTGGGATTGACCCGCACAGTTCTGTTGAGTGGTCCTCCCGGTGTAGGCAAGACCCTCGCTAGTCATTGGATTGCGCAATCTGTTAATCTGCCGCTGGTTTCGCTGGACTTGTCCGCGGTGGTGTCAAGCTACCTGGGGGCCTCGGGCCGTAATATCCGCGCGGTACTGGATTACGCCAAGTCTGGACCGTGTGTCCTGCTGCTCGATGAATTCGATGCGGTGGCCAAGCGTCGAGACGATCAAGGCGATGTCGGCGAATTGAAGCGCATCGTGAACGTGATCCTCGTAGAACTGGATCGGTGGCCTGATAGCAGTTTGCTCATCGCGGCAACCAATCACCCCCAACTTCTGGACCCAGCCGTAGATCGGCGTTTCGATCGCACAGTACAGTTGTCGCTACCTGCAATTGAGCAACGGCACCAGGTGCTCGTGAACCTGATGAGCGCAGCAACTGATGACGCCGCACTAATCATGCTTGCCGCTGAAATCACTGAGGGGTCCAGTGGTTCCGATCTTGTCCGAATGTGGAATCTGGTGCGCCGCAGGGCTATTCTCAACGCGACCGACCTGCGTGATGAACTGGTCATCGAACTGCTCAAGAACCACCCGAAGCATGGATCGTCACGCGATGCGCTGTGGCTCGCCGCCCATGACCGCCTCGGATGGTCGAGCCGACAAATCGCCGATGCTGTCGGAGTCAGCCATCCAACGGTTTCCAAGGCGGTTGGCCGGGCGCGTGAGGCGATCGCATGACGAATCCGACTGGAGACGGTTTTCCACAGCGACGTCTGTTGCATGGCGGCGAGGCGCTACGAATTGAAGTCACACCCGCCCGCGGTGGTGGCGGCGACAAATTCGAGCCACAAACCGCCGAACAGGCGCGTGAACTGTTGCTTCCTCAAGTCACTGAGGTAGCCCAGCGTGCACATAGTCTCCCAGCCCAGCTCCGCGCACCTGATCGGGTTTACCTCGAAGCCAAGCTATTGCCCAACTACATTGCAGCAACATATTTTCCAACCGAATTGCTCAACCAGATCGGCGCGATTCCCGTGGGTTCCCGTGCCGCGGTTGGCCAGTACCAGACCGCCACCCGGACAACACGCCAAGGCACGCGCCGGATTGTGTTCACCGTTCCAGATGCCGGGGTGGACAGCTTGCTGAATCTGATCCAGACCGGTGGCCAAATCGGGCAGGCACGGAGTCAGTTGCAGGCATTTCAAGAGATTCGAATGTTCGACGAGATCGGGCTTCCCGCCACCGAAGAAGTTCTGCGATTGCCGGACAACGCGATTGAAGACGAACTAGAGTCCGACGAACTGACGTGGGAAGCTGTTCTTCACCCCTTCACCGTCTCGTCAACCGGTGCGATTGTGCCTGCTGGTGCCACCACACTAGATCGGTGGTTCGATCTCATCGAGTCCGTCGGCGGCCAGATCTACCATGACTTCGTCAGTAAGGTAAGCGGTTTGACGTTCGTTCCGTTACGTGCACCCGCCAGCGCTGCACTACGACTTAGCGAATTCAACCCACTTCGCGCACTGCACCCGATGCCGACTCTTAGCCCGCGTCCTCAGCAGATAGGCCTGCGCCAGCTGGTACAGACCCAGCCTCCAGCAACGTCTGCGCCGGTTACTGACACCGTGCGGGTGGCCGTATTCGATGGTGGTGTCGACACCTCCGGTGGCCCCAGTGAGCTATTTGCCATTCCCACGGTAGATTTGACCACTGCACCTCCTCTGCCTCGCGACCTCGCACATGGGACCGGCGTGGCCGGTGCTGTACTGTACGGGCTGCTCGTCCCTGGCCAAACGGCACCGCAACCTCCGCTTCCGGTGGAAAGCTTCCGGATTCTGCCGCCGCCGCCCAATGTGCCCGCCGATCTCGCCGGGTACTGGGTGCTGGATCGGATCGTTGAAACTGTCTCGACCGGCAACTACCAAATCGTGAACCTGAGCTTAGGTGTCGACAGCGCTGTCGAAGACGGCACAGAACCAAATCGGTGGACCAGCGAATTGGACAACCTGGCATGGGAAACCGACGCGTTGTTCATTGTGGCTGCCGGAAACAATGGCTTAGAAGACCACGCCACCGGGCTGGATCGTATCCAAGTCCCGGCCGATATGGCGAACGGGTTAGCCATCGGGTCCTGCGATACCGCCACACCGACAACGCCATGGGGGAGGGCGCCCTACTCGGCGATCGGTCCGGGTCGGCAGGGCAACGTCATTCAGCCCGTGGGTGTGCAGTTCGGCGGAGATTCGCGCACGCCATTTGAGGTGTTGCGTGCCGATGGTACCCATTGGCAGTCCGCTGGGACCAGTTATGCAGCGCCGGTGGCGACCCACGCCTTGGCCGACCTGGCGTCGCGGCTACCGCGCGTGAATAGCAGTGTGCTGCGCGCATTCACTGTGCATTTCGCCGAGCGGCATCGGCATTACAAGAGCCGCCAAAATGAACTAGGTCATGGGCGACTGCCAACGCAGTATGCCGACATTCTTGATTGTGGGCCCGACGAGGTGCATGTGCTATTCATCGACTCGATCACCAGAGGAGAATTGGTCGGCTATCAACTGCCAGCCCCGGTCAGCGATGGCAGACTAAGCCTGCATGTCACGCTGGCGTACGCTTCACCGGTCGATCCCACTCAACCCACCGAGTACACCAATGCTTCACTGGATCTAACGTTGCGGCCGCACCACTTGAACTACAAGCTCTATCCGCCTAAGGATCGGCCAGAAGCCGGTAAGCCCCAGACGTTGAGCTTGGCGTCTGAGGAAGCACGAGAGCTGCTGGCGCAAGGGTGGCGGTTCGGCGATCATCCGGTGACCATGACCTTGCCGGGATACAAAGGAAAATCGGAACATCGGTTGCGCGACAGCGGCAAATGGGAGACTCTGCGCCACCATCGGTTGACGCTGCCTGCTGGCTCCGTGAGCGAACCGCGCATCGAAATCGGGTACGTAGCCCGTAAGGCCGGTGCGTTGGACAGTGCGCCCACCGAGGTGCCGTTTGCATTGCTAATTACATTGCGGGACAAAAATTCTAGTGGCACACTTTACGATCAGATTGCCGCTCGATACCGTGTCCTGCAGCCAGTACCACGCATCCGAGTCCGTCAGCAGATCAACGGCCAACGCGCGCACTGGTCTTGAGTAATTCGGCGCATCCTTGGTGAGCGGTTCGAAGCACCGCTACCGCTAGTTCGTCGGCCGGGCGAGCCGTCGAGGCCCGTTAACTCCAGTGAGAGGGCCAAGCTGTCCGCGCGATGCCGGGTACGTGTTCATGGTGCCCCGGTATCACTCTGTAGAGCGTCCCGTAGAGGACTGTTCACCGAACGCAGGTCATCCCAGGATTGCCGTTGCCGTCATCACTACCGAGATCCTGCCTGCCGCCGCCATCGTCGTCGTTGCTCGGAGCTACTTGGACATCTTCCGCTTAACCGATGGTCGCGGCGACGACGTTGACTGGGCGGGATGAATTGCGGGTTCACGGTCGTAAGCCGTGGCGGGGCCGGCGTCTGTAAGTGGTGATGGTGGCTGGGCGTTGGCTTGGCCCGCATGCGGTCATACTGCCGTGGCCGCGACCGGGGTCCTCGGCGGCCGCAGTGGAGATTTCGACGGCCATGTCGTCGTCAATTCGCATTAGGAAATCGTCGAGGGCGTCGCGGCGGGCAGCATCGACGAGGTGGGCGGCGTCTTCACTGTGGGGCACAACCCCGTATCGGAGACCGTAGTCATTGATGACGGTGTCGATGAGGTCGTCGAACAGGGTGCCCAGCTCGCTGGCAGCGAGGTCAGCATGGTGGGTGATGAAATCTTGGCATCGATGTTCAGGCCACGAGGGCGGGAACCGCAGCCTCGCCCGATACAGCGTTTCGATGGCACCAACGAGGTCGTCGTCGCCGGTGCCGTCACCCCATGATGTGATCACCCGCTCTGCGAACTGCCCAACCACAGCACCACCGCCCATGCTCCCGTTTACCAAATAACGACATCGCTTGTGTTGTTACACGATTGCGCTAGCAGAGGTTTCTGTGCGCGCGCCCGTCTGGCCTGGGGCGCCAAGGGCATCTCGCTCTCCGAATTGATGCGTTGGACTCTATCCGCGATGCGCACCGCTTGGAGCGCATGACCGTCGTTTTCATCCCTCGCGATCCTCGCGAGACAGCACAGTGAGCTGAGCCAAGTTTCACGTTGAATCTGGCTCTCCATCGTCGAGCAGTTGCCGGTACTTCTCGGGGCCGAGAAGGCGCATGAGGGTGTCGTCGGCAGTGTGCTCGGAAACGCGTGGGCCCTTCGCGACGGGGCTGGTGTCTGCCGGCGAATTGGATCGTGCACCGCCGTATAGGAGAGTGTGCAGAAACGGATAGGCGGCTGCGCGCACGCGCCGATCGAGACTGCCGTGTCGCGCACGGTGTGTCAGGACCTCGAGCAGTGAAACGCACGCGTCCACGTCGACGGCGGCATCCTGGAAGCTGTGCGGAGTGTCTAGTGGCGGCCACTCGGGCCACGCGCTTGAGGACCGGGGGACCTCCACCACGCGTACTGCCATGCCCACTCTGTCTGCAGCTTTGCGCTCGACTGAGGCAAGACTGCGGCACGAATCCGAACACCAGATCCGTCGCCGGCCCCGCCGGTTCGGATCGACCTCACCCGGCAGCGAATCCCCGCAACGGGGGCAGTGTCGGTCAACGGACATACCCCGATCATATTTCATAAAAGCGAAAAGTTATAGATCCGTGACCTTAGTGCATGAGGTGTGTGGTGTGGCGATGGATTTGACGATGCGGTGTTGCTGGAAGGGTCAGTTTGTGGTGGTGAATCGTAGACGTAGCAGTCGAAGGCAGCTACGACTCTGGCCCACGGTGGTAACTACGGCAACGAGTAGCGGGAAAGGCGGCGGAAACAAAGCCTGGGTAGGGGCGGCCGGTGATTGGCCCGCGTGAACGCCGACGGCCGCCAGTGCGACGGTGTTGATCTTCCCGGTTACCGTTCCAGGCGGTGCGTCGGGTGGTCCGCGGCGTGCGATATCTAGGTATTCGGTTGGCGGCACGGCTCGGATTGCTGGATCGTCGACCACCTGTCATGTGCCGACTTCTGGTACGACTGGGCCGGCGCACGGGTTTGTCGGCGGCATCGATACAGAACCAGCGATGCCCAACCGCCCGATTGGTTTGCGCTGCCGCGCGTGCTGCCGTTGTCTCGCGTGGGCAACGAGTCCGCTGGTTCTTCGTCCGCGCTGGGCGTGCGGCGCCGGAGGCAAATCGCGATGCCCGCCCGAACGCCAAGCCCTGGTGTGCGGCGGTGCGTCTAGTGTCAGCTCGGCAACGATTTGTCGTGTGAGTGCTGGGCGCGGGCGGGCGTGCCCGGAAGCACGTCCTCCACAATCGAGGCACACTGTCGTGATGACTGATGCCCGTCAGCTGCGAAAGGCGGATCTCGACCGCAAGATCAAAGCGTGCCGCAAGTGTGTTCATCCCGACCGCTTGAATGAGCCCGATGTGACCGAATCAGCACCCGGCTTCGGCTCAATCGACTCGCCCGTTGCGATCGTCGGTGAAGCGCTGTGTCGCGCCTGCATGAAAGAGCAGGAGCCCTTCTACGGAGGCAGTGGGCGCGTCCTCGATCGCTGCTTCAAGCGCGCCGGGGTCGCTAAGACCGATCTGTTCATCACGAACTCGATCCATTGTCACCCACCGGCCGATCGTGACCCGTACCCGCATGAGAGTGCGAACTGCTTGCCGTTCCTGCGTGCTGAGCTGCGTGACATCGTTCAGCCACGCCTTCTCATCGGCGTCGGGAAATTCGCCAAGACAGCGCTGCTCCAGGTGTATCCCGAGGCCCGACAACTGAGTTGGCCGTTTCGTGTGCCACGCGCACGTCGCGCTGACCCGCCGGACATACCGTATCTGTTGTTTCCGCAGCACCCGTACTTCATCATGACCCGACCCCCTGCCGTTCGCGAGCACTACGAGCGCAGACTAGCTCGCGCGATCGAGTGGGGCTTTACGTCAGCGTGATTGATCCGATTGACCTGAGCGGGTTCACCGGCTGGGTTCCATTCGCGCAGTTGCCGGATGCTGACGTGCCGGCAAAGTCGGGCGTCTACGTTGTCGTGCGGCCGAGTGATGAGCCGCCGAGGTTTCTCGATGTGTCGCCTGCGGGACACTTCAAGGGAAAGGGCCCCGCAGTCCCCGTCGCTGAGCTGGCTGCGCTGTGGGTGCCCGGGGAACGGGTCGTCTACATCGGCAAGGCCAATCTCAGCACTGGCGGTAAGCGTCATCTGCGCAAGCGGCTCGATGAGTTCCGCAAGTTCGGTGCTGGCGTGCCAATCGGTCACTGAGGCGGAAGGCGCATCTGGCAGCTCGCTGATCACGACGAACTGCTCGTCGGCTGGCAAGTCACCGATGACGCGGACGCCGCGAAGATCGAGACGAAGATGCTCGCTGACTTCCGCGCGCACTACGGGCGTCTGCCCTTCGCGAACATGCGCGGCTGAGTCGCCGCTCGTCGATCGGCGCGACCACGCCAGCTGATCGGCGCCAATCACCGACTGCCTGCCGGCTCGGCGTGGGGCTGGTTGACCGGCCGGCGTTCCCCAGCGCCGCGCCGAAGTCAGCCTTGCGGGCAGAGCGTGCTGCTGGGATCACGAAGGCCGTCGCCAGGCTTGCCAGATTCTGCTTTGCGAGCCTGGCAGTGGTGACCGTCATCGACTGCTGAGCCGCCGGCCGCTGAGCGAGCAGATGCCGTTCGACGATCTATGAAGCCGGGGCGCGTCTCCACGAAATCGATCATCCAATTTCACTGTGCCGCAGAGAAACCGCAAACGCTTCTTGCTTGGTACGCCGGCGGGTCAATTGGTCCGGTGTCAGGAATGCATCGGTGGCATCGAGCGTGTCGTCGTGCCCCTCGTAGGGAGCTAGGTTGATCCTGATTTCCAAGTCGGCCGCAGCCAGGATGCGCGCCAATACAGGCAGTGACGGCTGCCGAGTCCCTGATTCGATACGGGCGATCGTCGACTGTGGCATGCCGGCCAATTCGGCGAGCTGGCGCTGCGATACACCGATCTGGCCCCGGGCTACCTTCAACAGATTTCCCGCAAGCCGCTCGATGTGGCCAATGCGCGTCGGTCCCATTTTCGCCATACCCCACGATAGCTAATCGGCTATCGGGTTTTGCCGATGCCGCCGTCCACATGACATGAGTCGAGATAGTCGACATCGAGGTGCACCTTGGAATTGAGAACCGATTGGCCCAGCTACAGAGATACGCCGATAATCGGATTGTGCCGACCCCCAGCGAGCCTTGCCCGGCCTGCGAAGAAGCTGACGTCGACTGGCCCATCGATGCGGCAGACCTTCGTGAATCGCTGCTAGAGGCGGAGGCAGACCGCGTGGCAGGCCGCACTTTCAGCGCGGACGAGATCCGAGCTCGCTATGGTTTGCCGCCGTCAAGCTCACGATAGCTAATCGGCTATCGAACCTTCCCGATACCCCCGCCCGCATGACATGAGTTGAGACAGGCGACATCGAGGTGTCATCACCGCTGTGAAAGTGACGCGGAGCCTGAGGGCCTATCCGGGCAGTGGGTCAGCCTAAACACTTTTCGCGCGTTCGCTGGTGAACTAGTCTGAATGTTATTGCACGGCAGCGCAAAAGAGGCAGAAGTAAGCAATCCGTGAACGGATAACACAATCCGTGAACAGTTTTGAGGTGACGAGATGACCGATGTGATCCAACTAAAGCCGGATGAGCTGCCGGAGGCAGTCGCCGGCTGGCGAGCCGACGTGCCTGGCGCGCTCATCTATCCACCGCTTCCGCCAGCGTCGAGTGCGGCCGCGGCGGCTGTAGGTGCGGCAATGCAGCCTTGGGAGGCGCACTTCGCCGCGCAGGATGCTGAGCGTGCGACGCTGGCCTGCAAGGTAGTGCAGGCCGCGTCCGTCACTCAGAGCATCTTGCATTCGGCAGATGAGTCTGGTGCAGCCGGAATCACCGCGTCGGTAGTGCTCTGATGTACCCGGGCGCCGGGGTGCCGCTGGCTCCGACTGCGGGTAGTGCACTGCCGCAGTACTACGGCGTTAGCCACCGCCCCGCGGGTAAGCGCCGCACTATAAGGATTGGCGCCTTCCTTGCGGCTGCGTTCGTCCTGGGATTGGCCGGCGGGCTCCTCGGTGCACACATCAGCCCACCGCCTGCCCCGCCCGCTCCGGTGACCGCCGCCGAGCCTCCTGCGGATGAAATACGCGCGCAGACGGTCGATCTCTGCACCCGTTTCGCCGCAGCGTACGCCGCAATTCCCGCACCGCAGACTGCGAGCGCCGACATGATCCCTGCGACCAATTACGTGTCGGATGCCTTGCGCGACAATGCCAATGCGGATCCGGCGGTGCGCGAGGCGGTTGCGGATTCTCTGCGACTGATGCGCGAGCACAGCGCAGCCCTGAGCCACGAGCCGGCTCGCGGCGCGGTTCAGCCTCCGGACGGATTTCGGGCTGCACCCGCCAACGCGGCGGACGACCGCGTGTGGGACCGCTGCTATGCGTACGGGGAATGAGCATGGACACCGGCGCTACTGACCTCGCCGCCGCAGTCCGGGCGGGCCGATACCCGAGCGACACTGAACTAACGGCAATAGACGAGCAGTGCAGCGCCGCTGCCCAACACGCAGCGGCCCTGAGCGCAGCGGCAACCCGTGCGGCGCACCATCACCGACCCCGCCTCGCGGACGCACTAAAAGGCGGCACCGGCGACGCGCAGGTCGCGGCGGTCACGGCGCAGGCGTCGCGGTGGTGTGCCCATGCTGACGATCATGAGCTAGCCCGGATTGCGGTAGAGAACGCGCTGGGCGAACTGCGCGGCCTGCGGTGCGACCTCGACCTCCTGATTGAGGCGGCGGCGCCGCAGTACAACGCCGCGCTACGACTCGGAAATACGACTGCCGCCCACGGAATTTTGACGGCGACCCTCGCCGAGGCTGACGGCATGGTGAGCGAGCGCGGTGCGGCTGCAACCGGTCACATCGCCGCAGTGAGCTTCTCGACTGCACCCGCGCCACGGCGACCCAGCGCAGACACAAGCATTGGCGGGTCAGATACGTCGCGGAAGCATGGGAAGCAGTCCGATGACGGCGGAGAGGTTGAGAAGGAAGATGCGGAATCCGCCGAAGAGTCTGGCGGGAGCAACCGGGACGTCAAGGTCGACGCCGCCGGGACGAATGGGGATGCGCGGCCGCGCGAGATCAAAACTGATACCTCGCTGACTCAGCCTGGTATGTCAATGACGCCTACGCAGGTGCGACCCGCAAGCGGTAGCGGCGGGGGCATGCAGGCCGGCCTCGGGTCTGGCCTGGGCTCGGCAGGGTCTGGGGGCATGGGCTCCGGGATGGGGTCGGGGTTGAATCCTGGTTCGCTGAGCTCGCGTCTAGTGCCAGCGAGCACGTCACCGGCTTCTGCTGGTTCCTCGTTCGGGTCTTCGGTGCCGTCGCCGCTGGCCGACGCTGGCGTCGGATTTCAATCGGGTTTGGCCTCTGGTATGGGCTCGTCGGGCGGTGTTGCGGGTCCTGTGTCGTCGCCAATGTCGCAGCAGCCGTTGGCGCCGTTCTCGTCGCAGCAGCTCACGGTCGCCGCGCCACAGACTGGCGCCGCTGGCAATGCTGCGGGTTTCCCTCCGGCCGTCCCGGGCGCGTCGCAGCCGGCGGGCGGTGCCGGTGGTGGAGGGTTTGGCGCTCCCGGCGGCATGGCTGGCGGCGGGATGATGCCTCCGGCAGGCGCGATGGCTGCCGCGCAGCCGCTGGCGCCGTACAGTCCGCCCGGTGCGGGTGCGCCGGCTGGCGCGGCCACGGGTCCGGCCGGTGGTGGAGGGTCTGGCCCGGGTCCGGCTGGCGGGCCGGGGCCTGCTCCTGGTGGTGCCCCAGCGCCGGTGATGGCAGGTGGGCCGGGGACGTCGGGGGCGATTGCGGCGGCGGCGGGCGCGTCGGAGGACGGCAACCCGGACGTCATGACGGCGCAGCGTGTGCTGGCTGGCCTGGTGCGGGGCAGTGAGGCCTCGGACATGTTGGTGGTGTGGGCGGTCGCGGTCCTGCGCTCGCCGTACGGCTCTCAGATAATGGTGGCCAACAACATGGGCGGCGGCGGGTATCTGCCGTCCAAGGTCTTCCTGCCGACGACCGCGCACCTTGCCGTGAGTGATCCGGTGTTGCCGATCGGGTGGGCCACGGACTGGATGGGCTGTCAGCGGCCGTCGAAGATTCTGGTGGACCATTTCGCTCGGCTACGCAAATTGGTGGCAGGCGTGTCGGTCTCGGCGATGGTGACGACGGAATTATGGCCGGAGTCCCCTGGTTGCGGTGCGGATTTCGTACCGATGCAGCACAGGGAGGTCCTCGGAATGCTCAGTCAGGCACCGCGACTCGATGGCGGGCATCGGCACCGGCTGGCGGTGCTCGACCAGGGGCTGGCTCAGCGAGTCGATGCGCTAGATCGCGGTGGCGATATCTCGGCCTGGGCTGCGGCCACGCTGACCGGCACAGTCTTCAAGGAAGCTGCCAAGCCTGATGGCACCGGCTCGGCGCTGGTGCACGCAGCTGACGCGGACATACTCCAGGCGGTGAACGACGGGACAGCCGACGCGGAGGCGTGGGCGGCCTACGACCGGGCTGCCGAACAGCGGGACAACGGTGCGGCCCTGTGGCCCGATACCCACGCGCCCCGGGACAACGACGGCTCGGGCGCGGCCCGGGCGGCGATCCTGTGGTACCAGCACTACTACCGCTCCGGCCGCATGATCGAGCTGGTCCGCTGCTGGAAGGCGCGTCCGCCCCGACTTGCCGAGGTCGTGTACTGCGCGATCACTGGCGGATTCGGCTCCATGGTGATCTCAACGATCGCTGCAATGGAGCACCACCTGGGTCAACAAAAGGGGGTTGGTATCGGTGCCTGACGTGATGAGGTTTTCGGAGCCGCACGCGCTGTTTGCTGCGGACCTGTTGACTGAATGCGCGTCGACCTTTCTGCAGATGACTCGCGGTTTAGACGTGGGACTTGAGCTGGCGGCGAGTTCGGCCGCTTCGGAGCGGCGGGCAGCGACGGCGCTGCACGCGCGAAGGGATCGCGACACGCTGGTGGCTGCTGCGGCCTACATCGCTTGGATCGGGGACCACATCCGGCAGCAGACCGCACGGGTCAGGATCGCGGATGTTGAGGCGGCAGCGCGATACTGCGATCCGGGCACAGATGAAATGGCACTGCGGCAAAGGGAAATTGCTGAGGCACGCGCGACTGCCGACTCCTTCGCCTCGCTGCACTTGGCTCCTACTCCACCGCCGCGCCCGGGCGAACTGCAAGGTGAGCTGCACCCGGGAATCCTGGCCCAGCTGGAGCGTGCGCGAGAGTGGTGCGAGCAGGCAATCTGGGCGGCATCACAGTCCAACACGACGGCCATGGAGGCGGTAGGTAGCCGTCTCCGCGTGCTGCTGTTTTGGGTGTCGGGCCAGTGTTCAGCGCCGTAATGTCGACTGCCGCGGTTCCGGCCGCTATAGGGGCACTCCGCCAGCGGGCCGGACCGTTACTCATTTGTTCGGGCGACCGGCCTACCTCGGAATTGTTCAGATCATGTAACCGCATGTCAGCAAGGGAGCAGTGATGGCGCAGCCGACAGAACCGAAGCCGGCCCGCCGGCGAGGAAACTGGCGGCATCGGGAGAACCGCGCGTCGCCCAAGTACGTGTCGAAGCGCATCACCGAGCAGGATCATGCGGCGCTGGTCAGGTACGCCGTAGACCACGATGTGAAGATCGCTGAGCTGCTCGCGCCGTTCGTAAGCGAGCTGGTCGCCCGCGCTCATGACTACTGCGAGCAGCTCGACACCGCCGTCGGCACTCGCTCACCCAGCTCCAGCCGTGATCGTCCTCGGGAATGTGATGTCATCGCGAGCCAACTCGGTCGGGAAGCAGGGCGAGGTGCCGGTGATGTGGGGTGATCCGGGAAGCCCCGGAACACCAATATGTAGTTCGTAGCCGTCCGGCGAAAACCCGGAGCGGTTGGGCTTGGGGATACCGTCGCGCTCAAACACCCACCAGCCCCATCGCTTCCATACATCACCGGTCATAGCGACAGGCGGTAGTGCGGGTCCTCGTTCAGGAGCCCGGCGTGGTTTGCGTGATCACCGGTGGGTTTCGTGGGATGTCGTCGCGCCGCAGGTTCCCGGGGTAGCAGGGTGAGGCACCGATGATGGTGGGCGGGTACGTCGCCGGGTGAGCAGCCGCGATCTGCAGGATGTAGCCGTCGGGTGCGTACCCGAAGCGGTTTGGCTTTTCGTATCCGTCGCGTTCGAGAACCTGCCAACCCCAGCTCTTCCACAGTTCTCCGACTTGCGTGATGAGCGAGTTGAAGTCGATGCTGGCCGGGGTTTGAAGGTCGCGCCAGTCGGAGAACCTGACCGGTGCGTCCGGGCCGCTGGGATCATCTTCGCAGTAGCGTGTATCGCCGCCGGCGATGTACCTGGCGCCGTCGAGGCTGCTCCCAGGGGGAAGCACGTTGAGTGTCTGCTGCAGGTAGCGCAGCACGGTGTCTTGTGCTTCCTGTTGGCTGGTCGGGATTTTCGGCGACGGTACGGTCGGAATCGACTCCATGGGTCCTCCCGGGATAGGTGTGGCGCCGGTCGGGGTCGGCGGACCCAGCGGTGCCGCCGGCTTGGACGGTGAACAAGCTACCGCCAACGCCGTCGTGGCGGCGATGACTAGGTAGAGAGGACGTCTCGTCATAGCGGTCACGGTGTAAACGTAGGCGGTGTCACGTCTGTCCGTCCGGCGATGATGCGGCCCAGGTTGATCAACGCGGAATTGCTCATGTTGTCCCAGTAGCTGCTGTGCGCGCCCACCGTCGGTCGATCGAACGCTCCGGCCGCCCCGGGAGACGCCTCAAACGGGGTGCCGCCGAAGCTGCTGAGCATGGGATCGGGTCCTAGGGTCGCACCGGTGACCACACCGATGATGTCGTTCTCGGCGCGGGTGGCGAAGACGCGGGCGCCGGGGGCGAGATCGAGGTCGCTGGCGTGGTCGGCGAGCATGCCGGGGCTTCCCACCGCGACGACGTTGTTGGCGTCGAGGTGGTGGCCGTCGAGCGCGGCTGCCCCGAGCTCGGTTGAGCCGTAGCTGTGTCCGATGACGGTGTTGATAGAGGGACCGCCGGCGAGTGCGTCGTTGTGGGAGGCCCGCAACCCGGATTGAAACTCATCGAGCGCGGTGGCGCCGTTGTGCGCGTAGCTGGTGTGCGCGGCTTCAAGCAGGTCCATAGGGCGGTCATAGCCCATCCACGTCGTCACGGAGACATCCCCGCTTTGTAGCGATCGATCTGCGTTCATCGTCGCCTCGTACATCGCCGCCGACTTATCGGCGCTGCCCTGAAAGGTCGCCAGGTCCTGGCCGGTGCCGGGGAGGAAGGTGGCGCTGCGCTTGGCGTTGTCGGGGTTGCCGATGGAGACCGCTGCGTGCCCCCTATCGTCGACGAAGCCCAGGTAGTGGGGCGGGCCGTTGGGGTCGGCCTGCATGGCTTGTTGCACGGCGCGGTACCCGTCGAGGTTGTGCTTGGCGTCTTGGAGCTGCGAGTCGAGCACGCCGAGTTTGGTCAGGGTGGCCAGGTTGCCGCCCGGTGTCAGGGCGAGCTGATCGCGGCTGGCCTGGAGCCGGTCGACGTCGGACTGTGCACCGGCCATCAGTTCGGTCAGATGCCGTTCGTTGTAGTGGGTCTTGTCGTCAAAGGGCATTCCCGGGTGGTTGCCGATGAAGTGGTCGCGGTCGTAGGCGGCGTCTTTCGCGGACTCCGTCAGGTGATTCCACCACTGCGTGAACTGTTGCGGATCGTCCGGCGGCATTCCTGGGCTGAGCGCGTCGCGACCCGCGCCGCCATCTGCGCCCTCGTCGCCGAAGCTGAACTCGTGTAGTCCCGCGGTGGCCGTGGCGAGGGTGCGGGCGATCTCGCCTTCGTGGTTGACCAGGTTCTGCACCCGGTACTGGATGAAGTCGGCGTGGTCCTGCGCTGCGCTCTCGCGCTCCGCCTGCTCTGCGGCGGAGCTGTAGTACGTCCGGGTGTCGGTGACGGAGAAGAATTCGCCAACCGTGAAGTCGGCGCGCTCGGCTTCGTCAACGGCGTCGAGGACCGACCTCTTGTTCGAGTCCTGGGCGTCAGCGCCGCGTTCTGCGATCTTCGCGGCTTTCTCGGCCATGTCAGCGGGGCCGCGGACCTTCACCAGGTCGAGGTAGGCGCGGTCCTGGAAGGCTTCGGCGCCTGCTCCGGTCCAGTCGGTTCCGCCGGGCCGCAGCGAGGCGTTGTGCACTTCGGTGAACGCGTTTTCCCAGGTGTGTCCGAGCTTTCTCCAGGCAGTGGCGTTGGTGCGCAGGTGATCCCAGGTGGCGGCGCGCAGCTCCGACAGCGTCGGAAAGGTCATTGCCAACTACCTCGGCGTCCCGAACCCGCCGGCTGCGCCGCCATCGCCACCGGAGCTGCGCGGGACCAGCGGAGTGAATCCCCGCTGCAGGACGCCGGCACCGCCATCGGTGCCAGAGGCGACGGGAAGGTGCGAGCCGACCGCAGTCAAGGTGGCGGCGCCTTGGTCGTCCTGGTTCTCATAGTCGCTCGCCGCCTTGATGAGCTTGCCCCCGCTGGCGGCCATCCGGGATTTGCAGGAGGTGCCGGTCGTGTTCATCCCTGCGTTCACCGCACTCGTGGCCGCGCCGCTGGACTGCCAGGCCGAAACGGTCACGGTGGGCTTATCTGGGGTCGCGAGCATATGTGTATGACTGTTACCGATTAGGTGCGTCCTGTGCCGATCAGCCTAATCGGGAACGATCGAATCGCACGGTGTGCCCGCCTAGGGGTTGAGCGGCTGCCATCCCCGGCCCGTTGCTCCAGTCGCCTGCCCGGTTGCACTGATTGCGGCGCCCCGGGAGAGGCTCACCCCGGGCGGTTGTCGTCTGTGACCCTTTGGCCGTCGGGCTCTGGAACTGCGGGTTGGGCTTCCTGGGGTCGGTGAGTGGCCAGGAAGTCGTCGACGATGCGGGCGCAGTCGTGTGCGGTGATGGATCGCAGGCCGGTCATTCGTGCGAACGCGAGTGGTCCGATGAGTTGGCACAGTGCGAGATCCGGGTCCAGGCCGTCGAATTCAGCAGCGGCCTCAATGTCTTGCAGGATGGCGTCGAAGGGCTGCCGGTATTGGTTGATGACCCGCGCTCGCAGCGCCTGCGGGGCATGTTCGGTGCTGGCGTGATCGATTGTGGTCGGGCCCAGGGCGAGCCAGGCCAGCATGGTGATGTGGGCTGGGGCGTCGGCGAACAGCGCGGCCTGCCGGGTGAGCAGTTCGATGAGCCGTTCGCGCAGTGTCCCACTGGCCGGCCCGGGTGGGGTCACTTGAGGTAGAAGTCGCTCGAAGGTGGCCGCGAGCAACTGCGATGAGCTGCCGAAATGGCGGTAGAGGGTGGTGCGGGCCACCTTGGAAGCCTTGGTGACCGCCTCGATGGTGACGGCTTCGATGCCACCGCTGCTGAGCAGCGCGGTCGCGGCGTCGAGCAAGCGGTTGCGTGACCGGGTCCGGCGGGGGTCAATATCGTCGTCATCGGGGGCCGGCGGTACCTGCTCGCTGCTCACACCCGCTCACCTCGCTTCATTCCAGATTCCCGACCAATTGCGCGCGTTCCCGCGCGTAGCGGGTACCGTACCAACGGTAGCGCAGCGAAACTGTTCGTACCGAAGGTGTCGTTGGTGGCCGATCACTCATTACATCAAGACGTCGCGTCCGGCCGCTCGGGTGCGGCACGACCTGAGCTGCTGCCCGCTCACACTCCGACGTGTATGGGTTGCGGGCCGCAGAATCCGCACGGTCTGCAGCTGATGGTTTACCGCAGCGGCGACACGGTGTACGCGGACGTGACCTTCGACGAACGCCACATCGGGGCGCCCGGTCTGGCGCACGGCGGGGCGATCGCCGCCGCCTGCGACGACGTATTGGGGTTCGCGCTGTGGATTGCCGGCGCGCCCGCTGTGACACGCAGCCTGACCGTCGAATACCTCCAGCCGGTCATGCTGCATCGATCCCACCGCATCACCGCGCACATCGCCACCCGGGAAGGCCGCGTGCTGCACATCGGCGCGACCGGCACCGACCCCGAAGGGACCACCCGATTCACCGCAAAAGCGGTGTTCGTCGTGGTCACCGCCGATCACTTCGCCGCCTATGGCGACGTAGCAGCGTTCGAGCATCTTCTTCGGCGGCTCGGGGACAACGGGGCGCCGAGCGATCCGGAGTCCTGACCCGCAGCCCGTAACGCTATTGCTAGTAGCGCAGCGCTACTTGCCGTACCATTTCAGTGCAGACCGGTTGGGCGTCGACGGAGGTGCGCGATGTACACCACGTGGATCGAAGGTTGCACCGTGCAGCGGATGTCGTTGCAGGGCGATCTGGTGTTGAGCTTCGATGACGCCAACGAGGTGGTCATCAGTTGCCTGCTGTGGCTTGCCCTGCCCGCTAACGGTGAGTTTCCGGCCGAGGAAGTGCTCATCGACCCGCGCGAGGTCGCCGCCCACCAACGTCCGCTACTGGATCTGGCGGGTGCGGTGTGTACAAAGGCATGCCACGACGATTCCGGTCGGCTACTCCTGAGCTTCTCCAACGGCCTGCGCATCGAGGTCAGCGCCAACGAGCGCGCCACCGCCTGGGAGCTCTACGGCAAACACCACGGTTACATGGCGTGCCTGCCGCACGGCAGGGTCAAGGTGGTCCGCCACGACATCCCCGACGACGAGGACGACAATGCCGGTGCAACGACCCCCAACTAAGGATCTTCGTCGTCGTCGGCCAGGACCTTGTGGCCGGTGGCAGCGTCTTGTGTGGGCGCAGGCGCAGTGAGTGCGGACAACGGTGCGGGCACGGCAACCATGTCACGCCGGCCCCGCAACGCTGTGGCCGGTCCGGGCGAATCCAGTGAGTACAGCAGCCGGCTCGCGGTGCTGGCCGGGTTCACGGTGCGTCATAAAGCACTGGTCATCGGCGGCTGGATCGCCGCCGCCGTGCTGCTGGCACTGGTGTTCCCGCAGCTGGAAACGGTGGTGCGGCAGCAGTCGGTGAACCTGATCCCCCGCGACGCCGCGTCGTTTCAAACCGTGGACCGCATGAGCGCGGCCTTCGGTGAACAGGGCTCCAAAACGATGCTGGTCGTGGCGATGGAAGACCCCGACGGCTTAACCGCGCCGGTGCGTGACCGTTATGAGCAGTTGGTGGTGCAGCTGCGCGCCGATACCGACCATGTCTTGCTGGTTCAAGATCTGCTCGCCGACCCCGTCACCGCGGCGCATGCAACCAGTTCGGATGGAAAAGCCTGGTATCTGCCGGTGGGTGTGGCCGGCACCCTGGGTGACCCCAAGGCCGCCGAATCCGTCCAAGCCGTACGCGACATCGCCGCCGGCGTATTCGCCGGTTCACCGACGACGGTGTACGTGACGGGCCCGGCGGCCACCTTCAACGACCAGATCGCCGCCGCCGAACACGACCTGCTGCTGATTTCGATCGCCACCGCCGCGTTGATCGCACTGATCCTGCTGATCGTCTACCGGTCGGTGTTTACCGCCTTGTTGCCCCTACTGGTGATCGGGGTCAGCCTGGCCGTCGGCCGTGGGGTGCTGTCTGCCCTCGGCCAGAGTGGCATGCCCGTCTCGCAGTTCACCGTGGCGTTCATGACCGTGATCCTGCTCGGGGCGGGCACCGACTACACGGTGTTTTTGATCAGCCGCTACCACGAACAGCGCCGCGCACACGTCCCCGCCGATCAGGCCGTCATTCATGCCACCGCCAGCATCGGCCGCGTGATCCTGGCTTCGGCGGCCACCGTTGCGCTGGCCTTTTTTGCCATGGTTTTCGCTCGCCTCAGTGTCTTCGCTGGGCTCGGCCCGGCCTGCGCGGTCGCCGTGCTGGTCGGATTCCTGGCCACCGTCACCTTGTTGCCGCCGGTGCTGGCGCTGGCAGCCCGCCGTGGAATCGGCGAGCCGAAATCCGATCGAACCCGCCGCTACTGGAACAGTGTCGCTGTCGCGGTGGTCCGCCGGCCGGTGCCGCTGCTGGCCATGAGCCTGGTGATCCTGCTGGCCCTCTCTGCGGTCGCGACCACGATGAAGATCAGCTACGACGACCGCAAAGGCCAGCCTGCCACCACCGCCAGCAACCAGGGTTACCAACTGCTGGATCGCCACTTCCCCAAAGACGTCGTCATCACCGAATTTCTCGTCGTGGAAAACCCCGACGACATGCGCACCAGCAAAGGTCTGGCCGACCTCGACGAGATGGCCTCCCGGGTCGCCCAAGTACCCGGGGTCACCAAAGTCGTCGGCATAACCCGCCCCACCGGCACCCGCCTCGAACAAGCCCAACTGTCCTGGCAGAACAGGCAGATCGGCGACAAGATGGCCGACGCCGTCGCCGACGGCGACGCACGAAAAGGCGACCTCGCCCAACTCACCGACGGCGCCGATCAACTCGCCGGCGGCCTGGCCCAGCTCGATGCCGCCCTGCACGCGATCTTGACCCCGCTGTCGGGCGTACTGGCCCGAGCCCAATCCGGTGACACCCTGCTGTGGTCATCTCGACCGTTGCTGCAAGAACTTTCGGCCACCGCACCCACCGTCGACCAAGCCATCCAATCCGGCCCCGGACTGCGGTCTCGGGCGAATCAAGCCGAAACCGCCCTCGCTGTGCTGGCCCCCCTCATCGATGGCCTGAACACTTCCGAGTGGTGTGCCACCACGCCGCAATGCGCCCAGATCCGTGACCAGGTCCAGATCCTGGTGAGTTTGCGCGATAACGGATTCTTCACCGAAGTCGCCACCCTCGGCGATCGCTACAACCCTGACACCGACGCCACCATTGCCGGCACCCTTGCCGACATACAAGTCGCTGCCGCAGCACTCGACAAGGCCTTCGGAACCCAGGGTGATCCCGCGGACCCGGCCGGCAACATCGGCCGGCTCCAAGAGGGCATCGGCCAACTCGCTTCCGGGGCGCAAGCGCTGGCCGCCGGTGTGCACGCCCTGGCCGACAGCAACATCGAAATGCTGGCTCGGATGGGCCAGGTCGCGGCCCAACTGCAGAACTCGGCCCGCGCCAGCGCCGGCTCTGACGCAGCGAGCGGTTTCTACCTGCCCGCCAGTGCCTTCGATAACCGTCAATTCACCGACGTCGCCGAACAATTCCTCTCACCCGATGGCAAAACCGCCCGCTTTGTCGTCGAATCCAGCTACGACCCCTACAGCGCGCAGGCGATCACCCTCGCCCAGCAGATCGTCGAGACCGCCGACACCGCCCGCCCCAACACCACCTTGGCCAACGCCACCATCGCCGTTGCCGGGTTTCCCGCCGTCAACTCCGACATCCAGCGGCTGCTGTCGGCTGACTTCACTCAACTGGCCATCAGCACCCTGGTCATCGTCGGACTCATCCTCGTCCTGCTCTTGCGCGCTCTGCTCGCCCCGCTGTACCTGCTGGGGACGGTCGTGCTGAACTACCTGGCCTCACTGGGCATCGGAGTGCTGGTCTTCCAATGGGGACTCGGCTACGAAATCGC
The DNA here is from genome assembly GCF_002101585.1 of Mycolicibacter engbaekii. Lineage (GTDB taxonomy): Bacteria > Actinomycetota > Actinomycetes > Mycobacteriales > Mycobacteriaceae > Mycobacterium > Mycobacterium engbaekii. Next base: position 55,200 of record NZ_LQOT01000057.1, on the reverse strand, counting down.
CTGGCCCGTCCCGTTGCTGGCTTTCATCATCCTGGTAGCCGTCGGCGCCGACTACAACATGCTGCTCGTCTCACGGCTGCGGGAGGAATCCAAACACAACATTCGCGTAGGGGTACTGCGCACCGTCGCCCGCACCGGCTCGGTCATCACCTCGGCCGGAATCATCTTCGCCGCCAGCATGTTCGGACTGATGTTCGGGTCCATCGCGATCATGATCCAAGTCGGCCTCATCATCGGCTGCGGACTCCTACTCGACACATTCCTCGTTCGCACCCTCACCGTCCCCGCCATCGCCACACTCCTGCGCGAAGCCAGCTGGTGGCCCAACACACCGCGTTTCACCCCACCTCCACCGTGAGGATCCCTGAATCGCCTGTAAGTATTTGTGGGGCTGGTGTGGTGCGGCTGACAGGATCGGTGTTGCCGTCCTGATTGGGTGTGACTCTTGAATCGCCTGGCCCCATGCAGGGTGTTCTTCGCGGGATCTGTCCACCTGGCCATGGGCGGCGGCCCGGCCGGGTCTTGCTTCGGTGGCTTGATGAGAGGCCTTCCCGACTCGTTGCCGCGAGTCTTGGCCGGATACGGGGTGTGCAACCCCTGGGAAAGTAAGGGCAGGTGGCGGCAGAGCCCATGGTGATCACCGATAAGATCGGATACCGATATCGGCTTTGTCACTGTGCTGGAAGGAGTTGCGGGTGATGCGTGAGTTTCAGCGCGGCGCGGTCAAGTTGCACATCCTGCATCATGCCGCTGAGCACGAGATCCACGGGGCGTGGATCACCCAAGAGCTGGCTCGCCACGGCTACGAGATCAGCCCCGGCACGTTGTATCCGACACTGCACCGCTTGGAGTCGGAGGGGCTGCTGACTTCTGAGCAGCAGCTGCTCGATGGCCGGATCCGGCGGGTGTACCGCGCTACGCCTGCGGGCAAGCGGGCCCTGCGCCAAGACCGCAAGGCATTGGAAGAGCTAGCCCGTGAGCTGCTCGGGTAGCACGGGTTGGGGCTTAGCGGCGTGGACGTCGCCGGGCGGCGAAGAGCAGGCGGGTATCGAGGGAGATGGCGCCGGCGCCGACGATGAGCAGAAAGGCGCTGCCGCACAGCTGGGCCAGATCGACGCGGGATTCGTGAATGAAGTCCCACCAGCCGCGCTGCGTGCAGAACAGCGTGGCCTGACCCCACAGGATCGGCACCTTGGTGATCAGTAGCGCCCCGAGCATGTCGATGACCATCGGGATGGCAGCCAGCCGCGTAAGCAACCCGGCCAGAATCAGTACACCGCAGGCGATTTCGAAGACGCCATCGAAAGAGGCAAAGAAGCCGGGCGCGGGGATACCGGCCCTGTCGAAGCGCCGGTTCCCAAGGCGTCCGGCCGCAGAAACTTCAGGATTCCCTCGCAGGCGAACACCAGCCCAACGTAGAGCCGGACGAGCAGCACCGCCGCGATCCCGCGGGTCGCGGTTAACCGGGTGAGCCAGGAACTCTGTCGGTCCATGAGCGTTTGCCTTTCGTCTCGTACACGGTCTCTGCGACCGCTGGCAACATCGCCCCGGCTTAATCTCCGCCTGCCAGCGGTGAAGGGCTGTCACCGGATTCGGCGCGACGTCGGTGGTCCGTGCCCCAAGCACGGCGCAGTCCGTAGGCCAGGATGCCGACACCAAGGACCGCAGCCCCGGCGATGACCGAGGTGCGCGGCAGCGCGGACGCCAGGACGACACACCCCATGACTCCGATCACCGGAATCAGACGGGGTGGGCGGCGTTCGTTGGCGGCCAGCGTCAAAGCTGAGACGTTAGCGATGGCGTAATAGATCAACACCGCGAACGAGGAAAAGCCGATGGCGCTGCGCACATCGGCGGTCGCTGCCAACAGCGCCACCACGGTGCCGACCAGCAGCTCAGCACGATGCGGCACCAAGGTTTTCGGATGAACGGCGGCCAACGGATGCGGCAAGTGGTGGTCTCGCGCCATGGCCAACGTGGTGCGCGACACTCCTAATAACAGCGCCAGTAGCGACCCCAGCGCCGCCGCCGCGGCGCCGACCCGTACCACGGGTGCCATCCAACCCGCCCCCGCATCACGTACGACCTCCGCCAGCGGTGCCGCGGCCTCGGCGAGTCGCCCCGGTCCCAAGACCGCCAGCGCCGCCACCGCGACAGACGCGTACACGGCCAGAGCGATGCCCAGTGCCAGTGGGATCGCGCGGGGGATGGTGCGGGCCGGGTCGCGCACTTCCTCGCCAAGGGTGGCGATGCGCGCATATCCGGCGAACGCGAAGAACAGCAGCCCGCCCGCCTGCAGCACCCCAGCAGCAGAGGCTCCGGTGAGGTCGAATTGGGGCGCCGGCGGCGCACCGGAGACAACCAGCGCTGCGACCACCACGGCGGCCAATACTGCGAGCACGAACGCCACGAGGGCCCGGGTCAGCCACGCCGATTTTTGCACGCCGGCGTAGTTGATAGCCGTCAGTGCCGCCACGGCCGCCGCGGCGACCGCGTGGGCGTGCGTGGGCCACACATAGGAGCCAACGGTGAGGGCCATCGCAACGCACGACGCAGTCTTGCCCACCACGAAGCCCCACCCCGCCAGATACCCCCAGAAATCACCCAGTCGCATCTGCCCATACACATAGGTGCCGCCGGAGGCCGGATACAGCGCCGCCAGGCGCGCTGAGGAGACTGCGTTGCAGTAGGCGATCACGGCCGCCACCGCCAGCCCGACCAACATGCCTGAACCCGCAGCGCGGGCGGCCGGGCCCAACGCGGCGAAGATCCCGGCGCCGATCATCGACCCGAGCCCGAGCACCACCGCGTCGGTGGTGCCCAGGCGGCGCGCCAGCGCGGGGTGCCCGGTGCTTATCGTCTCGCCTCGGGGCCGATGACCTCGCGGGCCAGCGCAGCCAGCGCGGCGCACTCCTGCTCCAACACCGCCCGCCCGCGCCGGGTGAGCGCATATACCCGGCGCGCGCGGGCGTCCACCATCTGCAGTTCGGGGGTCAACAGGTCGTCGGCGTGCATCCGGTACAGCATCGACGGCAATGCGTCGGGGCCGAGCTTGTGGCCGTGCCGGGCCAGTTCGGCAGCCATCCAGGCGCTCTGGATCGGTGCCGTCTCCGCGTGGTGCAAGATATGCAGCCGCATCGCGGCACGCACGAACTCGCTCATCGGGATGCTTGTCCGTCCAGGTCGAGGCGGAATGCACAGCGTTGGTCACGATCGGTCCCGGTCAGCGGCGACGCGGCGATAATGGCCACAACCTGGTAGCTGCCGGATGCATCGAGCGCGATGTTGTTGCCGTAGTGCAGGCCCGCCGCCCCCTTGTGGGGCCGCGCGGCCGACACCATCTCCACACCGGCGTACACCGCGGCGCTGTTGTGGCTCACGTCCGAGCGCACATCGAGATAGGGCACCGGGTTGCCCAGAATCAGCGTCGTGGATGTGCACATCCACGTTGAACCGCCGCGACGGGGAATCCGCGGGATCCGGCTCACTGGACAGGTTCTCATCAATCGCATCCTCTCGTCCCGCGAACACCGCCCCACCGCCAGTGTTGTGCGGCTCGCGCCAATTGCGGCCGCAAACATCCGGGCAGCCCAACCCGCCGACACCGATACTGTCAACCGGCCCACCCGCTGTTCGCCTGGGAACGCCCGCATCCACACCACCCCTTAATATCGAGTTGCGATATCGAGAAACGATACTCCTGGGCCGGGGTGGCGAACGAGGCATCCATATCGATATCCGATATCGCGTTACGATACTCTGAGCGCGGCGACGCGCCAGACGTTGCACGAATATCGATGGTCGCTTGTTTGAGAGGTACGGTGTCCTCGCGTGCCTCGTGCGGTTCGTACATCTGCGTGAACTGTCGCAGCAGGGTGCGGAGCTCGCCTGCGGATTCGGGCGCCCGCAATGTTTGTGGGGTGGCCAGATACCGAATCCGATCCGTCAGCCGCCGTCCCGCTTGGTGCTGAGAGCGGAGGACCTTTGTAAGATCGGTGAGCTGGCCGGCCTTCTCGAATCGAGGGAACAGGTAGTCCTCTTCCAGCTTCTCGTGATAGTCCTCGATAAACGTGCGGATGATGTCTGCGCTGTCAGCAACAGCGTCTGGGGGAAGGTCTTTTCCTGCATCGATGCGGCGCCCCGCCTCGTCGTAGATGAGCAGAACCCGTTTGAGGACGCCGTGCTCGCGCATCAGATCCTCACCCGGGGAAACCTCTTGCTCATCGTGATCTGCGTGACCATTGGCATCCGTTTCGGCGTCGCCGGCACACGCCGACGTCCACACGCCGATACCGGCCGCGCCCAGGCCTGCAACGAACAGACGTCGGTCGATCAGGCGCTTCGGTGCGTCATTGCCGGGCATCGGTCCCATCGAAGTCTTCGCCGAGTGCGCTGTACTCCTCACTTGAGACGATCGCGCGCAGCGCGGGAAACAGCATAGACATGCCCGCGACAGCATATCCGCAGGTCATAGTCGCTTCAGTTTCCATCTCCTCAAGATAACCTGCGGTCGCTGATTCCCTGCAACGACGAATGGAGGCTTCCGGTAGTGGTCGCGGCCCGCCGCGCCCTCGGCCCGGCCGAAGCGGACCACCAGCCACATGGTGCCGAGTCACTACTGGCACCGCGTGACATACGAACGAACCGATCGCCGACACCGGCCCCAAGGCACCTCGTCGGGCTAAGAGCCTGGGCGCGGGTGTGTGGTTTCGGCGCCACAATGGCTGGCATCGTAAGCGAAGTGCAGGCGGTGCCCCACACCGTTGTTGCGATGGCACCCGTTAGCTATTAGCCGCCGCCCCCTGCGCCGTTTCCGGTGTCGAGTTGTCCGTAGAGCAGTGCGATTGTCGATTCTTGCTCGGCAAGCTTGGTTCTCAGTGCGCGGATCTCACCGTCTTTGGCAACCAGTTGAGCACGTAGGGCGGCTATGACGGTGGTTTCGCGGCCCGTGGCGGCGTCGAGCGAAGGCGGCTGGCGTCGGTAGGCGTCGATGATGACGACGAGGTCGCGGTGCTTGTAGACGGTCTTGCGTTCTACGCCGGCGCGGGCAGCGACGGTGGATATGTTGATGATGGCGTTGGTCTTGCGTAGGTGTTTGATGGCCCGTTCGATATCCCGGCGCTTGGTCTGGGAGATGTTCTTGCGGTAGTCGGCCAGGGCGCGGCGGGCGTTATCCGAAGGGGGAGGGGGCGTTGCCTCATCCGGGTGCGTTGGGGTCGGCTTTGCGCAGAACCGATTCGTGGCTGCCGCGGGTCTTGACCTTCAACAGCGGCAACCGGTTTGAGGCACCAGCACCGCCCACACTGGCTCCGTTCGCGAGGCCCTCGGTGTCGGTGTGCAGACGCTCGATGATGGCGTCCAGAGAGGCGATCTCCCGGCGCCGTTCGTGGATCCACACGTTGTCGTCGGTGAGTTCCCGCCCGCTGCGTCGCCGGTACTGTTCGCGGCGGACCTCGATCAAGGTGACGGTCTTGGCGCGCTGCGCGATCAATTCGTCGAGATGAGTGGCGTCGGTGGCGAAATGCCCGCACGACAGACAAGCATTTCCTTTGTCACAGCTCTTCAGCGGAGGAAGCAGGCACACGCCGTTGGGAAGTACCCGATCCGTGCGGGCCGCCAGTTGAGTCATGTCATAAATATCGGATGGACTGATTGCGATATCGGTGCCGTGTGCGCCGACCTTCTTGTGCCGCAGGAATTCCGACTCAGCTGTTGCAGCAAGCGTCGCAGCGTAGCGCAGGGTCATCTCAGGGGATGCGTGCCCAATGTATCGCTGTACCACGTGAATAGGAACGCCGTCGTTTAGCAACTCGGTGGCCCGGGTATGGCGCAGCCGATGGGTCTGGCTGAACCGCAGCGGACGCCCGGCCGAGTCGGCCAGGCCGTGAACCTTGTCGAGTTTGTTCAGTGCCACACCGTAGGACTGGTAGGTGCGGGCCCGGTGGCCCTGATGCTGGTGGCGCAGTCCGAGGAACAGGTACTTCGGGCTCAGCCCAGGGTAGCGGCGGCGAACCCACTGTTGCTGTTCGGTGATCACGTTGACCACCGCCTTCTCAACCAGGATCGACGGCAGTACCCCGTCGACCTTGGTCTGCTGGTAGCGCAACTTGGAGACGAATGCGTCGGGGTCATCGGAATCTGTGGGGCGTTCCTGGCCGGGAATAGCGGTCAGAGGGTCGAAATCGAGCATCAGGATCTCCGAGGCTCGGCGTCCGGTCAGCGCCTGCAGCAGCCAGACTCGCGCGGCTTGCGGGTCTCCGAGGCCGGCGACAACCGAGATCGTTGCATCGGGGTGAGTGATGGCCACCGGCATACCTCGATCGGCCGCCAGCACATCGAGGTAGCACAACATCTGCTGCAATTCCGAAGTGGAGAACCACGTCAGTTCCCGCTGCCGGTTGGCGCGGCGGGTTCGAAACGCCGCACCCCACAGACGCGTGTAGGTGTCGGTGATCTGAGCCCACCGGGGTCGCCGGTCGCCGCAGCGGCTTCCTCGGCGTGATCAACCATGAAGGCGTAGAACACCTGGGCCTGCGACTGGGTCGAGTCCACCGCGGATGCTGACAACGGCCGGTCTGGTTTGAACTGTGCGGATGGGGATTTCAGGTAGTTAGAAAACTCGGTGAACAACAACCGCAGGGCGGCGCGGTCATCGGCCAACAGTGGGGTGCTGATGTTGCGGGCGGCCAAGAACGGGCCGAGGTGCCTGGCCATGTTGCGAGCACGATCGGCTACCGATGACCAGCGCAGCAATTTCGCGGTTATGGAGGTGCGCAGCCAGAACCGCACGCCCTCACGCAGCCACGGCGGGTGGATCGCGGCAAGTTTGACGACTTTGTCATGGCTGGGTTCATGTTCGCGCTGTGGGATGCGGGGATCAGCCCGTAGATCCCAGATGTCATGGGCCCACCACGGGGCATCGGTGCAGCGCACCGATACATAAAGATGCAGGTGCTCGATCAAGCCAACGACCTGGCGCCGAGCCCCCGCGGAGGGCAGGCGGGCGTTGCGGCGCTCAAAGCGCACCACGGCGTGACGTACGACATCCTCGGCCGCGAGGTCTGCAATGCCGACTAGAGGCCGGTGATACCGCTGCTGGTGCTCGGCGGCGGCGTCGGTCAGGGCGACGGCCGTCCACTTCAGCAGGAACGGCTCGATCTTGCGGATTCCTTCGTGACCGCACAACCACACCCACCACGCCATTTCTTGGCGAAAGCGTTCTGGGACATCGGCGGGGGTGAAGTCGTGGCCGTCGGGGTTGTTCAGGTAGCGCCGGTTGCGCACGAATACGGCGTCGAACGGTGCAGCGTCGATGCGGTAGTGCAAAGTTCGCCACGATTCAGGGACCTGCTGCCATTGCCGATCCCACACGGTGGCCGCCGCCGATCCTGCAGAATCGACGTGACTGTTATGGGGTTGAGTCATGGCTCACCTTCCAGCCGGCGACGAAGCTGTTCCACTGCGCGACCGTGCGCATCTCGGCGTCGGCGGTCACCCACCCGTAGATCGACAGCGTGGTCTGCACATCGGCATGGCCGAGACGGCGCATGACCACGTGTTCAGGCACCCCAGACAACAGCAGAGCGGTGGCGTGGGTGTGCCGCAGCCAGTGAGGAGTCCAATCCTGCGGCAACACATCAGCATGGGCGGCCGTGAGGGCGTCCACCTTGTCGTAGACGGTTTCCGGGCGCAACGGTGCATAGCGCTGGCCGCGCGCCAGATTGACGAACACGAAGTGCGACGCCAGGTCGGCAACCGCGACGTCGGCGGCCCACCCGATCAGCTGCCACACGTACTCGCTGTAGAGGGCTACCAGATCATCGCCGATGTAGATCCGGCGTGCACCGGACTTGGCTCGTACCCCATGGGGGTGATCGTCGCGGCCGGCCACCAGAATCGACGGAGTCTCACCCCCGGTGATATGGAAATCATTGTGGCGCAATGATAACGCTTCACCTATCCGCATTCCCGTCTCGGCCAGGACGGCGAAGAACAACCGGTCACGCAAACCCGCCTCGCTGCCGGTCCACTCACCCGACGGCGACTGCACACTGCAGCCATCCAGGATGGTGTTGACTTGATCGGGCAACAACACCGGCGTCTCGCTGCGATTGGGTGCACGCCGGCGGTGCACAGGCACCTCCTGATCACGTCGCGGTCCGACACCAGCCAGGGTGGGTGCGAACTGTATTTGAAGGACGCGATTCCCGCATACTGCCGGAGCCGCATGCGAAGATGACGCGGTGGTGCTCGAATAGCTCTGACGGTTCAGCCGAGAGGGCCAACTTGTTCGTTTCCCTCGACGAATACGCCGACCGCGTCGGAGGTGTTCGGGGTCTTCTCGCTGTAGTACATCGTGACGGCTTCGCCCAAACCGCTTGCGTCATAGAAGTACTTGTCGCCGGCCGCATTTACCACGACACATTGCATTGTTCAGACCCCCGGATTTGGCTTCCTGGTGGCAGTGTAGACAACCGCGCCGGATTGGGCGTGCCGTCAGCTTTCGGCCGGAACACAGCCGCCAAATCACGCGAAGCTGATGGCACGCGCCGAAGCGACGGCATCGAGCACTTCATGCGACCGCCCCCGACGAATGAGATCCGCCGGCCGACGGTCACCCAGTTCTGGGTTCAGCCCAACCAGCCAACGCTGAGCGGCCTCGATCGGAAAAAGCCGCAACAGGCTCGCCATGACGGCCTCCAAGAGATCCACCCGCGATGCGTTCGCCTCGTCGATCCCGTCGCCACGTCGCCACCTGACGAGTTGGGCTGGATCGACATCAAGCAGATAAGCCAGGCGCTCCGGTCCTAAGTCATGGATCAGTGCGGTAACCTTCTGCTCCGTCGGCACGGGCACGATCCCAAGTTACCGCTCGCGCCGGAGGAGAGCGACCGACCCGACAGCTCCCCTGTCCAGGCGCTGGCCGATCGCACCGGTGGTTTCACTGCCCTAAGGCCGTGCCCTAAACAAAGGTGCCTCGGAGTTGAACCCAAAGGGTATGGGTGCCATCGGCCTCGGCGCTGACCTGTGTCGAGAATCCCGCCACCACGCTTCGCTGCTGCTCGAGATCGCCAACGACGTCGAGCCTTCCGATACGACTTGCGTACGCCGAGGCGGCTTTCAACGCGGACAACAGCCGAAAGTGATGGTAGGCGACCTGGCCGGCGAGGACCGCACGCTTCCGGGAGATTTCGACGACATCCGTGCGTTTTCGCGTGTCGGTGTCCAAGCACCGAGCGCCCTCCGTGCGCGCTGGCCAATCGACGGTTTCAGCTGCCCTGCAATCACTCGGTTCCATCAGTTCACCCACCCTCGACCGGCGAAAGCGCGGAATGCGAGGCTTGCGAGCCAACAACACACGGTTGATCGGGCGGCTCTGGCGGTGCGATCGTCCATAGGACGACATTGCGGTGATTGTGCCCGCCGTCGTCTTCTACTTCCCAACCAAGGGCACGAAGGGCTGGTGCGTGCCGACGCAGGACGGACGTGACGTCGCGGCCGGATCGCGGCCAGTCTTTGGGGCGTCGCCACTGTTCACCTGGTGGCGTGGTGTCGGACAAGATTTCAGCGCCGGACATTCCGTTCAGCCGAGATGAGCGACGACGCAGGTACTCGATGAAGGAGTTCGAGGAGACACTGTCCTCGGAGAGCTGGTCGGACCGCAGCAAGTATCGGCCCAGGCCCTGGGTGCCCAGCGTGGTATCGACCGCAGCAAGGACACGAGCGAAATCGGCCATCCGCGGATTCGATTCCAGCTCGATGGAACCCAGCTTCCAATGCACGGAGGCCGCCAGATCGAGTAGTCCACCCCAGATCGCTGGACGAGCTGTGTGCCACTCAGCGGCCAGCTGGGACTCGGGACGGCGCCGCCTCGGGTTGATCCGCTTCAGATCCACCACTGCCAGGCGTTCGGCCAAATCTGGCCGGATGGCCCCGACATCGATCCCGTTGAGAATCACGCAGCGCCTGAAACGAACTATCGCCAAACCGGCGTCGGTATAGAGAGCGCGCTTGACGTTGCCGTCCCCGGTAGCAGCTCGGCAGATCGAGTCGGAAAGCCAGTGTGGAATCGCCGACAAATTGTCCAGCGCCACAACCCATGACCCAGATGCTGCGGTCACCCATGAATCGGGGTCGCGCGGTGCTTGGCGCACAGGTACCGGTGACGGATCGATCAGATCGACGAGCAGCCGGCTGGTCGTACTTTTCGCGCTTCCCTGCTCCCCGAACAAGCCCAGAACAGGGTGAGGAACGTCGTACTGGACGAGCGCCGCAACCAGTGCCGCGAGCAGTACCGGCTGGTCCTCGTCGGTTACGTTGACGAACCGCCAGAGATCAGCGACGTTCCCGCCCCGGGGAGGGAGCGGCATTTCGTCGGTCAACCTCGTCCGTAGGAATCTCACCGGGGCTGTGTCCGTAACAGTCCAGTGGCCGTTCGCGATGTGGATGACCTTCCCGTCGGTGCGGCCCATGTCGAGATAGATGCTGCCTTGATGCTCGGCGACGCGTAGGTGTAGCCGTTCAGTCGGCAGCGTGGAAGCAACTCCCTCGAGGATTAAAGCTGCGTCTGTAAGTGCCTGTGCGCCAGCAACTTTGCGTGTATTCGCAAAGTACTCGGCGGCAAGGCTGGCTCGAAGGCCGTTCCGGCCTCCTCTGAGCAGCATCGCAATATGCGGCTGGGTCCGGGCTGCGCCAAACGGCTCGCCGTCATCGGTAGATCCCAGGATGTAGCGGTCTTGTGCCATGTCGACCAGTTGAGCGGCAATGGAACGCTTTTCAGTTGACTCACGATCATCAGGCGAGGCCATCAGATCGTTATTCCATTGTTGAGAGTGAACGCATGAGTTATCGTCATCGGTGGAACTCCATTCGTACGATTCGGTGGATTCTGATGAGTGGCCTCGGATGGACCCCGGGGTCACTCACTTTTTGAAGGGCTCACGCCGCATCGCCGCCGCCGCGGCGAGTTGCAGCCTCCTGCTCGCGAATCCAGCGCAGAACCTCATCGCGGCGGTAGACAACGCGCCTGCCGAGAGTGAAGCTGGCCGGCCCGATGTCCGCATGGCGCCAATATCGAAGTGTCCCCACCGGCACACCTGTCAACGCGGACACCTGACGAGTGTCTACAAGCTCCATTGACATACTCCTAACGAATCATGCTGATTCAACATGATCAATTTTGTCACGATCGAGTCGCGCCCGTCAAGGATCTTCGGGCTGTTCAAACATAAAATATCGATGTGATGCGATTTTCACATGATATGCTGTTTTCTATGCATGATGAGTTGTTTCCGGACTTGGTCCGTGACGAGGACTTCGCGGCCTCAATCGGAGGGCGGTTGCGGAGAGAGAGGGAGAGTAGGAAGCTGAGTCAGCGGAAGCTGGCCGAAGAGCTGGTGAGGTTTGGCGTCAAGCTCGACCCCTCGGCGATCGCGCGAATCGAAAGCGGCGTTCGGGAGGTCAAGTTCCGCGAGGTCGCTGCGATGGCCCGTGCCATGCACATGGTCGTCGACGATCTCGTGCCGTCGAATCGTGAGGGTGAGCCGTTTGAGAGGTTTGACCGTACGTGTGCCGCTGCGATTGAGCATGCGTTCAAAGCCAGGCAGCACCTTGCAGAGATGGCTCAATATTTCCGGAGGGCGGCCCAGTTTGTCGAGGTATTCCCGGACATCACGGCCGAAATCGCAGCGCAAACCGGCGAGGATCGCGGTAGCACCCCGGAGGGCTTCTTGGCGAGCTACACCAAAGACTTCCCGGAGATTGAGCCAGACGCCGTCTTGGATGTGGACGTCACCACGCGAGACCTGCTGAACAAGATCGCGCTCGCTGCCGTTCAAGGCATTGTCGAGCGCAAGGCGGAATACGACCCAGAGACGCAATCGATGCGCAGCTGTTGAGGGCAGTTGGGGGTGGGCGAGCCTCCCGTGCGCCGCGCGTCGCAAAGCGGATCATTACCACGGATTTCTGCGGTACTTTTGAGCCGTGATCACCCGGAACGAAAGAGCGGGGATTGATGACCGCTGGCACAAGCGCGTCAAGGAATCGGACGGCACCATGCGCACGGAGCGGTCCGCGGTATACGGCAAGGTTTCGCGATGGCGTGTCAGATGGGTCGACAGCTCGGGCACTGAACGCACCAAGAGTTTTCAGCGCAAGCCGGATGCGCAGGCATACCTCAACGGGCTGACCGCTGACCTTCAGCGTGGTGAGTATGTCGATCCGCGTAAGGGTGCGGAGACGTTCGGATCGGTGGCCGAGCAGTGGTTCGCCACCAAACAGCACCGTAAGCCGAAAACTGTTGCAGGGTACCGCTCGTTGCTCGACACCGTGGTGTTGCCGAAGTGGGAAAGTGTTCCGCTCAAACGGCTCGACTACGAGTCCTATTCAACGTGGCTGGGGACGCTGTCGGTCGACGGTGGGCAACGCGGAGCCGGACTGTCGGCAAGTCGGATTACGCAGGCGCATCAGCTAGTGGGTGCTGTCCTCAAATACGCCCAACGCACCGGCCGGGTCGCGAAGAATGTGGCACTCGAGATCAAGCGGGATGAAGATCTTCCCGAACAAGCCGAGCGTGAGCGGCGCTACCTGAGCCATGCCGAGCTGCTGATGCTGGCCAAGGCTGCGGGCCGATTCGAGACGCTAACGTTGGTGCTGGGCTACTGCGGCCTCCGGTTCGGAGAGGCGGTTGCACTGAGGCGCCGGCATGTGGGGGATCGGGTGCTGACGGTGCGTTCGTCCGCAACCGCGGTAACCGGTAAGGGCATCGTGGAGTCGACGACCAAGACGAAGCGCGATCGTCACGTGCCAGTGCCTGAACCTGTCTGGAAGAAACTCAAGGTCGAGTTGCCCGCCGAGCCGAACGCGTTGGTGTTTCCCAGCCGGAAGGGCGGGTTCCTACCGCTCGGTGAGTACCGCTGGGCATTCGACAACGCATGCGAAGACGTCGGTATAGACGGGCTGGTACCTCACGGCCTGAGACACACCACGGCGTCACTGGCGATCAGTGCAGGCGCTAACGTCAAAGTCGTGCAGAGACTCCTAGGGCATGCAACGGCGGCCATGACGCTCGACCGTTATGGGCACCTGCTCAACGACGATTTGAGCGGTGTGGCAGATGCGCTGGGCAAGGCCATCGACAGCACTGCGGTATCACTGCGGTATTCGAAGCGTCAGAGAGGTCCGAAAAGGCCTAAATAGTGCTCTGAGCTGCGAAGCCCCCATAGCCCAATTGGCAGAGGCAGCGGACTTAAAATCCGCACAGTGTCGGTTCGAGTCCGACTGGGGGCACTGTGTTTGTTCTGGTCAGCTCCATCGGAGTGAGCTTGCCGAGGGCACCCAGCCGGTTAGCAATTCCAGTCGCGACCGCATTGTTCAACTCTTACAAGCCCACGTTGCCCAATCCCTACACTCCGAGAATGCGCATGCCCCGAGCAATGGCGAACTTCAACAAGCGGGTCACCAATCCGACGGCTCGCTCGCTCACGCCCTGGCTTCCCTTTCTCGGGACCCTCGAGCATGTCGGGCGGAAATCGGGCAACCGATATTTCACGCCGCTGTTGGTATTCGAGACCGACGACGGCTACGCCATCCTCATCGGCTACGGCCCCCAGACGGACTGGGTCAAGAACGTGCTGGCCGGAGGGCCGACGGTGCTGCACAAGCGTGGACGGGCCATCGCCCTCAGCGACCCGCGGATAGTGGGCAAAGATGAGGCGGCGGGTCTGGTCATCCCGCGTTCTCGGCTGCTCTACCGAGCGTTTCCGTACAACGAGGCGACCCTGCTGCTGACGAAAGTCGGCTCTGCGGGCTGACCTTTGTGCCGCACCGGACGGAATAAGAGGAAGCGGCACCGGGGGCGCCACTCGACCTTGCCCCGGTGCGCGGACGGCTGCGGGGCACTGCGGCGCGCCTCAGCCTCCGTCGCCCGCCTGCGCGGCGAGCGCGTCCCGGACCGGGCCCAGTGCATGGTCGAAGCGCCGATCAGGGTCCAGGTGGCCGTACTCGGCGGCCCCGGCGGGACCGAACACAACGACGATCTTGATCTCCTCGTCGAGCTGGACCCCGACGGTCCCGCGGACCAGGATCAGGTCCCCGGTTGGGGATCCGGGGCGCAGGAACCGGGTCTGCGGTCCCGGCAGCGCCGACACATCAGCCACGAACCGGCGGGTCGGGGCGGCGAGGCCGGCGAGGGCGGCGGCGGCCGGCTCCTCGAACCACGGGGACGAGTTGCGCGAGAGCCAGCCCGGCACCTGCTCGTCGGGGAGCTCGTGGGCGGTCACCCGGCTTCCGGCCGTGCGATGTCGCGCAGGACTTCCTCGGTGGAGCCCAGGAGCCGGAACATGGTCCGAGGCTACTCGAGTCCGGACGTACCTGAGCGCGCTGCCGGCCGGGAGTCCGGCTGGGGGCGTGGGCAGCTACGTCACGTGCGGCATCGGGACCCGGTCGCCCACTTCGCCGTTGGCGTCGCGAAGCGCGGGCGCAGCCAGCCCTTCGCGCAGCAGCCAGCGGGCGAGCTCGAGTGTCTGGGCGATCTCGTCGTCGGTGATGCGCAGGCCGTCGGGCTGCTGCCGCAGCGCGATCACGCCGTTCCAGGCCCCCCACAGATAGTGCGTCAGCCGCAGCGAGTCGACCGGTCGGGCCTCACCGGCGGCAATGGCGTTGTCGATCTGCGCGGCGTAGTTGTGCAGCAGGGCGCCGACCCGGTCGCGGATGCGGGCCTCGGTCTCGTCGTCGCCGGACAGCGGTTCTGCGCCCGGGCTGCGGTAGGCCAGGAACTGGAAGGCGCCGGGATGCTCGAGGTGAAAACGCAGGTAGGCGTCGCCGCCGGCCAGCACCCGCTGCAGCGGGGTCAGCGACGGGTCTTCGCTGCGGGCCATGTAGTCGGTGAACAGCTCCAGCGCGCGGTCGACCAGTTGCAGGTACAGCCCCCGCTTGCCGTTGAAGTGGCCGTAGATGGATCCGACCGAGACGTCGGCGAGCACCGCGATCTCCTCGATGCGGGCGGCGCCGTACCCCGATCGGCTGAACACCAGCTCGGCGGCGTCCAGGATGGCGCCCCGGGTGCGGGCCCGGCGCCGGTCTGCCCGCGCCGCGGCCGGCGGGGCAGAAGACGGAAGGGGGTCCTCAGGCATCGGCCCAGGATAGGCCACCGCCCCAAAATTTAAATGAAATTCAAAAACTGAAAACACTTACAAAATCGGCTGCGAGCTGGCATTCTCCTGCTATGCCTGAGCACACAGACGTGGTTATCGTCGGCAGTCGCTGCGCCGGTTCGGCCGCCGCCGTCGCGCTCGCCCGCCGGGGCCGTGCGGTGATCGCACTCGACAGTGCGGCCTTTCCCTCCGACACGCTGTCCACCCACCTGCTGTTCACCCACCACTGGGCCGAGGTGGAGCGCATCGGCGCCACGGAGCGGGTGCTCGAACTGGGCGCCCCGCTGCACACCCGCGCCGGACTCGGGGCGCCCGGTGTGGAGACCGTCGGCCCGTCGAGCACCTACGAGGGCTTCTCCGCCGGAGCGTGCATCCGCCGTCCCGGATTCGACCTGGCCCTGGTGGAGACCGCCCGCGCCGCCGGAGCCGAGGTCCGCGAGCACGTCCGGGTCACCGATCTGCTGCGCGATCCCAACGGGCGGGTCCACGGGGTGCGGTACAAGCAGCGCAACGGCGTCACCGGGGAGATCACCGCGAAACTGGTCATCGGCGCCGACGGGCGGCGGTCCACCGTCGCGCGCCTGGTCGGTACCCGCGAGCACCACAGCTGGGACAACCAGCGCATGATGGCCTTCGCCTACTTCGAGGACGCCCAGCCCGAGAACCGGCACGTGGCCATGCAGTGGCGCTCCGAGGACGACCTGGTGACCGTCTTCCCCTGCGACGGCGGGCAATTGGTGGCGCTGCAGATGCCCCCGGTGCGCCGCGCCGACGAGTACCGCGCGGACCGCTCGGCGGCCTTCGCGGCGACCATCGAACGCATTCCGCCCTATGCCGAGCGGCTGCGCGGCTGCGCCCAGGTCAGCAACGTCTACGTCTCCTACCACCATCCGTCCTACTTTCGGCACTCCCACGGTCCCGGCTGGGCGCTGGCCGGCGACGCGGGGCACTTCAAAGACCCGGTGACCGCGCAGGGCATCCGCGACGCGCTGCGCTTCGGGCGGCTGCTCGGCGAGGCCGCCGCGCCCTGCCTGGATGATCCCGCCAAGCTCGACGCGGCGCTGGCGCAGTGGGAGCTCGACCGGGACGCGCAATGTCTGGCTATGTATCAGTGGGCGAATTCGCTGGGGCGTGACGACGCCGTCTCGCCGATCGAGTTCGCCGCCTACCGCTGGTTCGCCGCCCGGCCGGACGGATTCACCGAAGTCGCCGATGTCTTCAACCGCATCGCCTCACCGCAGCAGGTGTTCTCGCCGGCCAACGTGGTGCGCTGGACCGCCGCGGCGGCCCGCGACCCGCACGTCGACAACCACGAACTGTGGCGAACGCTGCGCCGCGACCTGCGTCGCGAGGCCGAGCGCATGGTCGAGAAGCGCAAGTTCACCCACCGGCGCGCGGCGTCGGCGCGGCTACCTTTCACCCCCGCCGCATCCGGTGATCGCGACCCGGTTCAGGCCTAGCGACGGCGGCCTCCGATCGGCCGGCCGTGCCGCTCATCGACGGCGCTGGTGCAGGCCAGAGCGCCGCCCGAGCGGCCCCGGCGAACCGTGTACCCGTCCGGCTGAAAAATTGCAAGGGTTATGTGACTAGATCCGCCGAATTGATCGGCCGCAGCGTCTTAATTTCTTATTCAACCCTAATAGCTGCGCCGATCACAAGTTTGCCTTAAGGTGCTAAACACATGCTAGACGGCTATAACAAGAGTTGCTACAGTGCGGGCATCGGCACGTTTCACCGCCCTGACGTGGGGTTTGTGGGATTTCCCTGCGACCTCGCTCACAATAATTACGTCATTTTTCTGTAACTTCGATTTAACCGCTACCATCGACCAGACGCCCTGCCTCGGCAACCCGGTTCGTCCGGATCCGCTGCGACAGCCGCGGGGGTGTGAGCAGTGACGAGACGAACTGAGCGGATACGAACCGTGGTCGATTGGAGCGATGTGGACGACGTGCCGGCATATAGATTGGCCAACTCTGGATCCCGCTTCGCCAATGCCGTGAACCTGGACCGCGGCCCCATCGGCGGCCTCGCCGTCACCCCCGACGGCCGGCGCCTGCTGGCCACCAACTACAGCGACGACACCGTCTCGATCATCGACACCGCCAGCCGCCGCGTCGTGGGCACCGTTGCGCAGGCCGCCGAGGCGTACACGATCGCCGCCGGCCCGGCCGGCAGCGGCTGGGCCTACGTCACCGCCGGTTCCCTCGACCTGGACGCCGTACTGGTGATCGACATCGACACCGCGGAGATCACCGGGTGCTACCCGGTGGCCATGGACATCGGCGACCTGGTCGCCGACCCGACCAGCAGTCGCGTCTACCTGACCCGCACCGGCCCCGCCGGGGTCGACGTGCTGGCGCTTGACGCCGCCCTGCGCCCCGCCGGATCGGTTGGACTGTCCGGGCACCCCGCCGCGGCGCCGGTGGGCCTGCGGATCAGCGCCGACGGCCGGCGGCTCTATGCCGGGCTGCGGGCGCCCAGCGGCGACACCATCACCGTGCTGGACCAGGATCTGCGCGTCGTCGACACCATCCGGGTCGGCGCCAGCATCACCGACTTCGCCGTCAGCCCCGACGGGGCCCGCCTCTACGTGGCGACATCCGGGCCCGACGGGCGCGGCAGCATCCACCTCGTCGACGCCCGCACCCACGCGGTGTGCTCCAGCCGCGCCGCCGACGCCCGACTCATCCAGCTGGTCGCCAGCCGCGACGGCCAGCGGGTGTACCTGGTGACCGAGGACGCCGTGGTGGTGTTGTGTGCCCGCACCAACGAGACGCTTGGCAGGCTGACCGGCATCGCCGAGCCGTCCTGCGTCGCAGAGAGCCCGGACGGCACCCGGCTTTGGGTCGCCGGGTTCGACGGCAAGGTCCGCGCCGCGTCGCTGGCCGACCTGCCGGCACCGTCGGCGTTGCTGCACGAGCAGCTCGAACTCGACGACGCGGTCACCCGGATGCTGCAACTGGAACCCGCGCTGTAACCCACGCCGCATCCGGAATCGCGCCGTGATCGAATAGGCCGATGCGCAGCACCATGCAGCACTGGCCGCTGACGGTCGGTGCCATCTTGCACCACGTCACCACCGTCCACGGCGATCGCACCGTCACCAGCGTGACTGACGGCGGGTACCGCGTCACCACCTATCGCGAGCTGGGCCGGCAGGTGGCCCGGCTGGCCAACGCGCTGCGGCGGGTCGGTGTCACCGGCGACGAGCGGGTGGCCACCTTCATGTGGAACAACACCGAACACCTGGCCGCCTACCTGGCGGTCCCGGCCATGGGCGCCGTGCTGCACACGCTCAACATCCGGCTCTTCGCCGAGCAGATCGTCTTCGTCGCCGACGAAGCGCAAGACCGGGTGATCCTGGTCGATGCGTCCCTGGTGTCGCAGCTGGCGCCGGTGCTGCCGCAGCTGCCCAGTGTCCACACCGTGATCGTCATCGGCGACGGCGACACCGCAGCGCTGGCGGCCTCCGGCAAGACCGTGCTGGACTACCACGCGCTGCTGGCCGCCGAATCCGACGAATTCGACTGGCCGGTGCTCGACGAGAACTCGGCGGCCGCCATGTGCTACACCAGCGGCACCACCGGCAACCCCAAGGGCGTGGTGTACAGCCACCGGTCCAGCTACCTGCACGCCATGGCCGGGTGCACCACCAACAGCACCGCGATCGGCGCGATCGACTGCGTCCTGCCGATCGTGCCGATGTTCCACGCCAACGCCTGGGGGCTGCCGTATTCGGCACTGATGGCCGGCGCGGACCTGGTGATGCCCGACCGGCATCTGGACGCCGAGTCGCTGGTCGCCCTGATCGAGTCGCAGCGGGCCACGGTGGCCGGTGCGGTGCCGACGATCTGGAACGACATCATGCACTTCCTGGAGCGCGAACCCGACCACGACATCTCGTCGCTGCGGATGGTGGCCTGCGGGGGTTCGGCAGTGCCCGTCTCGCTGATGCAGGCCTTCGAGCAGCGCCACGGCGTGCAGATTCGGCAACTGTGGGGCATGACCGAGACCTCGCCGATGTGCACCATGGCGTGGCCGCCGCCGGCCACCCCACCCGAGCAGCACTGGGCGCTACGGGGCACCCAGGGCCGGCCGGTGTGCGGTGTGGAGACCCGCATCGTCGACGACGAGGACCGGGTGCTGCCGCACGACGGCGAGTCGGTCGGCGAACTGGAAGTGCGCGGGGCATGGATCACCGGCGCCTACTACCGCGGCCAGGGTGACGCCAAGTTCGCCTCGGGCTGGCTGCGCACCGGAGACGTGGGCCGTATCGACCCGCAGGGTTTCATCACGCTGACCGACCGGGCCAAGGACGTGATCAAATCCGGCGGCGAGTGGATCTCCTCGGTGGAACTGGAGAACGAACTGATCGCGCACCCCGACGTGGTCGAGGCCGCCGTGGTGGGGGTGCCCGACGAACGCTGGCAGGAGCGGCCACTGGCCGTCGTGGTGCGCCGCGACGGCACCGGGGTCAGTGGTGCCGACTTGCGAAAGTTCCTGACCGACAAAGTCGCTCGGTGGTGGCTGCCGGAGCGCTGGACGTTTGTCGAGGCGATCCCGCGGACCAGCGTCGGCAAGTACGACAAGAAGACCATTCGGGCCCGGTACGCCGAAGACCAATATCAGGTGAGCGAGGTGCGTGACTGATGAGCCTGCGTGTCATTC
Organism: Mycolicibacter engbaekii; assembly: GCF_002101585.1. Classification (GTDB taxonomy): domain Bacteria; phylum Actinomycetota; class Actinomycetes; order Mycobacteriales; family Mycobacteriaceae; genus Mycobacterium; species Mycobacterium engbaekii. The sequence goes on along the minus strand of NZ_LQOT01000057.1, from coordinate 35,377 downwards.
AATGGGCAACCGGAGGAGTCGGCGTCGCCGCGATCAAGGGCGTGCTCGAGCATCCCGACCTGGAGCTGGTCGGCTGCTGGGTGCACTCGGAGTCCAAGAGCGGCAGGGACGTCGGGGAGATCATCGGCACCGGACCGGTGGGGGTGACGGCCACCGACCGCGTCGACGACGTACTGGCCCTCGATGCCGACGCGGTGATCTACGCGCCGCTGCTGCCCAACCCCGATGAGGTTGCCGCACTGCTGCGTTCGGGAAAGAACGTCGTCACCCCGGTCGGCTGGTTCTACCCGACCGAGAAGGAGGCGGGCCCGCTGGAGGCCGCCGCACGGGAGGGCGACGTGACCCTGCACGGCGCCGGTATCGGGCCCGGCGCCGCCACCGAACTGTTCCCGCTGCTGCTGTCGGTGATGTCCACGGGCGTGACGTTCATTCGCGGCGAGGAGTATTCGGACCTGCGCACCTACGACGCCCCGGACGTGCTGCGGTATGTGATGGGCTTCGGCGGCACCCCCGACCAGGCCCTGAGCGGCCCGATGCAGAAGCTGCTCGACGGCGGGTTCCGCCAGTCGGTGCGGCTGTGCGTGGACCGGCTGGGATTCGCCGCCGACGAGCACATCCGCTCCTCGCAGGAGGTGGCGGTGGCCACCGCACCCATCGATTCGCCGATCGGGACCATCGAAGCCGGCCAGGTCGCCGGCCGCCGGTTCCACTGGGAGGCCACCGTCGGCGACCAGGTGGTGGCCCGGGTCACCGTCAACTGGCTGATGGGCGAAGAGCACCTCGACCCGCCATGGACTTTCGGGCCGGCGGGCGAGCGCTACGAGATGGAGGTGCGGGGCAATCCCGACACCTTCGTCACCGTCAAGGGCTGGCAGCCCGAGACCGTCGAAGCCGGCCTGGTCAGCAATCCGGGCATCGTGGCGACCGCGGCGCACTGCGTCAACGCCATCCCGGCGACCTGCGCGGCCCCGCCCGGCATCGCCGGGTTCTTCGACCTGCCGCCGCTGACCGGCCGAGCCGCACCGCACCTGGCCCGCTGAGCTCATCGTGTGTCGACTATTCGGGCTGCACGCCGGGACCGACGTCGTCACCGCCACGTTCTGGCTGCTCGACGCCCCCGACAATCTCGCCGCGCAGAGCCGGCGCAACCCGGACGGCACCGGCATCGGAGTCTTCGACGCCGACGCCGCACCGCATCTGTACAAGGAGCCGATAGCGGCATGGCAGGACGCCGCATTCTCCACCGAGGCGCACGAGCTGACCGGGACCACGTTCATCGCGCACGTGCGCTACGCCACCACCGGCGAGCTCGACGTCGCCAACACCCACCCGTTTCTGCAGGACGGCCGGATCTTCGCGCACAACGGCGTCCTGCATGGCCTCGAGACGGTCGAGGAGCGGCTTCGCGAACTCGGCACGGCGGATCTGGTTGCGGGACAAACCGATTCCGAGCGGGTCTTCGCGCTGATCACCGGCTACGTCCGCGCCCATGACGGCGACATCGGAGCGGGCCTGCGCGAGGCGGTCGGCTGGCTGGGGGCCAACGTGCCCATCTATGCGCTCAACATCCTGCTGAGCACGGCCACGCAGATGTGGGCGCTGCGCTACCCCGAGACCCATGAGCTGTACCTGCTGGACCGCCGCGAGCCGGCCGCACCGGCCGAACTGGACCTGCAGACCCACCGCATCCGGGCGCACTCCGAGCAGCTGCGCGGCCGCCCGGCGGTCGTCTTCGCCAGCGAGCCCATGGACGCCGACCCCCGCTGGCGGCTGATCGATCCCGGCGAGCTGATCCATGTCGATGCGGACCTGACCATCACCGCCGAGCTGGCCTTCCCCGATCCGCCCGCCCGGCAACTACGCCGGAAAGATCTGACTGTTGTCGCCGAGGAGGCCCAACACCCTTGGAAAACTGGGAAATGACCAACAAGCGTGCCCTGGTACTGGGCGGTGGGGGGCTGGCGGGCATCGCCTGGGAGACGGGTGTGCTGTGCGGCATCGCCGACGAGTCACCCGCCGCGGCCCGGGCCCTGCTGGAATCGGCGGTGCTGGTGGGCACCTCGGCCGGATCGGCGGTGGCCGCCCAGCTCGGCAGCGGGATGGCGCTGGAGGACCTGTTCGCCCGCCAACTGGCGCCCACCACCTCCGAGATCGATCCCGGCGTCGAGACCGACGCGCTGACCGAGCTGTTCATGGCGGCGATCACCGAACCCAACACCACCACCGAGCAGAAGCTGCAGGGCATCGGTGCGGTGGCCCTGGCGGCGCAGACCGTCGCCGCACCGGTGCGCCGGGCCATCATCGCCGACCGTCTGCCGTCACACCAGTGGCCGCAACGGGCGCTGCGGATCACCGCGATCGACATCGACACCGGGACGCTGACCGTCTTCGACCGTGACTCCGGGGTGGACCTCGTCGACGCGGTGGCGGCCAGTTGCGCGGTGCCGGGTGCCTGGCCCCCGGTGGTGCTCGGGACGCGCCGCTACATGGACGGCGGCGTGCGCAGCACGATCAACCTGGACGTGGCCGCCGACTGCGACGAAGCGGTGCTGCTGGTCCCGGCAGGCGGCGGCGTGGGCGCCGAGATCGCGGCGTTCGCCGGTCGCGTCTGCGCGGTGTTGGCCGACGACACCGCGGCGCGCGCCTTCGGCAACCCGCTCGATCCGGCGTGCCGGGCGCCCTCCGCGCAGGCCGGGCGTGAACAAGGCCGCCGCCAGGCCCAGGCCGTCGCCGAGTTCCTGGAGATTTAAAACGATTTCGTGCCGTCAAGCGCACCGGCCGCCAGTTGCCGGCCCACCTCGATCAGCTCGGCGGCGCGATGGAAGTCCAAGCTGCGGCAGGTCGTGCGGGGTACCTCGATGAGCAGGTCGGGCGGATGCGACGCCAGCTGATGCCGGGCCAGCGCGGCCTGGGCGATATCGATGGTCCGGTTCATCACCTCGAAGCTGCCGAGTTTGGGCACCTCGGTGCCGGCGTCCTCGCCGTCGTCGGGTTCGGCCTCGCCGCTGCTGAACCGGTCCAGCACCGCCCGTGCGGTCGGCCGGTCCAGCAAAGACCGCACCCCGGTGGTGTCCAGCAGCGCAGACGTGCTGCGCAGCACCCGCGTCAACCGGCCGGCGGGCGCGCCGCGCTCGGTCTCTTCGGCGGTCGGGGCGGCGACGGCCGGATCGCCCCCGCTGAGGCTCACCGCCAGCGTCAGATCGGCATTGACGGCGCTCAGCGGGGCGATCGGCAGCGGATCGAGGATGCCGCCGTCGGCCAGCAGGCGCCCGTCGACCACGTGCGGTGCTATCACCCCGGGGATCGCGATCGAGGCCCGGATGGCGGTGGCGACCGGGCCGCGCTGCAACCAGACGGATCGGCCGGTGATCAGATCGGTGGCCACCGCGGTATACGGAATCGGCAGGTCTTCGATCGCGATGTCGCCCAGGATGTCGCGGACCACCTCGAGAAACTTGCCGGCGCGCAGCACTCCCGCGGCGGTGAACGACGGATCCAGCAGGCGCAGCACCGCGCCCTGGGTCAGGGACGTGGCCCATTCGGTGAACTCGTCGAGGTGACCGGCTGCCTGCACGGCGCCCACCAGCGCGCCCATCGAGGACCCGGCGATGCCGATGATGTCGTAGCCGCGCTCCTGCAGCTCGGCGATCACCCCGATGTGGGCGTATCCGCGTGCGCCGCCGCTGCCCAGCACCAGAGCCACCCGGGGAGCTCGGCCCGCCCGGGAGTCCGCAGCAGGGGTCATGTGCACCATTCTGCGGGCAAAGCCGCCTCCGCGCTTTGCCTCAGTGCGATTGCAACCCGTAGGTGCCGGGAAAACATGCAGCTAGAGCCGGTATCAGGGACCGGGCGGGCGCCAAGCCGCGCCCACGGCATGCGACGGCCCGATGCGTGCCGCGCCGCGCCCGCCTAGCATGGCCGCTGTGATGGTGCACGGGGGATTCCAGGGCTGTTGTTGCCGCAGCTGATGCTGCCGGCCCCTGTCGTTGATCCACCCCATCCGTTTCTGGAGTACTCACATGGTTACCGCTGAACCCATCGCACTGCGGCGCCCGGCGGCCCCGTCGCGCTCGCTGCGCCTGCCGGACCTGCTGCAGACCACCGACCTGGCCGCCGACGCGGTGCTGCAAGGCCGCTACAACCACCTGCTGCCAGCCGCCGGGCTGCCCGAAGACCACCGCTGGTTCGCCCGCATCCACGGCGATGAGCGGCTCGACATCTGGCTGATCAGCTGGGTTCCGGGCCACGCCACGGAACTGCACGACCACGGCGACTCGCTCGGCGCGCTGACCGTGCTCTCCGGGGCGCTGGATGAATTCCACTGGGCCGGCGATAAGTTGGCGCAACGGCGGCTTGCCGCCGGAGACCAGGCGGCGTTCACCCGCGGCTGGGTGCACGACGTCGTCTGGGCGCCCCCGCCGCCGGCTCCGCTCGAGCCGGCCGCCCCGACGCTGAGCGTGCACGCCTACTCGCCGCCCCTGGTGCAGATGTCCTACTACGACGTCGCGCCCGACAACACCCTGCGCCGGCAGCGCACCGAACTCACCGAACACCCGGAAGCGTCATGAGCACCACCCAGGTGAGCAGTCGCATCGACCGCGTGCTCGAGGCCGCCCGCGCCCGGCTGCACCGGATCACCGCGGCCGAGGTGCCCGCCGAGCTGTGGGCCGGCGGCTACCTCGTCGACATCCGGCCGGCCGCGCAGCGCGCCCGGGAGGGTGAGGTGCCCGGCGCCCTGGTGATCGAACGCAACGTGCTGGAGTGGCGCTGCGACCCGACGAGCGATGCGCGGCTGCCGCAGGCGGTCGACGACGACGTGCGGTGGAACATCCTGTGCTCGCAGGGCTACACCTCGAGTCTGGCCGCGGCCGCATTACTGGATCTGGGCCTGCACCGTGCCACCGATGTCGTCGGCGGCTACCAGGCCCTGGCCGCCGCCGGGCAGTTGGTGCGGCCCGCCGACGAGTTAGGTATTGGCGCGCAGCAGGGGGCGGAGCCGTTCGGTTTTGTCGGGAGTCCACGCCGCTGGATGTAATATCGCCGCCCACGCATCGGCGATATCGGCGACATAGCTGTGCCCGTGCCCGGCGGGAACGTGGATAGCCACCGCCATATCGGCGGAGACCTGCAGAAACGTCACGATCGGGGTCCAGTGCACCTGCGGCAGCACGTCGTAGCCGCGGGGCTCTTTGAGCCAGTCCGGCCGTTTGTACAGCAGGTCGGGATGCCACCAGGCGATCGGGTCGGAGGCGTGCTGCAGATACACCACCCGCGGTGAATCCGTCGACCACGGTCCGGGCCGGTCCAGATCTTGCGGTCGAGCGACGAAGCGCACGGCCGCGCCGTCGTGGTAGATCGGCAGCCATTGCGGCGATCCCGCATCGCGGTTGACGGTCAGGTCCTTCCAGATGGTGTTCTGAAAGGTCGGCCCGGTGAACAGTGCGCCGTCGGTACGGGCCAGCACGTTGTTCAGGCTCATGAAGGAGGCCTCGGCGCCGAACGAGCCCAGGCTCTCGCCGAACACCACCAGCTTGGGCCGACGGTTCTCCGGCAGGGCCCGCACCTTCTTGTCGACGGCCTCGAACAGGGCCTGGCCGGCCTGACGGGCATTCTCCCGGTCCACCAGAAACGACAGCCAGCTGGGCAGGAACGAATACTGCATGCTCACCGTGGCGATGTCGCCGTTGTACATGTATTCCAGGGCAGTGGCCTGCGCTTCGTTGATCCAGCCGGTGCCGGTGGTGGTGGCCACCGCCACCACGGCGCGGGCCAGGCCGCCGGTGCGGGCCAGTTCGGCGGCCGCCAGCTCCGCGGTCGCCTTGATCCCGTCGGCGGAGTTCAGGCCGGCGTACGCCCGGATCGGTTCGGCGGCCGGTGCACCGTTGAACGCGCTGAGCTGGGCCACGGTCGGCCCACTGGCCACGAAGATGCGGCCCTGATGGCCCAGCGACTCCCAGGACACCAGCGACTCCGGCCCGCCGGAGCGCAACCGCGTCGACGGCGCCGCCCGGTCCGGGCTGGTCTCCTCGTTGACCGCCCCGAAGGTGCTGTTCATGGCGTTCATTGCCGCTTTGACCACCACGCCGTTGAGCACCGCCAAGAACAGTGCCATCAGCAACGACACCGCGACCACCGCCGAAACCCGGGGCGGCGCGACGCGCTCGAGCTGGCGCATCAGAAAGCGGATCAGCATTCTGACCAGCTGGCCGATCTCGACCAGAACGAACAGCGTCACCACCGCTATCGCGCCGGCCTGCGGGTAGTTGTACCAGGTCAGCCGCGGCACACCCATCAGGTCGCGCATCTGGTCCTGCCAGCCGTGGATCGTCCACACCACCCAGATGTGCACGACCGTGGCGGTGGGCACCAGCACCAGCCAGGCCCACCGCGGCGGCGGGGGACTGGTGTCCTTGGAGGCCATGAAGCGCACCAACCAGACACTGAAGACCCCCAGCGCGTAGCCGACAGCGCCTGAGCCGCCGCTGACCAGACCCTGGAAGAGCGGCCCGCGGGGCAGCAGCGACGGCGTCAGCGACAACCACAGGAAGACCAGGCCGACGACGGTGCCGGTGAACGTGTAATGCCGGGCCCACCACGGCGGGCGCGCCGGCACTACCGCGGTCGTGGTGGCCGGCGCGCTCATCGCAGAATTATCAGCGGTGGGTGAAGTTCGGCGGGCGCTTCTCGGTGAACGCCGCCATGCCCTCGGTCTGGTCATCGGTGGCGAACGCCGAGTGGAACAGCCTGCGCTCGTAGAGCAGCCCCTCGGCCAGGGTGGACTCGAAGGCCCGGTTCACCGCTTCCTTGGCCATCCGGGCGGCCGACAGGCTCATCCCGGCGATGGTGGCGGCGACCTTGCCCGCCTCGGCCAGCAGGTCGTCGGCCGGCACGACGCGTGACACCAGCCCGGAGCGTTCGGCTTCGGCGGCGTCGATGGTGCGGCCGGTCAGGATCAGATCCATCGCCTTGGCCTTGCCGATGGCCCGGGTCAGTCGCTGCGAGCCGCCCATGCCGGGCAGCACACCCAGCTTGATCTCCGGCTGGCCGAACTTCGCGGTGTCCGCGGCGATCACCAGGTCGCACATCATCGCCAGTTCGCAGCCGCCGCCCAGGGCGTGCCCGGCCACCGCGGCGATGGTGGGGGTGCGCACCGCGGCCAGCTTGGACCAGGCCGCGAAGAAGTCGGCGGCGAACACGTCGGCGAAGCTCAGGTCGGCCATCTCTTTGATGTCCGCGCCGGCGGCGAACGCCTTGGCGCTGCCGGTGATGATGATCGCCCCGATGCCCGGGTCGGCGTCGAAAGCCGCGGCGGCGGTGGTGACTTCATGCATCACCTGGCTGTTGAGGGCGTTGAGCGCCTGCGGCCGGTTCAAGGTGATGGTCCCGACGCGGCCGTCGCGGTCGACGAGGATGGTCTCGTAGGTCTGCGCTGTCACGGTGGCTCCTTACAGGGGTGGGTTAGAAGGTCAGGTCGGGGTCGGCGGAGACGAAGTAGGCGTCGATGTCGGCGGCGGTCACCTCGGCCAGGGTGGCCGGTGCCCACTGCGGATTGCGGTCCTTGTCGACCAGCTGGGCGCGGATGCCCTCCACCAGGTCGTGGGTGCGCAGCGACGCGCACGACACCCGGAACTCCTGGATCAGCACCTCTTCCAGGCTGGCGAGCCGGCCCGCCCGGCGCACCGCCTCCAGCGTCACCGCGCACGCCACCGGAGACCGGGTTCCGATCAGCTCGGCGGCGGCGTTGGCGTCGGGGCTGGCGTGGCCGGCCAGTGCTTCCACGATCTCGGCGACGGTGTCGTGGGCGTAGCACTCGTCGATCCAGTCGCGCTGCGCGGCAAGCTGACTGGCCGGTGGCTCGATGGCGTATGCGGCCAGGGCGCTGTCCACCCCGTCGGCGACGATCGCCGCGGTGAAGGACTCCAGCTGCGCATGGGGCACATAGTGGTCGGCGAAGCCCAGGGCGATGGCGTCCGGCCCGGAAAACGGCGCCCCGGTCAGCGCAGCGTGCAGGCCGAGCAGGCCGGGAGCACGCGAGAGCAGATAGGTGCCGCCGACGTCCGGGATGAATCCGATACCGACTTCGGGCATCGCCAACTTGGTGGTGTCGGTGACGATCCGGGTGTTGGCGTGTGCCCCGACGCCGACGCCGCCGCCCATCACGATGCCGTCCATGATCGATACGTACGGCTTGGGGAAGCTGCCGATCTGCGCGTTGAGCAGGTACTCGTCGTACCAGAACTTCCGCGCCTGGGCGCCGTCGGCTTTGGCGCTGTGGTAGATCGCCACCACATCGCCGCCGGCACACAGACCGCGCTCGCCGGCCCCGCTGAGCACCACCGCGGTCACCTCGGGATCATCGGCCCACGCGGTCAGTGCCGTGGTCATCGCGGTCACCATCGGCAGCGTCAGGGAGTTGATCGCCTTCGGGCGGTTGAGCGTCAGCAGACCGACGCCGTTGTCGACCCGGGTCAGGACCTCGTCAGATTCGCCTGTCACGCCTTCGCAATGTAGATCCCTAGGCGCGGCCGCTGCTGCGCGGGTAAGGTTTGGCCTGAGAACGGCTGGTTAGTCCGTTCGGGAACCCCAGCGGGTCGGGAAACGTTGACTCAGTATTCGTAACCCTTCGCTTTACAGCATGAAGAGAGGATCGGGACGGTGCGGGAGACCAGCAACCCGGTATTTCGTTCGTTGCCCAAACAACAGGGCGGCTACGCGCAGTTCGGCACCGGTATGGCCGGTGCCACCCAGCAGATGGGCCAGACCTACCAGGTCGACCCGTCGCTGGCCTACCAGCGGGAAGTCGTCACTCGCCCGCTGACCATCGACGATGTCGTCACCAAGACCGGCATCACGCTCGGCGTGCTGAGCCTGTCGGCCATCGTCTCATTCTTCCTGGTGGCCTCCAACCAGGCGCTGGCCGGCCCGCTGACCTTCGTCGGCGCCTTCGGTGGTCTGGCCATGGTCATGATCGCCATGTTCGCCCGCAAGCAGGACAGCAAGGCCCTGGTGCTGAGCTACGCGGTGCTCGAGGGCATGTTCCTGGGCGCCATCTCCTTCGTGCTGACCGCGGTCACCGTCGGAACCAGTAACGCCGGCTCGTTGATCGGCCAGGCCGTGATGGGCACGCTCGGCGTGTTCGGCGGCATGCTCGTGGTCTACAAGACCGGCGCCATTCGGGTCACCCCGAAGTTCACCCGGATGATGGTGGGCGCCATCTTCGGCGTGCTGGCCCTGATGATCGGCAACCTGGTGCTGTCGCTGTTCGGCGTCGGCGGCGGTGAGGGCCTGGGCCTGCGCAGCGGCGGAACCCTGTCCATCGTGTTCTCCCTGGTCTGCATCGGTATCGCGGCGTTCAGCTTCCTGATCGACTTCGACGCGGCCGACCAACTGATTCGCGCCGGCGCGCCGGAGAAGGCCGCGTGGGGTATCGCCCTGGGCCTGACCGTCACCCTGGTGTGGCTGTACCTGGAGATCCTGCGGCTGCTCAGCTACTTCCAGAGCGAGTGACCCTCTAGCTCCACCCGTTGACTCTGCGCTGACCAGGCAAGCTACTCGCACTTTTGCCTGGTACGCGCAGAGTCAACTGCTATCTGGGGACCTGTCGGAGCGCGCTGGCAGCATGCCGGCATGGCAGGCGAACCATTCCTCGGCAGCGAGGCACTGGCCGCCGGTGCGGTCACCTGGCATGAGCTCGCCACGTACTACACGGCGCTCATGCCGAACGTGTACCTGGACAAACACGTCACGCCCACGCTGCGCAGACGTACCCGCGCCGCATGGCTGTGGACCCATCGACAGGGCGTCGTCAGCGGTCTGGCCGCATCGGCGCTACACGGCTCCGGCTGGATCGACGAGCAGGCACCGGTTGAACTGATCTGGTGCAACGCCAGGGCGCCGAGCGGCGTCAAGACCCGGGCAGACCTGCTCCTGGCCGGCGAGACGCAGTTGTGCGACGGGCTGCCGGTCACCACGGTGGAGCGCACCGCGTTCGATCTGGGCCGGCGCGGGCCCCTGCGTCAGGCGGTCGCCAGACTCGACGCGCTGGCCCATGCCACGCATTTCAAGACCGACGACGTGGCCCGGCTGGCGGCGCGGCATCGTCATACCCGAGGCCTGCGCCAACTGGAAGCCGCCCTCTACCTCGCCGACGCCGGGGCGCAGTCACCGAAAGAGACCTGGCTGCGGCTGCTGCTCGTCGACGCCGGGTTCCCGCGGCCGGTGACCCAGATCCCCGTCTTCGAGGACGGCTATCCGCGGTACTTCCTCGACATGGGGTGGGAGGACATCATGCTCGCGGTCGAATACGACGGCGACCAGCACCGCACCAGCCGCCCGCAGTTCGTCAAGGACGTCGAGCGCCTGGAAAACCTCCGCGACGCCGGCTGGACCCACATCACGGTGCTCGCCGAACACCGGAGTCACGACGTGATCCGCCGGGTCAGAAGTGCCTGGGATGCCCTACAACGCCGTTGACTCTGCGCTCACCAGGCGAGCTACTCGCACTTTTGCCTGGTAGGCGCAGAGTCAACGGGAAAACGGGTCAGGAGAGGCGCTCGACCACCATGGCCATGCCCTGGCCGCCGCCCACACACATGGTCTCCACGCCGAACTGCTTGTCGTGGGTGGCGAGGTTGTTCAGCAGGGTGGCGGTGATCCGGGCGCCGGTCATACCGAACGGGTGGCCCAGGGCGATCGCCCCGCCGGACACGTTCAGCTTGTCCTCGTCGATGCCCAGCTCGCGGGCCGAGCCGAGCACCTGCACCGCGAACGCCTCGTTGATCTCGAACAGGTCGATGTCGGAGATCGACAACTTGGCGTTCGCCAGTGCCTTCTTGACGGCCTCGATCGGGCCCAGACCCATGATCTCCGGCGACAGACCCGACACCCCGGTGGACACGATCCGGGCCAGCGGCTTCAGCCCCAGCTCCTTGGCCTTGGTGTCGCTGGTGATGATCACGGCGGCCGCACCGTCGTTCAGCGGGCACGCGTTGCCGGCGGTGATCGTGCCATTCGGCCGGAACACCGGCTTGAGCTGGCTGATCTTCTCGTAGGTGGTGCCGGCGCGCGGGCCGTCATCCGTGCTCACCACGGTGCCGTCGGGCAGGGTGACCGGCGAGATCTCGCGGGCGAAGAAGCCACTCTTGATGGCCTCCTCGGCGCGGTTCTGACTGCGCACACCCCAGTGGTCCTGGTCCTCACGGCTGATCCCGGTGTGCAGCACCACGTTCTCGGCGGTCTGGCCCATCGCGATGTAGACGTCGGGCAGCAGGCCGTCGTTCCGCGGGTCGTGCCACTCGGTGGCACCGGCCGCGGCGGCCTCCGAGCGGGCCTGGGCGTCGGCGAACAGCGGGTTCTTGCTGTTGGGGGCGCCGTCGGCGGCACCGATGGGGAACTGCGAAACGGTCTCGACACCGGCGGAGATGAACGCGTCGCCCTCGCCGGCCTTGATCGCGTGGAACGCCATCCGGGTGGTCTGCAGCGACGACGAGCAGTACCGGTTCACCGTGGTGCCCGGCAGGAAGTCGTAGCCGAGCAGCACCGAGACGACGCGGCCGATGTTGTAGCCGGAGGCGCCGCCGGGCTGGCCGCAGCCCATCATCAGGTCGTCGATCTCGCGCGGGTCCAGGGCGGGCACCTTGTCCAGGGCGGCGCGCACCATCTGGGCGGCCAGGTCGTCGGGCCGCATGGTGACCAGGGAGCCCTTACCGGCCCGGCCGATGGGCGAACGCGCAGTGGAGACGATGACAGCTTCGGGCACGGGGACTCCTTGAGATCGGGTTTTCAACAGCCGAATCTAGTCCGAGGAGGCCACCGCGCGGGAGTCGGGCCGGTACAGGGCGCCGCACAGTGCGGGGATCATCTGTGTGGCGGCCAGCGCGTATCCGGCTGCCGACGGGTGGTACTGATCGCGGGCGAACAGCGGCTCGCGAGCCTGGCGGAACTCCCGGAGATCGACGAAAGGCACCGTGATGCCGCCGGCGGCCTTGACCGCGTGGGCCTGAGCCCGCGCCAGCCGCCGGGCCCGGGTATGGGCGACCCAGCGCAACGGCTGGGGGATCGCACTGACCACACCGAGGTCCGGACAGGTGGCGACGATCACCGCCGCACCGCTGGCGCGCAGCCGCTTGACCACCGCGTGCAGCCGCTGCGCCGAGCCGCCGATGCCGTGCAGGGCGGTGACGTCGTTGGCCCCGATCATGATCACGGCCGCGTCCGGTGGCGGACCCGCGACGAACATCGCGTCGACCTGGCCGCCCAGCCCCTTGGTGGTGGCACCGACAATCGCCTTGGTGCTCAACCGGATTCGCGATCCGGTGTGTTCTGCCAAGGCTCTGGCGATCAGCGCTCCGGGAACCTCGTCCGCTGACAGGCAGCCGTAGCCGGTGGCGGTCGAGTCGCCGAAGATCATCAGGTGCAGATCCACGCTCATGCCGCGCTGGAACCGCTCGGCCGGCCCACCGCCGGCGGCGTAGACGCCGTCCGCGTAGGGCGGGATGCCCCAGGCCCGGGGAATGATCTGGCGCGCCCGGTCGGCCTGCCCGGCCAGGAGTCCGCGCACGCCCAGGTACAGCGTGCCGCTGGAGGCGATAGCGCCGGCGGTCACCAGCGTGACCGCCGAGCGACGCGGTGCCCGGAACTGCATGCCCGCAATTTTAGGGAGCCGGCGCGCCGATTGCCCCTGAGCAGCAAACAAGAGATGGTCACGAAGCGGACCCGATGCCGTATCGGAACGAATCCTAAGATTTCTTCACAATTTTTGGCGTGTGACGATACTTGCAACCGCGTTGGCCGAGCCGGCCCGGCCGGCTGGAGGGAGTGTCCGCCATGACCGCACCCGAGATAATCCCCAGCTCGCCCCGTCTTCGCTCCCGCCTGTACCCCGGCCCGCGGCGCCCCCGGTACGGCCGCCATGACGGGCTGCCCGTCGAGGTGGTCGAGGAGTCCACCAGTGTCGAAGGCCGCCTGGCGTGGCTGGCCGCCCGCGCCACCATTCGCCCGGTCCTCTCGGTCGGCAGCTACCTCCCGGGGATGCCGTGGCCGTTCGGGTTGCTCGACGTCGCCGCCAAGGCGGTGCTGCCCGTGCCGGGCACCGTCCGCGCCGCCATCCGGCTGCCGCGCTGCAAAGCCCAACTGGTGCGGGCCGCCGGCGTGCTGCCGGCCGACGGCACCCGCCGGGTGGTGCTCTACATGCACGGCGGCGCCTTCCTGACCTGTGGCGCCAACACGCACGGCCGGCTGGTCACCAAGCTGTCGGAGTACGCCGACAGTCCGGTCCTGGTGGTGGAGTACCGGATGATTCCCAAGCACTCCATCGCCGACGCGGTCGACGACTGCTACGACGGCTACCGCTGGTTGCGCCGTCAGGGTTACGAACCGGACCAGATCGTGCTGGCCGGCGACTCGGCCGGGGGCTATCTGTCGCTGGCGCTGGCCCTGCGACTGCTCGACGAGGACGACGACGAAGTCCCGGCCGCCATCGTCGCGATGTCGCCGCTGCTGGAGATCGCCAAGGAGGCCAAGAAGGCGCACCCCAACATTCACACCGGTGCGATGTTCCCGCCCAAGGCATTTGACGCTCTGGTGGAACTGGTCGAGGCCGCGGCGCGGCGTGACCGCGTGCACGGCAGCGACGTGCTCGAGCCGCTGCAACACGTCCGGCCCGGACTTCCGCGCACCCTGATTCACGTCTCCGGTTCGGAGGTACTGCTGCACGACGCCCAGTTGGGTGCCAAGGTGCTCGCGGCCGCCGGTATCCCGGTGGAGTTGCGGATCTGGCCGGGTCAGATCCACGTCTTCCAGATCGCCGCGCCCTTCGTACCCGAGGCCACCCGCTCGTTGCGGCAGATCGGTGAATACATCCGCGAGGCCACCGGCTGACCCGTCCGGCCGGAGAACCTGAGACGATGGCAGGTATGCGGATAGCGCGCCACATCAGTGAACTCATCGGCAACACCCCGCTGGTCGAGCTGAATTCGATCGTCCCCGAGGGGGCCGGCCGAATAGTGGCCAAGGTCGAGTACCTCAACCCGGGAGCCAGCTCCAAGGACCGCATCGCGGTCAAGATGATCGACGCCGCCGAGGCCAGCGGTGCGCTCAAACCGGGCGGCACCATCGTCGAGCCGACATCGGGCAACACCGGTGTGGGCCTGGCGCTGGTCGCCCAGCGCCGCGGCTACAAGTGCGTGTTCGTCTGCCCGGACAAGGTCAGCGAGGACAAACAGAATGTGTTGCGCGCCTACGGCGCCGAGGTGGTGGTGTGTCCGACGGCGGTGCCGCCGGACGACCCGGCCAGCTATTACAGCGTGTCCAACCGGCTCGTCGAGGAGATCGACGGCGCCTGGAAACCGGACCAGTACTCCAACCCGGCCGGGCCCGCCAGCCACTACGAGACCACCGGCCCGGAGATCTGGGCCGACACCGATGGCCAGGTCACCCATTTCGTCGCCGGAATCGGGACCGGCGGCACCATCACCGGCACCGGCAGCTACCTCAAAGAGGTCTCGGGCGGCCGGGTACAGGTGATCGGCGCAGACCCGGAAGGCTCGGTCTACTCCGGCGGTACGGGCCGGCCGTATCTGGTCGAAGGAGTGGGGGAGGACTTCTGGCCGGCCGCCTACGACCCGAGCATTCCGGACCGGATCATCGCGGTGTCCGACGCGGACTCGTTCGACATGACCCGGCGCCTGGCCCGGGAGGAGGCGTTGCTGGTCGGCGGCTCCTGCGGCATGGCCGTGGTGGCCGCGGTGGAGACCGCCGTCAAGGCCGGCCCGGAGTCCCTGGTGGTCGTTCTGCTGCCGGACGGCGGACGCGGGTACATGTCCAAGCTGTTCAACGACGCCTGGATGTCCTCCTACGGATTCCTGCGGTCCCGGCTGGACGGTTCGACCGTGCAGCCCACCGTCGCCGACGTGCTGCGGGCCAAGGCGGGGGTGCTGCCGGACCTGGTGCACACCCACCCGTCGGAGACGCTGCGCGACGCGATCGGCATCCTGCGCGAGTACGGCGTTTCGCAGATGCCCGTGGTGGGCGCCGAACCGCCGGTGATGGCCGGTGAGGTGGCCGGCAGCGTGTCCGAACGTGACTTGCTGTCGGCGGTGTTCGAGGGCCGCGCGAAGCTGGCCGACGCGGTGTCCAAGCACATGGGCCCGCCCCTGCCGCTGATCGGATCCGGCGAGGTCGTCGGTACCGCCGCCGCCATGCTCGCCGAAGTCGACGCGGTGATGGTGGTGCAGGACGGCAAGCCCGTGGGCGTTATAACACGCCACGATCTGCTGGGCTTCATGTCCGACGGGCCACGCCGCAGATAACGGCGTTGCGAACCCTGTCCTGCGGTAGCGTTTTACCCATTCACCGCCACGACCCGAGAGGGTAGAGATGACCGAATTCCCGCCGTCCCAGCCGGGCAACTACC
This sequence comes from Mycolicibacter engbaekii, assembly GCF_002101585.1. GTDB lineage: Bacteria > Actinomycetota > Actinomycetes > Mycobacteriales > Mycobacteriaceae > Mycobacterium > Mycobacterium engbaekii. The sequence goes on along the minus strand of NZ_LQOT01000057.1, from coordinate 19,965 downwards.
CGCCCCCGTCCGGTGATGTCCCGCCGCCCGGCAACTACCCGCCGCCACCTCCGGGGAACTACCCCCCGCCGCCGCCCGGCTACGGCGCCTATTCGGGCGCGCCCGGCAACGCGGTCGGCCAGCTGCCGCAGGAGGCCTACACGTCCTGGCTGACCCGCGTGGGCGCCTACCTCATCGACTTTCTGCCGGTGCTGGTGCTCTACGGCATCCCGTCGATGATCGCCGAGACCACAGCAGACCGTGAATGCGTCAGCAGCTCCACGGGATTCGAGTGCACGGTCACGCCCTCGGGCACCGGTGCAACGCTGATGTTCCTGGGCTGGCTGGCGGCGCTCATCTTCGGCATCTGGAACTTCGGCTATCGGCAGGGCACCACCGGGTCGAGCATCGGCAAGTCGGTGCTGAAGTTCAAGGTGGTCTCCGAATCCACCGGTCAGCCGATCGGGTTCGGCATGTCACTGGTGCGCCAGTTGGCCCACGTGGTCGACAGCATCACCTTGGGGATCGGCTACCTGTTCCCGCTGTGGGATGGCAAGCGCCAGACCATCGCCGACAAGATCATGTCCACCGTCTGCCTGCCGATCCGGTGAACCCGAACAACCCACACTGCACTGCGGGCCTGTCCACCACGGCCGTCCACTCCGGATTCCGCCCCGACCCGGCGACCGGGGCGGTCAACGTACCGATCTACGCCAGCAGCACCTTCGCCCAGGACGGCGTGGGGGGCCTGCGCGGCGGGTTCGAGTACGCGCGCACCGGCAACCCGACCCGCGCCGCCCTGGAGACTGCGCTGGCCGCGGTGGAGCAGGGCCGGTTCGGCCGGGCGTTCGGTTCCGGGATGGCCGCCACGGACTGCGCGCTGCGCGCGATGCTGCGCCCCGGCGATCACCTGATCATTCCCGACGACGCCTACGGTGGCACCTTCCGGCTGATCGACAAGGTCTTCACCCAGTGGGGGGTGGCCTACACCCCGGTCGCCCTGTCGGATCTGGATGCGGTGCGGGCCGCGGTCACCGGCACCACCCGGCTCATCTGGGTGGAGACGCCCACCAATCCGCTGTTGTCGATCGCCGACATCGCCGGTATCGCCGCGATCGGCAAGGAAGCCGGCGCACGGGTCCTGGTGGACAACACCTTCGCCTCGCCGGCGTTGCAGCAGCCGCTGACCCTGGGCGCCGACGTGGTGCTGCACTCGACCACCAAGTACATCGGCGGGCACTCCGACGTGGTGGGCGGTGCGCTGGTCACCAGTGACGAAGAGCTCGACACGGCCTTCGCGTTCCTGCAGAACGGGGCGGGGGCCGTACCGGGTCCCTTCGACGCCTACCTGACCCTGCGCGGCCTGAAGACCCTGGTGCTGCGGATGCAGCGGCACAGCGAGAACGCCGCGGCGATCGCCGAATTCCTCAGCGGGCATCCCGCGGTGAGCCAGGTGCGCTACCCCGGACTGGCCGAGCACCCCGGCCACCGGGTCGCCGCGGCGCAGATGCGCGCTTTCGGGGGCATGGTGTCGGTCCGGATGCGCGGCGGCCGGGCGGCCGCCGAGAAGCTGTGCGCCGGAACCGAGATCTTCATCCTGGCCGAATCACTCGGCGGGGTGGAGTCGCTGATCGAACTGCCCGGCGCAATGACGCACGCGTCGACGGCAGGTTCGCAGCTGGAGGTTCCCGAAGACCTGGTGCGCCTGTCGGTGGGCATCGAGGACATCGACGACCTGATCGGCGACCTCAAGCAGGCGCTGGACTGACCCCGGTGCCGCCCGGGCTCAGGAGTGGTAGGGCTCCGCGCTGACCAAGGTCACCGTGACGGTCTTACCGCTGGGCACCGTGTAGCTGCGCTCCTCGCCCTCCTTGGCGCCCAGCAGGGCGTGCCCGAGCGGCGAGTTCGGCGAGTAGACCTCGAGCTTGTCGTCGCCGACACCCTCCTGGCGGGTGGCGATCAGGAAGGTCTCGGTGTCGCTCTTGTCGCCGTCGTAGTAGACCGTGACCACCGAGCCCGGCAGTGCCACACCGGATTGGGTGGGGGCCTCCCCGACCTTGGCGTTGTTGAGCAGCTCCTGCAACTGCCGGATACGGGCTTCCTGCTGGCCCTGCTCTTCACGCGCTGCGTGATAGCCGCCGTTCTCGCGCAGGTCCCCCTCTTCGCGGCGGTCGTTGATCTCCGCTGCGATCACCGGACGGTTCGCAATCAGCTGGTCGAGCTCCGCCTTGAGCCGATCGTGTGACTCCTGCGTCAGCCAGGTCACCTGAGTGTCCGTCATCTCACTGTGCTCCTTGTGTCGTCCGCGCCGATGGGCAGTGGGGCGACATCGTTGTCATGCAGCCTTCTAATGCAGCAATACACGGCTCCAGCTGGAACCGTGTATCCGAATAGGATACCACCGCAGCCTCAGGGCAAACGTAAATAATCAGGGACGTCGCTGCCGCAACCGTAGACGTCGCCCATGACAGGCGGCTGGGAAGATTTCACCGTCGTCGTCACCTGGACGGTCGCCGACTGCGACGGGGGAATGAGAATTTCGCGCCGGCCGGTCTCGCTGCCGTCGCTGGACCGGACCCGCACGATGCACGCCGCGGGCTGCGACGGGTCGGATCGAGTCACGCTGAACTTAACCGAGACGGTTTGGTCGTCGAGCACTTCATAGCCGTACAGGTCGCCCTTGACCTCGGCGGTGGCGAAGCGCTGGTAGCCCACCACGGCCAGGGCCGCGGCGGTCGCGATCGCCAGCGCACCGAGGGTAATCGCCAGCAGCCTGCGGGGCAGCGCGCTGCGCTGGGTATCCCGATAGCGGTCCGGCTTGGTGTCGGTCATCGTGAGGTAGGTCCCATGGTCGCCGATGGAGTCGGGAGTGGTTACCGCGCCCGCCTCCGGTGGTGGAACGATGGGGGCAGAAACCATCTGGAACTATAGGCGTCCGGTCTGGGCTTCCGGCAGGAGGAACCTGGAGGAAACGGGGAGTGCGCATGAGTGGACTGCGGCTGATGGCGGTGCACGCCCACCCCGACGACGAGTCCAGCAAAGGCGCGGCCACCCTGGCCCGCTACGCAGCCGCCGGGCACCGGGTGATGGTGGTGACGCTGACCGGCGGCGAGCGCGGCGACATCCTCAACCCCGCCATGGACCTGCCCGACGTGCACGGCCACATCGCCGAGATCCGGCGCGACGAGATGGCCAAGGCCGCCGAGATCCTCGGGGTGGAGCACCACTGGCTGGGTTTCGTCGACTCCGGCCTGCCCAAGGGCGACCCGCTGCCGCCCCTGCCCGAAGACTGCTTCGCGCTGGTCCCGTTGGAGGTCTCCACCGAAGCCCTGGTGCGTGCGGTGCGGCAGTTCCGCCCGCATGTGATGACGACCTACGACGAGAACGGCGGCTACCCGCACCCCGACCACATCCGGTGCCACCAGGTGTCGGTGGCCGCGTTCGAGGCCGCCGCGGACTACCGGCGCTACCCGCAGGCCGGTGATCCCTGGTCGGTGTCCAAGCTGTACTACAACCACGGGTTCCTGCGGCAGCGGATGCAGCTGCTGCAGGACGAGTTCGCCCGAAACGGCGAGGTCGGTCCGTTCGCCAAGTGGCTCAAGCACTGGCAGCCCGACCACGACGTGTTCGCCGAACGGGTGACCACCCGCGTCGAATGCGCCGACTACTTCGGTCAGCGTGACGACGCGCTGCGCGCGCACGCCACCCAGATCGACCCCAACGGCGACTTCTTCGCCGCTCCGATCGAGTGGCAGCAGCGACTGTGGCCCACGGAGGAGTTCGAGCTGGCCCGTTCCCGGGTGCCGGTTACGCTGCCGGAGACGGACCTGTTCGCCGGGATCGAGGACAACGGATGAACCACGCTGTGCTGACTGTGCTGTGGATTGTGGCCGAGGAGGCGCCCCGCGATACCGGGCCCGACTTCGGCAAGGCCAGCCCGTTCGGTCTGCTGGTCATCGTGCTGCTGATGCTCGGCACCTTCGGGCTGGTGTGGTCGATGAACCGGCAGCTCAAGAAGCTGCCCGAGTCCTTCGACCCCGAGCACCCGGACCCCGACCAGGCCGCCGACGAGGGGACCGTCGGCTCCGCGCCCTCCGGCGACGACACCTAAGCGCCGCCTCGACAAGGCTGCCCGGCGCCGGAGCCGGGATTAGCGTGGAGTCATGGCCAACCGTCTCGCCGGGTCCACCAGCCCCTACCTGCGTCAACACGCCGACAACCCGGTGGACTGGTGGGAGTGGACGCCCGAGGCGCTGGCGCAGGCCGCCGAACGCGACGTGCCGATTCTGCTGTCGGTCGGCTATGCGGCCTGCCACTGGTGTCACGTGATGGCGCACGGGTGCTTCGAGGACGCCGAGGTGGCCGCCGCGATGAACGCGGGTTTTGTGTGCATCAAGGTCGACCGCGAGGAACGCCCGGACATCGACGCGATCTACATGGCCGCCACCCAGGCGTTGACCGGCGCCGGCGGTTGGCCGATGACGTGTTTCCTGACTGCCGACGGCAGGCCGTTCTTCTGCGGCACGTACTACCCCAAAGATGCTTTCCTGAACCTGCTTTCGGCGGTCACCGCCACCTGGAACGAGCGCCGTGACGAAGTCGAGCAGGCCTCGACGAGCATCGCCGCCGAATTGCGCGCCATGGCAGCCCGGCTGCCCAGCGACGGCCCGCCCGTCGACGAGTCGCTGTGCGACGCCGCGGTGGGGACGCTGCTGCGCACCGAGGACACCGCGCACGGTGGATTCGGCGGCGCGCCGAAGTTCCCGCCGTCGGCGCTGCTGGAGTTCCTGCTGCGGCACTACGAGCGGACCGCGAGCCGGACTGCCCTCGAAGCGGTGGTCCGCGCCGGAACGGGGATGGCCCGCGGCGGGATCTATGACCAGCTGGCCGGCGGCTTCGCCCGCTACAGCGTCGACAACGCCTGGGTGGTACCGCATTTCGAGAAGATGCTGTACGACAACGCCTTGCTGCTGCGGGTCTACGCGCACTGGGCCCGGCGCACCGGCGACCCGCTGGCCATCCGGGTGACCGCGCAGACGGCCCAGTTCCTGCTCGAGGAACTGTCGCAGGACGCCATGTTCATCTCATCGTTGGACGCCGACGCCGCCGGCCAGGAGGGCCTGACCTATGTGTGGACCCCCGAGCAGCTGACCGAGGTCCTCGGCGCCGCTGACGGCCGGTGGGCGGCGGAGGTCTTCGGGGTCACACCGGACGGCACGTTCGAGGCCGGCACCTCCGTGCTGCGCCTGCCGGTAGACCCCGAGGACGGGCCGCGCGTCGACCGGGTGCGCCGCGAGCTGCTGGCCGCCCGGAGCACGCGGCCCCAACCCGGCCGGGACGGCAAGGTGGTCACCGCCTGGAACGGCCTGGCGATCACCGCCCTGACCGAGGCGGCGGTGGCGCTCGACGATCCGCGGCTGGTCGGTGCCGCCGGGGAATGCGCGGGCCGGCTGCTCGAGCTTCATCTGGTGGACGGCCGGCTGCGCCGGGCCAGTCTGGGCGGCCGGGTGGGGGACAGCCCCGCGATCCTGGAGGACTACGGCGCGCTGGCCGCCGGACTGCTCAGCGTCTACCAGTTCAGCGGTGCGCAGAACCTGCGCGATGCCGCACTCGGCCTGCTGGACACGGCGCTGGACCACTTCGCCGATCCGGAGTCGCCTGGGCGGTGGTTCGACACCGCCGATGACGCCGAAGCGCTCGTCGTGCGCCCCAGCGATCCGCTGGACGGGGCCACCCCGTCGGGTGCGGCGCTGGTCACCGAGGCGTTGCTGACCGCGTCCCTGGTAGCGGGCAGCCGCGCGCAGCGCTACGGCCAGGCCGCCGTCGACGCCCTGGCGGCGCACGGGGCACTGCTGGCGCGGGCACCGCGGGCAGCGGGCCACTGGCTGGCCGTGGCCGAGGCCTACCTGCGCGGTCCGTTGCAGATCGCGGTGGCGTGCCAGGGCCCGGACTCCGCGCTGCTGGCGCAGGCCCGCCGGCTGGCGCCCGGCGGTTCGGTGGTGGTCGGCGGCGCGGCCGGCTCCGGCGAGCTGCTGGTCGGGCGGGACCGGATCAACGGCGTCGACGCCGCCTATGTCTGTCGGGGCCCGGTGTGTGATCTGCCGGTGGTCAGCGCGGCGGAGTTGGCCGCGGCCCTTGCGGTTCCGTCGCATCCGGCATCCGTGTAACGTGCGGCACATGACGAGCGCACCGGACCGAACGCAGGCCATCACCGAGACCGTCCACCGCTACATCGAGCTGGTCGGCGGCGGCGGCGACGCCGATGCGCTGGTGGAGCTGTACGCGGCCGATGCCACCGTTGAGGACCCGGTGGGCGGCGAGGTGCACATCGGGCACCAGGCCATCCGCAACTTCTACTCGGCCATCACCGGGCTGCAGCGCGAGAGCGAGCTGGTCTCGCTGCGGGTCGCCGGTAACGAGGCCGCCTTCCACTTCGCGCTGACCATCACCAACGGCGACCACCGGATGCGCATCGAGCCCATCGACGTGATGGTGTTCGACGCCGACGGCAAGGTTTCCGGGATGAAGGCCTACTGGTCGGCGGAGAACATCACCCACCTGTAGCGGGGTTCGCCCCGTAACCGGTCAGTGCAGGGCCGCGAACCAGATCGCGATGTACTGGCACAGCGCGGCCACCGCGGTGCAGGCATGGAAGAACTCGTGGTAGCCGAACGTCTCGGGCCAGGGGTCCGGCCACTTCAGCGCATACATGATCGCGCCGATGCTGTAGAGCGCGCCGCCGACGGCCAGCAGCACCATGGCCGCGACACCGGCGTTTTCCATGATCGTCGCGATGAAGAACGCCGACACCCACCCCAGTAACAGGTAGAGCGGCACCCCGACCCACTTCGGGGCGGTCGGCCAGCACAGCTTGAGCACCACGCCGGCCAGCGCCCCGCCCCACACGATCGTCATCACCAGCCGTTCCTGGGCGCCGTGGTCCATGGCCAGCATCGCGAACGGGGTGTAGGTGCCGGCGATGAAGATGAAGATCATCGCGTGGTCGAGCCGCTTCATCCGGATCCGGGCGGCGACGGACTTCCAGGTCACCCGGTGATAGGTGGCGCTGACGGCGAACATGCCCACCACGGAGATGGAGTAGGCCAGCGAGGCCAGACCGGCCTCGGGCCCGGCCAGCGGCCAGGTCACTCCGATCAGCGCGATACCGGCGATCAGCGCCACGATGGCTGACACGAGGTGAATCCAGCCGCGGGCGCGCGGCTTGGCGCGCGGCGCGGGCAACCCGGCCGGACTCGGCTCGGCGATGGTGTCGGTGTGGGTGCTCATGGGCCTTCCTGAACTCCACGCGGATCCCGGACTGATTCCCGTCAATGCTTGCCGATAACAGTAGTCTGGGTTTTTGTGGCGATCATCCCGGCGCGCTTGAAGGAGCCGCTGTACCGGATTTACGAGCTGCGCCTGCGGCAGGGCCTGGCGGCGTCTCGGGCGAATCTGCCCCGCCACATCGCCGTTCTCTGCGACGGTAACCGGCGCTGGGCGCGCGACGCCGGCTACGACGACGTCAGCTACGGCTACCGGATGGGTGCGGCCAAGATCGCCGAGATGCTGCGCTGGTGCGCCGACGCCGGCATCGAGATGGCCACCGTCTATCTGCTGTCCACCGAGAACCTGCAGCGCGATCCCGCCGAACTGGCCGCCCTGATCGAGATCATCACCGACGTGGTGGAGGAGATCTGCGCGCCGGCGAACCAGTGGAGCGTGCGCACCGTCGGGGATCTGGGTCTGCTGGGCGAGGAGCCGGCGCGCCGGCTGCGGGAGGCCGTGGAGAGCACCGCGAGCGCGGCGACCGCCGACGGTGGGGCCTGCCGTTTGCATGTCAACGTCGCGGTCGGCTACGGCGGCCGCCAGGAGATCGTCGACGCGGTGCGGGGCCTGCTCGGCAAGCAGCTGGCCAACGGCGCCACCGCGGAGGAACTCGTCGACGCGGTGACCGTCGAGGGCATCTCGGAGAACCTCTACACCTCGGGCCAGCCCGACCCCGACCTGGTGATCCGGACCTCGGGGGAGCAGCGGTTGTCCGGCTTCCTGCTGTGGCAGAGCGCCTACTCGGAGATGTGGTTCACCGAGGCGCACTGGCCGGCGTTTCGCCGGGTCGACTTCCTGCGGGCGCTGCGCGACTACAGCGTGCGACACCGCAGGTTCGGGCGGTAGCAGCAGGCGCGCTCAGGCGGCACCGTCTACAGTTTTCTCCCATGAAGTGGCGGCTGGCGGCGTTGACGCTGATCCCTGGAACCCTGATCTTCGGCGCCGCACCGGCGCAGGCCGACGAGAAGAGCTACCTCAGCTACCTGGAGTCGCACGGGTTCAAGTACCAGAACAGCCCCGGTCTGACCACGCCGGCCGGGGCGGTGCAATTCGGCGGGATCATCTGCCAGAACCTGCGCCGGGGCCGCCCCGCCAAGGACCGCTTCGGCACGAAGGTCGCCGACGGCGTCACCAAGGTCATGATCGACGCCGCGCAAAAGGAGCTGTGCCCGGACACCCTGGCGCCCGCTGCCACCACGACACCGGCGGTGCCGCCACCGGATGGCGTCGAACCGGCCCCGCCGGCCCCCGAGCTGGCGCCCCTGCCGGACGGCGCGCCGCCTCCGGGCTTCCCGCCGCCTCCGGAGCTGGTGCCCGCGCCCGCGCCCGCGGCCGAATTCCCGCCGCCGCCGATATGGCCGCCCGCACCCGAGCCGGCGGCACCGCCCGCGGATGAGCCGGCGCCCCCGGCGCCCACGCCGCAGCCGGGCACGGCAACCCAGCCCTAGCCCTAGAGCTTGCGCAGACGCAGCCGGTTGATGGAGTGATCGGCGTCTTTGCGCAGCACCAGGGTGGCCCGCGGACGCGTGGGCAAGATGTTCTCGATCAGGTTGGGCCGGTTGATCGAGCGCCAGATGTCGCGCGCGGCGGCGACGGCCTGCTGGTCGCCCAACGCCGCGTAGTGGTGGAAATGCGAGTCGGGGTCGGCGAACGAGGTGGAGCGCATCGCCAGGAACCGCGAGACGTACCAGTGCTCGATGTCTTCGACCCGGGCGTCGACATACAGCGAGAAGTCGAACAGGTCGGAGATCATCAGCGTCGGCCCCGTCTGCAACACGTTGAGGCCTTCGAGGATCAAGATGTCGGGGTGGCGGACCACCTGCTTGGCGTTGGGAACGATGTCGTAGCTCAGGTGTGAATACACCGGCGCGCATACGTAGTCCGCGCCGGACTTCACCGAGGTGACGAAGCGCATCAGCGCCCGCCGGTTGTAGCTTTCCGGAAAGCCTTTGCGGTGCATCAGGTTCCGGCGCTGCAACTCGTGGTTGGGGTAAAGGAACCCGTCGGTGGTGACCAGGTCCACCCGCGGGTGGTGATCCCAGCGGGCCAGCAGCGCCTGCAGCACGCGGGCGGTGGTGGACTTGCCGACCGCCACACTGCCGGCCACCCCGATGACGAACGGCACCGGCCGGTCGGGGCTCTGGTCGTTCTCGCCGAGGAATTCCGCGGTGGCGGCGAACAGCTGCTGGCGCGCGGCGACCTGCAGGTGCAACAGTCGGGCCAGCGGCAGATAGACCTCTTCGACCTCCAGCAGGTCGACCTGCTCACCGAGGCCGCGCAGGGCCACAACTTCGGCTTCGCTGAGCGGCATCGGCGTCGACATACGCAGTGTCCGCCATTGACGTCGGTCGAACTCCACATAGGGACTCGGCTCGCTAAGCCGCCGCATGACCATACAGTCTTGCAGGCACCTCGACCGTTAGCCTGATCGGGTATGGAGCCCGACGTCTTGATCCGTGAGTACCTGTTGCTCGGTCTGCGCTTCGACCGCATCGAACAGGGGTATGTCGACGCCTTCACCGGCGATCCCGCGCTGCGGCGTGTGGTCGCCGACGAGCCGGCGCCCGACCCGGCCGCACTGGCCCGCCAGGCCGAGAAACTGGCCGCGGAGCTGCCGGGCGGACTCGACGCCGAGCGCGCGGAATATCTGCGGGCACACCTGCGGGCCCTGGCCTGCGCCGGGCGCAAGTTCGCCGGCGAGCAGGTCGGCTTCGTCGAAGAGGTGCGCGACTACTTCGACGTCGAGATCGCCAAGGCCGACACCGACCGCTACCGCCAGGCCCACGCCCGGCTCGACGAGGCGCTGGGCGGGACCGGCCCGCTGGCCGAGCGCATGATCGCCTACCGCCGCGCCGAGGAGATTCCGCCGGAGCGCCTCGAAGCCGCCATCCACGCGTTCTCCTCGGCGCTGCGTGACCGGGTGCGGGTGAGCTTCCCGCTGCCCGAGACCGAGACCATCACCTACGAGGTGGTGACCGACAAGCCGTGGTCGGGTTTCAACTACTACCGCGGCGACTACCACTCCACGGTGGCGGTCAACGCCGACCTCAAACAGCTGATGTCGAACCTGCCACGGCTGGTGGCCCACGAGTCCTACCCGGGACATCACACCGAGCACTGCCGCAAGGAAGCCGGGCTGGTGGCCAAGCGGGGCCAGGCCGAACAGACCATCTTCCTGGTCAACACGCCGCAGTGCCTGATGGCCGAGGGGCTGGCCGACCTGGCGTTGCACGCCGCGGTGGGGCCGGGCTGGGGCGCCTGGGCGGCCGAGATCTACGCCGATCTGGGTTTGACGTTCGACGGCCAGCGGGCCGAAGCGGTGTCCGAGGCCGCCGCGGCGCTGGCCGACGTGCGGCAGGACGCGGCGCTGATGCTGCACGACGAGGGCCGCGACGCCGACGAGGTGGTGGCCTACCTGCGCCGGTGGCTGCTGGTCCCCGAGGACCGGGCCCGCCAGGCGCTGCGGTTCCTGGCCTCGCCGCTGTGGCGGGCCTACACCTCGACCTACGTGGAGGGCTACCGGCTGCTGCGCGCCTGGCTGGACGCTCCGGCGCCAGATCCCGGCGACCCGGCCGCGGCCGGGGGGCGGCTCACCGAGCGTTTCCGGCGGCTGCTCGACGAGCCGCTGACGCCGTCGCGCCTGCGTGCCGAGCTGGGTGGATAGCACGTCGGGCGGGTGCGCACCGACTCTATAGACTTGCGCGCGTGACTGCCGCACCGAACACTCGCCCCGCATCCACCATGTCGGCCCCGCTGGCTGAACTCGACCCCGACATCGCCGAGCTGCTCGGCAAGGAGCTGGGGCGTCAGCGCGACACGCTGGAGATGATCGCGTCGGAGAACTTCGTGCCGCGAGCGGTGCTGCAGGCGCACGGCAGCGTGCTGACCAACAAGTACGCCGAGGGCCTGCCGGGCCGGCGTTACTACGGCGGCTGCGAGCACGTCGACGTGGTGGAGAACATCGCCCGCGACCGCGCCAAGGAACTGTTCGGAGCGGATTTCGCCAACGTCCAGCCGCACTCGGGCGCCCAGGCCAACGCGGCGGTGCTGCAGGCGCTGATGGAGCCCGGTGACCGGCTGCTGGGGCTGGACCTGGCCAACGGGGGTCACCTGACCCACGGGATGCGGCTGAACTTCTCCGGCAAGCTCTACGAGAACGCCTTCTACGGTGTGGACCCGGTCACTCACCGCGTCGACATGGACGTGGTGCGCGCCCAGGCGCTGGAGTTCAAGCCGAAGGTGATCATCGCCGGGTGGTCGGCCTACCCGCGCATCCTGGACTTCGCGGCGTTCCGGTCCATCGCCGACGAGGTCGGCGCGACGCTGTGGGTCGACATGGCGCACTTCGCCGGCCTGGTCGCCACCGGCCTGCACCCCTCGCCGGTACCGCACGCGCAGGTGGTGTCCACCACGGTGCACAAGACGCTGGGCGGACCGCGCTCCGGGATGATCATCGGCCAGAAGGAGTTCGCCAAGCAGATCAACTCGGCGGTCTTCCCGGGCCAGCAGGGCGGCCCGCTGATGCACGTGATCGCCGCCAAGGCCGTCGCGCTGAAGATCGCCGGCACGGCCGAGTTCGCCGAGCGCCAGCAGCGGGTGCTCTCCGGCGCCAAGATCATCGCCGAGCGACTGCTGGCCGCCGACGTCGCCAAGGCCGGGGTGTCGGTGGTCAGCGGCGGTACCGACGTGCACCTGGTGCTGGTCGACCTGCGTGACTCGCCGCTGGACGGCCAGATGGCCGAGGACCTGCTGCACGAGGTCGGCATCACCGTCAACCGCAACGCCGTCCCCAACGACCCGCGGCCGCCGATGGTCACCTCCGGGCTTCGGGTCGGCACTCCGGCGCTGGCCACCCGTGGTTTCGGCGACGCCGAGTTCACCGAGGTCGCCGACATCATCGCCACCGCGCTGGCGGCCGGTTCGGCCGCCGACGTGCCGGCGCTGCGGGCCCGGGTCACCAAGCTGGCGCAGGCGTTTCCGCTCTACGACGGGCTCGAGGACTGGAAGCTGGCCTAGCCGGCCGGGACACGCCGCACCCCGAGTTGACAGGATAGTGTGAATTCGGGTTACAGTTACTTTCATGGCTGAACGTCCCGTTGCTAATGCACTGATCCTCGAGCTGGAGCCGGTGGTCGACGCGAACCTGGCCCGGCACATCGACACGGTCGACCCGTGGTACGCCCACGACTATGTGCCGTTCGAGCAGGGCGAGAACTTCGCCTTCCTCGGTGGCAAGGACTGGGACCCGTCACAGGTCACGCTGCCCAAGGTGATCACCGACGCCTGCGAGATCCTGCTGATCGAGAAGGACAGCCTGGCCGGCTACCACCGCGAACTGGTCGAGCACTTCATCCTCGAGGACAAGTGGGGCCGCTGGATCGGCCGCTGGACCGCCGAGGAGCACCTGCACGCCATCGCGCTGCGCGAGTACCTGATGGTCACCCGCGAGATCGACCCGGACGCCAACGAGCGCGTGCGCATGGAGCACGTCCAGAAGGGCTACCGCGCCGACCGCTACAGCCAGGTCGAGACGCTGGTGTTCATGGCCTTCTACGAGCGCGCCTGCGCCGAATACTGCCGCAACCTGGCCGACCAGATCGAGGAGCCCGTGCTCAAGGGTCTGATCGGCCGGATCGCCGGCGACGAGGAACGCCACGAGGAGTTCTTCGCCAACCTGATCGCGCACTGCCTGGACTACGTGCACGACGAGACGGTGGCCGCCATCGCCGCGCGGGCCGCCGAACTCAAGATCGTCGGCGCCGACATCGACGCCTACGCCGACCGGCAGCCCGGAATCGCCGAAGCCGGCATCTTCGGGCCCGACCAGTTGCGCCGGGTGATCTCCGACCGGATCAGCGCCTGGGGCCTGGCCGCGCACCCCGATCTGAAGCAGTTTGTGATCGGCTGACACTCCGGCGCGCCTGCGCTGCGGGCACGCATCGGCGGGGGTACCGTCGCAATCGATGGCTAGCCACACGCTTCGCTGTCTCATCGGCACCACCGGTCGTGATTACGACAGGACCGGCCCCGTTCCTGTGCCGCCCCCCGTCGGATTGTTCGCGCGGGGTCGCGCGTGCCCTCACCGCTGGAGCGCTTAGTGCCTGATATCCGGACGTACGTGCTCGACACCTCCGTACTGCTGTCGGACCCCTGGGCTTGCACCCGGTTCGCCGAACACGAAGTTGTCGTCCCACTGGTGGTCATCAGCGAGCTGGAGGCCAAACGCCACCACCACGAGCTGGGCTGGTTCGCCCGCCAGGCGCTGCGCATCTTCGACGACATGCGCCTGCAGTATGGGCGGCTTGATCAGCCCATTCCCGTTGGGACGCAGGGCGGCACGCTGCACGTCGAGCTCAACCACAGCGACCCCGCGGTGCTGCCCACCGGATTCCGCACCGACAGCAACGACTCGCGCATCCTGACCTGCGCGGCCAACCTGGCCGCCGAGGGCCGCCGAGTGACGTTGGTGAGCAAGGACATTCCGCTGCGTGTCAAGGCCGCGGCGCTCGGATTGGCCGCTGACGAGTACCACGCGCAGGACGTCATCGTCTCCGGCTGGACCGGAATGGACGAGGTCGAGGCGTCGGTGGAGGACATCGACGCCCTGTTCGACGAGGGCGAGATCGACCTGGCGGCGGCCCGGGATCTGCCGTGCCACACCGGAATCCGGCTGCTCGGCGGGACCTCGCATGCATTGGGCCGGGTCAACGCCGCCAAACGGGTGCAGCTGGTCCGCGGTGACCGGGAGGCGTTCGGGCTGCGGGGCCGGTCTGCCGAACAGCGGGTGGCGCTGGACCTGCTGCTCGACGAATCGGTGGGAATCGTCTCGCTGGGCGGCAAGGCCGGCACCGGCAAGTCGGCGCTGGCATTGTGCGCCGGCCTGGAAGCGGTCCTGGAGCGGCGCACCCAGCGCAAGGTGGTGGTGTTCCGTCCGCTCTACGCGGTCGGCGGCCAGGAACTGGGTTATCTGCCCGGCAGTGAGAACGAGAAGATGGGGCCGTGGGCCCAGGCGGTGTTCGACACCCTGGAAGGCCTGGCCAGCCCCGCGGTGCTCGAGGAGGTGCAGTCGCGCGGCATGCTCGAGGTGCTGCCGCTGACCCACATCCGGGGCCGCTCGCTGCACGACTCGTTCGTGATCGTCGACGAAGCGCAGTCGTTGGAGCGCAACGTGCTGCTGACGGTGCTCTCCCGGCTGGGCACCGGGTCGCGGGTGGTGCTCACCCACGATGTCGCGCAGCGCGACAACCTGCGGGTCGGCCGGCACGACGGTATCGCCGCGGTGATCGAGAAGCTCAAGGGGCACCCCCTGTTCGCACACATCACCCTGCTGCGCAGTGAGCGCTCGCCGATCGCCGCCTTGGTCACCGAGATGCTGGAGGAGATCAACGGACCCGACCTGGGCTGAAATCCCAGGCCGCCAGTGGCCCCGTCGGGTGCCAACGCCTTGGCAGGCTAAGAAAAAGCCAACAAGGAAATGATCGAACTCTGAATGTTTAGGTAAGCTTCCTTGTGTGGACGGCTGGGCAGCGCAGGATACCCGTAGCAGGCGGCAACGCCCTCACCGCCTCACCGGAACGGTTCCCAGACGGGTCGTCGGCGCGACATCGCTGGTAGGAGCCTTTTTGGCCGTCGGGATGTCGCCGGCTTCCACCGCCCCCGCGGCGGCCGACATCGACGATTTTCTGGCCCCGCTCTGGGACGCGATCAGCACCGCGCAGGTAGAACCGGATCTTTTCGCGGCATTCGGTGTGGAGTCACCCTTCGCCGCGGCGGCCGAGAACCCGGCCTGGGAGGCCCTCTACGACGGCCTGAGCGACTACGTGGACAGCAACGGCTGGTTGCTTGACCTGATCAACGCTCCGTTCGTCACGATGTTCGGGCGGACGCTGATCGGCGACGGGATCGACTTCTACACCGGCACCAACGATTCCTGGTTCGGCTGGTTGCCCGGTATCGGCGATCTGGGCGACGGCGGGTTCTTGTTCGGCGATGGCGGCACCGGCGCCGATGGGACGGCCGATCACCTGGCGGGCTACGCCGGCGGCTTCGCCGGAATGTGGGGCAACGGCGGCGACGGCGGCGCCGGATTCGACGGGGGAGCCGGGGGCGACGGCGGCGACGGCGGCTGGCTGGCCGGCAACGGCGGGGCCGGTGGTGTCGGCGGTGCGGGCGCCGACGGCGGTGACGGTGGTGCCGCCAACTGGCTGGCCGGCGACGGCGGGGCGGGCGGCGCCGGTGGCGCGGGATTCGCCGCCGTCGGGGCCGGGGAAGCCGGCGGGGATGGCGGCAACGGTGGCGCCGGTGGTCGCGCCGGTCTTTTCTTCGGCAGCGGTGGGGTCGGCGGTACCGGCGGCCCGGGCGCCGACGGCGCGGTCGGGGCGGTGGGCATCGCTGACTTCGGCTTCGGCGCTGGAGGCGCTGGCGGAACCGGCGGTGCCGGTGGCGCCGGTGGCAGCGGCGGCGCCGGCAACCTGTTCTCGCAGTGGTGGGGTGCCTGGACCGGCCGGGCCGGTGCACTCGGCGACGGCGGCGCCGGCGGAAACGGCGGGGCGGGCGGCGCGGGAGCTGAGGGTGCCGACGGCGCCACACCGGGCGCCGCCGGCGAACACGGCGGTGCCGGTGGCGCCGGCGGCGACGGCGGTATCGGTGGTGGCGGCGCCAGCGCGGGCGCGCACGGTACCGGCGGTACCGGCGGTGCCGGCGGCAACGGTGGCCGGGGCGCGGCCGGCGCCGCCGGAGCCGACGGCACGGCCGCACGGGTGGACGGATTGGCCGGACAGGCCGGTGGCGCCGGGGGCAATGCCGGCGCCGGCGGAGCAGGCGGTGCCTCGGGAGCGGGCACCTTCGCGGCCGGCGGTCTGCACGGCGCCGCGGGCGTCGGTGGTGACGGCGGCGCCGGTGGGGCGGGCTTTGACGGCCTGAACGGCACCGCCGAACGCATCGACGGCACCAACGGTGGCGCCGGGGGCGCCGGCGGAGCCGGCGGTGCCGGGGGAGTCGAGGTCGGCGGCGGCCGGGCACTGCAGGGCGACGGCGGCAACGGTGGTGCCGGCGGCGCGGGAGGCGCTGGTTACAACGGCCGGGACGGCGCTGCGGCGACGACGCCGGGTGCTACCGGCGGTACCGGCGAGAACGGCGGCGCGGGGGGTCACGGCGGGGACGGCGGGCAGGGCGGTACGGGCGCCAATGCCGGCGTTCAGGGTGTCGGCGGCGCCGGCGGCGACGGTGGTTCGGGCGGCCGCGGTGGCGCCGGGGCCAGCGGAGTGGACGGCACCGCCGCACACGTCGAAGGCCACCACGGCGGTGCCGGCGGTACCGGGGGCAACGGCGGGGTCGCGGGTAATGGGGGACGCGGGTCGCTGGGCGGCTCCGGCGGCACCGGAGGTAACGCCGGAAGTGGCGGTGCCGGCGGCGCCGGCGGGAACGGTTCCGGTGGCGGCACCAGCGCGGCCGCGGGCAATGGAGGCGACGGCGGTGTCGGCGGTCAGGCCGGCGGGCGCGGCGCCGGCGGTCGGGGCGGCCTGCACGGCGACGGCATCACCCAGGCGGACGACGGCGCTGACGGCGCCGCGGCCGCCTCCGGTGACGGCGGTGTGGGCGGCAACGGTGGCAATGGCGATCCGTCGGCCGGCGGAGCGCTCGGCCAATACGGCGGCCTGGGCGGCGCCGGCGGCAGCGGTGGTGCCGCCAACGGCGGGGCGGCCGGAAACGGTGGCGCCGGCGGAGCCGGTGGTGCCGGGTCCGCGATCGGCCTGGGTGCGGTCGGTGGTGGCGGCGGCGCCGGTGGGGCCGGCGGGACCGCAGACGGGACGCGCGCCGGACAGGGCGGCGGGGGCGGCGGTGGCGGTGGCGTCGCCTCGGTCACCGGCGACGGCTCGGCCAGCGGCACCACGGTGAGCGGCGGCCGCGGCAGCGACGGGGGCGCCGGCAGCGCCGACACCGTGGGACAGGGCGGCCGTACCGGTGGCCGGGCGGTTGCCGTGATCGACGGCAGCAGCTCCGATGTGACGGTCCGCGGCGGCAACGCCACCTCCCGTGCCGACGGCGCCGACGCAGCTCTGACCGTCGGGGTGGGCAGCAGCGTCGAGGGCAGCCGCATCACCGGTGGCACGGTCGGCTCCGGTGGCGCCGGAGGTGGGGCGTCGCTGAGGGCCACCGATGGCGGGACCGTCTCCGGCAGCGAGGTCACCGGCGGGGCCGGCACCGACGACACCGGAAACGGCGGTGACGCCGCGATCACCGCCGACGGTACGGGCAGCTCGGTGCTCGACAGCGTGGCCGTCGGCGGCGATGGCGCGGGCGGTGGCGCAGGCGGTGCCGGTGGTGCCGCGGAGGTGTCCGCATCGTCAGGCGGCACCGTCACCGGCAGTTCGGTCATCGGTGGTGCCGGCGGTGCCGGCGTCGACGGCGGTGCCGGAGGTATGGGCGGCGCGGCTGTGGTCAGCGCCGGCTCGGGTGGCGTCGTCACCGCGCAGGCCACCGGCGGTGCCGGCGGTGAGGGTGCCGGCGTCGGCAGCCTCGGTGGTGCCGGCGGCGCCGCTGAGGCGGGCGGCGGAATCATGGGGCAAGGGGGCACCGTCACCGGCACCGCCACCGGCGGAGCCGGCGGTGCGGCCACCGGTGGGGGACGTGGCGGCGACGGCGGCAGCGGCGGGATCTACGCCTACCTCGGCGGTCAGGCCGAGGACAGTAGCGCCACCGGCGGTGCGGGCGGCGCCGGCCTGGCCGGCGGCACCGGCGGTAAGGGCGGCTATGGGGACGTCTATTCCGTCGGCGAGGTGAACGGCGCCGTCGTCACCGGCGGCGCCGGGGGTGACGGCATCTCCGGCGGCGTGGGCGGCGCCGGCGGCTTCAGCTTCATTCAGAGCGGCGTCGACAGTGGTGACGCCTCCAGCGCCACCGGTGTCTCCGTGGGCGGTGCCGGCGGAATCGGCGGTGCCGGGGGAATCGGCGGGACCGGCGGGTTCGCCACGATCTTCACCGCGACCGCGTCCTCGGTGAGCGGCACCGTCTTCGGCGGGGCGGCCGGTGATGCCCTCGCCGGCGGCCTCGGCGGGCACGGCGGCCACGCGACCATCGCGACGCTGGAGGACAACGTCGTGGTCAACGGCACGGCGATCGGAGGCGACGGCGGTGCTGCCGGTGCCGCAGGCCTCGGCGGCGAGGGCGGCGCGGGTGGTGATGGCGGCATCGGCCGGATCGACCTGGTGGTCGAGCCCGGCCAGTTGATCGTCGACGGCACCTCCGCCGGCGGGGCCGGCGGGAACGGCGGGGCGGGCGGCGTCGATGCCGACGGCGGCGACGGCGGCGACGGTGGTGACTCCTTCACCATCGCCGGCGGCACCGACAGCGCCGGCGGATACGGTGGTGACGGCGGCAACGGCGGGGCGATCGGCGTCAACGGCGACGGTCGCGGCGGAAACGGCGGTGCCGGCGGCACCGGCTACAACGCCGTCGGCGGCAACGGCCAACACGGCGGTAACGGACAGGCCGACGGCACCCCCGGTGCCGACGGTGCCCCCGGAGCCGACAACCCGTAGCGCCGTCCGGCGTCCCGGTAGGCTGCCGGGGTGGTGAAACCCTGGCGCGTCGGTGTTGTCGCGACGGTTGTTGCGGTGCTCGCCGCCTGCACCAGTCAGGTGCACGAGGCCACTGCGGACCCGGTGGACTGTGCGGTGGTCAAGTGTGTGGCCCTGACGTTCGATGACGGGCCCTCGCCGTACACCGATCGGCTGCTGCGGGTGTTAAACGATGCCGGGGCGCGCTCCACGTTCTTCCTGATCGGCAACAAGGTGGCAGCAAACCCCTTGGCGGCCAAGCGAATCGCCGAAGCCGGTATGGAGATCGGCAGTCACACCTGGGAACACCCGAACATGACCACGATTCCCGCGGCGAACGTGCCGGCCCAGTTCGCCCGCGCCAACGACGCCATCCGGTCGGCCACCGGGCACACGCCGACCTTGTGGCGGCCGCCCGGGGGACTCACCGATGATGCGGTCAATGCGCAGGCCGCCCAGTTCGGCCTGGCGGGGATTCTGTGGGATGTCATCCCCTTCGACTGGATCAACGACGCCGACACCGCCGCCACCCGCTACATGTTGATGACGCAGATCCGGCCCGGTTCGGTGGTGCTGTTCCACGACACCTACTCCTCGACCGTCGACCTGGTGTATCAGTTCCTGCCCGTGCTCAAAGCCAACGGCTACCACCTGGTCACGGTCAGCGAGCTGCTCGGGCCGCGCGCACCGGGCAGCGTGTACGGCGGACGCGAGAACGGTCCGCCGGCCAACGAGCTGCATGACATCCCCACCGCGGACATCCCGGCGCTGCCGGCCACACCGTCGCCGCCGCCGATGCCCAACTTCCCGATCACCGATATCGCCGGGGCCAATTCGGGGGGACCCAACAACGGCGCCTGATGGCCGCGGATCGGGACGTGTTGTCAGTAGCAGCTGCTAAAATCGAACGTATGTTCGAACAATCGTCACGGGTTCCGTCTCCGGAGGCGATTGCGCGGCTCAGTGAGCGCTTTGAGCGGCGGTATCCCTCGATGACGGCGGAGTCGGCTGCGTTGGTGGAGCGGATCTGTGCAACGGCGCGGGCGGAGAATCGGGCCGCGGCGGCGCAGTTGGCCGCGATTGGGGAGTTGTTCGCGCTGCG
>NZ_LQOT01000056.1 GCF_002101585.1 Mycolicibacter engbaekii | reverse complement strand
CGGGTGGAAAAGTAGGACACCGCCGAACACAACATAAAGCCCTGTGCCCCCCAAGAAATTGGGGGGCACAGGCATTTGTCCATATCTTTCTCAGTGGCGCTCGAATCGACAGCGCGAATGCGACCGTGTCAAGAGGTCGGCGATGGCCGCCGTATCCTTTTCGGTAGCACTGATACGACCGGAGGGCACGAGGTGGCCGAACACGGCAATGGCGGCAACGGGCCGCGGGGCGGCAGAGGCGCCGGAGATGCCGGGCGACGTGGCCGGCCCGCGCAGTCCGGCGGCGGCTCCTTCCGCGGCACCGGAGATCAGCGCCGCACCCCCCGCAGCGCCGGGGGAGCAGGAGCACCAGACCGCGACCGCCGGCCGCGCCGCGACCACGACGGCGGCCCCCGGCCCCCGCGGGACCGCGACGCCGGCCGCCCCCCGCGGGACCGCGAGGCCGGCCGGCCCTGGCGGGACCGTGACCAGACGCCCCGGGCGCCCCGGCCGGCCGGCGACGAGGCCGCGCCCCGCTACGACGACCCGCCGCTGCCCGAAGGCGTGGAGCCCAAGCAGCTCGCGCCGGAAGTGCGCCGCGAGCTGAGCACGCTCAACCGGTCGACGGCTGATGCGGTGGCCTGCCATCTGGTGGCCGCCGGAATGCTCCTCGACGACGATCCCGAGGCCGCGCTGCGGCACGCCAAGGCGGCCCGGTCCCGCTCCACGCGGATCACCGCGGTCCGCGAAGCCGTCGGCATCGCCGCCTATCAGTGCGGTGATTGGTCGCAGGCCCTGGGCGAACTGCGGGCCGCTCGGCGGATGGGCAGCAAATCCGCGCTGCTGCCGCTGATCGCCGACTGCGAACGCGGCCTGGGCCGTCCGCAGCGGGCCATCGAGCTGGCCACCGGCCCGGAGGCCGAGCAACTCGAGGGCGACGAGGCCGACGAGCTGCGGATCGTCGCCGCCGGCGCACGGGCCGACCTGGGACAGCTGGAGCAGGCCCTGACCGTGTTGTCGGCGGCTCCCACCGATCCCGACCGGACCGGCTCCACGGTGGCCCGGCTGCACTACGCGCACGCCGAGACGCTGGTGGCGCTCGGTCGCGACTCCGAGGCGCTGGAGTGGTACCTGCGGGCCGCGGCCGCCGACACCGAGGGCGTCACCGACGTGGAAGACCGAATCGCCGAACTCGGCGGCGGCGCGACGCTGGCCGAGGAATACGACTGCCTGCTGCTCGACCTGGACGGCACGGTGTTCCGCGGCGGCGAGCCGACGCCCGGCGCCGTCGACACCGTGGCCGGGCTGACCAGCCGGGCGCTGTACATCACCAACAATTCGTCCCGCGGTGCCGACGAGGTCGCGGCCCACCTGAACCGGTTGGGCTTTGCCGCCACCGCCGAGGACGTGGCCACCAGCGGCCAGATCGCGGCCGGTCTGCTGGCCGGCCAGCTGCCAGCCGGAGCGCGGGTGCTGGTCCTGGGCGCGCCGTCGCTGGCCGCGGAGATCGCCGCCGTCGGATTGGAGCCGGTGCGCCTGGCCACCGACGAACCGGCCGCGGTGATTCAGGGGCTGTCCACCGAGACCGGCTGGGCCGAGTTGGCCGAGGCCGCCCTGGCGATTCGCGCCGGTGCGCTGTGGATGACCACCAACGTGGACAAGACGCTGCCCTCCGAACGCGGCCTGCTGCCCGGCAACGGCTCGATGGTGGCGGCGCTGCGGGCCGCCACCGACGCCGAGCCGCAGGTGGCCGGAAAGCCGGGACCGGCGCTGCTGACTGCCGCGCTGGCCCGCGGCGACTTCTACGCTCCGCTGGTGGTCGGCGACCGGCTCGACACCGACATCGCCGCGGCCAACGCCGCCGCGCTGCCCAGCCTGATGGTGCTCACCGGCGTCAACTCCGCGCGCGACGCGGTTGGCGCGGTCGCCGAGCAACGGCCCACCTACCTCGGCCGCGATCTGCGGGCACTGAACGTCGGCGCCGGCCGGCTGGCTATCGGCTCGCAGCCCTACTGGGATGTCACGGTGGACGGCGCCGCGCTCACCGTCACCGCCGCCCAGCCCGAGGACGACGACGCCGACGGCCTGTCGGTTGTCCGCGCGCTGGCCGCCGCGGTGGCCGACGCCGAGCTGGCCGGGCGGGCGTTCAGCGTCACGGCCGGAGACGACGCCGCGGCTGCGGCCCTGGAGAAATGGTCCCTGCTCGGCACGTGGAACGACGTGGCCGCACCGGCCATGGACTAGCGTGAGTGACACCCATGAACAACGAGATTGAGGACGTCCGGGCCCGTGTCGCCGCGGTGCTGGCCGAGTTGCCCGGCGAAGCCGAGCTGGCCGAACTGCCGGCGCACAGCGATCTCAACGCCCTGGCGCAGCGGCTCGAGGAAGCCCACCAGGTTCTGGTGCGGGCACTGGAGTCGGTAGAGAAGGGCTGAGGCTGGAATGTCGCGGCGTGCGCGCGTCGACGCCGAACTGGTCCGGCGCGGATTGGCGCGGTCTCGCCAGCAGGCCGCCGAACTGATCGATGCCGGCCGGGTCACCATCGACGGCATCCCGGCGGTCAAGCCCGCCACCGCCGTGCCGGTGACCGCTGCGCTGGCGGTGATCGACGGCGAACGCACCTGGGTATCGCGCGGGGCGCACAAGTTGATCGGTGCGCTGGACCATTTCGGCATTGCGGTCGCCGGGCGCAACTGTTTGGACGCCGGCGCATCCACGGGCGGCTTCACCGAGGTGCTGCTGGACCGGGGCGCGGCGCGGGTGGTTGCCGTGGACGTCGGGTACGGGCAGCTGGCCTGGTCGCTGCGCACCGATGAGCGGGTGGTGGTGATCGAACGCACCAACGTCCGGGGTCTGACCCCGGAGATCATCGGCGGGCCTGCCGAGCTGATCGTGGCCGACCTGTCGTTCATCTCGCTGGCGACCGTGTTGCCGGCGCTGGTTGGCTGCGCGTCACCGGACGCCGATATCGTTCCGATGGTGAAGCCGCAGTTCGAAGTCGGACGACAACTGGTGGGTTCGGGTGGCGTGGTCTCGGACCCGGCCCTGCGTGCCGACGCGGTGTTGTCGGTGGCACGGCGCGCCGGCGAACTGGGGTGGGGCACCGTGGCCGTCACCGCCAGCCCGTTGCCCGGGCCATCGGGCAACGTCGAATACTTTCTGCATCTGCGTGCGGCCACTGCGCAGCTCACCGGTGAGGCGTTGCAGGCGGCCGTGCACGACGCCGTCGCGAGGGGCCCGCAATGACCGATCGTCAACGGACCGTGCTGCTGGTGGTGCACAGCGGGCGCGAAGAGGCCACCGACACCGCCCGCCGCGTCGAGAAGGTGCTCGCCGAACACGGCATCGCCCTGCGGGTGCTGACCGCTGAAGCCGTCGACAAGGGCGCGCTGCACACCGGCTCCGACGACGGCCGCGAGTTCGGTGTCGCGATCGACCTGGTGGACCCCGACACCGGCGCCGCCGAGGGCTGCGAGCTGGTGTTGGTGCTCGGCGGTGACGGCACCTTCCTGCGCGCCGCCGAACTGGCCCGCAGCGCCGATATCCCGGTACTGGGCGTCAATCTGGGCCGGATCGGCTTCCTGGCCGAGGCCGAGGCCGACACCATCGACCGGGTCCTGGACAAGATCATCGCCCGCGACTACCGGGTTGAGGACCGCATGACCCTCGACGTGGTGGTGCGCGCCGACGGAGAGATTCTCGACAGCGGCTGGGCGCTCAACGAGGCCAGCATGGAAAAGGGCCCGCGGCTGGGCGTGCTGGGCGTCGTCGTCGAGGTCGACGGGCGGCCGGTGTCGACGTTCGGCTGCGACGGGGTGCTGGTGTCGACCCCCACCGGCTCCACCGCCTATGCGTTCTCCGCCGGCGGCCCGGTGCTCTGGCCCGACCTGGACGCGATCCTGGTGGTGCCCAACAACGCCCACGCGCTGTTCGCCCGGCCCATGGTGACCAGCCCCGAGTCCACCATCGCGATCGAAGTGGAAAGCGACGGCCACAACGCGCTGGTGTTCTGCGACGGTCGCCGCAAGATGCTGGTGCCCGCCGGCGGGCGCCTGGAGGTGCAGCGCGGCGTCACACCGGTCAAATGGGCGCGGCTGGGCCGCTCGCCGTTCACCGACCGCCTGGTGCGTAAGTTCCGGTTGCCCGTCACCGGTTGGCGCGGACAGTAGGGGTTGGGCAGGGGTGCTGACTGAGATCCGGATCGAGTCCCTGGGCGCCATCAGCGCGGCCACCGCTGAATTCGACCGCGGTCTGACCGTGCTGACCGGCGAGACCGGCACCGGCAAAACCATGGTCGTCACGGGACTGCACCTGCTCGGCGGTGCGCGCGCCGACGCCAACCGGGTACGGTCCGGGGCCGCCCGTGCGGTGGTGGAGGGCAGGTTCTGCACGGCGGACCTGGCACCGGACGCCGCCGAGCAGATCGACGGCCTGCTGGAGGCCGCCGGGGCGGAGCGCGACGAGGACGGCACGGTGATCGCGGCCCGTTCGGTCAGCCGCGACGGCCCCTCGCGGGCCTACCTGGGCGGCCGCGGGGTCCCCGCGAAATCCCTGACGGGCTTCACCGGCAGCCTGCTGACCCTGCACGGCCAGAACGACCAGCTGCGGTTGATGCGCCCCGAAGAGCAGCGCGCGGCGCTGGATCGCTACGCCGCGGTCGGCGCCCGGCTGCAGCGCTACCGGACCGCGCGGGCGGCCTGGCAGTCGGCACGCGCCGAGCTCGTCGACCGCCGCGACCGGGCCCGGGAACTGGCGCAGGAAGCCGACCGGCTGACCTTCGCGCTGCGCGAGATCGATGCCGTGGACCCGCGGGCCGGGGAAGACGACGCACTGACCGCCGAGATCCGGCGACTGTCCGAACTTGACGCCCTGCGCGCCGCCGCCGCCGGTGCGCGGGCGGCGCTGGCGGGCGGTGCCGACGATGCGCTCGGCGAGGCGGACGCGCCGAATTCGGCCACCGACCGGCTGGGGCAGGCGCGCACGGCGCTGGCCGCCACCGACGACACCGACCTGCAGGCCCTCGGCGATCAGCTGGCCGAGGCGCTCACGGTGGTCGGTGACGTGGCCCGCGAACTCGGCGGCTACTTGCAGGATCTGCCGACCGGCACCGACGCGCTGGACGCCAAGCTGGCCCGGCAGGCGGAGCTGCGCAATCTGACCCGCAAGTACGCCGCCGACATCGACGGCGTGCTGGCGTGGGCGGCGCAGTCGCGGGAGCGCCTGACCCAGCTCGACGTGTCCGAAGAAGCACTCGCCGAATTGGCCCGCCGGGTCGACGAGCTCGGCGAGCAGGTGGTCAAGGCGGCCACCGATCTCAGCGCCGCGCGGGCCAAGGCGGCCGGCGGCCTCGCCAAGGCGGTCAGCGCCGAGTTGTCGGGGCTGGCGATGGCCGATGCGGAGTTCAGCGTCGCGGTGCGCACCAGCCCGGCCGCCGCCGAAGACCCGGCCGCGTTGCGGTTGCCGTCGGGCCAGACCGTGCACGCCGGCGCCGACGGTATCGACGAGGTGGAGTTCGGCCTGGCCCCACACCGCGGCATGATGGTGCTGCCGCTGGCCAAGAGCGCCTCGGGCGGCGAGCTGTCCCGGGTGATGCTGGCGCTGGAGGTGGTGCTGGCCACCTCATCGTTGTCGGCGGCGGCGCGGCAGTCCGCGGGCACCACCATGGTGTTCGACGAGGTGGATGCCGGAGTGGGGGGCCGTGCCGCGGTGCAGATCGGCCGGCGCTTGGCGCGCTTGGCCCGCACCCACCAGGTGATCGTGGTGACGCACCTGCCGCAGGTGGCGGCCTACGCCGATGTGCACCTGATGGTGGAGCCCAGCGGGCGCGACGGCGCCAGCGGGGTGCGGCGACTGGAGGCCGACGACCGGGTGGGCGAGCTGGCCCGGATGCTGGCCGGGCTGGGCGAGACCGACACCGCGCGAGCCCACGCCCGAGAACTGCTGGACGCCGCTCAACAGGACCGGGGCGCAGGTTCGGACGCCTAGCGCGCCGGCGGGTCAGCTCTTGGTGAGTTGGTGGTTTTCGGGCCGGAGCGCACCCGTCCCGTTGCTGTGACTGATGTGACGTGATGTAACTTCTGAGGCTAGTGTTACGGCGCGCCTCCTGGGATTGCGCCGCGTTCGGGGCCAGAATCGCGCCCATGAAGATGCCTGCGCTGCTGTCTCGTAACACCGCCCGGCCCGGTCTGGTCGGCACCGCCCGGGTCGATCACGACATCGACCGGCTGCTGCGCAGAGTGGGACCCGGCGACATCGTGGTCCTCGACATCCTCGACCTGGACCGGATCACCGCCGACGCCCTGGTGGAGGCCCAGATCGCCGGGGTGGTCAATGCCTCGGCGTCGATCTCCGGGCGCTACCCCAACCTGGGGCCGGAAGTGCTGGTCGCCAACGGCGTCACGCTGATCGACGAAGCCGGGCCCACGGTGTTCAAGAAGATCCGGGACGGTGCCAAGGTGCGCCTCTACAACGGCGCCGTGTACTCCGGCGACCGTCGGCTGGCCCGCGGCGTCGAGCGCAGCGACGTCGAGATCGCCGACATGATGATCGAGGCCAAGACCGGCCTGGTGGCCCACCTGGAGTCCTTCGCCGGCAACACCATCGAATTCATTCGCAGCGAGAGCCCGCTGCTGATCGACGGCATCGGGATCCCCGAGATCGACGTGGACCTGCGCCGCCGCCACGTGGTGCTGGTCGGTGACGAAGACAGCGCCGCCGACGACCTCAAGTGCCTCAAGCCGTTCATCAAGGAGTACCAGCCGGTGCTGGTGGGCGTCGGCACCGGCGCCGACGTGCTGCGCAAGGCCGGGTACCGCCCGCAGCTGATCGTCGGCGACCCCGACCAGATGAGCGCCGAAGTGCTGCGCTGCGGCTCGCAGGTGGTGCTGCCCGCCGACGCCGACGGTCACGCACCCGGTCTGGAGCGCATCCAGGACCTCGGGGTCGGCGCCATGACCTTCCCCGCCGCCGGGTCCGCGATGGACCTGGCGCTGCTGCTGGCCGACCACCACGGCGCGGTGCTGCTGGTGACGGCCGGGCACACGGCCAACATCGAGACGTTCTTCGACCGAAGCCGTCAGTTGACCAACCCGTCGATGTTCATGACCCGGCTCAAGGTCGGCGAGAAACTCGTGGACGCCCGCGCGGTGGCCACCCTCTACCACAGCCGGATCTCGGCCGGCGCCATCTCGCTGCTGGTGCTGAGCATGCTGATGGCGATCATCGTCGCGCTGTGGGTCTCGCAGACCGACGCCGTGGTGCTCGAATGGCTCGGCAACTACTGGCACCAGCTGTCGCAGTGGCTGCGGCACTGGGTGACCTAGCAAATCGGAGGCGGCACCGCGATGATCACCCCTCGCTACCACGCGATGTCGCTGACGGCAGTGCTGCTGGCACTGGTGTTCGGCGTCGTGCTGGGTTCTGGACTGCTGTCGGGTCCGTTGATGGCCGGGCTGCAGGCGGACAAGCAGGACTTGCGGGACCAGATCGGTGCGCTGCAGCAACAACACGACGACCTGGCTGACCGGCTGCGCAACGCCAACGATTTCGATGCCCAGATGGCGCCCCGGATCGTGCGCGACGCACTGACCGGCAAGTCGACGGTGATCTTCCGGGCGCCGGACGCCGCCGACGGCGACGTCGAGGCTGTCGCGCGGACCATCGGACAGGCCGGGGGAACGGTGACGGCCACCGTCACGCTGACCGACCAGTTCGTCGCCGGCGACGCCGAGGAGAAGCTGCGCGCCGTGCTGGAGTCCGGGATCGTGCCGGCGGGCGCTCAACTGAGCACCAACCTGACCGACCAGGACGCCCAGGCCGGCGATCTGCTCGGGATCGCGTTGTTGATCAACCGCAACCCCACCATCGCGCCCGCCGACGACACCGCGCGGGCGACGGTGCTGGCCGCCCTGCGCGACACCGGCTTCGTCACCTACCCGCAGGAGCACATCCCGGCCGCCAACGCTGCGGTGGTGATCACCGGCGGCGCGCTGCCCGACGACGCCGGCACCCGCGGGCAGAGCGTGGCCCGGTTCGCCGCCGCCCTGGCCCCGCACGGTGCCGCCACGGTCCTGGCCGGCCGGGACGGGTCGGCCTCGGGCACCTCGGCGGTGGCGATGGCCCGCACCGATCCCGCCGTGGCCGCAGCGATCAGCACCGTCGACGACGTCGACATCGAAGCGGGCCGGATCACCACCGTGATGGCGCTGAGCAGCCTGATCGGCGGGGGCCGGCCGGGCCAGTACGGCATCGGCGAGGGCGCCGGATCGGTGACCCTGGCGCAATAGCACGCCCGCCGTGCGGGCGTGACCGGGCGTGTCTGGAGCCCAGACGCCGGGTCGATGTTAGGGTGAGATTCCGTGGGTCGGCAGGCCCTGAATATCCTGCGCCGTCGTCACGGAGGTTGGTGTTGCCACCACTGCGAAAGCATCCGCAAACCGAGCCGAAGCATCTCTTCGTCACCGGTGGAGTTGCGTCCTCACTCGGTAAGGGCTTGACGGCGAGTAGCCTCGGCCAGCTGCTGATTGCCCGGGGACTTCAAGTCACCATGCAGAAGCTGGACCCGTATCTCAACGTCGATCCCGGGACGATGAACCCGTTCCAGCACGGGGAGGTCTTCGTCACCGAGGACGGCGCCGAGACCGACCTCGACGTCGGCCACTACGAGCGGTTCCTGGACCGCGACCTGTCCGGTTCGGCGAATGTGACCACCGGACAGGTGTATTCGACGGTCATCGCCAAGGAACGCCGCGGCGAGTACCTCGGCGACACGGTCCAGGTGATCCCGCACATCACCGACGAGATCAAGCGGCGCATCCTGGCGATGTCGGAGCCCGACGCCGACGGCGTGCGCCCCGACGTGGTGATCACCGAGATCGGCGGCACCGTCGGCGACATCGAGTCGCAGCCCTTCCTCGAAGCGGCCCGCCAGATCCGCCACGACGTCGGCCGCGACAACGTGTTCTTCCTGCACGTGTCGCTGGTGCCGTACCTGGCGCCGTCCGGAGAGCTCAAGACCAAGCCCACCCAGCACTCGGTGGCCGCGCTGCGCAGCATCGGTATCACCCCCGACGCGCTGATCCTGCGCTGCGACCGCGACGTGCCCGAGGCGCTGAAGAACAAGATCGCGCTGATGTGCGACGTCGACATCGACGGGGTGATCTCCACTCCGGACGCGGCCTCGATCTATGACATCCCGAAGGTGCTGCACCGCGAGGAGCTGGACGCCTACGTGGTGCGGCGGCTGAACCTGCCGTTCAAGGACGTCGACTGGACCGAGTGGGACGAGCTGCTGCGCCGTGTCCACGAACCCCACGAGACCGTGCGAATTGCCTTGGTGGGCAAGTACATCGACCTGTCAGACGCCTACCTGTCGGTGACCGAGGCGCTGCGGGCCGGCGGATTCAGCCACTACGCGAAGGTTGAGATCAACTGGGTGGCCTCCGATGTCTGCGAGACCCCGGCGGGCGCCGCCGCCGCGCTGGGCGACATGCACGGCGTGCTGATTCCCGGCGGGTTCGGAATTCGGGGCATCGAGGGCAAGATCGGCGCGATCGCCTACGCCCGCACCCACGGGCTGCCGGTACTGGGTCTGTGCCTGGGCCTGCAGTGCATCGTGATCGACGCGGCCCGCACCGCGGGGATCACGCAGGCCAGTTCGGCGGAGTTCGACCCCGACACCCCCGACCCCGTGATCGCGACCATGGCCGACCAGCAGGACGCGGTCGCCGGTACGGCCGATCTCGGCGGCACCATGCGGCTGGGTGCCTACCCGGCCGTCCTGGAGCCGGGTTCGATTGTCGCCGAGGCATATCAGGCCACCGAAGTGTCCGAACGCCACCGGCATCGCTTCGAGGTCAACAACGCCTATCGGGACCGGATCGCCGAGAGCGGGCTGCGCTTCTCCGGCACCTCCCCGGACGGCAAGCTGGTCGAGTTCGTGGAATACCCCCGCGAGGTCCACCCGTTCCTGGTGGGCACCCAGGCGCACCCCGAGCTCAAGAGCCGACCCACCCGGGCGCACCCGCTGTTCGCCGCGTTCGTCGGTGCGGCGATGGACTACAAGGCCGCCGAGCGGCTTCCGGTCGAGATCCCCGAGCACGCCCACGAACCGCACAACGCCGAGCATGACGCTGCCGGACACGATGATGCCCAGAACGGCGCCGAAGGGCACGGCGGCAGCGCCCGCCCGCTGACCGAGCCCCTGCACGAAACGCAGCCGGAACACGTCACTCGTGGCTGACCACGTCTTCGAGACGACCTCGTCGCGGCTGCTGCACAGCGGCAAGATCTTCGCCCTGCGCCGCGACGAGGTGGTCATGCCGGGCGGCGCGACCGCCACCCGGGACGTGGTGGAGCACTTCGGTGCCGTCGCAGTCGTCGCCCTGGACACCGAGGGCCGGATTCCGTTGATCTACCAGTACCGCCATGCGCTGGGCCGCCGGTTGTGGGAACTGCCCGCCGGCCTGCTCGACGTCGGGGGAGAGCCGTCGCAGCAGACCGCCGCCCGCGAACTGGTCGAGGAAGCCGGGCTGACGGCGACCACCTGGCAGGTGCTGGTGGACCTGGACTCCACACCGGGCTTCTCCGACGAGTCGGTACGGGTGTACCTGGCCACCGGTCTGACCGAGGTGGATCGCCCGCAGGCCCACGACGAAGAGGCCGACCTCGAGCTCGCGTGGTATCCGATCGCCGACGCCGTCGAGATGGTTTTTGCCGGCGAGATCGTCAATGCGATTGCGGTGGCGGGAATCCTGGCCGCCTACACACACCGCCAGGGCGTCGGTGCCCTGCGTGACCCGGACGCCGAGTGGGTCGACCGGCCCACCGCGTTCGCCGCAAGGCAGAACCGGCCATGACCGCGGCGGCCCGGCCGGTGTGTCCGCTGAACGGGCAGTTGCAGGGGTATCTGGACCACCTGACCATCGAGCGCGGGGTCGCGGCCAACACGTTGAGCTCCTACCGGCGCGATCTGCGCCGCTACCGCGATCATCTGCTGTCGCGGGGAATCGAGGATCTGGCCGCCGTCGCCGAAACCGATGTCACCGACTTCCTGGTGGCGCTGCGCCGCGGCGACCCGGACAACGGCGTGCCCGCGCTGTCGGCCGTCTCGGCGGGGCGCGCGCTGATCGCGGTGCGCGGCCTGCACCGGTTCGCCGCCGCGGAAGGACTGGTGGCCGCCGACGTGGCGCGGTCGGTCAAGCCGCCGACACCGGGACGGCGACTGCCCAAGAGCCTGACGGTGGACGAGGTGGCGGCGCTGCTGGCCGGCGCCGGCGGCGAGCACGCCACCGACGGGCCGCTGACACTGCGCAACCGCGCGCTGCTGGAACTGTTGTACTCCACCGGATCCCGCATCTCGGAGGCCGTGGGCCTCGATCTCGACGACATCGACGTCGCGGACCGCTCGGTGCTGCTGCGCGGCAAGGGCGGCAAGCAGCGCCTGGTGCCGGTGGGACGGCCGGCGATCGCGGCGCTGGACGCCTACCTGGTGCGCGGCCGGCCCGACCTGGCCGGCCGGGGACGGGGCAACGCGGCGGTGTTCCTCAACGCCCGGGGCGGGCGGCTGTCGCGGCAGAGCGCCTGGCAGGTGCTGCAGGACGCCGCCGAGCGGGCCGGGATCACCGCGAAGGTGTCACCCCACACACTGCGGCATTCCTTCGCCACCCATCTGCTCGACGGCGGCGCCGACGTGCGGGTGGTGCAGGAGCTGCTCGGTCACGCCTCGGTGACCACCACCCAGATCTACACCTTGGTGACCGTCAACGCCCTGCGCGAGGTGTGGGCCGGGGCGCATCCGCGCGCCCGCTAGCGCTCGGGCCTCGCTAACCGCCGGGGCTGATGCGGCGGTCCAGCTTCGCCTCTCCTTCGTCGAGCCTCGCTAACCGCCCAGGTAAGTCGACTCCAGCACCAGGTCCTCCAGCAGGCTCTGGTACTCCACATGCGTTTTGTGCTCGACGGTGTCCCACCGTGAGCCCTGCTGGGCCTGCATGTACTCCCGGTAGCGCGGTGCCCCGGGCAGCTTGACGTTGTCGGCCACCACCACCGACCCCGGATGCAGCCAGCCCCGGTCGAGGATGGCCTGCAGGTCGGGCAGATAGGCGTTCTTGTCGTGGTCGATGAACAAAAAGTCCAGTCCGCCCGCGGTGAACCCGTGCTGCGTGGTCAGGGCGTCCAGCGTGCGCCCGCCGTCGCCGATGGTGCCCACCACGCAGGTGATCCGGTCGGCCACCCCCGCGTGCTCCCAGATCCGGCGGGCGTTGACGGCGTTGGCCTCGGCCAGCTCGACGGAGAAGATCCGTGCCTGCGGCGCGGCGCGGGCGATCCGCAGCGCGCTGTAGCCGCAGTAGGTGCCCAGCTCGAGGACCAGGCTCGGGTTGACCCGCCTGACCGCGGCGTCGAGCAGCAGGCCCTTCTCGTCACCGATGTTGATCAGCAACGACTTGGAGTAGGCGAACTCGTCGAGGCGCGCAAGCGCGTCGTCGATGTCGCCGGGCCGGGCCTTGGCCAGCACGAACTTGACGGCAGCGGCCTCGCGGCCGTCGCCGATCTGACCCGTGGTGATGACATTGCGCGCACCGGTCGCCATCCGCAGGAACGACCACCGCAGGAAGGGGAGACGTCGTTTGAGGCTCATGGAATCGATCTTATGACCGTCGGCGCGGGCAATCACTGCTCATGGCCATCCTCGGCGGCGGTCACCTATTAGACTTCTGCGGATGTCCGCAACCACAGCCCCGGTCCGGTCATGAGCGACGACGACAGTACGGTCGTCGGTTTGACCGGGCGTCCGCCGCGGAAAATCCCCGAGCCGCAGCCCCGTTCGGCCCATGGGCCGGCCAAGGTCATTGCGATGTGCAATCAGAAGGGCGGCGTCGGCAAGACGACCTCCACCATCAACCTCGGTGCCGCGCTGGCCGAGTACGGCCGCCGCGTGCTGCTGGTGGACCTCGACCCGCAGGGCGCGCTGTCGGCGGGGCTGGGGGTGCCGCACTACGAGCTGGCGCACACCGTGCACAACCTGCTGGTCGAACCGCGGGTCGGCATCGACGACGTGCTGGTGCGCACCGGGGTGGAGAACCTGGACCTAGTGCCCTCCAACATCGACCTGTCCGCGGCCGAGATCCAGCTGGTCAACGAGGTGGGACGCGAACATTCCCTGGCGCGGGCGCTGACTCCGGTACTGGACAGCTACGACTACCTGCTGATCGACTGCCAGCCCTCGCTGGGGCTGCTCACCGTCAACGGTCTGGCCTGCGCCGACGGCGTGGTGATCCCCACCGAATGCGAGTACTTCTCGCTGCGCGGCCTGGCGTTGCTGACCGACACCGTCGACAAGGTGCGCGACCGGCTCAACCCGAAGCTGGAGATCAGCGGGATCCTGCTGACCCGCTACGACCCGCGCACCGTCAACTCCCGGGAAGTCATGGCGCGCGTGGTGGAACGCTTCGGCGATCTGGTGTTCGACACCGTCATCACCCGTACCGTGCGGTTCCCCGAGACCACCGTGGCCGGTGAGCCCATCACCACCTGGGCGCCGAAATCCTCGGGAGCGCAGGCCTATCGCGCATTGGCCCGCGAAGTCATCCACCGATTCGGCGCGTGAACGCCGACACCGATGCGTCCGAGGCCCCCGGCGACGCGCAGGGCTTTCAGGTCCGCCTGACCAACTTCGAGGGCCCGTTCGACCTGCTGCTGCAGCTGATCTTCGCGCATCGCCTCGACGTCACCGAGGTGGCGTTGCACCAGGTCACCGACGACTTCATCGCCTACACCCGCCACGTCGGCACCCGGCTCGAGCTCGAAGAGACGACCGCCTTTCTGGTGATCGCCGCCACCCTGCTCGACCTCAAGGCGGCGCGGTTGCTGCCGGCCGGCCAAGTCGACGACGAAGAGGATCTGGCGCTGCTGGAGGTCCGCGACCTGTTGTTCGCCCGGCTGCTGCAGTACCGGGCCTTCAAGCACGTCGCGCAGATGTTCGCCGAGCTCGAGGCGGCCGCGCTGCGCAGCTACCCGCGCGCGGTCTCCCTGGAAGACGGGTTCGCCAACCTGCTGCCCGAGGTGATGCTCGGCGTCGACGCCGAGACTTTCGCCCAGATCGCGGCGGCGGCCTTCACACCCCGCCCGGTCCCGGTGGTGGGCATCGAGCACCTGCATCAGGTGATGGTGTCGGTTCCCGAGCAGGCCGGGGTGGTGCTGGGGCTGTTGGAGTCGCGCGGCCAGGGGCAGTGGGCGTCGTTTTCCGAACTGGTCGCCGACTGCCAGGCGCCCATCGAGATCGTCGGGCGTTTCCTGGCGCTGCTCGAACTGTATCGGGCCAGGGCGGTAGCATTTGAGCAGTCAGAACCACTTGGTGTGCTCCAGGTGTCGTGGACCGGGGAACGTCCCACCAATGAAGACCTGGTGAAAGCAGAATCGGCCGAGTAGTGCGAGACGAATTGATGACTGACCACATGCCCGACTCCGATGCGCCGGAGGAGGCCGAGGTGGCGGAAGCCTCCGACGCTGAGCGGGCGGCTGCGGAGGAGCCCGCGGTCCCGACGGGTTCGGGCCTGGGGATCGACGTCGCGCTGGCCCCCGAACTCGAGGATTCCGAGCTAGGGTCGGTGCTGGAGGCGCTGCTGCTGGTGGTGGACACCCCGGTGCCCGTGGAGGCGCTGGCGACCGCCACCGACCAGCCGGTCTACCGGATCACGGCCAAACTGCGAACGATGGCCGAGGAGTTCGCCGCCCGCGACAGCGGGATCGACCTGCGCGAGGCCGGCGGCGGCTGGCGGCTGTACACCCGGGCGCGGTTCGCGCCGTATGTGGAGCGACTGCTGCTCGACGGCGCCCGCTCGAAGCTGACCCGGGCCGCGCTGGAGACCCTGGCCGTGGTCGCCTACCGCCAGCCGGTGACGCGGGCCCGCGTCAGCGCGGTGCGCGGCGTCAACGTCGACGCGGTGATCCGGACCCTGGTGGCCCGCGGGCTGATCACCGAGGCCGGCACCGACCCCGACACCGGAGCGGTGACGTTCGCCACCACCGAGCTTTTCCTGGAGCGCCTCGGCCTGTCGTCGCTGACCGAGTTGCCCGACATCGCCCCGCTGCTGCCGGATGTCGATGTGATCGATGAAATGAGCGAAACCTTGGACAGCGAACCGCGTTTCATGAAACTCGGCGGTGCGCCCGCGGCCGACCAGCCGCTGACTTTCGATGTGGACCAGCTCTGATGGCCTTCAATGAATTCGAGCCGGACAACGACGGGGTGCGCCTGCAGAAGGTGCTGTCGCAGGCCGGGGTGGCTTCGCGCCGGGTCGCTGAGCGGATGATCCGCGATGGACGCGTCGAGGTGGACGGTCAGGTGGTGACCGAACTGGGCACCCGCGTCGAC
The DNA here is from genome assembly GCF_002101585.1 of Mycolicibacter engbaekii. Lineage (GTDB taxonomy): Bacteria > Actinomycetota > Actinomycetes > Mycobacteriales > Mycobacteriaceae > Mycobacterium > Mycobacterium engbaekii. The sequence continues at coordinate 5,444 of NZ_LQOT01000056.1, read as the reverse complement.
CCCGCCGCCTCGGTGATCCGGGTCGACGGGGCACGGGTGACCCTTGACGACACCCGCGTCTACCTGGCGCTGAACAAGCCGCGCGGCGTGCATTCGACGATGTCGGACGACCGCGGCCGGCCGTGCATCGGCGACTATGTCGAACACCGGGTCCGGGGCGACGCCAAGCTGTTTCACGTCGGGCGCCTGGACGCCGACACCGAGGGCCTGATGCTGCTGACCAACGACGGCGAACTGGCCCACCGGCTGATGCACCCGTCGTATCAGGTGCCGAAAACCTATGTGGCCACCGTGCTCGGGTCCATCCCGCGCGGGCTGGGCAAGAAGCTGCGCGAGGGCGTCGAACTCGACGACGGGCCGGCCAAAGTCGACGACTTCGCGGTGGTCGACGCCGTGCCCGGCAAGTCGCTGGTGCGGGTGACGCTGCACGAAGGCCGGAAGCGCATCGTGCGGCGGATGCTGGCGGCGGTCGGCTTTCCGGTCCAGGAGCTGGTCCGCACCGACATCGGAGCGGTTGCGCTGGGCGAGCAGCGCCCCGGCAGCATTCGGGCCTTGAGCCGCAAGGAGATCGGCGAGCTCTACAAGGCAGTCGGGCTGTGAGCGCCGGCAGCAGGGCCGTGGTGGCGATCGACGGGCCGGCCGGAACCGGCAAGTCCACCGTCGCGCGGGGACTGGCCGAGGCGTTGGGCTCGCGCTACGTCGACACCGGCGCGATGTACCGCGTGGTCACCCTGGCGGTGCTGCGATCCGGCGTTGCCCTCGACGATGCCGACGGCGTGGCAGCGGTGGCACAGCGCGCCGAGGTCAGGGTGGAATCCCAGCCCGACGGCGACCACGCTTACCTTGGCGGCGAAGACGTTTCGCGAGAGATCCGGGGCGAGCAGGTGACCCGGGCGGTGTCGGCCGTAGCGGCGATTCCCGCGGTGCGCACCAAGCTGGTCGCCGCCCAGCAGCAGTTGGCCGCCCAAGGCGGTGGGGTGGTGGTGGAAGGACGCGACGTGGGCACCGTGGTGCTGCCCGACGCGGACGTGAAGATCTTTCTGACCGCGTCGCCGCAGATCCGCGCGCAACGGCGCAACGCCCAGAACATCGCCGCGGGACTGCCCGACGACTACGACGGTGTGCTGGCCGACGTGCTGCGCCGCGACGAGCTGGACTCCACGCGGGCGGTGTCGCCGCTGCGGCCCGCCGACGACGCGGTGATCGTGGACACCGGAGAGATGAACCAGACGCAGGTGGTCGAACATCTGCGGGACTTAGTTGAGCGGCATTGCGGGGCGATCCGATGAGTGATGGAACCTGGGTCGACGAAAGCGACTGGGAGATCGGCGAGGACGGCGGGTTCGAGGACCTTGCCGAGGACTCTGGGCCGCCTCCGGTGGTGGCGGTGGTGGGACGGCCCAACGTCGGCAAGTCGACGCTGGTCAACCGGATCCTGGGCCGCCGCGAGGCGGTGGTGCAGGACCTGCCCGGGGTGACGCGCGACCGCGTGTCCTACGACGCGCTGTGGACCGGCCGCCGGTTCGTCGTGCAAGACACCGGCGGGTGGGAGCCCGACGCCAAGGGCCTGCAGCAGCTGGTGGCCGAGCAGGCCGCGGTGGCGATGCGCACCGCGGATGCGGTGATCCTGGTGGTGGACGCGGTGGTGGGCGCCACCGCCGGCGATGAGGCCGCCGCGCGGATTCTGCGCCGGTCCGGTAAGCCGGTGTTCTTGGCCGCCAACAAGGTTGACGGCGAGCGCGGCGAGGCTGATGCGGCAGCGCTGTGGTCGCTGGGGCTGGGCGAGCCGCATGCCGTGAGCGCCCTGCACGGGCGCGGCGTGGCCGACCTGCTCGACGAGGTGGTCGCCAAGCTGCCCGAGGTTGCCGAATCCGCCGGCGGCGGGGGCGGGCCGCGCCGGGTGGCGTTGGTCGGCAAGCCCAACGTGGGCAAGAGCTCGTTGCTCAACCGGCTCTCCGGCGACGAGCGCTCGGTTGTCCACGATGTCGCGGGAACCACCGTGGACCCGGTCGACTCGTTGATCGAAATGGACGGCAAGGTCTGGCGTTTCGTCGACACCGCCGGGCTGCGCCGCAAGGTCGGTCAGGCCAGTGGGCACGAGTTCTACGCCTCAGTGCGCACCCACGGCGCCATCGACGCCGCCGAAGTGGTGATCATCCTGGTGGACGCGTCGCAGCCGTTGACCGAGCAGGACCAGCGGGTGCTGGCGATGGTGATCGAAGCGGGCCGCGCCGTGGTGCTGGCGTTCAACAAGTGGGACCTGGTTGACGAGGACCGTCGTTACCTGCTGGACAAGGAGATCGACCGCGACCTGGCCCGGGTGGCGTGGGCGCCGCGGGTCAACATCTCGGCGAAGACCGGACGCGCCGTGCAGAAGCTGGTTCCGGCGCTGGAGACCTCGCTGGAGTCGTGGGACAAGCGGATCTCCACCGGGCAGCTCAACACCTGGCTCAAAGAGGTTGTGGCGGCGACACCCCCGCCGGCGCGCGGCGGGCGTGCCCCGCGCATCCTGTTCGCGACCCAGGCGGCGTCGCGTCCGCCGACGTTCGTGCTGTTCAGCTCGGGATTCTTGGAAGCCGGCTACCGTCGCTTCCTGGAGCGACGGTTGCGTGAGACCTTCGGATTCGAAGGCAGCCCGATCCGCATCAACGTGCGCGTGCGAGAAAAGCGCGGCCCCAAGCGTTCTCGCTGACCCCTAGGCGCTGCAGATGCCGGTAACGCAGATGGTGTTGATCCTCCTGGCGGGGGTGGGCGCCGGGGCGATCAACGCCCTGGTGGGCTCGGGCACCCTGATCACCTTCCCGACCATGGTGACGCTGGGATTCGCGCCGCTGACGGCGACGATCTCCAACTCGATCGGTCTGGTGGCCGGTGGTGTCTCCAGCACCTGGGCTTACCGTCGCGAACTGCGCGGTCAGTGGGACCGGCTGCGCTGGCAGGTACCGGGGTCGCTGCTAGGCGCGGTACTCGGGGCGTATCTGCTGCTGCACCTGCCCGAGAGCGTGTTCAACCGAATCGTTCCGGCCCTGTTGGTCGGTGCCCTGGCGCTGGTGGTGATCGGGCCGAAGATCCAGGCGGTGGCGCAGCGTCGCGCGGCGGCGCAGGGCCGCTCGACCGACGAGATCAGCGGTGGCCGGCTGACGGCATTGGTGATCGGCACCTTCGTCGTCGGCGTGTACGGGGGCTATTTCGCTGCCGCCCAGGGAATTCTGCTGATCGGTGTGATGGGCGTGCTGCTGCCCGAGTCGATGCAGCGGATGAACGCCGCGAAGAACCTGCTGGTGCTGATGGTCAACGTGGTGGCCGCGGTTGCCTACATCGTGACGGCGTTCGACCGGATCAGTTGGCCCGCAGCCGGCTTGATCGCGGTCGGCTCACTGATCGGCGGGTTCCTGGGCGGTCACTACGGGCGCCGGCTGTCGCCGAACGCGCTGCGTGCGGTGATCCTGGTGGTCGGCCTGATCGGGCTGTACCGGCTGCTGGCGGTCTAGCCGGCTCAGGCGGAGTTCTTCCGGCGCCACCGGTCCCAGCGGCTGCGCGAACCCCGAGCCGAGGCCATCACCTCATCCATCGACGCGGCGTGCGGGTGCTCCGGTTGCGTGGGAGCCTTCGGAGTGACCACCGCAGGCCGGGTGCCTTCCCACCAGACCGGTTGCAGGAGAGCGGAAACCACCGGAATGGCGTGGCTGACACTCTTGCGTCCCCAATGGCAGGCCCGGTCGATGGTGGCTGCCGACGGCGCCAGGTTGACCGGTGACAGCGTGGGGGAGAACCGGACCAGATGGTCGGCGTAGGGCGCGTTGCGCACCATCTGCAGCTGGATGGCCTGGGTGATGGGCACCAGCCACAGATGCTTGGGATCCCACTGCGGATGGAAGCAGTCGAAGGCGAGATAGCAGGCGTTGCGGGTGCCCAACCGTCCCGCGCGAACCCGCTTCCAGGCCAGCTCCAGCGGCACGTTGCTGGCGGCGCCACCGTCCACCAGGGAGTCGAAGTCGTTGTCGGCCAGCAGCGCGTGGAACATCGGATCCATGGCGGGATCCTTGGGCTCGTGGTGCAGCACACCGGGAATGGCCGAGGAGAACGACGCCGCGTCCACCACGTTGACGTCCCGATCGGGGTTGTCACCGCCCAGGACGATGGGGCTCACCACCCGCGGGTCGATGAATGCCGCCGTCTGCCATAGCCGCGTGGCCACCTGCGGGCCCAGCCCCACCGAAAAGTACGGAAACGACCGCAGCTGCAGGTTGGACAGGCGCTGGTTGCGGTAGTGCGAGGGCAGCGCCGAAAGCGACTGCCGGCGCACCCCGGCCACCACCGCGTCGAACGGAATGGCCAGGTCTGACATCTTCATCGGCGCGCCGTCTTCGCGACGGAACATCGCGTCGGCGAACCGGTCGAAGCTCAGGGCGAACACGCCGGGCCGGCCGTGCCGGCGAGGCTGCCGTTCGGGACCCAGGATGGCGCGGAACGAAACCGTCTTGGCCCACTGGATGTACTCGTCAATGGGCACCGGCAGGGTTCTGCTGACCACGGAGCCCAGGATGGATCCGATCGACGAGCCGATCAGATAGTCGGGCACCGACCCGGACTCCAGCAGGGCCTGCATCCCGCCGATGTAGACGAATCCGGCGCCCCCGCCACCGCCGAGGACCGTGACCAGCTTCTTGTGGCCCACCTCGGCGTCCAGTTCGGCCAGGGAGAAGTGGTTGCCGTGGCGTTCGGCCAGCAGGCTGCGCTGCTCGTCCTGGTCGGCGGCCAGCGTGCCGAGGGCGTCGCGGGCCGCGGTCAAGGCGATCACCGGGTCGCGCTCGACGCGCAGCGGGCCGCGCAGCGCGTCGGCCACCCGGGCCTGCCACCCGGCCAGCTCGGCGCCCACCGACACGTCGCCGCGGCCGCGGGAGCCGCCCGGGCCGGCGGCACCCGGCTCGAAGTCGGCGAGTCGAGCGAAGTTCAGCAGATACCGCAGGCGGCGCAGCTGCTCGGCGGACAGCACGTCGGGCCGGCGCAGCGTATGCCGGATCAGGCGGTTCTCCATCTTCTGCAGCAGCAAGACGGTGTCCGCGGTGTCGACGACGTCGACGACCTCGGCGGTGCTGGCGGGGTCCCCGCTGATCTCGGGCGCGCTCATCGGGCTGCGGGGAGGGTTGGGCATGCCGAATAACGCTGCGTTGCGTCAGGGTGCATAAGCGGTAGTTCCTGAGTGTCGTGGCGCTGCCGAGGGGGCAGTCTCGTAAGTGAGCTTACGTGGTCTAGGTCTCGTCACGCGGATTCGGGACACCGACGGGCGTGCGGTAGGCTTTCGACTCGCTGCCGGAGATGCCTCTGGCGGTGGCGGGCTGTGGCGCAGTTTGGTAGCGCACTTGACTGGGGGTCAAGTGGTCGCAGGTTCAAATCCTGTCAGCCCGACAGAGTTTTAGCAGGTCAGACGTGTTAGCCGGCGT
>NZ_LQOT01000055.1 GCF_002101585.1 Mycolicibacter engbaekii | reverse complement strand
CGTGTGCCGCACGGACGGCAGCATCGTTATCGGGCCGGAGCCGCCCGCGTGGAAGGGGCTGAACAAACCGCACCGGCCCTGCGTGTCAGGGTGAGTTGAGTCCAGTGGTTCATAGCAACCCGCTTGCAGGGCGAGATACGGATCAACTCGAAGATGACGATTTCCAGCCCGGCTGTGGCCGGGGAGAATGCGTACATGGATTCAACACGTCCACGTGGTGGTGGCCCGCAGCGGCGGCGCTCGTTTAGCCCGGCCGACAAGCTGGCGCACCTGGCTGCTTACGAGCAGGCCCGCTCCAGCGGCGATGGTGGCGCCTACCTGCGCCGCGAGGGCCTGTACTCATCTCAGATCAGCGAGTGGCGCAAGCAACGCGACGCCGGCGTGCTCGACGGCAAGCCGGCCGGGGCGAAGCTCGGCAAGCTCACCGCCGAGCAGGCCGAGATCGCCCGGCTCAAGCGCGAACTCGACAAGACGAACAAGCGCCTGTCCACCACCGAGGTCGCCCTGGAGATCATGGGAAAAGCTCACGCGCTCTTGGAAAGTCTCTCCGAGAGCGCGGAGCCGGACAGCAAGCCGACCAAGCGCTGATGGAAGCCTGGACCGATCTGCGCGGCCACGGGATCACCACTCGGAAGGCGGCGGCGTTGACCGGCATGCACCGCTCGACGGCCCTGCGGCGGGCCAAGCCGGCTCCGGCGCCACGTGATCCGGTGGTGCGGGTGCCGGTCAACAAGCTCACCGCCGCCGAATGCGCCCGCGTGGTTGAGGTGCTCAACAGCGACCGGTTCGTCGACACCACCCCGATGCAGGCGTGGGCCACCCTGCTCGACGAAGACACCTACCTGTGCTCGATCTCGACGATGTATCGGCTCCTCAACGCCAACAAGCAGGTCAAGGAACGGCGCCGGCTGGCCCGGCACCGCAAAGCGGTCTGCCCGGAACTGGTGGCCACCGCCCCGCGGCAGGTGTACTCGTGGGACATCACCAAACTGGCTGGCCCGGTCAAAGGCGTCTACTACGACGCCTACGTGATGATCGACATCTACTCGCGCTACATCGTCGGCGTACACGTGCACGCCCGCGAATGCGGGGTGCTGACCAAGGAGATGATGGAGCAGATCTTCGGCACCTACGGCATCCCGCACGTCGTGCACGCCGACCGGGGCACCTCGATGACCAGCAACAGTGTCGCCGGACTGCTGGCGGAGCTGGGTGTGACCCGCTCGCATTCGCGGCCGAAGGTCTCCAATGACAATCCCTACAGCGAAGCCTGGTTCAAGACGCTCAAGTACGCTCCGACTTTCCCGGATCGCTTCGAATCCATCCACCACGCAAGAGATTTCATGGACTCCTTCGTGGCCTGGTACAACCACGAGCACCGGCACAGCGGCATCGGCCTGCACACCCCCGCCGACGTGTTCTACGACCTGGCCGCCGCCAAGGACACCCAGCGCCGGGCCGTGCTCGCCGACGCCCGCGCACGCCACCCGCAGCGCTACGGCCGCGATCAGGCACCCAAGATCATCGACCTACCCGAGGTCGCCGCCATCAACCCACCAAAACCCATCGAACAGGAGGACCAGACGGCAGCCGCTTAACACCCGTTGGACTCAAACACCTTGACAAATTCCGCGGCAGGACAGGCGGTGGGCGACCGCGTGGAGCCCCGAGCAGATCTCGCACAGGCTGAAGGTCGACTTCCCCGATGA
>NZ_LQOT01000054.1 GCF_002101585.1 Mycolicibacter engbaekii | reverse complement strand
AGTTCGCCTTACAGTGGACCTCGACCCACCAACCCCAAGCCGCATAGCGACTGGACCACCAAACGGGTCCCCCTCACGATGATCGATGCCCGCACCTCGCCCCCGACCTCGTGGAAGAACACAAAGTCGGGGTGCATGGTTCGCCAGTTGCCCCGGCCGTCGCGGTAGGCGATGCTCAGTGAGTCAACGGCAGGGCGTGATGGGTTTCGATACCAACCGACAGCGCCAGGGCGTGCCAGTTCCGCCGCCACCACCTTCTGTTCCCACTCGTTGAGCGACGACAGGGGGAACATCCCATCCGCGTCCGACATCAGGTGCCATCGGGCCAGTGGCGCGAGACCGACCTGGCCATCGTCTTCGAGGAGCTTGTAGTCCTCCATGCGAGACCTTGGTTGGCCGAGTTCGCCGCGCTGCGGATCGGTTGTCATGGCACGGATGTCTTCATACTCCTGTTGGCGCACATCTGATAGTGACTTGATCTTGACGCGGTTCTGAGCAAACCAACGGTCGACCAGATCGGTGGCCTCTTGGTCGACTTTCTCGCGGACTTCCTTAATCAGCGCAAGTGCTGCAGTGCGCACGTAGGCGTCCCGCAGTCCGTCGTCATCCTGGTCGTCGTCTCCCGCGAGGTGATTGACGTACGACTGTGCGATGTCGGCGCCAAAAGCCTTCTTCGCGTCCTCGAATGCCGACCGGATCGCCCGATCGTCGGCGCGCATCGAGAACTCGCGATAGGTGAGCTTGTCCGACATCGACGTACCCGAGATTTGCTGTATGTCGACCCGCCACACCTCGTCGATCTGTTGGTCGAGCAAGCTGCCGTAACGCTTCGCGTACGTGTCTAGGATTACGTGCATCTCTCGTTCTGCGTCGGAAAGTGCGCCTGGGTGCACACCATCCATCGCAAGGGCTTGTGCCAGCGTGACGAGCCTCTTGACCGGCCGGGCGCCGCGTTTCGGCAGCGTCTGCGTCGGAAGCTTTTCCCACGCCGACCACACCGGCTCTGGAATATCCGGGTTGGGTCGAAGTTCGCGCCCGTCGATCAGGATCTTCTTCGTGCCTGCGGTGCCAGGCATCTCTTCGAGTTGCCCAGTGAGATAGCGGACCACCTTGCCAGCCGTGGTGCGGTCGAAGAAGGGCAAAATGCATTCAACGGCGTTGAGTACTTCGTCGCCCGGCACGCGACGCGCAAGCGGGCTGCGGACCATACGGCCCAACAGCTGGGTGATGTGAGTCGTGTCCTTTGCTGGACGAAAGGAGACCATCACTTCCGCACGCGGGCAGTCCCAACCGGTAGATATAGCGTCCTTCGCCACGAGGACACGTACATTCAACGTCTCCTGAACCCGTTGTGGTTCAATCCAGCCGACGTCCCAGCGGCCGAAATGTTGGCGTGTGTGGTCGCCGAACACGTGAGCCACGTTGGCGTCGTATATTTCCGGGATCTCCTCGGCAATCGCGTCGAGTGCGCGACCGATCTCGTCGGAATCCGGTGTATTCGGCGTCTGCAGCACCAGTAGCGGAACGACCTTCTCGGTGAGTCCCTGTTCCCTTGAGTATGCCTCCCATCGGACAGTCGATGTAGCAAGTTTTTGTGCGCCGAGCTTAACGAGCGTGGTGTCGAAATTGCCAGCCTCGTTGGGAATGTCAAGACTGACGACATCTTTGACCAGGCCTGACTCTTGCACACGATTGGGATCAACTATCACCGGAGGGAAGGCCCGACGGCCTTGGTGCGCGTGGGCCTCTTGCATTGCAGTGTGGAAACGCTCGATGGTTGCTGAGATGCCCCACACGATCGGGATCGGCGGGTAGCCCGCATGCCCTTGTATGAGCCGTCGTACGATCGTCGTCTTGTCGGTACTGGCTTTAGCGTTGAATCCTCGCTGCGCTTCGTCGAGTACGAGATATAGCGTGAGCTCTTCGTCCGCTACGGTGTTTGCGATCGTCTCCCAGATCGTGCACCTCTGCAGATCGGGAGCGCCGGGGAGCGCGGGTTGGCTTTGGTCTTCTATGTGCCTGAGGTGAGCCCCTCGTAGTGGTCCAGTTGTTGTGCGACTCTGATGCCCGGTGTTCGGGCAGGAAGAATCAGCAACGACATGGCAGCCAAGAAGCGCCGGCGGCATACGCCGGATCAGATCATCCGCAAGCTCGCCGAGGGCAACAAACTGCTCGGCGCCGGGCAGGAACTCAGCGAGGTGTGCCGGCACCTGGAGATCACCGAGTCGACCTGGCATCGCTGGGTTGGCAATGTCAACTTGAACTGGCCCCGGTGTGACGGTTGGATTTGGCCCCATCCGGTGAGGTTCGGTTGAGGTGGTT
>NZ_LQOT01000053.1 GCF_002101585.1 Mycolicibacter engbaekii | reverse complement strand
CCTGCCGAGGTGTTCGAAGAGCAGCTACGCTCACTCCAATAACCCGGTGTTGCAAGGACCAGTTGAACCCAGGCAGTTCAGGTCAAGGAAATTCGTGCACGCACTGGGTCGCTACGACATGGTCGGATCCATGGGGCGCGTCGGGGCCGCCGGCGACAACGCCGCCATGGAGAGCTTCTTTTCCCTGCTGCAAAAGAACGTCCTGGACCGCCGCCGCTGGAACACCCGCGACGAGCTACGGATCGCGATCGTCACCTGGATCGAACGCACCTACCACCGCCGGCGCCGCCAGACCGGTCTCGGCCGGTTGACCCCCATCGAATTCGAAGCAATCATGACCCCACCGGCCAGTCAGGCCGCGTGACCAAAACTGTCACCTATTCGTGCAGCAGACCCCGGTCGTCGACGCCGCCTAGACGTCTGACCGGCTAAAAATTAAATCTATCGGGCTGACAGGATTTGAACCTGCGACCACTTGACCTCCAGTCATAATATCTACGCGCATCTGCAGGCACCTGGATGTACTTGTAGATCCCATATTTCCGCAGTTCAAAGATAGTTTTGCCGTGGATGAATTTGCTTTGGGTTGCTATACAGATATCGGAATTTGGGGTCTCATTTGATAGATTCCCCCCAGCCATCGTTCTGCACCCTGAGCACCGGTGGGCTATCTACAGTCCTCGTGGCCCGCTCAATCAGTAAGTGGTGCTCCACCGACGGAGGAAGCGACCGATGAAGAAGCGTGTTTGCAACAGTGCTGGCTGGACCGGCATCGTACTTGGCTTGGCGGTAAGTATCTCGGCAGCAGCAGCGGTCCAAGCATCACCGTCGGTGACAGACATGATTATTGACGACCCTGCCCTATCTGCCATCGCGGACTACTTCGACGCACTGTGGTCCGAAGGTGTGGCGATCAACGACCCTGAGCGAGCTATCCTAGCGGGCCGTCAGGTATGCACCTTTGCGCAGCATTCTGGTGTCGCGGGCATCAGGTCTGGATTGGCATACCTACGTGCCGTCCATAAGCTGGATGACCGATAGTGCCCCTTGGGGTGGTGGACTTCGGATCGGCGTGGGTGCACGCGTAGTGATCAACGAGTCGTGGTGAATGCTAGGCGATTTGACGTTGTTCGGGAACCGGTTCGGTCTCTGCTTGGGCGGCGTGTTTGGCGGCGATGACTTTGCGCAGCTCAGCCATGGAGATGTCGGACAGGCAGCGGCGGGTGACCTGCCATTCATCGTGGGCTTCGATGACTACCGCGGTGGCCAACCGCAGGAACGCGGCGGGGTTCGGGAAGATCTCCACGACATCAGCGCGGCGTTTGATCTCCTTGTTGAGGCGTTCGATGGGGTTGTTCGACCAGATCTTTTGCCAGTGCCCGCGTGGGAACGCCGTGAATGCCAGCACGTCGGGTTTGGCCTCGTCCATCATTGCGGCCACTTTCGGGAAGCTGCCCGACAGCGTGTCGGCGACCTGATCCCACTGCGCAGCGACCTCAGCGGGGTCGGTGTGGGCGAAGATGGTCTTGACCGCCGCGGTCACCGCCGGTGCGTGTTTGGCGGCCACTGCCCCATGCAGGTTGCGCATGAAATGGACCCGACAACGCTGCCAGGACGAGCCCGTGAACTGCTGAGCTACGGCGGCTTTCAAGCCGGCGTGGGCATCGGAGATCACCAGGTGAACCCCGGTCAGGCCGCGAGCCTTGAGCGAGGCCAGAAACTCACGCCAGAACTCAAACGACTCGCTGTCACCGACAGCGGTGCCCAGCACCTCGCGGGTGCCGTCGATGGACACCCCGGTGGCCACCACCAGGGCCTGCGACACCACGTGCGCCCCGACGCGGACCTTGCAGAACGTCGCGTCGCAGAAGACGTACGGGAACTGGGTGTGGGTCAGGCTGCGATTGCGAAACGCCTCGATCTCTTTATCCAGGCCGGCGCAGATGCGTGAGACCTCCGACTTCGAGACCCCCGAACCGACACCGAGCGCGGCCACGAGGTCATCGACGTTGCGGGTCGACACCCCGTGCACGTAGGCCTCCATGATCACCGCGTGTAAGGCCTTGTCGATGCGGCGTCGCCGCTCGAGCAGCGACGGGAAGAAGGAACCGGCCCGCAGTTTGGGGATCTGGACCTCGATGTCCCCGGCGGTGGTCGATACCGTCTTGGGCCGGTGCCCGTTGCGATGCGTACTGCGATCGCCGCTGCGTTGGTAGCGTCCGGCGCCGATCGCCTCGGTGGCCTCGGCCTCGATCAAGGCCTGCAGCCCAGCGCGGATCAGCTCGGCGAACACCGCCCCGGCATCAGCGGACTTGAGCGCATCGAGTTGGGCGAGCAGGGCAGAATGGTCCTGGGTCATCGCGTGGTGTGTCCTTTGCTTGAGTCACTTTGGTCGGTAACTCACTGACCACTACGCGATGGCCCGCCCAAAAGCCCTCAACGACACACCGAACAGAGTCCGGCCTGGTCAGCCTCAGGCCCGAAACCCCACCACCCCAGGGGACTTACCCGGATGTGAGCCGTCCCGGTAAGTCCGGGGACTGATTTCCTTGAATCACCCCGCCTTCGGTGGGGTGTGCCTGTGATCGTAGTGAAGCGCTTCGACGGCTGCGGGGGTGAAGTCGTCGAGGTAGTCGTGGGGACGTTCGGTGTTGAACCAGTCGACCCATTCGGCGGTGGCGAGTTCGACCTGGCTGACGTCGCGCCACGGGCCTTGCCGATGGATGAGCTCGTTCTTGAACGAACCGACGGTCGTCTCGGCGAGCGCGTTGTCCAGTGCGTCGCCGACCGACCCGACCGAGGGGTCCACTCCTTCGTCGATGAGCCGCTGCGTGAACGCCACCGACGTGTACTGCCTGGGTTCAACTGGTCCTTGCAACACCGGGTTATTGGAGTGAGCGTAGCTGCTCTTCGAACACCTCGGCAGG
>NZ_LQOT01000052.1 GCF_002101585.1 Mycolicibacter engbaekii | reverse complement strand
AGTTCGCCTTACAGTGGACCTCGACCCACCAACCCCAAGCCGCATAGCGACTGGACCACCAAACGGGTCCCCCTCACGGGCAAGATGCCGGCTACGAAAAGGGCTGGGGGTGATATCTCGACGCCGTGGACGTTGGCGACAACATGATCACGCTGCGAATGAGCGCCGTCGACAACCTGAACGGAAACGCGCCGGCGTGGGCTTGACCCCATTGGGTGGACACTCGGTCAGGCGGCTTGTGCCGTCTGAGTGATCCGGTTCTCGTACTCGACCGGGGTGATCATCCCGATCGAAGAGTGGCGCCGTCGGCGGTTGTAGACCCGTTCGATCCAGTCGCCGACGGCGAGCTTAGCGGCTGCTTTGGTGGGCCACAAGTAGCGGTCGTAGAACTCGACTTTCATTGTGGCCCAGAATGATTCCTGCTGAGCATTATCCCAACACACCCCGGTGCGGCCCACCGAGCGGGCCAGATCATGCTTGCGGGCGAACCGTGCCAACTGCGCACTGGTGTACTGACATCCGCGGTCAGCATGGAACACCACCTGCGCGGCCAACTCGCCGCGCATGGCCACCGCCATCGCCACCGCGTCCTCGACCAGGTCGGTATGCAGGTGCTCATCGATGGCCCAGCCGATCACCCGCCGGCTGCAGCCGTCACGCACGGCGCACAGGTACAACCAGCCCTCACCGGTGCGCAGATAGGTGATGTCGCTGGTCCACACCCCATCCAGACGGCCTGTATCGAATCGACGTTTGACCAGGTCAGGGATCGGCGGCGCGTCCAGATCCACCACGGTGGTTACCGGGGCGAACGTACGTGGGCTGATCCCGGCCAGACCCTGACGGCGCAGCGAGGCAGCCACCGTCTTGCGTGACACGGTCTCGCCGGCATCGCGCAGGTCGGCCAGGATGCGCGGCGCCCCATAGACCCCATCGGAGGCCTCATGCAAGGCCGCGACCTTGACATCCAACTCGGCACGACGCCGCGCCGCCGGCGACGGTCCCGCGGCCTGGGACTTGCGCCATTTGTAAAACCCCGACCGCGACACGTCCAGCAGCTCGCACATCCGGGTGATCGCGTAATTGGCCTTCTCCGCCTCGATCAGACCGTAGGCCTCTACTGGTTCTGTTCGGAGGCAAAGAAGGCCGCGGCTTTTTTCAAAAACTGCCGGTCCAAAGGCAATTCAGCGTTCTCCTTGCGCAGCCGCTCCAACTCGGCACGCTCATCAGAATCAAGCACCGCACCATTATCGCCTGCGCCAGCGGCCTCGCGGGCCACCCGCACCCAGCGCCCCAGCAACTGCTCACCCACACCGATCTCCGCGGCCACATGCGCGATCGGCCGGCCCGTCTCGATCACCAAGCGGGCCGCCTGCTCCCGAAACTCCGGGGTGTACTTCTTCCGCTTGCCCGACATACGGACATCCTTCCCGTGGGACCAGCAGTCCCACCAGTCAGGTGTCCACCATCAGGGGTCAACCCCAGGCGTGTCAGTTGGCGCTTGGTGTACGCGCCAACGTGTTGATCAAGACGAAGGCGTGTTTGGATACCCAAACCGGGCCCAACCGGCCTCCCGCTTCTCTTGCCGGCAACTACGCCCTGCGCCTCGCTGCGGCAATGCTCGACAAGATCGAGACCTGAAACGCACGCCGGTGAACCTCACACCAACTTGACTTGGCCGCAGTAATCCGAATGTCCGTGCACCACTCGAGAGACATTGCGGTCCTTAATCTTTGGAAACTTGCTCCTGAATCCTCGCAGGCCCGCGGCTGTGCTGCCCGCTTGAACGACCGCGTAGAGGTGCTTCAAAACCTTGTCGTTGGTGGAGTAGTAGTTGTAGACAGCATCAGTCACCGAGTCGTTAAGGGCGCGCCAGTCCCCCTTCGCGCCCAACGCCGCACCGAGCAGGTGGACGGTTTGAATCTTCGGAGCGTCAGGGTCGGTCGCGAGAGTCTGAGCAGCTGTCGTCATCACCCTGGCCCCCAGGCTGTGGCCGACCAAGACATAGTCTTCGGCGTCTGTGCGCGCCAACAAGCCCGCCAGGGCCACTCCCGTGGAATCGGCCCGTACCTTCGCGGTGTGCCAAGGGTTCATGGCCAGACCGGCCGCCGCAAAGGCTGCCCCGGCGCCGGGAATCAGGTTGGCTGCCCGCTTGCTCGCTCTGGCGGCCATTCCCTTGACAACTGCGGCCGCCGCGGCCTGTCCGCCTCCATAGCCCAGCCATGCCCCCAGCGCGCGGAGCTCCTTGTTTCCCCAATGAACCCGGTAGACCGGTGCCGTCGGGTAGCGCCGCCGAATGATTGACTCCCAATCCCCCCACGAGCCGCCGCCCGCTGTGAGAAAGCCGCTGGAGACGATAACCGGGGTCCCCACGCCGTCACCGAGTTTGTCGATCCGAAACGACTTGTCGGCGCCGATATAGGCAGTGGTCACCCTGGCGCCCAGGCCACCGCCCAGCAACATTCCCATCCCGGCGACAACGGCGGTGCCGCCTGCCATACCCAAGCCGCCTGCAGCGAGCGAACCGCCGCCCAGGAGTGCCAGGCCGTAGCTGGTAGCCGCTGCTCCGGTGTAGCCGCCGATCAGACTACCGGCGGCCCCGCCGATCGCCGGGGCCAGTGCCAATCCTCCGGTACCGATGACCGCGCTGGTAGCGGTGGCAGCGCCTGCCACCCTAGTGACGCGCGCCAGGTTCTTCTTCTTGTAGGTCAGGAAATCACGGTAGTTCCCCAGCGGGCCGAACTTGCTGTTGATCTTGTCGAAGCTCGGAATCTCATGCCGGTGCTCGGCGCAGAAACGGGGAATGTGCACGGTACCGAAGCCTCGGGTTGCCATGTGTTCGCATCTCGGGGCGGCGCAGCCAAGCGTGGGAGCACCGCACCCAGCGCACAGATGTCCTGGGAGGCTGAGTGCGGCCCTGTTCAGTTCCCGGTGATCCGTGAGTCTGAAGCATGCTGAGCACCACGCCCGTCGGGTGGCGGTGCCTTCGATATCGATCAACTTCGCCATCGCGATGGCGATCTCCTTGTGCGCTGCCGCCTGCTTGGCGTGGCTGGCACGTTTCTCCGCGTTCCGCAGCATTCGATGCTGCTTCTCGTGCTTGCCGAAAGCCCATAGGTTGTTCACCAGGGTCTGGTTCCGCACCATCGCCGGATCACCGCGCGCATCCGGTTCTAGATCTGATAGTTCACCGGACAGGGCCAAGAACCGGCCTTGCGGTGACCTGATCGAGCAGGAGAGTCCTGTCCCCTTCGTCGAGGTGAAAGACACTTTCTGCACGCAAGCCTCTCCCTACTACTCTTGCATGCCGCCGCCAGTACCCAGACGCCGCTGCACGCCATCAGAACCGAAACGAGGCAAGCGTATCGGCGCGCTCCGACGGACCATGACAAATCACCACAGAGCAGGCCGTCGCGACCGAATTCGCATGACGTGTCGCCACCGCCAGCTAGGCTCACCGGCAAATATTCCGGAAAGGTACACAGCGTGGGAAAACGTTCCAACAGCTCCTCTGGGGCGGAGGGCGCAGGCCTGATGTTGCTGTTCCTGATCGTCTCGCCTGTGCTTGGCGGTATCGCCGCAGCCGGCGCGAAGATCGGGGAAGCGATCGCAGCCATCGGCTTGCTATGGGTACCCATCCTGTTCCTCACCGGCGCCGCAGTCGTGGTCCTCACGGTAGGAGCGGCGCAGGAGCGCCGCAAAGCGGCATTGGAGGCAGAGGAGCAACTGAGGGGGACCCGTTTGGTGGTCCAGTCGCTATGCGGCTTGGGGTTGGTGGGTCGAGGTCCACTGTAAGGCGAACTC
>NZ_LQOT01000051.1 GCF_002101585.1 Mycolicibacter engbaekii | reverse complement strand
GAGTTCGCCTTACAGTGGACCTCGACCCACCAACCCCAAGCCGCATAGCGACTGGACCACCAAACGGGTCCCCCTCAGAAGCGACTTCCGCGTCCCAATGAACTCGGCAACCGTTCTGCCGCGATCGCGAGTCACTTCCAGCGCTTTGACTGTGAAAGCGACCGAGATACCTGGAATGACAGCTATCCCGATGTTCATGAGCACGGAGAGGACGGGGATGAGCATCAAGGTGACATACCAAGGCGATAAGCCGGCTGTCGTTGGCAGAGCCAACGCCGCGACGACCAGTGACCCGGGCAGCACGACTTTCAGTGCTAGGTCGACGTTCAGCAGGCGGTTGGATGCGGTTACTGGGGGACGCCAGACATAGATTGCGGCGATTGCCAAGAACGCCCACATGGCTGTCCTGGTGAAGGGCCAGACCGCATCCTCGCGTGTGCGTAAGTTGTCGTCCATGAACACCACCCACGTCGCCATCATCAATAGCCCTGTCGTCGGCAGGGCGCGAATCCCGAGCCGCGCCAGGCGTCCTGCAACACCTCTGGGCGCTGCGGGGGCGCGGGCGACCCCTGCCAATACGGCGGCGGCCAGTACCGCGCCTGCAAAGAGGGCGACGCCGGTGAGCGCGTGGATCGCTGTCTCGACTGACATGCCGAACCGTGCCCAACCGATCATCGCCAAGGCGATCACGGCCATCTCCATAACGACCGTGGAGGTCAGTGCGAGCACCAGAGCCCGGAGGTGTGGTGGGACGAGGCGCAATCGCAGGAGTCTGCGTTGAAAGTCTGCGCGTCGCTGCGGTGCGAATTTCTTAAGGAGCGGGGGCTTCACGGCCAGTCCGCTGCCTACACCGATATCGGGATCGACGCGTTACGGCCGTCGATGGTGACGCCCGGCGATGAGGCCGGTCCGGTCGTCGTCACGTTACGGTGAGCTGTCGAAGGATCTGGTCGAGATAATCGCTTTTCTCGGCGATCAGCCGCTTCGCCGCTGCATCAAGGGCGCTCAGACGTTCAACCGAGGGATCGTCCATTGCGCCGGCGATGCTGGGATCCACCACCTGGAGGCGATGGTAATTTCCCGGTTTCAAATACTGCTGACAGAGCACATCACCGGTGTGAACGGTCATGGCAAGCGCAACGGTGTCGAGCGCAGCGCCGAGCCAGCTCAGTTCCGGTCGGAATGATGCCTGCGCGGGAGCAGCGCCGGTGCCCAAGGACACAAGCACAACCGACTCTGGTTCTGCGCCGCCGTTAGTGATCGCTTCGAGTATCCCCAAATGTGCTGGGTTGTTGGCCCAAACTCCACCGTCGATGAATCGCCGGGTTGCACCGGCCCATGTCGTTTCCAACGACGGGAAATATGTCGGCGCCGCTGACGTTGCTCGCGCGACAAGATGCAATGCCAGATTGTGATCGGCGCGACAAGCTGCGTTGCGGCTCGTCAAGAGCACCGGAAGGTCGGACGCCGCGTCATAGGTGGTGACGATCAGCGAGGTCGACACTTCGGCCAGCGTCACATCGCCGAGCACTTCTCTGAGCGCGCCTTCCAGCCCGTCGACCCCGTGCCGGGCATTCCCGCCGGAGGCGGCATCGCCGCCGAACGGACTACCAACCTTCCGAAGGGCGGTTACCCAGTCCTTCTTGAAGTCACCGGTCGGCCCGATCAAGCGCTGCTTCCATCGCGGTCTCGAATCGGAGCCACCGAAGATCGCTCGACCATAGCGGGGGTAGAACTGGGCGAGTTCGTCAGCGGATCGACCCGCCGCAAGCCCGATACCGATGATTCCGCCGGTTGACGTACCGACAATCAGGTCGAACAACCCCGCCGCCGGGCAACCCGCACGCCGTTCGAGTTCCTGTAGCACCAGCGCGGGCAGGTAGCCCCTCGTGCCGCCCCCGTCGATCGACAACACACGCATGGAGAACCCCCCAGATCGACGATGCGAGCATCGTATCGAGAAGGCGACCGATGTTCGGAAGCATTACCGGAACTGAACGGCGTCCGCTGGTCAGTCGGAACCCATGGGCGCGGAAGCCCGCCAGATCCACGATCGCTGCGTCGCGATCCGTCGATCGCGAGCTAAACGTCGTGATAGCTGCCAGACCGAGTGGCCGCGAAGCGACGCGCGCGGGCATCGCAACTCGTTGCAGTGGTCGATGACGGGAGGAGTGTTTGGATGGTAAGCGGCCGGGCGTTGATTTATCTGATGCAATATGCGGTACCAAAACTGACATAATGTACGTTATCGGCGTTATGGGGTACCTGGTGGAGGGGGCGGGTGAAGCGTCGCCGCGCCCTGCTGTCGACTTGAGCGGGTCATTTCCGTGCACGTCAACACCTCGTTGCGCTCTTGCCTCAGGTGCCCTGCTTCAAGTGTCTAAGCGACGCCGAGCTGAGTGAATGCCCGTGGGCCATGCGCCAGTTCGCAACTTCGGCCGGGCGTCCTTCGAGGTGTCCATTCTGTCGCGACCTGAACCTGATCTGGGACATCTGCCACGGCCCCGGCCCCGGCGCCTGGACCGCGTCAATCCGTCACCGTGACGAAATGCGACCGAAGGGCGGATGTGACTCTGGCGGTCCGAGGCGATCGCGAATCTCGGATACTACTGACCCGCCGGCTCTCCCCGCGGCCAGAATCGTGCGTCGTCGCCCATCGCGGTTCGTGTGGTGGCGGGTAACGCGCTCGGCCTGAGATCGGCGGCGGATCCGGCGCCGGCCGTTACCGCCTACCTGTTCCCCGACGAGGTCGTTCAGGCCACCTGATGGGCGCTGAAGTGCGGCCGCGAAAGCAAACGGTGTACACATCGACGAGACGCGAAGCAGATTGTCGGAGAATGCGATTCCGGCAGGCTAAGCCCCTCCAGCCGCGGGGTCGCTATCAATACGTCACTGTGACGGAAGTGTTGTCCTGGAGGGCCACCGGGTCAGTCAGTAGCCTGATGTGAGGACATGCGGCACGGCTTGGCTCAGCTGCGTTATCGCAACGGAGCGTCCGGTGTGGTCGCCGTAGCCCAGGCATCGGGTATGGAGGCAGACGCGTGGCTGCGACCGAGCACACCGCCGACGGCAGGTTCATCGTCGTGAACGGAAGACGGTGGCGTGCCACCGATCCATCCATTCCCGAATCGTTGCGCCAAGAGTTGGTCAATGCGCTGATGGCTGCTCGCCGAGCGGTGCGGGCCTCCGGTGATAACGCCCGTCTTCGCGTCCATGACGCGAAGGTAGCGCTGGGCGAACGCGGCGAGCCTTGGTGGGACCAGCCCAGCATCGACGGGTTGAATTCCCGGATTGACGCAACGATCTGCACGCTGGTCCGGCACCGCGCGCCCGGCACGGCGTGCCCGAGCGACATCGCCCGCATCGTCGGCGGCGCCGGAAACTGGCGCGATCTCATGGAATCCGTTCGAGTCCGAGCGAAAGCACTTGCCGGTCAAGGTGTCATCGACATTCAGCAGCGCGGGCACACTATCGATCCGACGACCGCTCGGGGCCCGATACGACTGTCGGCTGCGCAGAACATCGACCTGGCCAGGGCACAGATCTGAATACAGTCACACAGAAACTGTGCCCGATCCCCTACTGCCCGTCGTCAGTGCAGCGTGGCCGCCAACGGCAGGGGATGTGGTGACACCAGCCCTGAAAGACATGCCCTGCTTAATCGCCCACCCGGCCGAACCGATGATGTTTGGGCCGCAGGAAAAGCGGGTACCCGCGCCCCGTTGAGGTGAGCCCCTCGTAGTGGTCCAGTTGTTGTGCGACTCTGATGCCCGGTGTTCGGGCAGGAAGAATCAGCAACGACATGGCAGCCAAGAAGCGCCGGCGGCATACGCCGGATCAGATCATCCGCAAGCTCGCCGAGGGCAACAAACTGCTCGGCGCCGGGCAGGAACTCAGCGAGGTGTGCCGGCACCTGGAGATCACCGAGTCGACCTGGCATCGCTGGGTCGCCCAGTACGGCGGTATGAAGGCCAGCGACGCCAAACGGCTCAAAGAACTCGAGGCCGAGAACGCCCGCC
>NZ_LQOT01000050.1 GCF_002101585.1 Mycolicibacter engbaekii | reverse complement strand
AAATGCCTGTGCCCCCCAATTTCTTGGGGGGCACAGGGCTTTATGTTGTGTTCGGCGGTGTCCTACTTTTCCACCCGTGTGGGCAGTATCATCGGCGCTGACAGGCTTAGCTTCCGGGTTCGGGATGGGACCGGGCGTTTCCCTGTCGCTATGTCCGCCGTAACTCTATTTTTTTGTTGGGTGGGCCGGCCCCTGGTGTGGGGCGGGTTGTCCACCGTGTCACCACAAAGTGTGTTTGGTGGTGGGGTGTGGGTTTACAGAGTTTTGTGGTGTGGTTGCGGGCAACACATTGTGTTTCTTTGTGTTGGTAAGTTTTCGGCCGGTTAGTGCCAGTTCCCTGCACACCTTGCGGTGCTTCCAGGTCTGGTCTATCGATCCCGTGGTCTGCGGGGGGCCTTATCCCTCTAAAAGGGTGAGAATCCTGGTCTTGGAGTAGGTTTCCCGCTTAGATGCTTTCAGCGGTTATCCTGTCCGAACGTAGCTATCCAGCCGTGCTCCTGGTGGAACAACTGGTATACCAGAGGTTCGTCCGTCCCGGTCCTCTCGTACTAGGGACAGGTCTCCTCAAGATTCTGACGCGCGCGGCGGATAGAGACCGAACTGTCTCACGACGTTCTAAACCCAGCTCGCGTGCCGCTTTAATGGGCGAACAGCCCAACCCTTGGGACCTGCTCCAGCCCCAGGATGCGACGAGCCGACATCGAGGTGCCAAACCATCCCGTCGATATGGACTCTTGGGGAAGATCAGCCTGTTATCCCCGGGGTACCTTTTATCCGTTGAGCGACACCCCTTCCACTCGGGGGTGCCGGATCACTAGTCCCGACTTTCGTCCCTGTTTGACGTGTCAGTCTTACAGTCAAGCTCCCTTGTGCACTTACACTCAACACCTGATTGCCGTCCAGGTTGAGGGAACCTTTGGGCGCCTCCGTTACATTTTAGGAGGCAACCGCCCCAGTTAAACTACCCACCAGGCACTGTCCCTGAACCAGTTTCATGGTTCGAAGTTAGAGGTCCAATACGATCAGAGTGGTATTTCAACAACGACTCCACCCACACTGGCGTGCGGGTTTCACAGTCTCCCACCTATCCTACACAAACCGCATCGAACATCAATACCAAGCTATAGTGAAGGTCCCGGGGTCTTTTCGTCCTGCCGCGCGTAACGAGCATCTTTACTCGTAATGCAATTTCGCCGAGTCTATGGTTGAGACAGTTGAGAAGTCGTTACGCCATTCGTGCAGGTCGGAACTTACCCGACAAGGAATTTCGCTACCTTAGGATGGTTATAGTTACCACCGCCGTTTACTGGGGCTTAAATTCTCAGCTTCACCCCGAAGGGTTAACCGGTCCTCTTAACCTTCCAGCACCGGGCAGGCGTCAGTCCGTATACATCGTCTTGCGACTTCGCACGGACCTGTGTTTTTAGTAAACAGTCGCTTCTCACTGGTTTCTGCGACCCCCTCCCGCTGCCGGCCGCAAGGGCCATGACGGTATGAGGGTCCCCCTTCTCCCGAAGTTACGGGGGTATTTTGCCGAGTTCCTTAACCATAGTTCACTCGTACGCCTTGGTATTCTCTACCTGACCACCTGTGTTGGTTTGGGGTACGGGCCGTGTGTGTGCTCGCTAGAGGCTTTTCTCGGCAGCATAGGATCACCGAATTCGCCGCAATCGGCTATGCATCACCTCTCGGAATATATGCCAGACGGATTTGCCTATCTGACTTCCTACGGGCTTGCCCCAGTATTACCACTGACTGGTACGGCTACCTTCCTGCGTCACCCCATCGCTTGACTACTACCCACCCGGGTCCCACGCAGCCGGCGATCGTCGCTCCCCGAAGGGATTGATCGACCACCATTTGGGTGGTTAGCAGAATGGATTCATCAGGGACGCCCACACACGGGTACGGGAATATCAACCCGTTGTCCATCGACTACGCCTGTCGGCCTCGCCTTAGGTCCCGACTCACCCTGGGAGGACTGGCCTGGCCCAGGAACCCTTGGTCTTTCGGCGGGCAAGGTTCTCACTTGCCTCATCGCTACTCATGCCTGCATTCTCACTCCCACACCCTCCACCACTAGATCACTCTGTGGCTTCACCGGATGCAGGACGCTCCCCTACCCAATCCTTACGGATTGCCGCGGCTTCGGCGGTGTGCTTGAGCCCCGCTACATTATCGGCGCACAATCACTTGACCAGTGAGCTATTACGCACTCTTTCAAGGGTGGCTGCTTCTAAGCCAACCTCCTGGTTGTCTAAGCGACTGCACATCCTTTTCCACTTAGCACACGCTTTGGGGCCTTAGCCGGCGATCTGGGCTGTTTCCCTCTCGACGCACGGAGCTTATCCCCCGCCGTCTCACTGCCACGCTTACACTCACCGGCATTCGGAGTTTGGCTGACGTCAGTAACCTAGTAGGGCCCATCGGCCATCCAGTAGCTCTACCTCCGGTGAGAAACACGCAACGCTGCACCTAAATGCATTTCGGGGAGAACCAGCTATCACGGAGTTTGATTGGCCTTTCACCCCTACCCACAACTCATCCCCTCAGTCTTCAACCTAAGTGGGTTCGGGCCTCCACGCGGTCTTACCCGCGCTTCACCCTGGCCATGGGTAGATCACTCCGCTTCGGGTCCACAACACGCCACTACACACACCCCAACGGATGTGATACGCCCTATTCAGACTCGCTTTCGCTACGGCTACCCCACACGGGTTAACCTCGCGACGTGCCGGTGACTCGCAGGCTCATTCTTCAAAAGGCACGCCATCACCCCACCACAAGGGAGGGCTCTGACGGATTGTAGGCACATGGTTTCAGGTACTATTTCACTCCCCTCCCGGGGTACTTTTCACCATTCCCTCACGGTACTAATCCGCTATCGGTCATCGAGTAGTATTCAGGCTTACCGGGTGGTCCCGGCAGATTCACAGCAGATTCCACGGGCCCGCTGCTACTCGGGAAACATCACAAGGCAGGTGTCGGGTTTTCACGTACCGGGCTCTCACCGTCTACGGCAGACCATCCCAGGCCACTTCCGCTAACCACAACACTTTGTCACTGCCCTCCGGCCAGGTAGAACCAGACATGACACTCCCACAACCCCGCACACACAACCCCTACCCGGTATCACATGCATACGGTTTAGCCTCATCCGCTTTCGCTCGCCACTACTCACGGAATCACATTTTGTTTTCTCTTCCTACGGGTACTGAGATGTTTCACTTCCCCGCGTTACCTCCACACTGGCTATATATTCACCAGTGAGTGACACGACATCACTCGTGCCGGGTTTCCCCATTCGGACATCCTCGGATCCACGCTCGGTTGGCAGCTCCCCGAGGCATATCGCAGCCTCCCACGTCCTTCATCGGCTCTCGATGCCAAGGCATCCACCATGCGCCCTTAAACACTTACAAACACAAAAACCAAGAAACAAAAATTGCAAAAACAAACAAAACCCTAGAGCCTTGCTTGCTAGATGCTCGCAACCACTATCCACAAAACAAACACCACACCCCACCACCAAGATGGAGCGACAACACACCCACCCCACACAGGGGCGAAAAACGGGCCTGTTGTCTCAGGACCCAACAGTGTGCCCAGCCCCGAAACCGAAGCCGGCCACCAGGAACAAGCGCTCCTGGTGGTTGGTGATCAAAGCTGCTGCCGTTTCAAATAATCTGCACCACCGACAACCCACTACAGGCGCCGGCGAAAAATATCCCAACCATCGACTTCCCGCACGGTTGCGGGGACGGGGGAACATGGTGCTCCTTAGAAAGGAGGTGATCCAGCCGCACCTTCCGGTACGGCTACCTTGTTACGACTTCGTCCCAATCGCCGATCCCACCTTCGACGGCTCCCTCCACAAGGGTTAGGCCACCGGCTTCGGGTGTTACCGACTTTCATGACGTGACGGGCGGTGTGTACAAGGCCCGGGAACGTATTCACCGCAGCGTTGCTGATCTGCGATTACTAGCGACTCCGACTTCATGGGGTCGAGTTGCAGACCCCAATCCGAACTGAGACCGGCTTTAAAGGATTCGCTAACCCTCACGGGATCGCAGCCCTTTGTACCGGCCATTGTAGCATGTGTGAAGCCCTGGACATAAGGGGCATGATGACTTGACGTCATCCCCACCTTCCTCCGAGTTGACCCCGGCAGTCTCTCACGAGTCCCCACCATTACGTGCTGGCAACATGAGACAAGGGTTGCGCTCGTTGCGGGACTTAACCCAACATCTCACGACACGAGCTGACGACAGCCATGCACCACCTGCACACAGGCCACAAGGGAACCGATATCTCTACCGGCGTCCTGTGCATGTCAAACCCAGGTAAGGTTCTTCGCGTTGCATCGAATTAATCCACATGCTCCGCCGCTTGTGCGGGCCCCCGTCAATTCCTTTGAGTTTTAGCCTTGCGGCCGTACTCCCCAGGCGGGGTACTTAATGCGTTAGCTACGGCACGGATCCCTAAAGGAAGGAAACCCACACCTAGTACCCACCGTTTACGGCGTGGACTACCAGGGTATCTAATCCTGTTCGCTCCCCACGCTTTCGCTCCTCAGCGTCAGTTACTGCCCAGAGACCCGCCTTCGCCACCGGTGTTCCTCCTGATATCTGCGCATTCCACCGCTACACCAGGAATTCCAGTCTCCCCTACAGTACTCTAGTCTGCCCGTATCGCCCGCACGCCCACAGTTAAGCTGTGAGTTTTCACGAACAACGTGACAAACCACCTACGAGCTCTTTACGCCCAGTAATTCCGGACAACGCTCGCACCCTACGTATTACCGCGGCTGCTGGCACGTAGTTGGCCGGTGCTTCTTCTGTACCTACCGTCACCCCGCAGAAAACCACGGAGCTTCGCCGATACTGAAAGAGGTTTACAACCCGAAGGCCGTCATCCCCCACGCGGCGTCGCTGCATCAGGCTTGCGCCCATTGTGCAATATTCCCCACTGCTGCCTCCCGTAGGAGTCTGGGCCGTATCTCAGTCCCAGTGTGGCCGGTCACCCTCTCAGGCCGGCTACCCGTCGTCGCCTTGGTAGGCCATTACCCCACCAACAAGCTGATAGGCCGCGGGCCCATCCCACACCGCAAAAGCTTTCCACCACACACCATGAAGCGCGCGGTCCTATCCGGTATTAGACCCAGTTTCCCAGGCTTATCCCAGAGTGCAGGGCAGATCACCCACGTGTTACTCACCCGTTCGCCACTCGAGTACCCCCGAAGGGGCCTTTCCGTTCGACTTGCATGTGTTAAGCACGCCGCCAGCGTTCGTCCTGAGCCAGGATCAAACTCTCCAAACAAAAACCATTTGGAAACAATCCCAAAACATCAGTCAAAAACTGACATCAAAAAAACGCCACACCCCCAACACGGGGCGCCGAAGGCATGGCAAAAAACAACAACAAACAAAAACCACCAAACACACTATTGAGTTCTCAAACAACACGCCC
>NZ_LQOT01000049.1 GCF_002101585.1 Mycolicibacter engbaekii | reverse complement strand
ACCCCGGTGCTCGATGCGGACTACTGGGCGGCCAACGTGCGCAAACCCGCACTGGTCAACCAGGCCGTCGCCGCCGCGGGGGACAAGTACGGCACCTTCATCGAGATCAGCCCGCACCCCCTGCTGACCCACACCATCGACGAGATCCTGGACGCGGTGCCGCACGCCAGCATCGCGACTCTGGTGCGCGACGGCGACGACACCGTCGTCTTCCATCAGCACCTCAACAGCGCACACCCGGTCAGCCCGCGGGACCTGCCGCACCCGGCCGGACCCTATCCGACGCTGCCGGCCACGCCGTGGCGGCACACCCGGCACTGGCTCGACCTCGAAAACGCCGTCACCGCAGCCGAATCCGCGCCAGCGCCCGGTGTGCTGCTCGGCACCCACATCGCGATCGGCAGCACGCCGGCGGTGCACCTTTGGCAAGCCCGGCTGTCGCCGGAGAACAAGCCCTACCCCGGCAGCCATCGCAACAACGGAGTCGAGCTGGTGCCGGCATCGGTGCTGCTGCAAACGGTTTCGGATGCCGCATTGCACGTAAGCGGGCAATCGGCGGTCAGCGACATTCGCTTCGAACACCCGATCGTCCTCGACCGGCCACGGACCATCCAGGTGGTCGCCGACGCCGAAACCGTGACCGTGTCATCCAGAGCGGTGAGCGACGACCCGCAGGCACGCTGGGTCAAGCACCTCAGTGCACGGATCACCGCAGGCGACGAATCCGACTGGACCTCGGCCGATTCCGCCCTCAGCAATGGTCACAGCGGAACGGAATTCGACGACGCCGCGGTGAGTGCGTTCTGGCTCACCTGGGGCAGCGAAGGCCGGCCGTTCCCGTGGACGGTGACGTCCGGCCGATCCACCGCCGGGCGCCTGCGCGCCGACCTCACGGCCGAGCAGACCCCCACGGTCGCGATGCTCGACGCCGCACTGCACGTCGCCCGCATGGTCGACGACGCCGATCCCGAACTGATGGTGCCCGCCACCGTCGACGCCATCCGTTTCCGCGCAGCGCCCGCCGACGGCCGGGCCGGAGTCACCGTGGGCCGCCGTGACGGCGGCACCGGTGAGCTTGTCGTCGACATCGCCGTCACCACCGGCGACGGCACGGGATGCATCGACGTGCGCGGGCTGCGCTACACCGCGCTCAGTGCGGCACGGCCCACCGACGACCCGAGTTCGATCGCCCACGCAATCGACTGGCAGCCCTGGGACGCCGCACCGGAGAACCCGGCTGAACCGGGCACCCTGACGGTGATCGGCGACAGCGCCGCCGCCACCGGCCTGCGCGACGCACTGACCGCGGCCGGGCACCAGGCTGCCGGACTCGCCGAGGCCCAGGCCGTCGTCTACGTCGCGGACCCGGGCCCTGCCGGCGAATCCGACCTGGACTGCGCGTCGCGGCTGGCCGGCGAGGTCGCCGAACTGGTGGCGACCCTGGCGCAGCGCGACACCCGCCCGCCCGCGCTGTGGATCGTCACCCGCGGCGTCTACGAGGCGGCCTCCGATGCCGCCGTGCGGCAAAGCTGCCTGTGGGGTATGGCCGGGGTGATCCGGGCGGAGCAACCGCAACTTTGCGGCGGGCTGGTGGACCTGGCCGCCGCGGACATCTCCGCCGGCGACGCGGCGGTGCTCTCGGGCATCCTGCGCACGCCGGCCAAGTCCATCCTGGTGCTGCGCGACGGCCAGATCCGCACCACGGCGTTCACCCCGATCTCCGGCCCGGCACAGCGCGAACCCATGGTGTGCCAGCCCGACGGCACCTATCTGATCACCGGCGGAATGGGCGCCCTCGGCCTGTTGATGGCCGGGTGGTTGGCCGACCGCGGCGCCCGGCGCCTGCTGCTGGCCGGCCGCAGCGCCCTGCCCGCCCGCCGCGACTGGGACTCCGAAGAACTCGAGGCCGGCATCCGTCACAAGGTCGCCGCCATCCGGGCATTGGAGCGGCGCGGCGTCACCGTGGAGGTGGCCGCCCTCGACGTCGGCTCCCGGTCTGCGGTCACGGACCTGCTGGACCGCCGCGACCAGGCCGGAGCCCCGCCGATTCGCGGCATCATCCATGCCGCCGGAATCACCGAGGGCCAGCTGCTCACCGAGGTCGACGCCGACCGGCTGCGGGACACCATGTGGCCAAAGGTCGCCGGTGCCCAGGTGCTGCACGAGCTCTTCCCGCCCACGAGCCTGGACTTCTTCTTCATGACCGCCGCCGCGGGCGCCGTCTTCGGCGTGCCCGGCCAGGGCGCCTACGCCAGTGCCAACGCCTATCTGGACGGACTCGCCCGCGCCCGCCACCAGTGCGGCTGCCACAGCGTCAGCCTGGACTGGGTGGCCTGGAAGGGCTTGGGCTTCGGCGCTGAGGCCCATGTGGTGCTACACGAACTCGAGCGGATGGGCTCGCGGCCCATCACCCCCGCGGAGGCGTTCGCCGCCTGGGACCACGCGGAGCACTACGACCTCGCCCAGGTCGTGATGGTGCCGCTGCCGTCGGCGGACGCGGCGGCCGCCGACGCGGTTGCCGGCGGACCGGTCCGCGACTGGGCCCAGCTGCCCGCCGACGAAGTCGTCAGCGAGCTGGAGGTCGAGCTGCGCGCCATCCT
This sequence comes from Mycolicibacter engbaekii, assembly GCF_002101585.1. Lineage (GTDB taxonomy): Bacteria > Actinomycetota > Actinomycetes > Mycobacteriales > Mycobacteriaceae > Mycobacterium > Mycobacterium engbaekii. The sequence continues at coordinate 5,172 of NZ_LQOT01000049.1, read as the reverse complement.
GGCGCGGGAACTTCGCATGTCGGAGGTTGAACTGCAGCTCGACCGGCCGTTCGCCGAACTCGGTCTGAACTCCGTGATGGCCATGGCGGTGCGGCGCGACATCGAAGCGCTGGTCGGGTTGGAGCTGTCGGCCACCATGCTGTGGAACCACCCGACAACCGCGGCGCTGGCAGCACACCTGGCCGGCAAGCTGGTTCCGCAGGAGGATTCCGGCGGTGGCGTGGCCACCGCCGACGACGACCTGCCAGACTCTGCCGACAGTGTGTTGGATGAGCTGTTCGACAGCGTGGAATCGGCTCCGGCCGGATGGGACGGGATCTAGTGCGAATCGAGTTCTCCGCATGACCGCAGCGTTTGACGAAGAGGGCCTGCGCCACTGGCTGGCCGACTACCTGGTCACCAACATCGGCTGCAGCCTCGAGGACATCGATTTCGACGCGTCGCTCAACGACCTGGGCGTCGGTTCCCGTGATGCGGTGGTGCTCTGCGGCGAACTGTCCGAACTTCTCGGCCGCAAAGTCTCACCGGTGGAACTGTGGCAGCACCCGTCGGTGGCGGAACTGGCCAGGTTCCTGCTGGAGCCCGAAGCCGCCGACGAAGAGTGGACCCCCGAACCCGGCCGCGCCGGCACCGACGAACCCATTGCCGTGATCGGCCTGGGTTGCCGGTTCCCCGGTGACATCAACTCACCGGACGCCTACTGGCAATTCCTCATCGACGGCGGCAATGCGGTCACCGAAGTGCCCGCCGATCGCTGGGAGCCCTTCGACGACGGATCGCCGGAGACCGGCAACGCGATCGCCCGCACCACCCGCTGGGGATCGTTTTTGCGCGACATCGCCGCGTTCGACGCCGACTTCTTCGAGATCTCCAGCCGCGAAGCGGTCAAGATGGACCCGCAGCAGCGACTCCTGCTCGAAGTCGCGTGGGAAGCCCTCGAGCACGCCGGCATTCCGGCGACCTCGTTGCGCCGAAGCCAGACCGGCGTATACGTCGGTGCCAGCATCACCGAGTACGGCTGCCACGCGTCGGCCGACCTGACCGGCGTGGACGCCTGGAGCAACCCCGGCGGGGCGCTGAGCATCATCGCCAACCGGCTGTCCTACTTCCTGGATCTGCGTGGTCCTTCGGTGACGGTGGACACCGCGTGCTCGTCCTCGCTGGTCGCACTGCACCTGGCGTGCCGGAGTCTGCGTTCCGGGGAAAGCGAGACCGCGATCGCCGGCGGGGCGAACCTGCTCATGTCCCCGGCGGTGTTCCGGGGCTTCGACCAGAGCGGGGCGCTCTCGACCACCGGGGCGTGCCACGCCTTCGACGCCGACGCCGACGGGTTCGTGCGCGGCGAGGGCTGCGGCGTGGTGGTGCTCAAGCGCCTGTCCGATGCCCGCCGCGACGGCGACCGGGTGCTGGCTGTGGTGCGCGGTTCGGCCATCAACCAGGACGGCCACTCCAACGGACTGCTCGCGCCGAACCCGGCTGCCCAGATGGCGGTGTTGCGGTCGGCCTATGCCGACGCCGGAATCGCGCCGCAGGAGGTCGACTACGTCGAAACCCACGGAACCGGAACCCTGCTGGGCGATCCGATCGAGGCCAAGGCGCTGGGAACCGTGTTGGGACGGGGCCGGTCCCCGGAGTCCCCGCTGCTGATCGGGGCGGCGAAGTCGAACATGGGCCACCTCGAGGCCGCCGCGGGCATGGTGGGCTTCATCAAGGCGGTGCTGGCGGTGCAGCGCGGGACGATTCCGAAGAACCTGCACTTCAACACGCCGAACCCGCACATCACCTTCGACCAGATGCGCTTGAAGGTCGTCGCCGAACAGCAGGACTGGCCGTCATCGGATCACCCGCGGCGGGCCGGGATCTCCTCCTTCGGGTTCGGCGGCACCAACGCCCACGTGGTCATCGAGCAGGCTCCGCCCGCTCGGGTCGCCGCGCGCGAAGCAGACCCGGCGGTCACCACCCTGGTGGTCTCCGGGCGCACCCCCGAACGGATCTCGGCAACCGCGCGCGAGCTGGCCGACTGGCTGGCCGGCGACGGCTCCGGGGTGGCACTGGCCGACGTCGCGCACACGCTCAATCACCACCGCGCCCGGCAACCGCTGTTCGGCACGGTATGCGCCCGCGACCGCGACGCGGCGATCCGCGGGTTGCGGGCACTGGCCGACGGCAGCTCGCTCGATGAGCCCGGGTGCGGCGTCGTCGGTCCGCACGACGGCCCGTGCGGCCCCGGCACCGTGTTCGTCTACTCCGGGCAGGGCTCCCATTGGGCCGGCATGGGCCGGCAACTGCTCACCGACGAGCCGGCCTTCGCCCGGGCGCTGGCCGTGCTGGAACCGGCGTTCGTCGAACACGTCGGGTTCTCGCTGTGGGAGGTGATCTCCGGCGGCGAGCCGGTCAGCGGAGACGCGCAGGTCCAGCCCGTCCTGATGGCGCTGCAATTGGCGCTGACCGAGCTGTGGCGCTCCTACGGCGTGCACCCCGACGCCGTCATCGGTCACTCCATGGGCGAAGTCACGGCCGCGGTGGTGGCCGGTGCGTTGAGCCCGGCCGACGGATTCCGGGTCATCGCGGCCCGTTCGAAGCTGATGTCGCGGCAGGCCGGGCAGGGCGCGGTGGCCTCGTTGAACCTCGACGCTGCCACCACCGAGGAGCTGCTGGCCGGCTACCCGGATGTCAGCGTGGCGGGATACCTGTCGCCCAAGCAGACCGTCGTGGCCGGGCCGGTGGCGCCGGTCGACGCCGTCATCGCCGCGGTGAGCGGCCAGAACAAGTTCGCCCGGCGGGTCAACATGGAGGTGGCCTCGCACACCGCGTTGATGGACCCGATCCTGCCGGAGCTGCGCGCGGCACTGGAGCACCTGACGCCCGAAGTCGCCACCATCCCGTTCTATTCGACCGTGACCGAAGCCGCCATGCCGGCCGGTGGCATGCCGATCCTGGACGCCGGCTACTGGGTGGACAATGTCCGCAAGCCGGCGCTGCTGACTCAGGCAGTCGCGGCCGCGGCAGCGGAGTACACGACATTCGTCGAGGTCAGCGCCCATCCGATCCTGACGCACGCGATCGCCGACACCGTGGAGGCCCTCGGCGGGCATCACCACGCCGTCGGAACGTTGGTCCGCGACGGCGACGATGCCGTCAGCTTCCACACCAACCTCAACCGGACGCACACCACCCAGCCGCCGCAGACGCCGCACCCGCCGGAGCCGCACCCGGTGCTGCCGGCCACCCCGTGGCAGCACAGCAGTTACTGGATCGAGCTGACCCGGCGCGCCGCCCCGGCCGCCGAGGCCGGTCAGCGGGCGGCGGGCAGCCCCGGCTCGGTGCCCGAAGACTGGTGGTGCGAGTTGACCTGGCCGGCCACCGAGGCCCCGGCCGGCGAGGCGTCCGCCGAGCAGTCGTGGCTGGTGATCGGCGACCCGGACCTCGGCGCCGAGCTCTCCTGCGCCGGCGGCGTGCGGGTCCTCGAGGCATCGGTGCTGGATGCGGGCGCGGACCCCGCGACGCTGGCCGCCGCACTGGGCACCGCCAGCCACGTGCTGTACGCGCCGCCGGCCACCGCGAGCGCACTGAGTGCCGCGCCGGCCTACGAGGCGTTCAACGCGGCGCGACGGCTGGCCACCGCGATGGCCGGTTCGGCCCTGGGCCCGGCGAAGCTGTTCCTGCTGACGCGCAACGCCCAGCCCGTGGGGGAGGGCGACCGGGCCAACCCGGCGCACGCCGTGCTCTGGGGCCTGGGTCGCAGCCTGGCCCTGGAACACCCCGAGATCTGGGGCCGGGTGATCGACGTCGACGAGTCGGTGCCTCCGGCCCTGGTCGCCGGGTACCTGCTCGCCGAGGCGAGCACGGCCGACGATGAGGACCAGATCGTCTACCGGGCCGGTATCCGCCGGGTGCCGCGTCTGCTCGGCGGCCGTCCCACCGGTGCGGCGCCGGTCGCCTTCGACCCCGGCAGCTGCCACGTCGTCATCGGCGCCACCGGCAACATCGGACCGCAGCTGGTGCGTCAGCTGTCGGCCAGCGGGGCCAAGACCATCGTCGCGGTGTCCCGGCAGCCCGGCTCGCGACTGGACGCATTGACCGCCGAGTTGGCCTCGGCCGGAACCACCTTGGTGACGGTGGCCGCCGACGCTGCCGACGAGTCCGCGATGAGCGCACTGTTCGAGCGGTTCGGCGCCGACCTGCCACCGCTGGAAGGCATCCACGTGGCGGCGTTCGCCGGCGGCCCGGTGACCTTGCGCGACATGACCGAGGACGACGTCGTCACCATGTTCCGCCCGAAACTGGATGTGGTCGCGGTACTGCACAAGCTGTCCCTGCGGCACCCGGTGCGCTATTTCGTGCTGTTCTCCTCGATCTCGGGTATCACCGGGTCGCGCTGGCTGGCGCACTACACGGCAACCACAACCTTCCTGGACACCTTCGCCTACGCCCGGCGTGCGGCCGGCCTGCCCGCCACGGCCATCAACTGGGGGCTGTGGAAGTCGCTGACCGACACCCAGTCCGACGCCGAGCGGCAGGTGACCGTTGACTCGGGCCTGGAGCCGATGACCGACGACGTCGCCATCACCGCACTGCCCCTGGTGATCGGTGCGCACAATGCCGCGCGGCACACCGTGGTCGCGGCCGACTGGCCGCGGCTGATCGCCGCATACCGCACCCGGGCGGCGCTGCGCATCGCCGACGAACTGCTGGCCGTCGCGGCCCCGGCGGATGGACCCGCGGCATCACTGACCGAGTTCCGCCGCACCCTGGCCGAGGCCGAGCCCGAACAGCGCGCGGAGTTGCTCCGTGACCACGTCACCGACCACGTCGTCGCCGCCATGGGACTGGCATCGCGCCACGCGCTGGACCCGACTGTCGGCTTCTTCCAGGCCGGGATGGATTCGCTGATGAGCGTCACCCTGCAGCGGGCCCTGTCGGACAGCCTGGGCGAAACCCTGCCGGCAGCGGTGGTTTTCGACTATCCGACCGTTGACGCGTTGACGCAGTACCTGGCGACGATCCTGCCGGAGCTGGTGGAGGCCGCCGAACACGACAGCGCCGACGCCTACGACGACATGAGTGATGACGAGCTGCTCGCGCAGCTGTCGGAGAGGTTGAGTTGAGCGAGAAGAGTGCTGCGTCGGTGGGGGGTCCGGATCGTCGGGCGATTGTTGCTGAGGCGCTGCG
>NZ_LQOT01000048.1 GCF_002101585.1 Mycolicibacter engbaekii | reverse complement strand
AACCACCTCAACCGAACCTCACCGGATGGGGCCAAATCCAACCGTCACACCGGGGCCAGTTCAAGTTGACATTGCCAACCCCAGCCAGCCACACATCAAGGGACGGGGGATGCGGAACGCCATTCGTTCGATAGATCGCCAGATCCGCTTTCAACGCGTCAGCCGCCGCCGCTCGCAAATCATCAGGCGTCCCCCGCACCGCCTGAACGCTCTTACGCCTTGCCATACGCGACCTGCCTGTTCTGCTCATGTTGAGCCCGCCGAGCATCCCAGCGGGCATTAGCCGCCGCCTGATGCTGCGGCGACTTCACCCGTTCGTCCTCGGCCAACGTCAGCCGCCCCAGGTGGTCAGCGACCGCCTTGTCCAACATCCGCAACTCGCTGCTCAGCTTGACCAGAACGTCGGGCCGCTGTTCGCCGGCCTGCTCGGCAGCGAACGCCAACCGCAACGCTTCAGCTCGGTCCGCAGCCCGGCAAGCCGCATCCAGGTGGGTCAGTTCATGCGGACTCCATTCCAGTGCCGGGTCAGCTGCGGCCAGCTCAGCCGCCCACGCCGCCCGAAGGTCGTCTCCTGCACTCATACTTTGGCGCTCCTCTCAAAATCTCGACGCATTGCGCGGACAGGCACGCCCTATGTCGGCCTCGGGGTCCGCCTCGCCGGCGGGGACTGCCCCCACCCCTCGGTCGGTGCGGGCGCCGCGCCGCGCAGCACGTCGGCCGGGTGAATGCGGCCCCGGCGCTGCGGCTTCGGTGCCGCCCGTTTCACCGCTGCCGCCGCCGCCGCTTCGCGGGCTGTCTTTTCCCGGTGGTGTGGTTCGCAGACTGCCTGCAAATTGTCGGGGCCCAGCTCGGCGCCGCCCAGGCTGACGGGCGTGATGTGGTCGACGGCGTGTGCTGGCAGTTCACAGCCGACGACCTCGCATGTTCTGCCTGCTTGCCGCATGATTCGTTCGCGCAGCAGTCGCCATTGTCTGCCGCTGGTTACGCGGCTTGATGCTGTGCCGCCGTTGCGTGACCAGTTGTGCGATGGCTTACGTCGTTGACCTGGTTGCGGCCCACCGTCGGCGCTTGTGCTGCTGCTCACCGTGCACGTTTCCATCGCGCGCCGAGGTGGCGTGTGCGGTGCCGTTTGAGTTCAGCTTGCCGGTGATCGCCTTCTTCGACGCACCAACGGACACGCCGGTCGAAGTGGATCCGGTCGTATTCGTCCTGGGGCAGCCAGGGCCGGCGACCCGGGCCGGCGGGTCCGGTGGTGGTGTGGGTGGGTCCGGGCATGGGGTCCGTCCTTTCGCTGTGGCCAGCCCCCCCTGCACGGCTGCTTGGACACACATGGGGGGCCGGGGATTGTGGACACGGCCGACGCCGACGTCCTCCCCACCGCGCCGGTCCGAGGAGATGCGGTACATCCCGGCAGCAGTCGGTTTCACGTCGGCGCCGGCCGTGTGGGTCGGGGATCGGCGGCGGGCGGCGGCAGCCAGCAGCGGGCGCGGCCCAAACTCACCGATCCCCGAGGCTTATTCGGGAGCGCTGTCGGGGTCAGAAACAGGCAGCAGCTGGCCAAGATTCCGATCAGCCCACCCCACCAGGCGGCGGAACACTTGGCGGTTGGCCCCGACTGCGGCCAGCAGGCTGGCGTCGTCGTGCCGGCCGGCCAGCACCAGCGATTCAACGGTGGTATCGCCGAGGTTGCGGGCAGCCGCAACCCGGTTGGCGGCCTGTTGCGCCTGCTCGGTCAACGCGTCAACGATCGGCTTGCGGTTGGCGCGCAGGGCGGCGCTGACAGCAGCACCGGCCCGTTGGACCGCGGCGGCGTGGGCGCGTTGCCGATGTTCGTGCGTAGCCAGGGCGATGGCCTCCTTCATAATCTGGTCCGGGTCACCAGCGATTGTCGCCTCGATGAGTGCTTGATCGCCGGGATGCTTCGGAGCAGCTGCGGCCAACGTGTCGAGCTGGTCGAGCTGATCCTTTACCGGCTGCGGAACGCTGATGTTCAGCGCGGTCAGTTCCCGAATCGCTCTGCGCGCCTTGACTTCGGCGAGGGCGTCACGGTTGAACATCAATAACCTCTTTCGTGTCCTAGTAGGTGCCGCCAGTGTTGGGCGACGGGTCGACGTTGACGTGCTGACTGATCGCGTCGAGCGCGTTGCTGCGGTCGCTGGGTGCAGTGCCCGGCGTGATCCGGGTACCGCGGCCCAAAGACGACCGTTGATAGTCGGAGAGCCTCACAACCGCTTCGGTTTTCCGTCGCTCCGCAGCATCGGGCTCGGCGTGGCCGTGGAGTAGCCGCCGGGCTGCTGCCCGCCGTTCACTCGAGTCGTTGTGTTCGCCCAGGGCGTCCGCGACCGAGGTACTTCCGCGGCGCAATAACGCTCGAAGTCCTTCGGCGGCCGCGGCTTTGCGGGCACCGGAGTCGTAGTCCTCCGGGGGTCTCGCTCTGGCTATCGTGGTTTTGAATTCGCCGAGGCTCATGGATCGGAGCGCGGCGACGATCTCACCCTGTGTGGGCATGACGGTCTCCTTCGATGCTGTGGTCGCGGTGGTAGGCAGTAATGGCGGCGGCGTCGAATCTGAGCCGACCGCGGCCGTCGCGGTATCCACCGAGTTCTTGCCGGTGCCGCTGCACCCAGCGGGGGTGGCGGCCAAGAATCCGCGCTGCTTCACCGGTATCGATGGTTTGCGCGTCGTTGTCCATCAAGCCTATTCGGTCACGTGCCGGCCGGTGTCGCCGCGACATTGCAGCCAGGTCGACTGTCATTGCCGACAGCTTCCAGGCGGCTTCGGTGACGGCCGGTGACACCACCGCCGCCGTGCGTGAATACTCCTCGCAGGCGTGCAGTAGAGCCGCTATGTTGCGGTCGGTGAGCCTCCAAGGCGGGTTTTGTGGGCTCTCCCCCTCGTCGTAACTGATGGCGGCGGTCATCGTTCCCCCTGTGGTTGGTTGTGCGGATCGCCTGTCGGCATTCCTGGTTCCGATCGGCGCACCACTGACGGCCGCCGTGGCGGTAGGTGTTGGGGCCGCCCATCGTCAGCTCGCGGCTTCTGTCGCACCAGGACATTGCGGCGGTTTGCGGCCACCAGCGGCGCCGCTGTTCGACCGTTGCGGTAGCCGCGTAGATGTATCCGACTCATCAGCCACACGGCTGGCGTGATGGTCACCATGTCAACGCCGATGCACTGACGCACTGCCTGCCCTTTCTTCTTCGTAGTGACCTGCGGTGGGGGCAGACAGTGCAGTGCGTTGCAAATACGCACTGACGCACTGACGCACTGACCGCCGCCCTGTGCGTTGACGCACTGGCAACGCACTCCAACGCACTGACGCACTGGGGGTCACAAGTCCAGCCCTTCGACCGTCGCCGGGCACTGCTCGTGACGGTCTCGGCCAGTCGCCACCGGCATTCCACATCCGCTGCACGGGTGCGCGATGCTGTGAAGCTTGGCCCGCCTTGCACCCCACTCCACCTTCAACATCCCCCGCTTGATACCGGTGTCGGTGGCGCCCCGCACCGCTTTCTGCGTGTGCCCCTCGGCCATCACGGCTTCCTCGATGGCCCGACCGGACAGTGGATCCGGCGATGCGGCAACAGTGGCGATGACTGCACGTAGCGCGGTCCCGATGGCCTGCTCGGTGCGGCTGGTGCCGCCGTAGGTGAGTCGCTTGGTGGCTGGGTCGAACGTCAGCATTCCTTCGGGGAGGTCCACGTCGCGACCGTGTGCGGCCATGTAGCGCGGCGAGGCCGGGTTGTCGGTGTCTTCCCGCATGAGCCGCCAGATGGCGTCGGGCCAGTCGAGGATGCGGGAGTCACCGCGGGCGCGTTCCCCACTGTGCCCCATGTGGTGGACCATCAGTGCGTCGCAGATACCGGCCTCGTGGAGCAGCGCATCGAATGGCACTAGGAACTTGCCAGCGTCGTGGTGTTCATCGAGCCCGATTGCGTCGAGGATCGGGCGTAGGCAGTCGAAAACGAGATAGGTGACGCCGAGTTCTCTGAAGCGTCGCGCCCACCGTGCCCGCAGTCCGGTGTCGGTGATGTCGAACGCGCCGACCTGTCCGCGCAGGCTCACCACATCGACAACGGCGTCGGTGTTGGTGATGCCTTGAGCGCGCAGCCAGCGGCGGGTGTTGTTGCGGCCCAGCTCGTTGTCGATGATGGCGATGCGGTGCGGGCCGGCAGTTGGGGCGAACCGGCCGAGGAACGGTTCGCCGTCGGCGAGGGACCGCACCACGTTGTTCACCATCGTGGTTTTCCCGGCCTTCTGCTGTGCAGCGAGCAGGGTGCGGCCGCCAGCCGGTGCGAGCTGGTCGATGGTGTACACGACTGGGTCGTCGGGTTCGTCCAGCAACGCGGTAAGGCTGGTGACCGGTGGCAGCGCCACCGGTGGGCGCTGCTCGGCGGCGAACCGGCGCCGAGCCTCTTCCCGGATACGGAGCACATCCATCTGCACCTGGACCGCCGCCTCAAAAGGGTCCACCCGTTCACCGTCTCTGCTGTCGCCGGCGCCAAGGCCGCCGACGTCGGTGTTAGCGACGTCCACCACCACCGATGCCGGGATATCGCGGGGCTCCGCTATCCCAGCGTTCAGGCCGCTGGCGATGGTCGGCCCAATCTCGCTGTCGTCCAGCCCGCAAGCCTGACCGGAGACGCTTAGGGCCTGCTCCACAGCGGCGCGGGTGAGGGCGCTGGCCCCGACGAGCTGCCCGAGGTTGAACGCTGCTCTGTTCAGTCGATCGTTACGTGAACCTTCCGCGGTGCCAGCCACCGCGGCGCATTCCTCAGCGAGAGCCTTGGCAGCGTAGGGGTCCACACCCGCAATCACCGCTGGCCGGTAGTCACCGGCGTGCCGGGTCAGGGTGGCTGACTGCCGCTGCTGCCGAGCGCGTTTCGAGTCGACCCATGCTGCAAAGTCGAGCGGTTCGACACGACTGATATTGGTGCCGTGTGTATTTGGATCGGCATCATTGTCGGCGTCTACCAACTGGATTGCCCCTCCCTGGCCGCGGATTTCCGCATTTCACTCCACCCCCGCGGACGTTATGCCTGTGTCCGCGCTTCGCCCTCGGCAGTCAGTTCAGCGACGAGGCGGTCCAGAGATTCGGCTGTGATGAAAGCCCGGCGGCCGAGGTTGACTCGGGTCAGCTTGCCCGCGTCGATCAGTTCATAGCCGGTGCTGCGGCCGATACCGCCGAGTGCGGCCCAGGCTTCGGGGAGTGGTACGAGACGGCGCGGGTGTGTGTCAGTGGCAATCATCGAACAGTCCTTCCGTGTCGTGCTGCCGATGCTTTCGGCTGCTGCTCAGGGACTATCCTGCGGTCGACCGCGGATACCCGGCAAGCTGTGTGGACACGAAATCTGTTGTGCGCCTGTAGATTACTCTACAGAGAGATAGGCACACAAAAGCAAAAGGCCGCAGGCGCTAGTCCTGAAAAATCTTGTGGTCAGCGGATTCGCAATAATTAGGGCTGTGACGAACGTCACAGTCCAAGGCGGGCGCTCAGCCCGTCGACTGCTGCGCGCGCCGTGTCGTCGCTGGTGTGCCCGTAAATGTCGCCGGTCACCGCAATCGACGCATGGCCCAGCAAGTCGGCAACCGCCTTGATATGCACGCCGGATTCGAGCCAGCCAACAGCTGCCGCGTGCCTAAGCGTGTGCGTCCCAACGCCTTCCAGATTCGCGGTATCAGCGGCGACCTGGACCACGCGCAACAAGTTGCGCGGATCGACGGGGCCGCCTAACTCGGTAGTGAAGACCAAGCCGCTTCCCTGCCACTGGTCACCAGCCCGTAGCTGCTCTGCGGCCTGCTCGGCCCGATGCGCCTTGAGCAAGTTCACCAACGCCGACGACAACGGCACGGTACGACGACTCCGGTCTGTTTTCGGTTCCGCGGTCACTAACTGCCCGCCGACCCGCGACACGGTGGCAGCGATCCGCATGGTGCCAGCGTCCAGATCCACCGCCTCCCATGACAGGCCGCAGGCTTCACCGCGCCGGATTCCTGTGCCAGCAATCAGCACGAGTGCCGCCCAGTATCGCGATGGGCGGGCCGCCGCCAGGAGCCTCGCTACCTCATCGCCGCCAAGGTACCGGGCCTCCTGCCGTTTCACCCCCGGGCGCTGCACTTGGGCCGCCGGGTTGCGAGCCAACAGACCGTCTCGCACTGCACCGTCTAGGGCCAGCCGCAGGACCCCGAAAATGGATCGGATAGTGGAGGCAGCAAGGCCGGCCTCCCGCTGGGCCAGGATCATGGCCTCGATGTGGTGCGGGCGCAGCTTGTCGAGCGCCACGGCTCCGACCGGGGAAACCTCGAGGTGCTTGCGGACCAGGGTGGCGTACAGCTCGCGGGTTGTCGCTGCTCGATCGGACACCGCCAGCGTCGTGGTGCGCCATTGCTTGAGCCATGCCCCGAGTGTTATCGAGGCATCTCGAGCTGGCTGGCCGGCGTCGAGTCGCTCCCGAATCTTCTTCATCGCGGCAAGCGCTGCCCGCTGCGTTTTGCCGTAAACCGCTTGTCGGCGCCGTTGGCCGGTGTCGGAGTCGATGTAGGAAATCCGGCCTTCCCAGCGCCCATCAGCGCGTTTGTAAACAGTGCCCTGGCCATTTGCGCGCTTCGCCATACCCGCGCATGGTACGCCAGTTGTCGTCACGGTTGCCGTCAAACCGTGGCAATCAGCACGGCCCTCAAGCCGTTCAGGCTTCTGACCTGCTAAAACTCTGTCGGGCTGACAGGATTTGAACCTGCGACCACTTGACCCCCAGTCAAGTGCGCTACCA
>NZ_LQOT01000047.1 GCF_002101585.1 Mycolicibacter engbaekii | reverse complement strand
CAGGTTTCCACTGAGGACTTCCAGGACGGCCACACGCGCTTTGGACATGACCCATGACTGTCACCTATGACGCGGCTCATCGACCATCACTGCAGATGTCACCCATGTCCCGACTCATCTGTCACCTATGTCATGAACTCACACACCCCTTCGCCCACAGAGAGCGGTTCTAGCGAACCGCAGCAGAAAGGCCACGGACCAGAAATGGTTCGTGGCCTTTGTGTTTGGGTGGGGGTTCGCCCGCAACCAGCCCACACGACCGGCACACCCACGCTAACGGTGCTATCCTTTCGTTAGTTACCGTTAGGACCGAGGGGGTCGGATGACCGTAGACGAGCTGGACCAGCTCCTGCGTGAGAGGTTCGACTTGGGCCGCGACGAGTTCATCGCCGCGCTCAAGGCCCTGCCGGCGCGCCGACCATGGGCCGCCACGCTGACCGCAGACGAGGCCGGCCTGCTCGACGACGCCGGCCTGGTTCCCGACCGCGAGGCCTACGCCGAGGTTGCCGCGGACGCCGCCGCGCGGATGGGCCGGCTCTACAGCACCGCCTACACCGCCGCCGAGGTGGCCAAGGGATTGGGCGTCAACGACTCTCGGATTCGGCAGCGCCGCCTCAACCACACCCTGTGGGCTATCGACGACGGTGGCGCTTGGGTCTACCCCGCCGTTCAGTTCGAGCTCATCGACAACCGCGGCGCATTTGCGCTCAAGCACGTCCGGGGCCTGGACCGCGTGCTGCCCCACCTTCTGACCAAAGGTCTGCACCCCACCGCGGTGGCCGGATTCCTCCTGACACCCCAGCATGAGCTGCGCATCGACGGCCAGCCCAAGTCGGTCAGAGAGTGGCTGCTGCACGGCGAGTCCGAAGAGCCGGTAGTCGACCTCATCGAGATGGGCGACTGGGCGTCGGCGTGAAGCCTGATCAGACGTTGCCCGGTCCACCGTCCCCGGACGACCTGCGCATACTCGGCCTCCTGGCCGGCGAGACCCGCGCCATCGCCACCAGCGAGGTCTGGTGGCGGGTCCACGAAACCGAAGGCGACCGGGTTCTGGCCTGGAACGCGTTGCGTACCTACGGCCCACTGCTGCGCTTCGACCCCCATCAGCCGCCCTGCGGCGAGGATCCCGGACGCGGTGTCTGGTACGGCGCATCGACACCAGACGCGGCCCTGGCCGAGGCGTTCCAGTTCGACCACACGATCGACCGCGGCCGAAACCACCCTTATCTGACGGGGCTCTCGTTCACCCGGGCGCTCACCGTCCTGGACGTCGCCACCGACAGCGACGGTGCGTGGGCGACCCGTGTCGGCGGAACGTACGCCCTTTCCACCGGGCCCCATGCCGTCACCCAACAGTGGGCGCGCACCATCGCCGCCGCCCACCCGGATCTTGACGGCCTGCGCTACAACAGCAGGTTCGGCGGCGCTCCCTGTCTGGCGCTGTTCCAGCCTGCCGCCGACGCGATGCCCGGCCGCCCGATACTGTCACTGCCGCTGACCCACCCCGACCTGGCCAGTCGCCTCGCCGGTGCGGCGAAACGGTTGGGCTACGGCGTGGTGTGAGCGGCGCTCCCCCTAATACGCCGACACCGCGTTCTCCCGCGCCCATCGGGTCTCGGCCTCCGAGCCGCCCGGCGGGGGCACCAGCCCGTTGATCATCCACATTTCCTCGCTGGTCTCATCGACGTGAAACTCCCAGTGCAGGTCCGGGAACTGCAGGCTCGGAATAAGGATCTGGTTGATCCATTCGGCGATCCGCCGGCGGTGTTGGGAGTCGGCGGCGCGCCGGGCGATGTGGTCGATCACGATGCGGACCCCGGCCGCGGTCGGCTCGCCGCCGACGTAGAAGTCCTCGGGCGCGGTCTCGTGGAACAGCGTGACCACATAGAAGCGCGGCAACCCCGCTCGCGCGTACTGGTCGGTGATCCGGGCGGCCAGCGCCTGCTTGTCTTCGGCGCTGAACAGTCCCGGGGTGTGGTGAATGGTCCACAGCGGCATGGCGGTTCTGCCCCTCAGTGCGCCAGCGCCGACGACAGCTTTTCCACCGGACCCGACAAGGACGCCTTGACGTCGACGGACAGCTCATCGGCCAGCACCTCGACGGCACCTGCCTCCAGGCCGTCGACGATCCGGCGGGCCACGTCGGCCGGTGTCACCTTGGCCGCCGGGATGTCGGACACCATGTCGGTGTCGATCAGTCCGGCGTGCACGCCCACCACCTGGGTGTGCTGGGCGGCGAGCTCTTCGCGCAGCGAGTTGGTCACCGACCAGGCGGCGGCTTTGGAGGCGCCGTAGGCCCCGGAGCCCGACAGCCAGGACAACACCGAGTGCATGTTGACCAGGGCCCCTCCCCCGTTGGCGGCCAGGATCGGCGCGAACGCCCGGGCCACGCGCAGCGGGCCGAAAACGTTGACGTCGAACGTGTCGGTGATGCGGTCGAAGGAGCCGGTCAGCAACGGGTCCGGCAACAGCACGCCGGCGTTGTTGAACACGATCTGCGCGTCGTGGGCCAACTCCGCCAGCTCGGCCACCGATTCGGGCGAGCGCACCTCCAGCGGGTGGGTCACCACGTTCGGGCGCTCGTCGGTGTAGGCGCTGCGGGCGGTCGCGTACACCTTGCGTGCGCCGCGGGCCAGCACCTCGTCGACCAGCGCGGCGCCCAGCCCGCGTCGTCCCCCGGTGACCACCACGACCTTGTTCTCTACGGCAACCATGTCCCGACCCCTTCCCCACTGACTAACGATGACGTTAGTAAGAGCCAAGCACGGATGGCTGGATAATGCAAGCGTTAGTCAACTACGATGTCGGTATGGAGTTCGAGCCCCGCCTGCGCGACCGGTCCCGCTGGTCGATCGGTAGCGCCTGCTCGGTGGCCCGGTTACTGGACGTGCTCAGCACCAAGACGGCGTTCCTGGTGGTGCGGGAATGCCTGTTCGGCACCACCCGCTTCGAGGACTTCACCACCCGGATCGGGGCGTCGGCGCCGGCGGTCTCGCGGGCGCTCAAACAGCTCGAGGCCGCCGAGATCGTCTACCGCGTGCCCTACCAGGAGTCCGGACAGCGCGCCCGCGACGAGTACCGGCTGACCCCGGCCGGCGAGGATCTGCTGCCGGTGTTCTTGGCGCTGATGCAGTGGGGCGACAAGTACCTGCACGACGGAAAGCCGCCGCTGCGCTTTGTCGATGCAGCCACCGGCCGTCGGCTGGGGGTGCGGGTCACCGACGAGCTCGACGTGCCGGGCACCGATCCCGGCGACATCGAGATCTGCTGGAACGAGCCGGAACCCGCGCACTGACCCGTCTGCGGGCCGGGCTCAGCTGCCGGAGTCGACCGCACCGATGACGGTCTCGGCGAACTCGGCGATGGACTCCGGTGGCGCGAAATCGGCGAACCAGACGTAGAACCGTTGGGCGCCCTGATTTTTGAGTGTGCAGAAGTGCTCGGCCAGTGCCGCGGCGTCACCGCACACCAGGCCCGAGCCCAGTCGGCCGAAGCGGCGTTGTGCCGTCGCCGCGACCACCGCCGGGTCCTGATCGCGCCGGGCGAAACCGACCATCTGCTGTACCGAGGCGCGCGCCGACCCGATCAGGGGCAGCAACTCGGGCAGCTGATGGACGTGGGTGGCCGGCAGGTTCCACCAGTCGGCGTAGCGGCGAACCAGGCCGAGCATCCGGGGCCCGACTCCGCCGAGCACGACCGGTATCGGCGCGCTGGGCGCCGGTGCCTGGGCGAGGGGCCCGTCGCTGCTCCAGTACTGACCCAGCAGCTCCAGCGTCTGCCCCAGCGCCTCCACGCGTTGGCGCGGCCCGGCGGAGGTGATGCCGTACTTGAGCAGTTCGTCGGGCATCGAGCCGGACCCCAGGCCCAGCTCGAAGCGGCCGCCGGTGGCTTCGGCCAAGGTGGTGGCCTGTTTGGCCAGCAGGGCCGGGTGCCGGAACGCGTCGCACAGCACCACGTGGCCGATCGTGAGGCGTTCGGTGCGGGCGCCGACCCAGGTGGCCACGGTCATCGCCTCCCAGAGCGGATCCGACGGGGCCATCGGGGTGTCGAGGTGGTCGAGGAAGGCCACGCCGTCAAAGCCCGCCGCTTCGGCCGCCTGCGCCCGCACCACCAGCTCGGCGATGCCGACCCTGGTCTGCGGGAGGTAGAGAAACCACTGCGTCAACGCGTCTCCTCCGGTGTCGCGGGCGTCGGTGCCTGGCGCAGCCCCGGCAACACATACCGGCGAACGTGGCGTCGCACGGCAGCCGGGTCGTCGGGGTTGAGGTGATGTCCCGGCACGCTGCCAAAGCTGATCATCACACGCGCGATCCATTCACTGGCCTCGGCCAGCTCGGTGTCGGGGTGGATGTCGCCGTCGTCGGCGGCGGCCGCCACGAACGGATACCAAAACGCCGCCAGGTCGGGCACCAGGCCGCGCACCCCGGCCCCGGCGCAGGCGGTGAACTCCTCGGGTTCGGCGGTGCGCAGCCGCATCAGCAGCGTGCCGGGATCGTCGTAGGTGCGTCGGCCGATCTGTACGCCGGCCACCAGCCGGTCCTCGAAGTTGGCCAGGGTCGACAGCTCCGCGCGGGCCTGGGCCCAGCTGGTCTCGATGAGCCGCATCAAAACGGCGCCCACCAGCGTCGGCTTGTCCGGAAAGATGCGGTACAGCCAGGCCCGCGACACTCCGGCCGCCTGGGCGACGTCGATCATCGTGGTAGCCCGAATCCCCTTGTCGGCCAGGAATTTCTCGGTGACATCGAGCAGCCGTTCGGTTGTCGAAGGCGCCGATGCGGACGTCGCGTGCACGGCCCACCTCCTGCCCGGAAAGCGTCGACAACGTGTAGACACATTATCCGATCTGTGTACTATTGCCACGCGTCGTGAAGACCCACGGGGTAGGAGGTCGCGGTGGCCGAGACGCTGCAGCAACTGCTCGCCGAACGCGCCGGCCACACCGGTCTGGCGGTGCTGCACACCGAGGCCGACGGCACCCAGATCCGTTGGAGCTGGGCGCACTACCTGCACCGCGCGGCCGGCCACGGCGCGGCGGTGCTCGCCCGCGCCGACACCGGCCGGCCCCTGCACGTCGGCGCGCTGCTGGGCAACACCCCCGCGATGCTCACCGCGCTGGCCGCCGCCGGGCTGGGCGGCTATGTCCTGTGCGGGGTCAACGACACCCGCCGCGGCGCGGCCCTGGCCGCCGACCTGCGCACCGCCGACGTGCAGATCCTGCTGGTGGACACCGCGCACCGCGCATTGCTGACCGGGCTGGAGTTGGCCGGCATCACGATCATCGACGTCGACGACCCGGCCTGGGAGCGGGAGTGCGCGGAGGCCGGCCCGCTGCAGCCGCATCGCCAGGTCGCGCCGCTGGACCCGTTCATGCTGATCTTCACCTCCGGCACCAGTGGCGACCCGAAAGCCGTTCTGGTCAGCCACTTCATGGTCTTGGTGGCGGGCCAAAGCCTCACCGAGCGATTCGGGCTGAGCAGCGATGACGTGATCTATCTGTCCATGCCGCTGTTTCACTCCAATGCGATCGCCGCCGGCTTCGGTCCCGCCGTGGTCGCCGGTGCGGCGATGGCGCCGGCGAAGTTCTCCGCGTCACGCTTCCTGGCCGATATCCGTGGCTACGGCGCCACCTACATGAACTACGTCGGCAAACCGTTCGCCTATCTGCTGGCGCACCCCGAGCAGCCCGACGACGCCGACAATCCGCTGCGCGTCGCCTTCGGCAACGAGGCCTCCGAGCGCGACATCGGCGAGTTCGCCCGCCGGTTCGGTGTCCACGTGGTGGACGCCTTCGGCTCCACCGAGAACGCGGTCACCATCACCCGCGACGAGGGCACCCCACCCGGTTCGGTGGGCCGCGGATTCCCGGGAGTTGCCATCTACAACAGCGACACCGGAAAGCCCTGTGCGCCCGCGGTCTTCGACGAACACGGCGCGCTGGCCAACCCCGACGAGGCGATCGGCGAGCTGGTCAACACCGCCGGGGCGGGATTCTTTTCGGGCTACTACAACAACGAGCAGGCCACCGCCGAGCGGATGCGCGACGGCATGTACTGGTCCGGTGACCTGGCCTACGCCGACGCCGACGGCTGGATCTACCTGGCCGGGCGCACCGCCGACTGGATGCGGGTGGACGGCGAGAACCTGGCGGCCGCACCGGTGGAACGAATCCTGATGCGCCACCCGGCGATCAACCAGGCGGCCGTCTATGCGGTGCCGGATCCCCAGGTGGGCGATCAGGTGATGGCGGCACTGGTGCTGCGCGACCATGCGTCGCTGAGCGAGGACGAGTTCGCCGACTTCCTGGCCGCCCAAGACGACCTGTCCCCCAAGGCCTGGCCGCGGTATGTCCGGGTGAGCACGCAGCTGCCCGCCACGGCCACCAACAAGATCCTCAAACGACTGCTGGTGGCCGACGGCATCGACGTCGGCGCCGACACCTTGTGGGTGCGCCCGGAACGCGAGCGCACCTACCGCACCGCAACGACGACAGGAGTGTGACCATGGCCGACCAGACCCCGGTGGCCCTGATAGTCGGCGGTGCGTCCGGGATCGGTCTGGCCAGCGCCCGCGCCCTGGTCGAGCGTGGCGATCATGTGGTGATCGCCGACATCGACGAAGCCGCCGCCCGTGCCCGCGCGGCGGAACTGGGCGAGCACGCCAGCGCTGTTGCCGCCGACGTCACCGACGAGGCCAGTGTCGCAGCGGCATTCGCAGCCGCCCAGCGCGTGGGCCCGATCCGCTCGGTGGTCAGTTGCGCCGGCCTGTCGGTGATCGGGCCGATCGCCGATATCGACCTGGCCGGCTGGCAGACCACCATCGACGTCTGCCTCACCGGCACCATGCTGGTGATCAAGCATGCCGCGCGCGCCCTGCAAGAAGGCGGCGCCGTGGTGGCCATCTCCTCGCTCAACGGGCGCCAGCCGGGCACGTCGATGGCGGCGTACTGCAGCGCCAAAGCCGGGGTGCTGATGCTGGTGCAGGTGGCCGCCCTGGAACTGGGATCCCGCGGCATCCGGGTCAACGCCGTCTCCCCCGGCCTGGTGGACACTCCCCTGGTGGCCGGCCTGGCGATGGTGCCCGGCCTGACCGCGGAATACATCGAGAACACCCCGCTGGGGCGGTCCGGCCTGCCCGAGGACATCGCGCACACCGTGGCGTTCTTGACCTCGCCCCGCGCCGCCTGGATCACCGGATCGGTGTTCGACGTCAACGGCGGCGCGCACCTCAAGCGCTACCCCGACGTGCTCGGCAAAGTACAGGCACTAGCTGAAGGATGAGGGCATGCGCAGTGTCGTAATCGATGCGCCCGGATCGGTGCGGGTCGACACCCGTCCGGATCCCGAACTGCCCGGCGCCGACGGCGCCGTGGTGCAGGTGACGGCCACCGCCATCTGCGGCTCCGATCTGCACTTCTATGAAGGGGACTACCCGATCGCCGAGCCGGTGGCGCTGGGGCACGAAGCGATCGGCGTCGTGGTCGAAACCGGCCGGCAGGTGCGCTCGGTGCGGCCCGGCGACCGGGTCATGGTGTCCTCGGTGGCCGGCTGCGGGCACTGCGCCGGGTGCGGCACCCGCGACCCGATCCGGTGTCATTCGGGCCCGCAGATCTTCGGATCCGGGCTGCTGGGCGGCGCCCAGTCGGAGCTGCTGGCGGTACCGGGAGCAGATTTTCAGCTCGCCGCCATTCCCGACGGCATCTGTGACGCCGAAGCCCTGCTGCTCACCGACAACCTGGCCACCGGCTGGACGGCTGCACTGCGGGCCGACATCCCGGTCGGCGGCACCGTTGCGGTGATCGGGCTGGGCGCGGTGGGCCTGTGTGCCGCCCGCAGCGCGCTGTTCCTGGGTGCGGCAACGGTTCTGGGCATCGATCCGGTGCGCCGGCGCCGCGAGCGGGCGGCGCTGATGGGCGTGACCCCGGCCGAGCCGCCGACCACCGCCGCCGCCATGGAGCTCAGCGACGGACGCGGTGTCGACGCCGTGATCGACGCCGTGGGATCCGACACCACCATGGCCGACGCGCTCAATGCGGTGCGGCCCGGCGGGACGGTGTCGGTGGTCGGAGTCCATGACCTGCAACCCTTTCCGTTCCCGGCATTGCCGGCGCTGTTGCGCAGCATCACCCTGCGAATGACCACCGCGCCCGTGCAGCAGACCTGGCCGCAGTTGGTGCCGCTGCTGCAATCCGGCCGATTGTCGGTGGACGGGATCTTCACCACCGAGATGGCCCTGGACGACGCGGCCGAGGCCTACCGTGCGGTTGCGGCACGCTCCGGCGACGTGGTGAAGGTGCTGCTCACGCCCTGAGCCGGCGCGCCAAGCCCCGGCGCCGGCCAGCGTCAGCCGGCGCTGGGCGGTCGCCGTGGGCGGAGCCGTAGCGGTGGCAGGGTCGGGGCGGGTAGCCGCTGCAGCCGCCCCCGGTAGCCGCTGACCTGCCCGAACTGTTCGTCGCCGGCTTCCCAGCGGCGCCGAAACTCGACGATCTCCTCATGGCTGCGGCCGATGAAGTTCCACCACAGCACCAGCTCTTCGCCGAACGGCACCCCGCCCAGCAGCAGAACCCGGGCGGGGGAGTCGCCGGGGTTGCGCAGTGTCAGCACCGGGGCGCCGGGTCCTTGATAGCCCAGGTCGCCGACGGCCAGGCGCGTGTCGCCCAGGACGAGCGGGCCCTGGTCGCACAGCACCCCGTGCTCGAACGCCGGATCGACCTGCAGCGCCAGGTCGGTATGCGGGTCCAGGTCCAGCTGGGCACCCAGCAGCGGCGTGAACGACGGGACGGGGGAGCGGTATCCGGCCAGTTCCCCCAGGAAGACCAAGGCCGACGCTCCGGGCAGGCGCACCGGCTCGGGCACGAAATGGCTGAAGGAGCGCGCGGTGTGGCGGGCCGTCTCGGGCAGTGCCACCCACAGCTGCACGCCGCGCAGCACCGGCGCGGCCTGCGGATCGACGGAGACTTCGGAGTGGCAGATGCCGGCACCGGCGGTCATAAGGTTCAGCTCACCGGGGCGCACCAGCGCGTGTGCGCCACCGCTGTCGCGGTGCTCGATGCGCCCGCTGAACAGCCAGCTCGCGGTCTGCAGCCCGGTGTGCGGGTGCGGGGGCACGTCCATGCCGCCCTGGGCGGCGACATCGTGTGGCCCGTAATGGTCGATGAAGCACCAGGCGCCGATCAGCGAGCGTTCCCGCTGGGGCAGGGTGCGCCGGACCGCGATGGCACGCGGGCCGCCCAGCGGCACCTCACGCGGGTGCAGCACGGCGATCTGAGAGCGCGGCGTTGCCGCACAGGCGATCTCATCGGAAGTGGCCTCCAGATTGCTCACCTGTCCACCTCCGCTGCCTGCCCCCTACCGCCGTGGCGATCCTACCGACGCCGGCCCTGGTCAGGCGGCTGATCGCGGGCCGACCGGCCAGTGGGCTAGGTGAAACACCGCTCCGGTAACTGGGACGTCGTCCCGTTCGTGGTTGACCAGCAACGCCTGGTTGTCGGGCAGCTCGCGGGTGTTGATCTCACCGGAGGCGATCGCGTGCAGCAGGGCGTGGGCCGCGGCGAGTTCAGCCCGCTTGCGGTATTGCCCCCCCGGCAGCTTCACACCAGCCCACACGCCGTACTCCTCGCGGCGTTCGACGGCGAGCGCTGCGCAGCGGCGTTGCTGAGCAAGCGGGCAGCGTCGCAGGCACTGCAGCCGCGCTTCAGTGGCGGACTGCTCGTAGGCGCGGGCCTTGGCGGCGCCGTCGGCTCCATCGGCGTCGGGGTAACCGAACCACAGTTCGGGGTTGGCGGAGCAGGGCGGCGCCATGACGGTCCTCCTCGTCTCGGGGGCGTATAACGTAGATAGAAACGTATAACGCAGAGACGATCAGCGCAACAGAAGTTGATAAAAACATATATGTAACTAGTGGGGGACGGGGCTGTGTACTATCCGTCCATGGCCGGGGCGCGACAATGAGCCGCGAGGCGGCAGGCGCTGCGCTTCGGGCGCTGCGCGAGGCCCGCGACTGGTCGTTGGCCGACCTCGCTGCTGCCACCGGGGTCAGCATCATGGGCTTGAGCTATCTCGAGCGTGGTGCGCGAAAGCCGCATAAAAGCACAGTTCAAAAGGTCGAAAACGGCCTAGGCCTGCCACCGGGCACCTACTCGAGGCTGCTCAGCGCCGATGACGCCGACGCAGAACTGGCGCAGCTGATCGCCGCGGTCCCACCGGGCGAGCCGGCTGCACGTCCCGCCGCAGCCATCGTGGTCGACCGGCACAGCGACACCGAGGTGCTCGAGGGATATGCCGAGGCGCAGCTGGATGCGCTGCGTTCGGTGATCGCCCGGCTTCCGCCGAAAGCGTCAGACGAATACGAGACGTATATTCTTTCCGTGATCGCCCAGTGCGTGAAAGCCGAGATGCTGGCCGCCAGCTCGTGGCGGGTCGCGGTGAACGCCGGCCCTGGTCGCGGTGCCCGACTTATGGCGCATCTGCAGGACCTGGAGGCGACCCGTGTGGAACTGCTGCAACGGATGTCCGGCAGCCTGACCGCTCGGTTCGACCGGGCCTGCGCGCAGTCGTCGCTGCCCGAACCGGTGATCGCGGCGTTGATCGGCGTCAGTCCCGAGGAGATGTGGGACATCCGCAACAGGGGCGTCATACCACCGGGGGCGCTGGCCCGGGTCCGTGCGTTCGCCGATCCGACGGCGGCCACAGATGGCGGTGACGGAGGGGGATGACGGTGGACGACACCGAGTTCGAGCTGTTGGCGCGCGCACATAAATTGTTCGCGGGCAGTCCAGGCCCGGTGTCACTGGAAGCCGGTCTGGACCGTTATGCCCACGCGCTGGAGCGCAACGCCGGCCTGGACACCGGCATGGGTCACGACCGGTACCGGACCGCGGTGCTCGCTCAACGAATCCGATTGCTGGACAACGTCAATACCGACGCCCGCGCCGCAACGTTATTGGGTGCGGCGATCGCCGACCACTCACAGGCCCGCCAGCTTACCGGCGGAGTGCTCGCCGCCGCCCAAGCCGACTCACCGGTTGTCGCCGACACCGCGTTGGCGCATCGGGAGGCCATGCGCCGGCGAGCGGCACGCCTACGGGCCCAACATGCCCACGTGGTGTCGGCGCGGCGCCGCGCACGGACCCACCGGGCGCGGTTGCGGCGGCTGCGCTACCGGGGCGCGCGGCGTCGTCTCGCGGGGCTGGATCGCATGCACCTGCCCCCTGGCCGAGCCGGGTTGGCCGTCCGTGCGGCACTGTCTCGCCTGGGCAGACCCTACGTCTGGGGCGCCACCGGACCCGATCGATTCGACTGTTCAGGGCTGACCCAGTGGGCCTACCGTCAAGCCGGCCTGCCGCTGTCGCGAACCACATACACGCAGATCTGTGAGGGAATCCCGGTGACTCGCTCGCAAATCCGGCCCGGCGATCTCGTGTTTCCCAGTACCGGCCATGTTCAGCTTGCCATCGGCGGGGGCCGGGTGATCGAAGCACCGCACGCCGGAGCCACCGTGCAGATCAGCCCGCTGGGCGCCCACGTGGCGATCCGCCGCCTGGTGCCATGATCGGGCTTGGCCCGCCCGGATTCCAGGTGAATTGTGGGCGATGGTGGGCCTGGGTACAGTCACCGGCCATGAAGGCGTGGCCAACTTCCGAGCGCCCTTACGGCGCAGCGCTGTTGGGCTGAGGAGATGGCGACGCGCGACGACGTTCTGGATGCGATCGACCGCATCACGGAGGCCGGGCGCGCCGGTCAGGAGACACGGGTGGCCCAGGCAGCACTGACGCTGCCGTTGCCGCCCGCGGGTTACGACAGCGTCTTGAGCCGGCTGCGCGCTGCCTATCCGCTGCTGGACGGTCGACAGCGGGGTGCGGCGGCAGAGGCGATGAAGCAGGCGGAATCAGCTCTGGCGGACCAGCTGTCGGTTACGGCGGAGTTCGATCGACAGATGGTCGATGCACTGCTGCAAGCCCGCAAGGCCACGCGCGGAAGCCGACGCCGCCTCGACGAACTAGCGGCGGAGATAGCAACCGCTGCCAACGCATGGGACCTCAGCACTGCCACGGGCGCACGCGAATTTCAGCGGTTCCTGATCGCCAGACTGGCGCAGATCCTCAGCGTGGTCGACGAGGCCGACGAGGACGACGCATCCAAAAGAGCCCTTGCCGCGGCGCTGACGGCGCTGTACTCCGCGAGACCAACGGATCGAGGCGACCGGCCGCCCGAACAGGCTAAACCTCCCGACAGGCCGGTCTCCGTGCCGGCGGACACCGGTCCGTGGGCGGCATCGGAGCCGGACACAGACCCTTACCTGGATATGCCGCTTGACGGCGAGTCGCAGCCGGACATCCCGGTCGGCCCGTATGGGGTGCCACCGTTGCCGATGTCGCTCCCCGGTCTGGGTGCGGAGGGACCGGGCATGGGCGCGATGGCGCCGGCGATGCCGCCCGGACTCCCGTGGGCCGGCCTGACCTCCGGTTTGGGCCGCGACGACCTGCCCGAGCAGGCCGCCTATCGGCCCGACGATCCGGATGCGCCCGACGAACCCGATGGCCTGCCCGATGACGGAAATCAGGAGGAGGCATCCGTGCCGGAGCCGGACGCCCCGAGGCCCGTCACCGTACGGTTGCCCGACGGCCACACCACGACGGTGGACGATCCACATCTTGCTGCGGCGATGCAGGCGGTCGTCGACGGACAACCCGTGGTGGAGGCGTTCCGGAGCCAGGGAATCCATATCCCGCCTCCCGGGACGCCCGTGGTCGCAGCGGTTGCCGCGGAGAGCCTGAGGCCCGGCGATATCGGCGTGTTCACCGATCGCCATGCGCTTGCGGTCGGTGCGGACAAGGCTCTGCTCGACGGCCAGATCCACCTCGTCAAGAACTTGCAGGGCCCCGGATTTCTGGGCTGGCAGCATCCGCCGCTTTCCACCCAGGAGACCGCGCCGGCCGGGGAGCCGGTTGAGACCAGGCCAGCGATGGCTGTGTCGGACCGCACAAGCTTGAAAATGCCGGCATTAACCGGCATCGTCGATCTGCCAGGGAGGTAGAACATGGCCGAGAACATCCACGTCAACCAGGACGTGCTGATCAACGCTGCGGGGAATCACCAGGAGGCATCGGAATACCTGGCGACGGTTGCCGCCTCACACGAGGGTATTCAGGAGACCCTGAACTCGCTCGGCCCCATCTACGCAGACTTTCGCGAGGCCGCCGAGTCACTACTGGAAGCCCGCGCGAACTGCTACGCAGAACAATCGCGCGAACATTCGGCCGTATCAGCCAACCTGCACCGTGCAGTGGCCATGTGGAACGAGCACGAGGACCAGGCCGCGAGCGCCTTTGGGCGCCTCACCGATGGAAGCCGATGACTGAGCCGAACCCGGCATTCGACACGACGCATCCCAGCGGCGATGTGCTGTTTCGGTCCTGCCGCGGCGGTTATCTGCACAGTGTGGTGTTGTCCGAATCCGTGATGGAGGCGGACGCCCGCCGGCTCGCGGAAGCCATTGTGTTGACCGCCGACGTGTCGTTTCTGAAGGCGGCGTTGGAGATCCGGGGCGAAATCGTCGCGACGGGTCACTCGCCGTCAGCCGCGGTTCCCACCACCGACGATCTGCGGGTGGCCACGGAGCGACTCCTGGCCCACAGACTGCACCCTGGCGCCGACCCGGGTCGCTAGTCCACCCATTTCCCCGCGGCATCGACGTCGGGCACGATATCTTCGGGGAGATCGACCACCCTGTCCCCGAACAGGTTTCGGGCGCGCTCCAGTAGGGCGAGAAGTTCGCTCAGCTGCGCTGCGCACCCTGCCCCCGAGAACCCGCCATCAGCCACGATCAGCACGCTACCCACTTGCTCAGGGGCTGACAATTCACCGCCTGACCAGGCGTTGGCAGGCCCCCGATCCATGGTCCCGCGGCACGGACAGGGTGAGCGCGAATTCACGCGAGGGTGCCCAGACCGCAACGGTACGCTTGCGCCGTGGCACTCTTCGGTCGGTGGTCGGCGCGCCAGCGCCTCCGGAGCGCGGCCCGGGACTCGCTGGCGATCCCGGCGTTCAGCACTCCGGTCGACTGCAGTTCGTGGGTGCTCGGCGGCCTGTGGCCAGCCGAATTGGCGACGATCACCCCCGAGACGGCCCCGCTGGCCGATTACCTCCACGCTGATCTGCAGCGAATCGCGCAATCGGCCAACGAGAAGCTCTACGCGCTGGGCCGATCAGATCTGGCCGCGTCCGCACGCCAGATCGCCCAGGCTCGGGTCATCAACGTGGCCAGGGCGTTCGCGGTCCTGCGCGTGGAGTCCACGGTGCGCCAACTCCATAAGGAAACACTGGATTTCGGCGGCGACTTCGCCCGTCTCAGCCAGGGCCCGGTTCCTGTCTCGGCAGCCCGGGAGGTTCAGGTGGAACCCGGCGCGGCTTCTCCCGTGACCGCACCGCCGGGTGACGCCGGCGAGTCCGCAGGGCTCGGGGCGCAGGATCATCCCCCGGCGCCACGCGTCTCCGAGGAGATCGTCATCGCCACCGAGGAGCACCAGCAGACGGCAGCCCCCGTGCTGCGGGCTGAAGCGGTCGTCGAAATTCCGGGGGATCCGACCGTGACGAGTGAGTTCACGCCGTCGGGTCTGCTTGCCATGCACCGTGCGCGGACGACCCAACCCGATTCCGCCGCACCGCCTCCCACGCCGCTGTTCGCCGAGTCCGACGAGCAGCGGGCGCAGCGGTTACTAGGGTTCGTCGCACGTCAGGAACCGGGCTTGCGCTGGGGGGTAGGCGTTCTCGCCGACGGATCGACCCTCCTCGTCACCGATATCGCCCACGGATGGATTCCTCCGGGGGTTGAGCTGCCGGCCGGAGTTCAGCTGCTGAAGCCCGGATGGCGGACCGGAACGCTCACGGAGATGTTGGGTGGCCCGCTGGTGTCGTCGGCTGTCTACAGCCCCGGGAATCGTCTTGGTCGAGCGAGTGATTCAGCGGTGCCGGAGGTATCGGCGGAGCCCCGCAAGCTGGCGCCCATCGAGGATCTCGGATGGCAGCTCAGCGGGGCCACCCACTGGCGCGACGGACTGCCGAGGATGGTGAACACCCTGGCGAAGGCAGGTGCCGCCGGAACCGGCGTGGTCGAAGCTGAAATCGACCTGTTGCGCGTGCATCTCGATACCATGCGTTACCAGCTGCTGGCCAGGTATCCCGACTCGGACACCGCAGCGGTGCTCAACCTCATGCTCCTGGCCGCCACCGAAGGAATCGCGACCGGTGACCTGGTGTCCGCCAACTACCACTTCAGCTGGTATCGGGCGCTCAGCGTACCGCCCGCCGCCCAGTGGGACGTGTCAACTTAGCGGGCGTCATGAATTGACGCTGCTCGCACCGGATCGACATACTTAGCCAATGTCGGGGGCGGAGAGCCGCGCGGAACTCAGCGACAGGGACCTTGTCGACTCCGTCCTGCGCGATCTGCGTGAGGCCGCCGAAAAATGGGAGGCCCACGTTGCCGAGGCCGAGAACACAACCTACAGCGTCGATCTGGGAGACGTTCGAGCCGTCGCCAACTGCGACGGGCGTCTGCTGGAGCTGACACTGCACCCCTGCGTGCTCAGCGATTACACCCACAGCGAACTGGCGGACCGGCTCAACCTTGTCTTCACCGCGCTGCGGGAGGAGGCAGAGGCGGACTTCGGTGCGCGCTACGGCGCAAGCCTGGAGTGACAGCGGCCTACCGCTTACCAGTCCAGGGCGGCCATCTCGCGTTTGGCACTGCACACGCAGCGAACGGCTGTGTCGATGTCGTCGCCCGTGATCGTCTTGAGGTCGTCGATGGTCACGGGCTTTCCGGCCCGTTTTTGGGCGGCCAGCCGAGTGTCGCGGGCAAGTTCGGCCTCCTCGATCACGTTGCGGGCAAAACGTCCGTTGTGCATGACGTTGATGCCATGCTCTCCGCGTGGGCTGATATAGCCTTGA
The DNA here is from genome assembly GCF_002101585.1 of Mycolicibacter engbaekii. GTDB lineage: Bacteria > Actinomycetota > Actinomycetes > Mycobacteriales > Mycobacteriaceae > Mycobacterium > Mycobacterium engbaekii. The sequence goes on along the minus strand of NZ_LQOT01000047.1, from coordinate 4,315 downwards.
ACCTTGCCAACCATGTCCAGGAAGCGTTGGCGGGCTTGCGGGTTCAGTACAGTTGCCCGACTTGATCCGTAGCGTTCACCGATCTCAACGATCTCCGCCGGTGAGTACGCCTCGAACCGGATCTTCCGGTTGAAGCGGCTGGCCAGACCGGGGTTGACGGTCAGGAATTCATCGACTTGGTCCTCGTAGCCGGCCGCGATGAAACAGAAGTCGAAGCGGTGTTTCTCCAGCGCGATCAGCAACTGGTTGACGGCCTCCATGCCGATCATGTCCGGCGTTCCGTCCTGGTGACGCTCCACCAGCGAATAGAACTCGTCCATGAACAGAATTCCGCCCAGTGCTCTTTCGATCAGTTCATTGGTCTTCGGGCCGGAGGCACCGATGTGCTCACCACAGAAGTCAGAACGACGTACTTCGATGATTTCGGGATTGCGGACGATTCCCATGCCGGCATAGATCTTGCCCAGTGCCTCGGCGGTAGTCGTTTTGCCCGTTCCCGGTGGACCCACCAGCAGCATGTGATTGGTCTGGCCCTCCACGGGCAGGCCGTGTTCGAGCCGCATGGCGCGGACTTCGAGTTGGTCCTCCAGCGCCCTGACCGCACGTTTGACTTCCGCCAGGCCGACTTGCTTCTCCAACTCGGCGCGGCCCTGCTCCAGTAACTCGGCGCGCCGGTCCTGCGCGTTGGTTTCATCGAGTTCGGCGCGGCTCTTGGCCGAGCCGGCGTCCCACCGGTCGCTTCGACTGTCGATGATCTGTTCCTCGATGACCACCAGCCGCAGCTTGGGCTCGGCCAGCGCCGCCTTGGCCGGTTCGGTGAGCACACCGTTGATCGTCGCCTTGGACAACCAGACCTGCGCCTGGTCTTCCTCGCCGAGTTGTCGGTGCACCATGCCGCGCAGGTAGGCGAGGTCCGCGGCCAGCAACGGGATCTCGGTCGGGTTGATCGATGCGGTGAGAACCCCGACCTGAAAGCGCTCGGAAAAACGGCTCTGCCCGGCGATATCGACGCGGTCAAGCCAATCCAGCGCCACTCGGCCATGGCCCAGATGGGCCGCCGCATAGCCTGCCAGGGCGCACACCGAGGCTGTGACCGCCGGCATGATGATCGCCCGCTCGGGGAGTTCCTCTGCGGCGATGGCCAGCACATCCGGCCACCGCTGGGTGACGAACATCAGATAGGCGCGGCCGAGTTGGCGCCACTGGTAGTTGATCCAGCTGTCCAGTAGGGATTCGTCGGACAGCAACGCGTCGGCACGCTCGTACTCCCCAGCCACGGTGAGCGCCGAAGCCAGGGCCAAACCCACGTGCGAGCCATCGGTCACGGTGATCGACAGGTAAGGCCCCAGCGGAATCTGGGCGGCCAGGTGCCTTCCCAGGCGGGTGGTCTCCTTGTGCAGCCAGTCCCGGTTGGCGTAGAGACGGTGCAGGGTGTCAAGCGCGGTGTCGCCGCAGGCGATCCGGCCCAGCCACGCGTCTGCCATGGAGGGATCGGCCTCGGTCGCGGCGATGAAATCGGCCAACGCCTCGGGCGAGCCGTATCCGCCGTCCATGCTCACCATTGCCCGGTCGAAATGTCGCCGGGCCGTCAGCAGGTCACTCACTGTCTGTAGTCCTCTGTCGCACGTCCAGGTCCTCCAGCTGACAGCCGATGCGGCGCGTTGTCATCGCAACGACATCGGCGCGAGCGCCTCCGGGCTGCAGTAGCGGTTTTCCGCCCGGAACAACTCCACCGTAGCCAGCCAGGGTTTCCCGCCGGCCGCAACTCGAACTGCGTTGCGGTCGATCTGCTCGATGCACACCTCGACGGCGTCCGGTGGCGGCGGTGGCGTGCCGGGTGGCGCCACCGTGATCACCGTGGCAGGGCGGGGTGACGGGGCGATCGAGCCGTCCACCACGCTGACGGTGGTCCGCGGAGTGGGCCGTGACTCATCGATCACATTCACCTCGGGCATCCGGACGCTGGCCCAGCGGGCCTTGTCCCGGGTGTGCACGCAGATTCGCTCCCCGGCGCCGGCCGCCCGAATGACGATGCGTTTGGCGATGAGATCCTCGGCCGCGATGAACACCCGGCTCAACTCGCCCGAGTCGGTCAACGGCACCATCAACCGGTCGCCGTTGGCCAGCTTGCCGATCAGAACCCCCGATGGACCGATCTCGAGGGGAAGCCTGGCCGGAAGCCGAAGCGATCGCAATCCGCGCAGCGAAGGGCGGGGGGCGCACATGTTGGCCGTGACGGCCGCGGCCTGCTCCCCGTTGAGCCGGCGGAGCACCACAGAGGGTGGCGTCGGGGCGGGCTGCGGTGTCTGCAGGGTCACCGTGGCCGTGCACGTTCCGTCGGGGAGCAGAGTGACGTTCTGGATGACGTGATCGACCGGCAGAGTCCAGGCTTGGGCGAGCAGTTGCGCATTGATCTGGCCGGTGGCGTAGGTGTAGGTAGTCGCCCACCCGCCTTCGGTGCGCAGGGCCTTCCATCGTTGGGCGCCGGCGGTCAGGGAACCACCGGCCAGGCGCCGGTCCAGCTCGACCAGGTCACTGGCCGTGGCTACCCGCGCCCGCAGTCCGCCGCAGCGCAACCGGCCCGCGATCCGTTGCGCAACGGCGACCGCCGCGGCACCCAGCGTGGTGCGCCAACGCAGCGCCGCCGTGTTGTCGATCACCCGCAGTCGCAGCAGCAGCCAGGTCTCGCGTTGGCCGGCGTAGGGCGGGGTGCCGATCTCGGTGTCGTAGACCCGGGGAAAGTCACCGGCCGTTGCGCGGCGCGCTCCGATGCTGATCACGCTCAGCGACTCCAGGACCAGCCCGAGCGCATGCCGAAGCATCGGCTGCAGATCGGCGATGTCGACGACGTTGTCGGTCTCCACGTTCACCGATCCGGTAGCCACCGTGGCTGCGTGCGGACGACCCAGCAGGTGGATGGCCACCACCGCGACACCGTCCTGAATCCGGACTCCGCCGCCGGCGCGGTTGTTGGCCACGGTGACCGGATCGCTCCAGGCATCCTTGGCAGGCCGGCGCAACCACAGCAGCGCCCACGACCAAGCCGGTTGGCCCCACCACGGCACCCACACCACCGCTCCGGTGAGCACAAGCGCGATGGCTGCGCCGATGAGACCCCCCAGCGCCCAGCCCACCAGAGCGCCTAGCGCAACCGCTGTGGCGCACAGCAGTCGCCGGTTACTCGAAGGGTGAAATCCGGTCAGCCGGACCTGGTTCTGACTCACCGGGTGGCCCTCCGGATCCGGGCGGTGATTGCGGCGGCCAGCACAGCCGCGGCGATCACCCCGAGGAAGGCGAGGGCCACGTTGCGAGCCCGATGGTCCGGCGGAGGCGGAGGCGGCGCCGGGGTGAGCACCCGCTGCTGCGACCCCGGTGCCACCGGATCGCCGGCCGGCACGTTGAACGTCAGTGCCGCAACCGGATCGACCAGTCCGTAGCCGACTCGGTTGTCCACCCCGGCGGGAGGATTGTGGGCAGTCTGAACAATCCGGTTGATCACTTGATTTGCCGTGAGTTGCGGATATTTCGCCCGCACCAGCGCAGCCACCCCGCTGACGTAGGCGGCGGAGAAGCTGGTGCCCCAAAACGGCATGTTCTTGTCGCCCACCCGGGCCGGGGGATAGGCATTGACCGGATTGCCGCCCTGCGGAGACAGGCCCATCACATGGGTGGCGGGCGCGGCCACCCGCACCCAGGGGCCTGCCATGCTCTTGTCGATCGGTGCCCCGGTGGAGTCCACCCCGCCGACCGACAAGACATAGTCGGAGAACCAGGACGGGCTCGATATCACCTTGACCTGGTTCCAGTCCCGCGGGTCGTTGGGGTTCAGTGGGTCGAACATCGGGTTGTCGGCGCACCCGGCCTCTCCGACATTGCCGGCGGCGGCCACGATCACCGCGTCCTTCACCGTCGCCGCGTACCACAGGGCCGCCCCCAGCGCCTGCTGGTCGACTGCGGCGGCCACTTGGACACAGGAGGTGACCGAGACGTTGATGACCTTGGCGCCCATGTTGGCTGCGTGGACGACGGCCCTGGCCAACGTTGCCAGGGTTCCGGCCTTCACCCGCTCGTCGTCATAGCCGAATCGTTGGGGGTGGACCGGCTCGAACGCCCGGGATGATTGGCGGATAGAGATGACGGTGGCATGCGGCGCCACCCCCACAACACCGTCGGGAGCGCCCGGCGGGGGCGGCGGGACCGCGGGCTCGTCGTCGCTCTGGGGATCGGCGGGCCCGGCGGCCGGTGCTACGGCACCCTCTTCCGGTGGGGGTGGCGGGGGCGGCGGCGCCGGCGCCACCTGGGTGACGGTCACCGC
>NZ_LQOT01000046.1 GCF_002101585.1 Mycolicibacter engbaekii | reverse complement strand
CTTCGCAGCCCAATCCTTCGTCGCCACTGTTGAACACCTCCACAGTCAAGGCGTTGCGACGACCAGTTGAATCCGCCCTGAGATCCGCGATCCGAATGCAGTATGCAGCCAGCGACCTCACCGCGGCGGGCCACCGCACTGGCCAACGCTGTGGTGGCCAGCCGAGACTTCATGCGGGAGTCGATGCTGTAGCCCACGATCCGATTGGAGAACGCGTCCTTGACCGCACAGAGGTAGAGCTTGCCTTCGCCGGTGTGGTGTTCAGTGATATCACTGAGCCACAACTGATTTGGCGCATCGGCAGTGAAGTCACGGCCGACCAGATCGTCATGCACCGGTGGACCAGACTTGCCGTTCTTGCCGCGTTTCCGTTTGCCGAACGCACTCCACCAGCCGTTGTCCGAACAGATCCGCCACCCGGTCCGATCGGCCATCGGCTGGCCGACGTCGCCGGCCTCATCGACCAGGAAGCGATACCCGAACTCCGGATCGTCGCGATGGGCGTCGAACAGGGCGTTCGCGCGGTAGGCCTCGACGAGTTCAGCCTCGGTGACCGGCTGGGCCAGCCAGCGGTAATACGGTTGGCGGGCGAGCTTGAGTACCCGGCACGTCACCGCGACGGGGATTCCGTCGGCGGCGAGCTCTTTCACGAGCGGGTAGAGCCTTTTCCCGGCAGGTTGGCCTGCGATAGATACGCCGCGGCCCGGCGAAGGACCTCGTTTTCCTGCTCCAGCAGACGGTTGCGGCGGCGTAGTTCCCGCAGTTCAGCGGACTCGCCGGTGGTCTTGCCGGGCTTGGCACCCTCGTCGATGTCGGCCTGACGGAGCCATTTCTGCAGCGTCATCGGGTGCACTCCGAAATCGGTGGCGATCTGCTCGATCGTCACCCCGTCATCGCGGTTGCGGGCCACACGGACAACGTCGTCGCGGAACTCACGGGGATAGGGCCTTGCCATGGGGACATCCTTCCAGCCCGCCCATCGTGGGCAAGCCAACTCAGATGTCACCTGATCGTGCAGCAGACCCCCGGGCCGTCCTGACGGGTTTACGGCCATGGTCATATTGCCCATAGCCGCTCCGAACCCAGGGTTGACTTGCTAACGTCGAGCCATGGCGGATCTGAGGACATATGGCTACTAGCGCGGACCGACCTGATCGATGCGCGGAACGTGAAGGAAGTCGTCCAGCCACCATAAGGTCTAAGTGGCAGATGCCATGAGGAGACTGGTGAGTCTTGCCTGGCTGGCTGGAATCGGGGCAGTTGTACTTACTTGTCCCAATCCTGCAGAGGCCAAGCCGACCCAACGTGAGGATGCTTTCGTCCAAGAGGTTTACCAGAGCGGTTTAGACGGAAAACCCAAAGATATTCTCCGCAAGGGGTACGCCGCCTGCGACGATGTACAGTCGCGCTCCGTCGGCGCCGCGTTACGGAGTTTCGAGGCGGCAAGTCCAGATGTCGGGGGAAATAAGGTAACGGTTTTTGTCTACCTTGCGATGAAATATCTTTGCCCGGAAACACTTTAGGCACGTCCGGACCTTTAACGCGCAGGCGATGTGTTGACGTCCTGCGGCGTGGCATCAATACCGACGGCCGCGTGCATCTCCCGGGTTTAGTATGGTCCAGCAGTCTCGCCTGACCGAATTCAGTTAGTCGCTGTAGATGCACTCGCCGCGAAGATCTGCGCCCTTCGAAAGCGTCTGGCATGGCGTGCCGTCGGGCCCAGGAGCTCGGCGCTTCGTTAGTACATGAAGTCACGGAGGTGACGGTTAACGCTACTAATGCGCAGCGCGCTCCGCGCCACCACCGAGGGCGGGCATCGAGCTCATCGTCCCAGTCAAACGAGTAAGCATTTCGTAATTCCCAACCCCTGAGGCCGTCACACGTGAACCACCCTCGACTGGTGTAATGGTCACCATCGTGACTTCGGTGTCGCGGTAGAGGAGTGCTAGAAGCCCGATAAGGAAAAAGAGCACGCCGAGTACTGCGACGACTATTGCCCACGTCGGGATATATTTTCGAGTAAGAACGATCGAACCTGGACCCGCCATCGACACCGTATATCCGGGGACACCCGCTGTACCGGAGAGGATTCGTTGCGCGACGTCGTCCGGCGATAAGGCAACCAGGGCTACTTGGTTGAAGTTCTGGCCAGCGCTGGGCATAGGCCTCCTTAAATAGAGAACATGTTCCATCGAAACATACCCCGATCAGAGTCAGAAGCTGTACTGATCCACTGCGTCGGGTGAGGGCTCGAGCCTGGCTAGCCCGTCGGCTCCGTTGTGGTCGTCGGACTCGCTGGATTCCATCCCGTCGTAGAGGGAAATCAACTGTGCCGTACCGTCCCGGCGGTAGCGGCGGGGTCGGCGGTAAAGCGGGCTCTGCGACCCACGGCGAGCCAGGAACTCCCTGCGCTTCCGGCGACGCTGCTGGGGGTTAGTGCTCGCGGCACAGCGTTACCAGACCCGACCTGCTTCATCACTCCTTCGGACATGCTTGTCATCGCGCCTTGGGAAGGCGCAACCCCGTTCGCCCCTGACCGAGGCGGCTTCGCAGTGACTGAGCCCGATTTTTCCGGGGTTTGCATGGCGATGCACGTCCCAAATGCCTTGAGAACCGGCGCATTAACGCTCGGCGCGTGAGCCTGTCCAGTTACAGACAGCACACCAGAATCCCGCCGACTCCAATCCAGCGCCGACAGCCCTCGCCCTCAGGACGGCAGGCGGTGATCAGTTCGAAGGTGATCGATCCCCAGATCGTGGTGGAGGATCCCCGGCGCGCTGGCACGCACCGGGGCGATGGCAGCCAGGATGCCCCAGCAGGTGAGGTGGACAGCAGGATGCACGGCGTCGGGCGCATCCCCGGCGTGGAACGTGAACCGCGTGTTGCCGCGGGCGTCGCCCGACTCGGTTTGTAGGCGCCACTGCAGGGGAGCGTCAGTGTCGGGGAGGTCAGTGCCAAGCACGGCGCGCTCGTCGGGGCCTCCGGTCCGAAAGACGGCGTCGCCCAGGAGAGCCCGCGCAAGCTCCAGCGACGGCTCGTCGGCGGGATACTCGGTGACCGCCTGGGAGAGTGTCACCGACTGCGTGCCGCGACTGATCCCGGACAGCGCCCGCATGACGTAGCCCGGCAGGGCAGCCGCATATCCTCCGGTGGCGTGGTACGTGGAGCCGCCGGCGCGGCAGGCGGCGAGCACGGCCGCGGTGTCGGGAACGGGGGAGACGGTGATGACGTCCGTGCCGGACGCCAGTGCCTCGAGCACCGCCTGGGTATCCGGTGGCCCGTCGGCGGCGAACACGACCAGATCCGCCGAATCGCCGTCGGCAGGAACAAGTCCGACTCGATCGGCGATCCGGTGGGTCAGGTGTTCGGCGACAGCGCCGTCTCCCACCACGGCGACGGTGATGGGCGTCGCGGCATCGGTCGGCGTGGTGTCAGTTGCCGGCTCCAGCCGGTAGCGAGGTGCGAGATCGGGGATGACGACCCCGGGCGGCGACGCGATGAGCGCCGGCGCCGCAGCCAGCATGGCGTTGACCGAGATGTCGGTGACGGCGGACCAGTCGGCGTTGAACGCTTCGTCGTCGGGCTCGCTGCGCATCTCGACCCTGCCGGGCTTCCCCTCCAGGGTGATCAGGTGGCCGCCGGCGAGGCTGTTCGGATGATCGGGCCCCAGGTGCGCGTTGCCGCCGCCCACGTGCCAGCACTCCTCGTTGGTCATGAAGAGCCGGTCACCGATGTAGCCGCGGTAGGTCATGTGGATCGCGCCGACCGTGCCGGGTCGGATCACCGTGCCGCCGGCAGCCACTTCCACCCGCGCGGGGACGGGGTAGACGTGCCGTTCGACGCGCACCTGCTCCGGGGGCACACCCCACAGCTCCCAAGCGACGTTGCCGAGCACTGCGTCGAAGTAGAAGTGCTGCATCCAGGCGATCGCGTGGTCGTTGTCGACCGCGCTGAGCGGCTCTCCGAATCCCAGGCTGGACAGGCCGCCCCACATGCCGTCGGGTGCCGCGGAGAGGTCTCCGACTTCGAGGAACCGCACCTCCTCGACCTCGTCCATGAGAAGGGCGGTCCGGAGCAGCACCTGCTCGACCATCAGACCGGGGTGCAGACCCGTTCCGTGCAGGGAGACGCCACCGTTCAGGCAGGCTTTCTGCAGGCGGGCGCCGTCGGCGCGCTGGTGGATCGCGCGGCCGACGACGCCCCGCGCGAGCAGTTCGGCTCCGGGCCGCAGCGCGAAGCCAACGGGGGAGTTGACGGCCCGCATGGTGGCGGCCAATCCCTTGAGCGCTCGCTTCTCGGCTGCGCCGAAGACGTTTCCAGTGACCTTGAGGCGGGCCAGCGAGCGGAGTATCGACAGCGGCGAATGCGTCTCGGAGAGCCAGGTCGGCTGGGCTGGATTGTGGAAGGCCGCGGCCGAGACGACGTTCTTGCCTGACTTCAGCAGTTCGATCACGTCCTCGTCCGCACCCTGCAGGAGTGCAGGCGTGGTGGGAGTGTGGATCACCAGGTCGGCGTCCAGCGCGAGGATCGCCTCCTTCGACGTGGTGGCGCGGATGCCTACCGGGTCACGGCCGGCGAGGACGCCGATGTCCACCCCGTCCTTGTGCGGGCTGAACACCTTCACGCCCACGACGTCATAGTCGGGAGAATCCAAGGTGGCTTGAAGGGCCCGTCCGCCCATATCACCAGGACCCCAGATCACGACCCGGATCGGTTGCTCTGCTGCCATGCACGAAATGTAGACGCATTGTCTGAAATAGAAAAACCGCTCCTCGGATGCTTTCGGTGCCAGACTGCGGACGTCTCCTCGCTGATCGCGCCGACGTCGCGCGCAGCGGGGAATGGGTCGCCAGGCTCACGGTTCATCAGACTGAACAACCCACTGCCACCGGCAAACTCGGTGTCTGGAGCCACCAGAATCCTCGGTACGGCGACGATGGGCCTCTGGGGGTCAAGTTGTTCGCAGGTCCAATTCCTGTCAGCCCGACAGCGGACAGAGGGTGTTATTAGAGCAATCGGAGACACCCCTTTCCCGTTTTGACCACCACGGGCATGATCTTGGGGCTAGCCGGCGCATCGCACGAACACCAGGGGAGACATGGCAAACGAGGCACTGGACATCGCCGTCACTGAGTTCGTCGCGGCGGTCGAGGAGCGAAACCGCCTCAGCAAGGCCCTCAAGAGGGAGCGACAGTCTGTGGCGAAACCTCTCACGCGCGACAGTGATGCGGTCAAGCAGTACATCGCCGTCCTCATTGCGGTGTACGAGAAGGTGCGCACCGAGCTTGAGGCGAGTTATGCCAACATCGCGTCGAGCGGTGCGGCGGTCATCGAGCTGACGGACAATCCGAACATCGTCAACCCGACCCAGGCGCTGATGGACGACGCCGTAGCGGAGCGCGTCGAGTCGAACAAGATGCAGACCCGGTTGCAGAGGTTGGAAGGCACGGGAGCTGGGAGGCTGGTCCTCTTCTTGAGCCTGCTGCCGACACTGCTGCGGGCCTTGCCTCGTGAGCAGCAGATACAGAAGAACCTCACCGACCTCACGTCCTATTACTTGCTGGAGATGATGGACGACGACACCGGCGGCGGCAACGACGGCAACTAAGTCAGGTACCAAGCCCGGCAAATCTCGAACTCCTGCGGGTGAGCCCGACAGAAAAAGCCCCGTACTGCTGCCGCCATGGCGTGGTTCCCGTCATGGGTGAAGGTCATTGACACAAAGCGGGGGCAGGTGCGGGTGGAGTCGGGGAAGGTCGATGGCAGGCGGCAGCAGCACAAGCGGCGGTTCGCCGGATCAGGATCCCGGCGCGGTCTGCATGAGCACTGGCGGGTTTCGCGGGATGTCCGCGCGCCGCAGATTTCCCGGGTAGCACGGTGAGGCGCCGATAATGGTGGGCGGATACGTCGCAGGCGAGCGGCCGCGATCTGCAGGATGTACCCATAGGGTGCGTCTCGTCATAGCCGTCACGATGCGCTGCGGGCTCTGATGGCCTGAATCTTCGGCAGCATCGGGAGCTCGAACCGTGCGGCGCGCCGGTGTATCCGGTGTACAAGTCCGCGGGTGCGGAGCTGCTCGGCGGTGTTCTGCACGGGCTCGCTGTAGAACACCAGCTTGGTGGCATCGACCAGCGCCAGGTAGCCGACCGTCAATGCGACCACCGCGCCGAAGAACATCCACGGCAGGGTGGTGAACCCGAGCTGCACCCCGATGGGGGAGAACGTCAGCACGAGACCGCCGACCAGCACGGCGGCGGTGGAGGCGACCAGCGCACCGCCCGGCCGACTTTTGAAGAACGGAACCTTCCTCGTGCGCACGACGTAGATGACCAGTATCTGCGTGGCAAGCGATTCGACGAACCACCCCGTGCGGAACTCGGTCTCCCCGGCGTGCAAGACCCCGAGCATCAGTCCGAAGGTCAGGAAGTCGAACAACGAACTCACCGGGCCGAAGGTCAACATGAAGCGGTGGATGAACCCGACCTCCCAGTGAGAGGGCGTGTGCAGCTGCTCCGCGTCAACCCGGTCGGCCGGAATCGCCAGTTGCGAGGTGTCGTAGAGCAGGTTGTTCAGCAGGATCTGGCTGGGCAGCATCGGCAGGAACGGCAGCACGGCCGATGCCGCAGCCGCGCTGAACATCGTCCCGAAGTTGCTCGACGTCCCCATCAATACGTACTTGATGGTGTTGGCGAAGATCCGCCGTCCCTCCGCGACCCCGGAGGCCAAGACGCCCAAGTCTTTTTCCAAGAGAATGACATCCGCGGCGTCCTTGGCGACGTCGGTGGCGGAGTCGACCGAAATGCCGACGTCGGCGGAGTGCAGTGCCAACGCGTCGTTGACGCCGTCACCGAGGAAACCCACCGAACGGCCGGTGCGCCGCAGCGATGAGACGATGCGCTTCTTCTGGGTCGGTGAGATTCGCGCGAAGATCGTCCGATCGTGCAGCACCTTGTCCAATTCGGCGTCATCGATCTGCTCCAGCTCCGCCCCGGTCAGGGTGCCCTTGGACACCAAACCCAGATCCGCACAGACCTTTTCGGCGACCTGGGCATTGTCCCCGGTGGCGATCTTCACGTCGATGCCCAGCGTCGCCAGCTGCGCGAGCGATTCCCGGGCCTCCTCCTTGGGGGTGTCGGCGAAGACGAGGAAACCCTGCAGCGTCAGACGCGTCTCGTCGTCGGCGGTGACGGTCTGAAGTTCATCAGCGGCCCGGGTGGCCACCGCGACCACGCGCTGCCCGCCGGCGAACAACGTCGACAGCGTCCCGTGCGCCTCCGGCGCGACGACCTCGCAGCGCTCCAGCATCTGCTCCGGTGCGCCTTTGACCACCAGGGTCCGGCGGCCGTCCTCCTCGATGAGCGCCGAACTCGCCCGCCGAGTGTGGTCGAAGGGCAGGAAACCGACCCGCGCGACACCACCGCCGAGTGGTTGGCGACCCGACCACAGCGCCGCGTCCAGCTCGTTGGCGCTGGCGCCGCCGGTGGCCGGGTCGACGTCGGTGGCCATCAGCCCGTACCGCAGCAACGGATCGGAGTGTTCCCCGGACGCGGTGACCGCGTCGATGAAGGCGACCTGCCCGTGGGTCAGCGTCCCGGTCTTATCGGTGATGAGGATGTCGATGTCGCCGAGGTCCTCGATGCAGACCAGGCGCTTGACCAGGACTTTCTTCTCCGCCAGCTTGCGCGATCCGGTTGCCAGGCTGGTGCTGACGATCGCCGGGAGCAGCTGCGGGGTGATCCCGACCGCGATCGCGAGGGCGAACAGGGCCGCATCGATCACCGGCCGGCCCAGCAGCAGGTTGATCACGACGATGACAACCGTCAGCGTCAGCGCGACCCGCAGCAGCAGATAGGAGAAGTGGCGCAGACCGGTCTGGAATGTCGTCTCGGGTTGGTGCTCGCCCAAACCGACGGCGATCCGGCCGAACTGGGCCTGCGCGCCGGTGGCGAACACGACCCCGGTCCCTTCGCCGGCGTTGACCACGGTCCCCATGAACGCCACGTTGTGCATGTCGGGTAGTGCCGTGCCTGCCGGACACGGCGCGCTGGACTTCTCCGATTCGCTCGACTCACCGGTGAGGATGCTCTCGTTGCACTCCAGCCCGGTGACCTCGATGAGTCGCACGTCGGCGGGCACCAGCTCACCGATACTGAGCCGGATGACGTCGCCGGGGACAAGCTCGCTGACGTCGACGCGCTGGAACTGGCCGTCTCGGCGCGCCACCGCCTGGTGCCGGATCGCGGTGTGCAGCGCGGCGGAGGCCTTCTCCGCGCGGTACTCGTTGAAGAAACCCAGGCCGATGCTGAGGGCCAGGATGATGCCGATGATGACGGCCTGGGTGTGGTCGCCGAGCGTGTAGGACAAGGCGGCTGTCACGGCGAGCAGGGCGAGGATCGCGTTGGAGAGTTGCCGGCGCAGCACCGCGAGCGCGCTCACCCGGTGCGTGCGCACGACGTTGCCGCCGAACCGTTCCATCCGGGCCTGGGCTTCCTCGGTGGACAACCCGTCGGCCGAGGTGCCCAGATGGGTCAGCACATCGGCCACCGTGGCGTCGGCAACCCGCTCGAGGTGGGCCGCCGCAGGCGCGTCGGCCGATGTGACGGCCATGGCGCCAGTGTCCGCTTAAGCGGCCCGGATATCGAGAGTAGTGGTCGCCGCGAATCATCTGCTCGACGCGGTCTGCCTGATCACGCTCGGGGCAGGGGTGTCATCTCGCACCAGATCACCCGGGAAGCATGGCGAGGAAACGATGAGCGTCGGCGGATAGCCGGGACGGCCCGACCCCTTGACCTGCAGCAGGTACGACTCCGGGGTGTGGCCGAACCTATTCGGCTTCCGGAAGTCGTCGCGCTCCGTCACGGTCAGGCCCCAACTACGCCATACCTCTCCGGTCGCCGCGACGAGTTCATCCGGGCTGGCTCCAAGCGGTCCATGGACGTGCGTCCAATATTCGTACTGGGTCGGTGGCCTGCCGGGACCGGTGAAGTTGTCATCGCATGACCCGTTGCCCCCGCCACGGAAGTCGGTACTGTCGAGCACCGTTCCGGCCGGCAACCCGTCGACGGTCTTTTGTAGGTAGTGCAGCACGGTGTCCTGTGCTTCCTGCTGCGAGCTCGGAACCTTTGGAGCCGGTGTGGCCGGAGTCGATGCCATGGATCGCCCCGGGATCGGCGTGGCGCCGGATGGGGTCAGCGGACCCAGTGGTGCTGCCGGTTGTGTCGGTGCACAACCCACCGTCAAGACGGCCGAAGTGGCGATGAGGTGGAGCAGGAGTCTTCTCACGACGGCCGCAGTGCGAATCCAGGTTCTGCGTCAGTTCCGCTTCCGGAAATTGCCCAGTGCCGGATTTCCCTTTGGGGCTGCCTCGAAAGAGGCGCCGGTGAAGAAGGGGCGGAACGGATGGGCTGTGAGCGTGTTCGCGGCCACGAGGATTAGTCGCCCCCCAACACCTGCGGGAACGGGGTGCGTTCCTTGGGCACGTCGCCAGGGAAGCACGGCGACACACCGCTGAGACCCGGTGCCTGATCCGGTCGGTACCGGGCCATGATTTGGAGCTTGTAGCCGTCGGGGGCGTAGCCGAATCGGTTGGGTTTGTAGAACCCCTCGCGTTCGATGACGTACCAGCCCCAGCTCTTCCAGATTTCTCCTGTCTGAGCCACGATGCTCGCTGTGTCGTTGCCGCGCGGAAAGTTCAGATCGCCCCAGGTGTCCAAGTTCTTGGGTGCTGTGGGGCTGGTGTCGTTGTCGTCGCATCCGGCTGTGCTGGTCGCGTCTCCGAACCGGCTGGCGTCCAGCGTCGTCCCGGCAGGCAACGCCGCCAGCGTTTTCTTCAGATAGCTCAGGATGGTGTCTTGAGCCTGCTGCTGACTGGTGGGGATTACGGGGTTCTGCTTCCAGCCAGGTGGCGGTGGCGGGGCGGGGGCGACCGGTCCATTGAGGATGGTCGCCCCTTCAGGGACGGGTGGCCCGAGCGGGTTGGGGTGGCCGCATCCTGCCGTCGCGGCGACGGCCAGCCAGATCCCTGCCGCCGCGGTAAGCCTTGCCACGCTGTTAGTCATCTGGCCGCGTAGCGCCGCTGCCGTACTGGCGGTGCTCGCCCCAACGGGCGTGTGCTTGCCGACCGGGGTGACCCGCACGACATGAGAGGCCATAGGGCAAATGTATTAGTGAACGGTGATTTGCGGAATTCACCCAACGGTCCTGGCTGCCGCCAAGAGCCGAACGCCGACGTCGGTCGGCCCGGGAAGGCTGCGTTGGCCTGTCACCCAGGCTGGGGCATGGGATCGATTGGGAGATCGATGAACTTTCCACGGACGAGTTGGTGCCCGACGGTGTACCTCTTCGGGATGACAGCGCCCTTGGCCAAGACGAGGTCGACTTCTCCTTCGCGGGGTGTCTGTCCGTCCCACATGTCGGGCCGATAGAGGAGCACGACGTTGTCGGCGCGACTGCGGCGGGGCCGACCGATGGCAGGTGTTCGACCCATTCGGCCGGTCCTGTCCCTGCGTCTGCCGTCACCGCGAACGTGGTTGTGGTGATGACCGCGATGTTTTCTTCCAGCGCAAGGCCTTTGAGGTGAAGCCCGCCGTCGAGCGCTGCGTCGATTCCGCGGAAGCCCGTAAGCACGGGGCCGAGCCCATGACCGGGCTGCTCGTCTTGGCGGCGCATGTGCGCGACCGTAGGGGCGGGTGTGACAGCCGGCCCCAATAGCACTGACGCGTTCCGGCTCTCAGGTATCTGCGGTTACCGAGTCGGCCGTCGCCTCGACGGGAAGCGCTATCACCACTGAGCACACCAGGACCATGCTCAACGAGATCGCGTTCAGGGCGGCGTCCAGCGGGCCGTACATGTGCAGCATCGGAACGTGATAGATCAGATGCAGCAGGTTGAACGTCGACAGCGTCAATGCTGTGGCGAGCATCAATGCACGGTTGCCCAGGTAGACGAAGGCTATTGCGGCCAGCACGGCAGTCGCCAGATACGCCGCGCCAACGTCTTTGGCGAAATGCTCATTGTAGGGGCCGAGCACGGGCAGCCACCGAAGACCGAAACCTGGAAACGTGTTGTACCAGTGCAGTGGCGCACAGTAGGCCCAGCTTCCGACGAAGACTCCCGAGAGTGCAAGTGTGGCCAGGCAAGTGCGGTGCAGTAGAGGGTTCATTCCCTTATGACGAGACAGCGCCCGCAATTGTGACATCAGCGTCAGCTGGTGACCTGTGCCATATCTGGTGACGTGACGTCACATTCCCGTGCTGCCCGGTGTCCTAGGGGTGTCCGCACAAACAGGAGGATTCAGATGTCTGCCAACAACGCACCACTGAGCTCGCTGCGAAATCCCCATGTGGTCGTGATCGGCGGCGGCTACGCCGGTGCCCTGGCCGCGAATCGGCTGCAGCAGAACCACGATATCCAGATCACGATCATCAACCCGCGCCCCGTCTTCGTCGAACGGGTGCGCCTGCATGAGTTCGTCGCCGGCAGTGGCGACGCCACAGTCGACTTGGCCGGCCTGTTGGGGGACAGGGTCAACCTCATTGTCGATACCGCCACCAGAATCGACGCGGCGACACGTACGGTCGAGCTGGCGTCCGGCTCGCTTGTCTCCTACGACTATCTGGTCTACGCGGTCGGCAGCACTGGGACCGTGCCCGAAGGTGTTACGGGTGCACGTGCCCACGCCTATCCCATCGGCGAGCTCGAACAGGCCGAGCGCTTGCGCGCCGCGGTCGATCTGCTGCCGAAGAATGCGCCGATCTGCGTGGTGGGTGGCGGACTGACCGGAATCGAAGCCGCCTCCGAACTGGCCGAGCAGCGCCCCGACGCGCAGGTGTCGCTGCTGTGTGGCGGCATCCTGGCCCCCGCGGTGGGGGATAAAGCCCGAGCATCGGTGCGCAGACAACTCACCAAGCTCGGCGTGAGCGTCGAGGACGAAGCGCTGGTCGAAGAAGTCCTCGCAGACCGTGTCCGCCTGTCCGACGGTCGTAGTCTGCCCAGCGGCGTCACCGTGTGGACCGCCGGCTTCGGCGTCCCTGATTTGGCCACTCGCAGTGGGCTGACCACCGACAGCATCGGCCGGCTGGTCACCGATGAAAGCCTCACCAGCATTGACGATCCGTGGATCTTCGGGGCTGGAGATGCATCGGCACCGGCAGGTCCTCCGCTGCGGATGAGCTGCCAGGCGGCGATGCCGCTGGCTGCTCGGGCCACCAGTACCGTGCTCGCGCGCATCGCGGGCAGCGAGGTGAAGGTTCTCAATCAGTCCTTCGTGGGCTCCAACATCAGCATCGGGCGGCGCCACGGAACCATCGCCGTCGCACACCACGATGATTCGCCTCGCAGCCTCTACATCGGCGGAAGGCTTGCGGCCTTCATCAAAGAGATGGTCTGCAGCACTGTCGTCAAGCAGATCGCCAAAGAGAGCCGCAAGCCCGGCAGCTACCGGTGGCCGGGGGCCAACACGCCACCTGTGCCGGTGAAGTCGGCGGTCGGATAACCGGTGGGCGGTTCCGTGCGCCACGTGGCGCACGGAACCGCCATCGGTGCCGCACCTGATGTGCTTCGATCAGTGCCTATCGGTAGCGACCGGAGGCCGGCTGACTGGAGCGGAGGCGTCTTGCAGCGCACGCGCTGGCGAATCACTCTTACCCTCGCACTGATCTTCGGTATTGGGCTGCCGGTTTCTCCTCCCGCTGCGGCGATGGTGATCTTGGGCGGGGGAGCCGTCATCGTGGTCGATGGCGTCGACTACTGCACATTGACCGCGATCGGGCGTGACCGGTTTGGCGACGTGGTGGGCTTCACGGCAGCGGAGTGCGGCGGGCCGGGCGCAGCGGTTGCGGTAGCGGGTACCGACACCGCAGTGGGCAGCGTGGCCGCCGTCAACGGCGCACTGCATTATGCGGTGATCAAGTTCGACGAACCTGATCTCATCCCGGTGTCCAATTACGCCGGCATCGACATCAACGGCATCGGACCAGGCCCGGAATATGATGCGCTGGTATGCAAGTGGGGGCCTGCTACCCCCGGCATCTGCAATCGCATCATGTCCACCGGCTGGCCGCGCGCGACCATGCGGGAGCAATTTGACCCCGGTGATCTGGGCGCCCCGGTAACCATCGACGGCCTGCTGGTCGGCCTGGTTTACGGTTTCGGCGTTTCAACGGGCAGCAGGTACTCGCCCGCCCGCGTGGTCACCTACCTGACGAAGTTCAACGCGATCCTCGATGACGTCAACGCCGGCGACGGCCCGGGCAGTGGATTCGTCCCGGTCGGCAGCTGACGGATACCTACGTCGCTCGGCGTTGGGTAAAGCACCTGATGCTGCGGCGTACACACCCGAACACCTTGTCGTTGCTGACGTTGTGAAGCACGCATTCCAATCACCCCATTCGAACTGGTAGCCATAGCCGAGGAACATCACTGCTCGCATCCCGCGACGGCGGGCGGAGCCTACGGCCGCTCGAAACACCCTCCGAACTTCCGAAGAATCCCACGGAGCGTCGACACCGACCACCACGCGATCGGCTTGTGGCCACGCTTTGCCAACCTTGCAGAGCAGTTGTCGGGGAATCAGACCTGTGTAGGTCTTGAACTCAACTAAAAGTCCGCTCACAGCGGCGTCGGGCGAGCGGAGCCCGACGAGGTGTCGCGTCGGTAGGGCGATCACGTTGTGCCCCTGGCGGGCGAGAAGGCGGGCGATCCACCACTCGTTCCTGTCGAAAGTCGCCAAGGATTCGTCAATGCCGCCCGTATGTCTGCCCGTCCACGAGTCGCTCTCATGCATGGCCAAGGCCGAAGCGAACGCCGTCTGATCGCCGCCGGCTACCCATAGGGCGACATCGTGCGCGTAGGCGCTGCGGGCGATAGGCAACAACACGCGCGAATAGTGACAGCGGGGTACGACAAAGCGTGGTTAACTACCCGGATCCCAGCCACGGAAGTATGGGCACCAGGGTTAGCGGAATCTGGGATACCTGCGCCATCCGCGGTTTCCACGTCACGATTCCGCCGACCGCAGCCGGGAAGGCAGGAGCTGACCCGGCCCCCGACCGCTCACATCTCCCGTTCCCCGCGGTTCCACGCGCAGGCCACCTCGCGCAGGCCAGCGCGCACCGCTGACCGGTGAGCACGGGGACGGCGCGGCCAGTGGCACATCCAGCACGAGCAGACGCCACGGCCGGTGAACACGAACTCCCAATAGCAGCGGCTGCGACCGCGAGCGCCGCGCTGGGGAAGATCGCAGCCGCCACCGGCACAGCGGTGGACGGCAACGACGGAGATTTCCCGGCGGGCGACGCGGACGTGAAATGGAGCATGAGCATCGGTACGGGACATGCGGATCCTCGAAAGCGGGGCAGCCCCACCGGGTCCGCAGATGGCTGCGGGGTGGGGCTACGGCGTGTTCCGAAGACCGCCGGCCGATGTCGCTGAGGCCATGCCGGGCACGGTACTCGTCGGCGCTGACAACGACCGCGCCACCACCGCCGGGCAGAGGCCTGGACTCCCGCCGCGGCAATGCCGCTGAAACAACCGGTTCGCGGCGGGCAACCCGGCTAACATCTTCGCGGCCATCAACAAATCTCGGAGGTGCCAGTGCGACGTCGTCTGCTGACCAGCCTGCTCGTTCTCTCGGTTGTCGCCGGGCTCGTTGCCGGGTGCTCCTCGCGCGCACCGCACCCCGGCGAGCGGGCGGTGGTGATCGTGTCCGGCGGGGCCGCCACCAGTCCGTTCACGACACCGGACCAGGCATGTGCGACGGGACTGGCCGCCGGCAACACCGACACCGCGTTGCGCCAGAACCTGCTCGACCACGACTACGTCGTCTACACCTCGCCGGCGATGGCCGGCCGCGGCCCCGTGGTCGACCAGGACGGTTTCGGCGCCTTCGCTGACTGCCCGATCACCCTGCCGGCGAACATGACGGTCAACTCCACCGGCAGCATCGACACCGCCGGCGAGCACCTGGCCCGGTTCCTGACCTATCTGAGCGACACCCACGGCGTGAGCGAGATCGACGTGGTCGCCCACTCGATGGGCGGGCTGTACTCGCGCGCGGCGTTCCGGGTGCTCCAGAGCCTCGATTCGCCGATCCGCATCCGCTCACTGACCACCCTGGGCACCCCGTGGCAGGGCTCCTACCTGTCGGACTACGCCAACGGGATCTCCCCGCTGTCGGGCTGTCAGCAGGATCGGTTCTGCGAGAACGCGATGAAGGGCTTCCAGACCGAGGTGCAACGGCTGATGGCCGGCTCGGGCCGCGAGGTCAACAGCAAGTACCTGATGGGACCCGACGGCTGGAACGAAGACCAGGCCGGTGTGCTGGATCAGATCCCGGTCACGCTGATCGGCGGCAACCGGTTCGCGGCGCCCGCCCCGGGCGCCGATCCGGCGGTGTGGCCCAACGACGGAATCGTCGCGCTGTCGAGTGCGCTGGCCACCGACATCAGCGACAGTGTCCTGCCGCATCGGCAGTGCTTCACCACCGACGACACGCACAGCATCTACATCTCCGACCTGGCCGATCTGGCCTGGGAGACGGCGCTGACCTGGGATCCTGGGGTCCTCGACGTGGTCCGGGAAGCCATCGACTCCGCCGAGCAGGCGATGACGACACCGAACCGCCGCGACTGCCCGCCGGCCTGAGCAGGGCGCGCGGGCTAAGCCTGCGCGGCAGGCGCCGTCGCGACGGCGTCGACGGCGACCCAGGTGTTGTTGACCGCCGCCGTCCCGGTGAAGGTGTCCACCCGGCTGGGATCGTGCAGGTCGTTGACGTTGGCCCCGGGCAGCGATTCCGCATGACGCCAGCCCGTGCCGCGGTGGCCCCAGCCATGGGGAATCGAAACGGTGCCGGGCCGCATGTCGTCGCTGATGTGCAGCGGAACCTCGATCTTGCCCATATCCGAGGTCACCTGGACCAGGTCGCCCTCGTCGAGTCCGCGAGCCCTGGCGTCCTTGGAGTGCATGTGCAGCGTGCATTGGTTGCTGCCGCTGGTCATCGACGGCACGTTGTGCAGCCATGAGTTGTTGCTGCGCAGCTGGCGTCGCCCGATGAGCTGTAGGTCGTAGCCGCTGCTGGCTTCGCCGGGCCCCTCCAGCAATGCGGCGGCCGCCGCGACGAACTCGTCCGGCGCGAGCGCCACCTTGCGATCGCGGGTGGCGATCACCTTGCGCAGCCGGGGCTGCAGCGCACCCAGATCCAGTCCGCCCGCGCTCTTGCGCAGTTTTCGCATCGATATTCCCTTGCGGCCCTTGCGCATCCATCCATAAGGTCCGGTCGCCAGGGTGAGGCGGGCCATGTGCAGCGGATCGATCGCCTTGATCAGCGGCTTACGCAGCGGCGCCACCAGCTGCCGCAGGGGAGTCGGAAGCAGTTCCAGCGCGAGCAGACTGAGGATCTCCCAGTCGTCCTTGCCGTCCGCCGGCGGTTCAAACGTCCGGCGCTGATAGCGGACGTTGTTGCGGACACTGAAAACCGTGAGGAGCAGCCCGACGTCTTCGCGCTCCAGCGGCGAGACGGGCGGCAGGATGTAATCCGCATGCCGGCTCGTCTCGGTGATGTACATATCCACCGCGACATACAGATCCAGCGAGGCCAAAGCCTCGTCCAGCCGGCCCTTGTGCGGGATCGACGACACCGGGTTTCCGGCGCAGGTGATCATCGCCTTGATCTGGCCCTCGCCCTCCATCAGGATCTCGTCGGCCATGACCACAGAGGGAAGCTCGCTGCGGAAGGACTTGTGACGTCCGGAGCGGTCCGTCCACGCGCCATATCCCGCCGGAATGTACTTAGCGAGGCGGGGAACGTCGGCAATCGGCGTGGAGAACATGGTGCCGCCCGGCCGGTCCAGGTTGCCGGTGACCGCGTTGATCACCATCACCAGCCAGCTCACCAGCGTCCCGGTCTCCTGCTGGCAGATGCCGATCCGGCAGTAGAGCGCCGCGGACTCCGCCGCCGCGTGGTCGCGGGCCAGGGCGTAGATGGTCTCCGCGTCGACACCGGCACGATCGGCGACCGCCTCGGGGGAGGCGCCGGCCACCAGGCGGCGCAGCTGCGGCATGCCGACCGACTGTTCGGCGATTGCCGCGGTGTCGCAAAGGTTCTCGTTGATCAGGACATGAAGCATGCCCAGCAGCAGATACGTGTCGCCGCCGGGGCGCACCGCGATGTGCTGGTCCGCCAGCTTGGCGGTCTCGGTGCGCCGCGGGTCGATCACGACGACGGTTCCGCCGCGATCGCGTACCGCTTTGATGCGACGTTTGGCGCCGGGCATGATCGACAGCGACCCATTGGACACCGCCGGGTTGGCGCCGAGGATCACCAGACGCTGCGTCCGGTCGATGTCGGTGATCGGGATGAGGATGTTGGAGCCGAACACCTTCCAGGCCGCGTACTCGTGCGGCATCTGATCGATGGAGGACGCGGAGAAGAAGTTGGGCGTCAGCAGCGCCGCACGCAGCATCAGGCCGTAGACCGCTCCGGAACTGTGCGCCGCAGGATTGCCCAGGTACATGCCCAGCGCCCGATTGCCGTGCGCCTTACGGATGCGGCGCAGACGGGTGCCGATGTCGGCGAGGGCTTCGTCCCAGCTGACCGGTTCGAAGCCGTCCCCGACCCGCCGCACGGGCGTGCGCAGCCGATCGGGGTCCTCGTGCAGTCCGGCCAACGCGGTCGCCTTCGGGCAGATGTAGCCGTGCGAGAAGACATCGTCGGGGTTGCCCTGGATGCGGCTGACCTTCCCGTCGGTCACCGTGATGGCGATGCCGCAGTGCGCCTCGCACAGCGTGCACTGGCTGCTGTGGGTTGTGCTCGTGCCGCCGGCTGCCGCACGCTGCGCGTCCGCCAAGGGCAGGTCGACCGTTGTCATGGGAAGTCTCCATCCTGGGGGTCCACCATCCGGCGCTGGTGCCGGGTGCGTACCCATGAAGAATTCTGGCATCGCAGGGCCCCGCAGCACCATGGCTTGGGGCGATAGCATCCGGCGAAACGGCGCGGTCCGTCATTGACCGGGCTGCCAAGTTCTCCTAGACTCCCGATACTGATAACGCATGTTGTCAGAATATGGTCAACGATGACTGGGAGTGCGCGTCCGTGACTCAAGACATGTCGGAAACCTGCCCGGCGGCCAGCGAAACGCCGATTGCGGCGGGTTGTCCCGTGAGCAACGGTGGCTACGACGGGCCCCCGATTCCCCTCGGCCCCGACTCACTGACCTGGAAGTACTTCGGTCAATGGACGGGCCTGTTCCAGGGAACCTGGGCGGGTTCGATGCAGAACATGCACCCGCAGCTCGGCGCCGCGGTCAAGGAGCACTCCATCTTCTTCATGGAGCGCATCCCGCGCCTGATGCGGTCGATCTACCCGATCGGCGGCGTGGTGTTCGACGGCTACCGCGCCCCCCAGACCGGTGCCGAGGTCCGCGACTACCACATCGGTATCAAAGGCGTGGACGAACAGGGCCGCCGCTACAGCGCGCTGAACCCCGACGTCTTCTACTGGGCGCACGCGACCTTCTTCAAGTCGACCCTGCTGGCCGCCGAGAAATTCGGTGGCGGACTGACCGAGGCCGACAAGCGCCAGCTGTTCGACGAGCACGTCCAGTGGTACCGCATGTACGGCATGAGCATGCGCCCGGTGCCCAAGAGCTGGGAAGAGTTCGAGGCGTACTGGGATCACATGTGCCGCAACGTCCTGGAGAACAACTGGGCGGCCCGTGAAGTCATGGACCTGTCGACCATGCCCAAACACCCGTCCCTGGA
This sequence comes from Mycolicibacter engbaekii, assembly GCF_002101585.1. Taxonomy (GTDB): domain Bacteria; phylum Actinomycetota; class Actinomycetes; order Mycobacteriales; family Mycobacteriaceae; genus Mycobacterium; species Mycobacterium engbaekii. Next base: position 25,091 of record NZ_LQOT01000046.1, on the reverse strand, counting down.
ATGGATTCCGGACTGGTTGTGGGCACTGAACCTCAAGGTCATGCAGCGCTTCCTGACCTTCATGACGGTGGCGCTGTATGACGAGCCGATCCGCGAACTGATGGGCTACACCTGGTCGCCGCGACAGGCCCGCATGCACGACGCCCTGTGCATGGTGATCACGTTCGTGGGCAAGCACGCGCCGCAGCGTTGGTTGATGCACCCGCGCAAGCGTTCGGCGCTGGACCGCGCCTCAGGCCGTCTGCCGGTAGACGCCCCGCTGGTGCAGACACCGGCACGCAACCTGCCGCCGGTCCAGTACCGCAACGACCCGCACTTCTACTGCCCCAAGACCGACTGAACCGGGGGACGGCTCAGCTGTTCAGCGACCACACCGAATAATTCAGTGCGGTCGCGAACAGGATCCACCCGAGATAGGGCAGCAGCAGGATGGCCGCGATGCGACGCGCCTTCCAGAACAGGGCGATCGTGACGGCCACGGCGATGTCCAGTACGAGGATGTCGACCAGGGCCAGCCCCCGCCAGCCGAGCCCGAAGAACAGCGGCGACCACGCCAGATTCAGGGCCAGCTGGACGCCGTAGACGATGATCGCCGGGTTGCTCCACCGCGGATCGGTGCGCCAGACCAGCCATGCCGCGACCGCCATCAGGACGTACAGGACGGTCCACACCGGGCCGAACAGGTAGCTCGGCGGCGCCCAGCTGGGTTGGGCGAGCGTCCCGTACTTATCTGCGGCGCCCGCGGAGCTGATCCCACCCAGCGCAGAGACCGCGCCGACCAGGACCAGCGAAATCACCAGCGCCGCCAGGTGCCGAGACGCAGCAGAGCGGGGTGCTGTGGACGCGTTGGTTCCCATGGGCGTCACCCTAGACCGGATCGGCGGTAAGGGTGCCCGGATCCCGTAGGGTGCGACCGTGGCGGCAGCGAGCAACACGGTGCTGCTGACCGAGGAGTTCCGAGAAGCGTTGGGGCTGCTGGCAGCAGGCCGAAACCTCTTTCTGACCGGTAAGGCCGGCACCGGTAAGTCCACGCTCATCCGCCACTTCATGGCCGACACCGACCGCAACGTGGTGGTGGCCGCCCCGACCGGGATCGCCGCACTCAACGTCGACGGGCACACCATCCACCGCCTGTTCGGATTCCGGCCCACCACGACACTGTCGGATGTCATCGCCGGGGAATACCGGCCCGGCCGGTTCACCAAGACACTCGGCAAGCTGGACACGCTGATCATCGACGAGGCGTCGATGGTGCGTGCCGACGTCTTCGACATGATCGCCGCGGCGTTGCAGCGATTCGGCCCGCATCCGGGGACGGCGTTCGGCGGCGTGCAGATCGTGCTGGTGGGCGACCTCTATCAGCTGCCGCCGGTGGTCACCGAAGGCGAACGGCACCATTTCTCGACCACCTATGAGACCCCGTACTTCTTCTCGGCGAATGCCTTCCGGCGCGAGGACTTTCCGAGCATCTCGCTCACGACGGTGTTCCGGCAGCTCGGCGACGACCGGATAGCCGCAATCCTCAACGAGATTCGGGAGGGAGTGCTGCTCGGTCACGCCAAGCGGCACCTCGACACCCGGGTGGATCCCGACTTCGAGCCGCCCGACCACGAATTCTGGTTGACGCTGGCGCCCACCAACCGGCTGGTGAGCGCCCGCAACCGCCGCCAACTCGAGCGGCTGCCCGGCGAGGAACTGACGCACCGGGCCAGGCAGTCCGGCGACCTGTCCCTGTTCGACAAGCCGGTTGCCGACGAGCTGCGCTTCAAAATCGGCGCGCAGGTGATGATGCTCAACAACGACCAGGCCGGGCGCTGGGTGAACGGATCGATCGGCCGTGTGGTGGGGGTGGGCTACGACCGCAGCGGCGTCTTGGTCGAAGTCGAGTTCCCCGACGGCCAGATCGCCGAAGTCGCGCCGTTCACCTGGGAGGCCACCCGGCCGGTGGTCGACGGCGCAGCCCTGCGCCGGGACGTCGTCGGCACCTATACCCAGCTGCCGTTCGCCCTGGCCTGGGCGATCACGATCCACAAGAGCCAAGGCCAGACCCTGCAGCGGCTGGTGGTGGACCTGTCCGGCGGCATGTTCTCCACCGGCCAGCTGTATGTGGCCCTGAGCCGGTGCACATCGCTGTCGGGGCTCGTGCTCACCCGCCCGGTGCTGCCCCGAGATCTGAAGGTGGACCACCGGATCGCCCGATTCCTGCGCGCGGGCAACGACAACGGCCGAACGCGGCGCCGCTGTGCGATCGGCCTGCTCACCGTGGGCGAGCAGAGCCGGATGTCGCGACCGCGCCCGGTGGAACTGGCCGTGGCATTCGACGACGGCACGGCGGTGTCGACGCTGATCAACCCGCAGCGCGATCTCGCCGACGCCCGGGCGGCATACGGCATCGAGGTGGCCGACGTACTGTTGGCGCCCACCCTGCGGGAGGCCTGGGCGGTGATCGCGCCGATGCTGGCCGGCTACACCCCGGTCGGTGTGAAAGTCGATGAGACGCTGGGCCTGATCGACCACGAGCTCAAGCGCCTGGGTCAGATGGTGCCGATGCCACTCGGCATCGAACTGGCCGGGACAGCGGTGGCCGGCCAGACGGCGCTGCAGCGTGCCAGATCCGCGCTCGCGCGCACCGATCCCACCGCACCCGACGCCGTCTGCTCGCCGTTCGCCGACGCCGAGGGCGACGAGGCGCGGGCCGTCCTGCTGAGCCGTGACCCCGAGGTCAGGACCCCGACGGCAGCACACCGGCCGGTGCTGTCGGCGCTCCTGGAAATCAGCCGGACCCTCGGACCGATCCTGCTCGGGGGCACCGACGTCGATCCGATGCCGCCGGCCGGGGAGGACAGCGCGGCCACGGCGGCGCGCCGGGCGGCTGCCGACCAACTCCTGCACGCCGCCACCAGCACCCGGCTACCGGACGAGGTGGCACAGCGCCTGCGCAAGGCGCTGGGGGCGCTGGGTGCCGGCGAGGCGGCGGCCGCGCTGGGCCCCTTGGGGCCGGTGGGCGACGGGATCGCCGCGGTCCTGGTTCCCGGCGCCCGCATCTGCTTCACCGGAACCGCCGTCGACGGCCAGGGCCGGGTACTCGACCGCGGCGACATGGAGCGACTGGCCGTGTCGGCGGGGCTGGTGCCGGTGCGGTCGGTGACCAAGACGCGGTGCGAGGCAGTGATCGCCGCCGAAGCGGGCAGTCAGTCGGGAAAAGCCCGCAATGCCCACAAATACGGAAAGCCGGTGTTCACCGCGACCGAGTTCCTCCGGTGGCTCGGCTCCTGAGCGGGGGCTCGCTTGCCGGCGCCCACCCTCAATCCAACTCGGCCAGCGCCTTACGGGCCGCCTCCAGCTCGGCCTCCAGCACGGCAACCCGCGCGGCGTGCTGGGCGCGCGCCTCGTCCATGACCGCTTCGATCGGCGCGGACAACTCCTCGTGCAGTTCCTTGGCGGCCCGCGACACGGCCGCCGCGGCGACCGCGAGGTTGCGCACCAGATAGGTGCTGCCCTGCTTGATGTCGGCTCGCCATTCCCCGTCGGCGGTGCCGGTCACGCTCAGGGTCAGCTCGAGGGTCTTGGCCTTCTTCCCGGCGGACTTCTTGACCGGCTCCCTGGCCTCAGTGGACAGAGCAGCCTCGGCGGTGGGCGGGACGGCGTCGGCGAACGAATCCGTCCCGGGGGCGTCGGGGGCAAACGCGGTTGCGGTCATGATGGCGCGAACTCCTTGCTTCCGTCTGGCCCGCGTCGGCGGGCGACCTCTCCGCGGTATTAGAACACATGTTCGACACCGGTGGGTGGATCCGGCCCGGCCGCGGCGGCCGTGTCGCGCCCGAGGTGGACTCAGTCAGGCGGTGGCGGGCTCATCGAGGTGACGTAGTACGTCTCCTGCCCGGTCGGGTAGCCACCGCCGTCGGTGGCGATGTGGACGTGGTCGTAGTGGTTGGCGGTCTCGTTGCCGTAGTCCGAGGTCCAGTTCCCGCCGCCGACACCCGGGTAGATCTTCTGCCGCCAGATCACGTGGTTGACGCCCCAGCGCGCGGCGTTGGCCAGCGCATACCCGGCGACCTGGTCGCCGAGCAGGATGCCGGCCTCGCTGTGATAGTCCGGAATCATCACGTCGATGGCCAAGCCGTTGGGATGCCACTTCAGCGGGTCCTGACGGTAGCCGTAGATGGTCTTGATCTCCTGAAACAGCACGCCGATGGTGCGGGCCGCCCAAATGGTCTTGACCTGCAGGCCGCTCTCCGGAGCCACCCCCGGCGGCAGCGGGAAGGTGAATTGCTGACCGTCGCTGGGCGCCGGCACGCTGGCCGCCAGGGCCGCGGCCTCCTCGGGGTTGGCCATCCGGATGCCCCCGGTGGGCGGTGGCGCGGGAGTCGCAGACGTCGTGGGCGCCGCCACGGGGGACTCGGCGGGCGGGGGAGCCGGATTATGGCTGCCCTGGGCGTACAGGAGGGCTCCAGAGACCGCCAGTGACGTCAGAATTGCCAGGCTGCGACCGCAGATCCTGGCGACCTTTCGTCTGTCCACCACGAGAACTTTAGTTAATCACGCGCCGAAGCGGCCGGAGCGGTGCTGCGGTGCGGGTCGGGCGTCGCCGTCCTCGGTGCCCGGCGCTAGCCTCCGGCGCGGTCGATTCGGCGGATCATCCGCGCCGTGGCGGCTTCGGCTGCGAGCCGGCGATCGGGGTCGGCTCGGCGGCCGGACGCCCGGTGCAGCGCCGCGCGGATGGTGACGCCCTGCTCGTAGGCCCGGACCACCCGGGGGTCGACGTAGGAACTGCGGGCCACCGCCGGGGTGTTGCCCAGGTCCTCGGCGACCGAGCGCATGACCGCAGCGACTTCGCGGCGGCAGACGGTTTTCGACGTCGGCTCCGCGGCCGCGGCGAAGCTCTGCGCGGCCAGCACCGTCCCGTGCCAGGTCCGCAGATCCTTGACGCTGAACTGCTCATCGGTGAGCTCCCGGAAGCGTTCGTTGAGATCGTCGGCGTGCACCTCGCACCAGCCGTCGCGCGTGCGGTACACCAGTAGCCGGGCATTGCCGGTCGGGGCGCGCAACAGGGCGCGCACCGCGTCGACCACCGGGGGATCGTCGACGGAAACCGTCCGGCGGACGCCGCTTTTGGCCGGATAGTCGAATTCCACACCGCCGTTGCGCAGCCGGACATGGTCCCGCAACAAGGTGGCCAACCCGAAGCTGCCGTTGTCCTGGGTGTACTCCTCGCCGCCGGCCCGGAAGTAGCCCCGGTCGATCAGTTGCTGGGCCACGGCGAGCACCCGGTCGCGCTGCAGGCCGCGACCACCCAAGTCGGCCAGCACGCGCTCGCGCCACTGCGGCAGCAACCTGGCCAGCGTCAACGCCCGGTCGTACTTCTCCTCAGCGCGTTCGGCCTGCCACTGCGGGTGATACAGGTATTGGCGGCGCCCCGCCGCGTCTTGCCCGACCGCCTGAATGTGACCGTTGGCGTACGGGCAGATCCACACCTTGCGCCACGCCGGCGGGATCGCCAGGGTCTTGATCCGGGCCAGCATCTCCGGGTCGGCCACCGACTGGTCCCCATCGGTGTAGGAGAAGCCGCGGCCCCTGCCGATCCGGCGAAGGCCGGGGCCGTTGGGATCGCTTCTGCGCAGCCGCACGGCACAGAATTACCCCGACGGCGGCCGGCCGAGACGCTAGACGCCGGGGCACAACTCCTGGCGTGCCGCCTGCGCGATCAGGGGGAACTGCGGCCACGCCGGGTAGTACGGCTGCTGGGACTCGACGGTTCGGCCCACTCGCAGGTTCTCGCAGATCATGTGCCCGAGCGTGTGCACACTGGGCTCGGTTATCGGCTGGTCGTCGGCGTAGCGGGCGGTGTAGCCGTGGGTATTGAGGTAGTTCATGAAACCGGCCTCATCGGCATGCGCCGGTGCGGCCGCGATCGACATCCCCATCGCGACACCGGCGACGACCGCCGCCGCGGTGAACCGGACCGTCCCACTCATAGCAGGGATGCTACGTCCGACCGCGACGCGCGGGCGCAGCGTGCCCGCCACACCCGGCAAGCTTCCGGGGCGGATGGGGATTGCTGCTAGCGTCAGCGGCGAGGAGAAAGGCGCTCGAGGTGAAACCAACCGCACTCGCGACGGCCCTGGCCGCAGGCGCGCTGGCCGGGCTGATCGGTGCCGCATCCGCTTCGGCAAACCCGCTCAACCCGCGTGACCCCGACTACTGCGGCGACAGCCCGGACATCCTGGTGTGCACCGAGCACTTGTCGACCTACCCCAGTCCCGAAGAGATGGCCTACCTCAACGCCATCCGCGGAAAGTTCCCGCCCGGCAGTGAAGCTCGCCGGCTGGCCGCCGGACGGACCGCGTGTCTGGAGTTCCCGAAGCATCCGCGGAGTCTCATCGTCGAGCAGCTCTCGGTTTATCTGCAGGTCGCCAACCCCACCGCCGCTGAGGTGGTCGAGGCCGCCCACGCCAACATCTGCCCGTCGGTCAGGACCCAGGGCTGAACCGGTCAGCGACGGTGGCGGCGCAACCCGTCGCGGATCGCGGCCTGGGCTGCGACGTCACACTCGTTGTAGCTCAGACACCACTGCCGGGCGGCTTCGGCGAGCGGACCGCTGCCGCGGGCGTTTTCGACGGCGCTCAGCGAGACCAATCCACCGGGATCGTCGACCTCCCAGCGGAAGCCGAAGGATGCGGCGACCTGTTTGATCGATGAGGAAGTGCGGGCGAAATACGTCGCGTCGAACCACTTCCGCAGGTCAAAGGTGATCCCCGCCAGGGCCTGCTGGACATCGGTGAATCTGCGGGTACGGGATGTCTCGGGATGGTCCCAGTGAAAGACCATGAGCGATTTGCCTTCACGGGCCGCCCGGTCACGCAGCTGCTGAATCCGGCGGGCGAACTCCGCGGCGAGCTCGGCCTCGTCCGCGTCGTCGAGCGGATCGAACGAGACCACCGGCTGATAGCCGGCGGTGGTGTCGTCCTGGCCTTCGCGAATGCGCAGGCCCCACTGGTAGATCCGGCCCCGGTCATCCCACTCGATGTCGAAGTCGACTTCGATGTCGGCGGCAGGCACCGACGGCGTTCCGGGCTGGTGAGCCTCGAAATCAACACCCTCACAGGCCATCCGAGCTCGCCGTACAACCTTTGCCAAACGTTCGCCGGGAAGGTTCTTACCGACGGACTGGACTCGGAACGCCTCGAGGTGCGCCTCGGTGTCGACGGCCGCGAGCTGGGCGACGCTCAACCCGGCGCCGTCGCCGCAGTTCCGGTACAGATACTGCCATTCCCGCACCGTGAGGTGGCCCACCTCGATCGCGAACGATGCGTCGAGTTCGCCGGCCACCGAGGCGCAGTAGTCGAACCACGCGCATGTCGCGCAGTCCCGGATGCGGTAGGGCCGCACCAGTTCCCGTCCGGCTGCCGCGGCCGTCGCGACATCGAGACGGAACGCGAACTCATGGTCGTAACGCTGCAGGGCTGAACGGGCCTTGCGATGTGTCGGATCGCTCGATGAGTACGTCACGATGTTCTCGACGTCCAGGTCATACCAGGTCACGCCGAGGCTTTGGCCCACCAGCGCGGTCAGATCCGAGCTGCCGACGATGCCGCCATGGTTGACCCCGGGGTGAAAACCCAAGTCCTGCAGCATCCGGGTGTAGTGCGCCAGCTGCATGACGTCGTCGTGCCACCGTGCGCCGCGATGGCTGTGCCCGGGCACGGTCAGCCGGTGCTGCGGGTCGGACAGCGGCGAGACCTCCACCTGCGCACGCTTGCCGGCGATCACGGTGCGGTGGTTCTTGATGTCGACCGGTAGATAGCCGCTCTGGTGTCGGACCAGCACGTCGGGCAGGCCCCTGCGACCGCCGACGTCCGGCAGGCGTCCGCCGGCGATCACCTCGACACCGGCCTTCATCGCTGCCACGGTGCGCCGCTGACGTTCCTCGGCGCCGGTTTCGTCCTCGATGAACAGCAGACGTCCGGTATCGCCGAGGAGCGACCGGAGTTCGTCGACCACGCGGCCCTCGAACGCGATTCCGGCCTCGCGCAGCGACTCCAGTTCAGGACGTGGCGGCGCCGGCTCCGGGACTCCCGGAGCGAATTCGTTGTGGGTGAGGCGGGCACACAGTTTGGCCGGGTAACCGCCCAGCGTGACCGGTGCCATGACGTCCGCCCTTACCTACGGCGCCTGCCGCCGCGCGCCCGCCGCGAACTCACCGATCAGTGCTGCGACGACCCCGAACGCGAAGTACAACGGCACCAGCCACGGTGCCACCCCGAACAGCTGGTCGGAGCCGGGGGCGTAACGGAACTGCCCCGCGGCCGCGATCCCGATCTCGACGAGCGGTCCGAGCGCGGCGATCAGCACACCGCAGGCGATCGCCGGCCGATCGCCGAGTGTGCAGAAGGTGATCGCGGCGAACGCACAGATCAACGTCGTCAGGGGTACCACCGGCGCGGCGTGCAGCATCGCGGTGACGACATAGCTGCCCAGAACGGCGGCCAGACCGGCCACCCCTTGGCGCAGCGTGACCGTGCTGCGGGGCGCGGGCAGATGCAGCCGAAGCTCCGCGAGGAAGGCGGTGGCCGATCCGACCAGGATCGGGAAGTAGAGCGGACTGCTCCAGATGAACGGGATGGCCTGCGAGGGGGGCAGGTACTCGGTGGTTCCGGTGATCACATGCGAGTGGTCACCGATCAGACCGGCTGCCGCGCCCAGGACGAACAGCAACACAGCGATCGAGGGGCGTAATTTCACCACCGCAGTATCGTCCATCGGATGAGCGCCGAGGATCGCACCCGCTGGGACGCGAAGTATGCCGGGCGCTCGGTTGCGGGCGCGATCGGCCCGGCGGAGCAGTTCGCGGCGTTCGCCGACGAATTCCCCGTCTCAGGCCACGCGGTGGACATCGCCTGCGGTCAGGGCACCGGGGCGGTCTGGCTGGCGCTGCGAGGACTGTGGGTGACCGGATACGACATCTCCCCGGTTGCCGTCGCGCAGGCCCGCGACCTGGCCGAGCGGCACGGGGTCGGGGATCGGTGCCGGTTCGACGTCGTCGACCTCGACGACGGCCTGCCGGACGGACCGCCGGCCGATGTCGTCTACTGCGCGCGTTTTCGCGACCGGCGGCTCGACGCACCGATGGTGCACCGCCTGGCCCCGGGGGGACTGCTGGCGGTCACCGCCTTGAGCCGGGTCGGCAGCACCGCCGGACGGTTCCGGGCGGCGCCCGGTGAGCTGCGCACGGCGTTCCCCGGGGTCGAGGTGATCGCCGATGGCGAAGCCGACGGCTTGGCGTGGCTGTTGGCGCGCCGGCACGGTGCCGGGGCGCCGCCGCGCTAAACCGGTGCCGGTGCCTCGAAGTCGCCGGGCGCCGGACCGGGCTCGGCCGGTACCTCGTCGAGCGGCAGGGCATCCATCGGCGGTGCCTCGCCGGCCGGGAACTCGAACGGCAACTCCACGGGCGGCGCGGGCGGCGCCTCCATCGCGGGCGGTGCCTCCATCGGCGGTGCGTCCAGCGGCGCCGCCATCAGCTCGATGCCCATGGGCTCGCCCATCGGCTCTGCGGGGGGCGGCGGAGCCGGCTCGTTCATGGCGGCGAACTCCATCACCGGCGGGTCCATCGGTGCGGGCGCTTCGGCCGGCGGCTCGACGTCCATCGGGAGATACATGTGGTGGGTGAACTGCGGTTGGTAGGCGCCGCCGCCGCCGATGTTCACACCGCCGCGCTCGCCGCTGGCCACCGGGGTGCCATCAGGCAGGGTCACCGCGGTGTGATGGCTGTTCCAGCCCACCACCAGGGCGCCCGGCGCGGTGCCGTGCTTAAAGCCCCGGGCCAGCAGTGCTGCCTCTTCGTTGGCGGTGTGGAACCGGCTGCCGAAGGCCGGCCGGCCGGTGGCGATGTTGGACACCCACGAGGCCAGACCGGAGCAGTCCGTGCCGGCGGGGGAGTCGCCGCCCAGGATGTACGGGGTTCCGGAAACCTCCTGGATGAGCGCCATTATTGCTTCGAGACCAAACATGACCAGGCACAGTAACAACGCTTATCTTGGTCGCCAAAATCTGTGGCACGCCTCACGTTTAGCCTCGATGATGCCCAACGCAACGCGCGAATGAAAAACACCAGGTAGGGCTATGAAAATACCACAGCGGGCGTCAATATATTTGCGTTGGTGCTGGTAGAGGTCCAAAACACGTTTGTGCCGAGCGACGGTTGCCGGTCACAATACGGTTTATCGACGCGAAATTGCCTGGTCAATGGGTGAATTGCACACCCGCTTTGCCACTGAAATCGATGAAAAATGCGCCGACCCCGGTGCGTCATATTCCGCACCAAAAGTGATGCTGGTTACAGTGCGCGTTTTGCGTTCTTGACCAGGTTCGAGCCGATGATCAGCCGCTGGATCTCACTGGTGCCCTCGTAAAGCCGCAGCAGGCGGACGTCGCGGTAGATGCGCTCGACCGGCACGCCCCGGATGTAGCCGCTGCCGCCGTGAATCTGTACCGCCAGGTCTGCGACCTTGCCGGCCATCTCGGTGCAGAACACCTTGGCCACCGACGGCGCGATCCGCCGGTCCTCGTCGTTGACCCACTTGCGTGCGGCGTCACGGACCAGCGCCTGGCCTGCCATCACCCCTGTCTGCTGATCGGCAAGCATCGCCTGCACCAGCTGGAAGTCGCCGATGATGCTGCCGCCCTGGGTGGCGGTGGCGGCGTAGTTCACCGATTCGTCGAGGGCGCGCTGCGCGGCGCCCACCGCCAGCGCCGCGATGTGGATCCGGCCGCGGGCCAGCGACGTCATCGCGGCCCGGTAACCGATGTCCTCGCTGCCCCCGACCAGGGCGGCGTCGGTCAACCGCACGCCGGTGAAGGTGACATCGGCCGTGGCGGCGCCTTCCTGGCCCATCTTGGCGTCCTTGGCGCCGACCTGTACCCCGGGGGTATCGGCCGGCACCAGGAACACCGCGATTCCGGCGCCGCGTTCGTCGGCGGGCCGGGTGCGTGCGAACACCACGAACAGGTCGGCCATCGGGGCGTTGGTGATGAACCGCTTCTGGCCGTCGAGCACCCACTCCTGCCCGTCGCGGACCGCCTTGGTCCGCAGACCCGAGGGGTTGGACCCGGCGCCGGGTTCGGTGAGCGCGAAAGAGGCGACGGCGCCGGACGCGATGGGCTCGAGCCAGCGTTTCTTCTGCTCGTCGGTGCCGAACCCGACCAGCACCTGGCCGGCGATGCCGTTGTTGGTGCCGAACATCGAGCGCACCGACGGGCAGGTATAGCCCAGTTCCATGGCCAGTTCGACGTCCTGGGCGAGATTCAGGCCCAACCCGCCCCATTCCTGGGGGATCGCATAGCCGAACAGCCCCAGGTCCTTGGCCGCCTGCCGCAGGTCGTCGGGGACGCGATCGGTGTCGAGAATCTCCTGCTCTCGCGGCACCACGACGGTCCGGACGAATCGGCGGGTCTGGGACAGGATGTCGGCGAAGACGTCGTCGTCGACGGATGCGGTCGTCATGACACGGCCCCTTTCGGCACTGGCCCGCAAATCATATATGAAATATGATGTGGCCCGACCGCGGGTGGGCAGACAGGCAGAGGACGGAAAAACGTGGCATTACTCAACGGCCAGACAGCGGTGATCACCGGTGGAGCACAAGGGCTGGGCTTTGCGATCGCGCAACGCTTCGTCGCCGAAGGCGCCCGGGTGGTGCTGGGCGATCTGAACCTGGAGGCGACCGAGGCCGCGGCGGCCCGGCTCGGTCCGGACGCGGCGGTGGCGGTGCGCACCGACGTCACCGACTCCGCCGAAGTCGACGCGCTGGTGGCAACCGCCGTCGAGCGGTTCGGCGGCCTGGACATCATGGTGAACAACGCCGGCATCACCCGCGACGCCACCATGCGCAAGATGACCGAAGACGATTTCGACCAGGTGATCGCGGTCCATCTGAAGGGCACCTGGAACGGACTGCGCGCGGCCGCGGCGATCATGCGGGAACGCAAGCGCGGCGCGATCGTGAACATGTCCTCTATATCGGGCAAGGTCGGCATGATCGGGCAGACCAACTATTCCGCCGCCAAGGCCGGCATCGTCGGCATGACCAAGGCCGCCAGCAAGGAGCTGGCCTACCTCGGGGTCCGGGTCAACGCGATCCAACCGGGGCTGATCCGCTCGGCGATGACAGAGGCGATGCCGCAGCGGATCTGGGATTCGAAGGTGGCCGAGGTGCCGCTGGGCCGGGCCGGCGAGCCCGACGAGGTAGCCGGTGTCGCGTTGTTCCTGGCCTCGGACATGTCCTCTTATATGACCGGCACCGTGCTCGAGGTGACCGGCGGTCGGCACCTATGACCCTGCGCGAGGTGGTGATCTGCGAACCCGTTCGCACTCCCATCGGCCGCTACGGCGGGATGTTCAAGGCGCTGACGGCCGTCGACCTCGGCGTCGCCGCACTGACCGGGCTGCTGGAACGCACCGGCCTGCCCGCCGATGCCGTCGACGACGTGGTGCTGGGGCACTGCTACCCCAACAGCGAGGCGCCGGCGATCGGCCGGGTGATCGCTTTGGACGCCGGGCTGCCGGTGACCGTGCCGGGCATGCAGGTGGACCGGCGATGCGGCTCGGGTCTTCAAGCGGTGATCCAAGCCGGCCTGCAGGTCGGCAGCGGTGTCCACGAGGTGGTGATCGCCGGCGGCGCGGAGAGCATGAGCAATGTGGCGTTCTACTCCACCGACATGCGCTGGGGCGGCGCCCGCCACGGCGTCCAGGTGCACGACGGCCTGGCCCGCGGCCGGACCACCGCCGGCGGGCGGCACCATCCGGTACCCGGCGGGATGCTGGAGACCGCGGAGAACCTGCGCCGGCAGTATCAGATATCGCGCGCCGAGCAGGACGAACTCGCGGTCACCTCGCACCAGCGCGCGGTGGCGGCGCAGCGCAGTGGGGTGCTCGCCGAGGAGATCATCGCGGTGACGGTGCCCTCCCGCAACGGCGACGAACGCATCGACACCGATGAGCACCCCCGGGCCGACACCTCGATGGAGACGCTGGCGAAGCTGAAACCCGTTCTGGGCAAAAGCGATCCCGACGCCACCGTCACGGCCGGCAACTCCAGCGGCCAGAACGACGCCGCCTCGATGTGTGTGGTGACCACCCGGGACAGGGCCGCGCAGCTGGGACTGACCCCGCTGGTGCGGCTGGTCTCCTGGGGGCTGGCCGGGGTCAAGCCCGACGTCATGGGAATCGGACCGGTGCCCGCCACCGAGGTCGCCCTGGCCAAGGCCGGTCTCACACTGGCCGACATCGACCTGATCGAGCTGAACGAGGCGTTCGCCGCCCAGGCGCTGGCAGTCATGGCGGAGTGGAAGTTCGGTGCCGCGGACCGGGAGCGGACCAACGTGCACGGTTCCGGGATCTCGCTGGGCCATCCGGTGAGCGCCACCGGCGGCCGGATGCTGGCGACGCTGGCGCGCGAACTGCACCGTCGTCAGGCACGCTACGGCCTGGAGACCATGTGCATCGGGGGCGGCCAGGGGCTGGCCGCGGTGTTCGAGAGGATCGATGCATGAGCAGAATCTGCCAAACGCTGGGCCTGACCGAGAACCAGGCCGAGATCATCGCTGCGGTACGGGCTTTCGTCGACAAAGAGGTCATACCGAACGCGGCCGAACTCGAACGCGCCGACGCCTACCCGCAACAGATCGTCGACGGGATGCGGCATCTGGGCCTGTTCGGCCTGATGATCCCCGAAGAGTACGGCGGGCTGGGCGAGTCGCTGCTGACCTACGCGCTGTGCGTCGAGGAACTCGCCCGCGGCTGGATGAGCATCTCCGGGGTGATCAACACCCACTTCATCGTCGCCTACATGCTGCGCCAGCACGGCACCGACGAGCAGAAGCAGCGCTACCTGCCGGCGATGGCGACCGGCGACGTGCGCGGGGCGTTCTCGATGTCCGAGCCCGAACTCGGATCCGACGTCGCCGCCATCCGCACCCGGGCCACCCGCACCCCCGAGGGCGACTACCTCATCAACGGCCAGAAGATGTGGCTGACCAACGGAGCCACGTCGAGCCTGGTCGCGGTGCTGGTGCACACCGACGAGGGGGCCGACACCCCGCACCGCAACATGACGGCGTTCCTGGTCGAAAAGCCAACCGGTTTCGGCGAAGTCGTGCCGGGGCTGACCATCCCCGGCAAGCTCGACAAGCTCGGCTACAAGGGCATCGACACCACCGAGATGATCTTCGACGACTACCGGGCCAGCGCCGCCGACATCCTGGGCGGAACAACCGGCCGCGGTTTCTACCAGATGATGGACGGCATCGAGGTCGGCCGGGTCAACGTGGCGGCCCGCGCCTGCGGGGTGGGAATTCGCGCCTTCGAGCTCGCCGCCCGTTACGCCCAGCAGCGCAGCACGTTCGGCAAGCCGATCGCCGAACACCAGGCCGTCGCGTTCGGGCTCGCCGAAATGGCCACCAAGGTGGAGGCCGCCCACCTGATGGTCGTCAACGCCGCCCGGCTGAAGGACTCCGGCGAGCGCAACGACCTCGCCGCGGGAATGGCGAAGTACCTGGCCAGCGAGTACTGCAACGAGGTGACTCAGCAGAGCTTCCGGATCCACGGCGGCTACGGCTACTCGAAGGAATACGAGATCGAGCGCCTGATGCGCGACGCGCCGTTCCTGCTGATCGGCGAGGGCACCAGCGAAATCCAGAAGCAGATCATCAGTAAACGGCTGCTCGCCGACTACCGCATCTAAGACATGTCCGCCCCCGACTTCAGCACACGGCCGCAGCTGTCGGAGGCCGTCGCCCGGCTGGTGCGTCAGCGCATCTTCGACGGCGGCTATGCCGCGGGGACCTACGTCCGGTTAGACCAGCTGGCAACGGAACTGGGCATCAGCGTCACTCCGGTGCGCGAGGCGCTGTTCGAGTTGCGCGCCGAGGGTCTCCTCGACCAGCAGCCGCACCGCGGGTTCGTGGTGCTGCCGGTGACCAGGCGGGACCTGGCCGACGTCGCCGATGTCCAGGCGTTCGTGGGCGGTGAGCTGGCCGCGCGGGCCGCGGCCGGTGTCACCGAGGAGCAGCTGCGCGAGCTCAACGAGATCCAGGACCGGCTGGAGCAGGCCTATGCCGGCGACGACGAAGAGCGGATCGTGCGGCTCAACCACGATTTCCACCGGGCGATCAACGTGGCGGCCGACTCACCCAAGCTGGCCCAGATCATGTCGCAGGTCACCCGGTACGCCCCGGAGGCGGTATTCCCCGGCATCGCCGGATGGCCGGAGCGCTCCATGCAGGACCACCGCAAGGTGCTCGCCGCCCTGGCGGCGCGCGACCAGGCGCTGGCCCGCTCGGCGATGGCCGAGCACCTGGCAGCGGGCGTGATGCCGCTCATCGAGCACCTGGCCGGCCGCGGCGTGGTGGAGCGCCACGACGGCGACGCGCACACCGATCAACTCCCGCCGGCGCCGGGGACGTGAGACGGTATCAACACTATGCAGAACCACAATTTCGTGACCTACGAAGAGTTCGGCCGGAAGTTCTTCGAGGTCGCGGTCAGTGAAGAACGAGTGGCAGCTGCGTTCGCCGACATCGCCGGCGACGAGTTCGCCATGCCGTCGATGCGGCAGGGACCGGGCGGCATCGCCAAGGTCAGCGCGACGGTGCGGGTCCAGCAGCCGCGGGTGACACGAACCCTGGGGGAGTTGCTCACCTTCGCGATCCACATTCCCCTGGAGATCGACCTGCTCATCGACCTGCGTCTGGACAAGCAACGGTTCACCGTGTCCGGCGACATCGCGTTGCGTGCCACCGCGCGCGCCGCCGAGCCGCTGCTGCTGATCATCGACGTCCCCAAACCGCGGCCCTCCGACATCACCGTCGAGGTGTCCTCGACGTCGATCCGCGGCGAGTTGCTGCGGATCTTCGCCGGCGTCGACGGGGAGATCCGGCGTTTCATCGCCAGCTACGTGGCAGCTGAGATCGACAGCCCCCAGTCTCAGCGAGCGCAGATCATCGACGTGGCCGAACAGCTCGACACCGCCTGGACCGGCATCTGAGTCCTGCGCGCTGCGGTACCCGCGGGTAGGACCGTCGCCGGTGGCGCCGGGCGCATCGGATCAGCCCGCCTCGGCCCGGCCAGGAGCCGCAGATGCGGTACGCCCTGGCCGCCGCTGCCTGGCAGCCTGCGAGCTCAGATCGTCTGGTGGCGGCCGAAGAACTTGTGGTCTTCGCTGTAGCCGCCGTGGCCGCTGCCGATCTCTTTGTAGCTCGCCACGAACTCGATGCCCTTGATCCACTTGACCAACTTGTAGCCGTGCTGCAGCTCATTGCGCAGCCGCAGGGGCCGGCCATGCATGTAGGGCAGCGGCTGGTCGTTCATGTTGTAGGCCAGCATCGACATGTGGTGCCACATCTGGTCGACCGGGTGCGCGTTGTAGAAGATCCCGCCGGTGGCGCCCAGGCCCATCGAGTAGAAGATCGCCCACTTGGCCTCGGGCAGCGGTTTGACGATGTTCATGATGGTCGACATCTGCACGCCACCCCACTTGGCCACGCCCGACCAGGCCTGCACGCACATGTGCTGGGTGATCTGGTCGTGGTACGGCAGGGCCTTGAGGTCCTCCAGCGAGAATTCCATCGGGTTCTCGACCAGGCCGTAGACCTTCAGGCGCCAATCCCGGAAGTCTCCGGCCTCCAACTCCTTGTACTCGACGGTGTCGGGCAACCGGCCGTTGCGCCAGTGGAACGGCGAGATGTCCGCCTCGGTAAAGGTGCCGGGCTTGGGGTCGAGCCTCTCCAGCGCCCGCTGGAACGGCCCGATCAGGGCGTAGCCGATCTTCTGCACCACCCGCGGGTAGCGCAGGGTGAGCGGGGTGGCCGCGATCCAGGCGATGGCGCAGACCACGAACGCCGCCGAGAAGACGCCGAAACCGACCCAGCTGTGGTCGTCGCGGGCGGCGAACATGTGGTTGAGGTTCACCAGGGCTTCGGTGGCGAACACCATCGTGACGTGCACGAGGATGAACACCAGGAAGTAGACCAGCACCCCGAAGTGCAACGAGCGCGCGATCTGCAGGTTCAGGTGCATCCGCTTGCTGACCAGCCCCAGCCGCTGAGACAGCGCGGGGGACATGCCCAGGGCGGTGATCAGCGCCGCCGGAGCGGCGATGAACACCGTGACGAAATAGGACAGCATCTGCAGCGAGTTGTAGTTCGACCAGGTGTGGTCGGTCGGCCAATCCAGCGAGGCGTATTGGATCGCGACCGAGGCGGCGTTGGGCACCACGTCCAAGCTGGTGGGCACGATGCGGTGCCACTGGCCGGTGGTGAACAGCAGGACGTAGAAAACCGCCCCGTTGAGCAGCCACAACGTGCCGACCCCCATGTGCCACCAGCGGGCCAGTCCGATCGAGTGCCGGAAGCCCGGCAGGCCGAACTGGGCGGGCAGCGCGACGGTGTCGGCGTTGGCCGTCCAGTACGGATCGTCGGGGACCGGTGGGCCGACCCGTAGCCATTCGTCTTTGCCGGGGGTGGAGTTGCGGCTGAAGTACAGCCGCGGGTGGTCGCAGAGAATCTGGATACCGGCGCGGATGATGAAGATCATCATGAACAGGTTGAAAAAGTGCGTCCAGCCCGCCCAGGCCGGGATTCCACCGGGGAATTCCGACGAGGCGGCGCTGCCCGGGTAGCGTGTGATGAATTCCTCAACGGCAGGGATGTTGCGAATGCCTTTGCCGATCGCGATGGTTGCCACCAGCCCGGCGAATCCGATCGGGATCAGCCAGAGCAGGTTGAACCAGCGGTCCCGGCCGATACGCAGATGCGGGGCGACCGCACGCCGGCTGAGGTCGAAGCCGCCACCGTAAGTCTCGATGTCGACGGTCTCGTTGTGGTTCTCGTGTATCTCCGCCCGATAGCCCTGGTCGGCCTGCGGTCCGGCGTCGCCGGGGCGGCCGTCTGTCGTAGTCACCCTGCCGACGGTAGCGCGAGAAACCTCGTATCACGATACTTTGACACGAGATCCGCAGGGGTCTGGCAGGAAATCCCAGTTCCGCAGGTGCGGATTTTTGGCCCAGTCGCCACAGGTGCACGCTTGCCGGCCGCGGCGCGGGTGCGCCGCTGGTGCCGGGGCGAAGGCAGTCGGAATTCGCCGGCCGGCACCATCGCTTTCCGCCGCGTAACACGCCGATCAACTCATGCGAATCTCGCGTTTAACAGATCGTTCATCTAGCGCAGTCATAATTCCGCCAAGAACGGGCGAACCGAGTTTCGCCGTCGCCGTCAGATTGCAATCTGCACGGCGGGCAGTCGTAGCGCGACACAGCTAGCATGCGCAGTGTAGAAACTTGTGACCAGGCAGGGGTACATGACGACGACAAACAGGGGACCGGCGGTGCGCCGTTATCCGTCAGCGCGGCAGGTGTGGATGGGAGCCCACCGTGACTGACGAACAGCGGGGATCCGGCTACGGCCTGGGGTTGTCGACGCGTACCCAGATGACTGGGTACCAATTCCTGGCGCGGCGCACCGCGATGGCGTTGACCCGCTGGCAGGTCCGGATGGAGGTCGAGCCGGGCCGGCGGCAGTCGCTGGCGGTGGTGGCCTCGGTCTCGGCGGCCGCGGTGGTCTGCCTGGGCGCGCTGCTCTGGTCGTTCCTGAGCCCCTCGGGTCAGATGAACGAGTCGCCCATCATCGCCGACCGCGATTCCGGCGCTTTGTACGTGCGGGTGGGCGGCACCATATATCCGGCATTGAATTTGGCCTCGGCCCGCCTGATCGCCGGGCGGGCGGACAACCCGCACAAGGTGCGATCGAGTCAGATCGCCGAGCAGCCGCACGGTCCGCTGGTCGGAATTCCGGGTGCGCCGTCGGACATCCGGCCGACCTCGCCCCTGACGTCGTCCTGGTTGATCTGCGACACCGTGGCCAACGTCCAAGGCGTCGGCGCACCGTCGCCGGTGACGGTGACCGTGATCGACGGCGCCCCCGAACTCAATTCGCGTCGCCGGGTGATCGACGGTCCGGACGCGGTGGTGCTGCGCTACGGCAACGAGTCCTGGGTGGTTCGCCAGGGCCGCCGCTCGCTGATCGACGCCGCTGACCGGGCGGTGCTGCTGCCCCTGGGGCTGACACCCGAGCAGGTGGACCACGCCCGCCCCATGAGCCAGGCACTGTTCGACGCACTGCCGGTGGGCCCGGAACTGGCCGTGCCGTTCGTGCCCGACGCCGGCAAACCGCCGGCTTTCCCGGATGCCCCCGGCCCCGTGGGCACCGTCTTCACCACCCCGCAGCTGGCTGGGCCGCAACAGTATTCGGTCGTGCTCATGAACGGCATCCAGACCGTGTCGCCGGTGGTGGCCCGTATTCTGCAGAACGCCGGAGCCACCGGGGGCGGTGCGCCGGCGGTGGTGACACCGCAGGACCTGGCCAAGATGCCGGTGGTCACCGGTTTGGACCTCTCGGCCTACCCCGAAGGACCGCTTCAGGTGGTCGACATCAAGGAGAACCCCTCCACCTGCTGGTGGTGGGAGCGGTCCACCGGTGACAGCCGGGCCCGCGTGCAGGTGATCTCGGGACCGACGATTCCGGTGCCCCAGAAGGAGATGAGCCGGGTGGTCTCCCTGGTGAAGACCAACGATCCCGCCGTGCCGGAGGCCGACCGCGTCTACTTCGGCCCCGGCTACGCCAACTTCGTCGCGGTGACCGGCAACGACCCGGACGCCTCGACCCGGGAATCGTTGTGGTGGCTGTCGGCATCCGGCGTGCGCTTCGGGATTCCCGGTGACGACGAGCGCAAGGCGCTGGGCCTGGTCGGCGAACCGTCACCGGCCCCATCGGTGGCGTTGCGCCTGCTGGCGCACGGCCCGACCCTTTCCCGGCAGGATGCGCTGGTGCGTCACGACACCCTGCCAACCGATATGAGCCCAGCAGAATTGGCGGTGCCCAGATGAAACGTGGATACGCCCGGCCGACGCCGGAACGCGCGCCGGTGGTCAAGCCGGAGAACATCGTATTGCCGACGCCGCTGAGCGTCCCGCCCCCGGAAGGCAAGCCGTGGTGGCTGGTGGTGGTCGGGGTGCTCGTGGTCGGCCTGCTGGTGGGCATGGTGGCCATGACCGTGGCCAGCGGCTCCCGGATGTTCCTGGGCGCCGGCTCAATCTTCCCGATCTTCATGATCGGCGGCGTCGCGATGATGATGTTCGGCGGCCGTTTCGGCGGCGGTGCCCAGCAGCTGAGCCGGCCGAAGTTGGACGCGATGCGCGCCCAGTTCATGCTGATGCTGGACCGCCTGCGGGAGTCGGCGGCGGATTCCGCGGACAGCATGGACGCCAACTACCGCTGGTACCACCCGGCGCCGGCCACACTGACCGCCTCGGTGGGTTCGTCGCGCATGTGGGAGCGTCAGCCCAACGGCAAGGACCTCAACTTCGGGTTGGCCCGGGTCGGGGTCGGCATGACGCGGCCCGAGGTCACCTGGGGTGAGCCCCAGAACATGCCGACCGACATCGAACTCGAACCGGTTACCGGCAAGGCGCTGCAGGAGTTCGGGCGCTACCAGAGCGTGGTCTACAACCTGCCGAAGATGATCTCGCTGCTGGTCGAACCGTGGTACTCGCTGGTCGGCGACCGGGAGAAGGTGCTCGGGCTGATGCGGGCGATCATCTGCCAGCTGGCCTTCTCGCACGGCCCCGACCACCTGCGCATGATCGTCGTGACTTCCGATGTGCCGCAGTGGGACTGGGTGAAGTGGATGCCGCACTTCGGCGACCCGCGCCGCCAGGACGCCGCAGGCAACGCGCGCATGGTCTACGGCTCGGTGCAGGACTTCGCCACCGAGCACGCCGAATTGTTCTCCGGACGTGGATCTTTCATGCCGCGCCACGCCAGTTCGTCGGCCGAGACGCCGACTCCGCACCACCTGATCATCGTCGACGGCCTGGACCCGCAGTGGGAGTACGTCAACACCACCGAGGGCATCGACGGGGTGACGTTCTTCGACCTGACCGGGGCGCCGGAATGGCGGGGTGTCTCGCAGCGGGTGCTGCGTATCGATGACAAGGGCATCATCAACGCCCTGCCCCGTGACCGCGACACCTGGATGGTGATCGACGACAACGAGTGGTTCTTCGCCCTGGCCGACCAGGTCAGCCAGACCGACGCCGAACTGTTCTCCCAGCGCATGTCGCACTGGCGGCTCGCGGCGGCCTACGAGGAGATCGGCCAGAAGGTGACGCACCACATCGGTGCGCGCGACATCTTGTCCTACTACGGGATCGAGGACGCCGGGCGTATCGACTTCGGCGAACTGTGGGAGAGCCGGCGCGCCGGGGGCACCCGGGGCCGGCTGCGGATTCCGTTCGGCAACCGCTCCGACAACGGCGAACTGCTGTTCCTGGACATGAAGTCCCTCGACGAGGGCGGCGACGGCCCGCACGGCGTCATGTCCGGCACCACCGGTTCCGGTAAGTCGACCCTGGTGCGCACCGTGATCGAGTCGCTGCTGCTGGCCCACTCGCCCGAAGACCTGCAGTTCGTGCTGGCCGACCTCAAGGGTGGATCGGCCGTCAAGCCGTTCGCCGGGGTGCCGCACGTATCGCGGATCATCACCGACCTGGAAGACGACCAGGCCCTCATGGAGCGGTTCCTGGAGGCCATGTGGGGTGAGATCGCCCGGCGAAAGTCCATGTGCGACAACGCCGGTGTCGACGGTGCCAAGGAATACAACGAGATCCGGTCGCGGATGCGCGCGCGCGGCGACGACAGCCTGCCGCCGCTGCCGATGCTGGTGGTCGTCATCGACGAGTTCTACGAGTGGTTCCGCATCATGCCCACCGCGGTCGAGGTGCTGGACTCCATCGGCCGCCAGGGCCGGGCCTACTGGGTGCACCTGATGATGGCTTCGCAGACCATCGAGAGCCGCGCCGAGAAGCTGATGGAGAACATGGGCTACCGGCTGGTGCTCAAGGCGCAGACCGCCGGCGCCGCCCAGGCAGCCGGTGTGCCCAACGCGGTCAACCTGCCGGCCAAGGCGGGCCTGGGCTACTTCCGCAAGAGCGGGGAAGAGGTCATCCGGTTCCAGGCCGAGTTCCTGTGGCGCGACTACCACCGCGGCGGGCTGCTCGACGACGAGCAGATGCCGTTGACGCACGCGGTCGACTACATCCGGCCGCAGCTGTTCACCACCGCGTTCACTCCGCTCGAGGTGAGCGTCAGCACCCCCGAGATCGAGGCCGCCGACGAGCTCGCCGCGATCGACTCCAAGCCCGCGGCGGTTTCCGGTGAGCCCGCCGAGGAGGAGGACTTCATCCGGACCCCCAAGGTCGGCACGGTCATCATCGACCAGTTGCGCCAGATCGACTTCGAGCCCTACCGGTTGTGGCAGCCACCGCTGGACATCCCGGTGTCCATCGAGGAGCTGGTGAATCGCTACCTGGGCCACCCGTGGCAGCAGGACTACGGCACCCGGCGCGACCTGGTGTTCCCGATCGGCGTGATCGACCGGCCCTTCAAGCACGACCAGCCACCGCTGACCGTGGACACCGCCGGTCCCGGGGCCAACGTGTTGATCCTGGGCGCCGGCGGCGCGGGTAAGACGACGGCCCTGCAGACACTGATCTGCTCGGCGGCCCTGACCCACACGCCCGAACAGGTCCAGTTCTACTGCCTGGCCTACAGCGGTACCTCGCTGACCACGGTCGCGGGCCTGCCGCACGTGGGCAGCGTCTGCGGGCCGACCGACCCCGACGGCGTGCGCCGCACCGTGGCCGAACTGCTCGCCCTGGTGCGGACCCGCAAGCGCAGCTTCCTGGAATGCGACGTCGCGTCGATGGACGTCTTCCGCCGGCGGAAGTTCGAGGGCGCGCCGGGCCGCATCCCCAACGACGGTTTCGGCGACGTCTACCTGGTGCTCGACAACTACCGGGCGCTCTCGGAAGACAACGAGGTGCTCGTCGAGCAGGTCAACCAGATCATCAACCAGGGCCCCTCGTTCGGTGTGCACGTCATCGTGACCGCCGACCGCGAATCGGAACTGCGGCCGCCGGTGCGCAGCGGCTTCGGCTCCCGGGTGGAGCTGCGGCTGGCCGCGGTCGAGGACGCCAAGCTGGTTCGCTCGCGGTTCGCCAAGGATGTCCCGGTCAAACCGGGACGGGGCATGGTCGCGGTCAACTACGTGCGCCTCGACAGCGATCCCCAGTCCGGTCTGCACACCCTGATCGCGCGGCCCGCGATGGCCGACACCGACGCCCGGGTGTTCGAGTCCGACAGCGTCGCCGCGGCCGTCAGCCAGGTGGCGGTGGGCCGGGTGCGCCCGGTGCGGCGCCTGCCGGCGCGGTTCGGACTGGAGGAGGTGCGCGCGGTGGCGGCCAACGACCGCCGCGAAGGCGTGGGTGCCGGCGGTATCGCCTGGGCGATCTCCGAGCTGGACCTGCAGCCGGTCTACCTCAACTTCGCCGAGAACGGCCACCTGATGGTGACCGGACGCCGCGAATGTGGGCGTACCACCACCCTGGCCACCATCATGAGCGAGATCGAACGGCTCTACGCGCCGGGCGCCAGCAGCGCCCCGGAACCCAGCCCGGACGGCCGGCCGTCCGCGCAGGTGTGGCTGATCGACCCGCGCCGGCAGTTGCTGACCACGCTCGGTCCGGACTACGTGGAGAAGTTCGCCTACAACCTGGACGGCACCATCGAGCTGGTCAACGAACTGGCCGCCACCTTGGCCCGACGCGAACCCCCGCCGGGGCTGTCGGCCGAGGAGCTGCTGTCGCGGACGTGGTGGAGCGGTCCGGAGATCTTCTTGATCATCGACGACATCCAGCAGTTCCCGCCCGGGTTCGACTCGCCGTTCCAGAAGGCGGCCCCCTGGGTCACGCGATCGGCGGACGTGGGCCTGCATGTGATCGCCACCCGGACGTTCGGTGGTTGGTCGTCGGCGGGGGCCGATCCGCTGCTGCGGGCCCTGCACCAGGCCAATGCGCCGCTGCTGGTGATGGACGCCGACCCCGACGAAGGCTTCATCCGCGGCAAGATGAAGGGCGGCCCGCTGCCCCGTGGCCGGGGTCTGTTGATGGCCGAGGACACCGGCGTGTTCGTCCAGGTCGCAGCCACCGAGCTGCGCCGGGCGCCGGCGCAGGAGCGCGCAACCACCCCCACTGGGTAGGAGTTGGACCAGCAACCACTGTGACGCCGGTAACAGCGTCACAGTGGTTGCTGGCGTTTTCACAGCAAAGTGCGGAGCGGCAATTCGCCGCGGCATGATTTAAACCGCCGCATCGGGTCCGTACATGTCGGTGTCGTTAACCAGGGGCCGTCCGCCCGAAAATGCCAGCCCTGTGTTTCGCCTGCCTGAAGCCATTTCCAGAGCAAAAGCGCCGCCAAACCGCGGCCGCATTGTTACTCCAGGTGAACACTTGTTATCTGCAGATGAACACTCGGCGTCACGGGTTCTCCGGGGCCGTTAGAGGCCTTACGATCGACACCAGAGAGATTGCTGAGGGCAATCCGGAGGAGGTACCTGGAATGTCGTTCGTGAATGCGCAGCCCGAAGCGCTGTCCGCCGCAGCCGCCAACCTGGGCGGACTGGGCGCGGCGCTCAACGCGCAGAACGCCGCTGCCGCGGCTCCCACCACCGGCGTTGTCCCTGCGGCCGCCGACGAGGTCTCCGCGCTGACCGCGGCGCAGTTCGCCGCCCACGCGACGATGTACCAGCAGGTCAGCGCCCAGGCCGCGGCGATTCACGAGATGTTCGTCGCCACCTTGAACGGCAGTGCAACCTCCTACGCCGCCACCGAGGCAGCCAATGCGGCTGCGGCGGGGTAATTCGAACTACCCGCATTCCCCGGCTACCGACGTCGCCTAGCCGGGCGCAATAACCCGTCAACCAATGAAGAACGACAAACTTCAGTAAAGGAGAAAACAGTGGCTACACGTTTTATGACCGACCCGGACGCGATGCGTGCGATGGCTGGCCGGTTCGATGTGCACGCGCAGACCGTTGAGGACGAGGCGCGCCGGATGTGGGCGTCTTCGACCAACATCTCGGGTGCCGGCTGGGGTGGTCTGGCGGAGCGGACGTCGATGGACACGATGGGTCAGATGCAGACCGC
>NZ_LQOT01000045.1 GCF_002101585.1 Mycolicibacter engbaekii | reverse complement strand
GGTCAAGTCCTTTGACGTGGTGTACGACGTCGTCGTGTGATTCTTCGTTGTGATGGTTCAGGCGGTCAGTGCCGCGGGAATGTCCTCCTGTTCTGTCGGGGTGTCGTTGACGGCGCGGGATTTGCTCAAGACGTCGAGGCCGAGGTAGCGCCGGGATTCGGCCCATTCGTCGTGTTGTTCAGCCAGTACGGCTCCGACGAGGCGGACCAGGGCGGCGCGGTCGGGGAAGATGCCGACGACGTCGGTGCGCCGGCGGATCTCTTTGTTGAGCCGCTCCTGGGGGTTGTTCGACCAGATCTGGCGCCAGATCTGCTTGGGAAACGCGGTGAACGCGAGCAGATCAGCGCGGGCGTCCTCGAGGTGCTCGGCGACCTTGGGCAGTTTATCGGCCAGCGCATCAATGATCCGGTCATATTGAGCAGCAACGGATTCGGCGTCAGGTTGGTCGAACACCGAGTGCAGCAGGGTCCGCACCCACGGCCATGACGCTTTGGGTGTGATCGCCATGAGGTTGGTCGTGTAGTGCGTTCTGCAGCGCTGCCAGGCCGCGCCCGGGACGGTGGCGCCGATCGCGGCGACCAGGCCGGCGTGCGCGTCGCTGGTGACCAGTTTGACCCCGGACAGCCCGCGGGCGGTCAGGGATCGCCAGAACGTCAACCACCCGGCACCGTCTTCGGTGGTGGTCACGTCGATACCGAGGATTTCGCGATACCCCTCGGCGTTGACCCCGACCGCGATCAGCGCGTGCACGTTGACCACCCGGCCGGCTTCACGCACCTTGAGCACCAGGGCGTCGGCAGCCACGAACGTGTACGGGCCGGCATCGAGCGGCCGGGTCCGAAACGCCTCGACGGCGGTGTCGAGTTCCTTGGACATCACCGACACCTGCGACTTGGACAGGCTGGTGATCCCCAGGGTCTCGACCAGCTTGTCCATCCTGCGGGTGGACACCCCGAGCAGGTAGCAGGTGGCCACCACGGTGGTCAGTGCCCGCTCGGCACGTTTGCGCCGTTCCAGCAGCCAGTCCGGGAAGTAGGAGCCGTGGCGCAGCTTGGGTATCGCCAAATCAAGACTGCCGGCGCGGGTGTCGAATTGGCGATGCCGATACCCGTTACGGGAGTTGGTGCGCTCGCCACTGCGCTCGCCGTACCCGGCACCGCACAGCGCATCGGCTTCGGCGCCCATCAGGGTGTGGATGAACGTGGCCAGCAGGTCGCGCAGCACGTCGGGATGAGTGGTGGTGAGTCGTTCAGCCAGCACGGTGGGCAGGTCGATATTGTTGGCAGTGGTCATCGCGTCGATTCCTTTGCTCGAGTGACTTTGACGGGTCTCTCGAAGAATCACGCGATGACCTTCAATCATTCGGCTACGACACGCCGGACCTCACCAGCCGGCCCAGCTCGTACACCACTCTGCTGGACGCAACCT
>NZ_LQOT01000044.1 GCF_002101585.1 Mycolicibacter engbaekii | reverse complement strand
AGCATCCAGCATGACTCGTTGATCACCACGCGTGACTCACGCCGATCCGAAGTCCACCACCCCACGGGGCACTATCCAGAATAGCGATCCCACGACCTCCGTCATGACCACTTGGTGAGATTTAGTCCAGATAATTGAACACACGTGCACATCCCGTGCGCCGTCCCTTATTGGTCCCTTGTATCCAGCCGAACTGCACCCGCACGGGGCCGTACCCCAGCCGAGCACCAATCGCACTAAAAGCGCTGCTAGAACTTCAACTGCGGTAGGGCAAAACAGCCTCTAGCTCCACCTATGCGAACACCCGTTCGGCCATGGAAATAATGTCCAAGCTGAATACGCGGGTTCGATTCCCGTTTTCGGCTCCAACAAACCCAAGCTGAGCAAGGCATCTGTACGACCGCCGCGTGACCGTCAATCCGTTTCCTGGTTTTGATGCTTGGTCGCCGGTGGTGCTTCCGTTCTGCTGCCAGGGACCCAGCAATTTCACCCGGCCCACACGTCCTCGACGTAGTGGTCGGATTCGATGAGACCGTTCAACCAGTCACGGGCCTGACCGTCGTCGGCGCCCGTACGCGCCCGGTAAATGTCAAGGAAAGCCCCGCGCACCGCCGGCGCCATCCGCGCGCCGTCGCCGCACACATAGACGTGGGTGTCCTTGGCCGGATCGCCCAACAGGTCCCACACGTCGTCGGCGTCGGCGGCGATGCGATCCTGCACATAGCGGACCCCGTCCTGCGGCGCGCGGGAGAAGGCGGGGCGCATCTGCACGATCCCGATGGCCTCGGCCTGCTCGAACTTGTCTCGGAAGATGTAATCGACTTGCGGGTCACGGACCCCGAAGAAGCACAACGCAGGCTCTACGGGGGCTCCGGCGCTCTGTGCGGCCAGCCGGTCACCGAGGAAACCGCAGAAGGGTGCGACGCCGCTCCCGGCGCTGACCAGGATTACGTTCTTGGCCGGATCGGCACCGGCCCGGAACGCCTGGCGGGCCGGGTCCACGCGGGCCCGGATCACCTGTCCGGGTTGGACTGTCGCGAGGTAGTTGGACGCGACACCTTTGAACGATCCGCGACCGGAACGGGCCGGCGCATCCAGCACGCTGACGATCAATCCCACCGTGCGGGGTGACAGCCGTGACGACGACGCGATCGAATAGTGCCGGGGCACCATGGGGTCGAGCAGTTCGAGCAGTTCGGCACCGGTGAGAACGCAAGCCGGATATTCGTCGAGGCACTGCAGCACGCTGAGCGGGCACCCATCGGGGTCTTCGGCGAGTTCGGTGAGCCGCTGGCGCTCCGCAGGGTTGGTGTTGGCCGCTGCAAGACGGCGTAATTGACTGCTCGTCAGTGGTTTCTGCAATTCGACGAAGTGCGTGAGCAGTTCTCGTGCGCTGACCTCTCGATCCAGCGCGATGAGCCGCCGAGAGCTGCGCCGAGGATTGATCGACAGCCGCAGTCCGGGGTCAATGCCGAGCTGGGCCAAGGCGGCGTCGACAGCCTCAGGTGGGTTGTCGGCCATCACCGTGAGGTGATCGCCGGTTTGATAGTCGACGCCATCCGGAAGGTCGACGTGGACATTGGCTTTGGCCTGACCCAGCCCGGGACTGACCAGCTGGGTGTTCCCGGCGACGGTCATCGGGATCACCGCCGACCGAGCGTCCATCGCCGCCGTCACCGGGCCGACGATCTGGCGCAACTCGTAGAGCGGCTCGGCCGCATCATCGGTGAGAGGCGCGGCGTCGGGGTCGCCGAAGTGTTCGGCCAACGATGACCACAGTGCGGCGGCGAATTCCTCGATCGTGCCGACCATATCCCCCGAGGTGTCGGCCGCCGCCCGCGCGACCAATCGGTTGGCCCCCAGCTCGCCGAGGCGCTCATCGATGCGCTGCGGGATCGCCTGGTAGGTGTCGGCCCAGTTGTGGTCACCCACGCCGAGAACCGCGACGTTGGGTGCCGGACTCAGCGTGGCATCCTCTGCGAGCAGCCAGGCGAGGAACTCGCGCGCGTCGTCGGTCGGCTGACCGTTGTAGGAGGACGCGACGATCATGACGGCCTCGGCTTCGGGGAGGCCGCCGGCGGCATCGTCGAGTGGCGCGACGGTCGCCACACAACCCAGAGCGGTGGCATCGTCGGCGAATTGCCGGGCCAGCGCGCGGCAGGTACCCAGGTTGGAGCCGTGCAAGATGGCCAGCCTGGTGCCGGCCATTATCGCCGTCGAGTGCCGCGCTGGATCCTGTCCGGCAGCGGCCTCGATGTTCGGTGCGGCGGTGCGGCGGTCCTGCGGTGTGCGCCGCAGGACATCGAGTGAGAATCCGACCGGCCGGCGGCTGGTCGGAGCCTCCCACTGCGGCACATAGTGGTGCGTGTCGAGGAGGCGGTAGCGGTGGACGATCCGGGCCAGTGCCATGGCCGCCTCATGCAGCGCGAACTGCCGGCCGATGCATGATCGTGCGCCGGTTCCGAATGGTTTGAACAACGCGGCGGGACGGGCCGCCGAACGTTCGGGAGCGAAGCGGTCGGGATCGAAGAGCTCGACGTTGTCTCCCCATTGCGGCTGGCGGTGCAGCGCGCCGGTGAGCACTGTGACCGCCTCGCCGCGCCGAATCGGATATTTGCCACCGATCACGGTGTCTTCCAGGGCCATTCGATCGAAATGCAGCACCGGCGGGGATAAG
Organism: Mycolicibacter engbaekii; assembly: GCF_002101585.1. Lineage (GTDB taxonomy): Bacteria > Actinomycetota > Actinomycetes > Mycobacteriales > Mycobacteriaceae > Mycobacterium > Mycobacterium engbaekii. The sequence continues at coordinate 106,285 of NZ_LQOT01000044.1, read as the reverse complement.
CGCAGGGTTTCCTCGATAACCTGCCGCAGGTAGGCCAGCTTGCCGATGTCGTCGTAGTCGGGCAGGTAGTCGTCTTCGGTCCCGAACACGGCATCCACCTCGGCCTGCACCCGATGCAGCACCGCCGGATCACTGACGAGGTTGTACAGCGCGTTGGGCATCAACTCCGACGTGGTGAGCTGACCGGCGATCAGGAAAGTGAGGATCTGATTGCGGATATTCTCCGTTTCCAGCACTGGTCTGCCGTCCGAATCCTGCTGCAGCATCAGCGCCAGCAAGTCGTGAAACTCCGTGTCGCCGGATCGGTGCTCTGCTAGGAGTCCGTCGATGAACGTGTGCAGAGTCGCCAATTCTTCGGTGAACACCGGCGTCGGCTCGGCCGATATCAGCTCCCCCAGTGCGGTTGTGAAACTCTGCGGGATCGGAGCCAGGCCGGGGCAGTCGAAAGAGTCGAACCGCGAACCGAATCCCGCGAGCGCCACAGTGTCCATGGCCAGCTTCTGCAAGTCGTTCGACACATCCACCGGCCCGACTCCGGCGCTGGCGTCCCACCGCTCGATCATCTTGCAGTTGATGTCCAGCATCGCAGCGTGATACGCGCGTAATCCCGCGTAGCTGAAGCCCGGTAACAGGACGTCGTGGGCTCGCTGCCAGTTCGGTTCGCCGTGGTATGCCGTGAACAGGCCGTCACCGGCCAACGGCCTGACTCGGGCGAGGGTTGCCGTGAGGTTCTTGGCGAAGCGGCTCTCGTCGCAGAGCTCGGCAACGAGCTCCGGCGAACACGCGTAGAGCTTCCTGACGCCGCCGTTGAAGTCCGCGTAGAAAAGCGGGCCGTGCAATTCACCCAGCAGGTCCACCCCCAACGCGCGAGGGCGCCCGACCAATCGATCCGGGCCGGGCAGGGGCCCTTCAGCCGAGGGGATACCGGGAAGATCCGGCGGCTGCGACACCTGAAACCCGCTCATGTGGGCAGCATAGGTTTGGACGGGACTGCGTGCTCCGCAGTTCGCGGACGCCATCCTCGGCTGGCCAACCGCGTGGGAGGAGGGCCGAAATGCGGTGGGCCGCGCCCGCCGCCCACAAATCAGGGCGCGGTAGTGACCTGCCGGCATTGCCTGGTCACGAGATCGCATTCGACCGGGTTGGTGGTCCAGCCGCCGTAGGTTCCGGGCGTGTTCCAGGTCGGCAGGAGCGGCCCGTGGTAGGGCGGGGTGCCTTCACAGTTCCAGTCGCCCTGAAACAGGCAGCGCGGGGCGGCGTCGGCTGGCGCGGCCCCGAGCGCGGCGCCGAAGACGGCCCAGGCGGCGACAATCAGCGCCCAGGACACCCCCGCTGGAGACCTCGCTGCCCACGGGTTGCCGGTGCTGGTCATGGCCGCGAGGCTATCCGCGGGCACCGACACGTGCGGTGGCCGAACACATCACCGGTCGTCGATGACACCCCAGGCACACGGCAGCCACAACGCGCGCTGACGGCCCCGGACGCCGGCCCGGCTCAGGGCCGGGCCCGCGTCATCAGGGGGCGCCAAGTAGTCCCGCATGTCACGGTCGGGCGCCCGCGAACAATCATCCGGAAACCGGCTCACTTCACCCACGGAACGATCGGGACAAAGGGGCGGTTGGCGTTGTGCCAGAAGTGCTCGAGCACGGTCACCGCGGTGTCGTGGGTGATCAGCCACCGCCCGCCCTGGTTGGACAGCACGATGGACTCCGGCGCGCTCTCTTCGTGAAAGCCCCCCACGGAGGTGACAGTCGCTCCGGCGAAGTTGTCCGGCGCGGGCTGGATGTTGCTGACCACGAAGTGGTACGGCAGCAGCCCGGCGTCCTGGGTCTCCCTCAGGCGCTGATCGATCGTCTGCGCTTCGGCGGGGCTGAACCCGGGCGTGACGATATTGGACTTGTTGAGGGCGGGAATGTTCGCATCGGTCAACTCCGCCATCACCCCGAGTACCTCGTCAGGGGTGGGAGCGGGGCCCGTGCACGGCGCGTCGCCGGGGTCTCCGCAAGCCGCAGATGCTGTCACCGGTGTGGCCACGCCCGTGAGCGCGGCAGCAAGCAATATCGCTGTTATGCCGATTTTCATAGGGCGAACGGTAATGACGTTATGTGTCATCTATGTTTTGCCTTTGCAACAGCAAATGAACTCTGGCGAGGTCGTGGCGCTGTTGCCAGCGCGCGCTCAGTGATCCGGCGGAGCGCCAGGCACCTCCGCCGTAAATCCTGACTCCCCACCCCTTGCGCCACCGACCCGCACAGATCTAAACTATCCGTACAGTTTACTTCGACGGAGTGGTGGCAAACATGAGCGTCTGGTTCATCACCGGAGCATCCCGGGGCTTCGGCCTGCAGATCGCCCGCGATCTGCTGCAGCGCGGCCACCAGGTGGTCGCGACCGCACGCAGCGCGGCGGCGGTCACCGACGCCCTCGGCGAGAACCCGGATCTGCTCGCCGTCGCGCTCGACGTCACCGACGAGGCGCAGGCCCGCGAAGCCGTCCAAGCCGCGGTGCAGCGCTTCGGGCGCATCGACGTTCTGATCAACAACGCCGGCCGCGGCCTGCTGGGCGCGGTCGAGGAGGCCACCGACGCCGAGGTGCGGGCGGTCTACGAGACCAATGTGTTCGGCCTGTTGACCGTCACGCGCGCGGTCACGCCGGTGCTGCGGGCCCAACGGTCGGGCACCATCGTCAACATCTCCTCGGTGGGCGGGTTCGTCAGCTCACCGGGTTGGGGCGTGTATGCCTCCACGAAATTCGCCGTTGAGGCACTCTCCGAGGCCCTGCATGCCGAACTGCAACCCCTGGGAATCCACGCAATGGTGGTCGAACCCGGCTACTTCCGCACCGACTTCCTCGACTCGTCGAGCCTGCAGATCCAGCAGAACACCATCGACGACTACACCACCGGCCCCGCCGGCCAGATGCGCGTCACGGCGGATCAGCGCAACCACGACCAGCCGGGCGACCCGGCCAAGGCGGCCGCGGCCATCATCGACGTGGTCGAGTCCGAGCGCCCTCCGGTGCGACTGCTGCTGGGCAACGACACCATCGCAGCCGTCGAGGCCAAGCTCGACCACGTGCGGGCCGAGTTGGCCCAGTGGCGCAGCGTCTCGGCATCGACCGACTTCGACGATGCCGCCTGAGGCAGGCGGGCCCGGCGAGCCCACCTTCGTCCGGCCGACCGGTCCCCGCAGCGACCGCATCCACCAAGCCATCCTGGACGCTGCGGCCCAACTGCTCGACGAGGGCGGGTACACCGCGACGACGGTCGACGCGCTAGCCGCCCGCTCCGGGGCCAGCAAGGCCACCATCTATAAGCACTGGCCGTCACGAACAGCGGTGGCAGCCGAGGCTTTCGGCGCGATGATGGCCCAGGAGCTGCCCCTGCCGGACACCGGCAGCACCGTCGGCGACCTCACGCAGCAGGTGGTGCGGGTCTCGGCGTTCTACGCGAGCCGCCGGGGCGAGGTGTTCGCGCAGCTGCTCGCCGCGTGCGTCGACGACGCAGCGGGGGCAGCCTATTTCCGCGAGTACTTCCTCGACGGCCGCCGGGCCGCGATCACCGAACTGTGGCAGCGCGGCGTCGCCCGCGGCGACGTCGACGCCGATACCGACATCGACGACGTCATCGATCTGCTGTTCGGGCCGCTGATCTTTCGCCGCATGACCGGCCATTGCCCGCTCACCGAGGATCACGCCCGGCGATTGAGCACGGTCGCGCTGCAGGGGTTGCTGCACCCGGCGTCCGGGCAGCCACCCGCACAGCCCTAGTCACTCCGGCAGTTGCGCCAGAATCGCTTTGAGCTCGGCGCGGCCGGTCTCGTCGAGCGGCAGCAGGGGCGCCCTGGGGTCTCCGGCATCGAAGCCGAGCAGCTGCAACCCCGCCTTGACCGTGGTCGGCAGGCCACCGGCAACGATGAAGCGCAGCAGCGGTGCGAGGTCGTCGTAGATCTGCTGGGCGCCGGCCCGGTCCCCGGCGCGCACCGCGCGGTACAGCTCCAGGCACGGCTGCGGCCGCAGGTTCGGGGCCGCCGTGCACCAGCCGGCCGCACCTTCGTTCAGCGCATCGAGCACCAGCGGATTGCTGCCGTTGTAGAACGGCAGCTGCCCCGCGGAGAGCGCCTTGATGCGTTGCATGCGCGTCAGGTCGCCGGTGGACTCTTTGACCATGGTCAGGTTGTCGATGTCGGTGAACATCTGCACCAGCAACTCGGGGCTCATGTCGATCCCGCTGGTGGCCGGATTGTTGTAGGCCATGATCGGCAGTCCGGCACTGGCGGCGACGCTGGCGTAGTGCTGGGCGATCTCGCGGTCGGTCAGCTTCCAGTAGGAGACCGGCAGGATCATCAGCGCGTCGGCACCGGCCCGCTCGGCATGCTGGGCACGCCGAATGGTGTTGGCGGTCGTCAGATCCGATGCCCCGACGATCACCGGCACCCGGCCGTTCACCACGCCGACGGTGGTGTCGACGACGGTGTCGAACTCCGCCTCGCTCAGATAGGCCGACTCCCCCGTGCTGCCCAGCGGGGCGATGGCGTGCGCGCCGGCGTCGACCAGCCGCTCAACCAGAGCGGCCAGCGCCGCGGTGTCGATCGCCTGCCCGTCAGGGGTGAAAGGCGTGACGGGGTAGGCGATGATGCCGTGGATTGCCGGGGTGTCTGTCATCAGGGCGTCTTTCGGGTCGCGGGATCAGAGGTCGAGGGCGTCGGGGTGGTGGACCAGGGCGCGGCGGGCGTAGTAGGCGAAGTTCGCCTGGCTGCGCTTGGGCGTCAGAGTCCAGTCGTGGGCCTCGCGGGCCAGCCGGCTGGGCAGCGGCGCGATGGTGCCCGCGGCCATGGCGGCCAGCTGCAGCCGGGCGCCGCGTTCGATCAGCATCGCCAGCGAACAGGCTTCCTCCACGCTGGCTCCGGCGACCACGTGCCCGTGGTGGGCCAGCAAGATGGCCTTCTTGTCTCCCAGTGCGGCCGAGATGATCTCGCCCTCTTCGTTTCCGACCGGAACGCCGGGCCAGTCGGGCAGGAATGCGCAGTCGTCGTAGAGCGGCGCGATATCCATCTGGGAGACGATCAGCGGAACTTCCAGCATCGACAGCGCCGCCACATGAAACGGGTGGGTGTGCACGATGCAGTTCACGTCCGGCCGGGCCCGGTAGATCCACGAGTGGAATCGGTTGGCGGGGTTAGGCATTCCGTCGCCGTCGATCACCCGGAGATCTTCGTCCACCACGAGCAGGTTTCCGGCGGTGATCTCGTCGAAGCCCAGGCCCAGACGCTGGGTGTAGTAGGTTCCCGGCTCTTCGGCGCGGGCGGTGATCTGGCCGGCCAGGCCGGAGTCGTGCCCGGCGTCGAACAGTGCACGGCAGGTCAAGGCCAGCTTCTCCCGAAGCGTGAGCCGGGATTCGGCGACGTTGCGCGTCAGGTCATCCAGCGCGCGGCGCATCAGGTCGGCCTTGGAGTCACCCAAGGTGTCCGCCATCAGAAGCTCCCTTCCGCCGATATCGGCACCTCATGACACATCAGGAACTGTATGACACAAGGTTTCCTGTAGTCAATGATGTATCTTGACTTTCGTGAGTGGTCCGTTGCGAGCCGTCCGCCAACAGCGGGGTATGACGCTGGACGTCCTGGCGGCCGAAACCGGCCTGACCAAGAGCTATCTGTCGAAGGTCGAGCGCGGACAGAGTGTTCCGTCTATCGCCGCCGCTCTGAAGATCGCCCGCGCGCTCGATGTCGATGTGGCGCAGCTGTTCTCCGACGATCCGGAGGTCTCCACCATCAGCGTCGAGCGGGCCGCCGAACGGGGCGCCGAGCGTCATCGCCCGATCGCGGCGCGGATGCTGGGCAAGTCGATGTCACCATTCGTGGTGCGCCCAGGCCGGACTTTCACCGCCCACCCCCACTCCACCCACCTCGGTCAGGAACTGGTGTTCGTGCACGCCGGCGAGGTGGAACTCGATCACGACGGCCACCTCGTCACCCTCGGCACCGGCGATTGCGCCTACTTCGACGCAGCCGCGCCGCACAAACTGCGGCAGGTCGGCACGGAGCCGGCCGAGGTGCTGGTGGTGACCTGCGGCGCGCCCCCGCCGGCACCCCGGCGCGCACCCGGGCCGGGGTGATCACGGCCCCAAACCGCCCCCAGCCCGGCTGACCCCGCCACAATCGGAGTATGGGTCTGTTTCCGAAACCGCACGCAACCCTGACCGACGCCGAGGTCGCCGATGCGCTGAGCCGCGCCGTCACGGTCATCAACCCACTGCTGGACCTGCTGGCCCAGGCCGATCCCATCGGCCTGCGCCAACGCACCCGCCGGTTACTCGCCCCGCCGCACGGACTGACGCACCGCATCCGCCGGTTCCGGCTGCGGCGGCGCCGCCACGACGCCGGCCGCGGCCCCAGCGCCGCCGACCGTGCCCTCAACGCCGGCGCGCAGCTGATCAATGCCGCCGACCTTCCCGGCACCGCGGCCTGGGAGCGCATGAGCCGCGAGCAGCGCGCGCACTGGTGGGTGCACCGGGTCGGTGCCCTCAACACGCTGGTGGTGGCGTCCCCGGGAGTCTTCGGGTGGCTGGCCCGCATGGTGCCGGTGGGGGACCTGGCCGGATTCGTCAACCAGGCCGTCGTGCTGTGCGCGCTGGCCCGCGAGTACGGCGTCACCGATCGCAGCGATCAGGTGCGGTTGCTGGCCGACGTGTTGTGCGGACGGCACCTGCCCGAGAGCCTCGACGTGCCGGCGCCGTCCGAGCCCCCGCCACTGCCCGAGACTCCCCCGCCGGGCTGGAAACCGCTGAAGTCCATCACGTCGTCGGCCCCGGTGGTGATGACCCGGACGGTGTGGCAGCTGGCCGGCATCCTGCGGGCGACGTTCGATGAGGTGGGCAAGCGCCCGCACCCCAAGAAGCTCTACCAGCACCTGCGGTCGCTGCCGGGGCTCGGCCTGCTCGCCAGCTATTTCGGCGAGCGTGGCGCACTGATTCGTGCGGCCCGGGCCGGCGTGGCGTGGCTTGAGGCACGGCAGGCGGGCACGGCGCCCGGAGAAGCCGGAGCGGCCAGTCCGCTCTAGAAGACCCGGACCCAGTCGATCAGCATGTCCGCCGGGTAGGTCCCGGCGCGCGCGTCGCCGCCCCCGGATCCCCCGATGGCGAGGTTCAGGATCGGGAACACGGTGTAGCCCGGGTCGTTGAACGGCCACTCCCGGCCCGGCTCGTCGATGTTCTCGATGCCGACGGCAGGGACCGAGAAGTAGGGTTCCATGCCCTCGGCGTAGTCCTGCCAGAAGTACATGCCGCTCTGGTTCCAGGTGACCCGCCAGGTGTGCCAGTTGCCGTCGACCGGGAAGGCGAAGGTTTCGAACGCGGTGCCGTACGGGTTGGCGTGCACGGTGGTGCCCGACGGCCACTCGCCGTTGCCGTACCACTCCATCAGGTCGATCTCACCCTCGCGGCCCGGGTCGTCGTTGGACAGCCACCAGGCCGGCCAGGCACCGGAGGTCTGGCAGTTCAGCTTGATGCGCGCCTCCCAGGTGGTACCGATGCCGCCGCGCCAGTTGCCGTGCACCAAACCGCCGAAGTAGCGCTCACCCTCCTGGGTGCCGCGGATCACCAGGTTGGAATTGCCGTCGAGGAAGACGTTCTTACGGCTGTCGCGGTACTGGTGAAAGTACTCGGGCCGGTCCCAACCGACCGGACGCCGGATCGGGGTGCGGTGGTTGGAGATCGTCCACTTCGAGGGGTCGGGCGCCGAACCGGCCGGGCCGTCGAACTCGTCGTGCCACAAAAAGCCGGCGGTCTTGGCCACCGGCGCCGAGGGGTTCCCAGGCGCAGCGGGTCCAGCCGGCTCGCCGGGCGCCGCGGGAACGGCTCTGGCCACCGGGCCGGGAGCTACGGCGGCGGCGGCGCCGACACCCAGCATCATCATTATTTGGCGGCGGTTGATCTCGGGCACGGTGGCAATGTAACCCACGCCGCACCGGTGTCAAACGGGACAAGCCCGAGCGGGTGCCTTATGTCACCTCATCGTTGTCGGCGTTGTCATCGAGCACCCCGACGGCGATCCCGTAAGGCAGGAACCGCACCCGGCGTTTCGGATCGGGATTGCGCTGGCTGGCCCGCAGGGCGTCGATCTCGGTGGCGTAGACCTGTTCGACGCGGGCGGCGCCGTCGTCACCGACGGTGAAGATGGCCCAGACTCCGTCCCCGGTCTCACCGGCAGTCGTCGGCTCCGCGCGCGCGGCACGGGCCAGGTCGGCGAAGACGGCCCCCCAGCCGGCCCGCTCCCGGCCGGTGCCCATGGTTCCCGCGAAGCGGTCGAAGGCCGCGCGCAGCCCCTCACCGGCCTCACGCATCATTCGATCCAAGTCGTCGGCGTCGAATCCGAACGCCCCGTTGTCGCCCATTGCGAGCCCCTTTCACCGCGGTGCCACACCCAGTGTGCCTGCGCCCGGCGATTCCGGCCATGCGCCGGCGGCCGCCGAACGGGTGCTGGTCTCCCGGACCCGGGGACCGGCTCGCGACTAGTTCTGCGGAACCGTGATCGGGATGGGCACCGGCACCAGCGGAATGCGCAGATACTCGGTGGTCATCGGCACGGTGGTGGGGGTCGGGGCCACCGTGGTGGTGGGCGGCTCGCTGGTCGGCGGAACCGTGGTGGTCGGCGGCGCGGTGGTGGTCGTGGTGGGCGGCGCCGTGGTGGTGGTGGTCGTCGGCGGGTTGGTGGTGGTGGTCGTGGTCGGCGGCACGGTGGTGGTCGTGGTGACCGTGGTGGTGGGCGGCGGCGCAGCAGACGTGGTGGGCGGCGGCGCAACAGAGGTGGTGGCGACCGGCGGGGGCACCGGTGCGCTGGGCTGCGGTGGCGCGCTGGGTGGCGGCACCACGGCGCTGCTCTCGGGGGTGACCGGTGTCGTGTCGTGGTGGCTGCCGATCAGGCTGGCGAGCACTCCGGCCACGGCGATCAGCGCGACCAGGATGCCCGCGCCGAGGGCGATTCGCGGCAGCCGGGAGGGTGCTCGCGGGGCCGGAGCCGGCGCGGCGGGCACCACCACCGTCGGGCGGCGGCCGGTGCCCAGGTCGTGCTCGTAGAAGTCGTCGACGTAGGGCACCGGTTCGGCGCCGGCGCTGCCGTCCTCCTGCGACCAGGCGAGGGCGCCGACGACAGCACCGGACTCGGGAGTCGACATCACCGTCGGCGCCATGTCGGTCGCGTCGACGGCGTGCGCCTCCCGGGTGGCCTCGTCGTCCTGCGGGTCGGGCATGGCTGACTACCTTGGATCGGCAACGGCTGGGATGGCCCTCACCCTAGGCGGGGCGGCGGCGGCGCGGATTGGCGACACACCGGCGGTTTGCGGGCTATCAGCCGATTCATACCACCGTCAGCGGCAGTGACGTGCGGGGGCGGAACACGAACTCCGCGCCGCTGCTCACCTTGGCGACCATCACTTCGGGCAGCTCCTTGGCCGCGGTGTCGTCCTCGACCAGGCGGGCCGTCCATTGCTCGTCGGACCCGTCGAGCTGCACCCGCAGGTGCGGGTTGACCGCGGTCGCGATGGCCTGCAGCGCAACGGTCTCCTGCGGGGAGCACAGCGTGATCCAGGCGCCGTCGGTATGCGCGGGAGACGGATGGACCGTCACCGAGTTGTCGCCGAAGTCAGCGCGCACGTAGCCGATGGGGTTGAACAACGGGTGCAGTTCGAACACCCGCTGCGCGCCGGCGATGTCGGCCGGGAGCTTCAGCGCGTTCTTGATGCGCATCGCGGCCAGCCCGGCCAGGCCGGTGAGCTGACGCCGGCCCACCGAGGCGGCCAGCTCGTCCGTGCCGGCCCGGGCACGCACTGCCAGCGCGAAGGACAGATAGAGCAGGTGCATCTGCAGACACACCTCGTCGGCGATGCGGACCAGCGCCGAATGGGAGAACGCGGTGAAGTCGACGTCGCTCAGCAGCGGCCCGCTGTAGTCCGCCAAGCCCTCGTCGGCGGGGTCGATGTCGTCGAGCTCCCATGTCGCCGCCCGGGTCTGGCTGATCACCGCCAATGCGGGGATCGGCTGGGCCGGGGGATAGGACTCGTCGATGATGACGGTCCAGTGGCAGTGCGGCTGCCGGTCCGAGGGGGTGCGGGGCGGCCGGTGCACGGGACGGACCTGCGCGTGGACGTTGGTCGCCACCGCGGTGGCGTCGAAGGTCGGGTCCTCGATGGTGTGGCACATGCCGAAGACGTACTCGTCGCCCATCGGCTCCACATCGAGCAGTGCGCCGCAGCTGGCCAGCTCGAACTCACCGTTCCAGCGGTCGTGCACGGTGAAGCGGAAGTCCATGAACTGCGGCGGTGAACCGATGTCGAACTGCAGGCCTTTGAAGATGGTGAAGATGTCCTCGCCGGTGTAGCCCAGCGCGCGCTGCATGCGCTGGGTGTAGATCGGGCTGGCGCCCGCCCATTCCTCGATGGCGATCTGCACCATCTCCTCGCGGCCGAACTCCGAGATGCACCAGGCCATTCCGGATCGGTCGATCATGTGCCCGATCAACAGCAGTTCGGGTACCAGCACGGCCAACTCGTCGCGGGACAGCGACGCATACCTGGATTCGGTCACGCGGTAAAAAATAGTTCTGACTATGTTATAAAGTCAACAATGCCTGTTTCCGCTGGTCCCGCCCGGCCGTCCGCCCCCACTCGGCGAACAAGCGCGCCCCGGAAGCGCGGCGACGACACCCGCGCCCGGATCATCGAGGAGACGGTGCGCTGCATCACCGAAGAGGGTTTCGGCGCCGCGACCGCCAAACACGTCGCCGAACGCGCCGGGGTGACGTGGGGGGTCATCCAGTACCACTTCGGCGACCGCAACGGCCTGCTGATGGCCGTGGTGGACGACGGGGTGGCCGCGTTGCTGGCCAGCCTGTCCGCCGTCGACGTCCGCGAACTCGGTCTGCGTGAGCGCATCGAAGCCGTCGTCGACACCGCGTGGCGCTGTTATGCCAGCCCCACCTCGCTGGCGGCGTTCGAGATCCTGCGGGCCACCCGCGGCAGCCTCGGCGAGCAGTCGCACGCGCACCTGTTGCAGATGAACGACGCGATCAGCCGCTTGGGCCGGCTGGTCTCCGATGATCCCGCCGACGCGGGCGTCGCCGAGGTGATCTGGGCGGCGCTGCGCGGCGTCGTGATGGCGCAGATGATCATCGGTGGGCCCTTCGACTGGCAGGCCGAGCGGCGGGTGTTGATCGACATGGTCGTGCGCTATCTGCAACGCGAACCCGGCCGGCTCGAGGAGCGCTAACCCGTCCGCCAGTGCGCCGGAAGCGGCTGCCCGTCACGCGGCCGGTTGTGATACGCCAAGGACGCCGCCAACCAGCCGTTGCCGTCCAGCGTCGGCTTGCCCTCGCGATCGGTGTCCTTGTCGTTGGTCTTCTGGTTGCGGCGACTGGCCGTCTCGGCGGTGGCACCCTGCCCCGCGGTGGTGCCCATCATGGCCTCTTGGCAGGCCACCCCCGGCGGCAGTCCGCCGGCGGCGCCCGGCATCGGCGACTGCGCGGCGGCCAGCGTGTAGGCCACCGGCTTGAGCTCCGGGGCGGCGGTCGCCCAGTTCGGCGGCACCGACAGGCCGCCGACCGGCATCGCCCGGCCGATACCCGGACCGACCGCCGGCGTCGTGGCAGCCGACAGCACACCGCGTGGCCCGATCCCATCGAAGGTCAACGCACCCTCGGCGCCACCGCGCACATACACCAGGCGCCCCCAGCCGGCGCCGTTGCTCACCACGGTGTAGAGGCTGGAGTCGAAACTGAGCCCGCTGGAGGCGATGCTGGTGTACGGCGACACCTGGCCCAGGTCGGCTACCAGGGTCTGCCACCACGACGGCGGGTCGGTGGCGGCGGCCGCCGGCTGGAGCACCTGCTGCAGGGCCGTCTGCACGGCACCGTTGAGCTGGGTCGTGGCGGGACCGTTGCCCACAGCCTGCGCGACCGCGGCCGACTGCGCACCGGGGCCGGCCGGGTTGGTGGTCTGCGGGGCCTGGTCGAGTTCCGGCAACGCGCTGGCCGGCATCGCCGCCGCCGCGTAGCCGTACATCGCGACGGCGTCCTGCGCCCACATCTCGGCATACGCCGCCTCGGTGGCGGCGATGACCGGGGTGTTCTGGCCGAAGAAATTGGTGGCGACCAGGGCGGCCAACAACGCCCGGTTGGCGGCTATCACCGGCGGCGGCACCGTCGCGGCGAACGCGGCCTCGTAGGCGGCCACGACGGCCTTGGCCTGGATCGCGGTCTGTTCGGCGTTGGCGGCGCCGGCCTGCAGCCACGCCACGTAGGGTGCGGCAGCGCCGGCCATCGCGGCGGACGCCGGGCCCGCCCAGGCCTGGCCGAGCAGAGCCGAGATCGTCCCGGAGTAGCCGGTTGCGGCGGTCTCCAGTTCGGCGGCCACAGCATCCCAGGCCGCCGCCGCGGCGAGCATCGGTCCCGCGCCGGGGCCGGTGTACATCCGGCCGGAATTGATCTCCGGGGGAAGCAGCGCGAAGTCCATGGCGGCGGCCACTAGCCGGCCGCCGGCGGACGCGGGACCACGGTGCGGCGCGAAGCGGCGGCGCGCGACGTCGCCGCTCCCAGCCCCCGCCCGGCGAGGGTGCCGAGCATGGTCTCGCCGAACGCCGCACCCGGCACGCCGCCGGCCACAGCCGCGGCCGGCGGCGCGACAGACGGCGGCAGCGGCGTACCGCCCGCCGTCAGCGTGACGGGCATCGCCCATGCGTGAGGCACCGACAACGCGCCGATCTTGAGTGCGGTACCCGAGCCCGCCGACGTCGCGGCGCCGCCCAGCCCGGCACTGCCGAGTCCGGATTTGCCCAGTCCCAGCCCGCCCAGGCCCAGGCCGGCCGGGCCGATCTTGGGCGGGTGGAGGATCTCGTCGAGGCCGCCGGGGTTTTCAGCCTGAAAGGCGGCCAGGCCGATTCCGTTGTTGACATTGCTGAGCATGTTCGCCGTACCCGACCAGCTGGTCATGGTCGCGCTCAGGCCCTGCGTGGTCAGCCCGGTGAACGGAGATACCTGGCCGATGAGCGACGTCAGCCAGCTCATGAAGTCCGTCGGCCCGGCCGCCGCGGCATCCGAAGCCGCCTGGGTGACCGCGGCGGACTGGGCGGCCGGCCCGGCGGCGTTGGTGGTCTGCGGCGGGGTGTCGAACGCGGCCAGGTTCGCGGCGGCCGCCGACGAGCCGGCGTAGCGGTACATCGCGGCGGCGTCCTGCGCCCACATCTGCGCATATTGGAGTTCGGCCTCCCCGATCGCCGGAGAGTTCTGGCCGAAGAAGTTGGTGGCGACCAGCTGCGTCAGCAGGGTCCGGTTCGCGGCGATCACCGGTGGGGGTACCACCGCCGCCACCGCGGTCGAGTGGGCCTCGGCCGCGGCCGCGGCCTGGCGGGCCGATTGTTCGGCCTGGGCGCCGGTGCTGCGCAGCCACGTCACATACGGCGCGGCGGAGGCCGCCATCGCCGCCGCCGACGGGCCGGTCCACCCCCCGGCGACCAGACCCGAGGTCACCGAGTCGTAGCTGGACGCGGCGGTCTGCAGCTCAGCGGCCAGGGTCTCCCAGGCCGAAGCCGCGGTCAGCAACGAACCCGATCCGGGTCCGGAATACATGCGCCCCGAATTGATTTCCGGCGGAAGCACGCCGTAGTCCCCGAACATCACACCCCCTCGGCAAGAGCCGTCATTGTGGCCAGCTGGTTGTTAGCTCGCTGGCGCTTAGCAAACGCGCAACCGGTAAATTGCGGGTTACAGCAGGGCATTCAAACGGGCGAAAGTCTGTGAATTGTCATTTCGCCAGCTACCTGTCAGGCACTTGCCAGGCTGGCGGTATTCATCCGTCGTTCATGCCGTCGCTGCGACGGATTAATCCGCGGCGAGGATGCTCCGAGACTGTGAAACACGCCCGATGGATCGTGACCGCGGCCACCGCCGCGGCCCTGACAGGCCTGGCCACGCCGGCGTCTGCCGACCCCGAGCCCGATCCCGACGCCGCGTTCATCAGCACCATCGAACAGGCGGGGATCGAGTACACGAATGCCGCCGACGCGGTGGCCGTCGGCCGCGAAGTCTGCGCCTACCTGGGGGCAGGCCATCACGTAGACGCGGCGGCACGCGCGGTGCGGATCTCCAACCGCGCGATGTCGGTCAAAAACGCCGCCCGGTTCGTCACGTTCTCACAAGCGGCGTTCTGCCCCGAATCGATGGAATGAGGGAGGAAACGATGGGGGCACGCAAACCCGTATTGGCCGCATTCGCCGTAGCCGGCCTGCTCGGCCTGGCCGCGCCGGCGACCGCCGATCCCGGCGACAGCGAGTTTCTGAGCGCACTGGAAAAAATGGGCATCTCCTACCCCGACGCCGCCGACGCCGTCGCCGGCGGGCATTCGGTGTGCGACTACCTCGTCGGCGGCCACACCACCAACCAGGCGGCCAAGGCCGTGAAGAACGCCAACCCCAGCCTGACCCTCACCAGAGCGTCCCAGTTCGTCAGCATCGCCCACGCCGCGTACTGCGAACAGGCCTGAGGACTCCTGCCGCTACTGCGCGATCGCCATGACCGCGCCGGGGCGCAGCCACCCGATGATCTGCACCAGCTTGGCGTCGTCGATGGCCACGCAACCCGCGGTCGGGCCGCCGTCGGTGGTGTGAAAGAAGAAGCCGGCCCCGTCGCCGGGAGTGCGCGCGGTGTTGACGCCCATCACCACAGCGTGTTTGTACTGCGGGATCTGCAGATTCTCGCTCTCGCTGGTGTTGAACGGGCACTGCGCCTTCTTGCACACCTGCATGGTGTTGAACGTCGGGCTGTGGTCGTCGCCGTCCCACCAGTGGTCGGGACCGACCTGCACGTACTGCAGTCCCCCACCGGGGTTGGGCGCGGTGCCGAACGCATAGGGCAGCGTGAAAACCCCCATCGGGGTGGCCGGATACCCGCTCTTGGCCTTGGCCGCCATGCCGGCCGAGCCGACGTGGGCCGGGATCCCGGCGGCCACCGGCTGCCAGCCCGCGGCGCTGCGCTGGTAGACGTCCATCTTGGCGTCTGAACCACCAACCCCGACAACGGAGATCACCTGAGTGGCGTTGCCCACCGAGCGGGCGAACCAGGGCGTGACGTCGGCGTGGGCGCCCGGCACGCCGATCACCGCGGCGGCGCCGAACACAGCAGCGCTGAACAGGCTCACGAGGCGGCGCATCGGCTCATCATCTGCGTACCCCAGCAGCGGGTCAAACACCGCTGACGGCGCGCCGGGGACTACTCCGGGCGCCGCGGCAGCTCGTCGACCGGCGCCTCACCTTTGAGCAGGCCACGGGAGCCCAGGTAGTCACGGAAGTACTCCCGGTGCTGCGCGCAGGTCAGCCACACCTTGCGCCGTTGTGGTGTGTGCAGCTTCGGGTTGTTCCACAACATGCCGTAGACCGCGTCGGCGCTGCAGCCCTTGCGTGAGCAGATCAGCGCACCCACCGGGTCGGCGCCGCAGCCGGTCATCAGGAGGATCCCGCGGCGGGCACCGGGACGGGCTCGGGTCGCCGCCAGGGTTGCAGGAGCAGCGCCCACACCGTCAGATAGGCCCACCCCAGCGCCCACCCGGCCAGCACGTCGGAGGGGTGGTGGACGTTGAGCGCCACCCGGGAGACGCCGACCGCACCGACCACCAGCGCTGCGAGCAGCACCGCCGCGAGCCGGGCCCTGCCCCGCAACATCGGCAGCGCCAGCAGTAGCAGCGCTCCGGCTCCGACCATCACCCCCAGCGCGTGGCCGGACGGGAAAGCCGTCGAGTGCGCCGAGACCAGGGCCGTCACCGGACGCGGCCGGTCGACGGAGTTCTTGGCCAGCGCGGTCAGCGTCCCGCTGGTCTCGACGGCAACCAGGAGGAACACCGCGGCGCGCACCCGGTGACGCAGGGCGGCGACCACGGCCACCACCATGCTGACCACCCGGAACACCACCGGCGCGAACACCGTCGAGATGCCGTCCCAAATCCGTACCCAGAGCGGGTGTTTGACCCCGATGTCGTAGCTCGTCTGAAGCGCGGAGCCATCGATACCGGCCAGCCAGCCCCAGCCCTGCCGGTAGCCGACCAACATCAGCACGTACACCGCCGCCGCGCCCACCACCGAGCCCAGGGCCGCCGCCCGCGCCGCCGAAGGTGTCACGACTGCGTTCCCTGCCCACGCGTCCCGGCGGCCCGCAGGTCCGGCCAGGGCGGGCGGCGCAGGACGGCCAGGGACGTGATGACGGCGGCCAGCAGTCCGGTGAGCACGCCCACCAACGCGATCCGGTTCGCATCGACCGCCGCCACCCACTTGGCCTGCTCACCACGGATCACCATGGCCCCGAGCGGCGTGGCCGTCACCTGCGAACCGCCGGGACCCGAGGTGGTGACTCGCGCCGCGGTGATCACGGTCGCCCCGTCGGGAGTCTGGTGGGGTTCGCCGTAAACCAGAGCTCCGGGGTCCTCGGCGCCCAACTGGTCGAGCATTTGCGAACGTTTCATCACGAGCGTCCTTTCGTGTGACTCCTACCATGATCCCGTGGCTGATCCATCGTTCACCAAGCAGGAGCGCCAAGCGGTGTACCGGGTGATCGCCGAACGCCGGGACATGCGGCGATTCTCACCCGGCAGCACCGTCGAACCCGACGTCCTGGCGCGACTGCTGGCCGCGGCCCACGCCGCGCCGAGTGTGGGCCTGATGCAGCCGTGGCGGTTCATCCGGATCACCGACTCCACCTTGCGGCAGCGGATCCATGCCCTGGTCGACGAGGAGCGTCATCGCACCGCGGAGGCGCTGGGCCGTCGCGAACAGGAGTTCCTGGCGCTGAAGGTCGAAGGCATTCGGGAATGCGCCGAACTTCTGGTGGTGGCGTTGCGCGACGGCCGGCAGGCCCACATCTTCGGCCGCCGCACCCTGCCGCAGATGGATCTGGCATCGGTGTCGTGCGCGATCCAGAACATGTGGCTGGCCGCCCGGGCCGAAGGGCTCGGCATGGGATGGGTGTCGCTGTTCGAACCCGCGGCACTGGCCCGGCTGGTGGGCATGCCACCGGATGCCGAGCCGGTGGCGATCCTGTGTCTGGGCCCGGTACCGGAGTTCCCGGACCGGCCGGCCCTGGAAATCGACCAGTGGGCCTACCGACAGCCCTTGGGTGAGTTCGTCTCCGAGAACACCTGGGACAGCGCGTGACAGGCGGCGCCGAAGCGGCGGCGGTTCGCCAGGTCTGGTCCACGCTGGGGCTGCCGGGGATCATCGACGTGCACACCCATTTCATGCCCAAGCCGGTGCTGGACAAGGTGTGGCAGTACTTCGACTCGGCCGGCCCGCTGCTCGGCCGGCCCTGGCCCATCAACTACCGGGCCGACGAGGCCGCTCGCCTGGCCACGCTGCGCGCCTTCGGGGTTCGCCGTTTCACCTCACTGGTGTATCCGCACAAACCCCAGATGGCTGCCTGGCTCAACCAGTGGGCCGCCGAATTCGCCCGTGAGACACCGGATTGCCTGGCGACAGCGACGTTTTATCCCGAGCCCGGCGCCGCCGGCTATGTCGGCGCCGCCATCAGTGGAGGGGCCCAGGTCTTCAAAGCACACATCCAGGTGGGCGACTACGACCCCAATGACCCTTTGCTCGACGAGGTTTGGGGATCGCTGGCAGACAGTGGCATCCCCGTTGTGATCCACTGCGGCTCCGGCCCGCAGCCCGGCCGGTTCACCGGTCCCGGCCCGGTTCGCCGGCTGCTGCGCCGCCATCCGGGTCTGACACTGATCGTCGCGCACATGGGCATGCCGGAGTACGACGACTTCCTTGACATCTGCCTGGAATCGCAAGCGGTACATCTGGATACCACGATGGTCTTCACCGCGTTCGTCGACCAGCTCATGCCGTTTCCGATCGGCACCGACCCGCGACTGCGCGACGCGGGCGAGCGCATCCTGTTCGGCAGCGACTTCCCGAACATCCCCTACGGCTACCGCGAGGCGCTGGACGCGCTCACCGCGCTTCCCGGGGTCGACGAGGGCTGGCTACGTGGGGTTTTGCACGACAACGCCGCGCAGCTGTTCGCTATCGAGTTACCATCCCCGTTGCACCCGGGACCGTAGGGGCCAGGGCGTGCCCCGCACCCGAGAAAGGCCCGCGACCGTGCCCACCGACCTCACCCCGATCCAGCCGCCTATTCCGGTACCCGATGTTCCCGGCGCCGACGCCGGCGCGCAGGGCCTGCCGCACCGTAGCGAGTTGTCGTTGCGGGAGAAGCTGATCGTGGACGCCTCGGCTTTCGCCGATATCGGGCTGCGCACCGGTGTCGCGTCCATGGTTGCCGCTGCGATGTTTCCGTCGGTGCTCACCACGGCGGTCGGCGGCAAGCAGTCGCGGCAGGAGCGGGAGCGGCTGGAGTTCTACGCCGAGCTGGCATCGGCGCAGGACCCGACTCGATCCTTTCCCGCACCGACAAAGCCGCCGCGGGTGTCCGCGCGACGGGCCAACCCGATCGCCGAGCGGATTGCCCGCGGCACCGTGGACAACGTCTCCTTCCGCTCCAGCTTCGAAGCAGTCAACCCGGCGATGCGCGACTCCTGGAGCGCCCTGGGAAACAACAACACCGCGCGGTTTCAGCATTGGCGCCACGAGGACGGGCCGCGGCCGACGCTGTGCGTCATCCACGGGTTCATGGGATCGGCGTACCTGTTCAACGGCCTGTTCTTCTCACTGCCGTGGTTCTATCGATCCGGCTACGATGTCGCCCTGTTCACCCTGCCGTTCCACGGTCGGCGCGCCGAAAAGTATTCCCCCTTCAGCGGATACGGCTACTTCTCGCACGGCGCTTCGGGATTCGCCGAAGCGATGGCCCAGGCGGTCCACGACTTCCGTTCGATGCTGGACTATCTGGAGTCCACCGGTGTCGACCGCTTCGCGCTGACCGGCCTGTCGCTGGGCGGCTACACCACTGCCCTGTTGGCCGCCGTCGAGCCCCGGCTGCAGGCCGTCGTCCCGAATGTGCCGGTGGTCTCCGTGGAATCGGAGATCCGCGACTGGTTCCCGGCGAACATGGTGCTCGCAGGTGGCCAACGGCTCGGGCGGGTCGGCGGCGATGAGTTCGGGGCCGCGACGGCCTTCCACTCGCCGTTGAACTACGCCCCGCTGGTGGCCCGGGAACGCCGACTGATCATCACCGGCCTCGGCGACCGGCTGGCACCGCCGGAGCAGTCCGAGATGCTGTGGCACCACTGGGACCGCTGTGCCCTGCACTGGTTCCCGGGAAACCACATACTGCACGTCAGCCAGCCGGCCTACCTGCGCAGGATGACCGCGTTCCTGCGGCCCTACATGTTCTAGACCCGCGCGCTAACGCGCGGCCGCAACCGTCGCCGCGACGGGCCACCGCAGTGCGGCGATCTCGTCGTCGTTCAGCGGGGCGTGACCGCCCAGGCGGCTGCCGGACAACGGGTGCAGGCCCAGCAGGGCGCGGCGGTGGTCGCCCTGCTGCGGCTGCAGTCCCGCCACGGGGGCGCCGCCGTCGGGTGCCGAACCGGTACGCAGGGCGCAGCCCGCGGCCACGGTCTGCTGACCGTTGTCCTCGGCGAACTCCAGCACCGTCCAGGCCTCATCGGCGTTGACCGCCTGAATCCGGCTGATGGTGTCGGCCAGCGCCGCGTCGATCCCCACCTGGTAGGCCGCGACATGGTCGCCCGAGCCGTCTTCCAGGCACCGCCAGGTTTCCCGGGCCTTCGCGCCGATCAGCGACGGAATCTCCTCGCCGGCGACGATCGTGGTGTCCCAACCGATTTCGCGCAGATGGTCGGCGAGGCGCCGGGCGGCGACATCGACGGTGCGCTGCAGCGGAATAGCGGCCGAACGCGCCTGCAGCGCAGCCAGGTTCGGCTCGGCCGAGTACGTCAGGCTGATCCAGGTGTCGGTGGTTGTGGCGCCACTGTCGGACCGCGACACCCGGCTGGTGACGCGGACCGTGTCGGCCCGCAGGCCGTAGCGGTTCAGGTACCCCGCGATCAGCGGCAGCGGCAGGCCCGGCTCGGCCCCCGGCTCGGTGATCCGCAGGGCCGCCGTCGTCCGGGTGTTGGCCACTTCCGGCCGGTCGGCGTGGGCGCCGCCCCGCGCGCGCAGCATGGCCAGGCGGCGGCGGGCGATCGTGGTGAAGTGCAGTCCGTGCCACCAGCCCAGCAGCAGGATCGTGACGAGAACACCGACGGCCAGCACCCAGCGCTGGGTGGTGGTCTCCCAGGGGTTGGCCATCACCGCGGGCACCACGGCCAGCAGCACCAGACAGATCCGGGCCGGCCCGGGGCGTGGAACGGTGGTTCGGTAGGAGCTCACTGGTCTTCCTTTCGTCGGCGGGCGGCCGCTGCAGCGCCGGTGGCGACCGCGACGACCAGCCCGGCCAGCAGCGCGGTTCCGGCGAAGGCCACGATCCGGGGGGCCGGGTTCTCCGGTTGCGGCGGCGCGGGTGGGGAGATCTTCTTGGCGGGCGAGGCAGCCGGATCCGCAGCCGGCGGCAGTTCCCAGGTCAGGGCGGCCACCGGATCGACGATCCCGGCGCCCACCACGTCGGACGGGGCGCGTGCGGCGTTATGGGCGGTGGAGACGATGCGGTGCGCCACCTGCATCGCGTTGAGGTCCGGGTAGCGGCTGCGGACCAGCGCGGCCACCCCGGCCACATAGCCGGCGGCGTAACCGGTACCGCTGAGCGGCACCGGCCTGCCCTGGTTGCCCGGCAGCGCATTGGCCAGCCCGCCGTCCTCACGGTTGCTCACCGAGACGATGTCCTCGCCGGGCGCGGCCACGCCGACCCACGGCCCGGCCATGGTGAATCCGGACGGCCGACCACTCGAGGACAGCGACGCCACGGACAGCACGTAGGGGTGCCACCAGGACGGCACCGACACCGATGTCACCGCGGACCAGTTTCGGGGGTCCTGCGGCCGGCTCAGGTCGGTGAGCGGGTTGGACTCGCATGCCTCGCCGCCGCCGCCCACCGATCCGGTCTGCCCGGCGTCGCCGGCGGCCGCCACGATCAGCACGTCCTTCTCCACCGCCGCGTAGCGCAGGGCCGCGCCCAGCGCGGTCTGGTCGACGTTGCGGTCGGCCGGCAGGCAGGTGGTGGTGGAGACGGTGATGACCCGCGCACCGAGGTCCGCGGCGTGCACGATGGCACGCGCCAATGCGGTGATGTCGGTGATCACGCGGGCGGTTCGCGGGTCTTCGCCGGCCAGGCGCGGGGAGATGGTCGCCGAGGCGGTCCGCAGTGCCAGCAGGCGGGCCGCCGGGGCCACTCCGGCAAAGCCGTCCTCCCCGGGCTGGCCGGCCACGATGCCGGCGACCAGTGTTCCGTGCCCGTCACAGTCGGTCAGGCCGTCGGTGGTGCCGATGTAGTCACCGCCCGAGTCGACCGCCCCCAACCGTGGTCCGGGCCGGACCCCGGTGTCGATGACGGCCACCGTCTGGCCCTCGCCGCGGGAGAACTGCCACGCGGTGGGCAGATCGAGCATCCGCTGCCCGGCCGTTGCGGTGCTGACGTCACTGCCGGGCATCAGCAGCGAGCTGGCGCAGTCCCCGTGCTGTTCCATGGCCGCGACCGGGCCGGGCGCCCCGCTGGGCGGCGGTACGGTCGGGTCCACCGTCGGCGGGGTGATCGCCAGCGCCGGTGCACTGGTCAGCAGCGCGGCCAGCGTCGCGGCGCCCAGCCCGCGGACCGCCGACCTGCCGCGGCTGCGCTGAGCGGCACCGGTCATCGAGACAGAACCCAGGCGAAGATGCCCACCAGGTAGGCCATGACGGGGATCAGGGTGGCGTCGACACCGGAGGCCGCAAAGCCCACCAGGCGCCGCACCGGCAGCGAGTAGCTCTCCGGCGAGGCGACGGTCGGGCTCAGCGCGACCACCGCCCACACCGCCGCGAGGGCGGCCAGCACCAGCACCGCGCCCAGGGCGGCCGAGTAGCGGCCGGTGGCCGCGTACACGGCCAGCAGCGCGATCGCCGTCAGGTGCGGCTCGGCCAGCAGCCACGCCTTGCACCACGCCGAGTCCCACACCCGGGCCCGCAGCACCGAGGCAACCGCGATACCCGCGACCACGTACCAAGCCCAGCCCGAAAGCCCTTCGGGCGCATACGCGATGGCAATCGAGCCGAGCACCGCGAGCAGGACCGAGCCGGCGATGAAGCCGGTCTGGTGGGCATCGGTGACCCGGACCCGGCGCGGCAGGTCGGCAAGCACGCTCTCCGGCAGCGCCGACGGGGTGGGGTCACCCGGCGCCGGGATCACCGGCAACGGCAGACGTGCCCACAACGCCGAAACCTGCGGCGCGGCAACGGTCAACAGCAGCGACGCGGTGATCAATCCGCATCCGAGGCTGACGGGCGGCAGCTCCCAGAACGTCTTGATCGCAGCCGTGGCCAGCACGCCGACACCGACGACCACCGCCGCGGTGAAGAACGCGATCCCGCGCTCACCGCGGCCGCCCGGGGGCAGGATCAGGCAGATCAGCGACCAGGCGCTGACCGCGGCCGCGCCCAGCACCACGTGGGCGGGGCTGAACAGGCCCGGCACGGCCAGGGTGCCCGCCGCGGCGAGCGGTACCAGCGCCGCGATCGACAGGGTCAGGGCGGCTTCGGCCGACCGGGTGCGGCACAGCAGCGCGGCGAGCACCGTGAGCAAGGCGATGGCCCCGGTCGCGAACAGACCGGCCGGTTCGCCGGTGACCGCACTGTGCGCGGTGGCCAGCCCGGTGGCGGCGAGCACCAAGCCCGCTCCGGCGGCCAGCGCAGCACGCTGAATGTGCTTGGCTCCCCAGGGTTTGCGCCGCGACTCCGAGAAGATCACGGCCGCATCGGCGATGTCCTCGACAATGCCGGGGGCCGCCGGGCCCGCCGGTACCGGCCGCAGCGCCAGCAGGTCGCCGTCGACGACTCCGACGGTGTCCAGGCTGGCGTCCAGGCTGAACGGCGCGCCGCCGACGGGCGCCAGGCTCAGCCGGGTCGTGGCACCGTCCCCGGGTTCGGTGTCGTCGCCGGCGGCCGGGGCCACCAGGCGTTGCACCGCCGGGAGGATCTCACGCAGCGGCAGCTCCGCGGGCACGGCGATCTCGGTCAACCGACTGTCGGCCAGCACCGCGATGCGGACAATCGGCATGGCGGCGCTGGTCAGCACCGGGGCTTCGGTCATTGGTGTTCCCTGTTCTGTTCTCTACGAGGTCGTTGTGTTCGCTGTTGGGGATGTTTGCGCTGTCTAGGACAGCTGGGGGGTGAAATCTCGGGTCAGGCGCCGGCCGGGGAACCAGCTGCCTTCGGGCAGGGTGGCGGTCAACTGCTCGATCGCGACGGCGGTCGCAAAGTCGGTTCCGGGGCGGAAGGTCGAGACCCATTCGCCGTCGAACGCCTGTGACGGGGTGACCAGGATGCGGCCGGCGTCGGAGTCGACCAGGCTCAGCCCGACTTCGGTGGTGGTGTGCCGACCGTCGCGCGCGCATCCGGCCACCACCTCGACATAGCTGCGCGAGCCGGTGAACACCGACTCGACGATCGGCCTCGCCGAGGCGGGAATGCCTAGGTAGTCAAGCACTTCCGCGAGTGGTGCACCGGCGCGCAGGCGCTCGTCGGCACGCACGCCGGCCCGGGCGGGCAGCGTGAACTCGTCGAAACGGGCGGGCGGGCGCTGGCGCAGTCCCGCGCCGAGCACCGGGACCAGCAGGCGGGGGTCGTTGATGTCCATCACGGTGAAGGTGACCAGTTGCGCATTGCGCAGTGCCACCACCGTGCGGCCGGGCTTGCCGGGCTGATCGCGGCGCGCGACGATGCCCCGCAGCATCTCCGGGGTCCCGCCGGCGGCTGAACTCACGTAGCGCAAGTCCAGCCACCGGTCGGGGAAACACACCACTCGGATCCATTCGGCCACGGCCGGGTTGACCGTGCCGTCCGGCGAGACGACTCCCATCCGGGTCAGTTCGTCGCGCTGGCGCGCCATGAACGCGCCGCGCTCCCCGGCATCGGTGTAGGGCATGGTGATCGCCAAGACCCACGGGAAGGACCCGGCACCCACGGTTTCCGCGATGTACCAGGCTTGCTCGACGGTCAGTTCGGCGGCGTTGGGCTCAGTACCCATCGCTGCTTTCCCTCGCCGAGCAGATCATGGACGTCAGCCCCACTTGGCGGCTTCGGCGGTGTCGCGCGCGTTCATCATCAAGGTGTTGGTCTCGTGCGTGGTGGCCATCGCCCGATAGGCCAGCACCAACTCCTCCATCGCCTGATTCCACTGCGCCTGCCACGCCTGATACGTCATCGACGTATCGCCGTGCCACGCCGCCGACAACGCCGCCTGCTCACTGGCGATATCGGCACCCACGGCCTGCAACGTCCCGGCGTAGGTGTTCATCTCCGCGGCATGCGCCAGCATCGCCGGGTAGTTGTACATAATCTGCGACATCAGACTGTTCTCCTGTCTCTGGCCCCGATAGCCCTAAACCCCGGTGTAACCCGAGGCCGCAGCCGCATCGGCCGCCACATACGTCGAACCGGCATCCGCCAGATTGACCTGCGCCATGTCCAGCAACGCATTCACCCGCGCCGCCATCGCCACAAACCGCGCATGCGACCCCTGAAACGCCGCCGCCGCCTCACCGACGTGAAACGCCTGCGCCGACATCGCCGCCTGCTCCGCCTGCGCCATCGTCGACCGCATCAACGCCGCCTTGGCGCCGAACGCCGACTCCGAGGCAACCAACTGCGGAATATGCGCATCCAACAGACTCATCTCCACACCCCTTTCTCTACTTCTTCTTCGGTTCGGGTTCCGGCTCCCCTGTGGAGTCGGCAAAGTCCTGCTCGCCCCAGCTATCGGGCAACATCGGCATATTGGGACCGCCCCCGAAACCGTCGCCCAGCGTGGCCAGCCCTGCCGCGGTCGCAGCGGCCTGCGGGCCCACGGTTCCGGTGAATCCGAGCGCCCCGGTTCCGCGGTCCGAGCCGGCCGCGGCCGAATGGGCTGCCTGCGGGGGCGCGGCATCCGCGGCCGCCCCGGCGTCGAGGTCCATGAATTCGTCGGCGTGGTCCCGCATCACCGCGCGGCGGCGCCGTCGTGCACGTGCCTTTTCCCTGGCCGACACGCCTACGGCGGCCGCCGGCGCGGGCACCCGCGAGGCCGGTGCCTGCGCCTTGTCCCGGCCGGTCAGGGTGGGGCCCACTCCGCTGCCCGGATGCGCCCCGGCCACCAGGTATCCGAAGGCCGTCGTTCCGGCAGCGGGCGCGGGTGCGGTCGGCGCCGACGGGGCCGGCGGTCCGGGAACACCCGCCGCACCGGGGGTGGCAACGCTGGGGCCGAAGCCCGCGACCACGGCGATGCGGTCGGCCGCCGGGGCCACGCCCGCCGGCACCGGCGCGGCGACGGCCACGGGGGCAAACATCTCTCCGTCGGCCAGCAGGTTCAGCGCCGCCCCGAGAATGATCGCCAGCAGGGCGGGGCTGGCGAAGACCAGCGACCACGTTGTCCAGCCGACGGGCTGGAAGATCGCTTGGTAGCCAACGACAAACAGCAGTGGGAGCCAGGCGGAGGGGTTGGCCAGAATCGCCTGGATTGTCCCGATCGGGTCCTCGAACAGCCGAACCAGCTGGTTCCACAGATCGGTGAAGAAATCCCCGCTGGCGGGCGGGGAGTCCGCCGCGGGCGCAGCGGAGTCCGCTTTCAGCACCGGTGGCGCCTGCACCGGTCGCGGCGCCGAGGCCAGTGCCGCACCGGAGACCGCATGGTAGGTGCCCATCGTGGTCGCCGCCTGGATCCACATCCGGGCGTAGTCGGCTTCGTTGAGTGCGATCGGGATGGTGTTGATCCCGAAGAAGTTGGTGGCGACCAACACCCCGTGCGTCATGCGGTTGGCGGCCAGCTCGGGCAGGGTCGGCATCGTGGCCAGCGCGCTGGTGTAGGCCGCTGCGGCCACCTCGTGCTGGGCGGCTACCCCGGCGCTGTCCGCGCTGGCCTGAGTCAGCCATGCCAGATAGGGCACGTGCGCCGCCAGATACTGCTCGGCACTGGGACCTTGCCACGCACCGGCCTGCACCGTACCCAGCAGCGCGGTGAGTTCGTCTGCCGCCGAGGCGTATTCGACGCTCAGCGCATTCCACACCCCGGCAGCCGACAACAGCGGACCCGCACCGGGGCCGCTGCTCAGCAATGCTGAATGCACCTCCGGCGGGGAGGCGATCCAGACCGGGGCGAGGGCCATCAGCCCCGCGCGCCCAAGAAGTACGTCGACGCGCCCGCGGCATCACCGGCGGCGTAGTTGACACCGGACTCACCGACAGCGATACCGGCGCGGCCCAATTCGGCGGCGCCCTGAGCGCCCACTGCGGCGTGCTCGCTGCCCTGGGCGCTGAAACCGGCCGCGGTCTGCAGCGACACCGGGTCGGCCGCCGGCGGCACCACCGCGGTGATCAGGGGGGCGGCGCTGGCCTGCGCGGCCGCCAGGCGGGCGGTCAGCGCTTCAACCGCTGCGCTGGCTGCGGCGAGACCTTCGGGAACCACGTTGAGCGTCATGACAGTTACTCCTTCCGCACTTTCGTGTCAGTTGGTGAGGCTTTCGGTGAACGTGGGGTTGACGAGTTGTAGGTAGGTGGGTTCGTCGTTGTCGCTGAGCAGGATTGCGCGGCCTGCGGGCAGGCGTGCGAAGCGTTGGCCTCGGATCTTGCCGCTGTCGGCGGGGTTGCCCGACAGCATCAGTGTGGTGGCTTGCAGGTCGTTGAGGCGGCGCAGCAACGGGTTGGTCATCAGGGCGTGACCCGAGCCGGTGGCCCGGCCGGTGACGATGACACGCAGTCCCAGATCCCCGGCCTGAGACAGCAGTTCGATCAGGGTGGTCCAGGGACGCTGCCCGGCATAGGGCCCGGTCAACGCCGGGGTGTCGGGGATCGCGTCGACATCATCGATGAGCAGGTAATGGGTGTGCCCCTCATAGCTCCAGGCCGCCAGATCCGCCGCCGACAACCCCGCCGGGGGCCGCCGCGAACCGATCAGCGCGGACAGGCCCAGCATCGCCGGGATGATCCGGTCGATGTTGGCGGTGTATTCGTTGTCGTCGAACAACGGTTCATCGACCAGATGCAGGCGCCGGTCGAGCACGGTGAACGCCACCTGCTCGGCACTGGAATGCTCCCGCACCGTGCGGATGATGTGCCGCAACAAAGTGGTCTTGCCCGACTTGGCATCCCCGAGCACCAGCAGCAACGGGTTGGCGGTGAAGTCGACCTGCACCGGGGCCAGGTCCTCTTCGCGGACCCCGATGACGATGCGTTCCGGTGCCGGATACAGCGGCCCGACCTCCTCGGGAGCCAGGTTGGTCGGCAGCAGCCGCACCGGGGGTGCGGCCAGCCCGGGATAGCCGGCGTTGATCGCCGCGATCTGACCCAGATCCGGTAGGGCGATCAAGAAATGCTCGGCAGCCATGGTCAGACCCCGGCCGGGCTGGTTGGCCGGCACCGCCTCCGCGGGCCGGGTCAACGCCCCAGCCACCCGCACATTGCTGTCGCGGGCGTCGTGGAGTTTGAGTTCCAGACGCAACCCCAGCCCGTCACGCATCGCCAACGGCACCTCCAGCCAGCTGGGGGTCGTGACGATCACATGGATGCCGTAGGCCAAACCGACGTTGACCAGCTCGGTCACCTTGGCCAGCAACGGGTTGCGGGTGTTGAACGCATCGGTGTTGTCGCGGCTGAACGCATACAGGTTGTCGATGACCAAAAACACTTCACCGTAACCATCGTTGAACGCCCCGACACTGCCGTCGCGGAACGCCTCCCGCTGCTGACGGGCAGCCAACAGTTGCTCGAGTTCACCGAAGGTCCGCCGGATCCGCTCGGGCTCCAACCCTGAGGCCACACTGCCCACATGGGCCAGATCCTGCAAGGCCCGCAGCTGCCCGCCGCCGTAATCGAGGACATAGAAACTGACTTCCCGCGGCGAATGCAGCTGCGCGGCCGACAAGATGAACGTCTGCAACGCCGTGGTCTTGCCCGACTTCGGGCCACCGTGGATCAGCAGGTTGCCCGAGGCGGAGCGGGCATCGAAGACCAGGGGGTCGCGCCGCATGTCGAACGGCTTGTCGATCTCACCCAGCGGCCAGCGCAGCTGCCGCGCCCCGATCCCCGCGGCGGCCAACGTCGCCGCCAACGGAATCGGCTCATCCAGCGGCGGCAACCACAACGCCGGAGCCTGCGGCCCGTACTGCGCCAACTGATCCCCGATGGTGGCGATCAGCTTGCGGGGCGGACCCAGCACCTCCTCCTCGACCTCACCGACCACCACCGTCTCCGCACCGGAGTCCACCGCGGCCGCAGTGAACAGTTTCGGTTCGGGCAGGGCATGCATCACCACCGACCGCGCCGCCCGTGGCGGGTCATAGATCCCGTCGACATAGGTGGAGCGGAACTTGATCGGCGCCGCCCCCGGAGCGGGCACCAAAAAGCCCTCGCCCTTGTGCTCTTTACCCGATTCGATGTGGTAGGCGTCCTCGACGCCGATGATCTGCCGCGACACACTCGGGCTCGCGACCTTCAACCCGATCCGGTACGAGGTGTTCTTGTCGATGTCCTTGATCTTGCCGACATCCAATGTCTGCGAGGCGAACAGGATATGGATGCGGAACGACCGGCCCTTGCGGGCCACATAGTCGAACAACTCCGCATACTCCGGATGATCGGCCAGCATCAGCGTGAACTCATCGGCCACGATGAACAACGTCGGGATCGGCGCCAGATCATGACCGGCGGCGATCGCCGCCTCATACTCGGTCACGGAGTTAAACGCACTGCCCTGCACCCGGCGACCGGCCTCACGCAACAACAACTCCCGCCGCGCCACCTCACCACGCAACGTGTCGGCGAAGCGATCGGCCAACGACTTCTTCTCGGCCATGTTCGAGATGACGGCCACGACCTGCGGGAAATGCCGGAAGATGTCCGCGCCGGCTTCGCCCTTGAAGTCGGCGTAGATCACGATCAGCCGATCGGCCGAATGCGTGGTCAACAACGACAACAGGATCGACATCAACGTCTGCGACTTGCCCGAGCCGGTCATGCCGATCATCAACCCGTGCGGGCCCATCCCGCCCTCGGCCTCATCCTTGAGATCGAAAAACAGGGGTTCACCGGTCGCGGTCACCCCGATCGGGACCCGCAACTCCTCCTCGCGGCTGCGCGGCGCCCACAACGCCGGCACATCCAACCGCGACGCATCAGCGATCCCCAACAACGTGGTGAACGTGGCCCCACGGGTGCCCGCCGACCGCAACCCCGCATGGGTCGGGTTGGAATCCCAGCGCGACAACCGCCGCGCCACATGCGCAGCCTCATCAGCGCCCAAGGAATCCGCGGCATCGACATAACGCACCCAGCCGGCCCCGCCCTGCCAACGATCCAACGCCACCCCACCGGCGGTCACCCGCAGGATCGGGCGTTCGGGGTCGGCGTACTGCTCGCGATGCGGCGCCGCCGCCACCCGCTGCACCACCGTCACCCCGGCCCGCGCGGCCCCCAACACCGAACCCGCCACATCGAAATCCGGGTCATCAACAATCACCAACAGATGCCGGCCCGCCTCCGTCTCACCGGTGAACGCCGGACGCGACGCCAACTCCGGCGCCAACAACCCCACCAACTCCGCGGCACTGGTCGCCAGGTAGCGGGCCGGGCCCACCCCATCGACCTGACCGGCGATATCGGCGTGCGGCAACCACTTCAACCACGACCACGCCGCCGACTCCAACTCCGGTGAGGCCAGCGCCACCCCCAACACCGTCGGGTCATGCCACGTCACCGCCTGAGCCACCCACGCCCGCAACGCCGCCCGCACCTCATCAGCGGCATCCTCGCCCTCACCGAGCACCGTGACCCGCGACAACTTCGCCACATCCAGCCCCACCGGCACATCACGCACCGTGCGCTGGGTGTCCAGCAACGACCGCAACGCACTGTGCGAGACCGGCTCCAGATCAATCTCATCGGCGATATCGGCCACCCGCACCGCAGCAGCCAACGGCACCACATGCCGCCCGGTGCGCACCACCAGGAAGTCCTCGTCGTGCGGATCGCGTTCCCACTGCCGCCGCGAACCCGGCACCGCCACCAAATCCGCAGGATCGGGGTGCGACCACTCCGCCGCCGCCCGCTGCTTAGCCGCAGCACCGCGAATGTTGTCCCGGACCACCGACAGATACCGCAGATAATCGGCCCGCTCGGCATCGATCTCCACGGTGCGCGTCTTCTTATCCCCGCCCCGATAAATACCGGCCGCCGCCACCAACAACGCAAACGGGAAGAACAACATCACCGGAGACACCAACCGCATCCCCGTCGCGACCATGGCGATCACCATGCCCACGATCAAGATCACGATCACCACCGGCAACGCCCGCTGCAAAAACGACGCCGGCACCAACCGCGGCAACTCCGGCGGCGCCTCCACCGTGATCGCACCCCGATCCACCGGCGGCACCGGCAACCGACGACGCGCCTCGAAAATCAAACGACTCATCGGGTCTCTCCCCCGTTAGCAGCGGTACCCAGCTCAGTGGTGGCACGACGGACCGGACTCGGATCCGGCGCCAACCCGTCATGAGCCAGCAACGCATCAGCACGCGACAAAGTAGGTCCAAGGGCGAACTGCGACAGCACCGACCACGGAACGGCCAACGCCGGCTCACTCAAACCGAGAGCAGAGACCGTGTCGCCGTCACCGCCGGCGCTGCCGGCCTCGGTGTTGATGCCGTACCGCACACCGGTGTCGGAGATCCAGAACAGCGGACCGGCTTTCGCGTCGGCCGTGGGATCGCTGCTGACGCTCTGGACGAAGTACCCCGTTCCGGGGGTCAGGGCGACGCGGGCGGCCGTGCCGCCCACTCCGGCACCCACCAGATCCAGCGTGCGCACACCCTCGCGCAACGGCAGCGTCGAACCCGACAGCAACGTCAACGAACTGGTGCTCGCGCCGGCGGGCTTGCTCCACTGCGCGCACGTCACCGGCGCCGACACACCATCGACCACATGCACCGGCCGCTCCGGGAAACGCGCGACATCCAACTGCCGCGACACCGGCAACCGCGCAATGTCATCAGCGCCCAACACCGGCGGCCGCTCCAAACCATGCGAATCGGTGTTACGCAGCACCGCCGCAAGCACTCCCGAGATCGGCTGCAAGCCGTCTTCGAGCACCGCGTAGTAGCGCAACGCGGCTTCGGAGCCGCCGTCGAGCACGTGCGCGGCCACCACGGCGCCCACGGGGGCGGCTGCCGGCAAGTCGTAGGACGGTTTGGCGCCCGCGCCGGCGATCACCGGCGCCACCAAGGCCGGCGCCTCCGGAACGGTGTTGAACAGGCCCGTGGCGATCGTGCGCGGCGTGGGGACCGCCGCGCCGCGCTCACCGAGGCCCAGTGCCGCGGTGACGGTCCGGTCGGACAGATCGATGCGGCTGCGCTTGCCGTCCCACAGCATCCAGGCGCCGGATCCGTTGTCGGCCAGCACCACTGCGTCAGCGCCCAGCACACCGGCACGCGAACCGCTGTGATCCAACGGGCCGGCGATCACCGTCACACCGGCGGTCGAACCCGACACCGCGTCGCACACCGTCCACTCGGCGTCGCGGGTGCTATTGGGCACCATGCGTTCGGGGGCGCCGGGAATGCCGATGAGGTTGCCGCGGGCGAATTTGTCCAGCGCAGCACCTTTCACCATGGTCGGGTTGACCGGTCGCCCGGCGATCAGGCGCGCCGACGTCAGGTTCAGGACCGGGTGCAGCTGGTCGCCGACCCGCACGTACAGCGCCGAGGTGGTGCGGTCGGCCAGCACCGGGTCGTCGTTGGCCGCGCTGTTGGGCCAGATCAGGGTGAACACGAAGCAGCCGCCCACCACGGTGGCCAGTACCAGCAGACCCATCAACACGGCGCGGGTCTGGGAGCGCAGCGGCTCCACCAGCATCCGGGTGTCGTGCAGGGCGACGCCGGAGGCGATCCGGCGCATGACGAAACGCCAGCCGCTGACCTGGTGTTTGGTGACGAACCCGCGCCGGTACTCGACCCGGTCGGGGTTGTCGTTGACCGGGGTGCGCGAGGCGAATGAGCGCCGCTGGTCCTCGGGCCGCTCCAACGGGGCGCTCATTGGTTGGCCTCCAGGCCCAGGCCACGCAGCAACGGCGCCACCGAGTTGCGGACGTCTTCGGTCGTGATCGTCATGAGCTCCTCATCGGTGAACAGCCCGGTGCCGGACTGTTCGGAATGGTCAAGCCGGAATTCGCGCTCTTCCTCCGAGCGTTCGACCAGGTTTCGCACAAACCGGCCGTTACCGGCGATGTCCAGGCTGCGGCGGTCGATGCCGTTGGCGTCGGGGTGCGACGCGGCGGCAAGCTGACCGAACAGCGCCTGCATCTCCTCGAGCGCGGTCTGCTCGAAACGGCTGTCGCGTTGCTCGGCCATCTTCACGGCGATCTCGACCAACTCCGGCGGCTGGTACGACGGGAACTCGATGCTGCGGGTGAACCGCGAGCGCAGACCCTCGTTGGTGTCCAGGAACCGGTCCAGGTCAGCGCGGTAACCCGCGACGATCACCACCAGGCGGTCACGGTCGTTCTCCATCCGCGCCAGCAGGGTGTCGATGGCGACCAGACCGAAGTCGTTCTTGGCGCCGGTGGCCACCAGCGCGTAGGCCTCGTCGAGGAACAGCACGCCGTCGAGGGCGCTGTCGATGATGGCGTTGGTCTTGGCCTCGGTCTCGCCGATGTGCTGGCCGATCAGGTCGGCCCGGTGCACCTCTTTGATGTTCTCTTTCTTCAGCAGCCCCAGGCCGCAGTAGATCTTGGCCACCACGCGGGCGATGGTGGTCTTACCGGTTCCGGGCGGTCCGGCGAAGACCAGGTGGTGGGCGCGCTGGCCGACGGCGAGCCCGCGCTGCTTGCGCACCACTTCCATGGCCACCGAGCTCTTGAGCCGCTGCACCTGGTTCTTGACTTCCGAGAGCCCGATGAACTCGCCGAGTTCGCGCTCGGCCTCGGCCAGCAGTTCGGCCTTGCGTTCGTGGGCGGACGGATCGACGAAGTCCTCGGCGCTGGGCTCGGTGGCGGGGTCCCACGGATCGGTGCGCGCCTCGATGCGGGCCGCGGTGGTGGTGACGATCCCGAAGCTGTGATCCAGCAGCGCCTGCTGAACCTGTTCGTTCTCCGGGTTGGCGGCATAGAGGTCCTGCAGCACCTCGGCCGCGGTCTCCTCGTCGTCCTGGGCGCGCAGGATCAGGCCCTTGGCCAGCGCTCCGTCCGTCGCCGCGACGGCGATGGGCCCGTCCGGCTCCTCCAGGTAGGACAACGCCGGGGCGTACATGCCCAGCCGCGCCAGGGCGATTCCCAGGGCGATCTTGGCGGCGTGGGTGAACAGCTCGTCGCGCCCGGGGTCGTTGACGATGGGGGTCAGCAGCTTGACCATGTCCGACCAGCGTCCGGCGTGGTGGTTCACCGCGATCGCCAGCCACTGGGCGTCGTTCCAGCCGGGGCGGCGCTGGCTGATCTCGGAGACCACGGCGTTGGCCTCGGCGCACCGGCCGGCCATCGCCAGCTGGGCGGCGTGGGCGAGGTGGAAGTCGTCGGGTTCGGTGGCGCGCAGCTTCAGGTAGAGCCCGGTGTCGTAGTGAAAGCCCAGTTCACCTTGCTTGAGGTCGAGGCGCCGCTGCAGAACGCCCGAGCTGCGGGCGGTCTGCGAGATGGCGGCCAGCACCCGCGGCGACTGGTCGCCGGCGGCGGCCAGGCCGGTCCAGGCGTCGCACTGCTCGTGGGCGATCCGGGTGAGCGCTGCGAAGCCGCTGCGGGCCGCGACCAGGTCGGCGGGGCGTTTGCGCTGGTCGACCTCGATGCCCAGCGCCCGGCAGCAGGTGGCGAACCGGCTGAGGGTTTCTTCGTCGACCCGTGGCTGCGGGGTGAGCAGAGCCGCATCACCGTTGTTCATGCGTGGCTCGCCCCTTCACTGTCATTGACTGAACCAATTCGGCTGAAGTTAGCATTGCATAAGCTAACTGTCGAGGTCGATCGAGACGATCGCCGAGCGACTTCCATCACTGCCGCGAGGCGCCATACCGCCCCCGGACCGGACGTAGGCGCACCGACGTCGTTCCAACCCATTGACCGACTCCTTATTGAAAATCATTTTCGATTGCTTTGCACGCTACCGCATGCCGGCCCACTCGTCGGCAACGGTTCGCTCTGACGACCGCAGCTAGCCTTTGACGGCCCGCACCAGGGAGTTCCGCCGGATCATCTGCCCCGCCGGAGTGTCCGGTTCCGGGACCGGGCGACCCAGCTCCCGCAGGCAGGACTCCAACGGCGTCACGGTGGCGGTCCACCCGCGCGCGCCGAACCACAGATCGGCGGGCGCGTGGCGCTCGTTGTAGACCAGCCGATGGAAGATGCGGGCGTCGTCGCCCGCCTCGACTTCGGCGGCCACGGCCGCTTCGTAGTCTTGCGGGGACATCGGCGCGCCATCCTCGACCGCGACATAGCTGCCCGGGGCCGTCAGGCGCTCGATACCGGCGAACAGCTGCTGTTGGGCCTCAGCGGGCAGATAGATCAGCAGGCCCTCGGCGATCCACGCCGAGGGTTTCGTGGGATCGAAGCCGGCGTCACGCAGCGCCTGCGACCAGTCCTCCCGCAGGTCGACAGCGACCTCACGACGCTCCGCCTTGGGCCGGATACCGCGCTGCGACAGCACATAGCTCTTGAAGGCGAGCACTTGCGGCTGGTCCAGCTCGTAGATCGTCGTCCCGTCCGGCCACGGCAACCGGTACGCCCGGGAGTCCAGCCCGGCCGCCAGAATCACCACCTGGCGCACCCCGGCCGCCATGACCGCGCTGAAGTACTCGTCGAAGTAGCGGGTACGCGCGCCCTGGAAGTTGACGAAGGGCTCCCCGAAATCACTGGACATCAATTCGTGGTCGGGCAGGCTGCCGTCGAGCACCGCCGCCCAGTCTCCACCGGCCGCCCGGCAGAACAGCTCGGCATAGGGATCGACCGCCGCCGGCTCCGGTTTGGCGGCTTCCAGCGCCCGGGCCGCCGCGACGAACAGCGCGGTCGAACCCACGCTGCTGGTGATGTCCCAGCTGTCGCCTTCACTGCGCATCAACGGCATGTCGCCCTCCCCACCCGAGCACGGTGCAACACCCCGGGAACCGCGGCCGAAGCCCGCTCCCCGGCCCCCGTCAGCCCCACTTGGCGGCTTCGGCGGTGTCGCGCGCGTTCATCATCAAGGTGTTGGTCTCGTGCGTGGTGGCCATCGCCCGATAGGCCAGCACCAACTCCTCCATCGCCTGATTCCACTGCGCCTGCCACGCCTGATACGTCATCGACGTATCGCCGTGCCACGCCGCCGACAACGCCGCCTGCTCACTGGCGATATCGGCACCCACGGCCTGCAACGTCCCGGCGTAGGTGTTCATCTCCGCGGCATGCGCCAGCATCGCCGGGTAGTTGTACATAATCTGCGACATCAGACTGTTCTCCTGTCTCTGGCCCCGATAGCCCTAAACCCCGGTGTAACCCGAGGCCGCAGCCGCATCGGCCGCCACATACGTCGAACCGGCATCGGCCAGATTGACCTGCGCCATGTCCAGCAACGCATTCACCCGCGCCGCCATCGCCACAAACCGCGCATGCGACCCCTGAAACGCCGCCGCCGCCTCACCGACGTGAAACGCCTGCGCCGACATCGCCGCCTGCTCCGCCTGCGCCATCGTCGACCGCATCAACGCCGCCTTGGCGCCGAACGCCGACTCCGAGGCAACCAACTGCGGAATATGCGCATCCAACAAGCTCATCTCCACACCCCTATTCCTCAACTACCGATTAGTCGCGGACCGGGCCGCTCGGGTTCCCTCGAGGATGCAACCGGGCCGATCGCGGGGGCACGGAGCGCTTTCCCGGACGGCACGCAATCGGTCCGGTCGATAACTGAGGCCTGATGCTACGCCGTTTACCTAGGTTTTCGATCTATTGCGGCAGATCGCCACCGGTGATGCGGTCGGGTCGGCTGTAGACGTTCATCGAGTCACCCCGCAGGAACGCAACCAGCGTCAACCCGCATTCCTCAGCCAAGTCGACCGCCAGCGACGACGGCGCCGACACCGCAGCCAGGATGGGTGCCCCGGCCATCACCGCCTTCTGCGTCAACTCGAACGAAGCCCGCCCACTGACCAGCAGCACCGACCCGGTCAACGGAACCCGGCCGCGCTCCAGCGCCCAGCCGATCACCTTGTCGACGGCGTTGTGCCGGCCGATGTCCTCCCGGACGACCTGCATCGTGCCGCCGTCGGTGAAGTCGAACAGCGCCGCGGCATGCAGACCTCCGGTGCGGGCGAAGACGTCCTGCGCGGCCCGCAACTGCTCGGGCAGCGCGGTCAACGCCGCCGCGGGCACCTGGACCGGGTCGTCGCCCGGGCGGTATCGGCTCGAAAGACGCACCGCGTCCAGGGCGGCCTTGCCGCAGATGCCACACGAGGAGGTGGCGTAGAAATTGCGGGAGATGTCCACCACCGGCGGCGGCACGTGCGGCGCCAGCGTCACGTCCAGCACGTTGTAGGTGTCGGTGGACCCCGATTCGCCGCAGTAACGCGCGCTCTGTACGTCGTCCCGCCCGGCGATGATCCCCTCGGAGAGCAAGAAGCCCTGCGCCAGCTCGACATCGGATCCCGGCGTGCGCATGGTGACGGTGAGCGGCCGGCCGTCCAGCCGGATTTCCAGCGGCTCCTCCACCGCCAGTGTCTCCAGCCGCTGCGTCGCCTCCCCTGCGACGAGGCGGCTGACCCGCCGGCGCTGCGTTATCCGACTCATCGCTCCATCATCGCGGGTCGGTTTCGGCCGCGGCGCCCGGTTGCCGACGAAGGGGGCGTCACACGCGATCAGCGGGACTACGCTACGAGGATGGCTCAGCGAAAATTCCTGGAATGGCCGGTGATCCGGCAGCTGCGCACCGGCGACGTGTTCGGCCGCGGCCCGGCGGTGACCTCCGAGCAGACCCGCAGCGTTGCGCCGCGAACCGCGACCGCCGACCGGGTGGTCAGCAGCGTCTGCCCGTACTGCGCGGTGGGCTGCGGCCAGCGCGTCTACGTCAAAGACGAGAAGGTCGTGCAGATCGAGGGCGATCCGAACTCGCCGATCTCGCGCGGTCGGCTGTGCCCGAAAGGCGCGGCGAGCGAACAGTTGGTCAACTCGCCGGGCCGCCAGGTCGCCGTGCTCTACCGGGCACCGCGCGCCACGCAGTGGCAGCCGCTGGAACTGGACACCGCGATCGACATGGTGGCCGACCGGTTCATCGCGTCGCGGCGCAGCAAGTGGCAGGAGCACGACAGCGCGGGCCGGCCGGTGCGGCGCACCATGGGCATCGCCTCGCTGGGCGGTGCGACCCTGGACAACGAAGAGAACTACGTCATCAAGAAACTCTTCACCGCCGCCGGCGTGATACAGATCGACAACCAAGCTCGTATTTGACACTCCGCCACGGTTCCCGGTCTGGGAGCCTCCTTCGGTCGCGGTGGCGCGACGCAATATCTGCAAGACATGGCGAATGCCGACTGCATCGTCATCCAGGGCTCGAACATGGCCGAATGCCATCCGGTGGGATTCCAGTGGGTGGAAGAGGCCAAGGCCCGCGGTGCGGTGGTGATCCATGTCGATCCGCGGTTCACCCGGACCTCGGCGGTGTGCGACAAGCACATCCCGATCCGGGCCGGCTCCGACGTGGTGCTGCTGGGTGCGCTGATCAACCACGTGCTCACCCACGACCTGTGGTTCCGTGACTACGTGCTCGCCTACACCAACGCCGCGACGCTGATCAGCGAGGACTTCCGCGACACCGAGGACCTGGGCGGATTGTTCTCCGGGTTCGACCCCGAGACCGGGCAGTACGACCCGACGAGTTGGGCGTATCAGAGCCGTGACGCCGGTGTCATCGGCTCCCCCGGCGGCGGACACGAGCACGGCAGCAGCGCTTCGGCGCGCGCGGCCGGCGAGACGCTCGGCGCTGCCGGAGCGCCGCTCGAACACCCCCGGGTGCTGCGCGACGAAACCCTGCAGCACCCGCAGACCATCTTCCAGATCCTCAAGCGGCACTACGCGCGCTACACCCCCGAGATGGTCCGCGAGGTCTGCGGCATCGATCCCGAGATGTTCGCCTACCTGGCCCGTGCGGTGACGGAAAACTCAGGACGCGAACGCACCACCTGCTTCGCCTACGCGGTGGGCTGGACACAGCACACCCTGGGCGCCCAATACATTCGCACCGCCGCGATCCTGCAGCTGCTGCTGGGCAACGTGGGCCGGCCGGGCGGCGGGATCATGGCGCTGCGCGGCCATGCCAGCATTCAGGGCTCCACCGATATCCCGACGCTCTACGACATGCTGCCCGGCTATCTGCCGATGCCCAAGGCCGGGCGCGACGACACCCTCGGCCAATACCTGGACCGGGTCGGCTCGAAGAGCCAGAAGGGCTTTTGGGCCAACGCCGACGCCTATCTGGTCAGCCTGCTGCGGGCGTGGTGGGGCGACGCCGCGACCGCCGAGAACGACTGGGCGTTCGACTACCTGCCGAAGCTGACCGGCGCGCACGGCACCTACCAGACCGTGACCGGCATGCTCGACGACGAGGTGGAGGGCTACTTCCTGCTCGGGCAGAACCCGGCCGTCGGTTCGGCCAACGGCCGCCAGCAGCGCCTGGGCATGTCACATCTGAAATGGCTGGTGGTGCGGGATCTGAACCTGATCGAGTCGGCCACCTGGTGGAAGGACGGCCCCGAGATCGCCTCCGGCGAACTGCGCACCGAAGACATCGAGACCGAGGTGTTCTTCCTCCCGGCGGCCAGCCACGTCGAGAAGGCCGGGACATTCACCCAGACCCAGCGCCTGCTGCAGTGGCGACACCAGGCCGTCGCACCGCCGGGCGACTGCATCAGCGAGCTGCAGTTCTTCGTCAGGCTGGGCAGCCGCATCCGCGAGAAGCTCGCCGCGTCGACCGATCCCCGGGACCGGCCGCTGCTGGATCTGGTCTGGGACTATCCCGTCGACGAGCACGGCGACCCCGACCCGGAATTCGTGCTGGCCGAAGTCAACGGGCGGCGGTTGACCGGCCCGGATGCCGGCCGGTGCGTCTCGGGCTTCGCCGAGCTGCGCGCCGACGGATCCACGGCCGCCGGCTGCTGGATCTACGCCGGGGTCTACGCCGACGGCGTCAACCGGGCGGCCCGCCGGGTCCCCGGCGGCGGGCCGGGCCCCAGCCAGTCGGAGTGGGGCTGGGCATGGCCGGCCGATCGGCGGATCCTGTACAACCGGGCCTCGGCCGACCCCGACGGGGTGCCGTGGAGCGAACGCAAGCGCTACGTCTGGTGGGACGCCGAGCTGGGCCGCTGGGTGGGTCACGACGTGCCCGACTTCATCGTCGACCGCGCCCCGGGGGCGCGGCCCGACTCGACTCTGGGCGGCCCGGACGCGCTGGCCGGCGACGACCCGTTCATCATGCAGTCCGACGGCAAGGGCTGGCTGTTCGCGCCCAAGGGCGTGGTGGACGGCCCGTTGCCCACCCACTACGAGCCGCAGGAGTCGCCGATCGCCAACGCGGTCTACCACCAGCAGCGCAACCCCGCGCGAATCACCTTCCCACGCAAAGACAATCTGACGGCTCCCAGCGCCGGGGAGCCCGCTGTGGACGTCTACCCGTACGTGTTCACCACCTACCGGCTCACCGAGCACCACACGGCCGGCGGCATGAGTCGCTGGCTGCCGTATCTGGCCGAACTCCAGCCGGAGATGTTCTGCGAGGTCTCCCCCGCCCTGGCCGCCGAACGGGGCCTGGAGAACTTCGGCTGGGCCACCATCGTTTCGCCGCGCGCGGCGATCGAGGCACGGGTGCTGGTGACCGACCGGATGACGCCGTTGATCGTCGGCGGTCATACCGTGCACCAGATCGGGCTGCCCTACCACTGGGGAGTCGGCGGGGATGCGATGGTCAGCGGCGACTCCGCCAACGATCTGCTGGGGGTGACCCTGGATCCCAACGTGCAGATCCAGGAGTCCAAGGTCGGCGCGTGCGACATCCGCCCGGGCCGGCGCCCACACGGGCAGGAGCTGCTGCACCTGATCGCCGAATACCAAAGCCGTTCTGGCACAACGCCGCAGACCGGCAACAATGCCATTGATCCGGAAGGGCGGGACTGATGGGCCAACTGTCCGGGCCGACCGACCCGGCCGCCGACGCCCGGTGGTCGGCGCAACAGGCGCGCAAGGGGTTCTTCACCGACACGTCGATCTGTATCGGTTGCAAGGCCTGCGAAGTGGCGTGCAAGGAGTGGAACCACAACCCCCAGGACGGTCCGCTGGAGTTGCTCGGCTCGTCCTACGACAACACCGGCGCGCTGGGCGCCAGCACCTGGCGGCACGTGGCGTTCATCGAGCAGAACCGTGACCGCATCGAGGAGGCCCGGGAGTCCGGGCGCCAACTGATCGGCCTGGGCATGCCGAAGATGCCCCATGACCCAGACGCCACGCCGGATCTCGCACCGCCGGACACCGATCAGTTCCGCTGGCTGATGGCCTCGGACGTCTGCAAGCACTGCACGCACGCGGGCTGCCTGGATGTGTGCCCGACCGGTTCGCTGTTCCGCACCGAGTTCGGCACGGTGGTGGTGCAGGCCGACGTCTGCAACGGCTGCGGCAACTGCGTGCCGGCGTGCCCGTTCGGGGTGATCGAACGGCGCACCGACGGCATCGCCGAGCCCCGGACCGCCCGCGGCCCGGAACCGGTGCCTAACAACGGCGTCGCCCAGAAGTGCACGCTGTGCTACGACCGGCTGGTCGACGGGGCGCCGCCGGCATGCGCGCAGACCTGTCCGACGCAGTCCATCCGGTACGGCGACCACGACGAGCTGGTGGAGCGGGCCCGGCAGCGGGTGGCCCAGCTGCACGCCCAGGGCCGAACCGAGGCCCGGCTGTACGGGGCCAATGAGCATGACGGGGTGGGCGGCACCGGTTCGGTGTTCCTGCTGCTCGACGAGCCGGAGGTGTATGGGCTTCCGCCCGACCCGCGGGTGGGCACCGCCGACCTGCCGGCCATGCTCAAGCGCTCGGCGATGGCGGCGGCGGGAATGCTGGCCGCGGCGGCCGTCGCCTTCTGGGGGGGACGCCGATGAGCGCGGTCGCCGGTGGGCCACGCCGCGGTGACGGCAAGCGCCGCGGCGGCGGGGACGGTGGCCGCGAGATGGCGATGGTTCCCGACGTGCAGTTCAGCTCCTACTACGGGCGCCCGGTGGTCAAGCCGGCGCCGTGGTCCCACGAGATAGCCGCATACCTCTTCCTGGGCGGCGTGGCCGGCGGATCCGGGCTGCTGGCCGCCGGCGCCCAACTCACCGGCCGAAAGGTGTTGCGGCGCAACGCCCGGTTGTCTGCTCTCGGCGCTCTGGGCCTGAGCACTGCCGCCCTGATCAGCGACCTGGGCCGCCCGGAGCGCTTCGTGAACATGCTGCGCACCATCAAGTTGACCTCGCCGATGAGCATGGGCTCGTGGATCCTGTCGGCGTTCGGCGCGGGCACCGGCGTCGCGGCCGCCGCCGAGGTGGATCGGCTGACCGGCCGGCGGCTGCCCCTGGGGCCGCTGCGCGGCGCACTGCGGGCCGCGGAGGGACCGGCCGGTCTGGAGGCCGGGGTGTTCGCCGCACCGCTGGCCGTTTACACCGCGGTGTTGCTCGGCGACACCGCGACCCCGACCTGGCACGGCGCGCACCGCGACCTGCCGTTCGTGTTCGTCAGCTCGGCCGGCCTGGCCTCCGGCGGTCTGGCGATGCTGACCACGCCGGTGCGCGAGGCCGGGCCGGCCCGGCGTTTGGCGGTGCTCGGGGTCCTCGGCGACCTCATCGCGATGCGCGCCATGGAACACCGGATGGACCCGACCGCCGCCGAGCCGCTGCGGCGCGGCCGCGCCGGGGCGATGCTGCGGTGGAGCGAACGGCTGGCGATCGCCGGCGGGCTCGGGACGCTGGTGGGCGGGCGGCGCCGCGGCCTTGCGGCGCTCTCAGGCCTGGCGCTGCTGGGCGCCTCGGCGCTGACCCGGTTCGGGATCTTCGAGGCCGGCATGGCCTCGGCGAAGGACCCGCGCTACACCATCGAGCCGCAGAAGCGCCGGCTGGCGGCGCGCCGTGCCGCCGGCATCACCGGGGACTCGATCACGACGGTGGACTGACCGACCAGGGCTTGAACGGGTTGACCGCGAACTGGATGACCCGATAGGGCGCCCGGTCCCGCGGCTGGGTGTTCCATTGGCTGACGAACACCCGCAGCTCGTCCAGCGTCGATCCCGGGGAGATGTAGCCGCCGTAGGGCTGAGCCAGGCGGTTGTCGAACGGTGACGGCAGGGTCTCGACGGGCACCGGCGGATCCGGCCACTCGGCATGCTGGACCACCGTGGTCACCGGGGCGGTGCCCAGCCCGGTCGGCTCGTAGGCGACCCGCACCTCCATGTTGCCGGTGGTGCCGTTGAAGTAGGACAGCACCGGCTTGCCGTCGACCTGGCGCAGGCTGAGCTCACCGATCTGGTCGTTCCACAGCGGTGTGGGCGGATGTCCCCAGCCGGCGCTCGCCGACCAGCCCTGCCAGGCGCTGCGGTCGGTGAACCGGGCCGGGGCGACCCGGTAGAGCGTCACCGCGGCGCTGCGGTCGAAGTTGTTGGCGACGATGTACACCCAGCCGGTGGCCGAGTCCGGCGTCGGCACCGGGTCGTAGTAGCCGCTGATCTGGGACTGGCCGTGATCCTGATAGGAGGCCGGTCGCACCGATCCGGGAACCGTCTGCCAACCCGGTTGCGCCGGATCGGCTTTCACCAGCCGCGAGCTCTGTGGCACCAGCATCTTCGCGGTGGTCACCAGCAGATAGTTGGTCCGGTTGATCGACACGATCCCGGCCGGCAGTTGGTTTGCGCCCACCGGCGCCGGGTCGGCGAGCAGCGGCTTGTCCACTCCCAGCACCCCGGTGTAGCGCACCCCGGCGGGGTCATCCACCGAGTCGGGATCGGCGCGCAGCGCGATCGGCGAATACCAGCCGCCGTAGCCCACGCCCTGCCCTGCGAAGCTGTCGCCGCAGATCTGCAGCACCGCGCTGGGGAACTCCATGAACTCGCACAGGTCGGTGGCGCCGATCCCGTAATCGCCGGTGGGCGTGCCGGTTCCGGCGGTGGGGCCGATGCGCACCACTTGGCCCTCGGCGAGCGGCCACAGCACCGGACGCGGGATGGGTGCGGGCGGCTCGG
The DNA here is from genome assembly GCF_002101585.1 of Mycolicibacter engbaekii. Taxonomy (GTDB): domain Bacteria; phylum Actinomycetota; class Actinomycetes; order Mycobacteriales; family Mycobacteriaceae; genus Mycobacterium; species Mycobacterium engbaekii. The sequence goes on along the minus strand of NZ_LQOT01000044.1, from coordinate 62,992 downwards.
CGTGCGCCGTCGCGGGCAGCGCCAACAGCAGTGCCATCACCGCCGACCCCGCCGAGCGTGTATTCAGCCCGAAAAATCCTGGAGAATTTCGGGCTGAGTACACGTTCGGCGCCTGGGGGGAGCCGCGTTAGGAGCCTGAAGCCTCAGCCAGCAGCTCGGCGATCTGAATCGTGTTGAGCGCCGCGCCCTTACGTAAGTTGTCGCCGGAGACGAACAGGGCCAGGCCCCGCCCGTCGGGAGCACCCGGGTCGACCCGGATCCGGCCCACCAGCGAGTCGTCGGCGCCCGCGGCGGCCAACGGGGTCGGCACGTCGGTCACCGTCACACCCGGAGCCTGCGCCAGCAGCTCAGCGGCGCGCTGCGGCGACAGCGGCCGGGCGAACTCGGCGTTGATCGACAGCGAGTGGCCGGTGAACACCGGTACCCGGACACAGGTGCCGCTGACCAAAAGCTCGGGGATACCGAGGATCTTGCGGCTCTCGTAGCGCAGCTTCTGGTCCTCGTCGGTCTCGCCCGAGCCGTCGTCGACCAGTGAACCCGCCAGCGCCACCACGTTGAACGCGATGGGGGCGACGTACTTGTTCGGTGCCGGGAAATCGACCGCGCCACCGTCGTGCACCAGCTGCTCGGCGCCGTCGAGCACCGCCCGGACCTGGGTCGCCAGCTCCTGCACGCCAGCCAACCCGCTGCCCGAGACCGCCTGGTAGGTGGAGACGATCAACCGGGTCAGGCCGGCCTCCTCATGCAGCGGCTTGAGCACCGGCATCGCCGCCATCGTGGTGCAGTTCGGGTTGGCGATGATGCCCTTGGGCAACGTCTTGCCGCGCACGTCCCGGTCGAAGTTCACCTCCGAGACCACCAGCGGTACCTCGGGGTCCTTGCGCCACGCCGACGAGTTGTCGATCACCGTGACACCGGCGGCGGCGAACCGCGGCGCCTGCACCCGCGACATGGTCGCCCCGGCGGAGAACAGCGCGATGTCCAGCCCGGCCGGGTCGGCGGTCTCGGCGTCCTCGACCTCGATCTCGGCGCCGCGGAATGCCAGCTTGCGTCCGGCCGAGCGCGCCGAAGCGAAGAACCGCACCTCTTCGGCCGGGAAGTTGCGCTCCTCCAGCAGGGCGCGCATCACCTGGCCGACCTGGCCGGTGGCACCGACCACACCGATGGCAACCATTTAGCGCCCCGTCCCGCCGTAGACGGTGGCCGCCTCGTCGCTGCCGAGCGCGAACGCCTCGTGCAGGGCGACGACGGCCTTGTCCAGATCGTCCTCGGCGCACAGCACCGAGATCCGGATCTCGGAGGTGGAGATCAAGTCGATGTTGACCCCGTTGTCGGCCAGCGTCTCGCAGAACGTGGCCGTCACACCCGGGTGGCTGCGCATCCCGGCGCCGATCAGCGACACCTTGCCCACCTTGGCGTCGTAGAGCACCTCGGCGAAGCCGATCTCGCTCTTGAGCGACTCCAGCTTGGCCACCGCGGCCGGGCCGTTGTCGCGGGGGCAGGTGAAGGTGATGTCGGTCTTGCCGTCCTCGACCTTGGAGACGTTCTGCAGCACCATGTCGATGTTGATGTCGGCGTCGGCGACGGCCCGGAAGATCTTGGCGGCGTAGCCGGGCAGGTCGGGGATGCCGACCACGGTCACCTTGGCTTCGCTGCGGTCGTGCGCGACTCCGGTCAGGATGGCGTCTTCCATGGGGATGTCCTTGATCGATCCGGAAACGATGGTGCCGGGCTTGTCCGAGTAGGAGGACCGGACGTGGATGGGCAGGTGGTAGCGGCGGGCGTATTCCACGCAGCGCAGCATGAGCACCTTGGCGCCGCAGGCGGCGAGTTCGAGCATCTCCTCGAAGGTGACGGTGTCCAGGCGCTTGGCGTTGGGCACGATGCGCGGGTCGGCGCTGAAGATGCCGTCGACATCGGTGTAGATCTCGCAGACATCGGCGTGCAGCGCCGCGGCCAGGGCCACCGCGGTGGTGTCCGAGCCGCCGCGGCCCAACGTGGTGACGTCCTTGGTGTCCTGGCTGACGCCCTGGAAGCCGGCGACCAGCACCACCTGGTCCTCGCCGAGGGCGGCCTGCAGCCGGCCCGGTGTGACGTCGATGATCTTGGCCTTGCCGTGGGCCCCGGTGGTGATGACGCCGGCCTGCGAGCCGGTGAAGGAACGCGCGTTGCAGCCCAGCTCCTCGACGGCCATGGCCACCAGCGCATTGGAGATCCGCTCCCCGGCGGTCAGCAACATGTCCAGCTCACGGGCCGGCGGCGCGGAGCAGACCTGCTGCGCCAGGTCCAGCAGGTCGTCGGTGGTGTCGCCCATCGCCGAACAGACCACCACGACCTCGTTGCCGGCCCTTTTGGTCTCGACGATGCGCTCGGCGACCCGACGAACCCGGTCGGCGTCGGCCACCGACGATCCGCCGTATTTCTGCACGACGAGCGCCACGGTCGTCCTTTCCGCCGATTTGACTGATCGGGCCTCTATAACCTCAACAAGGATAGGGGAAGCATTTCGCCCGTTCACTCGGCCTCCGGAGCGGCATCGTGCGAGGACATCGCGCCGGGGCCATGCCATCGGCGTGTAAACTCTTCGACGTGCTGCGCGCGCTCCTGCTCGGACGCCGCGACGGGGTCTGACCAGGACCGGCTTCCCGTCGCGGGTTTCGCCGATGCGCCGGTCTGAGTCTTTTTGGACAAGCCCTCACAAGCCGGAGCGAAAATCGTGACTACCTATTCCAGCCCCTCGAGCCCGGACGCCTTCACGTCCGCGCGCGCCATCACCCAACCCGCGGGGCCGCGCGCCCCCGGCCAGCCCGTCTGGAACCCCCAGCGCGGTTCGGCCATGCCCGTCAACCGCTATCGCAGCTTCGCCGACGAGGTCGAGGCGATCACCCTGGCAGACCGCACTTGGCCCGACCGGGTCATCGATCGCGCGCCGCTGTGGTGTGCGGTCGACCTGCGCGACGGTAACCAGGCCCTGATCGACCCGATGAGTCCGGCCCGCAAACGCCGGATGTTCGACCTGCTGGTCGCCATGGGCTACAAGGAGATCGAGGTCGGCTTCCCGTCGGCCAGCCAGACCGACTTCGACTTCGTCCGCGAGATCATCGAGACCGGCGCGGTACCCGACGACGTCACCCTGCAGGTGCTGACCCAGTGCCGCGACGAGCTCATCGAGCGCACCTTCGAGGCCTGCGCGGGCGCGAAGAACGTGATCGTGCACTTCTACAACTCGACGTCGGTCCTGCAACGCCGGGTGGTGTTCCGCGCCGACCAGGCCGCGGTGCAGGCCATCGCGGTGGCCGGGGCGCGCAAGTGCCTGGAGGAAGCCGCCAAGTATCCCGACACCCGGTGGCGCTACGAGTACTCGCCGGAGTCCTACACCGGCACCGAACTCGAATACGCCAAGGCGGTCTGTGACGCGGTGGGCGATGTGATCGAGCCGACGCCGGACAACCCGATCATCTTCAACCTGCCGGCAACGGTGGAGATGGCCACGCCCAACGTCTACGCCGACTCGATCGAGTGGATGAGCCGCAACCTCAAGCGCCGGGACAGCGTGATCCTGAGCCTGCACCCGCACAACGACCGCGGCACCGCCGTGGCCGCCGCGGAGCTGGGTTACCAGGCCGGCGCCGACCGGATCGAGGGCTGCCTGTTCGGCAACGGCGAACGCACCGGCAACGTCTGCCTGGTGACGCTGGGCCTGAACATGTTCTCCCGCGGCGTCGACCCGCAGATCGACTTCTCCAACATCGACGAGATCCGCCGCACGGTCGAGTACTGCAACCAGCTGGGCGTGCCCGAGCGCCACCCCTACGGAGGCGACCTGGTCTACACGGCGTTCTCCGGCAGCCACCAGGACGCCATCAACAAGGGCCTGGACCAGATGAAGATCGACGCCGACGCCGCGGACTCCGACGTCGACGACATGCTGTGGCAGGTGCCCTACCTGCCGATCGACCCCCGCGACGTGGGCCGCACCTACGAGGCGGTGATCCGGGTCAACTCGCAGTCCGGCAAGGGCGGCGTGGCGTATGTGATGAAGACCGATCACGGGCTGGTGCTGCCGCGCCGGCTGCAGATCGAGTTCTCCAAGGTGATCCAGCAACTGACCGACGGGGAGGGCGGCGAGGTCACCCCCAAACAGATGTGGGACGCCTTCGCCGAGGAGTACCTCAACCCGATCCGGCCGCTGGAGCGGATGCACCAGAAGCTGACCGCCGCCGAGACCGACGACGGTATCGACCGCATCGAAGCCGTGGTCAAGGTCGACGGCGAGGAGACCACCATCACCGGGGCGGGCAATGGCCCGCTGGCCGCGTTCGTCGACGCGCTGAGTCATGTCGGCGTGGTCGTGCACGTGCTGGACTACTCCGAGCACGCGATGAGTGCCGGCGAGGAAGCCCAGGCCGCGGCCTACGTGGAGGCGCGGGTCGGCGACAACACCGTCTGGGGCGTCGGGATCGCACCGTCGATCACCACCGCGTCGCTGCGGGCGGTGGTCTCCGCGGTGAACCGGGCGGCCCGGCTCGGCTGAAGTTCCCCAACAGTTCCCCAGCGCCACATCCGCCCCATGGGCAACCGCGGATCGGCTGGGTGACCTGCGCCCACCTCTGAGCGACAACGGCCGCCACGGCGGTGGTTGTCGGGGTTGTCGCTCAGAGGCGGGCACACGCATTACGCCCGCCCAGCGCTGACAGTCGAGGCAGAAGCGGCTGCAGTGACGGACGAGGAAGTTGCGTCAGAACAGCGAAATCTGCTCACCGGCCGCACCGGCGTCGACGAACTCCTCGATGCCGGTGCCGTCAACCACCCGCTCGACGCAGGCCATGAAGTCGCGGTCGGAGACCGTCGGCACACCCAGCTCGCGCGCCAGGTAGCCCTTGCCCTGCTCGGGCCGCTCCTCGTTGCAGATCACCAGCGAGGTGTGGGCATCGACGACGTCGCTGTAGGCCAGGCCGGCGTGCAGGATGCGTTCCACGAGTTCCTCGTGCGTGCGGGTGCACTCCGCCGACAGCGCCACCCGCATGCCCTGCACCAGCGGGCGCCCCCGCACATAGCGGCCCGGGTTGAGGTACGCACACGGCATCCGCGAGGCCAGGGCCTTCAGCGGCCGCAGTTCGTCGTGGGTGATCCGGCCGTTGGGCCAGCGGCGGCGGCTCACCGGCCGCACCGGCAGCCACACGTCGCGTTCCCGGGCCCGCTGCAGCGCGGGCTGGAGCACCCCGGCCAGCACCCGGGCGTCATCGAGTGCGTCATGCGCCCGGGTCGCGACCACGCCCCAGTGCGCGGCCAGCGTCTGCAACCGCAGGTTGGGCAGACCCAGGTCCAGCCGGCGGGCCAGCTCCAAAGTGCACATCACCGAGTCGACGGGCAGTTCTGCACCGGCCATCTCGGCTTCGGCCGCCAGGAACGTGTAGTCGAACGTCACGTTGTGGGCCACCAGAGTGCGCCCCGGCAGCAGCGCGGCGACCTCGTCGACGACGTCGGCGAATCGTGGCTGCCCCGCCAGCATCTCGGCGGTCAGCCCGTGCACGTGGGTGGGGCCCGGGTCGGTACCGGGATTCACCAGATGCGACACCGAATGTTCCACCCGGCCCTGCGGGTCGAGCACCAGCGCGGCGAGGCTGAGCACCCGGGCCTGCCCGGGCCGAAAGCCCGATGTCTCGACGTCGACGACCACCCAACCGTCGCCGGTTTCGCGGGCCGGGCGGCCCCACCGAGCACTCATGTGACGAGGATGGCATGACGGGGAGTCCCAGACGGGGTGCCGCCGCCCGTGTCGCCGCTCGAACTGCCCGGCGCACGCCCCGGGCTTGCCGCCACCCTAAAATCAGGCCATGATCACCGCCCGCGGACGCATGGCGCTGGCCGCCGGGGCGAGTGCCCGGTGGGCGTCGCGGGTGACCGGGCGCGGGGCCGGCGCGATGATCGGCGGACTGGTCGCCATGACCCTGGACCGCTCGATCCTGCGTCAGCTCGGGACGGGGCGGCGCACCGCCATCGTCACCGGCACCAACGGCAAGTCCACCACCACCCGCATGCTGGCCGCTGCCCTGCAGGATCTGGGCGCGGTGGCCACCAATGCCGAGGGCGCCAACATGGACGCCGGGCTGGTGGCGGCGCTGGCCGCCGACCGGGGCGCGCAACTGGCGGCGCTCGAAGTCGACGAGATGCATGTCCCGCACGTCGCCGACGCGGTGTCACCGGCCGTGGTGGTGCTGCTCAACCTGTCGCGGGACCAGCTGGACCGCGTCGGCGAGATCAACGCCGTGGAACGCGCCCTGCGCATGGGACTGGCGCGTCACCCGCAGACCGTGGTGGTCGCCAACTGCGACGACGTCCTGATGACCTCGGCCGCCTACGACTGCCCCAACGTGGTCTGGGTCTCCGCACGCGCCGGCTGGTCCGGCGACTCGGTCAGCTGCCCGCGCAGCGGCGAGGTGATCGATCGCCTCGAGGAGCACTGGCGCTCGACGGGCAGCGAATTCAGCCGCCCCACCCCGCAGTGGTGGTTCGACGACGACTCCCTGTACGGACCGGACGGCCTGGTGCTGCCCATGCATCTGGCGCTGCCCGGCACCGTCAACCGCGGCAACGCCGCCCAGGCCGTCGCGGCGGCGGTGGCGCTGGGCGCCGATCCCGCCAAAGCGGTGGCGGCGGTGTCCGCGGTCGACGAGGTGGCCGGCCGCTACCGCAGCATCCAGGTGGGCGACCACACCGTGCGGATGCTGCTGGCCAAGAACCCGGCCGGTTGGCAGGAAGCCCTGTCGATGGTCGACAAGCATGCTGCCGGGGTGGTGATCGCCGTCAACGGGCAGGTGCCCGACGGCGAAGACCTCTCGTGGCTGTGGGACGTCCGGTTCGAACACTTCGAGGGTGTCCACGTGGTGGCCGCCGGTGAGCGCGGCACCGATCTGGCGGTGCGGCTCGGCTATGCCGGGGTGGCGCACACGCTGGTGCACGACACCCTGGCGGCGATCGCATCCTGCCCACCCGGGCCGGTCGAGGTAGTCGCCAACTACACCGCGTTCCTGCAACTGCAGCGGAGGCTGGGCAATGGCTGACAGCGCGATCAGCACCGTGCGGATCGGGCTGGTGCTGCCCGACGTGATGGGCACCTACGGCGACGGCGGCAACGCCGTGGTGCTGCGGCAGCGACTGCTGCTGCGCGGCATCCCCGCCGAGATCGTCGAGATCACCCTGGCCGAGCCGGTGCCCGAATCCTTGGACCTCTACACCCTGGGCGGCGCCGAGGACTACGCGCAGCGGCTGGCCACCCGGCATCTGATCACCCACCCGGGGTTGCAGCGCGCGGCCGCACGCGGCGCGCCCGTGCTGGCGATCTGCGCAGCCATCCAGGTGCTCGGGCACTGGTATGAGACCTCGGCCGGGGAGCGGGTCGACGGGGTCGGGCTGCTCGACGTGACCACCTCGCCGCAGGAGTCGCGCAGCATCGGCGAAGTGGTGGCCACCCCGCTGCTGGCGGGGTTGAGCGCGCCGCTGACCGGGTTCGAGAACCACCGTGGCGGCACCGTGTTGGGACCGGACGCCGCGCCGCTCAGTGCGGTCACCAAGGGCGCCGGCAACCGGGACGGCGACGGCTACGACGGCGCGGTGCAGGGCAGCGTCGTGGCCACCTATCTGCACGGCCCGTGCCTGGCCCGTAACCCCGAGCTGGCGGATCTGCTGCTGTCGAAGGTGGTCGGCGACCTGCCCGCCCTGGAGCTGCCGGAAGTGAACCTGCTGCGCCGGGAGCGGCTGGCCGCACCCCGGCGGGCCTGAGCCGCGTCGCCCGGCGCGTTGCAATCGCCGAGCCGGCGACTACGGTCTGGCTATGGCCGCTCCCACCGACGACGCGAACGTCGCCGAGGCCGCGATCGCCATCTCGCAGCGCCTCTACGATCGCCTGGCCGAGACGATCGCGGTGATCGAGGATCTGGTTGCCAAGCAGTCGCCGGACCTGACCAGCGACTCGTCGCTGCTGCAACTGCTGCATGAGACCGTCGCAGCCAATGTCGAGGCGTACTTCTCGGCGATCCGCCACAACATCCCGGTCACCGAGATCGCGGCTCCCGCAGTCGCTCTGGAGCATGCCCGCCGGCTGGCCCAGCGCGGGGTGCCGGTCAACGCCTTGGTGCGCGGCTACCGGCTGGGCCACTCGGTGGCGCTGCAGTTGGTGCTGGCGGAGATCCGTGCCGCCGAGCTGGACCCCGATCTGAGCCTGAGCGTCCTCGGCAGCATGTCGACGCTGATGTTCGGCTACGTCGACGAGATGTCCCAACAGGTGTCCGCCGTCTACCAGGCCGAGCGGGAGCGCTGGCTGGAGAGCCGAAACGCGGTGCGCGCGTTGCGGGTCCGCGAAATCCTTGCCGACGAGAGCCTCGACGTCGACGCCATGACCACCGCGATCCGCTACCCGCTGCGACGCACCCATGTGGGGGTGGTGGTGTGGTATCCCGACTCCGCCGGCGACCGGCTGGCGGCAGCGGAGAGTTTCGTCAAGCAACTGGCCGACTCACTGCCGGTGCGCGGGGCGCCGCTGTTCGTTCCGGCCGACAGCGCATGCGGATGGGCCTGGCTTCCGCTGCCGTCGGCGGCCGAAACCGATGTGGTGGAACAGATCCGGGCCTGCGCGCTCGCCGCGGACGACGAGCCCTGGGTGACCATCGGTGATCCGCTCGCCGGTGTCGAGGGTTTCCGTCGCTCACACCAGCAGGCGATGGCGGCGCACCGGCTGGCGGTCGCCGCCGGCGAACCCGCCGCTCGCGTCAGCGCGGCCGGTGACCCCGGACTGTCGGCTGCGGCGCTGCTCGGCGGCGACAATCTGGCGGGCGCGCGGGCGTGGGTCGGCGAGGTGCTCGGCCCGCTGGCCTGCGCGACCGAGGCCGACGGCCGGCTGCGCGAGACGCTGCGGGTGTTCCTGCGGACCGGGTCCAGCTTCAAAGCGGCCGGCGAACAGCTTCACCTGCATGTCAACACGGTGAAGTACCGGGTGCAGCGGGCGGTGGAGCGACGCGGGCGCCCGATCGCCGAGGACCGTCTCGACGTCGAGATCGCCCTGCTGCTGTGCCAGTGGTACGGCGCTGCCGTGTTGTCCTCTGCGGACATATAGCCCGCCGAATTCCGGCTGCACGGGACGAGCGGCGCGGCCACGGCCCCCTCTAACGTCAGGGCATCCACCGGTGCGGTGGCGTGACCCAGACGAAAGGGTGAACCGCGGTGAGTACCGACGTGGCCGGCGAGCCGGCGATCTGGCAGGACAAGAAGCGTCACCTGTGGCTGTTGGGCCTGATCGCGCCCACCATGCTGTTCACCGTGCTGCCGCTGGTGTGGGCGATGAACCAGGCCGGCTGGCAGATCGCGTCGCAGATCCTGCTGTGGGTCGGGCCGTTCCTGATCTACGTGCTGCTTCCGACGCTGGACCTCTGGATCGGCGCCGACGGGCAGAACCCGCCGGATGAGGTGATGGCGGCGCTGGAGGAGGACAAGTACTACCGCTACGCCACCTACGCCTACATCCCCTTCCAGTACGCCACCGCCATCTTCGGCGCCTACCTGTTCACCGCCTCCGACCTGGGTTGGCTGGGCTACGACGGCTCGCTGGGCTGGCTGGGCAAGATCGGGGTGGCGTTCACCGCGGCGACGGTGGCCGGGGTGGGCATCAACACCGCCCACGAGCTGGGCCATAAGCGCGAGAAGCTCGAGCGCTGGCTGGCCAAGATCACCTTGGCCCAGGTCTGCTACGGGCACTTCTACGTCGAGCACAACCGCGGCCATCACGTCCGGGTGGCCACCCCGGAAGACCCCGCGTCGGCGCGCTTCGGCGAGTCGTTCTGGGAGTTCCTGCCGCGCACCGTCGTCGGCGGTATCCGCTCGGCGTGGCAGCTGGAGGCGCAACGCATCCGCCGGACCGGCAAGAACCCGTGGAACCCCCGGACCTGGCCGGACAACGACGTGGTCAACGCGTTGGCGATGTCGGTGGTGTTCTGGGGCGTCATGGTCGCGGTGTTCGGCGTCGCCCTGCTGCCCTATGTCGCGATCAACGCGGTCTACGGAGCCTCGCTGCTGGAGTCGGTGAACTACCTGGAGCACTACGGGCTGGTGCGGCAGAAGCGGGACAACGGCCGCTACGAGCGCTGCACACCGCAGCACAGCTGGAACTCCGACCACATCGTCACCAACCTGTTCCTCTACCACCTGCAGCGGCACAGCGATCACCACGCCAATCCGACCCGGCGCTACCAGACGCTGCGCAGTTTCGACGACTCGCCGAACCTGCCGGCCGGCTACGGAGCCCTGATCGGGGTGACGTACTTCCCGCCGCTGTGGCGCAGGCTGATGGACCACCGGGTGCTCGCGCACTACGACGGCGACATCACCCGGGTCAACATCTCGCCGCGCCGCCGGGAAGAGATCCTGGCCCGCTACCAGACAGTCCCCTGATGGCCGCATACCAGTGCCCGGGCTGCGGGTACGAATCGACGGGAGCGAACCTATGACCGACTACAAGCTGTTCCGGTGCCTGCAGTGCGGATTCGAATACGACGAGGCGCTGGGCTGGCCGGAGGACGGCATCGACCCCGGCACCCGCTGGGCCGACATCCCCGAGGACTGGAGCTGCCCGGACTGCGGTGCGGCCAAGGCCGATTTCGAGATGGTGGAAGTGGCCCGTCCCCGGTAGCGGCGAGCGGCCGGGACGTCAGGCCATCGCGCGCCGGCCGGTAAAGGCCCGGCCCAGCGTCAACTCGTCGGCGAATTCCAGGTCACCGCCCATTGGCAGCCCGGACGCCAGACGCGTCACGGCCAAACCGGGGATGTCGCGCAGCACCCGCACCAGGTAGGTGGCGGTGGCCTCGCCCTCGGTGTTGGGGTCGGTGGCGATGATCACCTCGCTGACGTCCACCCCGTCGATCCGCTCGCCGACCCGATTCAGCAGCTCACGCACCCGCAGCTGCTCAGGGCCGATGCCGGAGAGCGGGTCCAGCGCACCGCCGAGCACGTGGTAGCGGCCCCGGAACTCCCGGGTGCGCTCGATGGCCGCCACGTCCTTGGGTTCCTCGACGACACAGATCTGGGCGAAGTCACGGCGCGGATCCCCGCAGATCCGGCACCGCTGCGCATCGGCGACATTGCCGCACACCTCGCAGAACTGCACGCCATCGCGGACCTTGGTCAGCACCGCGGTCAGCCGATCGATCTCCGGGGGCTCCACCGACAACAGGTGAAAGGCGATCCGCTGGGCGCTCTTGGGGCCGATGCCCGGCAGCTTGCCCAGCTCGTCGATCAGGTCCTGAACCGGACCCTCGAACACCTAGACCCCCGGCATGCCGAGCGCGCCGCCCATGCCGCCGGCCAACGGCGACAGCCGCTGCTGGGCCAGCGTGTGCGCCTTCTTCGAGGCGTCGGCGAGCGCACCCACGATCAGGTCCTGCAGCGTCTCGATGTCGTCCGGGTCGACGACCTTCGGGTCGATCTGCACCGCGAGCACCTCGCCGCTGCCGTTGGAAGTGACTTTGACCAGGCCGCCGCCGGCTTCTCCGTGCACCTCGGTGGCGGCCAGCTCCTGCTGCGCCTGCAGCAGTCGCTGCTGCATCTGCTGAGCCTGGGCCAGCAGCGCCGACATGTCGGGCGGGCCTCCTGGTTGCATGACACTCCTTGCGTTGTGGTGAGCTCGGTCTCGACCGGGTTGCGGCTTGGTCTCAGCTGGAGAGACCCGCTGCGTGTGAGAAACCCAGCGTAGTCGGCCCCAGCCTACGTTGGCGGTGTGCGCGTACCAGTTCTTGTCCGTGTCGGTATCGCGATCACCGCCGGCGTGGTGGTGGCCGCCGCGGTACCGAGCGCCCCGCTGACCTCGGCCGCTCCCGGCAGCATCGCCGGGATGATCGTGTTCCTCGACCCCGGACACAGCGGTGGGGGCGACCCCGCGGCCCTGGCCCGCCAGGTGCCCAACGGCCGGGGCGGCACCAAGAACTGTCAGACCAGCGGCACCGCCACCAATTCCGGCTACCCCGAGCACAGCTTCGCCTGGGACACCACGCTGCGGATCCGGCAGGCACTCACCGGTCTGGGGGTTCGCACCGCGATGTCGCGCGGCGACGACACCGGTCCGGCTCCCTGCATCGATGCGCGCGCCGCGATGGCCAACTCCCTGCATCCCAACGCCATCGTGTCCATCCACGCCGACGGCGGGGCGCCCAGCGGCCGCGGTTTCCACGTCAACTACTCCGCACCGCCGCTCAACCCGGCCCAGGAGGGCCCGGCGGTACGGTTCGCGCAGGTGATGCGGGGGCAGTTGCAGGCCGCCGGCATCCCCCCGGCCAACTACATCGGCTCCGACGGTCTCAAAGGGCGAGCCGACCTGGCCGGGCTGAACCTGGCCGAGTACCCGTCGATCCTGGTGGAGCTCGGCAACATGAAAAACGCTGCCGACGCCGCCCTGATGGAAAGCCCGGCGGGCCGGCAGCGTTACGCCGACGCCGTCGCGCGGGGCGTCGCCAGCTTTCTGAGCAGCCAAACGCTGCTTCCCTGACCCGCGGCGGTGCTACGTGCACATCTGCCGATCCGCCGTTAGCGTGGAAAGTGATGTCCGTTCGGCCGGCCGATACACCGACATCCCACACGCGGGGGGTGCAACGCCTGCTGGACAGCTACCGGAACATCCCCGCTGACGCAGCGGTCCGGCTGGCCAAGCCCACCTCCAACCTTTTTCGGGCGCGCGCCAAGCGCCAGGGGCCCGGCCTGGACACCTCCGGGCTGGTCAGCGTCATCGCCGTCGACGCGGAGAACCGGACTGCCGATGTCGACGGCATGTGCACCTATGAAGATCTGGTCGCCGCCACCCTCCCCTACGGCCTGGCCCCGCTGGTGGTCCCGCAACTGAAGACGATCACGGTGGGCGGCGCGGTCAGCGGCCTGGGAATCGAGTCGGCATCGTTTCGCAACGGCCTCCCTCACGAGTCGGTGCTGGAGATGGACGTGCTGACCGGAGCGGGCGAACTGCTCACGGTGTCGCGCGGGCAGCATGAGGATCTGTTCCACGCGTTTCCCAATTCCTACGGGACCCTGGGGTATTCGACCCGCCTGCGCATCGAGCTGGAAGCCGTCAAGCCCTTCGTCGCCCTGCGGCACATCCGCTTCGACTCCCTGGACGAGCTGGTGTCGACGATGGACCGCATCATCGACACCGGCGGGCTGGAGGGCGTCCCGGTGGACTACCTCGACGGAGTGGTCTTCAGCCCGCGGGAGAGCTACCTGTGTGTCGGTATCCAGACCGACTCCCCCGGCGCGGTCAGCGACTACACCGGCCAGCAGATCTACTACCGCTCGATCCGGCATGGCCGCGGCATCAAAGACGACCGGCTGACCATTCACGACTACCTCTGGCGCTGGGACACCGACTGGTTCTGGTGCTCGCGGGCGTTCGGGGCCCAACGCCCCCTGATACGCCGGTGGTGGCCGCGGCGCTACCGGCGCAGCAGCGTCTACTCGAAGCTGATCGCCTACGACCAGCGGTTCTCCATCGCCGACCGGATCGAAAAGCGGCATAACCGCCCACCGCGGGAGCGCGTGGTGCAAGACATCGAAGTCCCCCTGGAACGCTGTGGGGAATTCCTCGACTGGTTCTTGGCTCACGTGCCGATCGAGCCGGTGTGGTTGTGCCCGCTGCGGTTGCGCGGCGACGAACAGTGGCCGCTGTACCCGATCCGGCCCAACCGCACCTATGTCAACGTCGGATTCTGGTCGTCGGTCCCGGCGGGTGCCACCGAAGGCGCCACCAACCGCCTCATCGAGGCCAAGGTGAGTGAACTCGACGGCCACAAGTCGCTGTATTCCGACGCCTACTACACCCCCAGCGAGTTCGACGAGCTCTACGGCGGGGAGACCTACCGGGCGATCAAGCAGACCTACGACCCCGACTCCCGGCTCCTGGACCTCTACGCCAAGGCGGTGCGACGACGATGACGATCGAAAGCGAACAGCTGCGCATTGCGACCGGCCGACTGAACCTCGCCCAGGTTCTGGAGACCCTGACCACCGACAACCACCTGCCGCTGCGCTTCACCGCCTACGACGGCAGCAGCACCGGACCCGACGACGCACCCCTCGGCCTGGAGCTGTTGACCCCGCGCGGCACCACCTACCTGGCCACGGCTCCAGGCGATCTGGGGATGGCCCGCGCCTATGTCTCCGGCGACTTGGGCGTGCACGGGGTGCACCCGGGCGATCCCTACCTGTTGCTCAAGGCGCTGGCCGACGAGCTGCACTTCAAACGGCCCTCGCCGCGTGTGCTGGCCAACATCGTGCGCTCGATCGGCATCGAGCACCTGGTGCCGATCGCCCCGCCACCCCAAGAGGCCCTCCCCCGTTGGCGGCGCATCGCAGAAGGTTTGCGGCACAGCAAATCCCGCGATGCCGAGGCCATTCACCATCACTACGACGTGTCCAACGACTTCTACGAGTGGGTGCTGGGACCGTCGATGACCTACACCTGTGCCGTCTACCCCCACCCGGAGGCGACCCTGGAGCTGGCCCAGGAGAACAAGTACCGGCTGGTCTTCGACAAGCTGCGGTTGTCCGCCGGTGACACCCTGCTCGACGTGGGATGCGGCTGGGGCGGCATGGTGCGCTACGCGGCCCGGCAAGGAGTGCGCGCCATCGGCGCCACCCTCTCGGCGGAGCAGGCGCGATGGGCCCAGCGCGCGATCGCCGACGAGGGATTGTCCGAGCTGGCCGAGGTGCGGCACTGCGACTACCGCGATGTCGGCGAGTCCGGTTTCGACGCGGTCTCCTCGATCGGCATGACCGAGCACATCGGCGTCGCCAACTATCCCGCATATTTCGGCTTCCTGAAGTCCAAGCTGCGTCGCGGGGGGCTGCTGCTGAATCACTGCATCACGCGGGCCGACAACAAGTCCACTGCGACGGCAGGCTATTTCATCGACCGCTACGTTTTCCCCGATGGGGAACTGGCCGGGTCCGGCCGCATCATCAGCGAGATCCAGGACGCCGGCATGGAAGTGCTGCACAACGAGAACCTGCGCAACCACTACGAGCTGACCCTGCGCGATTGGTGCGCGAATCTGGTGGCGCACTGGGATGACGCCGTCGCCGAGGTCGGGTTGGCCACCGCCAAGGTGTGGGGCCTGTACATGGCCGGCTCCCGGCTTGGCTTCGAACACAACGCGATTCAGTTGCACCACGTGCTGGCGGCCAACGGGGCCGGTGCGCAGAATCTGCCGCTGCGGCCGTGGTGGCAGCCCTAGCGGGTCGCCGCAATCAGGCCCTGCGGCGATCGCAAGCGCGGCGAAGCCGGGCGCCGCGGGTCGCCGCGATCAGGCCCTGCGGCGCGCGAAATCCGGGGCGCGTTCGGGGCGCACCCCCACGCCCACCAGATAGGCCGGAACAGCCGCCAGCCACGGCAATGCGGCCAAGACGGCGCCCGCGGCCGCCGGCGGGCGCAGATCCTCACCCCGCAGGATCGGGTTCAGCGCCCGGTGGGCCACCCGCTGAATCGACTGGGTGACGACGGTGGGAAATTCCCGGCGGCGTTGCACGGCGGCGAGGTCACGCCGACTCACCCGGCCTTGCCGTAGCGGTTCGGCCAGAATCCGCGCCGCGGCCACCGCGTCCTGCACCGCCAGGTTGATGCCGACACCGCCGACCGGGGACATGGCATGCGCGGCATCACCGATACACAGCAGTCCATCGATGCTCCAATGCCGCAGCCGGTTGACCCGCACGTCGAGGTGTTTGACGTCGTCGAGGCTGCGCAGCGCCTCCACCGAGTCCGCGGCCTCGGGAATGAGCTCGACCACCTCGCGCCGGAAGGCCTCGATGCCGCGCGCCCGCATGTCTGCGTCGGTACCCTTGCGCCCCAGGTAGGCGACCTGAAAGTAGTTGTCCCGCGGGATCATGATCGCGACCGCGCCCCGGGCGAGGCGGGGCAACAGGGTGGGTTGGGCGGCGGCGCGGGTGGGCAGGCGAAACCACCACACGTCGAAGTTCACCGGGAACTCCCGCGAGTGCAGGCCCGCTTCGTGCCGTGCGACCGACCAACGGCCGTCGCAGGCCACCGTGAGATCGGCGCGTAGTTCACCGGGTCCGTCGGCGCCTTGATAGCGGACCCCGGCGACCCGCCCGTTCTCGTGCAGCAGGCCGGTGACCTCGGTGCGCATGCGCAAGGTGAATGTCGGCTCGGTCTGGGCGGATTCGGCGAGCAGATTGAGCAGGTCCCACTGCGGCACCATCGCGATGTAGGGGTGCGGCTGGCGGCGCAACCGGCCGAAGTCGACCACGGTGGTGTCGCGTCCGCCGATGTCGAGCCGGACCTGGTGAATCTCGCTGTGCGCCAACGTCGAAAAGCGCTCCCAGAGGCCGAGTTCGTCGAGGAGTCGCAGGGTGCTGGGGTGCACGGTATCGCCGCGGAAGTCGCGCAGGAAGTCGGAGTGCTTCTCCAGCAGCGTTACCCGCACGCCGGCTCGTGCCAGCAGCAGGCCCAGGACCATTCCGGCCGGCCCACCACCGACGATCGCGCATGTGGTGGTGTCAGTCACGCCAGCCCACGCTACCGGGCAGACAACAGCGGGCACGCCATACGGGTTCCTTCACGGTTCCGCGGCGGTCTTGCTCAGCGGATAGGCCGGCCCTAGGCTCTTTGGCAGGCGATGCCCACCGCGGAGGGGTGCGGGCCATTGTCGGTATCGCCGGGGGGATGCGGCGATGACGGTTACCCAGACGGACAGGCTCGGCTTGGCCGAGGTTTTGATGCTGCTCGCCGGCGGCGGGCAGCCACCGTTGCGGATCTCGGCCTATGACGGCAGCAGCGTCGGACCGCCGGATGCGACCCTGGGCGTGGAGCTGCTGACTCCGCGCGCCACCAACTATCTGGCCACCTCGTTGGGTCAACTCGGGATCGCCCGCGCCTACGTGGCGGGAGACCTGGAACTGCACGGGGTGCATCCGGGCAATCCGTATCCGGTGCTCAACGCCCTGACGGATCTGGAGTTCAAGCACCCGTCACCGCGGGACCTGGCCAATATCGTCCGGTCCATCGGGTTGAAGAACCTCAAGCCGATCGCGCCGCCGCCCGAGGAGGCGCCGCCCAAATGGCGCCGGGCAGCCGAGGGACTGCGGCACTCCAAGACCCGTGACGCCGACGCGATCCATCACCACTACGACGTCTCCAACACCTTCTACGAATGGGTGTTGGGTCCGTCGATGACTTACAGCTGCGCGATCTACCCGACGGCCGATGCCACCCTGGAGCAGGCCCAGGAGAACAAGTACCGGCTGATCTTCGAAAAGCTGCGCCTGCAGCCCGGTGATCGCCTGTTCGACGTGGGCTGCGGCTGGGGCGGCATGGTTCGTTATGCCGCCCGCCGGGGCGTCCACGCTCTGGGGGTCAGTCTGTCCGGCCAGCAGGTGGCGTGGGCGCAGCGCGCCATTGCCGACGAGGGCCTGTCGGAGTTGGCCGAGGTCCGCCACAGCGACTACCGCGATGTGCGCGAGACGGGCTTCGACGCCGTTTCGAGCATCGGGGTCAGCGAGCACATCGGAGTGAAGAACTACCGGACCTTCTTCGGCTGCCTCAAGTCGAAGCTGCGCACCGGAGGGCTGCTGCTCAACCAATGCGTGACACTGCCGGACAACTCGATCTACCGGGGCGACGCCTTCACCGACCGGTATGTCTTTCCCGACGGGGAGATCACCGGCTCGGGACGGGTGATCTCCGACATCCAGCAGACCGGACTCGAGGTGCTGCACGAAGAGGATTTCCGCCACCACTACGCGATGACACTGCGGCAGTGGAGCAGCAACCTGGTGTCGCACTGGGACGAGGCCGTCGCCCAGGTGGGGCTGGGCCGGGCCAAGGTGTGGGGACTGTACATGGCGGCGTCGGTGCTGTGCTTCGAGCGCAACCTGTTTCAGCTGCACCAGGTGCTGGCCAGCAATGTCGACGGCGACGGCGACGACGATCTGCCGCTGCGGCCCTGGTGGCAGCCCTAGATCACTCGCCGCGGATGGGGCGGGCGCCCAGCTCGTTCTGCAACAGCTCCAGCGCCACTTCTTCGGGATCGCGCCGCGGCGCGGCCTCCGAGCCCGCGGCGGCCTCGGCCAGCATGGCCTCCTCGTCGGCACGCCGCGCCGACTCCATGTCGACCTCGGCGGGCGCGGGCGCACGGCCCGCTTCCGGTGCCGGGCTACCGGCTTCGCACCGGACCCGCCAGTTCACCCCGAGGGCGTCCTTGAGTGCCTCGGTGATGACCTCGGCGTTGCGCTGTTCGCACAGCCGCCGGGCCAGCGGCGCGGACTCGTGGGTCAGCACCAGGGTGTTGCCGTCCACCGCGCGCACGGTCGCACCGGCCAGCATCACCTCGGTGGTGCGGCTGCGCTGACGCACCTTGTCGCGCACCGTGGTCCACATCGCGCGGACGGCCGCCACGTCCGGCTCGCCGGGAGTGGCTGCCGCCGCGGGTGCCGGCGCGGGTTCGGGAACGGGCCGCGGCGCGGGTGCGGGTTGCGGTTCGGCAACCGGTGCAGGCGCCGGTTCCGGTGCAGCGGGTGAGGCAACCGGTGCCGGCGGGGCTACTGGAGCGGGCGGGGCTGCCGGCGCGGTTACCGGGGCTGCCGGTACGGGCTCGGGTTCGGGCTCAGCGGCGCGGGAAGAGCGGCGGGTGAACTGCTTGGCCGCCGGCGCGGCTTCGGCAGCCGCCGGCGACGCGCCCGCGGGGGAGCCGGGCCGTGCCGGCGCCGCGGGAATCGACATGTCGAGGCGGCCCTCGATGCGTTCGATCCGTTGCAGCAGTGCGGCTTCGGTGTCCGACGCCGACGGCAACAGCAGCCGGGCGCACACCACCTCGAGCAGCAGCCGGGGCGCGGTCGCACCCCGCATCTCGCCGAGGCCGGCGTGCACCACCTCGGCATAGCGGGCCAGGGTGGCCGGGCCCAGCCGGGTGGCCTGCTCATGCATGCGTTCCAACATGTCTTCCGGCGCGTCCACCACACCCTTGGCCGCCGCGTCGGGGACGGCCTGCAGCACGATCAGGTCCCGGAACCGCTCCAGCAGGTCCACGGCGAAGCGGCGCGGGTCATGACCGGCGTCGACCACCGATTCCACCGCCCCGAACAGCGACGCGGCGTCCCCGGCCGCCAGGGCGTCGACCGCCTCGTCGATCAGGGCGACGTCGGTGGCGCCCAGCAGGCCCAGCGCCCGCTGGTAGTGGACGTGGCTGATGTCGGGGCTGTCGGGCATCGGCTCCGAACCGGCCAGCAGTTGGTCGAGCACCGACAAGGTGTCTCGCGGCGATCCCCCGCCGGCACGGATCACCAGGGGATAGACCGCGTCGTCGACCGCGACTCGCTCCTGGGCGCAGATCCGCCCGATCAACTCGCGCATGGTCCGCGGCGCCAGCAGCCGGAACGGGTAGTGGTGGGTGCGGGACCGGATGGTCGGCAGCACCTTCTCGGGCTCGGTGGTGGCGAAGATGAAGATCAGGTGGTCGGGCGGCTCCTCAACGATCTTGAGCAGCGCGTTGAAACCCGCGGTGGTCACCATGTGCGCTTCGTCGATGATGAAGATCCGGTAGCGCGACTGAGCCGGGGCGTAGAAGGCGCGGTCCCGCAGATCGCGGGTGTCGTCGACACCGCCGTGGCTTGCCGCGTCCAGTTCGACGACGTCGATGCTGCCGGGCCCGTTGGGGGCCAGCGCCACGCATGAGTCGCAGGTTCCGCACGGCGTCGGCGTGGGGCCCTCGGCACAGTTCAGCGACCGGGCCAGGATGCGCGCCGAGGACGTCTTGCCGCAGCCCCGAGGCCCCGAGAACAGGTAGGCGTGGTTGATCCGGCCCGCCGACAAGGCGGTGCACAGCGGGTCGGTGACGTGTTCCTGCCCCACCACTTCGGCGAAGGTTGCCGGCCGGTATTTGCGGTAGAGCGCCACGCCAGCAGGTTACTTGCTCGGGCCGACGGCGGTGCAGGCCCGGCAGGCACAGCGCTAGAGCTTCGGGCGCAGATAGCCCAACGTGTTGTACAGGGGGTTGTAATCGCGCCAGTTCAGCGTCACGAACAGCCGGCCGCCGGAGTTCTGTTCGGCCGCCTCATAGCTCAGCAGGGGGCCGCTGCCGCGGACATCGGTGACCACCGCGGCGTGCCCGTGCTCGCTGACATAGCCACCCGGGCCGTAGACGACGATGTCCCCGACCTGCGGCTCGTTGAGGCCGCCGGCGAACGGAACCTGGTCGAAGAACTGGGCCAGTCCGTTGGTGGGGAAATGTTCGTAGAGGTCGAAGGCGTTGCCGCTGGGGTCTCTGTTGCGCCACGAGGAGCCCACCGCGTGGATGTACTCCTGGACCAGCGGGTAGCACTGGCCGTCGCCGTACATCACCGGATGCCCCAGCCCGGCATCGGCGGCGGCACGCCGAAAGACGTCGAGCTCCTGGGCGGCCCGCGGCGGCATCGCCGACACGGCGGGGTCGGGGGCGATGTCCAGCGCCTGCGCGGAGGAGACGTCGAGCACGGGATCTGCCAGTACGGCGGGCGCCTGCGCGAGCGCGCTAAGACCTATCGCCAGCGCCGCGCAGCCGCAGACACCGAACTTGATCGCCATTCCTCGGGCCTCCACCGGACTCTCGACAGCCTCGCTGACACAACTTCGGAGAATGCTAGGCGGCGACACCGGCGTGGACGCCGGTTTCGACACGCTCAGCCCAACATGTGCTCGGCGGCGGCCAGCAGCGCGCAGGTGGCCAGACCGTCGACGGCATCGCGCAGGTCGTCGGTGGACGGGAACGACGGCGCGATCCGGATGTTCTTGTCCTCGGGGTCTTTGCGGTACGGGAAGGACGCCCCGGCCTCGGTGACCGCGATACCGGCGTCTTTGGCCAGCGCGACGGTGCGGCGTGCCGTGCCCGGCCAGACGTCCAGGCTGATGAAGTAGCCGCCCTTGGGGTCGGTCCACGACGCGATCTTGGCGTCGGCGAGGCGCCGCTGCAGAATCTCGGCGGCCATCGCGAACTTCGGGGCCAGGATCTCCTGGTGACGGCGCATGTGCACCCGGACGCCGTCGGCGTCGCCGAAGAACCGCAGGTGGCGAAGCTGGTTGACCTTGTCCGGTCCGATCGAACGCTTGCCGGCGTATTGCAGGTACCAGGCGATGTTGCCCAGTGAGCCGCCGAAGAAGCTGACACCGGCACCGGCGAAGGTGATCTTCGAGGTGGAGGCGAACACGTACGGCCGGTTGGGGTTTCCCGCGGCGGCGGCCAGGCCGAGCACATCGATCTGGTGCGGAAACTCGGTGGTCAGGGTGTGCACCGCGTACGCGTTGTCCCAGAACAGCCGGAAGTCGGGCGCGGCGGTCTGCATCTGCACCAGCCGGCGCACCGTCTCCCAGGAATAGGTGATGCCGGTCGGGTTGCCGAACACCGGCACCGTCCACATGCCCTTGATCGCCGGGTCGGCGGCGACGAGTTCCTCGATCAGGTCGACGTCTGGGCCGTCCTCGCGCATCGCCACGGGGATCATCTCGATGCCCAGCGTCTCGGTGATCGCGAAGTGCCGGTCATAACCGGGGACCGGGCACAAGAACTTCACGGCCGGCTCCTGGGCCCACGGACGCGGCGAGTCCACGCCCCCGTGCAGCATCGAGTACACGACCACGTCGTGCATGAACTCGAGGCTGGCGTTGTTGCCGGCGATCAGGTTGGGCACCGCGATGCCCAGCAGCTCGCCGAAAATGGCCCGCAGCTCGGGCAGGCCCTGCAGGCCGCCGTAGTTGCGGGTGTCGGTGCCGTCGTCGGTCCGGAAGTCGTCGGGGCCGGGCAGAGCCAGCAGCCCGTTGGCCAGGTCGAGCTGTTCCGGCGCCGGCTTGCCGCGGGTGAGGTCCAGGGAGAGCTTCTTGGCCTGCAGTTCGGCGTATTCCCGCTGGTAGCGCTCATGCTGCGCAGTCAGGTCGGCACGGTTGAGGGATTGCAGCGACACGGGTGCGCCTTTCAGCGTCGAAGGCCCGACATGAGGGGACCCCGCGCACCCGCCAGAGCCCATTGACCCTTGCTGCCTTCCGGCCCTGGGGGAGTTCACAGGATGGACGCCGCGCGGGGTCCGCCCGCAAGTCTAGCGGTGGTCGCGAGCGCGGCGAAGCCGGGCGCTGCGGGCCACCGCCATCGGGCACAGCGGTGGTCGCGAGCGCGGCGAAGCCGGGCGGATATGAGCAGCGTGCGGAGCTCGTCCGGGGTTCAGCTACCATTGCCGACGGAGGATTCGCCTAGTGGCCTATGGCGCTCGCCTGGAACGCGGGTTGGGTTAATAGCCCTCGCGGGTTCAAATCCCGCATCCTCCGCACCCGATTCAGGTGCGACCGGACCTCGGCTCCACGGTCCGGTCGCACCTGAATCACTAGCTGACGAACATGGGAGGTGGCGTGAGTCGTACCGTCGCCACGGTTTGGCACGCGTCACTCGCAACACTGGCCGCCATCCTCTACTTCCTGTTCGTGCTGCCCCGATGGTGGGAGCTGACCGGCTTCAGCCCGCACACGCTGGGCACCGTGATGCGGGTGCTCCTGGGCGTGCTGATCGGGGCGATGGCCCTGCCGGTGGCCGCCGTGTTGAAGCAGGCCCGCAAGCCGGAGTTCGGCACCCCGCAGCTGGCGCTGACTCTGCTGACCGGCTCGATCGTGGCGCACGCGGTGGCCGCCGTGTTGATCGCCGGCACCGCGGTCAGCGAGATCTGGCTGTCGCTGGATGACGCGGGCACGTGGTTGTTCGGCATCTACGGGGCCGCGGCCGCGATCGCCCTGCTGGGTATCGGCGCGTTCTACCTGGCGTTTGTCGCCGAGATGCCGCCGCCGCCACCGAAACCGATCAAGCCGAAGGCAGAAAAGCAGCGCAAGCGCCGGCGGGACAAGAAGGCCGACGCCGAGGCGGCCGAGGACTCAGACACCGACGAAGACACCGGCGACGACGAGACCGCTGACGCCGAGACCCCCGACGAGGCGGGCGACGAAACCGCCGACGCCGAAACCCCCGAGGACGAATCGGCGGGCGAGGAAGCACCTGAGACGGCCGCCGCCACGACTGACAAACCGCGCCCGTCCGGCAAGCGGCGGGCGAAAAAGGACAACTAAGTCCGATCCGGCCCGACTACCCTGAGCGCTATGGCCGAGAATCCCGGCAGCTCCGCGGATGCGGCACGCGCGCGCCACGACGCGCTCGCGCAGCAATTGGCGGCGTCGGCGGCGGCCGACCAGGAGCTTCAAACGCTGCTACGACAGGCCGTGCAGAGCAACGCCGATGCCCGGCAGCGTCTGGATGCCATCGAGGCCGAGGTCCGCGAATCGGCCGGCACCTGGCCGGGGCTGGACACACCCGCCGGATGCCGCCAATTCCAGCAGTTCCTGACCGCCAAGACGCGCGAGATTCACCGGGTGGTCTCCGACGCGGCGACCGACAACCAACACCGGGCTCAGCAGGCGCTGGCCCTGACGCGCCGCTACCAGGGGCTCAGCGCGAACCCGTGATGCCCGAGTCCGGGCCGGCGTGCGTGTCGACCGCTGGTCTTGCCGCTAGGGCTTGGGGGCCCAGTCCCACACCGACATGTCGTCGCGGGGGTACTGATCGCAGGCTTGCGTCGACTTGGCGACGACGCCCTTGTTGTTGAAGAAGATCTTGGCGTGGTTGGGCCAGGCCACCGTCAGCGGGTCGGCGAAATTGGTCGCCAGCTCCTCCGAGTAGGCCCGGCGCTGCTCGGGGCTGAGCGAGAAGAACCAGTGCATCTTGTCGATGGTGGCCTGCTGCACCTGCACCGGCTTGTTGTGCATGTCGATCATGTAGCGCTCGTAGTAGATCGGCGACAGGTCACGGCTGGCGGCCAGCATCTGCTCGGCACTGCAGTCGGTGTGGATCACCCGCCGCGGGATCGGAAAGTCGTCGGTTGCGTCGGCGGAGGCGGTGGCGGGCAGCAACACTGCGGCCACCGCCGCGCCTGCGGCGGCAGCGGCCACGGCGGCCCCGCGGAGAGTCGAGCGGTGCATACGCATGCGATCCACTGTAGCCATTCCCCCGGTCCTTTCCTCTGTGAGTTTGTCGAGCACCAAACCCGCCGATGGGGCCTCTGAGCCGGGTGGATCCGGCGAGGTGGGTGCGGCGGCGGAGGGCCGTACGGCTCCCGGGCGCGATGCCCAATGCTACATAACTTTAGCCATGCTACCTAATTAGTTTTCGGTCTCCGGTGCCGTGAGCAGCCGCCGCCGGCTACCGGTTGGGGGCCAGATTCTCGGCCGTCTCGGCGTCCTCGCCCCGCGCGCGGGCGGCAGCGGCTCGGTGCCGGGCCGCTTTCCCGCCCACGTGGGGCAGGACGTTGATGGGCCACCAGAACCAGCGCCCCAGCAGCGCCGCTATCGACGGCGTCATGAACGCCCGCACGATCAGCGTGTCGAACATCAGCCCCAGACCGATGGTGGTGCCGATCTGGCCGATGATCTGCAGGTCGCTGACGGCCATCGAGGTCATGGTGAAGGCGAACACCAGCCCGGCCGACGTCACCACCTTGCCGGTGCCGCCCATCGCCCGGATGATGCCGGTATGCAGGCCGGCGTGGATCTCCTGCTTCAGCCGGGCGACCAGCATCAGGTTGTAGTCCGAGCCCACCGCCAGCAGGACGATCACGCTCATCACCAGCACCAGCCAATGCAGCGGCACGCCGATGAGGTACTGCCAGAACAGCACCGCCAGGCCGAACGAGGCACCGAGCGACAGCGCCACCGTGCCGACGATCACCAGCGCGGCGACCAATGCCCGGGTGATCAGCAGCATGATGATGAAAATCAGGCACAGCGAAGCGATTCCGGCGATCAGCAGGTCGTAGTTGGAACCGTCGTGCATGTCCTTGAACAGCGATGCGGTTCCGCCGAGATAGATCTTGGCGTCCTCGAGCGGCGTTCCCTTGAGCGCTTCCTCCGCGGCGACGCGGATCTTGTCGATGTGCGAAATTCCTTCGGCCGTAGCCGGATTGCCGCGGTGCGAGATCATCATCCGGACAGCCTTGCCGTCTGGGGAGAAGAACATATTCATCGCACGCTTGAAGTCCGGGTTCTGGAAGACCTCCGGCGGCAGGTAGAACGAATCGTCGTTCTTGGACTCGTCGAACGCCTTACCCATCGCGGTGGCGTTGTCGCTCATCTCGTCCATCTGCTCGAAGATGCCGGACATGGTGCTGTGCATCGTCAGCATCATCGTCCGCATGGTTTCCATGGTCTCGATCATCGGCGGGAACGTGGTCAGCATCTGCGGCAGAAGTGCGTCCATGTCGCCCATGTGCGCGATCATCTTGTCCATGCTCGCGCTCATCGGATCGACGCTGTCGACCATGTCGAACGCCGAGCGCAGCGAGAAACAGATCGGGATGTCGTAGCAGTGCGGTTCCCAGTAGAAGTAGTTGCGGATGGGCCGCCAGAAGTCTTCGAAATCGGCGATGTGGTCGCGGATGTCGTAGATCTGGGCCTGCAGCTCGTCCATGTCGACGATCATCTCGTGGGTGATGCCGGCCATCTGACTCATATAGCCGTACATCTGGCGCATGGTGGCGATGGTCTGCGCCATCGCCTCGGCCTGGGTCAGCATGTCGTCCATGCGCTTCTTCTGGAATTGCATGGTCTGGAGCTGACCGGCGTTTTGCATGCTGATCTGGAACGGGATCGAGGTGTGTTCCAGCGGCGTCCCCTGCGGCCGGGTGATCGCCTGCACCCGCGAGATGCCGACGACCTTGAACACCGACTTGGCCAGCTTGTCGATGATCAGGAAGTCCGACGGGTTGCGCATGTCGTGGTCGGCCTCGATCAGCAAGATCTCCGGCAGCATCCGGGACTGCGAAAAATGCCGGTCCGCCGCGGAGAAGCCTTCGTTGGCGGGGATGTCGGCGGGGATGTATTTGCGGTCGTCGTAGGCCGGGGCGTATCCGGGCAGGGTCAGCAGGCCGACGGCCGCGACGGCCAGCGAGGCGACCAGCACCGGGCCGGGCCAGCGGACGATCACCGTGGCGACCCGCCGCCAGCCGCGGGTGCTGGTGGCGCGCTTGGGGTCGAACAGGCCGAACCGGCTGCCGACGGTGATGAACGCCGGACCCAGCGTCAACGCCGCCAGCACCGAGATGGTCATCCCCACCGCGCACGGGATACCCAGCGTGACGAAGTAGGGCATGCGGGTGAAGTGCAGGCAGAACACCGCTCCGGCGATGGTCAGCCCCGAGCCCAGGATGACGTGAGCGACGCCCTGGAATGCGGTGTAGTACGCCGATTCCCGGTCCTCGCCGGCCTGGCGCGCCTCGTGGTAGCGGCCGATCAGGAAGATCGCGTAGTCAGTGCCGGCGGCGATCGCCAGCGACACCAGCAGGTTCACCGAGAACGTCGTCAATCCGACCCAGTGGTGATGGCCCATGAACGCCACCACCCCGCTGGCGGCGTTCATCTCCATATAGACCATGCCCAGCAGCAGCACGACCGTGGTGATCGATCGGTAGACCAGCAGCAGCATGGTCAGGATCACCAGGATGGTGACCGCCATCATCTTGAACATCGACTTGTCGCCGGCATGGTTCATGTCGGCGGCCAGCGCGGCGGTACCGGTGACGTAGACGGTCAGCCCCGGCGGGGTCTGGACGGAGTCCACGATGTCGCGGACCGCCTCGACGGACTCGTTCGCGGCGGACTGCCCGATGTTGCCGACCAGGTTCAATTGGACGTAGGTGGCTCTGCCGTCCGGACTTTGGGCGCCGACCGCGGTCATCGGATCGCCCCAGAAGTCCTGCACATGCTGGACGTGTGCGGTGTCGGCGCGAAACTTGTCGACCAGTTCGGCGTAGTAGGCGTGTTCGGCGTCGCCCAGTTCGTGGTCGGCCTCCAGCACGATCATGGCGGTGCTGTCGTAGTCCGACTCCTGGAAGACCCGACCCATCTCGGTCATGGCCTGCATGGCGGGCGCGTCTGTCGGGCTCGCCGAGACGGCGTTCTGCTTGCTGACCACCTCCAACGGCGGAACGGTGGCGACCAGGACGCCGATCAGCGCCAGCCAGCCCAAGATGATCGGAATCGCGAATCGCCGAATGGTGCGTGCGATGAACGGTCGCTGGGGCTGTGCGCCGGCGCCGTGTGTCCCGGGCCCGCTCATGCGGCCTTCAGCAGGCAGAACGTGTAGGCGTTCACCTGGTTGGAGATGCGTTCGGCCTTGACCTCGCCGTCGACGGTGATGCGGCAGCCGATGCTGTCACTGTTGCCCTGCGCCATGATGCTGCCCACCACCGCGGGAAGCGTGGTGACGATGTCCAGATGCCACGGCAGCGCGACGTCCTGGACGCGCTGCGGCTCGGAGTTGACGTCGAAATAGCTGATGTCGGCGATTGTTCCGGGCGGCCCGAAGATTTCGTAGGTCAATCGCTTGGGGTTGAAGGGCTTGGTCTCGTCGAGTTGGCCGTCAGAGTAGGAGGGGCGCTTTTCGGAGCCGAACAAGCCGTGGATGCGCGTTACCGAAAATGCGGCGACTCCGACCACGGCCAGTATCACCAGGGGTATCCACACCCGACTCAATACCTTGATAATCGGAGTCCCCTTCGCCAAGCATTCTTTGGGTACCCTAACCCACGTTCACGAGCGTAAGCGCACGCTACAGCACTTCCGCGGAGACCTGCAACGCACATCACGTGCGTTATCCTCGTCGCTGTGCGTCAGGCGACCTTCCAACGCGCCCGCAGCGAAGAGAAGAAGCGCCAGCGGGCCGAAGCGCTGATGGAGGCGGCCCGATCGGTCGCGACCGAGACCGGGGTCGCGTCGGTGACGCTGACCGCCGTCGCCAGTCGCGCCGGCGTGCACTATTCGGCGGTACGGCGCTACTTCAGCTCGCACAAAGAGGTGCTGCTGCTGCTGGCCGCCGAGAGCTGGGAACGCTGGTCGGACAGCGTCTGCACCGCCCTGAGCGAACCCGGCCCGATGTCCCCCGGGCGGGTCGCGACCGCTTTGACCAGCGGATTGGTGGCCGACCCGCTGTTCTGCGACATGCTGGCGAACCTGCACCTGCACCTCGAACACGAAGTCGAGGTCGACCGGGTGCTCGAGGTCCGCCGGCGAAGCTCCGCGGCGGGCCTGGCGATGGCCGACGCCATCGAACGCGCCCTGCCGGCCCTGGGCAAAGAGGGCGCACTGGATCTGCTGCTGGCGTCGTACTCGCTGGCGGCGCCGCTGTGGCAGATCGCCCATCCACCGGCGGACCTCGCCGATGCCTACGCCACCGAGACTCAGGTTCCGCCCGATTGGAACCTGGACTTCTCCACCGCCCTGACCCGGTTGCTCACCGCCACCTGCGTCGGGCTGCTGGGGCAGGACTGAGCGCCGCCGAGGCCAGGGCCGCGGCCGCAACAGCTCAGGCCTCCCGATGGGCGGTGTCCCGGCTCGGCTGCACCCGTTTGGGTTCGCCCGGCATTTTCGGATAGTTCGGCGGGTAGGGCAGGTCGCCGAGCCCGCGGGCCTCGTCGTCGGCCACCAGGGCCAGCAGCGGGTCGAGGGACTGTTCGAGGTCGTCGATGGCGCTCCAAGGATCGCCGCGCCGCGCGATCAGATCCGGCACCGTGGCAATGGTGTAGTCGTCGGGGTCGGCTTCGGGCAACTCGTCCCAGGTCAACGGAGTCGAGACGGTGGCGATCGGCGTGGCCCGCGCCGAATAGGCCGACGCCATGGTGCGGTCGCGGGCGTTCTGGTTGAAGTCGACGAAGATCCGCGCGCCGCGTTCTTCCTTCCACCACGACGTGGTGACCGCGTCCGGCGCGCGCCGCTCCACTTCGCGGGCCAGCGCGATACCGGCCCGGCGGACCGCGATGAAGTCCCAGTCGGTCTTGATCCGCAGGTACACGTGCAGCCCGCGGCCACCGGAGGTCTTGACGTGGCCGATCAGCCCGAGTTCGTCGAGCAGGGGGCGCAGCACCTGCAGCGCGACCGCCCGCGCCTCGTCGAATCCGGTGCCGGGCTGCGGGTCCAGGTCGATGCGCAGTTCGTCGGGGTGGTCGGTGTCGGGGCAGCGCACCGGCCACGGGTGGAAGGTCACGGTGCTCATCTGCACCGCCCACAGGATGTCGGCGGGCCGGGTGACCTTCAGAGCGTCGGCGGTACGCCCCGACGGGAACGTGACCCGGCAGGTCTCCAGCTCCTGCGGGTGCCCCTTGGGCAGTCGCTTCTGGTAGACCTCCGCGCCGTCGATGCCGTCGGGGAACCGTTGCAGGTGGCTGGGCCGGTCCCGCAGGGCGTGCAGCAGCGGGCCGCGCGCCACGGCCAGGTAGTAGGCGGCCAGCGCCCGCTTGGTGCCCCCCGCGCCTAACCGGGGGAAATACACCTTGTCGGGGCTGGTGACCCGGACCGCGACACCGTCGACGTCCACCACCTCGGGCTCGGCCATGTCAGGTCACCAGCACGTCGGCGAGGTCGTAGTTCAGCGGCACCTCAAGCTGGTCGAAGGTGCAGCTGGCCGGGTCCCGATCGGGGCGCCACCGCAGCAGCTTCACGGTGTGCCGGAAGCGGTCGCCTTCCATCTGGTCATAGGCGACCTCGGCGACGCGCTCCGGCCGGATGGGAACCCACTGCTTGTCGGCAGCCGAGTTCCACCGGCTGGGCTCGCCATCGCGGACGTCGCCGATGCGCAGCGGCTCCAGCTCGCGGTGCAACGCCAGCCGGTCGGCGTCGCTGAACGAGGCCGCGCCGCCGACCATCGCGAGCTCGCCGTCAGGACGGTAGAGCCCCAGCAGCAGCGAGCCGATACCCGCACCGCTCTTGTGGATGCGGTATCCCATCACCACGCAGTCGGCGTCGCGGTGGTGCTTGACCTTGACCATCTCCCGCTTGCCCGGCAGGTACGGCCCGTCGGTCCGCTTGGCCACCACCCCGTCCAGCCCGGCGCCCTCGAAGGTGGTGAGCCAGCGCATGGCCTGCTCGGGGTCCGCGGTGGCGCGGGTGACGTGACAGCTGGCGCCACCGGTGATCAGCTCGGACAGGGCCGCCCGCCGCACCCGAAACGGCTCGTCGAGCAGGGCGGTGTCGCCGGCGGCCAGTGCGTCGAAGGCGATGAATTGCGCCGGCGTCTGGTCGGCCAGCAGGCGCACGCGGCTCTCGGCGGGATGGATGCGCTGACTCAGCGAGTCCCAGTCCAGGCGGGTGCGGCCGCCGACCTGGCGCGGCACCACCACCTCACCGTCGAGCACGCAACGCGGGGCGACTTCGGCACGCACTGCGTCCAGCAGTTCGGGGAAGTAGCGGCTCAGCGGTTTGCCGTTGCGGGACTGCAGCAGCACGTCGTCGCCGTCGCGAAACACGATGACACGAAAGCCATCCCATTTCGGTTCGTAGGACCAGGCTCCGGCTGCCCCTTGCTCGGCGGGAACCTTGGCCGCCGCCTTGGCCAGCATCGGAGCCACCGGTGGGGCCACGGGCAGGTCCATGCTGTCCATGATGGATGCTGCGACCTCGTCTGTCACAGAATTCACGGCGCGGCGGGTGATGTGTCTGTTGCCCACCTCTGAGCGACAAACCGCAGCGCGCCCGCGCCGGACCAGCGGACGTTGTCGCTCAAAGGCGGGCAAACTTCACAATGCCTCGCCGGCGGGATCACTCCCCGGTGGACGCACACGCTCAGCGGCGCAGGAACTCCAGCACGTGGCGCGCGAGTTCTTCGCCGGCGTCCTCCTGCAGGAAATGCCCGGCGTTTTCGATCACCGGGTGGGAGCGGCCCCGCGCACCGGCCATCTCGCGCTGGAAGATCGGCCCCATGGCGCCGGTGATCGGGTCGCCGTCGCTGAACGCGACCAGCATCGGGATCTGCGAAGCACACAACGCGGCCCACGCCGCCCGGTTGGCCGGGGCCGCGGGGTCCTCGGGGCTGGTCGGGATCAGCGACGGCATGGTCCGCGGTCCCACGCAATAACTGTCGTCGGGGAACGGGGCGTCGTAGCCGGCCCGCACCTCATCGCTCATCGGCCGGCGGCACCCGGCCTGCACGAACCGGCCGACGTCGATCGTGGGCGCGGCCTGGATCGCCTCCCGAAAATGCCACCAGACCTCCGGCATCGCGATGTCGCCGGTGGGCAGTCCGGTGTTGGCCACGACGACGCCGCGGAACCGGTCCGGGTTCTCCGCCAGCACCCGCAGCCCGATCAGCCCGCCCCAGTCCTGGCACACCAGGGTCACCTCATGCAGATCGAGAACGTCGAACGCCAGGGCGCGCATCCACTCGACGTGGCGTGCATAGGTGTGGTCCTGAGCGCGGGCCGGCTTGTCGGACCGGCCGAACCCGACCAGATCCGGGCAGATCACCCGATATCCGGCCTCCGCCAGGATCGGCATCATCTTGCGGTACAGGAACGACCACGACGGCTCACCGTGCAGCATCAGAACCGGATCGCCGTCTTCGGGACCGTCGTGCACCCAGGCCACCCGCAGCGTGCCGCCGTCATCGTCGTCGAGGTCGCAGAACTGCGGCGGGTAGGCGAAATCCGGGAGGCCGGCGAACCTGTCCTCGGGCGTGCGCAGGGTGTACATGGGGCGACGATACCGGGCGCGTATATACCCCCGGGGGTGTCTGATACACTGATTGCATCCCAACCGAGGAGGTTCCCATGTCCGTGGCATTGAGCACCGCTGTGACCGGCGCCGATTTCGACGCGGTTACCGAAAAGACGCGAGAGGTTCTGAAAGACAACGGCTTCGGCGTGTTGACCGAGATCGATGTGCAGGCCACACTGAAAGCCAAGCTGGGCGAGCAGATCGAGCGCTACCTGATCCTGGGCGCCTGCAACCCGCCTTTGGCGCACCGCGCCGTGACGGCCGAGAAACGCATCGGGGTGCTGCTGCCGTGCAACGTCGTGGTCCGCGAGGACACCGAGCACCCGGGCACGGTTCTGGTGGAGGCGATGAACCCGCAGCTGATGGCCGAGATCGTCGACAACCCGGCGCTGGGGGACATCGCCGCCGAGGTGAGCGAAAAGATCCGCAACGTCATCGATACTCTGGCGGTTGCGTTTCCCGCCACCTGAAAGGAGCCGCCGATGTGCTATCCCGTGCCGTGTCGGGTCTGCGGCAAGATCACCTGGGACGGCTGCGGCGACCACATCGCCGACGTACGCGCGCAGGTGCCGCCCGATCAGTGGTGCGCCGGCCACGCGGAGTCGCCACGCTCCTAGCCCCGCCGCGGGCCGCACGCATTATGGTGTCTGGATGCCAGAGCAGTTCATGCCAAACGCCCACACCTTAGTGGACATGCTGCGGCTACAAGCCGAGCGGTATGGGGACAAAGTCGCGTTCCGCTTCGCCCCGGACGGCAACAACGTCACGGCCAGCCTGACGTATCGCGAACTCGACGCCCAGGCTCGGGCGGTGGCGGCCGACCTGCAGCGCCAGGGCGCTGCCGGGCAACGAGTGCTGGCGATCTGCCGCCCGGGCCTGGACAGCATCATCAGCATTTTCGGCTGCTTCTACGCGGGGGCGATCGCGGTCCCGGTCGACACTCCGCTGGCCCGCCTGAGACTGGTCGCGCCCGACGCACAGGCAACCTTCGCGGTGGCGACCTCCACCACCCAGACCCAACTCAAGATGGCGGCCGCCGATGTGCCCGGCATGTCGGCGCTGCGGTGGTCAGCCACCGACCAAGGCGTCGACCCCGACGCGTGGCAGCCGCCCGACATCACCCCGAGCAGCACGGCGATGATCCAGTACACCTCCGGCTCGACCAAATCCCCCAAGGGCGTGGTGGTCACGCACGGCAACCTCATGCACAACCTGGAGTCCATCCGGCGGGCCTACCACGGCAACGAGCACGAGACGAGCGTCTACTTCCTGCCGCAGCAGCACGACATGGGACTGATCGGCGGAGTCCTGGAGATGATCTACGTCGGCTGCACCACCGTGTTGATGTCACCGATCGTCTTCTTCCAGCGGCCCATGGCGTGGCTGGAGGCCATGTCCCGGTTCAAGGCCAACACGACCGCGGCACCGAACAGCGCCTACCGGCTGTGTGTCAAAAACAGCACCCCCGACGAGCGTGCGGCGCTGGATCTGTCGCACTGGACCACCGCCGCGAGCAGTTCCGAGCCGATCCACGCCTCGACCATTCAGGAGTTCGCCGACGCGTTCGCTCCGGCGGGATTCCGCATCCCGTCGTTTCTGCCGTGCTACGGCCTGGCCGAGGCCACCCTGCTGGTCTCCGCCGACCCCAGCCCGGACGTCGCCGGCGTCCGCTACCTCGACAGCAAGGCGCTGAGCGAGAACCGCACCGTCGACGTCGACGCCACCACCGACGCCGTCGCCGTGGTCAGCTGCGGCCCACCGGTGTACGGCCAACGGGTCGTGATCGCCGACCCCGAGACCCGCCGCTGTCTCGGGCCGGACGAGGTCGGCGAGATCTGGGTATCCGGACCCAGCGTTGCGCAGGGTTACTGGGCACGACCGATAGAGAACGGGCACAGCTTTGCCGGATTCCTGTCCGACACCGGTGAGGGCCCCTTCCTGCGCACCGGCGACATGGGATTCCTCTGCCAGGGCGAGGTGTTCGTCACCGGGCGGTGGAAGGACCTCGTCACCATCGGCGACAGCAACTACTACCCGAACAACATCGAGCCGACGGTGCAGGCCAGCCACCCGGCGTTGCTGGCTGACCGCGGCGCGGTCTTCGCGGTGCAACCGAAACCGAATGACGACACCCGACTGGTGGTCGTGCAGGAACTGGACTATCGGCAGCAGGTTGCCGAGAGCGAGTACGCCGCGATCATGGAGTCCATCCGCGCGGCGGTCCGCGAGCAGCACGGCCTGGAGACCCATGACGTGTTGCTGGTGCCGGCGATGCGGGTGCCCACCACCTCCAGCGGCAAGATTCAGCGGGCCGAATGCCGGCGCCAGTTCCTCGCCGGCGAACTGAATGCGCTGGCGCAGTGGCATGCTGCGGCGGCGACGCCGGCCGTGGCATCCCCGCCGCCAACGGGAGCGAGCACGCTGGCCAAGATGATCGTGTCCAGCTTGGCGCAGCGGCGTCAGCAGCAACAGGGAACACCGCCGGTCCAGGGTTAGGGCTCGATCCCCAGACGACTCGTCAACCGGTCCAGGGCGAGGCGCTGCCCGGCCAGCAGTTTGACGCGTGCCTGCTCGATCGGGAACCAGCCGACCCGGTCGACCTCGGGAAACTCTTGGCGCCTCCCCGACCGCGGCGGCCACTCCAGTTCGAAGGTGTTGCTGCGGGCGTCGGTGACGTCCAGGTCGCCACAGACCGCGAACACCGTGACCAGTTTGCCGCCGGCCTGATGCAGCACGCCGAGCTCTATCGGCTCGCCGTCGGGTACCGCCAGGCCGATCTCCTCGACGAATTCCCGGCGTGCGGTCTGCCACGGGTCCTCACCGTCGGGTTGCTCACCTTTGGGGATCGACCACGCGCCGTCGTCTTTGCGCGCCCAGAACGGTCCGCCGGGGTGGGCGATCAACACCTCGACGCCACCGCCGGTCCCCCATCGGTAGAGCAGCAGTCCAGCGCTGCGCTTGGCCACACTCACACACCCACGGCGCGTTCCAGGTCTGCCAGCGCGGTGTCCAGGTGCCCGAGCAACCGTTGCAGGTGCGGAACCGAGCGCCGGCAGCCGACCAGCCCGAAGTCGAGGTTGCCGGCGTTGCTGATGACCGTGATGTTCAGCGCCTGCCCGTCCAGGGCGATCGACATCGGATAGTTGCCGTCGAGGCGGGCACCCCGC
Organism: Mycolicibacter engbaekii; assembly: GCF_002101585.1. Lineage (GTDB taxonomy): Bacteria > Actinomycetota > Actinomycetes > Mycobacteriales > Mycobacteriaceae > Mycobacterium > Mycobacterium engbaekii. Next base: position 28,243 of record NZ_LQOT01000044.1, on the reverse strand, counting down.
CAGTACAGCGGCTCGGCCGGGCCGGGCACGTTGGAGATGACGACGTTGAACGGCGGTTTGGCCGCCGAGACGAAACCGGGCACGGCGGCCAGCGCCAGCGGCGCCATGTTGGCCGCCGACAGCGCCAGCGCCTGTGCGCGCGGCAGCTCGCTGAACACCTTCTTGTTGCTGCGGGTGGACTCGCTGATGGTCGCCAGCCGCGCAGCGGGGTCGCTCAGGTCGGTGGCCAGGTTGCACAAGATGGTGCCGACCAGGTTGCCGCCGGAGTCGGCCTCGGCTTCGGTGCGCAGGCTCACCGGGACCATCGCCACCAGCGGATGCTCCGGCAGGGCATTGCGCTCGTCGAGGTAGGCCCGCAGCGCCCCGGCGCACATCGCGAGCACCACGTCGTTGAGGGTGACCCCGGCCGCCCTTTTGATCGCGGCCACGCGCTGCACCGGCCAGGACTGCGCCGCGCACCGGCGGGCACCGCCGATCTTGACGTTGAGCATGGTTCGCGGCGCTTCGAACGGCAGGGTCAGTTGCTGCTCGAGCAGCGCGGCACGTGCCAGTTTCACCGTCGACGGCCCTAGGGCCGCAGTGTCTTTGACCAGCTGAGCCAGTTCGCCGAGTCGGGACGGGGCGGGGCGGCGTGGCCGCGACGAGGGCCGCACCGTCCACGGGGTCCGCAGCTCCGGATCGCGTGGATCGGTCGAGAGGGTGCGGCCCAGCAGCCGCAACAGCGAGACACCGTCGATCAGGCTGTGGTGCACCTTGACGTAGACGGCGAACCGGCCGTCGTTGAGGCCTTCGACCACATGGGCTTCCCACAGCGGGCGGTGCCGGTCGAGCAGGCTGCCGTGCAGCCGTGAGGTCAGCTCCAGCAGATCGCGCACCCGGCCCGGCACCGGCAGCGCCGAGCGCCGCACGTGGTACTCCAGGTCGACGTCGTCGTCGAAGGCCCAGGCCACGCTGGAGACTCCCCCGAGCGGCGACGCCGGGCGCTTGCGGAAAGCCGGCTGCAGGTCCCGGGCACCCAGCATGTCCCGGTAGATCTCGCCGACGAACTCCAGCCCGGCGCCCTCGGGCGGCTCCAGCAGCATCAGCCCGCCGACGTGCATGGGATGCTCGCGCGTCTCGGTCAGCAGGAAGACTGAATCGAGCGGTGACATCAGCTGCATCGATCCATTACACCCCGGCCCACCCGTTGGCCGCTTGCTAGTCTTGGCCCGTGCGTCGCCGGACCGTGTGCATCGCCTCGGCCGCGTGCTTACTCGCGGTCGGCATCGTGGCGCCCACCGCATCGGCCGATCCCGGCGTTGCCGGCAAGACGGTGTTTCTGGACCCGGGGCACAGCGGTGCCAACGATGCTTCGAGCTCCCGGCAGGTCCCCAACGGCCGCGGCGGCACCAAGCCGTGCCAGACCAGCGGAACCGCCACCGACGCCGGCTACCCCGAGCACAGCCTGAACTGGGACGTGACCAACCGGATCCGGGCGCAACTGGAGAGCCTGGGCGTGCACACCGAGCTCTCACGCGGCGACGATTCCTCGCCCGCCCCGTGCATCGACGCCCGGGCCGCCGCGGCCAACGCCGCGCGCCCGGACGCGATCGTGTCCATCCACGCCGACGGCGGGCCGGCCTCGGGCCGGGGCTTTCACGTCAACTACTCCAGCCCGCCGCTCAACGACGCCCAGTCCGGCCCCGCCGTGGCGCTGGCCGGCGACATCCGGGATGCCCTGAGCGCCGCCGGGATTGCACCGTCGAGCTACCTGGGCGCCGACGGCCTCTACGGGCGGGCGGATCTGGCCGGGCTGAACCTGGCCGAATATCCGGCGGTGCTGGTCGAGCTGGGCAACATGCGCAACCCGCAGGACGCGGCGCTGTTGGACAGCGCCGACGGGCGAGCGCAGTACGCCGCGGCCGTCGCCACGGGAATCGTGGCCTACCTGAGCAGGTGAGAATGCCGCGACGCAGATCTCACCGACGGACCGCAACGCTTTTCGGGGTGGCGGCCCTGATGCTGGCGTTGTGCTCCTGCGCCGAGCCGACCGCACCGACGGTGATCGCCGGTCGCGCGATGGCAATGTTGTACGATCCCGGGCGGGTCGGCGGCTTGCCCACCGCGGAAGGCCCCAGCGGGCCGCGCGGTGAGGTCGGCCCGGTCACCCCCCGCGTGCATAACAGCGACGGCGGGCAGATCGACCGGTTGTCGCTGCTGGCCATCGACGACATCGAGGATTTCTGGAGGCAGCACTACGCGCAGATGCTGCCGGGGCGTTTCGAGCCGGTCTCGACGCTGATGTCCTACGACTCCACCGATCCCGACGGCCCGCCGGTGTGCGGCGGCGACGTCTACCACCTGCCGAACGCGATGTACTGCCGAAAGCCCGACACTCTCGCCTGGGACCGCGCCAAGTTCCTACCCACGGCACGAAAGTACTTCGGCGACATGGCAATCAGCGGCACGCTGGCGCACGAATACGGCCACGCCCTGCAGCACATGGCCGGTACCGTCAACCCGCTGACGCGCACCCTGGTCCGCGAACAGCAGGCCGACTGCTTCGCCGGCGTGTACCTGCGCTGGGTGGCGGCGGGCAATTCGCCGCGGCTGCAACTGAGTACCGGCGACGGCCTCAACCACGTGCTGGCCGGCCTGATCGTGATCCGCGACCCGGTGTCGACGGCGGACAATCCGGTGTCGGTCTCCGATGAACACGGCACCGCGCTGGACCGGGTCGGCGCTTTCCAGACCGGCTTCGACGGCGACGCGCAGATGTGCGCCGAGATCACCATGGACGATGTGCGCAAGCGCCGCGGCAACCTGCCGGGCTCGCTGTTCGACGCGCAGACTCCCCAAAGCGATCTCACGATCGACCAGTCGGTGTTGTCGACCCTGATGGAACAGCTGGGCCAGATCTTCGGCCTGTCCCGCCCGCCGGAACTGTCCACCTCGGGCAAGTGCCCCAGCGGCCACCATCCCGATCCGGTGGCCTACTGCCCGGAGTCCAACCTCATCGTCGTCGACATGGCCGGCCTGCAGGAGCTCAGCGCGCCGACAGACCAATCGACCCTCGGTATGCCGCAGGGCGACAACACCGGCTTGTCGGCCGTGACGTCGCGCTATGCGCTGGCGGTGCAGCGTGAGCGCGAGGTGAGCCTGGAGTCGGCGACCGCGGCGTTGCGGACCGCGTGTCTGAGCGGGGTGGCGCAGCGCCGGATGTCCGCACCGATGACGGTGTCCGGCGGACCGGGTCTGATGCTGGCCGGCGGCGACCTCGATGAGGCGGTCACCGGTCTGCTGATGAATGGCATCGTCGCCAGTGACGCCGACGACAACACCGTGCCGGCGGGCTTCACCCGCATCCTGGCCTTCCGGTCGGGGCTCTACGGCGACACCGACGGCTGCTTCGAGCGGTTCCCGGGATGAGCGGCCGGTCATGAACGCTCCGGAAGATCCGCGCAAGCCGCCCCACGGGCGGCCGATACCGCGGCCACCACAGCAACCACACCGGCCGCCCGGGCCCGCAAACCAGCGCCCACGCCCGCCCGAGCAACCCTGGTATCTGGAGTTCCGCCGGCCGGCACCGCCGCCGCGGACCCACCGGCCGCCGCCGGGCCCGCGGCCGCTGACCAACGCGCCGCGTCCGCGGCCCGCGCAGGTCTCCCCGGCTGCCACCGCGCAGAAACCCGACCTGCAACGCCCGTCGAATCGGACCCTGTTGATCACCGCGGGCGTCACCGCGCTGCTCGCCCTGGGTGTACTCCTGGCCTGGGTGCTGGTCACCACCGTCGGCGATTCCGAGCAGATACAACTCGACGTGCGGGCAGCCCAAGACGGTGTCCGACGGGTGCTGACCGACCCGGTCAACGGCTACGGCCGCGACGACGTGACCGACGTCCGATGCAACAACGGGGTCAACCCGACGGTGCGCAGGGGCGCCAGCTTCACCTGCACGGTGCTGGTCGGCGGCGCCTTACGCCAGGTGCTGGTGGAGTTCGCCGACGACGCCGGGACCTACGCGGTGGACCGGCCGCGATGATTCCCGGCCGACGACGGGGCGCCGCGGCGTAGGCCGTCAGGTGCCGAGGTGGGCGGGCATGCTGTCCCACCCGCGCACGGCCGAGGAGGACGAGAAGACCGCCTGGTCCAGATCGACGGTCCAGTCCGGGAAGCGGTTCAGGATCTCGTCGAGGGCGATCCGTCCTTCGATGCGCGCCAGGGCGTTGCCCAGGCAGTAGTGCGCGCCGACGCCGAAGGTCAGGTGGCTGCGCGGTGGCCGCAGAACATCGAAGTGCTCGGCGTCGAGCCCGAACCGCCGCTCGTCGCGATTGGCCGCACCGACCAGGGCCAGGATGGAACTGCCGGCAGGGATGGTGGTTCCGGCGACGTCGACGTCGCGGGTCACGTAGCGGGCTGCTTGCAGCGCCGGCGGCTCGTAGCGCAGGATCTCCTCGATCGCCTGCGGCAGCGCGGAGCGGTCGGCGGCGAGGTGGCGGCGCTGGTGGGGATGTTCGGAGAGCAGTTTGCCGGTCCATCCGATAAGCCGGGTGGTGGTCTCGGCGCCGGCAACGGCGACGACGTTCATGAACATCAGCAGCTCGTCGCGGCGCATCTTTCGGGTGGTTCCCGTTTCGTCCTCGAACTCGACGTTGAGCAGTTCGGTGGTGAGGTCGTCTGCCGGGTGGCGGACGCGATGGTCGATGAACTCGGCGAACAATTGGCCGTCGGCCAGGACGCCGTCGGCGTTGTCGGTCATCTGCCCGCCGCGCTGGGTGCGCACGTGCTTGTCGCCGTCTTCCTGAATGCGGCGCTGGTAGTCCTGGGGGATTCCGAACAGCATCCCGACGACCCGCAGCGGCATCACCGATCCCAGGTCTTTGACGAAGTCGATCCGGTCACCGCCGATCAAGGGGTCCAAGCACTTTCGCGTGAACTCCCGGATCTTGGGCTCCAGGGCGCTGATCTTGCGCGGGGTGAACGCCCGCGCCAGCAGCGACCGATGGATGTCGTGGATCGGCGGGTCCTCGAAGATCAGCATGCCCGGCGGGATCTCCATACCGGACTTGATGATCTCCAGCACCACGCCACGCGCGGAGCTGAACGTCTGGTGGTCGAGCAGCGTCCGGTTGACGTCATCGAAGCGGCTCACCGCCCAGAAGTCGTGCGCGGCGTTGTAGTACACGGGCGCTTCGTCCCGGAACCGCTTGAACATCGGGTACGGGTCGGCGTTGAGGTCGGCGTCCCACGGGTCGTAGTACAACTCGTCGACGGCACTGGTGGTCATGGTGTGTTCCTTCGTCCGAATACCAGTCGCAGGCCCGGCGCCGCGCTCCAGCGCACCGCCCCGGTGACTAGAACGTGATGCCGTGCTTCTCGAAATGGCTTGCCAGGGCTTGCATATAGCCGTCCCCGTGGAACGGTCCACGGGCGCCGATCGCCGCCTCCAGAAAGGGTCCGTACTCGTCGTCGTTGACATAGGTCGACCAGTGCACGATCTTGCAGTCGTCGTCGGTCTCCACGAAGCTGATCGAGTAGAAGCCCTGAACTTTGCCGGTGTTGACGTTGGTTCCCTCCCAGCGATAGCGCTGGACGAAACCGTTTTCCGCCGGCCAGACTTTGAACTCCACGGGTTTCCAGTCCGGGAAGGTCAACCCGTAGGCCTTGGCTTCGATGGTGGCCGCGATGCTCCAATGGGTGGCTACCTCTTTGAGTACCAACTCCTGATCGGCCACAAAGTACGGCGAGGTGTAGACCGCGTCGTCGGTGAACTCCCACTCGTCGTAGGTCTGGCCGTCTTGCACCTGCTGCAGTACGTACTTGTCGCGGTAGCTCTCGGCCATCCGGCGGTGCTTGGCTATCCGGTCTTCCAGCTTCACAGCGGACCTCCCTCGCATAACAGGTTGTGGTGCAAGACGATTGGCGGAAAGCGACGAGTTCCGCAGCCGGCTCGGCAGGGGCGAGCCGTACGACACGTCAGCCTCACATACAGAACTGTATATTGAATACAGCTTCGCATCTAGGGCTTGGCGGTGTTGATGGGTGCAACGGCGACTGGACTGGGACAATGAGTCGCGTGGCGCAGCGATGGACCCGGCAACGGCGCGTGGAACATACCCGCAGCGTGCTGCTGGACGCCGCCGAGGAAGTGTTCGCCCGACGGGGTTACGCGGGGGCCGCGCTTGAGGACATCGCCGATGCCGCCGGTTACACCCGCGGCGCGATCTACTCGCATTTCGGGGCCAAGGAGGAGTTGTTCCTGGCCGTCATCGAGCGGCACCTGCAGCGCTTGTTGACCAGCTTCGAAGACGTCATCAGCTCCTTCGAGACCCTGGGGGAACTCGACGTGACGCAGTTCGCCCAGCGGTGGCGCGAACTGGTGACGGGCGGTCCCGACAGCGCCGCCCTGGGCCATGAGTTCTCGCTGTTCCTGCTGCGCAATCCCGAGGCTCGCGAACGCCTGGCCGGCAAACGGCAACAGGCGCTGGACTCGCTGGCCGACTACATCGACAAGCACATCAGCCGACTCGGCGGAGAGTTGGCGCTGCCGGCCCGCCAGCTGGCCAAGGTGCTGATCGCCACCAATGAGGGCATCACCATCGGTTCCCACCTGGACGGCGAAGACCTCCACACACCGTTTCTGCAGATGGTGCTGGCCAATGTGCGGCCCAAGCCGGCGCCCGGCACCGGTTCACGGCGCGGCGGCTGAGCCGCGGTGCGGCATCACTGCATGCGGCTCGACAAACAGAAAACCCCGGCACGAAGCCGGGGAAATCCGTGACGGATGAGGTAGCTCATCACTTGGCGGTGGCGGAGGGATTTGAACCCTCGGTGGGGGGTTACCCCACACACGCTTTCGAGGCGTGCTCCTTAGGCCGCTCGGACACGCCACCGCGGGACAGCGTACCCAACAAAGGGGCTCTCAGCCCAATCGCTGCCGGCCGAAGAACTCCTCCAGTGGTGCAGCGCACTCCGCGGCCAGCACCCCGCCGCGCACTTGGGGCCGGTGGTTGAGCCGGCGATCGCGCACCACGTCCCACAGCGAGCCGACCGCGCCGGTCTTGGGTTCGAACGCCCCGAACACCAGCCGGGCCACCCGCGCGGCCACCAGTGCGCCCGCGCACATGGTGCACGGCTCCAGCGTGACGGCCAGGGTGGCACCGGTCAGCCGCCAACCGTCGCCCAGCACGGCGGCCGCGGCGCGGATCGCCAGCATTTCGGCGTGCGCGGTGGGGTCTGCCAGGGCTTCTCGGGCGTTGGCCGCCTGGGCGAGCACGGTGCCGTCGGGGCCCACCACCACCGCTCCCACCGGGACGTCGCGGGGCCCGGCCTGCCCGGCAGCCACCAGGGCCGCGCGGATCAGGTCCTCGTCGCTGGGCGGGCCGGTCACCGACGGCGTCGCGGCAGTGCCGCGCTGAGCTGGTCGTCGAATCCCATCTCGCTGGCGATCCGGTGCAGCTGCTCCTCGATTGCCAGGTCGGCCTCATCCAGGATGACGCTGAGCACCGCGGCGGGCAGCCCGATGTCGGCGAGCAGCCCCAGGTCGCCCTCCTCGAACGGGTCGGCATCCTCCAGATCGTCGGCGTCGATATCGGCGTCGATCGCCTCGAGCACCTCGTCGGCCAGGTCATAGTCCAGGGCGGCCGTGGCATCCGAGAGCAGCAGCCGGGTACCGGCCGGACCCGGGCGCACAATCACGAAGAATTCGTGGTCCACGTTGATCAGACCGAACACCGCGCCCGAGCTGCGCAACTCGCGCAGCTCCGTCTCCGCCCCGGCCAGACTGGTCAACGCCGCGGCGCGCATCGACGTGCAACGCCAGCGGCCGTCTTCCCGCACAACGGCCACCCCGAAACCGTCCAGCGTGCCGGCTGGACGGTCCTGCGTGGACGGACCCTGTGCTTCCATGGGCGCCTACGGTAGTCGCCGTCCACGCCCTTGACCAGCGTGTGCCAACCTGGACAAGTGGCGGTAAGCACAGTGAAAACTCCGGTGTGTGTCTTGGGGCTCGGGCTGATCGGCGGCTCGGTGTTGCGCGCGGCCGCCGCGGCGGGCCGCACAGCGTTCGGCTACAACCGGTCGGCGGACGGGGTGAACGCCGCGATAGCCGACGGCTTCGACGCCACCACCGAGCTGGACACGGCCCTGGCGCGCGCCGCTGACACCGGTGCGCTGATTGTGATCGCGGTACCGGTGCCGGCGCTGCCGATGCTGCTCGGCCCCATCGGCCGGCTCGCCCCCGACTGCCCCCTGACCGACGTCACCAGCGTCAAGAGCCCGGTCCTCGACGAGATCGCCGCCGCCGGACTGCAGGCCCGTTTCGTCGGCGGCCACCCCATGGCCGGGACCGCCCACTCCGGCTGGCCGGCCGGGCACGCAGATCTGTTCAAGGGCGCACCGTGGGTGATCAGCGTCGACGACCATGTGGATCCGGCGGTGTTCACCACCGTGCTGGACCTGATTCTGGACTGCGGTTCGGTGGCGGTGCCCGCACGCTCGGAGGAGCACGACGCGGCCGCGGCCGCCATCTCCCATCTGCCGCATCTGCTGGCCGAGGCACTGGCCGTCACCGCGGCCGACGTCCCGCTGGCGTTCGCCCTGGCCGCCGGATCATTCCGGGATGGCACCCGGGTGGCCGGGACGGCACCGGACCTGGTCCGGGCGATGTGCGAGGCCAACTGGCGACGCCTGCTGCCGGCGCTGGACCGCGCCATCGCCCTGCTGTCCGATGCGCGCGACTCGCTGTCGGCGTCGGACTCGGTGGCCGAACTGGTCAATCATGGGCACGCCGCGCGCACCCGCTACGACAACTTTCCGCGCAGCGAGATCGTCACGGTCGTGGTCGGAGCGCAGGACTGGCGCCGGGAGCTGGCCGCCGCGGGCCGGGCCGGCGGGGTGATCAGATCCGCGTTGCCAACCCGGGATAGTCGATGACGAACCCCTCGGAGTCGACGGTCACGGTGGTGCCGCCCGCGTCGGTTCCCGGGGTGGTCACCTTGATCCCCGGCTGGGTTCCGGCACTGCTGTAGCTGGCGGTCGCCGCCACCACGGACATGTCGGGCAGGTTCAGGTACAGCGTGGGCAAGGTGATCGCCGCCGCCCGCTCGTGCAGCCGGGCCCGCCGGATCGGCAGGGTGTTGAAGAACGGGCTGAACAGCATGTCGACGTCCAGCGCGCCGTCATACCCGGCGCGGGACTGTCCCCGGGCGTCGGTGACCAGCCACATGTTCTCCTCGTCGCGGGCGATCACCAGCTGACGTTCCCGTTCGGCGAGCGTGACGGTCAGCCCCAGCCGTTTGGTGGCGCCGGACTCGTCGGTGTGCAGGTCGTAGTAGACACCGAACGCCGGATGCTCGGCGGTGGCTCCGGCCACGATCCGGCCATTGGCTCTGATCCGGTTTCCCGAGAGCTGCACCCGCACCGACTCCATCCGGGAGGCGTCGGGCGCCCGCCAGGTCAAAATCGCTGGCCACGGGCCGGAGGGGGCTGCGCTCATCAGCCCACCGTAAGGGACCGGCCCACGGTCCGCAGACCGGCCCCCGGTGCGCAAACCCGCAAGATCCGATTCATTTCGGGCGCCAAACCGGCAAGATGTCCTTATGAGCAGCGACTCGACAATGCCCGTCGACCCGCAGGGCCAGCACAGTGCACCGCCGCCGCAGTCGGCGTCGATGCCGTTCACCCGTGCCGGTGCGCTTTGGAGCGCGCTGATCGGCGGGTTCCTGATCCTGATCGTGTTGCTGGTGTTCATCATGCAGAACACCGGTCCGGTCGACCTGGCATTCTTTGCCTGGACCTGGAGCCTGCCCAAGGGGGTGGCGATCCTGCTGGCTGCGATCAGCGGCGGCCTGCTGACCGCCCTGGTCGGCACCGCGCGAATCTTCCAGCTGCGGCGCGCCGCCAAACGCAACATCGCGGCTCAGCGGTAACCCGCCGCTCAGCCCGCGGCGTGCTGTCCGCCGGGCAACCGGGCCTGGTTGCGTGGCAGCAGGTCCCACACGTGCTCGGTGCAGTTCGTCGACGCCACCGCGGCCTGACCCGACCGGGAGTACAGCAGCCGGGTGATCGACACGTAGTCGATGGGAAACGACAGCAGCCGCGCGGTGCCCAGAATCTGGTGCAGCACCACGTTGATCACACCGCCGTGGCTGAACACCGCGATCGTGTCGTCGGGTGCCGCGCCGGCGGCCACATCGGCGAGGGCGGCGGCGACCCGCGCGCAGAACGCGGCCTCGTCGACGCCGGCGGGCAGATGCCCCTGGGCCATTCGCGCCCAGTCCTGGGGCCGCTCGGTGCGCAGCTGTTCGATCGGCAGGTAGCCGGCCAGTTCCCGGTCGTATTCGGCGAACCGCTCGTCGATGTCGATACCGAGACCGAGCTGCGCCGCGAGCGGCTCGGCGGTCTGGATCGCCCGGCGCTGCGGGCTGCTGACCAGGCGGGTGATCGGGAAGCGAGCCAACGCATCCGGCAGGCGCCGGGCTTGGGCGAATCCGGTCTCGGACAGCTCCGGGTCTGAGCCCTGGCCATACTCACTGCGCAGCGGGAGCGCATGGCGGATCAGCAGCAACTGCACGACTGCCACCCTAAGGGGCCGGTTGCGGCCGGTATCACGGGGTGACGATGTTGAAGTTCGGGTCGGGGTGCTCGAGCACGTCGCGCAGGGTGGTCCAGGCGGTCGGGTCGCCGGAGAACTCCACGGTCCCGCCGCCCACCAGTGCCACCAGCAGTGCTGACTTGTCGGCCGCCGTGACGGTCAGGTCCGCGCTGGCCGGGTCCGCGGGCGTCTTGCGGTGCACGAGCACCCCGTTGCGCAGGGTGAGCCGGTAGTTGCTCCCGGTGTCGTTGAATACGACGTCTAGGGCCAGCTCCAGGTCCCAGGACCGCGGCCCGTTGACCCGGATCGCCAGGGCGTCGAAGAGTTGCTCGGGGCTCAGCTGGGCGAGCAGCGCCGCCGAGGTGACGTTGCCGGCAGTCCCGAAGGTGCCGGTCCGCAGTTCGGTGGCCCCGGACAGGAAGAAGTTGCGCCAAGTCGCGTTCTCCGAGCCAAAGGCCAGCTGTTCGAGCGTGTCGGCGTAGAGCGCCCGCGCCCCGGCGTGCTCGGCGTCGGTGAACATCGCATGATCGAGCAGTGTTGCCGCCCACCGGAAATCACCGTCTTCGAAGGCGGCCGCGGCCAGTTCGACCACCCGGTCCAGCCCGCCCAAAGCCGCCGTGTAGCGCGGGCCCAGGGCTTCGGGAGGGTGCGGCCACAGCCGGGCGGGGTTGCCGTCGAACCAGCCCAGGTACCGCTGATAGACAGCTTTGACGTTGTGGCTCACCGACCCGTAGTAGCCACGGGCGTGCCAGGCGTTGTCCAGGGCGGGCGGCAGCGCGAACTCCTCGGCGATCTCGGCTCCGGTGAAACCGCGGTTGAGCAGGCGCAACGTCTGGTCATGCAGGTAGGCGTACAGATCGCGCTGCAACCCCAGATATTGCGCGATCCGTTCGGTTCCCCACGTCGGCCAGTGGTGCGAGGCGAACACCACATCGGCTCGCCCGGCGAAGGTGTCGATGGCCTCGGTGAGATAGCCCGCCCAGGCCCGCGGGTCGCGCACCAGCGCACCGCGCAGCGTGATCAGGTTGTGCTGATTGTGGGTGGCGTTCTCGGCCATGCACAGCGCCCGGAACTGCGGAAAGTAGAAGTGCATCTCCGCGGGCGCCTCGGTTCCCGGCGCCATCTGGAATTCGATCCGCACGCCGTCGACGTCCAGTGTTTGGCCGGTGTGGGAGATGCTGACGGTGGGGACGATGACCGACACCTCCCCGGTCGAGGTGTTCTGTCCCAGCCCGCAGCCGACCTGCCCGCGCGGGCCCCGCGCCAGCACGGTGCCGTACATGTAGCCGGCCCGGCGCAGCATCGCGGTGCCGGCGTAGACGTTTTCGGCCACGGCGTGTTCGATGAAGCCCTCCGGGGCGATCACGGCCACCCGGCCGGCGTCGACGTCGGCCTGGGAAGTCACGCCCAGCACGCCGCCGAAATGATCGATGTGACTGTGCGTGTAGATGACCGCGGTGACGGGCCGGTCGCCGCCGCGGTGCGCGCGGTAGAGCGCCAGCGCCGCCGCGGCGACCTCGGTGGAGATCAGCGGATCGATGACGATGATCCCGTGGTCGCCCTCGACGAAGGTGATGTTGGAGATGTCGAAGCCGCGCACCTGGTAGATGCCCTCGACCACTTCGTAGAGCCCCTGCTTGGCGGCCAGTTGGGACTGCCGCCACAGCGAGGGATGCACCGATGTCGGCGGATCGCCGGCCAGAAAGTCGTAGCTGTCGTTGTCCCAGACCACCCGGCCGTCGGCGGCGGTGATGACGCAGGGCGTCAGGGCGGCGATGAACCCGCGGTCGGCATCGGCGAAGTCTGCGGTGTCATCGAAGGGCAGTGTTGCGCGCAGCTGCGCGTGGGCGGCCTCGATCGACGCGCTGACCGGCTGGTTCTCCATGGCGCAAGCTTGCCACTGCCGGCCGGGCCACAGGCGTCAGCGGCGCCGCCGAAACGCGGTCAATGCGTGGCGCAGCCGCGTCGGCCACGAGGGGCGCGCCACCCGGTCGCGGGTCTCGCGTGCCTCGCGGGCGTAGTCGCGGATCGACTCGTCGCCTTCTTCAGCGCGCATCGCTCACCGCTTGCGCCGCATCCTCCGGCGGGTCTTCGGGGACCAGCCGTTCCGGCACTTCGCTCGGCGCCAGGCGTTCCGGTGCCTCCGCGGGCGCCAGGCGCTCAGGCGGCTCGTCCGGCCGGCCCGGTTCGGGCGGCATTTCGGGATTCATCCCGATCGCCTACCCGCCGGGCGCCGGGCGCAAACCCTTGATACGGCTAGCGGGGCAGCCGAACGGTGAACACGGTGCGGCCGGGTGTGCTGCTGACGGCGATGGACCCGCGGTGCGCCCGGACCACCGCCGAGGCGATCGCCAGCCCGAGCCCGGTGCTGCCGCCGGTGCGGGACCGCGAGGTGTCCCCGCGGGCGAACCGCTGGAAGATCTCCGCCACGAACTGCGCCGGGATGCCCGGACCGTCGTCGGTGACGCTGAGCACCGCCTCCTGGCCGTCGACGCCCAGCCGCAGGGTCACCACGGTGCCCGGACCGGTGTGGACGCCGGCGTTGGTGAGCAGGTTGGCCACCACCTGGTGCAACCGGGCGGCGTCGCCGGGCACGATCACCGGCTCGTCGGGCAGCTCGAGGCGCCAGTGATGCTCCGGGCCGCCGACGTGGGCATCGCTGAGCGCGTCGACCGCCAGCCGGGACAGGTCCACCGGCTCGTGCTCCAAGGGGCGGCCGGAGTCCAGCCGCGCCAGCAGCAGCAGATCTTCGACCAGTTGAGTCATCCGCTCGGTCTCGGACTGCACCCGGCTCAGCGCGTGCGCCAGCGCTGCGGAGTCCGCACCGTCCGAGACGGGAATGCGCTGCGCCAGTTCGGTATAACCGCGGATCGCGGTCAGTGGCGTGCGTAGCTCATGGCTGGCGTCGGCGACGAACTGACGCACCCGGGTCTCACTGTCCTGGCGGGTCGCCAGGGCGGCGGCGATGTGATCGAGCATCCGGTTGACCGCGGCGCCCAGTTGCCCGACCTCGGTACGGGGGTTGGCGTCGGATTCGGCGACCCGCACCGGCAGTGTCACCTCGCCGCGGTCCAGGGGCAGGCCGGCGACTTCGCCCGCGGTCTGCGCGACGCGGCGCAGCGGCGCCAGCGCGCGCCGGGTGACCACGCCTGCGGCCGCGGCCACCGCAGCCACCGCAACCAGGGTTACCAGCCCGAAGATCAGCAGCACCCGGACCAAGGTGTCCTCCACCGCCGCCAGCGGCAGCCCGGTGACCACCACATCACCGCGACGGGTGGTGGTCGCCACCACGCGGTAGCGGCCGATCCCCTCGAGCCGGCGCGTCACCGGCGGGGCGCCCGCAGTCACCTCGCTCAATTGAACTGCGGCCGAAGGACTCAGCTGCTCGCGCTGCCCGGAGGTGCTCAGATAGCCGGCCTGCACATCGGGACCTTCTGCGGTCGGGCCACCGGGATCCACCACCGCGCCGACCATGCCCGCCGGCTGCCCGGGCGCGTCCAGGAAGTCCGGGCCGGGACCCGGACGGGGCCGGTGATGCCGGTGCGCGGCCAGCGGATGACCGTGCAGCCGCGCCGAGCGACGCGAGGCATCTTGGAGCTGGTGATCGAGCTGGCTGACCAAGAACTGGTGCAGGGCCAGTTCGGTGACCGCGCCGATCCCCAGGCAGGCCACGGTCAGCAGGACGATCTGACTGACCAGCAGCCGCGCCCGCAGCGACCAGTCGCGCCAGGTGCCGGCGTGCGGCGACTTACCCAGCCGGCTTGAGCACATAGCCGGCGCCGCGCAGCGTGTGGATCATCGGTTCACGGCCGTTGTCGATTTTCTTCCGCAGGTAGGAGATGTAGAGCTCGACGATATTGGCCCGCCCGCCGAAGTCATAGCCCCACACCCGGTCCAAGATCTGCGCCTTGGACAGCACCCGTCTGGCGTTGTGCATCAGATACCGCAGCAGCTCGAACTCGGTGGACGTCAATGTGATCGGGTCACCGCCGCGGGTCACCTCGTGGGAATCCTCGTCGAGGACCAGGTCGCCGACCACGATCTGAGCGCCGGATTCGGCGGTGCTCACCCCGGACCGGCGCAGCAGTGCCCGCAGCCGCAGCACCACCTCTTCGATGCTGAACGGCTTGGTGACGTAGTCGTCGCCGCCCGCGGTCAGCCCCGCGAGGCGGTCCTCGAGGCCGTCCTTGGCCGTCAGGAACAGCACCGGCAGCCGCGGGTTGATGTCGCGCAGCCGGTGCAGCACGTCCAGCCCGCTCATGTCGGGAAGCATCACATCGAGCACCACGACATCGGGACGCTCGGCTTTGGCGGCGGCTATCGCCGAGGCTCCATCACCGGCGGTCACCGTGGTCCAGCCCTCGTAGCGCAGCGCCATCGACACCATCTCGGCCAGCACCGTCTCGTCGTCGACCACCAGCACGGTGATGGGCTTTCCGTCGGCGCGCGCCATCATCACACGCTCGACCGATCCCCGTGGCGCCGTCATCGCCTTCCAGTATGTCGGTCGCGCGGCTATGTTCTTCCGATGGCACGTTCACCGCAAGAGATCTTCGACCACCACCTCAAGGCGCTGCTCGCCGGCGATGTCGATGAGCTGCTGGTCGATTACACCGACGACTCGGAGCTGATCACCGCCGCCGGTGTGGCGCGCGGCCGAAGCGCAATCCGGGCCGCGTTCAGCCAGTTGTCCGCCGCACTGGCCGACGCCGAGTTCGAGATCAAGTCGCAGACCTACAGCGGCGATGTGCTGCTGCTGGAATGGTCGCTGGCCGCTGCGGCATTCGAAGTCGACGGGGTGGACACCTTCGTGTTCGGAGACGACTCGATTCGGGTGCAGACGATCTCCCAGCAGGCGCGGCCGAAAAGCTGACGCGGGTCGGCAAATCCACTCAAGCGCACTGCGGTGACGGGTAGGTTTCCCCCCGTGAACCTTGAAGCGGTGGCGGCGTGGATGTCCGCTCAGGGCCTGGGCGAGGGCCCGCTGGATGACGTCACCGAACTGTCCGGTGGCACGCAGAACGTCATGCTGCGGTTCACCCGAGCCGGCCGCAGTTATGTCCTGCGGCGCGGTCCGCGGCACCTGCGGCCGCGGAGCAACGCGGTGATGCTGCGCGAGACCCGGCTGCTGGCCGCGCTGGCCGGTACCGACGTGCCGCACCCGGGCCTGATCGCCGTCTGCGACGACCCGGCGGTGCTCGGCGACGCCGTGTTCTATCTGATGGAGCCCGTCGACGGGTTCAACGCCAGCGGCGACTTACCCGCCCTGCACGCCGGTGATCCGACGGTCCGGTATGGGATGGGTCTGTCGATGGCCGACGCGCTGGCCAAGCTCGGCGCCGTCGACCATGTCGCGGTGGGGTTGGCGGATTACGGAAAGCCGGACGGCTTCCTGGAACGCCAGGTTCCGCGTTGGCTGGCCGAGTTGGACTCCTACGGGCAGTTCGAGAATTACCCGGGGCCGGACCTGCCGGGGCTGCACGAGGTCGCCGCCTGGCTGCAGCACAATGTGCCGACATCCTGGCAACCGGGAATCCTGCACGGCGACTACCACGCCGCCAACGTGATGTTCTCGCCCACCGGACCGGAAGTGGCGGCGATCGTGGACTGGGAGATGTCGACCATCGGTGACCCGCTGCTGGACCTGGGCTGGTTGCTGGCCACCTGGCGCCAAGACGACGGGTCGAGCGTGTTCAGCCACACGCTGACCGGTATGGACGGGCTGGCCTCCACCGATGATCTGGTGCAGCGCTACGCCGCGGGCAGCTCCCGCGATCTGTCGCAGATCGGGTGGTACACGGTGATGGCCGGGTTCAAACTGGCCATTGTGATCGAGGGAACGCTGGCACGAGCCTGCGCCGGGATGGCCGACCGGGAAGTCGGCCAGACCTTGCACGAGGCCGCCGTCTGGCTTTTCGAGCGCGCCCAGAGCACCTGGATGGTCGGTGCGACGTGACCGGCCTGACCGACCGCGTCGAAGACATCGTCGCCGCCGACACCCGGCGGTTGGTCGAGATCTTCAAAGATCTGCATCGCCACCCCGAGTTGGGGTTTCACGAAGTGCGTACCGCGCGGACCGTCGCCCAGGCACTCAGCGACCTGGGCCTGACGGTGACCACCGGAATCGGCCAGACCGGGGTGGTCGGGGTGCTGGCCAACGGCCCGGGCCCGGTGGTGATGTATCGCGCCGACATGGACGCGCTGCGCGTGCCGGAGGCCACCGGACTGGACTACGCGAGCAGCATCCCGGAATTGGGCCACATGTGCGGGCACGACGCGCACGTCACGTGGATGCTGGGGATGGCCAAGGTGCTCGCCCAGACCACCGACTCGTGGTCGGGTACGGCGGTGTTGGTCGGTCAACCGGCCGAGGAGCTGATCAGTGGCGCGGCGGCCATGGTCGCCGCGGGCCTGTACGACGTCGCCCCGCGGCCGGATGCCTTCCTGGCGATGCACACCGCCCCGATACCGGTGGGGATGGTGGCCGCGGTCGGCGGCGAGCGGATGGCCGGCACCGACCAGCTGGACGTGGTTTTCCACGGCGTCGGCGGGCACGGGTCGATGCCCCAGTTGGCCCGCGACCCGGTGCTGATGGCCGCGCAGGCCGTCGTGCAGTTCCAGTCCATCGTCAGCCGCACCATCGCGCCGAGCGAGACCGCGGTGCTGACGGTCGGTTCGGTGCAGGCCGGCGGCACCTACAACGTGATCCCGGACCGGGCGCTGCTCAAGGTCAACCTGCGCTGGTTCAATCCGCAGGTGCGCGAGCAGATGCTGACCGGCATTCGGGCGATCTGCACCGGGATCGCGCGCAGCGTCGGCATGCCCGACGATCGATTGCCCACCATCACCATGGCCGGTGGCGCCCCGCCGTTGGTCAACGACCCTGCTCTCACCGATCGGGTGGCCGCCGCGCTGGGCGATCTGCTGGGCGAATCCCACGTCCTGCGCGACCTGCCGGCGATGACGGGCTCGGAGGACTGTCACTTGCTCAAAGGGCCGCATCTTGAGGTGCCGCTGGCGTATCTCCTGGTCGGAATCGCCGATCCGAAGGTGTACGAGAAGTGCGCTGAACGGGGCGAATTGTTCCCTTATACCCCGCATTCGCCGGACTATGTGGTCGACCTTTCCGCTATCCCAGCCGGAACCAGGATTGCGGCCCGTGGGATGCTTGAATTGCTTACTCCCAGTCGGTCCTAGTAGGAATTACGCTCCGCCGAGTCGCTAAAATACTTGTGCGGTCCACGAACGAGAGCTAAGGTGTATTGCTGTGGACGATCGTCACAAAGACCCAACCGTAGTGTTGCCATACCTTGTGGGCAGGCCGCTCGGCGCGAGCGAGGTCTACGAGGCATTCGGCTACCGCAAGTCCGCCTATTACAAGGCGGCACATGAAGGGCGGCTGATCAGCGCGGACAACTTGATCCGAGTGGCGAGGTACTTCGGGCTCAATCCCGTCGACCTTCAGGTGCGGTTCGGATTGATCGAGCACGACGCCGTGGCCGAATACCTGGAAACGGCGCCGCCCCCGACGCCCACGCTGCGCCTGGGCGACCTCAAAGCCAATCTGGACAAACCGCCCGTATAACGGCGCCGCCACCAAGTACGGTCGACCCATGATGTCGGCCCTCATGGGTGTCACCGTGCTGGTGACGCTGTACAGCCTGTGGGTGCGCCGCCACACCTGGTGGTCGCGCTGGGAGATCGGCGTCACCCTGGCCCTGGCGCTGGAGACCATCGGACTGGCGTTGATGTCGCCCTGGGTCTCCGAAACCCTCGGGCCGTTGATGTACCGGGCCACCGGGATATGGAACCTGCAGCAGCTGGCCGGTCACCTCTGCTTCGTCATCGCCATCGCGGCCAACGCCTATCACGTCCTGGCGCGGGTGGCCTCGCTGGACCAGATGCGCCCCTGGTTCCGACACAGGGTGGTGCGCCCGGTCCAGTTCGCCATGGTCGCGATGGTGGCGCTGTTCCCGGCCGCCGCCTCCGGATACAGCGCGGACGGCTTCGCCACGGTGGACTCCAACCACTGGCACGCCGCGTACTGGGCGGTGGTCTCCTCCACGCTGATCTACCTGGGTATCGTCGCGACCCGGCTGTTGCTGATATCGCGGGCGGATCCGCGGGCCAAGGAGACCGTCGAGCTCTACACGCTGTCGTCGGCCTTCGGCCTGGCAGCCATGCTGGTGCAGTTGAGCACCACCTGGATCCACGCCGACCTGAGCACTCTGGTCTGGCTGTGTGTGTGCGCGGCCATCTGCATCTTCGCCTACGGGTCGGCTCGGTCCTGGCAGGCCAAGGCGGCGTGGTTCAGCAGCTCCGAACGTCCGGTGGCACAGCCGAAACCCCCGCAAGCCCTGTCCTGAGATCACGCCATGACAGCACTCCTGATCGCCACCTTGGCGCTGCTCGCCTATAGCCTCTGGGTGCGCCGCGACACCTGGTCGACAGGCTGGGAGAACGCCGCCACCCTCACCTTGGCGCTCCTGGCTTTTGCGCTGCTCCTGATGTCGCCGTGGGCCGCGGCCGAGATCGGCCCGGTGCTCCACGACGGTCTGGGGGTGTGGAACGCCCAGGCGCTGATCGGCCACCTATGCCTGCTCGTGGCGGTGACGGCGAACATCTATCACATGTTGCTGCGGCTCGCCGACCCCGTTCAGGTGCGGGTCATCATGCGCCGCCACCTGCTGATCCCCATCGGCCTGGGCGTTGCCGTGATGGTGCTGGCCTACCTGCGGTCCGATCAGACCTACCAGCCCGATGTGCTCGCCAGCCCCGGTACCGATGGCTGGATGGTGACGTACTTCCTGGTCGGGGGGTCGCTGGCCTTCTACCTCAGCATCTACTCCAGCCGGCTGATGCTGACGTTGCGCCACGATCCGCGCGCCAGGCGCACCCTGGATCTGCACCTGGTGTCGATGACGGCCGCCATCGCCGCGTCCCTTCTGGTGGTCGGCTCGTCCTGGGTCGCCGGGGACGACGCCAGCCCCGGGATCTGGTTCTGCATCTGCCTGGCGGCGGGAACCTTCGCCTACGGCTCTGCGCGATCCTGGAAGGCCAAGAGCGCCTGGTTCACCTCCGGCGGCAGGGGGCGGTGACCGGCGCATGCTGATATCTGCCATCGCCGCGGCCACCCTGGCGATCGTCGGTTACTGCCTGTGGGTTCGCCGCGACACCTGGCGGTCACGGTGGGAGGCCGGCGCCACCTTCGCCATCGCGATGGAGGGGTGCGCGCTGTTCCTGCTGACCCCATGGGCCGCCACCCAGCTGGGCCCGGCCCTGCACAGTCTGCTGGGGTTGTGGAACGTTCAGCAGGTGGCGGGTTGGCTGTGCCTGATCGCCGGGGTGATGGGCAACATCTACCACATGCTGGTGCGGCTCACCGCGGCTCCGCACGTGTGGCCGGTGATGCGCAAGCACCTCCTGGTACCGGTCGGCCTGGGGATCGCGGTGATGCTGGTCGCGTTCTTCAATTCCGAGCGGGAGTTCGAGCCCGACATGTTCATTCGCCTCAACGGTGATCGTTGGTTGACGGCATTCGAGGTGGCCGCCGGCGCACTGCTGCTGTTCCTGAGCGGCTATGTCGGCCGGCTGATGGTGGCCCTGCGCCCCGACCACCGAGCCAGAGCCACGCTGGTGTTGTACCTGGCGGCGATGGCCTTCGCGGTGACCGCCTGCGTGGTGGCGATCATCTCCATCGCGATCGGCCGCTACGCCGGGCCGGTGATCTGGGTCTGCGTCTGCCTGTCGGTGGGGATCTTCGCCTACGGACTGGCGCGCTCGTGGCAGGCCAAGAAAGCGTGGTTCCGGCCCAACCGCGCAGCGGCGAGCGATGAGTGCGCCCCCAGGGATTCGAATCCCCAACCTTCTGACCCGTAGCAGCGTGCTCGGGCGTGACTCCAGGTCGACGCAGGCTCCCGTCTGAGACCGGCGCGCCCGGACACAGAAAACCCCTCCGACACAGGTCGGAGGGGTCTTTCTTGTGCGCCCGAAGGGATTCGAACCCCCAACCTTCTGATCCGTAGTCAGATGCTCTATCCGTTGAGCTACGGGCGCCGGTCTTCAGTTGTCGGTCGAGCAGGCTCGGCCGTTGCGGAGGCGAGAGGATTTGAACCTCCGGTCCCCCGTAAAGAGGACAACTCATTAGCAGTGAGTCCCATTCGGCCGCTCTGGCACGCCTCCTCGAACTCGTTGAGGGTACCGGATCACTCCCCCAGTTCTGAAACCGCGGGGCACAACGCCAGCAACGGCCCACATATGCTGTGGTCCGTGACCGCCAGACTGCGCCCCGAGATGGCCGCTCTGCCAGCCTACGTCGAGGGCAAGACGGTCCCGGGCTCGATCAAACTCGCCAGCAACGAGACGGTGTTGGGTCCGCTGCCCAGCGTGGTCAAGGCCGTCGAGGCCGCCCTGGCCAACACCAACCGCTACCCCGACAACGGCTACGCCGCCCTGCGCGCCCGCCTGGCCGAGCACGTCGGTTTCGGTCCGGAACACGTCGCCGCGGGCTGCGGGTCGGTGAGCCTGTGCCAGCAACTCATCCAGATCACCGCCGGCGCGGGCGACGAGGTGGTGTTCGGCTGGCGCAGCTTCGAGATCTACCCCCTGCAGGTGCGCACCGCCGGCGCTGTGCCGGTGCAGGTGCCCCTGCGCGAGCACACCTACGACCTGGACGCGATGCTGGCCGCCATCACCGACCGCACGCGGCTGATCTTCGTGTGCAATCCCAACAACCCGACCTCCACCGTGGTCGACCCCGCCGCGCTGGCCCGGTTCGTCGCCGCGGTGCCCTCGCACGTTCTGGTCGCCATCGACGAGGCCTACGTGGAGTACATTCGCGACGGCCTGGTTCCCGACAGCCTGGGTCTGGTCCGCCAGTACCCGAATGTAGTTGTGCTGCGGACCTTCTCGAAAGCCTACGGGCTGGCCGGCCTGCGCCTGGGCTATGCGGTCGGCGATCCGGAGATCATCACCGCGCTGGGCAAGGTCTACGTGCCGTTCACGGTCTCCAGCGTGGCGCAGGTCGCCGGCATCGCCTCGCTGGACGCCGCCGACGAGCTGATGGCCCGCACCGACGCGGTGGTGGCCGAACGCGCCCGGGTTGCCGCCGCACTGCGTGCGACCGGGTTCGCCCTGCCCGATTCGCAGTCCAACTTCGTGTGGCTGCCGCTGGCCGAACGCACCGGTGATTTCGTGGCCGCCGCCGCAGCGGCGGCCATCGTGGTCCGCCCCTACGGGCAGGACGGCGTCCGGGTCACCATCGGCGCGCCCGAGGAGAACGACGCGCTGTTACGGTTCGCACAGACGTACCGCTGAGGAGGAACTTATGCACGGGACCGCGACTGCCACCGTCACCGCATCCGCGGCCGACGTGTGGACGGTTCTCACCGACTACGAGGGCATGTCCGGCTGGGCTCCCGGACTGAAGATCACCGTGATCGCGCCGGGAACCCCGGCACCCAACGGCGTCGGCGCCCAGCGTCGCATCCAGGCCGTGCCGGGGATGGCGCCGCTGGTGGAGGAGATCATCGCGTTCGAGCCCGAACAGCGGCTGAGCTACCGGGGCGTGTCGGGTATCCCGTTCCGCAACTACGTCGGCGAGGTGGCTCTGCGGTCGACGGGATCCGGAACCGAGATCCGCTACACGGTCAGCGCCGACAATCGGCTGCCCGGGATCGCCACGGTGCTGTCCCACGCTCTGCTGTTCGGCCTCAAGCGGGCCGTGAACAAGGCCTCCTGAAAGGCCTGAAAGGAATGTCGACGATGAACGAAGAACAGGCCCGCACCACCTTCCGCGCCCTGCGGGAACGCACCGGGCAGATCCCCGACGCCGAGATCGACGAGTTCTGGGCGCTGCTGCCGCCGGCCACCCTCGACCAGATGATCGGCGAGTGGCGCGGCGGGGAGTTCGTCACCGGCCATCGGATGAACGGCCTGCTGGAAAAGGCCCGGTGGTTCGGCAAGACCTTCAACTCGGTGACCGATGTGCAGCCGCTGGTGTGCCTGGACGACGACGGCAACAAGTTCTCCAACGTCAAGCTCGGCAAGGGCGAGGCGAGCCTGTGGGCCGAGGAGTTCCGCGGCGAGGTGGTGGCGACCATGGTCTACGACGGCCAGCCCACGCATGATCACTTCAAGCGGATCGACCAGGACACCGTGCTGGGCATCATGAACGGCAAAGGTGTGCTGGACAACGGCAAGTACTTCTACTTCTATCTCGAGCGGGTGTAGGGCCGCGCTTAAGCGTGATTGCGGCGGACAACCACGATTCGCCGCGCCGGCGTGCGGGAACCCCCAACGCATGTCAACCTATCGAGTACTGGACCCACAGGGCGAAGTCGTGGACACCAAAGACATCGCCAGCGCCGAAGACGCGCACGCCTGGTTTGTCGACGTCAAGGCCGACAACACCGAATTGGGGTGGCGGATGGAAGTCGACCTCGACGGCCAGTGGCGGTTTTTCGACGACACCGAGGGCGACCGCCGGTAAAGCCGTTGGGCGGCGATCAGGGAGTCAGCGCCGCCGCGCAAGCTCTGGATGGCGCCCGGTCGCACTGCGATGTGCGTCCCGCGCTTCCCGTCGGTGGCCCAACGACGCGACGACGGTGACGATCAGTACGCCCAGGATCACCAGCAGTGACGGCCCGGTGCCGATCTCGATGACGCCGACCGGTCTGCCGCCGTTGATGATCGGCAGGTTGTTGTCGTGCAGCGCGTGCAGGATCAGCTTCACCCCGATGAACCCGAGGATCACCGACAGGCCCTGGGACAGGTAGACGAGCCGGTCGAGCAGGCCGTCGATCAAGAAGTAGAGCTGCCGCAGGCCCAGCAGTGAGAACGCGGTGGCGGTGAACACGATGTAGGTGTGCTGGGTGAGCCCGAATATCGCCGGGATCGAGTCGAGGGCGAAGATCACGTCAGTGCCGGCGATGGCGATCATCACCAGCAGCATCGGGCCCCCGACGACCTTTCGGGCCAACCGGACGACGCCGGCATGGGCCTGGTGCGACGCTTCGCGCCGGCCCGACTGCAGCATTTTGCGGGCCGTGAGCAGCAGGATCAGCCCGAAGAAGTAGAAAGCCCAGGAGAAGGTGCTGATCAGGGCGGCTCCGAGGAAGATGAAGCCGGTCCGGGCGACCAGGGAGAGCGTGATCCCGAACAGCAGCACCTTCTGCTGCTGTTCGCGGGGAACACCGAACGAGGTGATGATGACCAGGAAGACGAAGAGGTTGTCGACCGAGAGGGCCTTTTCGGTGATGTAGCCGGCGAAGTACTCCGAGGCGGCGACGCCCCCGCCGAACACGAGCAGGCCGAGCCCGAAGGCCACCGCGATGCCGACGTAGCCGGCCGACCAGATCGCGGCTTCCCGCAGCGTCGGGACGTGCGGTTCCCGCACGTGGAAGACGAAGTCGAAAACCACGAGCCCCACCAGGCCGACGACGGTCAGCCCCCAAACCCACCCCGTGACGTTCATGTGTCCCCCACGGTAGACGGCGTGGGCGACAGGCGGCTGGCGCGCAGGTGGCGAGGCTATGACCGGCCGGTGAAAGCGAGGAGCCGGCGTAAGGCCGGTTCGGTGTCGGCGACCGCGACAGGCTCGTCGAACCCCGCCTGCACCCGGCCCTGCGGGGTGATGATCGCGCGGGCCAAGCCCAGCACGTACTCCGCCAGCGGCTCGCCGGCGTCCACGCCGCGGCCGGTGGCCTCCGCGTAGTCCCAAGCGTGCACCAGGAATTCCACCGACAGAATTCCGGCCGCGACCCGCGCCGGCAGCTCGTGCTCGCCGATCGTCACGGTTGCGTCCAGCCCGCGGCGTTGCCAGGCGTCCAGGGTGGGCCGGGCCTTCGCGCCGACTCGCGCAGCGAGCGTCTCGCCGGGGTCGCCGGTCCCGAACTGCGCGCCCGCCACGCCGCCGAGCAGGGTGACGGAGCGCAGCAGATGCTCGGTCAGCTGCGCCACGTCGAACTCCGAGCACGGTGTCGGATTGGACCACTGGTCGCTGGCGATACCGCTGAGCACCTGCTCGAGCACCGCCCACGCGGCTTCGGCGGCGGCGAGCTCGTCGGCTGGCGGATCGTTGGGACCGGGTCGCAGATCGGAGGCCATATGACCACGCTACGGTCTGTGGTATGGCCGAGACCTATGAGTCGCTCACCGTAGAGATCAAAGACCACATCGCCCAGGTCACCTTGATCGGGCCGGGCAAGGGCAACGCGATGGGCCCTGCGTTCTGGGCGGAGTTGCCGCAGGCCTTCGCCGCACTCGATGCCGACCAGGATGTGCGGGCGATCGTGTTGACCGGCTCGGGAAACAACTTCAGCTACGGGCTGGACGTGGCCGCCATGGGCGGCACGATGACCCCGATGCTGGCTGAAGGCGCGCTGGCCCGGCCGCGGGCGGAGTTCCACCGCGACCTGCAGCGCATGCAGGCCTCGATCACCGCGGTGGCCGACTGCCGCACGCCGACCATCGCATCGGTCCACGGCTGGTGCATCGGCGGCGGGGTGGACCTGATCTCCGCGGTCGACATCCGCTATGCCTCTGCCGACGCCAAATTCAGCGTCCGCGAGGTCAAGCTGGCGATCGTCGCCGACGTCGGGAGCCTGGCGCGGCTGCCGATGATCCTGTCCGACGGTCACCTGCGCGAACTCGCGCTGACGGGCAAGGACATCGACGCGGCACGGGCGGAGAAGATCGGCCTGGTCAACGATGTCTACCCCGACGCCGAGGCCAGCCTGGCCGCCGCGCACGCGACCGCTGCCGAGATCGCCGCGAACCCGCCGTTGACGATCAACGGCATCAAAGACGTGCTGGATCAGCAGCGCACCGATCGGGTGTCGGCCAGCCTGCGTTACGTCGCGGCCTGGAACTCGGCCTTCCTGGCGTCGAAGGACCTGCTGGAGGGTATCGGCGCCATGATGGGCAAACGCAAGCCGCATTTCACCGGCGAGTGATGGCCTGGCTGCTGCTGCTCGGCGCAATCGGGTTCGAGGTTGCCGGGACGCTGTCGCTACGCGCCTCCGACGGCTTCAGCCGATGGCAGTGGGCGCTGCCGGTCGCCGTGGGCTACGTGGTGTCGTTTGTGCTGCTGGCCATGGTGCTCAAACGGGGCGTCCCGGTGGGTGTGGCCTACGGAGTGTGGTCGGGCGTCGGGCTGACGCTGACCGCGGTGCTGGCCCGGTTCCTGTTCGACGATCCGTTCACCCCGACGATGGCCGGTGGCGTGGTGCTGATCGGCGCGGGGGTCTACCTGCTGGAGATCGGCGCACACACATGACCGACCGGATGCCGCACCGTCAACCGGAGCTGGCCGACATCATCGCCACCCTTGACGTCGACCGGCGCGACGACGAACACTTCGTGGCCACCCAAATGGACAATCCCGCCCACCACATCGTCGGCGGGCATATCGCCGGTCAGGCGCTGATCGCGGCCAGCCGGACCGCGCCGGACCGGGTGCCGCACAGCATGCACGTCTACTACCTGCGGGCCGGGGATGCGCGGCGCCCGGTCGACCTGCACGTCGAGGTCGCCCGCGACGGCGGCACGCTGTCGACGCGGCAGGTCACCGCCCGCCAGGACGGCCAGATCCTGCTGGAAGTGCTGTCGTCGTTCACCACGGCCGTCGACGCCCCTGAGTACCAGCAGCCGATGCCGGCAGTCCCCGAGCCGGAGTCGCTGCCGACCGCGCAGCAACAACACGCGGCCTTCGCCGAAGAACTGGGCGGCTACTGGGTGCAGCCCCACCCGTTCGACGTGCGCTATGTCGACACGCCGCCGCGCCTGGCAGCGCACAGCGGCCAGCCGTCGCCCCGGCTGCGGATGTGGTGGAAGCCGGTGGAGGCGGTGCCCGCAGATCCGGTGATGCACAGCGCCCTGCTGACCTACCTGTCCGGAACGAAGATGGTCGAGGCGGCGCTGGCCATGCGACGCACCGACCAGGCCAGCACCTTCAATGCTCTGATCGACCACGCGCTGTGGTTTCAACGCCCCGTCGACCTGGGTGACTGGGTGCTTTCGGATCAGTTCACGCCCAGCGGCATCGCCGGGCGCGGTCTGACCACCTCGACCATGTACAACCGGGCGGGGCAGCTGGTGTGCCTGGCGACGCAGGAACTCTATTTCGGCCGCGGGGCACGGCGCTGAGGCCCGCCGGCCCGCCCACGTAACCTGGCGACATGACACCCCAGGGCGCCATCCGCGTCCCCACCGATCTCGACACCGTCACCGCTGTCGGCGACGAGGACCACTCCGGTATCGACCCGGCTGCCGTGGAGCGGATCTGGCAGGCGGCCCGGCACTGGTATGCCGGCGGCCTGCACCCGGCCATCCAGTTGTGTCTGCGCCACAACGGCCGCGTGGTGCTCAACCGCGCGATCGGGCACGGGTGGGGCAATGGCCCGGACGACCCCGCGGACGCCGAACGGATTCCGGTCGGCGTCGACACCCCGTTCTGCGTGTATTCGACCGCCAAGGCCATCACCAGCACCGTGATGCACATGCTGGCCGAGCGCGGCGCCTTCGCGCTGGACGACAAGGTCTGCGACTACCTGCCGGGCTACACCAGTCATGGCAAGCACCGCACCACCATTCGGCACGTGATGACGCACAGCGCCGGAGTTCCGCTGGCAACGGGTCCCAAGCCCGACCTGAACCGCGCCGACGACCCCGAGTATGCCCAGGCGCAGCTGGCCAAACTGCGACCGTTGTACCGCCCCGGGCTGCTGCACATGTACCACGCGCTGACCTGGGGCCCGTTGACCCGCGAGATTGTGCGGGCCGCCACCGGCCGGGACATCCGGGAGATCCTGGCAACGGAGATCCTGGATCCGCTGGGCTTCCGGTGGACCAATTACGGTGTTGCACCGCAAGACATTCCACGGGTGGCGCCCAGTCATGCGACCGGCAGCCAACCTGCGGGCGCGGCGGTTGCGGTGTTCCGCAAGGCGATCGGCGGCTCGGTGCACGAGATCATTCCGGTCACCAACAGCGAGTTCTTCCTCACCACGGTGGTGCCGTCGTCGAACACCATCTCCACCGCGTTCGAGCTGTCCCGGTTCGCCGAGATCTGGCGCCGCGGTGGCGAACTCGACGGAGTGCGGGTGCTGGCGCCGCAGACCCTGCGGGCCGCCACCGCGCAGTGCCGACGGCTGCGCCCGGACGTGGCGACGGGACTGGCACCGCTGCGCTGGGGCACCGGATTCATGTTGGGCTCGGAGCGGTTCGGGCCGTTCGGCCGCGGTGCCCCCGCCGCGTTCGGGCATCTCGGGCTGGTCAACTGCGCCATCTGGACCGACCCCGAGCGCGGCCTGTCGGCCGGGCTGATCTCCAGCGGCAAGCCCGGGCAGGATCCGGAGGTCAAACGCTATAGCGCGTTGATGAACACCATCACCGCACAGATCCCCCGCTCTTAAGCGTTGACTCTGCGCTCACCAGGCAGAAGTCCGAGTGGGATGCCTGGTGGACGCAGAGTCAACGGGAGGGGGTGAGCGCAAAACGCAGCCGACTCATGGCGGTGGCGGAGGTGTGTGAGTTCATGACATAGGTGACAGATGAGTCGGGACATGGGTGACATCTGCAGTGATGGTCGATAAGCCGCGTCATAGGTGACAGTCATGGGTCATGTCCAAAGCGCGTGTGGCCGTCCTGGAAGTCCTCAGTGGAAACCTG
>NZ_LQOT01000043.1 GCF_002101585.1 Mycolicibacter engbaekii | reverse complement strand
CGCAAGCTGATCGGCGGCCAGGAGGACCAACTCATCGACATCGCCCTGGAGATCCAACGGGAGCGAGCCGCGAAATAGCCGCAATCCAAGGGTGTTGGCAATCCTCGTACAGCCCCTGCTGCGAGCTCTCGCCCTGCTCTACTGGGCCGGGGTCGATGGCCGCGGGCTAAGGTCTGGCTCATGCGGGTTTACATCCCGGCGACGCTGGCCATGCTGGCCCAGCTGGTCGCCGACGGCTCACTGCGTCCGGTCAGCGGAACGGCGTTCGCGGTGACTCCGGCACTGCGGGAGGCCTACGCCCACGGCGACGAGGACGAGCTGGCCGAGGTCGCGCTCGCCGAGGCGGCGCTGGCGTCGCTGCGGCTGCTCGGTGCTGCCGCGACCGATCCGGCTGCCGAGAAGCTGCCGGTTCGCCGGGCGGTGCTGGTCGCCGAAGTTGAGGGCGTCACGGTCCGCCCCGACCTGGACGCCGCCGTGGTCCGGCTGGCGGGTCCGGTGGCGATCACCGACGTGGTCGCGGCGTATGTGGACAACGCCGCTGCCGAGCCGGCTGTACGCGCGGCGCTGGCGGTGATCGACGACGCCGATCTCGGAGACGAGGACGCCGAGCTGACAGTCGGCGACGCCCAGGACCACGACCTGGCCTGGTACGCCACCCAGGAGCTGCCGTTCCTGCTTGACCTGCTCTGATGCCGCCCGAGCTAAGTTACGGTACCGTAGGTTCATCCATCCGGTAGCGAACAGGGACACCGTCGTGAGCAAGAAGCAATCGGCCATCGTCGCGCGGCTCGGCGACACCAAGCGGGCGACCGCCGCGGGGGCCGAGCGGCATCCGGCGTGGAACGCATTACGTCGCATCGCCACACAGATCACCACGCCGCTGCTGCCGGATGACTATCTGCGGCTGGTCAACCCGTTGTGGTCGGCCCGCGAACTGCGCGGCCGCGTGGTGGAGGTCCGGCGGGAGACCGCGGATTCGGCGACGCTGGTCATCAAGCCCGGCTGGGGTTTCCAGTTCGACTATCGGCCCGGTCAATACATCGGTATCGGCCTGCTGGTGGACGGGCGATGGCGCTGGCGGTCCTACTCGCTCACATCGGCACCGGTGAGCGGCGCCCGAACCATCGCGATCACCGTCAAGGCGATGCCGGAGGGTTTTCTGTCCAGTCATCTGGTGGACGGCGTTGCGGCCGGGACCATCGTGCGACTGGCGGCCCCGCAGGGGGAGTTCGTGCTGCCCGATCCGGCGCCGGCCTCGGTTCTGTTCCTCACCGCGGGATCGGGGATCACCCCGGTCATGGCGATGTTGCGCTCCCTGGCCCGGCGGGGCGAGGTGGGCAACGTTGTTCACCTGCACTCGGCCCCGACCGCGGCAGACGCGCTGTTCGCCGATGAGCTGGACCGCCTGGCGCAGGACAACCCCGGTTACCGGCTGCTGCTGCGCACCACGCGCGACCAGGGCCGGCTGCAGCTGCGTGGCCCGGAAGCCCTCGACGGTGCGGTGCCCGACTGGCGTGAGCGTCAGACCTGGGCCTGCGGGCCGGCGGCGATGTTGGGCGACGCCGAGCTTCTCTGGTCGAAGGCGGGGATCTCCGAGCGTCTGCACGTCGAGCGGTTCTCGGTGGCGCGCACCGGCGCGGCCGGGGGCGGCGGTACCGTCACCTTCGCTGCCAGCGGAAAGAGTGTCGCGGCGGATGCGGCAACCACGTTGCTGGAGGCGGGCGAGGGCGCCGGCGTGCTGATGCCGTTCGGATGCCGGATGGGTATCTGTCAGTCATGCGTGGTGACGCTGGTTTCGGGGCAGGTCCGTGATCTGCGCACCGGTGTCGACCACGAGGCCGGCACCCGGGTGCAGACCTGTGTGTGCGCCGCAGCCGGCGATTGCCAACTGGACGTCTAAGGATTACCCGCTGGTAACCTACGTTGACGTAAGTTACGATAGCGTAGGTAAAGACAGTAAAGCGTTTCCTGGAGGAAGTAAATGGCGGTAACCGACGTCGAGGTGTTCGCGCACCTCAGTGACGCCGACGTGGCGAACCTCGCTGCAGAGCTGGATGCCATCCGCCGAGACGTCGAGGCCAGTCGGGGCGAGCGCGACGCTCGATACATCCACCGCACCATCGCGGCTCAGCGACTGCTTGAGGTGACCGGTCGGGTGCTGCTGGCGGCCGGGGATCGGCGCTGGGCGCGCTGGACCGGTACGGCGACCCTGGGCGTGGCCAAGATTGTCGAGAACATGGAGATCGGCCACAACGTCATGCACGGCCAGTGGGACTGGATGAACGATCCCGAGATCCACTCCAGTGGCTGGGAATGGGACATGGCCGGCTACTCCAAGCACTGGCGTTTCACCCACAACTTCGCTCACCACAAGTACACCAACATCCTCGGGATGGATGACGACGTGGGCTACGGCCTGCTGCGGGTCACGCGTGACGCGCCCTGGAAGCGCTTCAACATATTCAACATCTTCTACAACGCCATGCTCGCGATCGGTTTTGAGTGGGGAGTGGCGTTGCAGCACCTGGAGGTCGGCAAGATCTTCAAGGGCCGCAACGACCGCCAGGCGTCATTGGTGCGGTTGCGGGAGTTCGGCGGCAAGGCCGGCCGGCAGTTGTTCAAGGACTACATCGCGTTTCCGGCCCTGACCTCCTTGTCGCCCCGCGCATCGTTCGCCTCCACGGTGAAGGCCAACGCGATCGCCAACGTGATCCGTAACGTGTGGGCCAACGCCATCATCTTCTGCGGCCATTTCCCCGACGGCGCAGAGAAGTTCACCAAGACCGACATGGCCGGTGAGTCGCAGGGGCAGTGGTATCTCCGGCAACTGCTGGGCAGCGCCAACATCGACGCCGGACCGGTGATGCGGTTCTTCTCCGGCAGCCTGTCGCACCAGATCGAGCATCATCTGTTCCCCGATCTGCCGAGCAACCGCTACCCCGAGATCGCCGAGCGGGTGCGGGCCGTCTGCGAGCGCTACGACCTGCCCTACACCTCCGGCCCGTTCCTGGTGCAGTACGGCAAAACCTGGCGCACCATCGCCAAACTGTCTCTGCCGGACCGCTTCCTGCATGACACTGCCGATGACGCGCCGGAAACGCGCAGCGAGAAGATGTTCGCCGAACTCGGGCCGGGATTCTCGCGGGTGGATCCGATGACCGGGCGCCGTCGCGGTCTCAAGTCGGCCATCAAGGCGGTGCGCGGCTGGCGCAGCGGCCGGCAGGCGGAATTAGCCGCCTGATCCGGCGGAAGCCAAAAGCGTCAGCCCTCGCGCAACACCGTGAGCAACCGGCGGGCCGCCGCGACCCGGCGCTGCGCCGCCCCCGTCAGGTTGTCCAGCGCGCATTCGGGATCGGCGGGCGGACCCAGATGGCCGCAGCCGCGCGGACAGTCCGCGATGGCCTCGGCCAGGTCGGAGAACGCCAGCAACACGTCGTCGGGCGCAATATGGGCCAGGCCGAACGAGCGAATCCCCGGGGTGTCGATCACCCAGCCGGAGTCCGCCAGCCGCAGGGCTACCGACTGAGTGGACGTATGCCGGCCCCGGCCGATGTCGGTGACCCGCCCCACGGCCCGGTCAGCATCTGGGACAAGGCGATTCACCAGGGTGGACTTGCCGACACCGGAGTGGCCCAGCAGCACGGTCACTTTCGACTCCAGTAGGGGGGCGACGGCGTCGAGCGGGTCGTCGCGGCCCGCGGTCACGATCGTGAGGTCCAGGTCGGCGAACTGACCGGCGAACGGCTCCGGATCGGCCAGGTCGGTCTTGGTGAGGCACAGAATCGGCGCCAGGCCTCCGGCGTAGGCGGCGATCAGGGCCCGTTCGACCAGACCGGTCCGTGGCGGCGGGTCGGCCAGCGCCACCACCATGAGCAGCTGATCGGCGTTGGCGACCACCACCCGCTCGGTGGGGTCGGTGTCATCGGCGGTGCGCCGCAAGACCGTTCGCCGGGGTCTGCGTCGCACGATCCGTGCCAGCGTGTCCGGCCGCCCGGACAGGTCGCCGACCACGTCGACGCGGTCACCGACCACGATCGGGGTACGGCCCAGCTCGCGGGCCCGCATCGCGGTGACCGGCCGGTCGGCCGGATCCCCGTCCAAAACGCAGCCCCAGCGGCCGCGGTCCACGCTGACGACCATCGCCGAACGGGCATCGGCGTGCCCCGGGCGGATTTTGGTGCGCGGCCGCGATCCGCGGCCGGAGCGGACTTTGACGTCGGACTCGTCGTAGTCCTCCGGTTTCAAGCCCCGGCTCCCGCATCGGCGAGCATGTCGGCCCACATCCGGGGAAACGCCGGCAGGGTCTTGGCGGTGGTCTCGATGTCTTCGACCTCCACGCCGGGCACCCGCAGCCCCAGAATCGCACCGGCGGTGGCCATCCGATGGTCGGCGTAGGAGTGCCACGTCCCGCCGTGCAGCTCGGTGGCGGTGATCACCAGGCCGTCGTCGGTCTCGACGGCCTGGCCGCCCAACCGGTTGATCTCGGTTGTCAGCGCCGCGAGGCGGTCGGTCTCGTGCCCGCGCAGATGCGCGATGCCGCTCAGCCGCGACACCGACCCGGGATCGGCCAAGGCTGCCAGCGCAGCCACCGTCGGGGTGAGCTCGCCGACGGCCCGCAGATCCACGTCGAAGCCGCCGTAACCGTCTGGGCCCTGCACCTCAAGGTGCGCGTCGGTGTGGCTCACCCGAGCGCCGGTGGCGCCGATGATCTCGATGATGGCCGCGCTGGGCTGGACGCCGACCGCGGGCCAGCCGGCGATACGCACCCGTCCTCCGGTGACCACGGCGGCAGCCAGGAACGGGGTGGCGTTGGACAGGTCCGGCTCGATATCCCAGTTGCGGGCTGCCGCCGTCGCCGGCTCGACCCGCCAGCGGTTCGCGGTGGCGTCGTCGACGTCGATTCCGGCCTGGCGCAGCATCGCCACCGTCATCGCG
The DNA here is from genome assembly GCF_002101585.1 of Mycolicibacter engbaekii. Classification (GTDB taxonomy): domain Bacteria; phylum Actinomycetota; class Actinomycetes; order Mycobacteriales; family Mycobacteriaceae; genus Mycobacterium; species Mycobacterium engbaekii. Next base: position 100,840 of record NZ_LQOT01000043.1, on the reverse strand, counting down.
ATGTGCGGCGCGGACGGCAGGCTCGCCCCGGTGTGCACCACGGTCAGCCCGTCGTCGAACGCCGCCGCAGCCAGCAGCAGGCCGGAGACGAACTGCGAGGATGCCGAGGCGTCGATCGCCACCGTGCCACCGGCCACCGCCCCGGTGCCGTGGACCCCGAACGGCAATCCGTCGCCGTCGACCGCGATGCCAAGGCTGCGCATCGCGTCCAACAGCGGTGCAATCGGCCGGGCCCGGGCCTGCTCGTCCCCGTCGAACGTGACGGTGACCGTGCCCAGTGCTGCCAGCGGAGGCACGAACCGCAGCACGGTACCGGCCAGTCCGCAGTTCAACCGGATGTCCGGCTCGGGGTCGATCTTGCCGCTGACCGTCACGTGGTGCGCCACCGCCTCGACGCGCAGGCCCAGTGCCCGCAGTGCGTCGAGCATCAGGTCGGTGTCGCGGCTGCGCAGGGCGCCGGACAGGGTGGAGACGCCGCCGCCGCGGTCGGCGGCCAGTGCGGCCAGCACCAGCGCCCGATTGGTCTGCGACTTCGAACCGGGCACGATCACCGTCGCGTCGACAGCAGCGGTAGGCGTCGGCGCCGGCCAATTCATCACGGTCTCATCCTGCCAGCGTCGGACCGGGTGGCTGATATCGGCGCGCGGTCGGGCCGTCGTCGACGGGGGTTGCCGGCGTGACATGTGCTGTCCGCGTTGCGCCACCAGCACGCCGATGCCGCGCCAGAGCAGGTCATGGCGCGGCATCGATAGGGGTGGGGGACCGATCGCGGGGCGGCGCGATCGGCCCAGGAGCTAGGGGATCAGCCGCCGGCCGGGGGACGTCCGACCACCATCGGCCGGAATCCGTAGCGCGGAGTGCCGAAGGCACCGAAACCGCCGCGGCCGGCGCCGCCGGCGCCCGCCATTGGAATTCCGCCCATTGTGTGGGCGGCGCCACCGGCCCCGGCCGCGCCTGCTGCCCCCAGGCCACTGAGCTGCGCCGTTGCGGCCTGTGTCGCCGCCGCAGGTACGGCGGCGGCCCAGGTCTGCGGCACCGAGAGCGGGCCGACCAGCGAGGCCTTGCCGATGGTGCCCGAGATACCGGCGCCCAGGCCCTTGGCCGCGCCTTCGGCTGCTTTGGCGGCTCCTTCGGCGAGCTTGGAAGCCCCCTCGGCGACCTTCGCCGCCGGGAACATCGAGTGGGACAACCCGTCGATGTCCTTGAACGCCGTGGTGAAAAGCCGCATCGGCGAGACCATCCGGATGAACATGTCCATCGGGCTCGACGCGCTCAGCGTTTCCGACCCGGTCAGGCCCCGCATGAGGTCGCCGAGCACACCGTTGAAGGTGATACTCGACCCGTCCAGAGTGATCGGATTCTGCAGGTTTTCGAGGAATCCGGACACGGCCGGGCCGGCGAGGTCGCCCAACCGGCCGGGCAGCGCCGTGGTCAGGGCGGTCAACGTGTCGGCGTCGGTGGCGGTGGCCGATCCGGCCGCCAGCGCAACCGCGGCCTCCTGCGCCGCCACCCCGGCCGGGTTGACGGTGGGTGCCGGCGGCGTGAACGGCGGCAGCGTCGTCGCGGCCGCCGACTGGCCGGCGTAGCTGTACATCGTGGCGGCGTCCTGTAGCCACATCTCTCCGTAGGCGGCTTCGGTGGCCGCGATCGCCGGAGTGTTCTGTCCGAGGATGTTGGTCGCCAGCAGCGCCATCAACGTCTCGCGGTTCGCCTCGACCACTGCCGGCGGCACCGTTGCGGCAAACGCCGCGTCATGTGCGGCCGCCGCAGCGCCTGCCTGCGCTGCCACCTGCTCGGCCTGGGCTGCCGCCCGGTTCAGCCATTCCAGGTGCGGTGCAAACGCATTGGTCATGGCTGCCGCTGCCGGTCCCTGCCACTCAGCGGTCAGGTCGGCCAGCGCCGTCGTGTAGCTCGCAGCCGTGGAGTAGATGCCCGCAGCCAAGCTCTCCCAGGCTCGCGAAGCGGCCCACAGCGGGGCCGAGCCGGCGCCCGCGTACATCAACGCCGAGTTGATCTCGGGCGGCAACATACCGAAATCCATTGCGTCGCCTGCGCTTAACCCAGAGCGGCCGCGTTGGCGGCCTCGGTGGCGGCGTACGACCCGGAGCTGATGCTCAGCACGGTCTCCAGCATCTGCTGCATGGCAACAGCACGTGCACCGACCTGCTGGTAGAGCTCGGCGTGTGCGGCGAAGCTGGTGGCGGTCAGGATGGACACCATGTCGGCTCCCGCCGGGACGATCTGGGTCGTCGGGGCAAACGCCGCTGCGTTGCTGGCCTGCATTTCCGCGGTTATCGCCTGAAGCTCGTGGGCGCTCGCAGCCAAGACCTCCGGCTGCGCAACAACGGTCGACACGTCTAACTCCTCCTTGCCTGCACCGGAGTGCAGGAACTTGCGGGAAACTTGCAGAACACTGCCAGCGTAAGCACCTGTACGGGGGCCTGAAAAGCGCTCACACTCGTTGTTCACCGCGAAGGATCGAATGTTCATCGGCGAGGTTTTGGCGTCGATTCGATGACGCCTGCTGTTCATTTTCAACGCCTGCCGTTAACCGTTTCGTTTGGCGGTCGCGACCGCACCGGGCAGCTGTCACCATGGAGCCATGTGCGGTCGTTTCGCGGTGACCACCGACCCGGCGATGCTGGCCGGGCGGATCGGCGCGATCAACGAGATTCCGGCGGAGCGCTACGTCGGCCCGAGCTACAACGTGGCGCCCACCGACGACGTGATCGCGGTGGTCTGCCGGCACGGCGAGCCCGGCGACCGGCCGACGCGGCGCCTGCGACAGATGCGCTGGGGTCTGGTTCCGCCCTGGACTCGGGCCGGAGCCGACGGCCGACCGGCGCCCGGGGGGCGGTTGCTGATCAACGCCCGCGCGGACAAGGTCGCCACCTCGCCGGCTTTTCGGGCATCCGCGGACCATCGGCGCTGCCTGGTGCCCATGGACGGCTACTACGAATGGCGCACCGAGTCCGGCGGTCCGGCCGGCCGCAAAGCCCGAAAGACCCCGTTCTACATCCATGGGGACGGCGCGACGCTGTTCGCCGCCGGGTTGTGGTCGGTGTGGCGACCGCACAAGACCTCCGAGCCGGTGCTGAGCCTGGCCGTCATCACCACCGACTCCGTCGGCGACCTGGCCGGCATCCACGACCGGATGCCGGTGTTGCTTGCCCAAAGCCATTGGGATCGTTGGCTGGACCCCGACAGTGCGATCGATACCGGGCTTTTGACCTGCGCACTTGAGGCGCCGAGGACGGTGCTGCGCCAGGTCTCGCCGTTGGTCAACAGCGTCGCCAACAACTCGCCCGACCTGATCGCGCCCGCCGCGCCGCAACCCGAGCAGGGGTACCTGCTGTAGTCGGCCGGAGCGACGCGCTGAACGCATATACCGCGGAGGCCTTTTCCAATTCCGCGCAGGGCAGTGTTATCAATGAAGCATGACCGACTTCCGGCCCGCCGAGCGGCGCGGCGGCGGGTCTGGCGGCACTGGGACGCCGCGAGTGCTGGTCGTCGAGGACTCCGAGACAATCCGAGAGATGGTCGGCGAGGCGCTGTCCGACGCCGGCTACGTCATCGCCACGATGCCGGACGGGCACGGGCTGGAGGACGTGCTGGACGACTTCCGGCCCGACTTGGTGGTACTGGACGTCATGCTGCCGGGCCGCGACGGCTTTGCGCTGATGGACGTGATCGTGAAGCGGGGCGAAGCAGCGGTGCTGCTGCTGACCGCTCGCGGTGGGCTCTCCGACCGGCTGCGCGGGCTTGAATACGGCGCCGACGACTATGTGGCTAAGCCGTTCGAGCTTGCCGAGCTGGTTGCCCGCGTCGGCGCGGTGCTGCGCAGGAGGGGGCGGCTGCCGTCGGCGCTGAATGTCGGCGACCTCACGATCGACGTCGAGGCGGGGGCGGCTTCCCGGTCCGGCGCACCCTTGAACCTGACCGGCGCGGAGCTGCAGGTTCTGGTCTTTCTGGTCGAACAGCGCGGCCGCATCGTCAGCGCCGGCCAGATTCTCACCGCGGTATGGGGCCAGGAGGCCGAGGATCCGGACCTGGTTGAGGCTCACCTGGACGCATTGCGGCGCAAACTCGAGGCGCTGGGACCGCAGATTCTGCACGCCGTGCGGGGAATGGGTTACCGGCTGGAGATTCCCGGCTCATGACCGCCACGCCATCGCTGCGGCACCGGCTGATGGTGATGGTGCTGGCACTGCTCGCCGTGCTGATGGTGGCCATGGGGCTGGTGATCGACGCCACGTTGACGGCGTCGAACAACCGCAGCCTCAACGAGCGGTTGGCGTCGGCGATGGATCGCGCCGACTCCCTGGTGGCAATGGGGATTTCGGCGGAAAAGCTGGCGGAGCAGCTCAATGGGGGTGTCGTCGCGGCGCTGGTGGTGACCGCGGCGGGCCCCTCCTACGGCAACCCGGCGATCGATCCCGGGTTGACCGCCGGGGCATTGCGGTCTCACCCGCCGATGGAGCCGGACGATTCCGCTGCGGTGCGGGTGCATTCCCTGGCCAACGGCGACCGGGTGATTCTGGTCGCCGACACCACCGAGGCCGACGAGACGTTACAGCGGTTGCGCCGCTTGATGATCGAAGCCGGACTGGCCACGCTGGTGCTTGCAGCGGTGTTGCTGGCGGGGCTGAGCCGGGTGCTGCTGGCACCGTTGGACCGGCTCACCGATCTGGCGCGCGATATCACCACCGGCGACCGGGGAAGACGACTGCGTCCGGACCGCCCGAAGACCGAACTCGGGAGGGCGGCAGAGGCTTTCGATGACATGCTCGATGAGCTGGAAGCCTCCGAGACGCGAGCGCAGCTCGCGGCCGAGGGTGCCCGGCGTGCGGAGGCCGCGGTTCGGCGATTCCTGGCCGATGCCGCTCACGAGCTTCGTACCCCGATCGCGGGCATGCAGGCCGCCGCGGAACAGATCGCCGGCTACGTCGGCCAGCGGTTGTCTCACGACCCACTGCAGTCGGACATCGGACGTGAGCCCGAGTTGCTCCGCCAGCATCGTCGGGCCACGTTGCTGTTGACCGAGGCGCGGCGGGCCACCCGATTGGTCACCGACATGCTCGACCTGAGCTACATCGATGCGGGGCTGCCCCTGGAGCTTGTGGAGACCGACCTGGTCGGGATCGTCGAGACGCAGATGGATCGTGCCGCGTTGCTGGCCCCGCACCTGAGTCTGCAACGCAGCGGCCTGGATTCGGCGACTGTTCGCATCGACCCGATGCGGGCGGCGCAGATCCTGTCCAACCTGCTCGACAACGCACGCCGCTATACGCCGTCGGGTGGTCGGATCGCCGTCGAGGTCGGCCGCGTAGACGCAGGGGTGGAGGTGCGGGTCACCGACACCGGCATCGGGGTGAGTGCCGACGACGCCGAGCGCATCTTCGATCGGTTGGTGCGCCTGGACAGCGACCGCGGCCGGGACCACGGCGGGGCCGGTCTGGGGCTGCCGATCGCGCGGGCCTTGGCGGTCGCACACGGCGGGACGCTGACCTGTCTACCTCACGCCGGTGCGGGCGTGACCTTCCGATGGGTCATCCCGGAGAGCGGAAGCGGCGTCCTTTCCGGCCATTCTGCGTGAATACTGACATGTTACTGGCAATTAGCTGGACGGTTCGCTACAAACGGTTGCATGGAGAGCCTGCCTGAGCTGTCGACCCATCCGCCCCGGCTGCGCCAAGCCATGACCAGCAGGCTTTATCGCCTGGCCGCGGCCTCCGGAAAGGTCCGGATCCCGGCGGTGCCCGGCATGCTCGACGAGTACGTCACGATGTGCGAAACACTGTTCTCCTGTTTGGGAGCACCGCTGTGCGACGACGAACGCGACCAGCTCAGGGCGGCCCTGCAAACCGAGTTGACGGCGGCATTCGAGGCCTCGTCGCGGTCGGTCATCATGATCAGCTACGAGCTGCCGGTCGGCAACGTACTCAACTACGTGATCCGCGCCGAGTGGCACTCGATCGAGGTCGGGTACGAGAACTGGCTGGCCACCCGCCAGCCGCCGCTGTTCGGCACCGAGCCCGATGCGCGGGTCTGGGCGCTGGCGGCCGAGTTCAGTGAGCCCCGGTCCTGTCGGGTACTCGATATCGGGGCAGGCACCGGGCGCAACAGCCTGGCTTTGGCCCGGCGTGGCCATCCGGTGGACGCGGTCGAGATGACCCCGACGTTCGCCGACACCATTCGGGTGGACGCGCACCGCGAGGCGCTCGACGTCTCGGTGATCTGCCGGAACGTCTTCGTCGCGACCGCCGACCTGCACGCCCAGTACCAGCTGATCGTGCTCTCCGAGGTCACGATGGACTTCCGCAGCGCCCAACAGCTGCGTGAGGTGTTCGGCCTGGCGGCCCAGCGATTGGCGCCGGGCGGGTATCTGGTCATGAACGTCTTCGTGACTCGCGACGGCTATGAGCCCGACAGTGCGGCCCGCGAGATGAGCCAGCAGTGTTACAACATGTTCTACACCTGGCAGGAGATCGATGATGCGGCCGCGGGGTTGAGCCTGCAGCTGGTCGCCGACGATTCGGTGTATGAGTACGAGAAGGCCCATCTTCCCGACGGCGCCTGGCCCCCGACCGGCTGGTACTCCGAGTGGGCCCGCGGCCTGGACCTCTTCGACCTCGATCCGGCCGAGTGCCCTATCGACCTGCGCTGGCTGGTCTACCAGAAGCCCGTCGGGTAACGGCTCGCCGGCGAGTGGCGCGGTCCGGCCGGTGCCGCAGGGTCAGGGCTGCACGTATCCCGGGGGATTGACCGCGTCGACCCACAGGTCGACTCCCAGTTCGCTTCCGGGCACGCAGTCATAGACCGAGAGGTCGGTGACGCCGGACTCCACCAGGACGTCCTCGCACAGCAGGGAATGCCCCGTGTAGTCAGCCGGCTTGGTCACGATGGCGTACGCGGCGTCGGCGTAGATCTGCGGGGTACGCGACCGGGCCATCGCCTCGTCGCCGCCGAGAAGGTTCTGCACGGCCGCCGTCGCGATCATCGTGCGCGGCCACAGCGTGTTGGAGGCGATTCCGTGCCCGCGCAGTTCCTCGGCCATCCCCAGCGCGCACAACGTCATCCCGAACTTGGCCATCATGTATGCGGTGGGCCTGAGCCATTGGGGTTCCAGCCGGATCGGCGGGGACAGGGTCAGGATGTGCGGATTCTCGCGGTTGATCATGTGTGGGATGCAGGCCTGCGACACCGCGTAGGTGCCGCGAACTTCGATGCCGTTCATCAAGTCGAAGCGCTTCAGCGGAACCTCGAGAATCGAGCCGAGGTTGATCGCCGAGGCGTTGTTCACGCAGATGTCGATACCGCCGAACCGCTCGACGGTGGTTGCCACCGCAGCTTCCACCGCGTCCCCGTCACGGATGTCACCGACGATCGGCAGCGCCTGCCCGCCCGCATCTTCGATCTCGGCGGCCGCAGAGTAGATGGTGCCGTCGAGTTTCGGGTGCGGTTGCGCGGTCTTGGCGATCAACGCGATGTTGGCGCCGTCGCGCGCGGCTCGTTTGGCGATCGCCAGACCGATGCCACGGCTGGCGCCCGAGATGAACATCGTCTTGCCGGCGAGCGGGCCTGAGGTGGGCATGGCTGTCAGCCTATGCCGCGCCGGCAATGTGGTGAAGCGGGTCTGGCAACGGGGGCCATGAGACGTAAACTCACCAACGGCAGATGTCGAGGCCCGTAGTCCGCCACACGGCGGTAGGGATGGCTACCACGCCCGGGAATTGCTGGTCGGCTGATCGTCGGTTGTCGGTGCAGTGAAATGGGGTGGTCCGCGTGGATGCCGATGACCTGGGTTCCCGGCAGGGCACGGCAGGGCCCGAGCTGCCCGCCGACGCTGGGGATTCCGCCGGCCTCCGTCCCTTGCTGAGCCGCGAAGGCATTCTGGAGATGGCCATCGATTTCATCGATCGGCACGGACTGTCGAATTTGACGATGCGGCGCCTGGGAGCGGCCTGCGGGGTCGAGGCGATGGCGCTGTACCGCTATGTGCACGGTCGCGGGGACCTGCTCACCGGGGTGGTCGACCACATCATCGACCGGCTCTACGCCGACCAGCTCGCGGCGCGGCGCCAGGAAGACGGCTGGCAGGAGTACCTAGTGCGGCTGGCGCACGGCGTCCGCGCAATTGCACTCGACCATCCGGAGGTCTTTCCGTTGGTCGCCACCCAGGCCCCGGAGGCGCCGTGGGTCCGGCCGCCGCTCGGCAGCCTGCGGTGGATGGAAAGCTTCCTGGACACCCTGATCTCCTACGGATTCGACGACGACGCCGCGGTGTCGGCCTACCGTTCCTACACCACGTTCCTGATCGGTCACCTGCTGCTGGAGGTGTCCGCCCGGGGGGCCCAGCTGCACCCCGACGTGGAGATTCTCGAGGACGGCCCGCTGCCCGGGCGGGACCTGACCGACTATCCGCACCTGCGGCGGCTGCAGCCGAGACTGTCGCAGGACCGCAGCACCGCCGAGTTCGAAGAGGCGCTGGAAGCCATCCTCGATCGCCTCGAATTGTTGGCTGGCCCAAGCTGACTCGGCAGATCGCCACTCAAAAGGTTTGCGTCGTAAACATCGTGGGCATGCCTCGTGTTGCACCGTCACGGTGTTGCACCGTCACGAGGGAGGAGTTTCACGATGGGGCTTACTGACAAGGCGAAAAACGCTGCCCAGGACGTCACCGGCAAGGCCAAAGAGGCTGCCGGCAAGGTCACCGGCGACGACAAGCTCAGGAACGAGGGCAAGGCCGACCAGGGCAAATCCAACCTGAAGAAGGCCGGCGAGAACGTCAAGGACGCCTTCCGGGACTGATAACGCCGAACCGCCGTCCCGCGCACCTGCGATGGTGCGCGGGACGGCGGCGCTTCACCGGTGGTGGCGCTGTCGCGGTGCCCCCGGGACCAGGAGCCGGGCGCGCCGCATTTACAACGTAAACAAACGGGCGTACCTTCGAGCAAATGCTGTCTGGTTTACGTCGTAAACTCTGCCGCTATGCGGCGTGGCGCCCCATCGAGCGTCGATCGCTGCGAGCACCCGCCCGCCGCGCCGGAACGCGGCCCGGCGGCGCGTCCGCACGGCAGGAGGCGCCGGCCGTCCCGGCGGACTGCGCCGCCGATGCAGTCGACGAAGTCCACGTGCTGGTGGAGCGTCGCGGTTCGGCATTGCTGATCTGCGCTGCGGGCAGCGTCGATGCGTCCAACGTGGCGGTCTGGCGTCGGCTGGTCGGCGAGGCCGCCGGGGTCGCAACTCCGCCCGGGCCACTGATCATCGACACCAGCGGACTCGAGTTCATGGGGGTCTGTGCCTTTGCGGTGCTGGTGGAGGAGTCGGCCAATTGCCGCCGTCGCGGTATCCGGCTGTGCCTGGTCAGCAGTCAGCACATCGCCTCCCGCGTGGTCGCGGCGGCGGGCCTGCACACCCACTTCTCGTTCGCGGCGACGGTTGAGGATGCTTTCGGCGGCGCCTCAAGCGAGGATCCCGGCCCGGTGCTGGGCGGCTGAGGACAACCGCCGATATTCCGACCCGTCGGGCCAAGCTGCCGCGGGAATGAGCGCCACGGTTCACGGTGTTGAGTTACACAGTTCGTGTGGTCGCCACCCGTGGCTGTCGCTCACGGCCCTAGGATCGGAAAGGAGTCGGCGATGTCGACGGCGATTGGCCTGCTGGAACGCGAGGTACCGGCAGGACTGATTGTGAGCATCGCGACGGAAGGGACCTCGGCGATACAGATGGCAGACGGTGAGAGTGCGGTCGGTACCGGAACTGACGCCGCGTCGCAGTCGAAGGCCCCGGTGCGGTCGGGGGAGACCGACGAGCAGCTGACCGCCCGGTTCGAGCGCGACGCGATCCCGCTACTCGATCAGCTCTACGGCGGTGCGCTGCGGATGACGCGCAACCCTGCCGATGCCGAGGACCTGCTCCAGGAGACCATGGTCAAGGCGTACGCCGGGTTCCGCTCGTTCCGGGAAGGCACCAACCTCAAGGCGTGGCTGTACCGCATCCTGACCAACACCTACATCAACGGCTACCGCAAAAAGCAACGTTCGCCCGCCGAATACCCGACTGACGAGATCACCGACTGGCAGTTGGCGTCCACCGCCGAACACTCCTCCACCGGGCTGCGTTCGGCGGAGGTGGAGGCGCTGGAGTCGCTGCCCGACACCGAGATCAAAGAGGCCCTGCAGCAGTTGCCCGAGGAGTTCCGGATGGCGGTGTACTACGCCGATGTCGAAGGGTTCCCGTACAAGGAGATCGCCGAGATCATGGATACACCGATCGGCACGGTGATGTCGCGGCTGCATCGCGGCCGACGACAACTGCGCGGCCTGCTGACAGACGTCGCCCGTGACCGCGGATTCATCCGCGGCGACCAGGCTTCCGAGGAGGTGTCGTCGTGACCGAGCGCTCGCGGGACTGCGACACGCCGCCGGTTGCCGGCGAATCCGGCACCGACTGTTCGGAAGTGATCGCCGAGGTATGGACCTTGCTGGATGGGGAGTGCACGGCCGAGACCAGGGCCAAGCTTCGCCGGCATCTGGAGGAGTGCCCGGGTTGTCTGCGGCACTACGGGGTCGAAGAGCGCATCAAGACGCTGATCGCCCGCAAGTGCAGTGGAGACAAGGCGCCGCGTCGGCTCTACGAGCGGGTGCGGCTGGAGATCAGCCGGACCACCATCGTGCACCGGGAGGGCTAGTCGAGGCGCTCAACCGCAGCAAGCCCGGCCGGGGGCCGGGCTTGCGGGCAGCCAGCGGATTAACGCTCTAGATCTAGGCGTTGGGTCGCTTGCCGTGGTTGGCTTTGCTGTGCTTGCGGTCGCGCTTCTTGCGCCCACGCTTTGCCATGATTGACCCTCCTATATTCCGGCTGGACAGTCTCTCATATGGACCGGCGTGGCGCGGTGGCGGCCCCGGGAACCGGCTCTGGCCACCGCGCCGTCGCAAAGCCGTCGGTGATCGGTCAGTGGAAGGTCCGTGCACCGGCCAGGGTCTGCGGCACCAGCGCCGGGGAAGCCGGGGGAGCCGGCGGGGCCTCGAGCGCCGGTGTCACCGACATCGGTGAGCCGGGCGGCGTCAGGGAGCTGACATCGGTCGGCACGATCGAGCCCACCCCGGGGATCACGCGGTTGAGCATCCCGTTGAGCACCTGCAGGAAGGAGTTGGCGGCGTTCATCCCGGATGCTGAGCTGCCCGGGGCCGCTGCGCCGGGGAGGCCGCCGGGCAGGCCGCCGGACAGGCCCGGCAGGGCGGGGCCGCCGAGCGGCGTAGGCATCGGCATGGGCATGGGCTCGTCGATGAGTCCCGGGACGGCTTTGGCGGACGCGATCCCAAATCCGAGGGTGGCCAGCGACATCGCGGCGGCGCATACCAAGGTCAGCCGTACCCTCGGCTGTGCTAAACGGGTTACAGACAACGCGTTACTCCTCAAGTTCGGTCTCGACTTGTGCCGCGTCACGGCGATTTCGTCACGCGTTAAAAACACTCGAGTAACGGTGCTATGCAATTGTCACAGCAGAAACACGACACGATCACAGATCGAACTCTCTAAATCCTCTTAATTATCTTGGAGTCCGCTTAACCGGGCGCCCTGACCGTCGATCGGACGGGTTGTGGTTCGATAGGGCCAAAGGCTTTTCAGATCGACAATGGTCGACTGGGTGATGAACGAGGTGAAGATGGCCGAGGACGTTCGGGCGGAGATCGTGGCCAGCGTGCTCGAAGTCGTGGTCCACGAGGGCGACCAGATCGGCGAAGGCGACACCGTGGTGCTGCTGGAGTCGATGAAGATGGAGATCCCGGTGCTGGCCGAGACCGCCGGCACCGTCAGCAAGGTCGCCGTGCAGGTCGGAGACGTGATCCAGGCTGGCGACCTGATCGCCGTGATCAGCTGAACGCAGCGGCCCCGAACGGCAGCTACGTAGTCGATGTCCACACTCGGTGACCTGCTCGCCGAACACACCGTGTTGCCCGGCAGTGCGGTGGATCACCTGCACGCCGTGGTCGGGGAGTGGCAACTGCTGGCGGATTTGTCCTTCGCCGACTATCTGATGTGGGTACGCCGTGAGCCGGACCCCGGCGGCGCGCTGGTCTGCGTGGCGCAATGCCGGCCCAACACCGCGCCCACGGTGCTGCTCAGCGACGCGGTCGGCACCGTCGTGCTCCCGGACTGGATGCCACTGGCCGTCGCGGCATTCGAGTCCGGCGTGATCGGACGGGAAGGCATTGCCGGACAACCCAATATGGAAGCCGTGCCGGTCCGCCACGGCGACCGGGTGGTGGCGGTGCTGACCCACCAGACGGCGTTGACCGGCGGCCGGGCATCCAGCCGGCTCGAAGCCGCCTACCTCGACTGCGCCGCAGACCTGGTGCACATGCTCTCCGAGGGCACCTTTCCCGACGTCGGCGACATCGCGGTGTCGCGGTCGAGCCCGCGGGTCGGCGACGGTTTCATCCGGCTTGCGGTGGACGGCACAGTCCGCTACGCCAGCCCGAACGCGGTGTCGGCCTATCACCGGATGGGCCTGGCCGCCGAGCTGGCCGGTCATGACTTGGTGGCCGTCACCCGGCCGCTGATCTCCGACCCCTTCGAGGCCCACGAGCTGGCCGAACATGTGCGCGAGTCGCTGTCGGGGGGATCGAGCATGCGGTTCGAGGTCGACGCTGCCGGAGCGGTGGTGCTGCTGCGGACCCTGCCGCTGATCGTGCACGGCCAGCCGGCGGGTGCGGCGGTGCTGGTCCGCGATGTCACCGAGGTGAAGCGCCGCGACCGCGCGCTGCTGTCCAAGGACGCGACCATTCGTGAGATCCACCATCGGGTCAAGAACAACTTGCAGACCGTGGCGGCGCTGCTGCGGTTACAGGCCCGCCGCACCGCCAGCACCGAAGGACGCGAGGCGCTTTTGGAGTCGGTTCGGCGGGTGTCCTCGATCGCGGTGGTCCACGAGGCCCTGTCGATGTCGGTCGATGAGGTGGTGAACCTCGACAAGGTGATCGACCGCATCCTGCCGATGATGAACGACGTTGCCAGCGTGGATCTCCCGATTCACATCGCCCGGATCGGGTCGGTCGGCTCGCTGGACGCCGACCGCGCCACAGCGTTGATCATGGTGATCACCGAACTGGTCCAGAACGCCATCGAGCACGCCTTCGAGGCCGATGCGGACCGGCGAACCGTGACCATCTGGGCCGAGCGCTCGGCGCGCTGGCTCGACGTGGTGGTTCACGACGACGGTCATGGACTGCCCGAGGGGTTCCGGCTGGAGACCTCCGACCGGCTCGGACTGCAGATCGTCAACACGCTGGTGTCGGCGGAACTCAACGGCAAACTGACCGCCCAGGACGCGCCGGGAGGTGGCACCGAGATGGTGCTGCGCATCCCGGTCGGCGGTCGCCGGCTCCGCCAGGCGTTGTGAGGTCCTGGCCCGAGGCACAAAAACGCGGCCCCGACCAGGTCGGGGCCGCGTCATCGTCTTCAGGTGTCAGACCCCGCTGCGCGCCCGGGTCCGGGCGTTGCGGCGCTTGAGCGCACGCCGCTCGTCCTCGCTCATGCCGCCCCACACGCCGGCGTCCTGGCCGGTCTCCAGCGCCCAGGTCAGGCACTCGGTGACAACCGAGCAACGGGTGCAGACCTGCTTAGCGGTAGCAATCTGCGCGAGAGCCGGCCCGCTGTTTCCCACCGGGAAGAACAGCTCCGGGTCCTCGTCGCGACAGACCGCCTTGTGGCGCCAATCCATAGGTCTCCAACTCCTTACCTTGGGCGCAGCAGGGTGCGCCATGCTTTTCGACTGTTATAAGCGGCGCAAGAAATGATTACGGCTTGCATCCGATCGCTCGATCGTTTCACAGCCTGGACAGATGTCAAGGGTGCTCTTTATCACGTGGTCAAGGTCACGTTTGCGCGGGGCTGCCGCCAGTCCCGTGGGGTCCATGTATTACAGTGGACACACCTGTGCGCTTATCGACCGTGACGAGGGTTATCTTCGCAGGTCAGCCGGATTTTTCCACCGGGGGAGCGACAACGTCCAGGGCGTCGGGGACCGCCCGGAACGTCATTGAAGATCGCAATCCGAGGTATTCGCCATCGATCTGTGTGGCGATCGGCGTGTCGCCCGCATCCACCCGCAGCGCGGCTACGTCGTCGTCACGGATGAGGTGTTTGGCGCGCAGCTTCGGCCGTTTCGACACCATCTGCCGCACTAGCCTCAGCGTGGGTAAAACCTTCATGCTGGTGGTCGCGAACACCCCCATCCCGGCTTCGAAGGTGGTGTCGGGATTGGTCCACACGCTGCGTTCGTCGGCGTAGGTCCAGGGCGCGCAGTTCGAGACGAAGACGAGATGCACGCCTTCGACCGGCTCCTCGTCGTCCAGCTGCAGCGTCAACGTCGGTGCCCGGCGGGTGCTGGCCAGGACCGCGGGAACCGCCGCGCGGATATAGCGCAACGGCGTCACGGCGTGGCCCTTCTCGCGTTCGGCCTCTACCGCGGCCACCACCTCGCCGTCGACGCCCATCCCGGCGTTGAGCACCGACCACCGCTCGCCGCAGTCGATCAGCCCGATACGGCGCCACCTGGGCCGGCCGTCCGGGACATTGATCAGGTCGATGAGTTGGTTGGTGGCGGCGATCGGGTCGGCCGCGATGCCCAGCGACCGGGCGAACACGTTGGCCGACCCGCCAGGGACCACCGCCACCGCCGGCAGGCGCGCGGGCACCGGGGATCCGGGCAACCCGAGCAGGCCGTTGACCACGTCATGCACCGTCCCGTCGCCGCCGTGAGCGATGACCAGGTCGATGCCGTCCCGGCAGGCGGCCTGGCCGATCTCGACGGCGTGACCGCGGTAGTCGGTGTGCGCCACGGTCAGGTCGAGTCGGCTCTTGAGCGCGTGGGCCAGCAGATCCCTCCCCGCAGCCGTGGTGGACGTGGCATTCGGGTTGACGATCAGCACGGCACGCACGGGGTACCAGTGTATGGGCATCGGCACCAGGGCCCGGGGTGGTTACGCTGGCGGCGTGAAACCCGCCGTTGACTCACCGCGCGCCGTGTTCGCAGCGGGCCTGATCGTTGCGGCGCAGGGCGCGGCCGCATGGATCGTCGCGGCGACGCTGGTGCTGCGGGCGCTGGCCGGAGCGGATCAGCACGCGGCCAACGGTTATGGCACGGCGGCGTGGTTCGCCCTGATCGGTGCCGCGGTCTCGGCAGCCGGCTGGGCGCTGCTGCGGGGCCGCCGGGCCGGGCGCGGCGTCGCGGTCTTCGCCAACCTGCTGCTGCTGCCGGTCGCCTGGTACCTCGGGGTCGGCTCGCACCGCTGGGGCTACGGCGTGGCGGTGGCGGTGGCGGCGCTGGCGGTGCTGGCGGCGCTGTTCAGCCCCGCGGCGCTGCGCTGGGCAGAACGACACCCATAGCCGACAGGATCGTGCCGAACTTCGTCGCGGTTTCGGCCAGTTCCTCATCCGGGTCGGATTCGGCGACGATCCCGCCGCCGGCATGGGCCAGCGCGAATCGCCGGTCGGCGGAGAGCTGCGCGCAGCGGATCGACACCACCCACCGGCCGTCGCCCGCGGCGTTGCACCAGCCGACGGCGCCGGCATAAAAGCCCCGGTCGCCCTCCACTTCGTTGATCAGCTCGACCGCCGCGGCGGTCGGCACCCCGCCGACCGCCGCCGTCGGATGCAGGGCCAGCGCCAGGTCCAGCGCGGTGGTGCCCGGGTCGCGCAGCCGGCCGCTGATCGGGGTGTTGAGGTGCCACACCGCGGCAGTACTGCTCAGCTGCGGCACCGCAGCCACCTCGAGGTCGGTGCACAGTGGCCCGAGGGCGGCACGCAGCTGGTCGACCACCAACTGATGCTCGTGGCGGTTCTTGCCCGAATCGGCCAGCGCCGCCGCGTTCGCGGCGTCCACGTCGGGGTCGGGGGAGCGTGGTGCCGAACCCGCGAAAGGCCGGCAGGTGATCCGGTCGCCCTCGCGGGCGACCAACAGCTCTGGACTGGCGCCCACCAGGACGGTGCCGGCGTAGTCGCCGCCGGCCGCGCTCAGGTCCACCAGGTAGCCATAGCCGCTGGGGTCGGCGGCCATCAGCCGCCGCAGGACGGTGCCGGCATCCACCGCGGCGTCGGCGGCCAGGCGCAGACCGCGGGCCAGCACCACCTTGTGCAGCGAATTGCCCGGTGCGCTCAGTTCATCCAGGGCCCGGCGAATGCGGTCGCGGTGCACCTCGGGTTGCGGAAGCTGCGCGGCGATGCGGATCGCCGGCAGCGCGGCACCGGGCGCCGGCGCCGGCGCATCGGCGCATCGCAGGCCATCCGGGACGAACAACGCCGCCGGGGCATCCGAGCGGAAAGGCAAGGCGCCCACCACAATCGGTGCCACGCCCGAACGCAGCGCCGCCTGGGCCGCGGCGACGTCTGCGAATCCGGTTGCCACCGCGTCAGCCGACACGGTCCCCGACGGTCCGGACAGCACGAATGCCGGGGTGCTCACGCGCGCGCTTCCGGCCCGGTCAGCCCCAGTGCCACCAGTTGGCGCACGCCGTGCTCGAACGCACAGACGGCCAGCGACGCCGCGCTCATCGCAAACCTCGCGCCATCGGCCAACGGCAGCTCGAGCCAACGGGTGATCAGCGCCCGGGAGAAATGGCCGTGCCCCACGAACACCACGTCACGCGTGGCCAGCTCCCGCAGCGCCACCGCGACCATTCGGTCGGCGCGGTCGCTGACCTGTGCCACCGTCTCACCGCCGGCACTGCCGTGCGTCCAGATCAGCCAGTCGGACTCGGTCTGGCGTATCTGGGCGGTGGTCAGCCCCTCGTAGCGGCCGTAGTCCCACTCGGCGAGGTCGTCGGAGATCTCGTCGACGTGCAGTCCTGCCAGCTCGGCGGTCACCTGGCTACGCCGGCGGGGGCTGCAGACGACCAGGGGGTTGGACAGCGCGAGCTCCGCCAGGAGCGCGCCGACGGCCACCGCTTGCCGCCGGCCCACCTCGGTCAGCTCGAGATCGGTACGCCCGGTGTGCCGACCGCTTCGGGACCACTCGGTTTCACCGTGGCGCAGTAGCAGAAGTCGGTGCTCCTCGATCCCCACGCCCGTCGATTCTGCCCCACGAAGGACATCGGCACCCGTTTGGTGCTCTGCGGCGCCGACCCGTGCCACTATGTCGGTGTGACGGGGATGCGGATCTTGGCGGTGGCCAATCAGAAAGGCGGCGTGGCCAAAACCACGACGGTGGCCTCGATCGGTGCGGCGATGGCCGAACTGGGTAAGCGGGTGCTGCTGGTCGACCTCGATCCGCAGGGTTGTCTGACCTTCTCGCTGGGGCACGACCCCGACAAGCTGCCGGTGTCGGTGCACGAGGTGCTGCTCGGCGAGGTGGAGCCCAGCACGGCGCTGGTGCCGACCGAGGAAGGCATGACACTGTTGCCGGCCAACATCGACCTGGCCGGCGCCGAGGCGATGCTGTTGATGCGGGCCGGCCGGGAGTACGCCCTGCAGCGGGCGCTGGTCAAGCTGGAAGACGAGTTCGACGTGGTCGTCATCGACTGCCCGCCGTCGCTGGGGGTGCTGACGCTCAACGGGCTGACCGCGGCCGGCGAGGTGATCGTGCCGCTGCAGTGCGAGACCCTGGCGCATCGAGGTGTCGGCCAATTCCTGCGCACGGTTGCCGATGTCCAGCAGATCACCAACCCGAAACTGCAGCTGCTCGGGGCGTTGCCGACGCTCTATGACTCGCGCACCACTCACAGTCGCGACGTGTTGCTCGACATCGCCGACCGGTACGGCTTGCCGGTGCTGGCGCCGCCGATCCCGCGGACGGTGCGTTTCGCCGAGGCCAGCGCGTCGGGCGCGTCGGTGATCGCCGGGCGCAAGAACAAGGGCGCGGTGGCCTATCGGCAGCTGGCGGAGGCGTTGCTCAAGTATTGGAAGAACGGCAAGTCGCTGCCGACGTTCACCCCCGAGGTCTGATCACCCCAGCGCGGCCACCGTGTCGCCGCGCTGCTCCAGCACCGTCGGGCCCGATACCCCGGGGAACACCGACGTCACCCCGGGCGGGCGGCTGACCGGGATGATCCGGTCGACGGCGCCGGTGCGCTGGTCGACCACGCCGACTCCGCCGGTGACCGGGATGAGCAGGCGCTCGCCCATCATGGCCGCCGGTCCCAGCGGGACCGCGGCACCCGAGGCCGGGACGGTGTAGCGGTAGGTCAGGGTTCCGGAGTCGAAAACCATCACCGAGTCGCCGGTCCACCAGCAGATCAACCCGGTGGGCCGCGATACCGGCAGCGCCGCGCTGGCGGCGGTGGGCTTGGCCGGGAGCAGGGTCTTGGCGATGGTGCTGCCGGTCTGGTCGACCACCTCGACCCGGGGGGTGGGGGTGGGCAGATAGACGGCGGTGTTGGTCCCGGAGTCCGAGTCGGTCACCGCGAGCACCCGCGCCCCGGAGTCGGCTGTCACGCCGGGCTGGGGGATGTGCTGGGTCTCGGGCTCGTCCTCTTCCTTCCCCGCACGCAGCAGAGTCAGCTGCAGGTCCTCGCTGCCCGCGCAGGACTCCAGCACCGAGACCGTTGATGACGCCGCCGCCGCCGAGACCAGGGTGCAGCCCTGCCCGAGGCCGCGCGCCGACGGTTTCACCCGTGCGTCGATCTCGCCGTAGGACAGCACCCGCACCAGGTCCGATCGCCACAGTTCCAGGCGGGTGGAGCCGGCCGAGAGCACCGCGCTGCCCTCGGAGGTGACCCGCACGCTGCGGTCGGCGTAACTGGTTCGCGCCGGTCCGCGCAGTCCCGTGGCCGCGACCACGGCGCTGACTTGGCCGCAGCCGCGCGAGTCCGGGTACACCGCGACGGCGTAGCGGTAGATCCAGGACACCGCACACAGCTCGACGCCGCGGGCAAAGCTCCAGCGTTCCTCCCCGGTCAGCGGATCCCGCCCGCTCATCCGGGGACCGTCGCCGGTGATGACGGTGCCCGACACCACCACCGGTGCCCAGGTTGCCGGGCTGGGCGCCGTCCACAGCTGCGACAACGCCGCTGGCACCATCGCCGCCGACGGGGGAATGGTTGCGGTGTCCGGAGCAGGTCGGCTGACGGTGGCGCGGGCGTCGCTGTTCCACCAGATGGCGACCCCGACAGCGGCGACCACGACCACGATCAGCGCCGCGGCGACCAGATCACCGAAGGTGCGGCGCTCGGGTCGTACCATGTGCGCCGCCCGGCTCAGCTGCCGTTCGCGGCAGCGGCAGCAGCAGGCTTGTTCGGGCGACGGCGCCGGCGACGGCGCGGCGCACTGGGGCCGGTGGCGTCGGCGCCGGAGTCACCGGATTCAGCGGCCTTCGGGGCGCCCTCGGCGGCGGCCTGACCGCCCCGGGTGCGCCGCCGGGAGCGGTTGGGGTTGCGCGGCGCGCGCTGGCGCTCGGCCGACGATTCGCGGGTCTCGTCCGCGTCCCGCTTGGCCGGTGACCGGCGGGTCTTGCCGACGGAGCCGCCGGCCTCGGCCGGAATGTTCAGCTCGGTGTAGAGGTGCGGGGAGCTGGAGTAGGTCTCGGCGGGGTCCGGGCAGCTCAGGTTGAGGGCCTTGTCGATCATCGTCCACCGGGCCAGCTCGTCCCAGTCCACCAGCGTGACGGCGACGCCGGTACGCCCGGCCCGCCCGGTGCGGCCGATGCGGTGCACGTAGGTCTTCTCGTCGTCGGGGCACTGGTAGTTGATCACGTGCGTGACGTCGTCGATGTCGATGCCACGGGCGGCGACATCGGTGGCCACCAGGACGTCGATGTCACCGGATCGGAACGCTGCCAGCGACTTTTCCCGGGCCACCTGGCCCAGGTCGCCGTGCACCGCGCCCACCTTGAAACCGCGCTCGTTGAGGTCGTCGGCGACCTTCTGGGCAGTCCTTTTGGTCCGGGTGAAGATCATCGTGGCGCCGCGGCCCCGCGCCTGCAGAATCCGAGCGACCAGTTCCGCCTTGTCCAGCGCGTGCGCCCGGTAGACGAACTGCTCGGTGGCGTCGTGCACGGCCGAGGAGTGCGGGGCCTCGGCGCGGATGTGGGTGGGCTGGTTCATGAAGCTGCGGGCCAGCGTGATGATCGGGCCGGGCATGGTCGCCGAGAACAGCATCGACTGCCGGTCGTCGGGGATGCGCGACAGAATCCGCTCGATGTCGGGCAGGAAGCCCAGGTCCAGCATCTCGTCGGCCTCGTCAAGCACCAGTACCGACAGGCCGCCCAGCTGCAGGTGTCCCTGCTGGGCCAGGTCGAGCAGTCGGCCCGGAGTGCCCACCACCACGTCGGCGCCGGCCTGCAGCGCCTCGATCTGCGGTTCGTAGGGCCGGCCGCCGTAGATGGCCTGCACCGACAGCGCACGGTCCCCGGCGGTCAGGTACTTGGCCGCGTCGGCGAGATCGCCGGAGACCTGGATGCACAGCTCACGGGTAGGCACCACGACCAGGGCGCGGGGCGCCCCCGTCAGTGGCCGGTCCGGGGTGGTGGTGACCCGCTGCAGCAGCGGGACGCCGAAGCCGTAGGTCTTGCCCATGCCGGTACGGGCCTGGCCGATCAGGTCGTCGCCGGCCAGGGCCAGCGGCAGCGTCAGCTCCTGGATCGCGAAGGCGTGCTCGATACCCTGTTCGGCCAGAGCGCGAACGATCTCTTCGCGAACGCCCAGTTCGGCGAAGCTCGGAGGGGTGGTGGGAACGGTCGTGGAAATCAGTGGGGTCATGCGCGGGCAGGTGCCTTTCGAAGTCGGCGCGGTATGTCAGTCGATCGCGGTGCGGGTCGGGGCGCACACACTGCGACGGTCGATACTTTGCCCATTTTCGGAGGCACCGCCGGGGGCCCTGCACTCGCCGAGTAGGCGGGCCAACCGCATGTACGCACATTGCGCGGCAGTGCCGAATAAGCACTGTCCACCGGACATACTACCTGGTCGGGCCGGGCAGCGGTCCACCGCTGCGCAACGCCTACAGTGAGGTGATGAATTCGGTTCCCTCCGCCGACGCCGAAGCGCAGTCCAGCCCGCCGCGGCTCTCCGCCGATCATCCCGGTATCAACGAGCTTTTCGCCGCCCTGGCCTATGGCGAGGTGGCCGCGTTCTACCGGCTCACCGAGGAAGCCCGGATGGCACCCGATCTGCGTGGCCGGATCTCGATGGCGGCGATGGCCGCCGCGGAGATGGGCCACTTCGAGCTGCTGCGCGAAGCCCTCGAGCGACGGAACGTCGACGTGGTGGCGGCGATGTCGAAATACGCCGGCGCCCTGGACAATTACCACCGGCTGACGATGCCCAGCACCTGGCTGGAGGCACTGGTCAAGACCTACATCGGCGATGCGCTGGCCGCCGATTTCTATCTGCAGATCGCCGACGGGCTCCCCGACGAGGTGGCCGACGTGGTGCGGGCGGTGCTCGCCGAGACCAAGCATTCGCAGTTCGTCCTCGAGGAGGTGCGCCGCGCGGTCACGGCCAGTGCCAGACAGCGCAGCCGGCTGGCACTGTGGTCGCGCCGGCTGCTCGGCGAGGCGATCACCCAGGCGCAGTATGTGTTGGCCGACCGTGACGAACTGGCCGATCTGGTGGTGTCCGGCGCGGCCGGGCTGGCCCAGCTGGCCGGGTTCTTCGACCGTCTGCAACAGACCCACGACGCGCGCATGCGCGAGCTGGGCCTGGCGTGACGCGCCGCGCCGGTCGCGCTGCGCCCGCCGGCGCCGGGCGAGCGTTCCGGCCCGGTATCTCCGAGGGCGAACAGCCGGTGCGCACCAACCCGGCGGGCGTCCACTAGCCTGCTTAGCAACGCCCAACGCGAATGAAAGGGGCCGGCGTGGAGGTCAAGATCGGGATTACCGACAGCGCGCGCGAACTGGTCATCTCCAGTGCGCAGACGCCCGATGAAGTCGAGAAACTGGTCGCTGACGCGTTGGCCACCGGTGCCGAGAGCGCCGGACTGCTGTCTCTCACCGACGAAAAGGGCCGCCGCTTTCTGGTGCAGGCCGCCAAGATCGCCTATGTCGAGATCGGTGTCGCCGACAGTCGCCGGGTCGGTTTCGGGATCGGTGCCGGCGACGCCGTCAGCGGGTAAGCGGCACGTGTGACAGGCCGCCCCAGGCGAAGGCCACCGTCCCGTCGACGGCGTCTTCCTTGGAGATCGGGCGGTCACTGTCCAGCCAGTACCGGGCGCAGTCCACGCTGATCGCGACCAGTCCCACCGCGACCATCCGGGCGCGGTGCGGGTCCAGGCCGGAGTCTCGGCTGACCAGGTCGAAGATCGCATCGATGCAGGACTCGGTGGCCACCCGCACCTGGACCGCGACCTGCGGCTCGGCGACGTTGTCGTTTTCGAAGATCAGCCGGTAGCCCTGGCTGTCGTGCTCGATGAAGTCGAAGAAGGCCTGCACCGCCGACCGCAGCCGCTGCCGGTTGTCGGTCGTGGTCCGCAGGGCCTGACGCACACCGGAGACCAGGTTGTCCACGTGCCGGGCCAGCACCGCCAGGTACAGCTCCAGTTTCGACGCGAAGTGCTGGTAGAGGATGGGCTTGCTGACGCCGGCCCGCTCGGCGATCTCATCCATGCCGGCCGCGTGGTAGCCGCGGTCGACGAAAACGTCACTGGCGGCGATCAGCAGCTGGCCGCGGCGTTCGTCGCGGGGCAGGCGGCTGCCTCGGCGGGCGTTGGCGGCCGGTGCCTTGGCGCCGCCCCCGCGGCGGTCGGCCGGACCGGAGCCGTCTCGCTCAGCCGTGTCGATCGGTTTGCTCATCGACTCCTCAATCTGGTTCGGCCGGACGCCGGGGACGGGGCCCGCGACGGCCGGTGCGTGACAGCGAGACTACGCGCTGGGCCCGTCGCATCCACCAGCGACATCCGCTAAAGGGCTGTTGAAGGCCGTTTCGGAGGCCTCGTGGGGGCCCCTCCTGGCGTGCCGAAGAGTCCCAGCTCGCGCAGGCTGTGCCATTCTGGGACGGTGACCTACGACCCGGGGCGGAGCGGTGGTCGAGCCCCGGTGCTACGAGACCGCTTCCGCGAGCCGCTACGCGCCCAGCGCGACCCGCTGGCGGCCGGCGCCGGGCGGGTGCGGTCCGACCGAGACGTGCACCGCCAGTGGCGCAAACAGACCTGGCTGGGCAGGTTCGTGTCCACCTACGGTTGGCGCGCCTACGCGCTGCCGGTGCTCATGGCTCTGACCGTCGTGGTGGTGTACCAGACCGTCACCGGTACCGGCGTGCGCACCCGCGCCGCCGACGACCAGGTGCAGGGGCCGCCGACCATCGGATCGGCGGGCACCTCGATCATCGGTGCACCGCCGCGTGGCCTGACCCAATTCGACGTCAACCTCCCGACCGGGGTGCTGCCCAACGGCGGCCCCTTCACCGAAGCCGGTGACATGACGTGGCGCGTCATACCCGGTACGGAGGCGCCGTTCGGCCAGGGCACCGAGAAGGTCTTCGCCTACACCATCGAGGTGGAGAACGGCATCGACACCACCGCGTTCGGCGGGGACGAGGCATTCGCCCGGATGGTCGACCAGACGCTGCGCAACCCCAAGGGATGGACGCACGCGCCGCAGATCGGCTTCATGCGGATCGACGGCAGCAGCCCGGTCCCCCCCGACTTCCGCATTTCGCTGACCTCGCCGATAACGGTCCGGGAAGGCTGCGGGTACGAGATTCCGCTCGAGGCGTCCTGCTACAACCCGTCCTATGGGGCGAGGTCGGAGCCTCGGGTGTTCATCAACGAGGCGCGGTGGGTTCGCGGAGCCGTGCCCTTCCAGGGCGACATCGGGTCCTATCGGCAGTATCTGATCAATCACGAGGTGGGTCATGCCCTCGGCTATCAGCACCATGAGCCGTGCGAGAAGCAGGACGGGCTGGCGCCGGTGATGATGCAGCAGACCTTCGGAACGTCCAACGACGATGCGGCGAAGTTCGACCCCGACTGGGTCAAACCGGACGGCAAGACCTGCCGGTTCAATCCCTGGCCCGCACCGATCGCCTGAGCGAAGACCCCCGTCCGGGGAAGCTTCGCACCCGGTTTGTCGTTGCCCCCATCAGCTGCTGTGATTGGCGGACGCGACGTTGAGGAGACTGCCCGGTGCCGATATCACTGCCGCCGCTGGTGGAGCCGGCCGGTGAGCTGACCCGAGATGAGGTGGCGCGCTACAGCCGGCACCTGATCATCCCCGATGTCGGCGTGGTGGGGCAGAGGCGGCTCAAGAACGCCCGGGTGCTGGTGATCGGTGCCGGCGGGCTGGGGGCGCCCACGCTGCTGTATCTGGCCGCGGCCGGGGTGGGAACGCTCGGGATCGTCGACTTCGACGTCGTCGAGGAGTCCAACCTGCAGCGCCAGGTCATCCACGGCGTCACCGACGTCGGCCGGGCCAAGGCCGAAAGCGCCCGGGACTCCATCGCCGAGATCAACCCGCTGGTGCAGGTGCAGCTGCATCAGGTGCGGCTGGAGGCGTCCAATGCCGTCGAGCTGTTCTCCCAGTACGACCTGATCCTGGACGGCACCGACAACTTCGCCACCCGCTACCTGGTCAACGACGCAGCGATCCTGGCCCGCAAGCCGTACGTGTGGGGATCGATCTTTCGGTTCGAAGGCCAGGTGTCGGTGTTCTGGGAGAACGCCCCGGGCGGCCGGGGACTGAACTACCGCGACCTGTACCCCGAGCCGCCGCCGCCGGGAATGGTGCCCTCATGTGCCGAGGGCGGTGTGCTCGGTGTGCTGTGCGCCTCGATCGGCTCGGTGATGAGCACCGAAGCGATCAAGCTGATCACCGGCATCGGGGAGCCGCTGCTGGGCCGGCTGATGATCTATGACGCCCTGGAGATGAGCTACCGCACCATCGCGATCCGCAAGGATCCCGCCACGCCTCCGATCACCGAGCTGGTCGACTACGACGTGTTCTGCGGCGCGGTCTCCGACGAGGCTGCCGCAGCGATCGCCGGTTCCACGATCACCCCGGTCGAGCTGCGGCAGCTGCTGGACTCCGGGCAGCCGTTGGCGCTGATCGACGTGCGGGAACCGGGCGAGTGGGCGATCAACCGCATCGAGGGGGCGCAGTTGGTCCCGCAATCGACGATCAACAGCGGCGAGGGGCTGGCGCAGTTCCCGCAGGACCGAATGTCGGTGCTCTACTGCAAGACCGGTGTCCGCTCGGCGGAGGTTCTGGCCGTGCTGAAGGAGGCCGGATTCGCCAACGCGGTGCATCTGGGCGGTGGAATTGTGGCGTGGGCCAACCAGATGCAGCCCGACATGGTGATGTACTAGCGCCACAGCGGGGACAGCCGCGGCTTTCGGGCCGGGTGACCCGCCGCGCCCGGCTCCGCCGTGGTTGCGTTCCCCGTGATTAATGGCGGTGACCCGCCGCGCCCGGCTCCGCCGTGCTCGCGATCACCGCGGTTAGTCTGATCGCGTGACCGTTGAGCCGCCGCCCGAACATGTGCTGGCGACGTTCGGGATTCGCAACATCGACCCCGCACCGCTGGGGGCCGGCTGGGAGAACGGCTGGAAGTGCGGTGAAGTGGTCCTGTCGATGGTCGCCGACCATGCCCGGGCCGCGTGGTCGGCGAAGGTGCGCGAGACCCTGTTCGCCGACGGCATCCGCCTGGCCCGCCCGGTGCGTTCCACCGATGGGCGCTATGTGGTGTCGGGGTGGCGGGCCGACACCTATGTCGCCGGCAGTCCCGAGCCCCGCCACGACGAGGTGGTGTCGGCGGCGGTTCGGCTGCACGAGGCCACCTCGCCGCTGGAGCGGCCACGCTTTTTGACCCAGGCGCCGGTGGCGCCGTGGGCCGACGTCGACGTGTTCATCGCGGCGGACCGGGCGGCCTGGGAGGAGCGGCCGTTCGCCTCGCTGCAGGCCGGTGCCCGGCTGGCCCCGGGTTCGGTGGACGGTCAGCGGTCGATCGATCTGATCAACCAGTTGGCCACCTTGCGTAAACCCACCAAGAGTCCCAGCCAGCTGGTCCACGGCGACCTGTACGGAACGGTGCTGTTCTCCGGTGCGGCGGCTCCCGGCGTCACCGACATCACCCCGTACTGGCGCCCGGCGTCGTGGGCGGCCGGGGTCGTGGTGGTGGATGCCCTGTCGTGGGGCGATGCCGACGACGGGCTGATCGAGCGCTGGGAGACACTGCCCGAGTGGCCGCAGATGCTGCTGCGCGCGTTGATGTTCCGCCTTGCCGTCCATGCGCTGCATCCGCGCTCGACCGAGGAGGCGTTCCCCGGGTTGGCGCGCACCGCGGCGCTGGTGCGCCTGGTGCTGTAGCGTTCGGCCGCCCGCGCCGCTCGCCCGTTCGCGCCGAACGTGTACTCAGGTCGGGATTTCGGCCAGTCTTTCGGGCTGAGTACACGCTCGGTGAAAGTGGCGCCGTCAGAACCGATGTCGCCGCGCACGCAGATCGACTTTGCCGTCCACCGCCGGCACTCCTTCGGCGCGAAGACGCTCCAGTTGTTCGGCGCTCCGGGGCGCCGACGGCCGGCCCGACGCCGGAACCACCCGGTGCCAGGGCAGGTCGGCGCCGTCGGTCCGCAGAATCCAGCCCACGATGCGGGGACTGGAAAGCCCCGCCGCGCAGGCGACATCGCCGTAGGTGGTGACGCGGCCGGCCGGCACGCCGGCGATCAGGGCCCGTACCAGCTCGACCTGGTCGTCGGTGACCGCCACGGCCCGGCCTCCTAGCGGTGCGCCAGCTGGGCGCGGATCACGGCGGCGGCCTCGGCCGGGCGGGCCTGGTCCACCATGTGATTGCAGTCGAAGTCCACCAGCTCGAACTTCGCGCCCGGCCGCTCGCGCAACGCATCGATCAAGGGCTGTTGGACGTAGGGCGGCGAGGTGCGGGTGGCCCGCACCAGCGTGGTCGGCGTCGCCGGGGGAACCACGACGGGGCGGGCCAGCTCGCTCCAGTAGGCCATCACCGCGGGAACGCTGATCCGCCAGCCGACGCGGCCGCCCGGCAGCGTGACCAGATGCGCCTCGAGTTCGTCGTCGAGGCGAGCGGGATCCACATCGGCCCACGCGCCGTGCTCCTTCTCGGCGCGCGCCTCGGCGGGATCGGGGTAGTCGGGCGAGGCCAGCATCGCGGCCGCGATCGTCGCCATCCACTCGCCGTCGAGGCCGGCCGCCGGGTCCAGCAGGGTCAGCGTGTCGACCAGGTCGGGCCGTGCCGCGGCCAGCTGCAGCGCTATCGCGCCGCCGAAGGAATGCGCCACCACCGGAACCGGGCCGGCCGCGGTGCGCTCCAGCAGCGCCGCCAGCGCGGCGACGTTGGCGTCGATGGTCCACGGGGCCGCCCACGACGAATGCCCATGGCCGATCAGGTCCGGCGCGGCGACGGCGACGTCGGGAAGATGCCCGGCCACATATCGCCAGCGCGCCCCGTGACCGGTCAGGCCGTGGATCGCCAGCAGCCCCACCGGGCCGGCCGGGCCGTAGCGGTGCACATGGAGTCGATGATCGGGATTCACCCGTCGATGGTGCCAGCCGCGCCCGCACTTGTCAGAGGGCAGTGCTCTCATAGCGGCATGCCACAGCACTGGGGATCCGATGCCGCGCAGGTCGCCGCGGCGCTGAATCCGGGCGCGCGTGGCGTCTTGCAGGTGCGCGGTGGTCCGGGCACCGGCAAGACCAGCCTGCTCGTGGAGGTGGCCACCGCGCACGTCGCCGCGGGCGCCGACCCGAATTCGGTGCTGCTGCTGACCGGCTCGGGCCGGCTTCCCGCCAGCGACCGGGGAGCGCTGACCGCGGCGTTGCTGGCCGCCGGGGGGCCCGCGGCGGGCCGGGCCATCCGGGAACCGCTGGTGCGCACCGTGCACGGCTACGCCTTCGCGGTGCTGCAACGCGCCGCGAAGCGGGCAGAGGCCACCCCACCGCGGCTGGTCACCGGGGCCGAACAGGACAGCGCCATCCGCGAACTGCTCGCCGGCGACGGCGCCGGGGCCTGGCCGCCGTCGTTGCATGCTGCCCTGGCCACCGACGGCTTTGCCACCGAACTGCGGGATCTGATGGCGCGCTGCGCCGAACGGGGCGTGGACCCGGCGGATCTGACCCGATTGGGCCGGCGGTTCCGCCGCCCGGAGTGGAGCGCCGCGGGCCGGTTCGCCCAGCAGTACGAGCAGGTGATGTTGCTGCGGGCCGCGGTCGGTACCGCGGCGCCCCAGGCGACCACGCCGGCGCTGGGAGCGGCGGAATTGGTCGGGGCGGCGCTGGAGGCCTTCGCCACCGACCCGGACCTGCTCATCGAGGAGCGCAGCCGGATCCGGTTGTTGCTGGTCGACGACGCGCAGCAACTCGACCCGCAGGCGGCCCGGCTGGTGCGGGTGCTCGCCGCCGGCGTGCAGCGGACGGTGATCGCCGGGGACCCGGATCAGGCGGTGTTCGGATTCCGGGGTGCCGAGCCCACCGTCTTGTTGGCCGATGACCTACAGCCTGGCGGAGCGCAGGCCCCGGTGGTGACGCTGACGACCTCCTACCGATGCGCCCCGGCGGTGGCCCGGGCGGTGCGCGCCGTCGCCGGGCGACTGCCCGGTGCCGGCGCATGCCGCGGGTTGCAGGGCACGGGGCCCGATGGCGGGGCGGTGAGTGTGCACCCCGCGGGCACCGGCCAGGCCGAGGCGACGCTGATCGCCGACATTCTGCGGCGCGCCCACCTTATCGACGGCGTGCCCTGGTCGCAGATGGCGGTGATCGTGCGGTCGGTGCCGCGGGCGGCCATGCGCCTGCCGCGCACCCTGGCAGCCGCGGGCGTGCCGGTCACGGTACCGGCCAGCGGTGCGTTGCTGGCCCAGCAGCCGGCGGTGGCGGCGCTGATCACCGTGCTGCAGTGCACCGCCGACGGTGTGGACGGTTCCCGCGCGCTGAGTCTGCTCAGCGGGCCCATCGGCCGGGTGGACCCGATCTCGCTGCGCCAGCTGCAACGCACGTTGCGCCGCAGTACGGCCCGCCCGGATGCGGCGGCCGACCCCGACGACCGCCTGGCGGCGGTGTTGACCGGGCCGCCCGGCGAGCTGCCGGCCGCGCAGAGCCGCGCGCTGCGCCGGGTTCGTGCGGTGCTGCAGGCCGCGGCCCGCAGCCACGCCGAGGGCCGCGACCCACACCACACGCTGTGGCAGGCGTGGAATCGGTCGGGCCTGCAGCAACGCTGGCTGGCGGCGGTCGAGCGCGGCGGCCCGGCCGGCGCGCAGGCCGACCGCGATTTGGAGGCGGTGACCGCCCTGTTCGAGCTCGCCGAGCAGTACGTGGCGCGCACCGCGGGCGCCACCGTGGCCGGGCTCGTCGAGTACGTCACGGCCATGCAGCTGGCCGCACCGCGGACCGAAACTCCCGCGGCGGGCATGGAGGCCGTCGCCGTGCTCAGCGCGCATGCCGCGCTCGGCCGCGAATGGGATCTGGTGGTCATCGCCGGTGTGCAGGAAGGGCTGTGGCCCAACACCGTTCCGCGTGGCGGTGTGCTGGGAACCCAGCGCCTCCTGGACACCCTGCACGGGTTCGGTGAAGAGGTCTCGGCCCGGGCTCCGCTGCTTGCCGAGGAGCGGAGGCTGCTGGTGTCCGCCCTGGGCCGGGCGCGGCGCCGGCTGGTGATCACCGCCGTCGACGGCGACGGCGACGGCGGCGACGAGGAACAGATCCCGTCGGAGTTCTTCACCGAACTGGCGGCCTGCGCCACCGCGGATGCTCCTGCGTCGCCGGTGTCGCCGGTCCTGGCCCCGCCGGTGCTGTCGGCCGCGGGACTGGTGGGCCGACTGCGTGCCGTGGTCTGCGCGCCGGAAGACATCGTCAGCGATGCCGAACGAGCTGACGCGGCAAGGCAATTGGCGAGGCTTGCCAGGGCGGGCGTGCCCGGCGCGGACCCGCAGAGCTGGTACGGCCTGGCGCCGGTGAGCACCGAGGAGCCGCTACGGCAACCGGGTGCCGGCCCGGTCACGCTGTCTCCCTCGGCTCTGCAGAGCCTGCTGGACTGTCCGCTGCGCTGGATGGCCGAACGCCACGGCGGCACCGACGGCCGCGATCTGCGTTCGACGATCGGATCGATGATTCACGCTCTGGTCGCGCAATCCGGCGACAGTCCGCAGCAGCTGCTCGCCGAGCTCGACCGGGCATGGCAGGAGCTTCCGTTCGCCTCGCCGTGGTATTCGGCCAACGAACACGACCGGCATCGCGCCATGATCGAGACGTTCCTGCAGTGGCGAGCCCAGACCCGGGGCGAACTCACCGAAGTCGGAACCGAGGTGGCCTTCGACGGCGTGATCGACGCCGGCGACGGCGTGCGGTTGCGCGGCCGCATCGACCGGGTCGAGCGCGACGCCGCCGGGCGACTGGTGGTCGTCGACGTCAAGACCGCCAAGACCCCGGCGGGCAAGGACGACGCACAACAACACGCACAGCTCGCCGTGTATCAGCTGGCCGTGGAAGCCGGTCTGATCGGGGCGGACGAGCAGCCCGGCGGAGCCCGGCTGGTCTATCCGGCCAAACCCGGGGCGGCGGGAGCCACCGAGCGCGAGCAGGACCCGCTGACGCCCGAAACCGGCGACCAATGGCGGGAGCGCATCGCACAGGCGGCTGCGGCCACCGCCGGGCCGACGTTCACCGCCCGGGTCAACGACGGGTGCCGGCACTGCCCGGTCCGGCCGATCTGCCCGGCCCACGACGGAGGCTGCGGCGCATGACAACCCGCTATGAGCCCGGCGAACTGGCGGCCGCGCTCGGACTGCACCAGCCCACCGAGGAACAGGCCGCCGTGATCGCCGCGCCGCCGGGCCCCCTGGTGGTGATCGCCGGCGCGGGCGCCGGCAAGACGGAGACGATGGCCGCCCGGGTGGTGTGGCTGGTCGCCAACGGCTACGCCGACCCCGGCCAGGTCCTGGGGCTGACCTTCACCCGCAAGGCCGCCGGCCAGCTGCTGCGCCGGGTCCGCTCCCGGCTGGCGCGGCTGGCCGGTGCCGGACTGATGCCCACCGAACCCGGCTCGGGAGCAGACGGTGCCGCTGCCGCGGCGGCGCCCGTCGTGAGCACCTACCACGCCTTCGCCGGGGCGCTGCTGCGCGAACACGGACTGCTGCTCGGCATCGAGCCCGACACCCGGCTGCTCACCGAGACGGGGCTGTGGCAGATGGCCTTCGACGTGGTCAGCAGCTATCCGGGGGAACTGCGCACCGATCGTGATCCCGCCGCGGTCACGGCCATGGTGTTGCGGCTGGCCGGCCAGCTGGCTGAACACCTGGTGGACACCGACGCGCTGCGCCACACCCATGGGGAGCTCGAGCGGCTGGTGCATACCCTGCCTCCGGGCCCGCGCCAGCGAGCCGAACCCAACCAGACGCTGCTGAAGATGCTCGACATCCAGACCGAGCGGGCCGAGCTGGTGCCGTTGATCGACGCACTGCACCAGCGCATGCGCGCCGAACGGGCCATGGACTTCGGCGCCCAGATGTCCACCGCCGCTCGCCTGGCGCAATCCAACGAAACCGTCGGTGCCCGGCTGCGCGCCACCTACCGGGTGGTCCTGCTCGACGAGTACCAGGACACCGGGCACGCCCAGCGCATCGCACTGTCGTCGCTGTTCGGGGGCGGCGCCGACGACGACCTGGCCCTGACCGCCGTGGGCGACCCCATCCAGTCGATCTACGGCTGGCGGGGCGCCTCGGCCACCAACCTGCCCCGATTCGCCACCGACTTCCCGCTCTCCGACGGCAGCCCGGCGCCCACCCTGGAGCTGCGGACCAGTTGGCGCAATCCGCCCGAAGTGCTGCACCTGGCCAACGAGATATCCCAGGAGGCCCGCCGGCGCTCGGTGACGGTGCAGTCGCTGCGGCCCCGCCCGGCGGCCCCGCCGGGCGACGTGCGGGTCGCGCTGCTGGGCGATGTGGCCGCTGAAGTGCAGTGGGTCGCCGAGGCCCTGCAGCAGCGCTACGGCAAAGCCGCCGCCGAGGGTGTGGCCCCGCCCACCGCCGCGGTGCTGGTGCGGCGCAATGCCGATGCTGCGCCGCTGGCCGAGGCGATCCGTGCCCGCGGCGTCCCGGTGGAAGTGGTGGGGCTGGCGGGCCTGCTGTCGATTCCGGAGGTGGCCGACCTGGTCGCGATGCTGCGGCTGATCCAGGAGCCGACGGCTGGTGCGGCGGCCCTGCGCGTGCTGAGTGGATCGCGCTGGCGGCTGGGCGCCGCCGATATCGCCGCGCTGTGGCGACGTGCCGCCGAGTTGGCCCGCCCCGAGGTGGCCAGTGCACCGGCCTCTGCCGCAGAGATCGCCGCCGGCGCCGGGTCCGACATCGACGCCCCCTGTCTGGCCGACGCCCTCGCCGATCCGGGCCCGGCGCAGCGTTATTCGACCACCGGCTACCGGCGCATCATCGCGCTCGGCGAAGAGCTGACGATGCTGCGCAGCCATCTGTGGCATCCGCTGCCCGACTTGGTCGCCGAGGTGCGCCGGGTGCTCGGCCTGGACTGCGAAGTGATCGCCGCGCAGCCGGTGGCGGCGGGAGCATCCGGCACCGAACAGCTGGACGCCTTCGCCGATGTGGTGGCCGGTTACGCCGAGGCGATGGCGAAGCCGGCGCCCGGGCAGGGCGGGCTGTCGTCCTGGGGGCCCGGCCCCGGAGGCGGCGGTGCACTGGCGGGGCTGCTCGCCTACCTGGACGCGGCAGCGGTGGTGGAGAACGGGCTGGCCCCGGCCGCGCCGGCGGTGGCCGCCGACCGCGTGCAGATCCTCACCGTGCATGCGGCCAAGGGACTGGAATGGCAGGTGGTCGCTGTTCCGCACCTGGTGTCACGGGTGTTTCCGTCGACCGCCTCGCGCCGCAGCTGGCTGTCCGACGTCGGCGAGTTGCCACCGCTTCTGCGCGGTGACCGGGCCCAGCCCGGCACCGAGATCGTCGAAGGCGTCCCGCTTCTCGACACCGGTGCGGTGACCCACCGAAAGCAGCTGACCGACGCGATCTCCGAACATCAGCGCCGCCTGGACCAGCGACGGGTCGATGAAGAGCGCCGGTTGCTCTACGTTGCCGTCACCCGGGCCGAGGACACCTTGCTGGTCTCCGGTCACCACTGGGGCATGGGCGAGACCAAGCCACGTGGCCCGTCGGCCTTCCTCGATGAGATCAAGGCGGTGATCGATGAGTCGGCTGCTGCCGGTGCACCCTGTGGGGTCATCGAGCACTGGGCGCAGGAGCCGGCCGCGGGGGAGCAGAACCCGTTGTGCGCCACCGCCGCCGAGGGAATCTGGCCGGCGGACCCACTGGCCGGCCGGCGGGGTGGCGTCGAGCGCGGTGCGGCTCTGGTCGCCGCGGCGTTGCGCGACGGCGAACCTCACGACGACGACAGCCCCTGGGCCGCCGACGTCGAGGCGCTGCTGGCGGAGCGGTCGGCGGCGGCGACGCGGCACGCCGGCGTCCTGCCCGGCCAGCTTTCGGTGAGCGGCCTGGTCGAGTTGAGCCGCGACCCGGCCGGGGCGGGGCAGCGCCTGAGCCGGCGGCTGCCCGCCAGACCAGACCCTCATGCCTTGTTGGGCACCGCGTTCCACGACTGGGTGCAGCGGCTCTTCGGGGCCGAGCGGCTCTTCGAATTGGAGGACCTGCCCGGTGCCGCCGACGCCGACACCGCCCGTGCCGATGCGCAGGAGCTGGCCCGCCTGCAGGAGGCCTTCCTGGACTCGGCGTGGGCTGCCCGCAGTCCGGTCGCCGTGGAGGTGCCCTTCGAGATGGCGATCGGCAGCCGCGTGGTGCGCGGCCGCATTGACGCGGTCTTTGCCGACCCGGACGGCGGTGTCACCGTGGTGGATTGGAAAACCGGTGCTGCTCCGGACGGGCCGGAGGCGCGCCGGCACGCCGCGGTCCAGCTCGGCGTCTACCGGCTGGCCTGGGCGGCGATGACCGGCTGCCCGGAAGCTCAGGTGCGGGCCGCCTTCCACTACGTGCGGTCCGGGACCACCGTCGTGCCCGACGATCTGCCCGAACTGGCCGAGCTGGCCGCGCTGCTCACCGACTGACGGCGCGGGTGGCTACAGTGGGTCCGTGCGTCAGGTGCGACCGATGACCGCCCACCGTGGCGGGAGCTAGCTGGCGGCGGCTGCGTCGTCTCGATGAGACGCTGACCGCCCAGCCCAGCCACGCCCTCGTCGGCGTCCTGCGCATCCCCCAGGGGCGCTCCAGTCCTGGCCGCATCGTCTACCGGCGCACCGCCATTGCCCTGGCGGCGCTGCTGGTGTCCACGCTGCTCGTCTACGTCGACCGCGACGGCTACCAGGACGTCCAAGGCGACCGGTTGACCTTTCTGGACTGCCTCTATTACTCGGCGGTGACCCTGTCGACGACGGGGTACGGCGACATCACGCCCATCACCGAGTTCGCCCGCATGATCAACGTCTTGATCATCACCCCGCTGCGGATCGCCTTCCTGATCCTGCTGGTCGGAACGACCGTGGAGGCGTTCACCGAGACGTCGCAGCAGGCATTCCGCATTCAGCGATGGAGGAGAAGAGTGCGCGACCACACCATCGTCATCGGCTATGGCACCAAGGGCAAGACCGCGATCGCCGCGATGCTCGGCGACGACGAGACCACCCCCAGCGACATCGTCGTGGTGGACAGCGACCGCGCCGTGCTCGACCGCGCCAAGAGCGCCGGGCTGGTGACCGTCGACGGCGACGCGACCAGGTCGGATGTGCTGCGGCTGGCCAGCGCCCAGCGCGCGGCGGCAATCGTGGTGGCCACCGGTTCGGACGCCACCGCGGCGCTGGTCACCCTGACGGCCCGGGAGATCGCGCCGCAGGCCACCATCGTCGCGGCGATCCGGGAGGCCGAGAACCAGCACCTGCTGGAGCAGTCCGGGGCCAACTCGGTGGTGGTGTCCTCGGAGACCGCCGGACGGCTGCTCGGTATCGCGACCACCACGCCCAACGTGGTCGAGATCATCGAAGACCTGCTGACCCCCGACGCCGGCTACGCCATCGCCGAACGGCCGGTGGAGCAGCAAGAGGTCGGCGGGTCGGCCAAGCACCTCAACGAGATCGTGCTGGCCGTGGTCCGCGACGGGCGTCTGCTGCGCCTGGACACCCCGGAGGTGGATGTGATCGAGGCCGGCGACCGGTTGCTCTACGTGCGTACGGTGGGCAACCAGTGACGGCCGCAGGCGCGGCCACGCCGGCCGCCGGGACCGCCCGCATGCCGGTGACGGCGCGGCGCGGGGGTCGATGATGGGCACCTTCGAACTGCGCCAGGTACCCCTGCTGTCGCGGATCGGGGCCGACCGCGCCGACCAGTTGCGCACCGACACCGACGCGGCCGCCGCCGGATGGCAGCAGGCCGCGCTGCTGCGGGTCGATCGCCGCAATCAGGTTCTGGTCGCCGACGGACGGGTGGTGCTGCAGCAGGCAGCAGAGCTGGGCGACACCCCGCCCCCGGATGCGGTGTTCCTGGGCCGCATCGCCGACGGCCGGCACGTCTGGGCCGTGCGTGCGGCGCTGCCGGCCCCGCCCGGGGCCGACGTTTCGGTGCTGGACATCCGTTCCGTGGGCGACGTCATCGACGACGTCAGCGCCCAGCTGGTGTCTTCGGCTATCGCGTTGCTGAATTGGCATGAGAATGCCACGTTTTCGCCGGTCGACGGCACACCGACCAAGCCGGCGCGCGGGGGATGGGCGCGGGTCAATCCGATCACCGGCGCCGAGGAGTTCCCCAGAATCGATCCCGCGGTGATCTGTCTGGTGCATGACGGGGCCGACCGGGTGGTGCTGGCCCGGCAGCACAACTGGCCGCTGCGGATGTTCTCGCTGCTGGCCGGGTTCGTCGAAGCGGGCGAATCCTTCGAGGCCTGCGTGGTCCGTGAAGTCCACGAAGAGATCGGGCTGACGGTTCGCGACGTGACTTACCTGGGCAGCCAGCCGTGGCCGTTCCCCCGCTCGCTGATGGTCGGCTTCCACGCCGTCGCCGACCCGGGGCAGACCTTTGCCTTCAGCGACGGCGAGATCACCGAGGCGGCGTGGTTCACCCGCGACGAGGTGCGGGCAGCGCTGTCCGCCGGCGCCTGGAACAACGGCGATCCGAATGCGAAACTGCTTCTGCCCGGCTCGATCTCGATTGCCCGGACGATCATCGAGTCCTGGGCCGAATCGGGCTGAGCGCCGGTTCTAGCCGCCGAGGCTTTCCAGCTTCGCCTTGACCTCACGCCCGGTGGGGTTGGTCAGCGTGGAGCCGTCGGCGAAGCGCAGCGTGGGCACCGTGCGGTTGCCCCCGTTGGCCGAGGCGACGAACTCCGCGGCGGTGGGGTCGAGCTCGATGTCGATCTCCTCGTAGGGGATCTCGAGCTTCTTCAGCGCCGCTTTGAGCTGCCGGCAATAGCCGCACCACCGGGTGGTGTACATCACGAGCTGGTTCATAACTGTCCAAACGTAGTCGGTCGGGTAGGGATTCCTCGAATCGGCGTCAGGGGTCGTCGGAGGTGCCTGCCAAGATGGACGCCATGGATGCGCTCATCGCCGGCCTGGACGAGGAGCAGCGCGCTGCGGTACTGGCGCCCCGCGGCCCGGTGTGCGTGCTCGCCGGGGCCGGAACCGGCAAGACCCGCACCATCACCCACCGGATCGCCCAGCTGGTCGCCGCCGGTCACGTCGCGCCCAGCCAGGTGTTGGCGGTGACGTTCACCCAGCGTGCCGCCGGCGAGATGCGGTCACGGCTGCGTGCGCTGGGCGCGGCGGCCGGTGGGGGAGCGGCCGCCGGCGTCGCCGGAGTGCAGGCGCTGACCTTCCACGCGGCCGCTCGCCGGCAACTGCGCTACTTCTGGCCGCGGGTGGTCGGCGACACCGCCTGGGAGCTGCTGGACCGCAAGTTCGGGGTGGTTGCTCGCGCCGCCGGGCACGCCGGCCTGCGGCTGAGCAACGACGACGTACGCGACGTGGCCGGCGAGATCGAATGGGCCAAGGCCTCGCTGATCGGGCCGGAACAGTATCCCGGGGCGGTGGCCGCAGCCGGCCGGGACATCCCGTTGGACGCGGCGAAGCTGGCCGACGTCTACGCCGGTTACGAGGCGCTCAAGGCCCGCGGCGAGGTGGCGATGCTCGACTTCGACGACCTTCTGCTGCACACCGCCGCGGCCATCGAGAACGACGCGGCGGTGGCCGCGGAATTCCGGGATCGCTACCGCTGCTTCGTCGTCGACGAATACCAGGACGTCACGCCGCTGCAGCAGCGCGTGTTGTCGGCCTGGCTGGGGGAGCGCGACGACCTGACCGTGGTCGGCGACGCCAACCAGACCATCTACTCGTTCACCGGAGCCTCGCCGCGCTACCTGCTGGACTTCACCCGCCGGTTCCCCGACGCGGTCCTGGTACGCCTGGAACGCGACTACCGCTCCACCCCCGAGGTGGTGTCGTTGGCCAATCGGGTGATCGCCGCCGCCCGGGGGCGGGTGGCCGGCAGCAAGCTGAAACTGATCGGTCAGCGCGAGTCCGGCCCGGCACCGGTCTTTCGGGAATACCCCGACGAGGTCGCCGAGGCCACCGCGGCGGCCAAATCCATCGCCCGGCTGATCCACGACGGCGTCGCGCCGGCCGAGATCGCCGTGCTGTACCGGATCAACGCGCAGTCCGAGGTCTACGAGGAGGCTCTCACCGAGGCCGGGGTCGCCTACCAGGTCCGCGGCGGCGAGGGGTTCTTCACCCGCCAGGAGATCCGCCAGGCGCTGGTCGCCCTGCAGCGGGCCGCGGAACGAGAGGGCGCGCGCGGCGAAGCCGGGGGCAGCGGGCCGGCGCTGTCGGTCCTGGTGCGCGGCATTCTCGAACCGCTTGGCCTGACCGCCGAACCACCGAGCGGGGCCACGGCGCGCGAGCGCTGGGAGGCGCTGGGCGCGCTGGCCGAACTGGTCGACGACGAGGTGGCCCAGCGACCCGACCTCGACCTGCCCGGGCTGGTCGCCGAACTGCGGGTACGCGCCGACTCCCGGCACCCACCGACGGTGCAGGGGGTCACCCTGGCGTCGCTGCACGCCGCCAAGGGGCTGGAGTGGGACGCGGTGTTTCTGGTCGGCCTGGCCGACGGCACGCTGCCCATCTCCCATGCCCTGGCCCACGGCGCCGACAGTGAGGCGGTCGAGGAGGAGCGCCGCCTGCTGTATGTGGGGGTGACCCGGGCCCGGATTCACCTGACCCTGAGCTGGGCGCTGGCCCGCGCCCCGGGCGGTCGGGCCGGCCGTAAACCGTCGCGCTTCCTCAGCGGTATCGCTCCGCAGGCCGACGCCTCCACCGCACCGGCCAAGCGCCGGTCCCGTGGTGCCCCAAAACACTGCCGTGTCTGCAACAAGGCGCTGGTCACTCCGGCGGCCATCATGCTCAGCCGCTGCGAGACCTGCGCCGCAGACGTCGACACCGACCTGCTGGTGGCCCTCAAGGACTGGCGACTGCGGACCGCCACCGAGCTGAAAGTGCCCGCCTACATCGTCTTTTCCGACAACACCTTGACCGCGATCGCCGAGATGCTGCCCGGCGACGAGGCCGCCTTGGTGGCCATTCCGGGTATCGGAGCGCGCAAGCTGGAACAGTTCGGCTCCGACGTGCTGGAGATGATCCGCAACCGGGGCTGACCGCGGTGCTGGAGGAAATTCGGTTGTGGGCCGGTGCACCCAGCGGTTACCCTTCGAACCCATGACCACGATCAGCGTCCTGTGGGTACGCCCGGCCGGCGCGCGCCATGGCGCCGCTGCCCAGGCGGCGGCGCGTCACGCCGCCGCCGAGTCCGTGCATCGGGGTTCGCCTTAGGGCCGCTTCGCCCCAGCCACCCGATGGCCACGGACCCAACCAGGATCCGTGGTCATTTTTTTGTTTTCGGCCAGCCCGCCTTCCGGCCCGGATCCGACCATCACGAGCCGACCGGAAAGCAGGTACACCATGTCGAGAACACTTCAGCTGCCGTGCACGGGCGACCCCGACCTGTGGTTCGCCGAGAACCCGGCCGACCTGGAGCGGGCCAAGGGGCGCTGCGCTGGGTGCCCGATTCGCGAGCAGTGCCTCGCAGCGGCGTTGCAGCGCGGCGAACCGTGGGGCGTCTGGGGCGGCGAGATCCTCGACCGGGGCAACGTGGTGGGCCGCAAGCGGCCCCGCGGCCGGCCACGTAAGCAGCCCCTGGCCGCCTAGGTCCGGCAGGCTCAGGCCGACGGCTCGGCCAGGACCTCTTCGGGGTGGGCGAAGCCCGGCACCAGTTCCTCGGAGATCCGCCTGGTCGGCACATGCGCGTCGAGCTGGCACAGGATCGCCGTGGTGGAGCCGAGCACCCGCATCGGCATCGCCAGCTTGGGCGGCAGGTCCAGCTGGCGGGCGGTCTTGAGCTGCTCCACCGGCCGCTCCAGCTGCTTGCCGGCCATCCGCATCAGCCACCTGCGGGTGTAGTGGAACACCTCGACCTGGACCGGTTCGACGTGCTGGCGCAGCATCTCGTCGATCTCGCGCACGGAGACGTCCTGACCCTTCTGGATGAAGCCGCCCTGGCGCATGACCGCGATGACCTTGTCGTAGTCACCGTCATGGGCAAACCGCACGGCCGCACCCAGTTCCGGGGGGAACCCGCCGGGCAGGGGCGCGACCGCGCCGAAGTCGATGATGCCCATCCGGCCGTCGGGCAGCAGCATGAAGTTGCCGGGGTGCGCGTCGCCGTGGATCAGCTCCAGCCGGCGGGCCGCGTCCCAGGTGAATTCCGCCAGCCGGGTGCCCATCAGGTCACGCTGCTCGACTGTGCCGTTGCGGATGATCTCGCCCATGCCGATGCCGTCGATCCACTCCTGGATCACCGTCTTGGGGGCACTGGCCACCACGTTGGGGATGAGGAAGTGCGGGTGGCCGGCGTAGGCCTTGGCGAAGATGCGCTGGTTGTCGGCCTCCAGCCGGTAGTCCAGCTCCATCTCGGTGCGCTCGATCAACTCGTCGACGACGGCCTTGACATCCACGCCGGGCGCCAGCTGCTTGAAGACGCCGGTCAACCGGCGAATCGTCTTCAGGTCCGCGCGCAGCGCCTCGTCGGCGCCAGGGTACTGGATCTTGACCGCTACCGGGCGGCCGTCGGCCCACACGGCCTTGTGCACCTGCCCGATGCTGGCCGAGGCGATCGGGGTGTCGTCGAACTCGGTGAATCGTTCCCGCCACTTGGTGCCCAGCTGGGCGTCGAGCACCCGATGCACCTTGTCCGCGGGCAGCGGGGGCGCGTCCTTCTGCAGCTTGGTCAGCGCCTCCCGGTAGGGCTCGCCGAACTGTTCGGGGATGGCTGCTTCCATCACCGACAGGGCCTGGCCCACCTTCATGGCGCCGCCCTTGAGCTCACCCAGGACGGTGAACAGCTGGTTGGCGGCCTTCTCCATGAGCTCGGCAGTGACGTCGTCCTTGGACTTGCCGGTCAACCGCTTCCCGAACCCGAGCGCTGCCCGTCCGGCGAAGCCGACGGGCAGGCTGGCCAGCTTCGCATTGCGCGCCGCGCTACCGCGTTTGATCTCTGACACGTCTCTATCATCCACGACGTTGTTGTGGCGCCGGTCACCGCGTTGATAATCGCTGGTGGCGCATGCCAGCTCAGCAGTCGCACAGCGGATGCCGAATCCAGTGGCGGGTCAGGATCGATCCGTTCGCCAGATCCAGTTCCAGGGTGGCGTCCAGCGTCGGTGGGGCCGGGCCGGCCGCGTTGCCGCGCACCGCCGCCACCACCTGGTCGACCTGGCTCAGCGCCAACGCCGCTGTCGCCAGCACCGTCGCCCGGTCGGCGGGCGTCACGGTGTGGCGCAGCTGGGCGGCCACCGCGGGCCACGCGCCGTCCCGGTCCCGCCGGTGCAGGTCTGCGCAGCCCAAGCAGCTGGTGACACCCGGCAGCACCAGCGGGCCGACCACGCCGGTTCCGTCGCGCACCCGTACCGGCAGGTGGGCCACCCGCTCGGCGTGCAATTCGCGCACCAGCCGCGGGTCGGGGACCAGATAGTCCGCCAGCACCACCAGATCGGTCCCGGCGGTGCTGATGCGGGCATGCGACTGACTGCTGCGCCGGACCACCGCGCTGGTGCACCGCAGCGATTCGACCAGCAGATCTGACAGGGGACCCCGGCCATGCACCCGCAGCGCCACGGCGCGGCAGCGGCGGCGCGTCCCACCGCCGCGGACCGCCACCCGCGCGGTGACCAGCGCGCTCAGCAGGCCGTCCAGTTCGTCGTCGTCCACGTTGCCGTGGGCCGTGGCCTGGTGACGCAGCGCGGCAGCGGTGATCGGAAGCTGCATCGCGCGTAGCAGGGCGGCCAGCGCGGACGCGGTCAGCCCGCGAGGTGGGCGCACCAGCACAGCTCGCCGCGGATCCCACCCGACCTGCACCGTCCCGTCGGGACGCAGCAACACCGGCAGCGCCGGGTCCAGGGTGTAGGTATCGGTGGACACGGTCTGACCCTGGCATGGCCGCCGCCGACGCCCCGCCGGTTATCCACAGTGCGACCGGGGCGCTCGGCGCCGTACGGTCAGCTGTCGTCGTCGGGCTTGTCGGCCTCGCGCTGGAATTCGGCGATCGCCTGGTCGATGGCCGAATCGACGTCGCTGGAACCGCCGAGGATCCGGTCGATGAACGCTGCCGGATTGTCCAGATCGGCGGCCTCGGGCAGCAGATCGGGATGCTGCCAGACCTTGTCGCGCGCGTCCGGCCCGACCGCCGCCGTCAGCCGCTCCCACAGCGCGGCGGCCTCGCGCAGCTTGCGTGGCCGCAGCTCCAGACCGACCAGGGTGGCGAAGGTCTGCTCGGCGGGGCCCCCGGTGGCCCGACGCCGGCGAAGCATCTCCGAGAGGGCCGCGGTGCCCGGAATCCGGTCTCCGAGTGCCGCATCGACCACCGTCTGCACCCAGCCCTCGATGAGCGCCAGCAGGGTCTCCAGGCGCTCCAGCGCGGCGAGCTGCTCAGGGGTCGACTGGGGCTCGAACACGCCCTGGTTGAGCAGTTCGTTCATGGCGGCCGGATCGGTCATCGCCGACGGGTCGAAGCCCTGGGCCAGTTCCTCGATGCCCCGGATGTCGATCTTCATGCCCCGGGCGTAGGCCTCGACGGCGCTGAGCAATTGGTG
Organism: Mycolicibacter engbaekii; assembly: GCF_002101585.1. GTDB lineage: Bacteria > Actinomycetota > Actinomycetes > Mycobacteriales > Mycobacteriaceae > Mycobacterium > Mycobacterium engbaekii. The sequence goes on along the minus strand of NZ_LQOT01000043.1, from coordinate 58,815 downwards.
CGACAGCCACGGCACGTGGCTGAACAGCCGGTGGTGGGCGGCCTCGCGGGCGGCCAGGAAGGTGACGACCTCACTGCGCGGCTGCTCCAGGCCGCCGGCCAGTTCCTCGATCGCCCCGGGCAGCAGGGCGGCCACGCCGCTGGGCCCCAGCGGCAGACCGATGTCGGTGGAGGTCAGCACCTCCCCGGACAACCGTCCCAGCGCCTGACCCAGCTGGGAGCCGAACGCCAACCCGCCCATCTGCGACATCACAGACAGCAGCGGGCCGGCCATACTCTTGGCCTCCTCCGGCAGCGCTGAGGCCCACACCGACGAAACCTGTTCGGCCATCGGGTCGCACAGTCGCTGCCAGGTGGAGATGGTGTTCTCCACCCAGTCCACCGGCGTCCAGGCCACCCCACGGGTGGTGCCGGCCGGCAACGGGGTGGCACCGTCGAGCCATGTTTCGGCCAGGCGCACCGCATTGCCGATGGCCGTCGCGGTGGACGCGCTGACCGGGGACACCGCGCCGATCGATTTGATCGCGACCTGACGTGCCAGGTCGTAGTTCACCGGCCCCGCCGGGCGGCCGTCGGCGCTCACCCGGCCGGCGCCGCTGAACATCTGTCCGAGCTGGGTGAAAACCTGGCCCAGATCGGCCATATTGAAGCCGGCGCCCATGCCGAACGGGTCGGTGGGCCCAGAGCCTCGCTCGCGGTCGGGGTCGTCCCCGGATGAGAAACCGAAGGGCAGATCAGCCATAGACACAACCGTACCCACCGGCACCGTCGCGTGGTACGACACACGGCCCGCGGCGATCGGGCCGTCCGCGCCGGCGCCGGGGCCGTTTACCATACCCGGGGTGAACAGGCGGATTCTCACGCTGTTGGCGGCTGTGCTGCCGGTGGTCACGTTCGGCGTACTGCTGACGGCGGTGACCGTGCCGTTCGTGTCGCTGGGGCCGGGGCCCACCTTCGACACGCTCGGCACCATCGACGGCAAGCAGGTGGTGGCCATCGAGGGGACCACCACCCACCCGACGACCGGTCACCTGAACATGACCACGGTCTCGCAGCGCGACGGGCTGACCCTGGGGGAGGCGCTGGCCCTGTGGCTGTCCGGGCGGGAGCAACTCATGCCTCGTGACCTGGTCTATCCGCCCGGCAAGTCCCGCGAGGAAGTGGACGAGAGCAACACCGCCGACTTCCGGGCCTCCGAACAGAGCGCCGAATACGCCGCCCTGGGCTACCTCCGGTATCCGTCGGCGGTCACCCTCGCCGACGTCCACGATCCGGGACCGTCCGCCGGGGCCCTGCAGCGCGGCGACGCCGTGGACGCGGTCAACGGCAAACCGGTCTACACCGTGGAGCAGTTCACCGCGCGGCTGGCCGAAACCAAGCCGGGTGAGACGGTGGCCATCGACTACCGGCGCAAGAACGCCGCGCCCGGCACTGCGCGGATTACGCTCGGAGAGAACAAGGACCGGCCCAACGGCTTTTTGGGTGTCTCGGTCCTCGACGCGCCCTGGGCGCCGTTCAGCATCGACTTCAACCTCGCCAACATCGGCGGGCCCTCGGCGGGGCTGATGTTCTCGCTGGCCGTGGTGGACAAGCTGACCACCGGCAACCTGGCCGGATCGAACTTCGTCGCCGGCACCGGGGTCATCAAATCCAACGGTCAGGTGGAGTCGATCGGCGGGATCGCCCACAAGATGACGGCCGCCCGCGAGGCCGGCGCGACGATGTTTTTGGTACCCGCCGACAACTGCTACGAGGCGCGGGCCGACAACAAGGGCCTGCAACTGATCAAGGTCGACAGCCTCGCCCAGGCGGTGGGCGCACTGCGCACCGTCACCGAGGGAGGTCAGCCGCCCTCTTGCTGATCCCGGAGTTGGCTACAGTGGGGCCGTCAGGGACAACTGAGCTAGGGAGCGTGGCACGTGGGGATGCGGCCCACCGCGAGGATGCCGAAATTGACCGCGCGCAGCCGGATCATGGTTGGCAGCGCGTTCGTCGTGATCGCGCTGCTGTTGGTGGGGCCGCGGCTGATCGACGGCTATGTCGACTGGCTGTGGTTCGGCGAGCTGGGCTACCGCTCAGTGTTCGTCACGACCTTGCTGACCCGGCTGATCACGTTCGTCGTGGTGACGTTGCTGGTCGGCGGGATCGTCTTCGCCGCGATGGCCACGGCCTTCCGGGCCCGGCCGGTCTTTGTTCCCAGCAACGGTGTCAACGACCCGGTGGCCCGCTACCGGACCACGGTGCTCTCGCGGCTGCGGCTGTTCGGGTTCGGGATTCCGGCCGCGATCGGTGTGCTGGCCGGGATCGTGGCGCAGAGCTACTGGGTGCGCATCCAGCTGTTCCTGCGGGGCGGTGACTTCGGGATCACCGATCCGCAGTTCGGCAAGGACATGGGCTTCTACGCCTTCGACCTGCCGTTCTACCGGCTGGTGGTGGGGCTGGCGCTGGCGACGCTGTGCCTGGCCACCATCGCGAATCTGACGACCCACTACATCTTCGGCGGCATCCGGCTGTCCGGGCGCGCCGGTGCCCTGAGCCGTCCGGCGCGCATTCAGGTGGTCAGCCTGATCGGCACCCTGGTGCTGCTCAAGGCCGCCGCCTATTGGCTGGATCGCTACGAGCTGCTCAGCCACACCCGCACGGGCAAACCTTTCACCGGGGCCGGCTACACCGACATCAATGCGGTGTTGCCCGCCAAGATGATCCTGCTGGCGATCGCCCTGATCTGCGCGGTCGCGGTGTTCTCCGCGATCGTGCTGCGCGACCTGCAGATCCCGGCGATCGGTCTGGTGCTGCTGCTGCTGTCGTCGGTCGTGGTCGGCGCGGGCTGGCCGCTGATCGTCGAACAGTTCAGCGTCAAGCCCAACGCGGCGCAGAAGGAAAGCGAATACATCTCCCGCTCCATCACCGCCACCCGGCAGGCCTACGGGCTGACCGAGGATGTGGTGACCTACCGGGACTACCGCGGCGACGCGCGAGCGACGGCGGCGCAGGTGGGCGCCGACGCGGCGACCACGTCCAATATCCGGCTGCTGGACCCGACCATCGTCAGCCCCGCATTCACCCAGTTTCAGCAGGGCAAGAACTTCTACTTCTTCCCCGACCAGCTGACCATCGACCGGTATCGCGACAATGACGGCCAGCTGCGTGACTACGTGGTGGCCGCCCGCGAGCTCAACCCGGGCCGGCTGATCGACAACCAGCGCGACTGGATCAACCGGCACACCGTGTACACCCACGGCAACGGCTTCATCGCCTCGCCGGCCAACACCGTGCGCGGGATCGCCAACGACCCCAACCAGAACGGTGGATACCCGGAGTTCCTGGTCAACGTGGTCGGCGCCAACGGCGGGGTGGTCTCCAACGGTCCGGCCCGGCTCGAGCAGCCGCGCATCTACTACGGCCCGGTGATCGCCGACACCGTCTCCGACTACGCGATCGTGGGGCGCAACGGTCCCGACCGCGAGTACGACTACGAAACCAACACCGAGACCAAGAACTACACCTACACCGGCACCGGCGGGGTACCGATCGGAAACTGGCTGGGCCGCAGCGTGTTCGCCGCGAAGTTCGCCGAACGCAACTTCTTGTTCTCCTCGGTGATCGGCGCCGACAGCAAGATCTTGTTCAACCGTGACCCGGCAAAACGGGTGCAGGCGGTGGCGCCGTGGCTGACCACCGACTCCACGGTGTATCCCGCGATCGTCAACAAGCGGCTGGTGTGGATCATCGATGGCTACACCACGCTGGACAACTACCCGTACTCCGAGCTCACGTCGTTGTCCTCGGCGACCATGGACTCCAAAGACGTCGAGTTCAATCGTCTGTTGCCCGACCGGCGGGTGTCCTACATCCGAAACTCGGTGAAGGCCACCGTCGACGCCTACGACGGAACCGTCAGCCTCTACGCCCAGGACGAGCAGGATCCGGTGCTGCAGGCCTGGATGAAGGTCTTCCCCGGGACGGTCAAGCCCAAGGCGGACATCTCGCCTGAGCTCGCCGAGCATCTGCGCTACCCCGAGGACCTGTTCAAGGTGCAGCGCATGCTGCTGGCGAAGTACCACGTCAACGATCCGGTGACCTTCTTCTCCACGTCGGACTTCTGGGATGTCCCGCTGGACCCCAACCCGACGGCCAGCAGTTTCCAGCCGCCGTACTACATCGTGGCGAAAAACCTTGTGAAGGAAGACGGTTCGGCTTCCTACCAGCTGACCAGCGCGATGAACCGGTTCAAGCGCGACTACTTGGCCGCCTACATCAGCGCCAGTTCGGATCCCGACACCTACGGCAAGATCACCGTGCTCACCATTCCCGGGCAGGTCAACGGTCCCAAGCTGGCCAACAACGCGATCACCACCGACACCACGGTCAGCCAGGACCTGGGTGTGATCGGGCGTGACAACCAGAACCGCATCCGATGGGGCAATCTGCTGACCCTGCCGGTCGCGCAGGGCGGCCTGCTCTACGTCGAACCGGTCTATGCCTCGCCGGGCACCAGCGACGCCGCGTCGTCGTACCCACGCCTCATCCGGGTGGCGATGATGTACAACGACAAGATCGGTTACGGGCCAACGGTCTCCGATGCGCTCACCGGGCTGTTCGGGCCCGGCGCCAGCGCGGCGGCCACCGACATCGCCCCCACCGAAAGCGGCGGTGCTGCGCAGGGCACGGCACCGGCACCTCCGGCGCCTGCCGCGGCGGTACCGACGCCGCCGTCCGCCGAGGCCGGCTTGTCCCCGGCCAAGGCCGCCGCGCTGCGCGAGATCGACGCAGCCATCGCGGCGGTGCGCGACACCCAGCGCCGCGGCGACTTCGCGGGCTACGGCGCGGCGCTGCAGCGCCTCGACGACGCCATGGCCAAGTTCAACAACGCCAAGTAGGGGCCGCGGCACTCAGCGCGGGTCTGCGCCAAGCGGTGTCCTGCCGCCGCGTGCAGCGGCGGCGCCCAGCGCGGCGCGTGCCTTGGCGTTCCAGTGGTGCCGGGGCGTCATCGGCGACAGCCGGCTCAACGTGACGAACTGCCGCAACGACCACCGGTCCGCGGCAGTCACGTTGACACCGGTGAGTTCTCGGGCGCGGGGATGCTGCAGGGCACGGATCGCCGGCTGGGGGACCGCGCGCATCCACCAATCGGTGGGCGCGAAGATCTGCTCGCGGAACGGCTCGAAGTGTGCCCCGGCCACCAGGTGCGCCGAGCAGTAGTCCTCGAAGTAGTCGACGAATTCCAGCCAGGTCGCCGGCAGCGGCCGCGTCGAAATGCCGTATCGGCGATACCAGTCGCAGCACTGCCGATAGAGCTGCTCGTGTTCCTCGGCGTCGAGGGGACGAATGAAGGTGTTGGCCATGAACACCAGCGATTCGACGTAGGCGGCGTGCTGAAAATGAAACAGGTCGGGATTCAGCGCGTGGTACTTGCGTCCCAAATCGTCGACGCCCTTGACATGTTCGTGGGCATAGCGCATCTGGGGACGCAGGTCGAGATCGGAATACGCGTAGTTGACCGCCTGGGTGAACGTGCGCTTCTTGTGTAGCCAGATGCGCCGGGGCGTCAAGGCGTGCTCGCTGATGCCGGCGGCGATGCCGGGATGCAGCAGCAGCAGGCACACCGCCCTCGGGAGTACGAAAAGGTAGCGCCGGTCGGCCACGAGGTGCCACAGCATGCTGTCGGGCCCCAGGGTGTCGTCGTGGTCGGCCGGCATGGTCACAGTGCCGCCCTGTGGCGGCAGCGCAGCGAATCGTCGCGCTCGATGGTCGATACCGGAGCCTTCATCCGGACAGCCTCCTTCGTCGCCGGGTGCAGTTGCGTTGTGGGTCACTGTAGACGGCTGATGTTGGCGACAAGTCCACTGCCACGGCGCTCCGGGACGCGGCATGGCTAGCGGGGTCAGGCCGCCATCGACGGCGCCAACGCGCCTTAGGCCAGGCGATTTGGCCCCAGGCCACTCGTTCGGTAGCCTCATAGATACCGACGCGGGGTGGAGCAGCTCGGTAGCTCGCTGGGCTCATAACCCAGAGGTCGCAGGTTCGAATCCTGTCCCCGCTACTATGCGATGTCGCAAGGCATCGGAATGACCGCGGACCTGGCTTAGGTCCGCGGTTTTTCCGTTTCGGGCCTTTCGGCTTCCGGGGATTCGCGGTCCCCGGCGCCAGTGGAGTCGTGCAGGACCGCATCGGGATCGTGGCGAACCGGCCTCTCTCCGCAGCGCTGCTCGCCGGCCTAGCAGCAGTGCGGCGCTGGCGACGGCGTGGCGCAAGGCAGGCTGCAGAAGCATGAGGAGCGGATGTCGTCGTCAGCCCGGGCCAGGGCGATGTCGCGTTGCGGCCTGATGGCGCGGGCCTGGTCGTGTCTGCCCAGTAGCTCATAGCATCGGTGCAGCCCCACCAGCGCCCACACGTTGTTGGGATGCCGGTTGGCTCGGATCACATCGTCGTTGAGGCCGAGATCGGCTTCGTAGGCGCGGGTCGCCTCTTCGACGTGGCCCTGCTCGAGCAGCAGCGCGCCCAGCGCGTGCCGGCTGGGCATCATCCATCCCCACGGCTCGTCGTAGGGCAGTAGATCTTCGAGTCGCACCGCCTCGCGCAGGTGGCTGAAGGCGGTATCGAACTCGCCTCGGTGGTAGGCGATCTCGCCGGCCAACAGTTCGCGGGCGACGCCGAGTATGTCGACGCAGCGCACATTGTGCAGATGCCGGCTCTCGGGAACCGTGGCCGCGGTCCGTTCGAAGAGGCGCTGCGCGGCCGCCGCGTCATCGTGTTGTTTGAGTGCGGCGTGGGCGACACCCTTGCCGTAGTAGTTCATTGCCGCGGTCATGCAGAACAGTGCCGGATTGTCGGGCAGCGGTGCGGCGATCAGGTCGTGCCAGCGCCCGAAGCGGACGAGCGCATGGGTGCCGATGGACTTGTAGCCTTCGAGCCAGTCCGCCATCGGCGGGCTTTCGATCTCCACCAGTTCGTCGGGGATGGTCTCGTGCATGTCGCGCACCGCGTCCATCGCGGGACCGAACCGGCCGAGAAACATCGCACCGTACAGCTTGAAGTGGTAGTTGTGCACGCGGTAGTTCGAGTAGAAGTTCTGTGCGCCCGCATAACGCCAGTACTTGACGTCTTTCTCAATACCGGTGTCGTTCCAATCGACGACATCCTGGTAGTGCCCGCACAGGATATCGATGTGGGTGGGCATGTGCGCCAGATGTCCCGCATCGGGTACCAGGCGGCGCAATTCGTCAGCAACGCGCAGGGCGGCCTCGGGCGTGGCGGACATTTCCATGAGGTGGATGTACAGGTGCCACAAACCCGGATGGGCAGCCTCACCCCGCGTGCGGCGCCGGGTGATTGCGGTCTCCAGCACCTCTCGGCACTCCAGGGTGTGTGACCCTGCGGTGGGCTCACCGGTACGCAGATCCCACATGTTCCACGGGTTGAGGTTCATCAACGCTTCCGCGAAGAACGTTGCGATGTCGGGGTCGTCGCCGAATCGCGTATAGACCTGCCGCATCGCGTGCGCGTACTGCTCATTCCACCCCTGCAGATCCCCCGAGGGACGCTGCGCCTGATAGCGGAACTGAAGGGCCTCGATCAATGCCTGGTCAGCGGGTGACGCATCCGCGGCGTGGGTCAGCGCCTGGGCGCTCGCCCGCCGTGCGAGCGCGAGCGCCTCCAGGGTCTCGCGCTCGTCGAACAGCTCCCAGGGCTTGTTGTAGTTGGGTCCGGCCGCGTACGCGACGCCCCACCACGCCATGGCGCAGCCGGGGTCGTGGCGCAGCGCCTCTTGGAAGCACGTAGTGGCCTCTTCGTGGTTGAATCCGAATAACCAGTTCAGGCCCCGGTCGAACCAGAGTTGACTCTCGGCGGCGGACGAAGTGGTGGCGCGACTGTAGCTGCCGAGGTCGAAACCATACCTGCTCAACGTGTCTGCTCCTCGTTCATGGCTCATCGCAAGGCCTGATTCCACCAAATGACGGTCGGTCACGTCACCGTGGGGGACCGTGAGCGCTCAGGAGGGCAGCAGGACGGGATCGTCAGTGGTGGACAGCTCCTTCCAGGCGACGAGCACGGCTTCGAGTTGTTCGGGGGAGTGCCGTCCGAGGCCGCACTCGGTGGACAGCCCGAACCGGGGCAGGAATTCGGCAGCGATAGCCGCCCGCCGCCGAGCACCGGCGGCGCCGTCATCGGCGTTGAGCAGGCCGAGATAGAACTCCGTTTCAGGTTCCAGGGCCAGCCCTGCGAGCGGCTGCCAGTGGGCGCGTTTGGTCCAAGTGACCACGGTGGCGGCCTGAATCGCGTTGATAGGGCGCGCGATGTGACGAGCCAGGCCGTTGGACAACGCGACGATCGCGGACGTATCACGCGGCAGGATGTGTCGGCCGCCGCGCGCGGCGGCCTCTTCGGTCGGCGGCTCGCCCATAAACGGTGACGCGCCGAACTTCGAGTCTCCGTAGCACAGGTGAAACGTCAGGTCGACGTCGTCAGCGACCCAGGCCGCCAGCCGTGCGGTAGCCGCGAAGATCGATTCGTGGTCAGGGTAGGGATTGGGGAACCACCCTTCGATGGTGGCCAGCTCGGTGGGCAGGTCCCACTGGATGGCCAGGTCGGCGGCCGGGATCGCTTCCTGGATCGCGTCGACGCTGCGCCGCAGTGCAGATTCGTAGGCCAGGGCCACTTCGACCTGTGATTCGAAGTGGACGAACGAGTTCACCGCGTTGAACGGGGTGGCGATCGACACCAGGAACCTACTGTCGGGCGCAAGGACACCGGAGTCGCGGGCGGTGCGAAAGTCGCGGTAGGACGCAAGCGCCGGCGAGTGGTAGTCGACGTGGCCGAAGGAGACCGCCGTTGCCGGCCGGACTCTGGCGCGGTTGTCGGAAACGTCCAGGGTGGTGTTGGACAGGAAATGGGCCGAATGGTTGAGCACCCAATTCGCGCGGTCGCCGGGCTCACCGTCGGGGACACGGCGCACGCCGGGCTGCAGGCGTTCGCCGACGAGGTGGAACGCGGCCTGGGTCGTGGGGACGTTGATACTGCCGGTCAGATAGAAGCTGGTCACCAGCGCTCCTTCGGATTGTCTTGTCACAGGAGCAGGCCCAGCCGAGGCGGAAGAATTCCGTCGAGGGTATGCCGTCCCAGGTGGACGTATTTCCATCGCGCGGGGTCGTGCAGGGTGTGCACGCGCAGGTTGCGCCAGTGCCGGTCGAGCGCGAATTTGGTGTCGGTTGCCGATGCTCCGGCGAGTTCGAAGATTCCGTTGGCGATCTCGACGGAGTACTCCTGAGCGAGCGCCTTTGCGGCAGCCACCTGAAGAGAGGCGGCCGCCGCTGCCGGGCGAGTCAATACCGGTGCCGCCAGCGCGTCGTCGACCAGGCGCGAGCCGTGGGCCAACAAAGCTTCCAGGGCGTACAGCTTGGCTGTCAGCTCGCCGAATCGGCGGACGACGTGTGGTTCGTCGGCGGCGCGCTCGACCTGCGCCTCGAACCAGGGCCTGCTGCGCGATGCGACGAATCGCGCACCGTCTTCGAGGGCGGCGCGAGCGGCGCCGACATCAATGGCCGTGTGCAGCGCCTGGTCGAATGCCCCCAACACCGACGGGTCCGCCGTGATGGGGTCGGGGTCGGGTCCTTCGTCGATGACGAGATCATCGGCGACGTGCACCTTGTCCAGAACAACTTCCCCGCTGGCCGTGCCGCGCTGCCCGAAGGCTGACCACGCATCCAGGCTCAACGTGACGCCCGGGTCGTCGGGGCGAACGAAGACGGTCGCACCGTGGTCGGTTCCACTGATACGTGCGGCCACTGCGATCCACGTCGCGCCGAGTGATCCGGTGGCGTAGAACTTGGTGCCCTCGAGCACCCAACCACCGTCGGAATGGCGGGTCACGGTGGTCTTGCGTTCCACGCTGGTGCGGGTGCCGCGCTCGACGCTGGCGTTACCGAGTTGGGCGCCGTTGAGGACGTCTCGATAAATCCTCGGGGCGGGTTCACGCGACGCGAGACCGCTGAGAGCGGCGGTCAGGACGTAATGCGACAGCAGTAACTGGCCGACTGAGGCGTCGGCTTGCGCGAGAACGCGCAGCACCTCGACGGCGGTGGAGCGCGGCAGATCCGGTCCGCCGAAGCTTGCGGGCACCAGAATGCCCAGCAGGCCCGAGTTGCTGATCTGCCTGAGTGCTTCGGTCGGCAGGGTGCCGTCGATCTCACGCTGGACGGCGCCCACGGCAACTGACGCTGCGATGGTGGCCGCGGTGTCCAAAACGTCCTCGACCGACCGCAGAACGGGTACGGCGGTGTCGCTGATGGGCATCGCTGATGACTCCTGATGGTGTAGTTCGAGCCTGTCGGAGGAGAAACCTAGGAAAGCGGGGCGGAGTTGAACAGTCGGTTCAAGCGACGCTGGAAGCGTGTGCAGCAACACTGCACACGGCGCTTTCCGCGGTTGCCGCCCCGGCAGCGGCGATGAAACCGATCACGGCCGCCAGAACGCTGGCCGGCGCCGGGGGAGAGGTGGTGGCGATGGCGACCGTGCGCGCGGGACGATGTCCAGAAACCCTTCGCACGGCGACGTCGGGGCGCGACCCCAACGCGGCCAGCGACGGTACCAGGGATACGCCGAGCCCAGCAGCGACGAGGCCTTGCACGGTTGCGTATTCTTCCGCGCGGTAACTGACCGTCGGCTCGAATCCAGCACGCTGGCAAGCACTCCGGAAAACGCGGGTGTCTGGACACTGACCCGTCTGGGTGCTCACCACCCAGTTGTCGCGGGCGAGTTCTGCCAGCGCTACTTCGGCCCGCCCCGCGAGGCGGTGTCCGAGTGGCAGAACAACGAAGAACTCGTCGTTGTACACCCCCATGGTGCTGATGCCCGGAAATTCGGGTCGCTCGCCCGGGACTTCGGTGACCATTGCGGCGTCGGCGTCTCCGCTGCGCAACATTTCGACTCCGTCGTCGGGGTCTACGGCCACCAACTCCACCCCCACCCCGGGCAGCGCGCGGCGGACCTGGGCGATCGCGGGCGGAAGGATTACCGCGGCGGCGCTGGCGAACGACGCAATGCGCACCACACCGGGTCTCGCAGCGGTGATCGATGCGAGGTCGCGTTCGGCGGCGGCAACCGCACCCATGATCGCCGGAGCATGCTCGAGCAGCTTGCGTCCCGCCAGTGTCAGGCGCGCACCCGAGGGGCCGCGCACCAGCAGTGAGCAGCACACATCGCGTTCCAGAGCAGTGACCTGCTGCGACACCGCCGAAGTGGTGTAATTCAGCGCGACGGCTGCCGCGCTCAACGATCCGGCACGCGCGATTTCCTGCAGCACCACCAGCCTGCGCACGTCGAACATCCCGGGAAGGCTAGGGCAGGAGTCTCGTCGTCGATAGGTTTGCGATCACGGCGACGCCAATGCTCAGTAGCTCGAAGCGCCGGAGAGCGGCGGGGTGATTCCGTGATGAAGTTCGGCGACGTCGGGATGCGCTCGGGTGCGGGACTTCCAGGCATTCTCGCCGTAGGTATTGAAGATGGGATTGTCAGGATCGGCCTCGACACCGCGGGCCAGTCTGGCCAGTTCCGGCGGCAAGGTGATCACGGGGATCGTGGCGTCCAGGGCAGGGTTGAGGAAGTACGGGATGGACACCCGGTCGGTGCCGGGCTTTGGTGACAGCACCCGGTGCTGGGTGGCCCGCAGATAACCACCGGTGGCGACCTCGAGAAGTTCGCCGATGTTGACGATGAAGGCACCCGGGAGTGGCGGTACGTCGACCCATTCACCGGTGGTGAGCTCCACCTGCAATCCGTCGGATTCAGGCTCTACCAGCAGCAGCGTCAGCACCCCCGAATCCTTGTGCGCGCCAACTCCCTGTTCGCCGTCGGCGCGGCCGGGGTAGCGCACGACCTTGATCAGGGTCGCCGGCAGAACGAACGCGGCGTCGAACAGGTCTTCGGTTGCCCCCAGCGACACAGCCCACTGCCTGAGCAGCCGCAAGCCGACCGCCGACAGCTGGCGGTCCCACTGCTCGAACGCCTCCCGGAACCCGGCCGGTTGATCGGGCCACAGGTTGGTGCCCTGCAAGCGCCAGTAGCCCTGCGCCTCGGGCACCACGGGTCGCTCTGGACCGATGTCGATCTGCTCGCGCCAGTCGACCAGGCCGTTCGTCAGCTCACCGCCCAGCCGTGAGTAGCCGCGGAACTGCGGACTTTGCAACTGACTGATTCGGTTCTTCTCGGGTACCGGCAGGGCGAAGAACGTCCTGGCCAAGGCCAGGGTGTTCGTGATCTGAGCGGCCGGGACACCGTGTCCGGTCAGGTAGAAGAAACCGAACGTGTGTGCCGCCTCCCGCAACGCAACGCGGAAACGCTCCGGGTCGGTCTCAGTGTCAGACAGGTCGAGCACGGGCAACATGTCATCGACACTGCACCATCGCGAACGTCACGCCAAACCGCGTCAACGAGTCCTTCACAGGTGTGAAGAACTGCCACACAGCCTCGGCGTCGAGGACCCACCAGCGCTCGCCGCCTATCGTGAACAGACCAAATCGATGAGCGGTCGACGTGGGGGATCTTCAATGCCGGACGAGCCGCAGATGCCGGTGCCAGGCGGGGCGCCGCATGCGCCATTGCGGCGCCAGCTGGGTGTCTTCGACGCGGTGCTGATCGGCCTGGGCTCCATGGTGGGGGCGGGAATCTTTGTGGCGATGGCGCCGGCCGCTCAGGCGGCGGGCGGGGCGCTGCTGTTCGGATTGGCCATCGCGGCGGTGATCGCCTACTGCAATGCGACCTCGTCGGCCCGGCTGGCGGCGCTGTACCCGGCCTCCGGGGGCACCTACGTGTACGGCCGGGAGCGGCTGGGCCCCTTCTGGGGATACCTGGCCGGCTGGGGTTTCGTGGTCGGCAAGACGGCCTCGTGTGCGGCGATGGCGCTGACGGTGGGGGTTTATGCGTGGCCGGCGCATCCGCATGCGGTCGCGGCGGCCACGGTGGTCGCGCTGACCGCGGTGAACCTGGCCGGTGTGCAGAAATCGGCGTGGCTGACCCGGGCGATCGTGGCCGTGGTGCTGGCCGTGCTGGCCGCGGTGATCGTGACCGCGTTCGTCGGTACTCCCGCTTCGCTCCCGGTCACACCGGTGCCCTCGGCCCGCCTGGGCGGGGTGCTGCAGGCGGCGGGGCTGCTGTTCTTCGCGTTCGCCGGCTATGCGCGCATCGCCACGCTGGGTGAGGAGGTTCGCGATCCGGCCCGCACCATTCCCCGCGCTATCCCGATCGCTCTGGGGGTGGCCCTGGTGTTCTACGCGCTGACAGCGGTAGCTGCGTTGAATGTCCTTGGCCCGCAGCGCCTTGCCGAATCACCGGCGCCGCTGGGGCAGATCGTCGTCGACGCCGGGGCGCCGTGGCTGGCTCCGGCGGTACGCGTGGCGGCGGTGGTTGCGGCGACGGGATCACTGCTCGCGCTGATCTTGGGGGTGTCGCGGACCACGCTGGCAATGGCCCGGGACCGGTATCTGCCGACTGGGCTGGCGGCGGTGCATCCGCGGTTCGGGGTACCCCATCACGCCGAGCTGGCGGTGGGGGTTGTGGTCGCGGTGGTGGCCGCCACCGCCGATCTTCGGGAAGCGATCGGGTTCTCGTCGTTCGCGGTTCTGGTCTACTACGCGCTGGCGAACGCTTCCGCCTTGACCTTGTCGGCCCGCGAAGGCCGTCCGCCGCGGCTGATTCCGCTCGTCGGGCTGGCCGGGTGCCTCATCGTCGCGTGCGCCATGCCGCGGGTCTCGGTTCTGGCCGGGCTGGCGGTCTTCGCCGTCGGGATCGCCGTCTACGGCGTGCGCCGGTATGCCGCGGCGGCAAGGCGCCGTTGAAGCGTCAGATCACCAACGGGGCAATCAGCGTCATCGCTCCCAACACGGTGAAACCGATGAAGAACGCCACCAGGGTGAAACCCATGACCTGGCGGACATGCAGCTTGGCGATCGCCAGCAACGGCAGCAGCCAGAACGGCTGGATCATGTTCGTCACGCCCTCGCCAACGGCGACGGCCATGGAGACCAGCCCCAGATAACCGGGGGAGTGCTGGCCGATCGCCAGCGCGGAGTCGACGGCGATCGGCCCCTGCACCGCCCAGTGGCCGCCACCGGACGGCACGAACAGGCTGATGATCACCGACCCGACGAAGGTGAGAAACGGCAACGTGTACACGCTCGCGCCGTTCACCAGGGTTTGGGCCAGCAGGGTCTGCAGTGGCTTGGCGCCCTCGGCGCCCTGATAGGCCAACAGCCCGACCAGACCGCCGTACAGCGGATATTGCAGCAGGAGGGGCCCGGAGACCTTCGCCGCACCGGTGAACGCCCGGATGAATCGGATCGGAGTGCGGTGCAGTAGGGCGCTGGTGACGGTGAACAGCATGATCATCGAGGAGACATTGAGCACAAAGCCGCTGGCGGCGAAATAGGTGATGCCCGCGGCGAAGAGCACGACGTTGAGCACCCACAGGTTCTCCAGCCATTCGGCGAACGTCCGGTTGCCCGCACTGTCGACGGCACCCTGGTCGTCGAACACCGCGGGGTCGGGAGCAAGGCTTTCGGAGGGCTCCATGCGCCATAGCGCGACCGCGAGCACGGCCAGTACCACGATCGCCGACAGCCAGCTGTACGGCTGGAAGATGGTCTGGCTCAACGGCACGGTGAATCCGGCGATCTTGTGGATCACGTTGATGGGGCTGCCGGGATCGGTGTTGGCCAGCGCGATCGATGAGGACAGGCCTTGGGTCCAGACGATGAACCCGGTGAACGCCGCGGCGACCAGGTAGCCGAAATGCGAATCGGGGAAGCGGCGTGCGACCTGGCGGGCGATCAGCGCGCCGGAGACCAGGCCCAGGCCCCAGTTCAGCAGGGACAGAACGGCGCTGACCGCAAAGCAGAGCAAGGCCGCCTGGGTTTGGGTGCGTGGCTTTTCCGCGATGCTCGCGATGGCCCGCTTCAGCACGGGCGCTTCGGCCAGCGTGTAGCCCGTCACCAGGATCAGCACCATCTGGAAGGCGAAGGTGAAGATGTTGTCCGGTCCCCACACGCCCGCGTACCAGGCCTGCAGCATGCCGCTGCCCGAGGCGCCATCGACCAGCGTCGCGACCAGTCCCGCGACGATGAGCGTAAGTATCACCGCGAACAGATACGGGTCGGGCATGAGGCGCTCCACATAGCGGACACTGAGCCCGGTGAGCGACTGCATGACGCTGTGCCGCCGTGCCGGTGCGGTCATCGCGCCAACCTCTCGTCTGAACTGCGCGCGCAGCGGTCTAGTGGCGCGTTGTGCCACGATAGATGCCGCAATGGCTCGGGCCGGTGTTTCAGCGCATTGTGGCGTGCAGGGCGTCGGTCATCGCGTCGATGGCGGCTTCGCGCTCCAGCGGCCAGCCGTCGACCAGCCACAGATGCATGAACGAATCGACCATGGTGTACATCATGGCGATGGCCAGCCGCAGCTTGGCCTCGGTGGCGCCGGGCATGACGCCGGCCTCGGTCCACTCGACGACGTTGGCCTCCATCGTCTCTCGATGCGCCGCGGCGAATTCCGGGTCGGCCGCCCGCGCCTGATGCAGGGCCATGTAGAGCTGCGGCGTCCGGGTGTAGAAGTCGACCAGCTTCTCGAAGAACGCCCTGATCGACGGCCGGCCGGACGCGCCACCGCGCGGGGCGTCCTGCTGGGCCCAGACGGTCATCGCGGTGCTGCGCAGCTCGCGCAGCACCGCGGCTTTGGAGTCGAAATGGAGATAGAACGTCGCCCGGCCGATGCCGGCACGGCGCACGATGTCGTCGATGGTGACCGCGACGTAGCCGCGCTCGGCGAAGGCCTCCAGTGCGGCGGCCATGATGTGGTCGCGGGTCATGATGCGCTGCCGGTCGCGCATCGTCAATTTCGCAGCGGCCGGGGCGGTTCCGGCGGCCGGCGCCGGCCCGGTCATTGCAGGATCACCCCGTCGAGCCGGCCCGAGCAGCGCCAGGCGTGCAACATCGCGAAGAAGTCGACGGGCTTGCCGCCGAAGTTGGTCGAGAGCATGCCGTGCGGATTCTCCCGATCGCCCTCGGAGCTCAGGTAGCTCGGCGTGCACTCGGCGTAGAAGGCCTTGGGCTTTTCCGACGCTTCGTCCATGGCGGCCAGCCACTGGTCCTCGGCGGCCTTGGTGGCATCGATGGTGCGTGCGCCCCGCTGTACGAATGTGCTGACCAGGTAGGCGAAGTGGCGGGCGCGTTCTTCGGCGGTGTGGGTGTAGTTGGGCGAGACCCCGGACTGGGTGTAGCCGAGGAAGAAGCAATTGGGAAAGCCGTGGGCCTGCAGGCCGTGCAGGGTCCGCATGCCTTTGGCCCAGGCGTCGCTGAGCCGTACGTCGTTGCGGCCGATGATCTCGAAGCCCAGCCGTCGGGTGAATTCGGTGCCCACCTCGAAGCCGGTCGCGAAGACCAGTGCGTCGACCTCGTACTCGGCCCCGTCGACTACGACGGCGGTCTCGGTGAAGCGCTCGACGCCGCGCCCGTCGGTGTCGACCAGCCTGACGTTGTCCCGGTTGAAGGTGTCGAGGTACTGGTCGTGGTAACCGGGGCGCTTGCAGTTCAGCCGATACCAGGGTTTGAGCGCCTCGGCGGTCTTGCGGTCGCGCACGGTTTGGTCGATCCGCGCGCGCAACCGCTCCATCGCGAGGTAATCGGCGTGGAACAGAAAGTCGGCGATCTCGGTGGCCGTCATCTCACGGCCCAGCCGCTGGGTCTCGCGCACTACGGCGGCCTCGCTCAGTTCGAGTGCCTTGTGTGTCCAGCCGTCGTCGGTGAGGTCGAGTTCCATCTCCACTCCGCAGGTGACGCGGGTGAAGTTCTCCATGCGTTCGCGTTGCCAGCCCGGCTTGAGGCTGGCCGCCCATTGGGGGTCGGTGGGGCGGTTGCCGCGCACCGACACCGTGCTCGGGGTGCGCTGGAACACGTAGAGCTGTTGCGCCCACTCACCAAGGTGCGGGATGCACTGCAGTCCCGTCGACCCGGTACCGATGACGCCGACCCGTTTGTCGGTGAGCTTGGTAAGCCCGCCGGATTCGTCGCCGCCGGTGTAGCCGAAGTCCCACCGGCTGGTGTGGAAGGTGTGACCGCGGAATTCGTTGATGCCCGGGATACCCGGAAGCTTCGGCCGGGTCAGCGAGCCGGGCGATACGGCGACCAGGGTGGCGGTGAAGGTGTCGCCGCGATCGGTGGTGATCTGCCATCGCGTGGCGGCTTCGTCCCAGTGCAGGCCGGTGACCGTGGTGCCCAGCAGCGCGTTGTCGTAGAGCCGATAGTGCCGGGCGATGTTCTGCAGGTGCTCGCGGATCTCCGGGCCGTGCGCGTAGCGCTCGGTGGGGACGTAGTTCAGCTCTTCGAGCAGTGGCAGATAGATGTAGGACTCGACGTCGCACTGCACACCGGGGTAGCGGTTCCAGTACCAGGTGCCGCCGACGTCGCCGGCGGTGTCGATCAACCGGATGTCCTCGATGCCCGACTCCCGCAGTCGCGCGGCCGCGACCAGGCTGCCCAGGCCGGCGCCGATGATCGCCACCTGGACGTGGTCGTGCACCGGGGCCCGCTCGGCACGCTCGGTCCACGGGTCGTCGGCGTAGTGGGAGAAATCCGCGGTGACCTCGATGAACTGGTCCACGGCGTCGGGTCGCAGCCGCTTGTCGCGTTCGAGCGCGTACTTGGCGCGGACCCATTCGGGATCGTAGTGCGCCGGCTGGGGTCCCAGGCGATCAGCCGTCGAGGCCATCGTGTCGCGCTCCTCCCGCCGCAGGGGGCTTAGCTGGACATTGTGTCTAGCGAATGGACTGTCTGACATCTTGGCAGACGAACTGTCTGAAGTGTGCGGATCTGACTTTCGGCGCCCCGCTACCCCCCGTACAGTCGTCGCCGGGGAGGTCACCATGCCGTTCGAAGCGCACCTGGACCGGCGCAAAATCGCCGTGCTGCTCGCCATCGCCGTCACGCTCGTCCTGGCCGGCGTGCACCTGGCCGGGGGATTCGGTCCGGTCGGCCCCATCCGGGGCTGGTCGCCGCAGGCGCTGCGCATCGTCGGGTGGTGCGCGATCGTGTTCTTCGGCCTCGGCGCGGCGGTGCTCGTGGCGCGGCTGGTGCAGTCGGGTGTGGAGGTCCGCATCGACGCCGACGGTGTCTACCGGCGGCGCAACGGCAACCGGGTGATCCCCTGGAGCGCGATCGAGCGGGTCAGGACCGTGGACGCCGGCCGGGTGCAACTGGCGTGCCTCTACCTCAACGACGCGGCCGCGGCCGGCGGCCGCAGCAGGCCGGGAGCGGCGTCATTCGGCGACGTGACGCTCTCGCTGCAGGGCACCGACAAGACGGTGGGCGAGATGCGGGCCGCCTTCGACTACTTCGCGCCCGGCCGGCGTGAAGACGCCAGGAACAACTAGTCGCGCATCCGCAGCACGACCTTGCCGGCCGCGGTGCGATTCTCCAGAGCGGCCAACGCCTCAGCTGCTTGATCGAGGCCGAACACGTGGGGCTGCGGCGGCGCCACCTGGCCCGATGCCAGCAGCAGCTTCAGGGTCTCCCACTGTCGCTCCAGCTCGCCCGGATGGGACGTCACCCAGGCACCCCAGCCGACCCCGACCACGTCGATGTTGTTGAGCAGGAGCCGGTTGACCTTGACCGTCGGGATGTCGCCGCCGGTGAAACCGACCACCAGCAACCGGCCGGCGGGAGCCAGGGACCGCAGCGAGTCGGTGACCCGGTCGCCGCCGACAGGGTCGAGCACCAGGTCCACGCCGCGCCCCCTGGTCAGCTCGGCGACCGCCTCGCGGAACCCCTCGGCGAGCACGGTGTCCGTGGCCCCGGCAGCCCGGGCCACCTCGGCTTTGGCCTCGGTGGACACGACGGCGATCACCCGTGAGGCGCCGAGCGGTCCGGCCAGCCGCAGCGCGGAGGTGCCGATGCCACCGGCGGCGCCGTGCACCAGCACGGTGCTGCCCTCAGTCAGATGACCGCGGGTGGTCAGCGCGAACAGCACCGTCAGGTCGTTGAACAGCAGTCCGGCGCCGGCCTCCAAGGACACCGAGTCCGGCAGCGCGAACACCTGTGCGGCGGGCACCGCGATCACCTGCGCCATTCCGCCGTTGAGCATGGTCAGCACCGCCACCCGGTCGCCGGGGCGCACATGCGCGCCGGCCGGGGCGCTGCGCACCACGCCGGCGGCCTCGCCACCGGGCACGAACGGCAGCTCCGGTTTGTGCTGGTAGAGCCCACGGGACTGCAACACGTCGGGAAACGCCACCCCGGCCGCGTGCACGTCGATGACGACCAGGTCCTCACCGGCCGGTTCGTCCAGCTCGACCACCTGGGCCGCAGCCGGCCCATCGAGTTGGGAAATCTGTACCGCGCGCATCGGCGAGCCCTCCGTCCGTAGTGCCTCCCCGAAAACCTAGTCCACTCCGGCGTATGCTCGCGATGCGGCAGTGTTGCCGCATTACCGATGAGGTGTGGCGATGAGTGCTCAACGGTCCAGCCGGCGGCGGAATGCCGGCACGTTCCCGGCGGCGTTGCCGCCGGCTCGCACCCTGGAGGTCCGGGCTGCCGACGGAACCCGGCTGCACACCCAGGTCTTCGGCCCGCCAGACGGCTATCCGATTGTGCTCGCGCACGGCATCACCTGCGCCATCCGCGTGTGGGGCCACCAGATCGCCGACCTGAGCACCGACCACCGGGTGATCGCCTATGACCACCGTGGTCACGGACGCAGCGGGGTACCCCGGCGCGGCGGATACAGCCTGACCCACCTGGCATCGGATCTGGACTCGGTGCTCGAGGCCACCCTGGCACCGGGGGAGCGTGCCGTCATCGCCGGCCACTCGATGGGCGGTATCGCGATCAACGCCTGGTCGGACCGGTTCCGGCACCGCGTTCAGGAGCGCGCCGATGCCGTCGCGCTGATCAACACGACCTCCGGCAATCTGCTGGCCGAGGTGGACCTGTTCCGGGTGCCGCCGCCGGTGCAACGGGTGCGCGTGGAAACCGCGCGCCGCGCGCTGCTGACCTTCGGCAACGTCCCGATCGCCGGGCCGGCGCACGTGGCGGTTCGGCGATTCGTGCGCATGCTTGCCGTCGGCGGTGAGGCCGACCCGTGGGTCAACGCGCTGATCTGCGACTTGTTCGCCAAGACTCCGGCGGCCGGCCGCGGCCACTGGGTGCGGGTGCTGGCCGACTCGCTCGGGCAGGGGTCTTTCATCAACCTCGACGGGCTGACCGTGCCGACGCTGGTCATCGGCAGCACCCGCGACAGGTTGTTGCCGCTGCGGGTGTCGCACCGGATCGCCGACGCCGTGCCCAACCTCGCCCGATTCATCGAACTCAGCGGGGGACACTGCTCGATCCTCGAGCACCCTGCCGTGGTGAACCGAGAGCTGCGCGCCCTGGCCGCCATGGCCACCGGGTCGGCGGGCGACGTCGCCGTCGGCGCCGAATTCGGCTCGTAGGGACCCCGGAACTGCGTTGAAGGTCCTGGCTGCCCTCAGCGGGCTGACCGGTGTCGTCGCTCAGGCCCGTGAGCTTCGCGATGCCGGCGTCGACGGGGTGTTCACCTTCGAAGGCCCCCATGACGTGTTCGCCCCGTTGACACTGGCTGCCGGCGTGGGCGGCCTGGACCTGATGACCAACGTCGCGATCGCGTTCCCGCGTAACCCGATCCATTTGGCGCATCAGGCCAACGACCACCAGCTGCTCAGCGGCGGGCGCTTCATTCTCGGTTTGGGCACGCAGGTGCGCACCCAGATCGAGAAGCGATTCGGGGCCGCGTTCGACCGGCCGGTGGACCGCATGGTGGAGCTGGTCTCGGCGCTGCGGGCGATCTTCGAGTCCTGGAACACCGGTGCCCGCTTGGATTTTCGGGGCGACTATTACCGGCATACGTTGATGACCCCGACATTCTCGCCGGGGCCGAACCCCTATGGCGCACCGCCGATCTTCGTCGGCGCGCTGGGTCCGCGGCTGACTCGGGCCGCCGCTGAGCATGCAGACGGACTGCTGGTGATGCCGTTCTCCACCAAGCGATTTCTGCACCAGAACACCCTGCCGGCGGTGCGTACCGGGCTCGACCGCGCCGGGCGCCGCGCCGAGGACTTCACCGTGGTCCCCGAGATCATCGTGGCCACCGGCGCCACCGAGGCGCAACGGCAGGCCGCCGAGGCCGCCACCCGGACACTGCTCGGGTTCTATGCCTCGACTCCGGCCTACGCCCCGGTGCTGGCCGCACACGGCTGGCAGGACCTGCAACCCGAACTCAACGCACTGTCCAAGCAGGGCAGGTGGGCGCAGATGGGTCCGCTGATCAACGACGAAATCCTGCACACCATTGCCGCCTGCGGCACGCCGGCGCAAGTGGCAGAGCGTATCCGCGACCGGGTCGACGGAGTCGCCGATACGGTATGCGTCTACCAGGCGGCGCCGATCGCACCGGCGCTGATCGGTGAGATCGTCGCCAACCTGCGTTGACGGCGGCTACACCCTAGGGCGCCATCGTGACCCAGTCGGGGAACCCGCTCGGGTCGTGACGGCCCAACACACCGTGCTCGTAGAGGCCCCAGCCCTCGACCGGGTCGGCGTCGCCCTCGCGGCATACCGCACGCCCCACGTGGTCGATCATTCCGAAACTGGCGCGCCCCAGGATGGCCGGATCGGTCATGTCGTAGGTCAGGCGCTCGGTGAACTTCTCGCCCTTCCACTCGCCGTGCAGCCAGTCGATGTCGCCGCCGTAACCGCCACCGACGTGAATGGGGACCGTCAGTTTGGATTCCACCTCGAACACCACCGGCGTGCCGTCCGGGCGAGTGGCCACGATGGTGGCGCCGGTGGCGATCCGGGTGCCCGATCGGTAGCGGGTCGAAATCCGCGGCCAGCCAAGCTGTTCGACACGGCCGTCGCGCCAGATCCGGCTGCAGTCGTTGAGTGAGCGGAACCCATCGGGTTCCTCCTGGACGATCATCACCACCGCGAAGTCCTCGAATGCCATAGGGACGTAGAGCCACCACATCCCGTCGAACGGCGGGTCGGCCGGCCGTCCCGCGGGCTCGCGTTCACCGACCGGGCGGATGCCCCAGGAGCGGTCGCGCGATCCGATCCAGACCGCGGGGTCCACGGCGATCTCCTCGCCGTCGATCGCGATTCGCCCGCTCCAGGAGCCCAGTTGGGCGAAGCGCTGCGCGTCCAGTGTCACCCTGGTGCCGGTCCGCAGGATGTGACGCTGCTCCTGCACCGGGTCGAACAGGCCCTCCCACGCCAGATCGAGGGCGATACCGTCGGTTTCGTCCATGACCACGCGCAGTGAGCGCAGGGGATCGGTGACCTCGATGCGGTAGGCGCCGACGCGCTGATTGAGCCGGTCGGAGTCGATGCCGTCGGACAGGTGTACCGCGGTCTGGGTATCGCCCCGGCGCACCAGCACAAAGGCGTCTTTGACGCCGAGGTTGGGATAGTAGCCGCATCCGGTGATCACGAAGATGTCGCCGGTTCGGTCGTGGGCGTTGAGGTAGCAACGGTCGTAGAAGTTGCGGTCCGAGGATCCCGGCCAGGCGATGGGCTGCGGTAGTTGATGGACCGGGTATTCGTCGAGTGGCCCCAGCATCAGTTCTGTACTCCCATCAACTTTCTGAGCAGTCCGGCATGGTAGAACAGCGCTTCGGGGCTCTCCGGCTTCTCCATCTCCCCGAAATGCACACGCCGGGCGCCGGTGCGCATGAAGACGATCCCCCACATCACGCCGGCGTAGACGTAGAACCAGTGCAGGTCGCCGAGTTCGACGCCGGTCAGGTCCCGGTAGGTGGCCCGGACATCGTCTTCGCGCAGCACCTGCGGAAGCCCGGGCAGCCCCGCCAGCCCAGCGAGTTCCTCAAACACCAAGTGCGCGAAGATGAGCCACGAGACGTCTAGCTCGCGTGGCCCTAGCGTCACCATTTCCCAGTCCAGCACCGCAACCGGGTGGAAATCACGGTAAAGCACATTGCCGATACGGGAGTCGCCCCAGCACAGCACGGTCTCGCCGGCTGCCGCGTCGGCCGGCCAGTTCTGCTCCAGCCAGGTCATGGCCCGGTCGAGCAGCGGCGAGCGGCCCATGTCGGGCACCGCGAACTCGTACCATTGCCGCACCTTTTCGAAGTGGCGTCGCAGCGCGGTGTCACCGTCGGCGGGCTCGTCGAGAAAGGAGAAGGTCTGTGCTGCATCGCCGATGGCGTGCAGCTTGGCGAGCACCTCGACGGTGCGGTCTTGCAGGCTCCGCTGCTGCTCGGCCGTCGCGTCGGCGAACCAGTTGCTGCCGAATGTGTAGGGCATGACATCGGGTGGCACGTCGCCGTCCACCCGATCCATCAGGAAGAACGGCCGGTCCAGCACATCGCCGGTCGGTTCGAGCCAGCGGACCTTCGGCACCGGGACGTCGGTGAGCTCGCCAACTAGGCGCATCACCTCGAATTGGTGATCGAGGCGGTAGGCCGGAAACACCGGAACGTCTTCGGGTGCCGGTGCCACCCGCATCACCCAGCGCTGTTGCTCCGCACCGTCATCGGCCGCCCAGTGCGCGGCGAGCATGATGGTCTCCGACGACATGCCGTTGGTGTCCACGCCGCTTTCCACACTGATCTCCGGCGTGATCTCGCCGGGCAACTGCGTGGCAAGCCAGCGAGACATTACCGTGGGCAGGGTGGTGACATCGCGGCTGGAACGTTGGAGCCGGCCGACGTCCTTTTCCACTTCCACAGTCGGTTGGTCGACCACGGCGGTATCCTCCGTCAGGTAATTACGATACGACAGGTAGCGGTATGAAAGCAGAACCTTCAGCCCTTGACAAGGGACCCGGCGCCGGACGGCCTCGTGACCCTCGCATTGACGCTGCCATATTGCAGGCCGCCGTGGAGCTGGTTGCCGAAGTCGGCTACGCCAACCTGAGTCTGGCGGCTGTCGCGGAGCGTGCGGGCACAACCAAGACCGCGCTTTACCGCCGCTGGCCCAGCAAAGCCGAATTGGTGCACGAAGCCGTCTTCTCGGTTCCGCCGAGCGCGGTGACGTCCGGACCCGGCGATGCGTTCGGCATTCTCCAGGCGATGATGGCCGGTGCGCGTGACTCATTCACCGATCCGGTGGTGCGGGCCGCCCTGCCCGGCCTGATCGCCGACATGTCGACCAACGCTGAGCTGACCGCCCGGGTGCTGTCACGGTTCCAGGGCCTGTTCGAGGTGACCCGTCACTGGGTGGCCGAGTCGGTGAGCCGAGGCGATGTGCGCGCGGGCGTGGACGCCGGCCGGCTGGTCGAGATCATTGGCGGAGCAGTGCTGTTGAGCATGATGCTGCGCCCACAGGACGCCCTCGACGACGACTGGGTACAACAGACGGCGGACATCATCGCCCGCGGTGTGCTCACCTAGACCATGACCGCACCGAACGAACCGCTGCCGTTCCCGGCGGACTGGGCCTCGATGCTGGTGCTGGTTCCGCATCCCGACGACCCCGAGTACGGCATCGCGGCAGCGGTGGCGAAGTGGACCGCCGCCGGCAAACGGGTGCGCTACGCGCTGGCATCGCGGGGCGAGCGGGGTATCGCCGGGATGGATCCGCAGCAGGCGGGCCCTCTGCGGGAGGCCGAGCAACGGCGGGCCGCGGCGATCGTGGGGGTGGACCCGGTCGCCGGCGTCGAGTTCTGGGACTTTCCGGACAGCAACATCGTCAACACGCCGGCACTGCGGGCCAAGATCGCCTCGGTGATCGCGCACGTGCGCCCCGACGTGGTGGTCGCGGTTTACGGAGCTCCCGAGTTCGGGCCGGGGATGCCCAATCAGCGTGACCACATCGAATTCGCTGCCGCCGTCACCGACGCCTGGGACGCCATGGCGTCCACGCCCCGTTGGCTTTTCCAGGGCGGGCCGGGACCCAGTCACGTCGAGGACGTGGACGCCTACCTCGACACCGCGGTGGAGTCGCTGGCCGCCCACGAGGTCTACCTGTCGGTGCTCGACCCCGCCACAGCGGTAGGTGAGCAGGCACGCAAGGTGGTCGATATGACGACGTCGGCGCTGCCCGGCCGCCGGTTGGCCGGTTTCCGACTCATCCGGAGCGCCGAGGCATGACCGGAATCACCCCGGTGCTGCGCATCGGAGTGCTGGGGGCGGCCCGGATCGCCCCGGATGCACTGCTCAAGCCCGCCGCCGCCAACCCGGAAGTGGTGGTCAGCGCCGTGGCAGCGCGCGACGTCGGTCGCGCCCGTGCCTTCGCCGGCAAGCACCGCATCGAGCGGGTCCACGACAGCTACGACGCGCTGATCGCCGACCCGGCCGTCGACGCCGTGTACATCCCGTTGCCCAACCACCTGCACGGCAGGTGGACGCGCGCAGCGCTGGATGCCGGCAAGCATGTGCTGTGCGAGAAACCGTTCACCGCCAACGCCGAGGAGGCCCGGGCGATCGCCGCGGCCGCCGCGCGCACCGACCTGGTGGTGATGGAGGCGTTCCACTACCGCTATCACCCGATGACACTTCGCATCGAGGAGATCATCGCCTCGGGTGAATTGGGCAAGCTCCAGCGGGTCGACGCCGCGCTCAGTTTTCCCCTGCCGTGGTTCTCCGACATCCGTTACCACTACCCGCTGGCCGGCGGAGCGTTGATGGACGCCGGCTGCTACGCGGTCCACATGGCCCGTACCTTCGGCGGCGGGACCCCCGACGTCGTGCAGGCGCAGGCGAAACTGCGTGATCGGTTCGTGGACCGGGCGATGACGGCGCGGCTGCAGTTTCCGGGCGGGCACACCGGGACGATCCGTTGTTCGCTGTGGTCGTCGAACCTGTTGCAGATCAGCGCCCGCGTGATCGGCGAACACGGCGAGCTGCGCGCGCTCAACCCGTTGATGCCCCAGTACTTTCACCGATTGGGGGTTCGCACCCGGCGGGGCAGGCGGGTGGAGCGGTTCAGCCATCGGGCTTCCTATGCCTACCAGCTCGACGCGTTCGCCGCCGCCGTGCTGCGCGGCGCCCCGGTTCGGACCACCCCGCAGGACGCGATCGAGAACATGGCGGTCATCGACGCGATCTACCGGGCCGCGGGTCTGCCGCTGCGCGAACCGGCCTGAGCGCTGCGGCGGTGAGTGCTCAGGCGCTGTGGCCCGGTTCCAGGTCCACGACGTCGGCAAGCGACAGCAAGTCGGGGGTGCGCGTCTCGGCTTCCGCGGCGACCGGCTCCAACAGGTAGCCGAGATGGTCGCCGAGGTCGATGCGGCGCAGGGTCTTGCCGACGAACCATCCCGGTGCCGCATCGAGGATGGGCATTCCCTCCGGACCGCGGTGCCAGGCGCAGTGCTCGAATTTGTTGATGTCGTCCCCGGTCTGGCTGCCGAACAGCCGGGCCAGCTCCATGTCGTCGCGGGCCAGTACGTGGACGGCCAAGTGCTCGGATGCGGCCGCCACGGCGAAGGTGTGGTTGCGTTTGGAAATTCCCACCAGGAATCTGGCCGGATCGATGCTGGTCTGGGTGGCGAAGCCCACCAGGCAGCCCGAGGTCTCGTCGTGTGCCCGGGTGGTGACCACGAACATGGTGTAGTCCAGCATGCTGACCAGCTGCTGAAATGACTCGTCGCCCATATCCGGGGGTGTACCCGCCCGGGGCGACGGGCATACCCCGCTTACTGCGCGAATTGCGTTGCCGCGTCCACCAGGTCCAGCAGTGGCTGCGGGAACACTCCCAGCAACACCGTCACCGCTGCGCACAGGGCGATCGCCGCCTTGCTCCAGACGCTGGGTAGAACCAGGTTCGGCGGATCGGCAGGGGAGTCGGTGAAGAACATCAACACGATCACCCGGACGTAGAAGTAGGCGGCCACACCGCTGGCGACCACGCCCACCACCACCAGCGGTGCGGCGCCGCCTTCGGCGGCGGCTTTGAAGACCGCGAATTTACTGATGAAGCCACTGGTGAGCGGAATGCCGGCGAAGGCCAGCAGGAACATCGAAAACAGCAAGCCCACCACGGGATAGCGCCGGCCCAGCCCTGCCCACCGGGCCATGTCGAGTTCCTCTTCACCGCTGGAGCCACGGATCAGATTCACCACGGCGAAGGCGCCCACGGTGGAGAAGCTGTAGGCGACCAAGTAGAACAGCGTCGCAGAGACGCCGGCCGGGATCGCGGACAAGACGCCGGTCAGCACGAAACCCGCGTGCGCGATCGAGGAATAGGCGAGCATCCTCTTGACCTCGGTCTGGGTGATCGCTGCGATGGTGGCGACCACCATGGTCACAATTGCGATCAGCCACAGCAGGGGACGCCACTGGTCGTGCAGCGCCGGCAGCGCGACGTAGAGGATGCGCAGCATCGCCCCGAAGGCGGCGACTTTGGTGGCGGCCGCCATGAATCCGGTCACCGGTGTCGGCGCTCCGACATAGACGTCGGGCACCCATGAATGGAAGGGCACGGCGCCGACTTTGAAGAACAGGCCGACCAGGATCAGGCCGGCGCCGATCAGCGCCAGCGGGTCGCCGCTGTGGGCGAACAGCCGCTCGCCGATCTCTGTCAGGGTCAGCGTCCCGGTGGCGCCGTAAAGCAAAGCCGCACCGAACAGGAACAGCGCCGAGGAGAACGCGCCCAGCAAGAAATACTTCAGTGCTGCTTCCTGGGAGAGCAGGCGGCGGTAGCGGGCCAGACCGCACAGCAGATACAGCGGCAGGGAGAGCACTTCCAGTGCCACGAACATGGTGACCAGATCGTTGGCGGCGGGGAACACCATCATGCCACCGATCGCCAGCACGGTCAGCGGGAACACCTCGGTCTGGGTCACCCCGGCCCGGGCGGCGTCGAGTTCGGCGACGCTGTCGGGCACCGCCGACGCCTGGGGCGTGAACGCGTCCATACCCGCGCGCGGCGGTGCCGTCGGCGCGGTCGCGGCACCCGGACCTTCGACAACGCCGGTGCCGATGTTGCGCTCCGCCATGAACACCACGGCCATGATCCCCACCAGTGCGATGGTGGCCTGCAGCACCAGCACCGGCCGGTCCACCGCCACCGCGCCCAGTACCGCGACGCGGCCGTCGGCCGGCAGTTCGCGGCCCACTTCGATGATTGCGGCGAACGCGGCGGCCAGGCCGCCGACGGCGAGCAGCACTTGGGTCGCATAGCGCGCCCGGCGCGGGACGAACGCTTCGACGGCCACGCCGGCCACCGCGGTGCCGAAGACGATCAGCAGCGGCAGCACGAGGCCGTATTCGACAGATGGGATTGGCATGCCCGCCATGGTCAGTGCGCCCCCTCAGCGGTCAGCGGTGCCGGGTCGGTCTGACCGATCGTGGTCAAGGTGTGCTCGACGCCCGGATTGATGATGTCCAGCGCCGGTTTGGGGTAGAAGCCGAGGAACAGCAACAGCGCGATCAACGGTGTGACGACCAGCAGCTCGCGCGGAACCAGATCGTGGATGCGTTCATTGCCGTGCGCGACAGGTCCGGTCATCACCCGCTGGTACAGCCACAGCATGTAGATCGACGACAACACCAACGCCGTGGAGCCGACCGCCGCCGCCACCCAGTACCGGTTGAACGTGCCGATGAGCACCAGGAATTCACTGATGAACGGGGCCAGGCCCGGCAGTGAGAGGGTGGCCATCGCGGCGACCATGAAGGTGCCGGCCAGCACCGGGGCCACCTTCTGCACGCCACCGTAGTCGGCGATCGCCCTGGTGCCGCCGCGCCGGGCGATCAGGAACCCGGCGATCAAGAACAAGGCCGCCGTGGACAATCCGTGGTTGAGCATGTACAGCGTCGAACCGCTCTGTCCCTGGCTGGTCATCACGAAGATCCCCAGAATGATGAACCCGAAGTGGGAGATCGAGGTGTAGGCGATCAACCGCATGATGTCGCGTTGCCCGATCGCCACCATCGCGCCGTAGACCACTCCGATGACCGCGAGCGCGATGATGGTCGGCCGGAAATAGGTGGATGCGTCCGGGAACAGCTGCAGGCAATAGCGCAGCATCCCGAAGGTGCCCACTTTGTCCATCACCGCCATCATCAGCACCGCGGTCGCGGGGGTGGATTCCACCGCCGCGTCGGGCAGCCACCGGTGCAGCGGCCACAGCGGAGCTTTGACGGCGAAGGCGAACATGAAGCCGACGAACAGCAGCTTGAGGACGCCCGGATCCACGGTGGTGGTCGCCGGCGAGAAGATCGAGACCAGTTCGCGGAAGTCGAAAGTGCCGCCGGACGAGCCTGCCCCGGAACTGGCCACGTACACCCCGATCACGGCGGCCAGCATGATCAGGCCACCGAACAGGTTGTACAGCAGGAACTTCAGGGCCGCCTGGGAACGCTTTGCGCCCCTGCCGAAGCCGCCGATCATGAAGTACATCGGGATCAGCATGGCTTCGAAGAACACGTAGAACAGCAGGACGTCCAGCGAGACCAGCGAGATCAGCACCATCGCCTCGACGGTCAGCGTCAGCGCCGCGAATGCGTGCGGTCCCCGCGCGCGACCTGCCGGGCGCGGCGCGTCGTCAGCATCGTCGCCGGTCTCCCCGTCGTTCCACCCGGCCAGCATCAGCAGCGGCACCAGCCCGGCGGTCAGCAACGCCAGGATCACCGCGATGCCGTCCACCCCCAGGGTGTAGCTCGCCCCGAACGCCGGTATCCAGGAATGGGATTCGACGAACTGGTAGGGGGCGGACACCGGAGTGGTGTCGAACCCGACGGTGACCACGACGGCCACCCCCAGCGTGGCAAGGCTGACCAGCAGGCCGGTGTACTTAGCCAGGCCCGGCCGGCCGGCCGGCAACACGATCACCAGCCCGGCGCCGACCAGCGGCAGCAGCCACAGCAGGCTCAGCCAGGGCACGCTCGCGTTGGCGTTCACAGCTGCACCGCCAGCACCATCGCCACGACCAGGACCGCACCGGCGAGCATCGTCAGCGCATACGAGCGCACGAAGCCGGTCTGCAGGCGCCGCACCAGATATGAGGCGATCGCGACCAGCCCCGCTCCGGTGTTGACCGAACCGTCGATCACCCCGTCGTCCACCTTGACCAGGTCTTGGGCAAGTCGGTTACCCGGACGCATCAGCACCTCCTCGTTGAAGGCATCGCCGTAGAGATAGTTGCGGGCCGCCACCGTCAGCGCCGAGACGTCGGTGGGAGCGGTGATCGGTATCGGCTTGCGGCCGTACATGTTGTAGGCCACCGCGACACCGACCAGGACGACTCCCAGGGTGATGGCTCCGGTAAGCCAGGCCGGGATGGCGTGCGCCGCGTGGTCTTCGCCGACCGCCGCCACCGAGCTGACCACCGGCTCCAGCCAGTGCTCCAAGCGCCCGCCGACGGCCAGCGCGCCGCCGGCGAAGACGGCGCCGACTGCCAGCACGATCATCGGCCAGGTCATCACCGACGGCGATTCGTGCGGGTGCTGCAGTGCCCGTTCCGCGGTCACCTCGCTCTCGTCGGCCGCCCAACGGCGTTCGCCGCCGAACGTCATCAGCATCACGCGGGTCATGTAGAAGGCGGTGATACCGGCGCCCAGGATGGTCACGGCCCCCAGGATCCAGCCGCGGGTGCCGCCGGTGGCCAGGGCGGCCTCGATGATGGCGTCCTTGGACCAGTAGCCGGCGAACGGCGGCACCCCGATGATCGCCAGGTAGCACAACCCGAACGTCACGAAGGTCACCGGCATGAAGCTGCGCAGGGCGCCGTAGCGACGCATGTTCTGCTCGTCGTTCATCCCGTGCATCACCGACCCGGAGCCCAGGAACAGTCCGGCCTTGAAGAAGCCGTGGGTGAGCAGGTGCATGATCGCCACCGCGTAGCCGGCCGGGCCCAGGCCTGCGGCCAGCACCATGTAGCCGATCTGGCTCACCGTGGAGGCGGCCAGGGCTCGTTTGATGTCGTCGTTGGCGCAGCCGATGATGGCACCGAACAGCAGCGTGAGGGCGCCGACCACGACCACGGCCAGGCGGGCGTCGGGGGACAGGTCGAACACCGGGCCCGACCGCACGATCAGGTAGACGCCGGCGGTCACCATGGTGGCGGCGTGGATCAGCGCCGATACCGGCGTCGGGCCTTCCATCGCGTCGAACAACCAGGCCTGCAGCGGCACCTGTGCGGACTTGGCGCAGGCACCCACCAGCAGCAGCAGGCCGATGGCAGTGGTCAGGCCGCTGGGGCCGGCCTCGCCGACCGCGCCGAACAGGCCGTCGAAGGACAGCGTGCCGAATCCGGCGAACATCACGAACATCGCCAACGACAGTCCGATATCGCCTACGCGGTTGGACACGAAGGCCTTTTTGCCCGCCGCGGCCGCCACCGGCCGGGCGTACCAGAAGCCGATCAGCAGGTAGGACGCCAGGCCGACGCCTTCCCAGCCGACGTAGAGGCCCAGGTAGTTGTCGGCGACCACCAGCAGCAGCATCGCGGCGACGAACAGGTTCAGGTAGGCAAAGAAGCGCCGGCGGTCGGGATCGTGCTTCATGTAGCCGGTCGAGTAGATGTGGATCAACGCGCCCACGCCGGTGATCAGCAGCACGAAGCAGATCGAGAGCTGGTCGATGAGCACTCCGAAGTCGACCTGCAGGGCACCCACCGGCACCCAGCTGAACAGGTGGGTGTGGATCGACCGGTCGTCGGGGCCTCGGCCCAGCATGTCGGCCAGCAGGGCCAGCCCGATCCCGAACGAGCCGAGCACCGTGGCGCAGGCCAGCAGGTGCCCCCACCGGTCGGTTCGGCGCCCGCCGAGTAACAGGATCAGCGCACCGGCGGTCGGCAGGGCAACCAGCAGCCAGCTCAGCTGGCTCAGATTCGTCATAGGGCTCCCAAACTCCTAGCCGCGCAGTAGGTTCGCGTCGTCGACCGAGGCCGATCGCCGGGCCCGGAAGATCGTCATGATGATGGCCAGGCCGATCACCACCTCACAGGCGGCGACGACCATGGTGAAAAACGCCACCATCTGGCCGTCGAGCGCAGAGTGCAGCCGCGCGAAGGTGACGAACGCCAGGTTGGCGGCATTGAGCATCAGCTCGACACACATGAACATCACCAGGGCGTTGCGGCGCAACAGCACTCCGGTGGCGCCGATGGTGAACAGCATCGCCGACAGGTACAGGTAGTTCTCCGGATTCACTGGTCCTCCCCGTTGCCGGCTGGAGTTCCCGCGGACGTGTCGGCGGCGTGTTCGGCGTTGCCGGTGGCGCCGACCCAGCGGTGGGTCAAGGTGTCTGACACCGACAGCGCCGAGAACGTCCCGTCGGGCAGGCGGGCGGCGACGTCCACGGCGTTGTGGCGCGCGTAGACACCGGGGGTGGGCAGTGGTGTGGGCCGCCGGCCGGATTGGAAGCGCTGGATAGACAGCTCCCGCTGGGTCATTCGGGGCTGCAGTCGCTCACGGTGGGTCAGCACCATCGCTGCGAGCACCGCGGTGATCAGCAGCGCGCTGGTGAGCTCGAACGCCCACAGATAGCGGGTGAAGATCAGCGCCGCGAGGCCTTCGACGTTGTGTTGGCTCAGGTCCGCCGATCCGGTCGGGGTCGCTGCGGGTGTGCTGATGCCGCGCAGGTGCATGGTGGCTCCGCCGATCCCGGCGATCAGCAGCATCCCGAACCCGATGCCCGACAGCGTGGCGGCGATCCGCTGCCCGCGCAGGGTCTCCGCCAATGACTCGGCCGAGTCGACACCGATCAGCATCATCACGAACAGGAACAGCATCATCACCGCGCCGGTGTAGACCACGATCTGCACCACGCCGAGGAACATCGCGTCCTGGACGAAGTAGAACACCGCCAGGATCAGCATCGTCATCGCCAGAAACAGTGCCGAGTACACCGCTTTGGCGGCGGTGACCACCCCGATGGCCCCGATGACGGCGACCACGCCGAGGATCCAGAACGTGACCGCCTCTCCGGTGGAGGTGCGCACGACGATGTCGGCGGCGAGCAGTTGGCCGCCCATCAGGCTTTGCCCTGCTTCACTCGGTCCAGCATGACGAACAGATCAGGGTCGGCGTCGAGTCCGTTGGGGCTGACCCTGCCCAGGTAGTAGTCCTTTTCGGTGGCGCCGGGCGGCATCGCGTGCGGTGGGGCCACCATGCCGGGCTCCAGCGGTGCCAGCAACTGCTCGCGCTCCCAGATCAGCTCGGCACGGTTATCGGCGGCCATCTCGTATTCGTTGGTCATGGTCAGCGCGCGGGTGGGGCAGGCTTCGATGCACAGCCCGCAGCCGATGCAGCGCAGGTAGTTGATCTGGTAGACCCGGCCATAACGTTCGCCGGGGGAGAAACGCTCCTGGTCGGTGTTGTCGGCGGCCTCCACATAGATCGCGTCGGCGGGACAGGCCCACGCGCACAGCTCGCAGCCGATGCACTTCTCCAGCCCGTCCGGGTGCCGGTTGAGGCGGTGCCGGCCGTGGTACCGCGGCGCCGTCGGCTTCTTGCGCTCGGGGTAGCCGTCGTTGATCGGCCGCTTGAACATCGTCTTCCACGTGACGCCGAACCCGGCCAGGGCGTCTCTGATGCTAGCCATGGATGTCCTCCTTGGCCCGCGACGACGGGCGTTGCGGCAGCGGTGGGGTGGGGAATGATCCTTCGGATGCGACGACGGGAGGCGCCGGCGCCGATTCAAGACGGGTGTTCAACGTGCTGAATCGCCGGTGCAGCGCCAGCAGCACCACGACCGTGGTCAGTGTGCTCAGGCTGGCCAGTGCCAGTTGCCAATTCTCGTAGCCGTCGTTGCGCAGACTGCGCATCCCGGCGGCGAGCAGCACCCAGGTCAGCGCCACGGGGATCAGGATCTTCCAGCCCAGCGCCATGAACTGGTCGTAGCGCAACCGGGGCAGGGTGCCCCGCAGCCAGATGTAGACGAAGATGAATCCCCACAGCTTGGCGGTGAACCACAGCAGCGGCCACCAGCCGGTGTTGGCGGCCGGCCACAGGTTGAACGGGAACGGGGCGTGCCAGCCGCCGAGGAACAGCGTGACGGCGAGCGCGGACACCGTGGTCATGTTGATGTATTCGGCCAGGAAGAACAGCGCGAACTTCAGCGACGAGTATTCGGTGTGAAAGCCTCCGACGAGTTCGCCCTCGGCCTCGGGCAGGTCGAACGGCGCCCGGTTGGTCTCGCCGACCATCGCGGTCAGGTAGACCAGGAAGGCCGGCATCAACAGGAAGGCGAACCACACCCGGTCCTGGGCCGCCACGATTCCCGAGGTGGCCATCGTCCCGGCGTAGAGGAACACCGAGGCGAATGCCAGTCCCATCGCGACCTCGTAGGAGATCACCTGGGCGGTGGAGCGGATCCCGCCGAGCAGGGGATAGGCCGAACCCGACGACCAGCCGGCCAGGATGATTCCATACACCCCGATCGAGGACATCGCCAGCACGAACAGCACCGCGATCGGAAGGTCCGCCAGCTGCAACGCGGTGCGGTGGCCGAAGATGCTGACCTCGGGACCCAGGGGAATCACCGCGAAAGCCGTGATCGCCGGCACCGTCGAAATGACCGGGGCCAGAGCGTAGATCGCCCGGTCGACGTTGAAGGGGGTGATGTCCTCCTTGAGTGCCAGCTTGATCGCATCGGCGAGGCTCTGCAGCCAGCCTTTGGGCCCCACCCGGTTGGGGCCGGGGCGCATCTGCATGCGGCCCACTACTTTGCGTTCGATGACGATTGCCAGGACAACCGTCAGAAGCAGAAACAAGAAGATGCCCAGCACCTTGACCAGCATCAACCACAAAGGATCGCTCATGGTGTGCGTCCAATCTGTACTGTCGCGCCGGGGCTGACCCCCAGGTCCCGGTGTACCGCCGAGCCGGCCGAGTTCATCGGCAGCCACACCACGTTGTCCGGCATGTCGGTGATGGCCAGCGGCAAGGTGATTCGGCCGCGTTCGGTACTGACGGTGACCGGATCCCCTGCTGCCGCACCGATGTCGGCGGCCGTCGCGGCCGACAGGCGCGCCACCGGCGTGCGGGCGGTGGCCGCCAGGTTGCGTTCACCGGCCTGCAACCGTCCCTCGTCGAGCAACATGCGCCAGCCGGCCAGTACCGCTTCACCGCTGCCGGGCTGCGGCGGCGGGCCCGCGGCCACGTCGGGCCCGGCGGGCCGGTCACCGGCCCAGCTGCGCAGCGCCGCCAGCTCCTCGCGGGCCGCTTCCACGGTGGACAGGCCCAGCGGCACGCCCATTTCCTCGGCGATGACGTCGAGCACGCGCCGGTCCGGGAGGGCGCCGCTGTCGCCCAGGGCGACGCCGAACCGACGGTGCCGGCCCTCCCAGTTGACGTAGGTACCGGCTTTTTCGGCCGCGACCGCGACCGGCAGCACCACGTCGGCGCGTTCGGTGACTTCGCTGTGCCGCTGCTCGAGGCTGACCAAAAAGCCCACCGCGTCGAGGGCCGCCAAAGCCGCTGCCGGGTCGGCCAAGTCGGCCGGTTCGACCCCGCCGACCAGCAGTGCCTGCAGGGTGCCGTCGCCGGCGGCCGCCAGGATGGCGTCGGTGGTGCGCCCGGCCTGCGACGGCAGGCCGTCGGGGCCGTCGAGGCCCCATGCCCGTGCGACCTCGGCTCGCGCCCCCGGGTCCTCCAGCGGCCGACCGCCGGGGAGCAGCCCGGCCAGCGCGCCGCTGTCCAGCGCGCCGCGCTCGCCGGCGCGTCGGGGCACCCACGCCAGCTTGGCGCCGGTGGCCTCGGCCAGCCGGGCCGCCGCAGACAGGGCTCCCGGCGAAGTCGCCAGGCGTTCGCCGACCAGGATCACCGCGCCCGGCTGGCGCAGCGATTGCCCGAGGTCGGCGGTGTGCAGGTCGTCCAGTGCGGCGGCCTCGCCGCCGGGAACGACGGCCAGCAGGGTGCCGGACACCTTGGCCAGGCCGCGGTCGGCGAACGGGGCGACGCTGATCACCTGGGTGGCGTTCTTGCGGGCCGCCTTGCGCAGCCGCAGGAAGACGATCGGCGATTCTTCCTCGGGTTCCAGCCCGGCCAGCAGCACTACCGGCGCGGTCGCCAGGTCGGCATAGCTGACCTCGATGCCGCGGCCGGCCACCCGGGCGGCCAGGAACGCGGCCTCCTCGGCGGAGTGCGCCCGCGCCCGGAAGTCGATGTCATCGCTGTGCAGTGCCAGCCGGGCGAATTTGGCGTAGCTGTAGGCGTCTTCGGCCGACATCCGGCCGCCGACGAGCACCCCGGTGCGGCCGCGGGCCGCAGCCAGGCCCCGAGCGGCAACCGCCGCCGCGTGCGGCCAGGAGGTGGGAACCAGGTTTCCGCTGTCGTCGCGGACCAGCGGTGTGGTGATGCGGTCGCTCTGGGTGGCGTAGGTGAAGGCCCAGCGGCCCTTGTCGCAGTTCCACTCTTCGTTGACGTCCGGGTCGTCGCCGGCCAGTCGCCGCATCACTTTGCCGCGCCGGTGGTCGGTGCGCTGGGCGCAGCCCGACGCGCAGTGTTCGCAGACGCTCGGCGTGGACACCAGGTCGAAGGGCCGGGCCCGGAAGCGGTAGGAGGCGCCGGTGAGCGCGCCCACCGGGCAGATCTGGACGGTGTTGCCCGAGAAGTAGGAGTCGAACGGGGTGTCGCTGTAGATGCCGACCTGCTGCAGGGCGCCGCGGTCCATCATCTCGATGAGTTTGTCCCCGGCGATCTCGTTGGCGAACCGGGTGCAGCGTGCGCACAGGATGCAGCGGTCCCGGTCCAGCAGCACCTGGGCGGAGATGTTGATCGGTTTGGGGTAGTGGCGCTTGGCCTCTTCGAAGCGAGTCTCGGAGCGCCCATGCGCCATGGCCTGGTTCTGCAGCGGGCACTCTCCGCCCTTGTCGCAGGTCGGGCAGTCCAGCGGGTGGTTGATCAGCAGCAGCTCCATCACCAGGTGCTGGGCCCGGTCGGCCTCGGCGGAGGTGTGCTGGGTGCGTACCACCATGCCGTCGGCGGCGGCCACCGCGCACGACGGCTGCGGCTTGCGCTGGCCTTCCACCTCGACCATGCACTGCCGGCACCAGGCCACCGGGTCCAGCAGCGGGTGGTCGCAGAACCGCGGGACCTCGATGCCCAGCTGCTCGGCCGCGCGGATGATCAAGGTGCCCTTGGGGACGGTGATCTGTTGGTCGTCGATGGTGAGGGTGACCGTTTCCTGACCATCGGGCTGAGCGTTTTGAGTCACGCCACACCGCCGTGGGATCCACCTGCCACGTACATGCTCGCTTTCGGGTCGAACGGGCAGCCCCCGTCGAGGTGGGCGATGTATTCGTCACGGAAGTACTCGATCGACGACTTCACCGGCATCGCCGCGCCATCGCCCAAGGCGCAGAAGGACTTCCCGAACAGGACGTCGGCGATGTCGAGCAGGGTGTCGAGGTCTTCGGGGGTGCCCCGGCCGGATTCCAGCCGTTCGTAGATGGGCACTAGCCAGTAGGTGCCCTCCCGGCACGGCGTGCATTTCCCGCAGGACTCGTGCTTGTAGAACTCCGACCACCGGGCGGCCGCGCGGACCACGCAGGTGGTCTCGTCGAAGATCTGTAACGCCTTGGTGCCCAGCATGGATCCGGCCGAGGCCATGCCCTCGTAGTCCAGCGGGATGTCGAGATGCTCCTCGGTCAGGATCGGGGTCGACGACCCACCCGGCGTCCAGAACTTCAGCCGGTGCCCGTCGCGTATCCCGCCGGCGTAGCCGAGCAGTTCGCGCAGTGTGATGCCCAGCGGCGCTTCGTATTGGCCGGGCCGGTTGACGTGCCCCGACAGCGAATACAGGGTGAACCCGCGGGACTTCTCGGTGCCCATGGAGCGGAACCACTCCGCTCCGTTACGCAGGATGGCGGGAACGCTGGCAATCGATTCGACGTTGTTGACCACCGTCGGCGACGCATACAGCCCGGCCACGGCGGGGAACGGCGGGCGCAGCCGGGGCTGGCCCCGGTAGCCCTCCAGCGACTCGATCAGCGCGGTTTCCTCACCGCAGATGTAGGCCCCCGCCCCGGCGTGCACGGTGATGTCCAGGTCGAAGCCGCTGCCGCCGATGTCGGTGCCCAGCAGCCCCGCCGCGTACGCCTCGGCTACCGCGGCCTGCAGCCGGCGTACCACCGGAACCACCTCGCCGCGCACGTAGATGAAGGCGTGGCGGGCCCGGATGGCGTAGCAGCACACGATCATGCCCTCGATGAGCACGTGCGGCGTGGCCATCAGCAGCGGCATGTCCTTGCAGGTGCCGGGTTCGGACTCGTCGGCGTTGACCAGCAGGTAGTGGGGGCGGGCCCCGGCGCCATCGCTGCCCTGCGGGACGAAGGACCATTTGGTACCGGTGGAGAACCCGGCGCCGCCCCGGCCGCGCAACCCGGAGTCCTTGACCAGTTCGATGACCTCGTCGGGGGTCATCGCCAGCGCGCGCTGCATCCCGGTGTAGCCGTCGTGGCGGCGGTAGGTCTCAAGCGTCCACGATTCGGGGTCGTCCCAGTAGCTGCTGAGCACCGGTGTCAGCGGTGTGCCCTCGGCGCGTGTCATTTCTGGCCCCCACGGTCCTCGGCGTCTGGCTCCGGTGCTGTCATCCCGTGCTCGCGCGCCACCTGCAGGCCGGCCAGCGTCGCCGCACCGGCGCCGCCCTGGCCGTCGTCGGGGCGCTCGTCGGGGAAACCGGCGAGAATTCGTTCGTTGGCGGCGAAACTGCACAGCGGCATCCCGCGGGTGGGCCGCACCTCGGCGTCGTCGCGCAGCTTGTCGACCAGCTCGCGGGCCGATTCCGGGGTCTGATTGTCGAAGAACTCCCAGTTCACCATCACCACGGGTGCGTAGTCGCACGCCGCGTTGCACTCGATGTGCTGCAAGGTGATGGCCCCGTCGTCAGTCGTCTGATCGTTGCCGACACCCAGATGACTCTTGAGCTCGTCGTAGATGGCGTCGCCGCCCATCACCGCGCACAGCGTGTTGGTACACACCCCGACCAGGTACTTGCCGGTGGGATCACGGCGGTACATCGAGTAGAACGACGCCACACCGGAGACGTCGGCACTGGTCAGCCCGAGCAGCTCGGCGACGAACGCCAGCCCGGCCGGGGTGATGTAGGTGTCTTGCGCCTGCACCAGATGCAGCAGCGGCAGGATCGCCGAGCGGGGCTGCGGGTAGCGCCCGATGATCTCCTTGGCGTCGGCCTCCAGCCGGGCCCGAACATCGGGGGCGTAACTGGTCGGAGCGTCCGGGTGGTTGAACTGGTTGGGTTCTTCGGGCTGGCGGCCCAACTGCAGGAAGACCCGGTTGCCATCGGTTCCGGCGGTGGGCGGCATCAACCGGCCGCGCCCGGTCTTGTTGACGCCGGCCCGGTCGAACTCGCCGGCCGCCGCGCTCACCGGTCCACTCCGCCCATGACCGGGTCGATGCTGGCAACCGCGGCGATCACGTCGGCGATCAGCCCGCCCTCGCTCATGGCGGCCACGGCCTGCAGGTTGGTGAACGACGGGTCCCGGTAGTGCACCCGGTAGGGGCGGGTACCGCCGTCGCTGACCATGTGCACCCCCAGTTCGCCGCGGGGCGACTCCACGGAGACGAACACCTGTCCGGGCGGCACCCACAGGTCCTCGGTGACTCGCTTGAAGTGGTGGATAAGCCCTTCCATCGAGTGGCCCATGATCCAGCCGATGTGCTCGCGCGAGTTGCCGAGCCCGTCCTTGCCGAGTTTGAGGTCGGCCGGCCAGGCGATCTTGCGGTCGGAGACCATCACCGGCTCTCCGTGCAGCTTGGCCAACCGTTCTACACACTGTTCGACGATTTTCAGGGACTCCTTGATCTCGGCGATGCGGATCAGGTAGCGGCCGTAGGCGTCACAGCCGTCATCGGTGATCACATCGAATTCGTAGTCCTGGTAGCCGCAATACGGTTCGGCGCGCCGCACGTCATAGGGCAGGCCGGTCGAGCGCAGGACCGGGCCGGTGATGCCCAGCGCCATGCACCCGGTCAGGTCCAGATAGCCCACCCCTTTGGTGCGGGCCTTCCAGATGTAGTTCTCGGTCAGCAGATCTTCGATGTCCTTGAGCCGCTCGGGCATCAGTTTCAAGAAGTCGCGGATCTGCGGAATCGCGTCGTCGGGGAGGTCGACCGACACCCCGCCGGGCCGGACGTACTGGTGGTTCATCCGCAGACCGGTGATCGCTTCGAAGATGTCGAGCACCAGTTCGCGTTCCCGGAAGCCGAACAGCATCACCGACAACGCTCCGAGCTCCATGCCGCCGGTAGCGAGCGCCACCAGGTGCGAGGAGATCCGGTTGAGCTCCATCATGAGAACCCGGATGACACTGGCACGCTCGGGGATGTCGTCGGTGATGCCGAGCAGCTTTTCGACGCCCAGGCAGTAGGCGGTCTCGTTGAAGAACGGCGAAAGGTAGTCCATCCGCGTCACGAACGTGACGCCCTGGGTCCAGTAGCGGTTCTCCAGATTCTTTTCGATGCCGGTGTGCAGGTAGCCGATGCCGCAACGGGCTTCGGTCACCGTCTCGCCCTCGAGTTCCAGGATCAGCCGCAGCACGCCGTGGGTGGAAGGGTGCTGCGGGCCCATGTTGACCACGATGCGCTCGCCGGGGTCAGCGGCCTTTGCAGCCTCGACAACCTGATCCCATTCCTGCCCACCGACATTCAAGACGGTGTGCGGTGTGTCGGTGCTCATTATTTGTAAGCCCTCCGCTGGTCCGGCGGCGGTATGTGCGCGCCCTTGTACTCGACGGGGATGCCGCCCAATGGGTAGTCCTTGCGCTGCGGGTGGCCGTGCCAGTCGTCGGGCATCTCGATTCGGGTCAGCGACGGATGGCCGTCGAAGATGATCCCGAAGAAGTCATAGGTCTCTCGTTCGTGCCAGTCCGTGGTCGGATAGATCGCGAACAATGACGGAATGTGCGGATCCGCATCGGGGGCAGTCACTTCCAGCCGGACTCGGCGGCTGTGAGTGATGGACCGCAGCGGATAGACCGCATGCAATTCGCGGTCGACGTCGCCGGGGTAGTGCACACCGGAGACCCCCAGGCTCAGCTCGAAGCGCAGCGCCGGATCGTCGCGCAGGAGCTGGGCCACCGCCGGGAGCTGCGCGCGACGGACGTAGAGGGTGAGCTCGCCGCGGTACACCACGACCTTCTCGACCGCGTCATCGAATTCAATCCCGTTGCGCTGCAAGCCCGCGGCCAGGGTGTCGACGAGCTCGTCGAAGTATCCGCCGTAGGGCCGCGGCGTCTCTGCGGGCAGGGCCACCTCGGCCACCAGTCGCCCGTATCCGGACGTGTCGCCGCTGCCCGGCGCGCCGAACAGGCCGCGACGCACCTTGATCACGTCTTCGGGGCTGCCGTTGGGTTCGGTCATCGCAGCAGCCCCTTCAGCTGCCAGGTGGAGGGGGCCGACAGGGCCGCCTCCTCGGTCGCGGAGATCACCTGCTCCCGGTTGGCGCCCAAGGGCATCGCGCGAATCTTCTCGTGTAACTTGAGGATTGCATACATCAGCATCTCCGGCCTCGGCGGGCAGCCGGGCAGGTAGATATCGACCGGGACGACATGGTCAACTCCTTGCACTATCGCGTAGTTGTTGAACATGCCGCCCGAGGAGGCGCACACCCCCATCGACAGCACCCACTTGGGCTCCACCATCTGGTCGTAGATCTGGCGCAGCACCGGCGCCATCTTCTGGCTGACCCGGCCCGCCACGATCATCAGGTCCGCCTGGCGTGGGGAGGCGCGAAACACCTCCATCCCGAACCGGGACAGGTCGTAGTCGGGCGCCATCGTCGACATCATCTCGATGGCGCAGCAGGCAAGCCCGAAGGTCGCCGGCCACAGCGAACCGGTGCGGAAGTATCCGGCCAGGTCCTCCACGGTGGACAGCAGGAGTCCGCTGGGGAGCTGCTCTTCTAATCCCATGTCTGCCGCCTACTCCAAATCAGTCCCAATTCAGGCCCCCGCGCCGCCAGACGTAGGCGTAGGCGACGAACACGACGGCGGCGAACAGCACCATTTCGACGAGGGCGAATACGCCCAGTCCGTCGAAGGCAACCGCCCAGGGGTAGAGAAAAACGATCTCGATGTCGAAGACGATGAACAGCATCGCGGTCAGGTAGTACTTCACCGGGAACCGCTGCCCGGGTGGGGCGTGCGGGCCGCTCACGGGCTGGTCGGTGGGCTCGATGCCGCATTCGTAGGCTTCCAGCTTCGACCGGTTGTAGCGCGACGGGCCGATCAGAGCGGTGATGACCACGGAAAATACGGCGAAACCGGCGGCGAGCGCGGCAAGGACCAGGATCGGCAGGTACAGGTTCATGCTCAGTGACGTAGTTCCCTTCCGGGCGCCGATGTGATTTCACGCACAGCCTAGCCCGCTGCCACGAGGCGGTTATTGGAAATTGCCACCAACTGTGACGGGCATCACCTGTAGCGGTAACGGCGACAGGGGAATTCGCCCCTGAGCTGCCCTAACCCGGCGGGTCAGCGAGGCTCGACGTAGGAGAGCCGAAGCTGGGGCCGCTGTGTCAGCCCGGGCGGGTCAGCGAGGCTCGACGTAGGAGAGCCGAAGCTGGGGCCGCCGTGTCAGCCCGGGCGGGTCAGCGAGGCTCGACGTAGGAGAGCCGAAGTTGGGGCCGCCGTATCAGCCGGGCGGCTTGGCGAAGCTGGGCGCCCGCGTCAGCTGGGCGTCGGCGTGCGCAGCAGTCCC
Organism: Mycolicibacter engbaekii; assembly: GCF_002101585.1. Taxonomy (GTDB): domain Bacteria; phylum Actinomycetota; class Actinomycetes; order Mycobacteriales; family Mycobacteriaceae; genus Mycobacterium; species Mycobacterium engbaekii. The sequence continues at coordinate 16,191 of NZ_LQOT01000043.1, read as the reverse complement.
AGCACCGCATGGCTCAGCGCCATGGGGTCCACCGGGTGGGCCACCGCGGCGTCCGCGCGCGACCACTTGGCCAGCCAGACGTCGTCGGCGCGGCCGGTCAGCACCACGATCGGGGGGCACGGGGAGAGCTCGTCCTTGAGCTGTTTGCAGATGCCCATTCCGCCGGCCGGCGTGGCCTCGCCGTCGAGGATGGCCAGGTCGATTCCCCCGGCATCCATCTGCCGGATCACCACCGGCTCGGTCGCGACCTCGACATAGCTCAGTTCCGGCAGGTCGGGGTGCAGGTGCCTGCCCAACGCGGTGATCACCCGTTCACGAGTCGCGGCGTCGTCGCTGTAGACAAGGATTCGCAGCGCGGCATGGGAGTCGGACACGGTGCAGATGCTACTGCGCGGGTGCCCCCGACACACCGGGTTTGGCGCAGCACCGTCGAAGCGACTGTCGCACAGTCACTCTTGGGAGCTATTGGGCGTATCCCGGGTGGTCGATTGCCAGCCGATGCTCCACCAGGGTGTACAGGCAGGCCGTCAGCTCCGCCGGCCGGTCGTCGAGGTCGCCGGCCCGGATGGCCGCGGCCAGCTCGTCTTCGTCGGCGAAGCCCAGGCCTGCCAGTGCGTCGGTGACGACACCGGCGGTGGTGTCGTTGAGCTCGCGCTCGACGATTCGCAGCGCGTTGGCCGCGACTCGGGCGTGGAATCTGACCTGGCCGTCGGTGCCGGCCTGGGCGTTGTTCACCAGCGCCGTGTCCAGGAACTCGGTGACCGCGGCGACCAGTTCGGCAGCGGTGGGCCGGCGGCCCCCGGCGCTCACGGCCGGACCCCGTCGAGCAGCCGCAACAGATCCCACTCGGTCTCGGAGACTCGCCGGCCGATGGTGGCCAGTTCCACCGAACGGGTCTGACCGCTCAGGTGACGATGCGCCTGGTATCGGCAGATGATGCCCCATCGCAGTGTGCCCAACATCAACCACCAGTCGAATCGATCTTTATCCACTCGGGTGTCGGTCGCCTGCTCGTAGGCGGCCAGCAGAGCGTCGATTCCGCCCAGCCCACCGGCGGCGCGTTCCAGGGGCGCACCGAAGCGCCAGGCCCGCAGGCAGAACCAGGCCAGGTCCTCGCACCCGTCGCCGACGTGTACCAGCTCCCAGTCCAGTACGCCTGCCAGGTCGCCGTCGCCGCTGACCATGAGGTTGCCCATCCGGAAATCGCCGTGGACCAGCTGCGCCGGCACCGGCGGGGGGCGGTGCGCGGCCAGCCGCCGAAACGCCCACTCGAACGGTGCGGTGGTGTCGGGCATGCTGTCGAGCTGCGCCCGGCAGGCGGTGAGCTGATCTTCGGCGCTGAGCGCGATACCGCCCGGGTCGGCCCGGTGGATAGCGGCCAGTGCCTGTGCGCATTGAGTCAGCAACCGCTCACGGCCCGGGTCGTCGAGCTGGCGCTCGATTCGTCGAACGACCGTCTCCCCACTGATCAGGTCACAGATCAGATACGGGTTTCCCACTGCCGCAGGAGAATTGTCGGCGATCAGCACATTCGGCACCGGCGCACCGGCCTCGCCTGCGGCGCGCTGCGCCTGCGCCTCGAGTTCCATGCTGGCATGGATCTCATCGAGCGGACCGGTGCGCAAAATCAACGACCGGCGCTCGCCGGTCGCCGGTACGGCGTCGAAAGCCCAGGTGGCCCGGCTGGCGCCGCCGGTCAGGGCGCGCAGGCCCTCGACCGTGACGGAGCCCAGGACCGGCTCCAGCACCCCGGCCAGCCGGTCGGCCAGCTGCTCGACGCTCATCGCCGCCGGTCGAACCCGAACAGCCGCTGCGCAACGCGGCGAATCTGGATCTCCTCAGCGCCCTCGGTGATCCGGTAGCGGCGATGGTGCCGGTAGATGTGCTCGAACTGCTCGTGGCGCGAGTAGCCCAGGCCGCCGTAGATCTGCATGGCTCGGTCGGCGGCCTCGCACACCAGCCGGTTGGCCCGGTAGTTGGCCATCGACACCTTGTCCGAGACCTCCAGGTGGTGGTCTCGGTCCAGGTGCCAGGCCGCGTAGTTGACCAGCAGCCGCACCATCTGCGCCTCGGTCTGCAACTCGGCCAAGGGCCACTGCACCGCCTGGTTGACCGACAGCGGCTTGCCGAACACGATGCGCTTGCGGGCGTACTCGGCCGCGCGGTCGATGCAGTATTGCGCGGCGCCCAGACTCGAGGCGGCCTGGCGGATCCGGTTCTCGTGCAGGAAGGTCTGGGCCACGTCAAGACCGCCGTCGACCTCGCCGAGCACCGCGCCGGCCGGAACGCGCACGTCGCGCAGCTCGACCTCGCCGTGATCGGAGGGCATGTTGAAGGTCCACCAGTAGAACGGGACGGTGAACCCCGGAGTGTCGGTGGGCACCAGGAAAGCGGTGATGCCGCGTGCCGATCCGGCCTCGCCGGAGGTTCGGGCGAAAACCAGGTCGTGAGTGGCCCGATGCACACCGGTGTTGAAACGCTTGGCGCCGTTGATCACCCAGGTGTCGCCGTCGAGCACCGCGCGGGTCTCCAGCCAGGTCGCATCCGAACCGTGGTCCGGTTCGGTCAGGCCGAAGGCCATCGATCGCTCGCCGGTGATCAGCGCCTCGGAGAACTCCTTGCGCTGCTCGTCGGTGCCGAATCGCTCCATCATGATGACCTGGGGGAAGTTGCCCACGATCGACGACTCGTCCTGCAGGTCGTTGTGCAGGCCCAGGCCCTTGTGCGCCAAGTGCTCCCGGATCACCGCCATGTCCACGTTGGTGCCGTCGCGGCCGCCCAGCGAGGACGGCAACGCGTAGCGCAGCCAGCCGGCGGCGTCGGCCCGCCGGCGCATCTCATCGAGCAGCTCCTCCCACTCGCGCCGGGGGACTCCACCGCGCTCCACATCGGTGCGGGCGAACTCCCGGCGGTGGTCGAAATACTGCATGTGATCGGCCTGCAGCGGCGCGATCTCGCGCTCGATGAACTCGTCCATCTCGGCGAGCAGTCCGGGAAGGTGTTCCGGCAGTGTGAAGTCCATTGCTTCTCCTTCAGATGGTCTTTTGGGCGGCCACAGTCAACGGCCGTACAGCGTCTTTCTCCAGATCGTCGACAGCGTCGCGATGGCGTCGCTGTCGCTGATTCGCCAGTCCGGACCCGAGGGTCCGACGAACACGACGGTGAAGTTCTCGAACAGCAGCGCGATGGCGGCCGCGATGTGGTCGGCGTCGAGGTCGAGAGCATAGCCCTGCTGCTGGGCGCGTCGCACCGATTCGGCCACGATGTCCCGGCCGAACCGCCGGAACTCGTTCTGCAGCGCGGCAAATCTCTCGCTGGTCGCCGCCAGCTGAGCGACCGCGATCATGACACCGATGTTCGGCTTGAACATCGACCAGTAGGCATTGACCACCGACGAGAAGAACTCGGTGTCCTCCGGGGACTTCGGCAGCCGCATGTTCAGCCCCGACGGCTCGACAACCTCGGTGAGGAAGGACTCCGCCAACGCGGCGAGCAGATCTTCCTTGTCGTTGAAGTAGCGGTAGAGCACCGCCGTGGACTTTCCGGCCGATGACGTGATGTCGGCCAGCGTGGTCCCGTGAAAACCGCGTTCGGCGAACAACTCCCGGGCGGCTTGCTCGATCGCCCCGCGCGTCAGGCGTCCTTTTGAACTGAGCTCACGCTGGGTGGACATCGAGGCGCTCAGTCCCGCTTCCGGTCGCCGGCGGCCAGCAGGGCGCTGGGCAGCGTATGGCCGACGACCGAACTGGCCACGCCGGCCGCGGCAATGGCGGCGTCCAAGTCGATACCGGTCTCGATACCGCAGTCGCCCAGCAGGTAGACCAGATCCTCGGTGGCGATGTTGCCGGTGGCGCCGGGAGCGAAGGGACAACCGCCCAGGCCGCCGGCGGAGGCGTCGAGCCGGGTGATTCCGGCCTGAATCGCGGCGTAGGCGCAGGCCAGCCCCGCGCCGCGGGTGTTGTGGAAGTGTGCTCCCAACGGGATGTCGCCGATGAGCGGCGCCACCGCCGCGATCAGGTCGGTGACCCGGCGCGGCGTGGCGGTGCCGATGGTGTCGGCGATCGCCAGCCGGTCGACACCCAGCGTGCTTGCCGTGGCGGCGATGTCGGTGACGCGCCCGGGCGCGGTCGGGCCGTCGAACGGGCAGTCCCACGCGGTGGCGATGATGACCTCGACCGAGGCGCCGGCGTCGTGGGCGATGCCGGCGATGTCGCTGATCGCTGCGACCGCCTGCGCGGTGGGCCGGCCGACGTTGGCGGTGCTGAAGGTATCCGAGGCGCAGACCACGTATTCGAGCGACTTCAGCCCGGCGGCCACCGCCCGGGCGGCGCCGCCGGGACTGGCGACCAGCGCGGAGAACTCCAGCTCGGGGTAGCGCCAGAGTTCGGCGGCGAGCTCGGCGGCATCAGCCAGGGCGGGGACCTTGGTCGGGGAGACGAAGGAGGTCACCTCGACCTCGCGCACTCCGGTGGCGGCGATCGCGGCCAGCAGTTCGAGTTTGGCGCTCAGCGGGATCGGCGCCTCGATCTGCAGGCCGTCACGCAGTGCCACCTCGCGGATGCTGACCTGGCTGGGCAATGTGCTCACAGCACCCCCTCGGAGCGCAGGGCGTCCAACTCGGCCGTGGTTTTGCCGAGCAGGCCGGTGTAGATCTCCTCGTTGTGCTGCCCGGGGCGTGCCGAACCGGCGTTGCGGATGGTGCCCGGGCTCTCCGAGAGCACCGGGATGACACCGGGCCCCAACACCGTGCGCTCGGCGCCTTCGTCCCAGTGCTCGGCGAGCATGCCGCGCGCCCGCAGCTGGGGGTCCTTGACCACCTCGGCCACGGTGTTGATCGGGCCGGAGATCACCCCCGCGTCGCTCAGCGTCGCGATGATGACGTCGGGCTGCCGCTGCGCGGCCCATGCGGCGATGATGGCGTCCAGCTCGTCCTGGTTGCGGCCGCGCGCGGTGTGGTCGGCGAACCGGGGATCGGTCGCCAGCTCGGGGGTGCCCATGGCCTGGCACAGCCTGGCGAACACGCTGTCCTGGTTGGCGGCGATCACCACCCAGCTGCCGTCGGCCGACTGGTAGATGTTCGACGGGGCGATGCCCTCGAGCCGGGTACCCGACGGCCCGCGCACCACGCCGCCGACGTCGTAGTCGGGGATGGTGGATTCCTGAATGGCCAAACAGGATTCGGTCAAGGCGACGTCGACTACCTGGCCTTCGCCGGTGACGGTGCGCCGGTACAGGGCCGCCAGCGCGCCTTGGGCGGCGAACATGCCCGCGAGGCTGTCGCCCAGCGAAAGCGCCAGCCGGGGTGGGGGCCCGCCGGGAAAGCCGTTCATGTGCCGCAACCCGCTCGCGGCCTCGGCGACCGAGGCGTATCCGGCCTTGTGGGCGTCCGGACCGGTCTGTCCGTAGCCGGAGACCCGCACCAAGATGATGCCCCTGTTGCGTTGGCGCAGGACGTCGAAGCCCAGCCCCCAGCGCTCCAGCGTGCCCGGCCGGAAGTTCTCCACCACGATGTCGGATGCGTCGATGAGTTCCAGGAACAGCTCGCGGCCCGCGTCGGTGCGCAGGTCCAGCGTGACGGCCTTCTTGTTCCGGGCGTGCACGGTCCAGAAGAAGTGGTGTCCGTCGAGTTCGGCCTGTCCCCAGGTGCGCAGCGGGTCGGGTTTGCCGGGCAGTTCGATCTTGATGACCTCGGCGCCCATGTCGCCGAGCAGGCGTCCGGCAAACGGCCCGGAGATCAGGGTGCCCAGTTCCAGCACCCGGATACCGTCGAGCGCGCCGGTGGCAGACGTCATGCCGACGAGCCTACGAAATCATGTCGGCCCAGCCAATCGCTGACGATCTGCACGGCCTGCCGCAGCGCGTCACGCTGGTCCGGCCCGGCGTAATAGTGGTTGGCGCCGGGGATTTCGTGCATCTCCTTGTCCTCGGTGCCGATCGCCTCGAACAGCCGGCGGGTGTGGCTGGGGGTGCAGGCGTCGTCGGCCATGTTGCCGATCACCAGTGCGGGCACCGTGATGTCGCGTCCGCAGTCGACCCCGTCGCCGTGCGCGTCGTCATAGCTCCACTGTGACAGCCAGCTGCGCAGGGTGCAGAACCGCGCCAACCCGACCGGACTCATGTTGACCACCGCGGGGTCGCCCAGATAGCAGCTGCCGGGGGTGCGTTCGTTGGGATCGACCGTCGGGTCCAGCCAGCGCGGGTCGGCCATGGTGCCGTGCACCACGAATCCGAACTCCTGATCGGGCAGGCCGGCTTGTTTGAACTCGGCCAGCTTCGCCTTGACCCAGGCGGTGATCCGGCGGTTGCGGTCGATCTGGGCGGCCCGGTAACGCTCCAGGAACTCCGCGGTGTATGGCGGCTGGTTGGGGTTGTCCGGGTTGTAGAGGTCGAGTTCGGGATCGCGCTTGGTCGGGTCGGACTCGTCGAGGATCGAGGCGTCCAGCCACTCGGTCAGGGTGCCGTGGCGGCTGATGTGCGCGGCCAGCAGCATCACCCCGTCGGCCGGGATCAGGTTCAGCTTGGTCAGGTCGGGCCCGTCACCCGACGGGCTCGACGTCACCGTCGGGCGCTGGGCCTGCTGTTGGTAGAACATCGACAGCGATCCACCGCCGCTCCAGCCGGCCAGCACCACCTTGCGGTAACCGAGCCGGTTCTTGGCGTCTTTGATGCATTCGCCGAGGTCTTCGACCACCTTCTCCATCAGCAGGGCGGAGTCGGTGCCGCGGAATCGGCTGTTGCAGTAGATGACGTGGTTGCCGGCGCGGGCCAGGGCGTTGACCATCGGCAGGTAGGCCCCGCCGCCGATCGGGTGCATGAACACCAGCACGGTGTCGCTCGGGGTGTCCGGGCGCAGCAGGTAGCTCTCCAGCACCACCAGTTCGGCGACCCCGCCGTAGACATCGCGAACGCCCGAATTGTTCTGATAGGCGATCAGATAGGGGATTCGTTCATAGGCGTGCTTGGCGGTCATGCGTGTTGTCCTAAGTCGGCGGCCAGTACTTCGGGGGAGGGGATGAGGCGGCGGCGGGTGTCGATGGCGATGACCTGCCAGTCCACCCGGTCGTAGTCGTCGAATTTGCGGCGGGCCCGCTCCCGGGCTTTCTCCGGGGCGCCGTGATGCACGCCTTGTGGGGCGTGGCTGATCAGGCCCGGCGGCATCGGGACGCCGTAGAGCGAACCGCCGTGGAAGAACGCGATCTCGTCGAAGTCGACGTTGCGGTGATACCACGGGGTGCGTTCGGTTCCGGCCACCTGCTCGGCGGGTTTGGGCAGGAAGTTCATCACGTAGACCCCGGTGGCCTCCATGAACAGATGCACCGTGGGCGGCAGGTGCACGCTGTCGGAGGTCACCACGTTGTAGTCGGCGATGTTGAACGAGAACGGGAAGTTGTCGCCACGCCAGCCTTCGACGTCGATCGGATGGTGCTGGTAGTGCAGCGTCGTAGGCCCGCCGTCGTGGATCAGCCGGACCTCGTAGTTCTCGCGGCCGTCGTCGTCGATGGGTGCCGGCTCGGGGATGACCACCAGGGAGGGGTCGAACGGGAAGTGCCGGCCCAGCGGCCCGGGGGAGGGGACCCGGAACTCGTCGGTGGCCTCGATCATCAGCAGCGTGGTCTCGGCGGAGGGAATCTGTCGCCAGGTGGTCGCCTTGGGCAGGTAGAGCCAATCGCCCTCGCGGTAGTCCAGCGGGCCGAATTCGGTCTCCAGCCGGCCCGATCCGGTATGGACGAAGCAGAGCAGATCGCCGTCGACATAGCGGACGTGAAACGGCATCTCGGCGGTGCGCCGCGAGAGCCGGATGCGGCAGTCGGCATTGCTGAACAACAGCAGCGGGTCGCCGGCGGCGTCGGAGGCGTCGGTCGGCTGCAGGAGTGCGCCCAGCACGTCGACGGGCCGCAGCGGGCCCTCGGCGCGGTAGGCGGTGGGGTCGTTGCGGCGGTACATGTTGGCCGTGCGGCCGGTGAAGCCGCCACGGCCCAGCTCGTCGTCTTTGAGTCCGTCGAGGTCGGCGTGTATGCGACGCGGGGTCGTGCCTTTGCGCAGGTGGACGAAGGATTCCATGGGCGACTCCCGGAGATCGGCCTCAATAAGTAAAAGCGACATTACTTTTTCTTTTGAGCCGGGGCAAGGGGGAGTTCCCTGCCCTGAGCAGACGCCAAAGCCCCCTGGAAACGGTGTTACAGGGGGCTTTGGTGTCTGCTCGGCGAAGGAACGCTACTTGAGCTCGGCGGAGGACAGCCCCAGCAACCGGCGGGCCACCACCAGCAGCTGGATCTGCTGGGTGCCTTCGAAGATGTCGAGAATCTTGGAGTCGCGGCTCCACTTCTCCAGCAGGGTCTGCTCGGAATAGCCCAGCGTGCCGGCCATCTCGACGGCCTTGAGAGTGATGTCGCTGGCGACCCGGCCGGCTTTGGCCTTGCCCATCGACGCCTCTTTGGAGTTGGGGATGCTGTTGTCGGCCTGCCACGCCGAGCGCAGCGTCAGCAGGTTGGCCGACTCCCAGTCCGCCTCCATCCGCAGAAATTCCGCGGCCGGGGCGCTTTGGGCGTGTGCCGGCTTGTCGTAGGAGATCTCGATGCCGGCGGCGGTGAGCATCGCGCGCAGCTCTTCGAGCGCGGCGCGCGCGACCCCGACCGCCATGGCGGCCACGATCGGGCGGGTGTTGTCGAAGGTCTCCATCACCCCCGAGAAGCTCTTCTCCGTGTTGATCTCCGGGCTGCCCAGCAGGTTGTCCTTGGGGATGCGGGCATTGTCGAACCGGATCACAGCGGTGTCGGAGGCCTTGATGCCGAGCTTGTGCTCCAGCCGCTCCACGATCACGCCGGGGTGTTCGCGCGGCACGATGAACGACTTGATCGCCGCGCGGCCCAGCGACTTATCCAGCGTCGCCCACACCACGATGTGGGTGGCCCGCGAGCCGGCGGTGACGAAGATCTTCTCGCCGTTGATGACGTATTCGTCCCCGTCCAGGGTCGCCGTGGTGCTCACCGCCGCCGAGTCGGAGCCGAAGCTGGGCTCGGTGATGGCCATCGCGGCCCACACCTTGCCCAGGCGCTCGAGCTGTTCGTCGGTCGCCACGCCGGAGATCGCCGCATTGCCCAGGCCCTGGTAAGGCACCGACAGCATCAACGCGACGTCGCCCCAGCTCATCTCGAGCACCTGCAACAGCGCCGCCATGTTGGCGCCGTTGCGGTTCCCGGTCTGCTCGCCGGAGGACCGGAAGGCCTCAGCGCCGGCCATCGCGTTACCGCCGGCCCCCGAGACGCCTTCGAACAGGGTTTCCAAAGTGTCCAGCTCGACGGGGTAGGCGTGCTCACGTGCGTCGTACTTGCGCGAGATGGGTCGCAGCATCTCGGCCGCCCCGGCATGGGTCATCTCGATGACTTCCTGCAGCTTGCGGGGCAGTTCCAGATTGATTGCCATGATCAGACTTTCGTGTTCGCAGCGGAGTTTGCTTGGTGTGGTGGGCGGCTCAGATGACCAGAACGCCCTCGGCGACGCCGAGTGCCCGCAGATCGCGGTACCAGCGCTCCACCGGGTGCTCCTTGGTGTAGCCGTGGCCGCCGAGCAGCTGCACCCCGTCGAGGCCGATCTGCATGCCCTTGTCGGTCGCCAGCCGCTTGGCCAGTGCGGCTTCCCGGATGAACGGCAGCCCCTGGTCGCACCGCGACGCGCCGCGCCAGGTCACCAGGCGCAGGCCGTCGAGCTCGATGGCGATGTTGGCGCACATGAATGCCACCGACTGACGGTGGGCGATCGGCTCGCCGAACGCCTCGCGCTCCTTGATGTAGGGCATGACGTGGTCGAGGACCGCGTGGCAGGTGCCTACCGCCAGGGCGGCCCAGCCCAGCCGGGACAGCGCGAGGGCCTGCGAGTAATCGGAATCGGTCGCGGCGTCTTCACCCAGGCGGGCGCTCAGCGGAACCGTCACCTTGTCCAGCTCGAGCTGCCCGAGGGCGGCGGCCCGCAGGCCCATGCTGGGGTCTGCCTTGACGGTCAGGCCCGGTGTCGAGGACTCCACGAGGAACAAGGCGGGCTTGCCGTTCAGCTGGGCCGCCACGATGAACAGTTCCGCGTCGGCGGCGGCGGGCACCAATGACTTCACGCCGTCGAGGCGGTAGCCGCTGGGCGTGCGCACCGCGGTGGTCTTGAGGCTGGTCGGGTCGAACAGCGGTTGCGGCTCGGTGATCGCGACGCAGGCCTGCGGGACGTTCTCGCCGGCGAACTCGGGCAGATAGGTGGCCTGCTGATCGGCGCTGCCCCAGTGGGTCAACGCCGCGGCCACCCCGCCGGGCGCCAGGATCGGCAGCGCCAGGCCCATGTCGCCGTACCCCAGCGCCTCGGCGACCAGCACGTTGGTCACCGCGGAGCGGTGCGCGGCGATTCCGTCGAAGTCCTCCGGGATGTTGATGGCCGTGACGCCCAGTTCGGCTGCCTTGCCGAGCAGTTCGCGCGGGTAGTCGAGTGCCTCGTCGGCATCGTGCGCCGCCGGCCGCAGCAGCTCGGCGGCGAACTCCTCGACGGTGTCGATGATCATCTGCTGATCGTCGTCGGGGGTCAGGTCGAAGTAGTCTGCGCCTTTGCCGCCGGCGGGGACACTGAGCCGGGTCGGCGCCTTGCCCAGACCCTGGACCTTCTTGAACTGGCGGGTGGAGGCGCCGGCGACGGAGAACACCGTCTTCACGCCGTAGTTCAGGCCGCGGTTGAGCGGCTCGCGGAGGCGGTAGCGGTCCAGGAATTCCCGGCTGACCAGCGGGGTGACGAGGGAGAGGGCGGTCGCGATCGGTGTCCGCTTGTGCGGGACCGAACCGACGCCGCTGGCGCGACTGTTCAGCCGGGGCTTGGAGCCGTTGCGGGCGGGGGCGATATCAGTCATGTCAGAGCCTCACTCGATGGAAGGTGCCGATGGCAGTCACCTTACTCTGAAGTAAGGTGACTCGTAAGTAAGGTGTGACGAAGTCCGCAGCCGGCCGCCCGCCCCGGCTGGCGGCTACCGCGGCGTGAGCGCCGCCAGCACCTGCGGGTGCAGGGCGGGATTGGCGGCCACCGCGCAGTTGCCGTGCGGGCCGGGGTTACCGGACAGGTCGGTGAACACGCCGCCCGCCTCGCGCACCAAGATGTCGACGGCGGCCAGATCCCACACCGACACCGCCGGCTCGATGGCCGCGTCCACCGCACCCTCGGCGACCAGGCAGTACGCCCAGAAATCGCCGTAGGAACGGGCCCGCCACACCGCCTCGGTCAGCCCCAGGAACTGCTCGCGCAGGCCGCGCGGACCCCAATAGTTCAGCCCGGCGAACGTCAGGCTCGACGAGCCCACCTCGGCCACCGAGGACACCGACAGCCGCCGCGCCGGCGCGCCGGCGACCGAGCCGAACGCGCCCTGACCCCGGGTTGCCCACCAGCGCCGGTGCAAGGCCGGGGCGCTGACCACCCCCAGGATCGGCACGCCGTCCTCCAGCAGGGCGATCAGAGTGGCCCACACCGGCACACCCCGCACGAAGTTCTTGGTGCCGTCGATGGGGTCGATGATCCATTGGCGCCCGGTGAACGTGGCGGTGCCGCCGAATTCCTCGCCCAGGATCTCGTCGTGCGGGCGCTGCGCCACCAGCACCTCGCGCAGTGCGGTTTCGACGGCCTGGTCGGCGTCGGTCACCGGGGTCAGATCCGGTTTGGTGTCGACCCGCAGGTCGAGTGCACCGAAGCGCGCCAGGGTGATTTCGTCCGCCCGATCGGCCAGGGCCAGGGCGAGCGTGAGGTCTTCGTGGAGCTGCGAGTCGAGATTGTCGTTGATCTGCGCCATGGCGAAAGTCCTACCATGGCCGCATGTGGGAGTTCGGGGCACTGCTGTTGCTGGTGGCGATTCTGGCGGTGTTCCTGGCACCGCGGTTTCTTCGATCGGGGCCGCGTGGGGAAGCCCAGGAGGGCACCGTGCTGGTCACCGGTGTCAGCCCGCGGCCCGAGGCCACCGGTGCGCAGTACGTCACCATCACCGGTGTCCTGCACGGTCCGACGGTGGCCGAGCACGAGGTCTATCAGAGATATGCGGTCGACGTCAGCAACTGGCCGAGCGTGGGCGACCTGTTGCCGGTCAGGTACTCACCGCGCAATCCGGACAACTGGGTGATGACCGGGCCGCCGGGGGAGTGACCTTCGCGCTACGGCGACTGCGACTCCGGTAACGGCACCGTCAACGACGTGGGCCCCGCGCAGTCGCACTCCGGGCAGGACTCGGTGGCGCCGGACCCGTGCGCGATCTGCAGCATCTCGTCGACGCTGGCCAGCTTGACCCGGGGCCGGCCATGCGGCTCACCGGTGGATCGCTCGTGGGCGTCGATCAGCTGCCAGTGGTCGGCGGTGACCAGCTCCGGCCGTCGTGACAGCAGCCACTGCTGCAGGGTCGTCTCGTAGTCGGCACCGCGGTCGGGCAGAGCACCCGCCGCCGCGCGGGCGGCCAGGTCGGCGGCGAGCGTGTCGACGGTGGCCTGCGAGTCGCTCTTGTTGGAGCCGATGACCCCGGAGGGTCCGCGCTTGATCCAGCCCACCACGTATTGATCGTTGGTGCCTTCGATCCGGCCGTCGGTGTGGGGAATGGTGCAACTGCGTTCGTCGAACGGCAGCCCCGGCATCGGCACGCCGCGATAGCCGACCGAGCGCACCACCAGCTGGGCCGGCAGCACCTCGCGCTCCCCGGTGTCGCGCGCGCTGACCCGGCCCTGCTCGTCGGTCGTCAACTCATTGCGGCCCAGCACGATCTCCTCGACCCGGCCGTTGCCGCGGATCTCGATCGGCGATGTGGCGAACCGGAACACGATCCGGCGATGCCCCGGGCGGGTCGGGCGCCCGACATAGGTCTGCAGCACCTTGAAGTTCTGCCGGGCATGCTTGCCGGCCGCTTCGATGTCCGCATCGGTGATGCCGGCGAACTCGGCGGGGTCGATCACCACGTCGACGTCGTCGAGGCCTTTGAGGTGCCCGAGTTCGCGCAGTTCCGGGCTGGTGAAGGTGGCCTGCAGCGGGCCGCGCCGGCCCACGATCACCACCTCTTCCACGCCGCGCGAACCGAGCAGATCCAGGGCGTGGTCGGCGATGTCGGTGCGGCGAAGCTCGTCGGGCTGGCTGACCAGGATGCGGGCCACGTCCAGCGCCACGTTGCCGTTGCCGACCACGATGGCGCGGGTGCACGACAGGTCGGGTGCGTGGTCGGTGAAGTGCGGATGCGCGTTGTACCAGCCGACGAAGTCCACCGCGGCGACGCTGCCGGGCAGGTCCTCGCCGGGGATGCCCAGTTGGCGATTCGACTGCGCACCGATCGCGTAGATCACCGCGTCGTAGCGTTCGGCCAGTTCCTCGGGCTGCACGTGCTCGCCGACGGTGATGTTGCCGAAGAACCGGAATCGGGGATCGGCGGCGGTCTTCTCGAACTGCGCGCTGATCGACTTGATCTTCGGGTGATCGGGCGCCACGCCCGAGCGCACCAGCCCCCACGGTGTCGGCAGCATCTCCAGCATGTCCACGCGCACGTCAACCTCGCCGCCCCCGGCCAGCTTGAGCAGGGCCGCCGCGGCGAAGTAGCCGGACGGGCCGGAGCCGACGATCGCGACGTGGTAGGGCCGCATCACTGGAACCTTCTTTCCTCATCGGAAGTCGTTCATGCACCGCGCAACCCCGATGCTAGAGGTCGCGTGCCAACGGCCGCCGGTAACCTCGATAAACGTGGAAACAGACCGCCAGCCTGAGATTGCCGCCCTCGACACCACCATGACCACGGTGGAGCGGGTGGTCGACGTCGACGGCCTGCGCAGCCGCATCGAAAAGCTTGAGCACGAGGCGTCCGACCCGAACCTGTGGGACGACCAGACCCGCGCGCAGCGCGTGACCAGCGAGTTGTCCCACGCTCAGGGAGAGCTGCGCCGCGTGGAGGAACTCCGCCGCCGCCTCGACGACCTGCCGGTGCTCTACGAGCTGGCGGCCGAGGAGGAGGGCGCGGCCGCCGCTGAAGCGCTGGCCGATGCCGACGCCGAGCTCGCGTCGCTGCGCGCCGATGTCGAGGCCATGGAGGTCCGCACCCTGTTGTCCGGCGAGTACGACGAGCGCGAGGCGCTGGTGACGATCCGCTCGGGTGCGGGCGGTGTCGATGCCGCGGACTGGGCCGAGATGTTGATGCGGATGTACATCCGCTGGGCCGAGCAGCACAACTACAGCGTCGAGGTGTTCGACACCTCCTATGCCGAAGAGGCCGGGATCAAGAGCACCACCTTCGCGGTGCACGCGCCCTTCGCCTACGGAACCCTGTCGGTGGAGCAGGGCACCCACCGGCTGGTGCGGATCAGCCCGTTCGACAACCAGGGCCGCCGGCAGACGTCGTTCGCCGAGGTCGAGGTGCTGCCGGTGGTGGAGACCACCGATCACATCGACATCCCCGAAGGGGACGTCCGCGTCGATGTGTACCGCTCCAGCGGGCCCGGCGGACAGTCGGTGAACACCACCGACTCGGCGGTCCGGCTCACCCACATCCCCACCGGAATCGTCGTCACCTGCCAGAACGAGAAGTCGCAGTTGCAGAACAAGGTTTCGGCGATGCGGGTGCTGCAGGCCAAGCTCATGGAGCGCAAGAGATCCGAGGAGCGCGCCGAGATGGATGCGCTCAAAGGTGACGGGGGCAGCTCGTGGGGCAACCAGATGCGCTCCTACGTGCTGCACCCGTACCAGATGGTCAAAGACCTGCGCACCGAGTATGAAGTCGGCAATCCCGCCGCGGTGCTCGATGGTGACATCGACGGATTCCTGGAGGCCGGAATCCGCTGGCGCAACAGGCCCGAAGGCGACTGAGCGCATGGTCTTGGCGTTCTCCCCGGGACTGCGCTGGCACGACCTGTGGCGCGGTCAGATCGGCGAGTGGGTCATGACCAAGGGCCTGCAGATCGTCCTGTTGCTGATCGCGGCGGTGCTGGCGTCCCGGTTCATCAACTGGGCGGCGCATCGCGTCACCCGGCGGCTGGAGCTGGGATTCCAGGCCAGTGACGCGCTGGTGCGGTCGGAGGCCTCCAAACACCGCCAGGCAGTCGCCTCGGTGATCTCCTGGCTCTCGGTGGTGTTGCTGTGTGTGATGGTCGCCGTCCAGATCACCAGCATTCTCGACATTCCGATCGGGTCGCTGGTGGGGCCGGCCGCGGTGATCGGCGGCGCGATCGGCTTCGGCGCCCAGAAACTGGTGCAGGACCTGCTCAGTGGGTTCTTCATCATCACCGAAAAGCAATACGGCTTCGGCGATCTGGTGCAGCTGAGCATGATCGGGGCATCGGTGGAGGCGCTGGGAACCGTCGAGGACGTGACATTGCGGGTGACCAAGCTGCGCACCCCCAACGGGGAGGTGTTCACCGTTCCCAACGGCAATATCGTCCGGTCGCTGAACCTGTCCAAGGACTGGGCTCGCGCCGTCGTCGACATCCCGGTACCCACCAGTGCCGACCTGACCCGGGTCAACGAGGTGCTGCACCAGGTGTGTGTGAACGCCCGCGAGGCCGACGCCCCGCTGCGGGACCTGCTGCTGGACGAACCGTCGATCATGGGGGTCGAAAGCATCGAGCTCGGTGTGGTCAACCTGCGCATGGTGGCTCGCACCCTGCCCGGCAAGCAGTTCGAGGTGGGCCGGCGGTTGCGCATCCAGGTGGTCCGGGCGCTGGCGTCGGCCGGCGTCGTCACCGCCGGTGACGTCAAACCGGTGGAGGCGCTGTGATGAGCGACGCGGCACAGCCCGCTGAGGCGCCACAGCCGTCGGACAACTCCGACCGCCGGCGATGGCGCTGGCCCTCGCACCTGTTCGGGGGGCGCGTCCGCACCTCCACATTGGTGCTGATCATCGCCTTCGTCGCGGTGTGGTGGCTCTACGACAGCTACCGCGAGGAGCCGGCGCCCCCGCCCGCACCCCAGGTGGTGCCGCCGGGCTTCATCCCCGACCCGGCCTATACCTGGGTGCCGCGCACCCGGCTGCAGCAGCCGCCGGTGACCATCACCAAGACCGTGACACCCACACCCACCACCACCGAGGCACCGGTCCCGGCCGAACCGCCGCCCACCGAGCCGCCTGCGCCGACCCCGGTTCCGGGGTTCCCGTTCTGTCCGCCGCTGTGCCCGCCGGCCCCGGTCGCGCCGGAGCCGGCCGAGCCCGGCCCGCCGGCACCCCCACCC
>NZ_LQOT01000042.1 GCF_002101585.1 Mycolicibacter engbaekii | reverse complement strand
CCCCGCAATTTCGCAGCGCGGGGCAGCACACCCACCGGTGTGCTGCCGCGCTTCTTTGTGGGCGGTCCCGATTTCGGTTGGGACGCCAGTGCTTTCCGGCCCCGGTGCAGCGGCTCACAGCAGATCGGCAGCCACTCCGAGGGGCGCCGATTGACCCTATTGCGGTGCTGGTGCACTATGATGGGGCAAGCACCTCGTTAGGTGAGGCGTCTACATGGATATAGGCCACTGACCCCGAACGTCGAAAGACGCCCCGGGTCAGGACAGCTCCTCCCGGATTAAGGGTTGAGCCCAAGTGGCTTCCGGCTCGCGCGTTTACGCGGGCGCGGACACGCCGTGTGGTGCCGAAGCTCTGACGAGAGGGGTGCGGAGTCCGGCCGTCGGCCGGGATACTTCACCTCGTCGTGCTTACGTGCAGGCACCCGCGCGTGCCCAGGCCGAGAGGAGGTGAGAGCGACATTGAGTCCGAGTGATAGTTCCTATCCGAGATCGATGTTCGTTTCCCTCGATCTCGGTACCACTTTCACCGTGTGATTCGTACCGGCGCTGATCTCGTCGACTGGCGTGCCGTCCTGCGGGCGGCGCCAGTCTTCGGCATGTCCTGAAATCGCTTGACAGCTCGATCTTTTCATCGAGCCGGCGATGACTTTGGCGTGCCCGGCTCCGGCATGTCGCCATGACCGGCTGTCCCGATTCCTTTGCCGCCCAAGGGGCGGACGCAACGTCCTTCGGCCAGACCGTGCCTGCACGCCCAGACCACTCGCTTGTGGCAAAAACCACCGATCACAAAGGAGCACTCCCATGGACTTCGGAGCCTTTCCGCCGGAATTCAACTCAGCCCGCATCTACGCCGGACCCGGTTCGGGCCCGATGATCGCCGCCGCGGCGGCCTGGGACAAGTTGGCCGCCGAGCTCACCACCGCCGAGGCCACCTACCAGGCCGTCATCAACGGCCTGGTAGGCGAAGGCTGGATGGGGCCGGCATCGGCCGCGATGGCCGCTGCGGCAGCGCCCTACGTGGCGTGGATGGGAGCGACCGCGGTGCGGGCCGAGCAGGCGGCCGTTCAGGCCAGGGCGGCCGCTGCGTCGTTCGAGGCGGCGCGCGGCATGACGGTGCCGCCGCCTATGGTCGCCGCCAACCGGTCGCAGCTCACTGCGTTGGTGGCCACCAATGTCATCGGCCAGAATGCCGGGGCTATCGCCGCCACCGAAGCGCACTACAGCCAGATGTGGGCGCAGGACGCCACCGCTATGTACAGCTATGCCGCAGCATCGGCGTCGGCGACGAAGGTCACACCGTTCACTGCGCCGCATGAGGTCGCGGACCCGACGGCGCAGGCTACCCAGCAGGCAGCGGTCAGCCAGGCTGCGGGCAACGCGGCCGTGTCTCAGGCGGAGTCCTCTGCGAGTCAGGCGATGTCACAGCTGCCGGCAACCCTGCAGGGAATGGCGTCGCCAGCACCGACCGCAGGGCTCGATGGGTTCTTCGTCGAGCCCGGCGATACCTTGGCCAACGCCGTGACCAACTTGATGAGTAGCTCGTTCAGCCCGATGGGCGCAGCCGCGGTCACCAACTTCGCCGCCGACATGGCGGTGGTGCGTGGCGCCGCCATCGCCGCCGGTGACCCCCTGGGCCTGGGCGCGATCGACCCGTTCACCCCGACCATCCAAGGGCTTGGCGCCGGACTCGGAAACGGAGCGAGCGGGTTGAGCCCTCTCAATATCGCCTCCGGTTCCATGGGTAACGCTCCCAAGGTCGGTGCAATGTCGGTACCGTCGGCGTGGGCTGCCGCCGTGCCGGCCAGCGGACCTGTCGGCGGTGTTGCGGCGACCGGATATGCCGTGTCAGCCCCCGCCGCCCAGGCCGGCGCGGCCGGCATGCCGGGCGTGCCGCTGGCGGCCCCGGGCCAGCGCAGCTACGGGTTCGCCGCGCCGCGCTACGGCTTCAAGCCCACGGTGATGGCTCGGCCGGTGGCAGCCGGCTAGGCATGTGACATCGTTGGGGTCATGCAGACGCTGAGCGTCGCCGAGTTCACACTGCGACTGGCGGTGGGGCTGGGCTGCGGTGCGCTGATCGGGCTGGAACGGCAGTGGCGTGCGCGGATGGCGGGCCTGCGTACCAACGCGCTGGTGGCCGCCGGCGCCACGCTGTTCGTGCTGTACGCGGTTGCCGCCGAGGGCCCCAACTCCACCCGGGTCGCGTCCTACGTCGTCTCCGGGGTGGGATTCCTCGGCGGCGGCGTGATTCTGCGCGAGGGTTTCAACGTCCGCGGCCTCAACACCGCGGCCACCCTGTGGTGCTCGGCGGCGGTGGGCGTGCTGGCCGCGGCCGGGGAACTGGCCTTCGCCCTGATCGGCACCAGCGCGATCGTCGGGACCCACCTGCTGCTGCGGCCGCTGGGCCGGCTCATCGACCGCGACCAGCACGAGGAGGAGGACGAACCGCTGGCGCCCTACCAGGTGCAGGTGGTCTGCCGGCCCAAGGCCGAGAAGTATCTGCGCGCCCAGATCGTGCAGCACACGGCCGGCAATGACCTGATGCTGCGGGGCGTGCACACCGGTCACGCGGGGGAGGACAACATCACGCTCACCGCATCCATGCTGTCGGACAGCCGGGCGCCGGACCGCCTCGAGCGACTGGTCGGCGAACTGTCTCTGCAACCGGGCGTCTACGCGGTGCACTGGCACGCGGGCGACCAGGCCGCCCTGTCGGCAGACTGAAAGCGCGGCCGGCGTTCTAGGCTGGATAACTCGGAGGTGACGACGGTGGATGCGATCGCGAGTGTCTGGTCGGTGCTGCCCGGGCCGATGCGCGACCCGGTGGTGTTCGCGGTGCCCTTCTTCCTGCTGCTGTTGTCGCTGGAATGGTTCGCGGCCCGCAAGCTCGAACAGACCGAGGCGCAGACGGTGCCGGTGGGTGGCTACCGCACGCCGGACGCCTGGGCGAGCATCTCGATGGGCCTGGTCTCGATGGTCACCACCGCCGGATGGAAATTCATCGCCCTGATCGGCTACGCGGCGATCTACACCTACCTGGCGCCGTGGCATCTGTCGCCGACCCGGTGGTACACCTGGGTTATCGCCCTCGTCGGTGTGGACCTGCTCTACTACTGCTATCACCGGATGGCGCACCGGGTCCGGTTCTTCTGGGCGACGCATCAGGCGCACCACTCCAGCCGTTACTTCAACTTCGCCACCGCGCTGCGCCAGAAGTGGAACAACAGCGGCGAGATCCTGATGTGGATTCCGCTGCCGCTGCTGGGCATTCCCCCGTGGATGGTGTTCGCCAGTTTCTCGGTGAGCCTGGTCTACCAGTTCTGGGTGCACACCGAACGCATCGACAAGCTGCCGCGGCCCCTCGAGTTCATCTTCAACACGCCTTCGCACCACCGGGTGCACCACGGCATGGACCCCGAGTATCTGGACCGCAACTACGGCGGGATCCTCATCATCTGGGACCGCCTGTTCGGCACCTTCGCCCCGGAACGGTTCCGCCCGCACTACGGGCTGACCAAGCCGGTGGACACCTTCAACATCGTGACCCTGCAGTTCCACGAATACCGCGCGATCATCGCCGATCTGCGCAGGGCGACACGGTGGCGCGACCGGTTGGGTTACCTGTTCGGGCCGCCCGGTTGGCAGCCCGCCGCCGCCGCGGCGGCCCGCACTGCGGTGTAGTGATCGTCCTGACGTAATGGGGGGCGCACCGGCCGGTGTTCGCCTAGGCTGGCAAGCGTCGCAACGGAGCGACAGCGCCGGCCGAGGTCAGGTCGAGGCGTGCCGACATGAAGGGGAGATTGTGGCACAGAGCTTGGGAGACACGCTCACTGCAGGGAAGAAGCTCGTCAAGGGCGAGTCGCTTACCTCCAACAACGGGGCTTACACCCTGACTTTGCAGGACGACGGCAACCTGGTGCTGGCGGCACGGGGGAAGGCCATCTGGGCGACGGGTACCAACGGCCAGGACGTGGTGCGCGCCGAGGTGCAGACCGACGGCAACTTCGTGCTGTACACCGCCGACAAGCCGATCTGGCACACCGACACCAAGGGCAAGAAGGACGTCAAGCTGGTTCTGCAGGACGACCGCAACCTGGTGCTCTACGCCGCCGACGGCGCGGCCTGGTCCACCAAGACCGAGACCGACGCCCCGCCGCCGGAGGAGCCCAAGGCGCAGGAGCCCGAGGCACCCGCCGAGCAGGCCGCACCGGCCGCACCTGCGGAACCTGCCGCCCGCAAGTACACCGTGGTGGCCGGTGACACCCTGTGGGCCATCGCCGAGCGGTTCTACGGCGACGGCAACAAGTACCCGCAGATCGCGCAGGCAAGCGGTATCGCCAACCCGGATCTGATCCATCCCGGCCAGGAGCTGACGATTCCCTGATCGCCGCGCTATGCCATGGTGTCCTGGTCTGGCCGGACCGATGCCGGTCCTCAAACGAAGGAGTCGACGCTTGCACGGGCTCGTTGCGCGGATGCTGGCGGTGCTGCTGGGGATCGGTGCCGCAGCTGCCGGCCCGGCGGTGGGCCCGGCCCGCGCCGATCGGGTGCTGGTCTATCCGGGGATGGAGATCCGCCAGGACAGCCACGTGTGCACCCTGGGGTACGTCGACCCGGTGCTGCGAGTGGCCTTCAGCGCCGGTCATTGCCGGGGCAGCGGGCACATCACCGACCGGGGCGGAACGGTGATCGGCACCCTGGCGACCTTCCGCGACAACACTCCCAACGGCTCCACGGTCAACACCGACCAGGTCATCGACGATTACGAGGCGATCGTGCTGGTCGACGACGTCGACGTGAACGACTTCCTGCCCGGCGGGGTGCAGCTGCAGGCCGGTGCCGACAGCCTGGTCAACCCCGGCGACCCGGTGTGTCACTTCGGCATTGCCACCGGCGAGACCTGCGGCACCGTCGAACGGGTCAACAACGGCTGGTTCACCATGAGCCGCGGTGTCCGCAGCCAGCAGGGCGACTCCGGGGGACCGGTGTATGTGATGCACGACTCCGGCACGGCCCGGCTGGTGGGACTGTTCAACAGCGTCTGGGGCGAATTCCCCGCCGCGGTCTCGTGGCCGGCGATCGCCCAGCAGGTCCGCGACGACGTCGGCGTCCCGGCACCGCAGCCGTGACCCCGACGCCGCGCCCGCCCGTCCAAATCGCCTGGGTCACCCGTGATCTGGAGGCCACCGAGTCGACTCTGAGCGCACTGCTCGGGGTGCGGAAATGGGTCCGGATGCCCGGCGTGCACTTCGGTCCCGAGGCGTGCACATACCTGGGCGAACCGGCGGATTTCGTTGCCGACATCGCGTTGAGCTACCTCGGCGACATGCAGTTGGAGCTGATCGCGCCGGTGCGCGGGCGCAGCCTCTACGACGACTTCCTGAAGGACGGCCGCGGGCCCGGCCTGCACCATGTCTGCGTCGAGGCCGTCGACCCCGAGGACTTCGAGGCTATGCTGAACGACGCCGCCGAGCAGGGCGCCCAGGTGGTCGCCCGGGGCGTGATGCCCGGGGGCATGTGTTTCGCCTATGTCTCAGCTCCGGACGCCGGCATCCCCTATCTGGAGATCGCCTACATCCCCGCCGAGATCCGGTCGGTCTTCGACTACATCAAACAGCAGCAACGGTGAGTACTGCGTCAGTGACGAGGAGGAAGCGGCGCCCATGAGCACCCAGATCCCGGAACCCACGAGGGCCGAGTCGGTTTCGGCGTGGTCCGACGAAGTCGATGTCGCGGTGATCGGCTTCGGCATCGGTGGCGGCTGCGCGGCGGTCAGCGCCGCGGCGGCCGGGGCCCGGGTGCTGGTGCTGGAACGGGCCGCCGAGGCCGGCGGCACCACCGCCATGGCGGGCGGGCACTTCTACCTCGGCGGAGGTACCGCCGTGCAGGAGGCCACCGGGCATGCCGACTCCGCCGAGGAGATGTACAAGTACCTGGTCGCGGTGTCTCGCGAGCCCGAACATGACAAGATCCGGGCCTACTGCGACGGCAGCGTCGAGCATTTCAACTGGCTCGAGGACCTGGGCATCGCGTTCGAACGCAGCTATTACCCCGAGAAGGCGGTGATTCAGCCCAACACCGAGGGGCTGATGTACACCGGCAACGAGAAGGTGTGGCCGTTTCTCAACGAGGCTGTGCCGGCGCCGCGCGGACACAAGGTTCCGGTGCCCGGCGACACCCAGGGCGCCAAGATGGCAATCGACCTGCTGCTCAAGCGGGCCGACCGGCTCGGGGTGGCGATCCGCTACGAAACCGGCGCCACCGGCCTCATCACCGACGACTCCGGCGCTGTCGTGGGCGTCACCTGGAAGCATTTCGCCGAAAGCGGTGCCATCAAAGCGAAATCGGTGGTGATCGCCGCCGGCGGCTTCGTGATGAACCCGGAGATGGTCGCCCAGTACACGCCGAAGCTGGCGGAGAAACCGTTCGTGCTGGGCAACACCTACGACGACGGCCTGGGTATCCGGATGGGGATGTCGGTGGGCGGGGCCACCAAGCACATGGACCAGATGTTCATCACCGCACCGGTCTACCCGCCCTCGATCCTGCTCACCGGAATCATCGTGAACAAGGAGGGCAAGCGCTTCGTCGCCGAGGACTCCTACCACTCGCGCACCTCGGGTTTCGTCATGGACCAACCCGACAGCGCGGCCTACCTGATCGTCGACGAGGCCCACATGCGCAAGCCGCAGGTGCCCTTGGTGCCGCTGATCGACGGCTGGGAGACGGTGCCGGAAATGGAAGCCGCACTGGGTATTCCCGAGGGAAATCTGGTGGCGACCCTGGACCGCTACAACACGTTCGCGGCCCGCGGCGAGGACCCGGACTTTCACAAGCAGCCGCCGTTTCTGGCGCCGCAGGACAGCGGCCCGTGGGGGGCGTTCGACCTGTCGCTGGGCAAGGCGATGTACGCCGGCTTCACCATCGGCGGGCTGGCGACATCGGTGGACGGCGAAGTGCTGCGCGGCGACGGCCAGCCCGTACCGGGCCTCTACGCCGCGGGGGCGTGTGCGGCCAACATCGCCCAGGACGGCAAGGGCTACGCCAGTGGGACCCAACTGGGCGAAGGCTCGTTCTTCGGCCGGCGCGCCGGGGTGCACGCGGCGACGCGCTGACGACGGCGCGAGCAGCCCCACCCCGGCCCTCGCGGGGAAGGGCTAGACCGGGACGATGTCCCACCGGCCCTGGCCGCGCAGCTCCAGCACATGGCGATGGTGCTGGCGCAGCGTGTGCCGATGGCTGACGCTCACCACGATCGTGTCGGGCAGTTCGGCGCGCAGCAGGCGGTACAGGGTCATCTCCAGGCCTTCGTCGAGCGCCGACGTCGACTCGTCGAGGAACGCCGCCTTGGGCCGGGTCAACAGAATCCGGGCGAACGCCACCCGCTGCTGCTCACCGGGGGAGAGCACCTTGGCCCAGTCTTCGACGTCGTCGAGCCGGTCGAGCAGATTGGGCAGTGACACCTTGACCAGCATCTCGGAGATCTCGGCGTCGGTGACCTCGCCGGCGGCCAGCGGGTAGCACACCACCGAGCGCAGATCGCCCAGCGGGATGTAGGGCAACTGCGAGATGAACATCGTGGCGTTGGCCGCATCCGGACGCCGCAGGGTGCCCGACGCGTAGGGCCACAGTTGGGCCAGGCTGCGCAGCAGCGTGGTCTTGCCGCTGCCCGACGGACCGGAGATCATCAGCGCGTCGCCGACCGCCAGGTGCACATCGAGCGCTTCGACCAGCGGAACTCCGTCGGGCTTGCGCACCTCGACGCCCTCGAGGGTCACGGTGCCGTCCGGGCTGGGTTTGACCAGCAGCTCGGGAAGCTCCCGCGCTTCGCGGTTGGCCTCCACCAGTCCGTGCAGACGGATGATCGAGGCCCGATAGCCCGCGAAGTTGTCGTAGGCGTTGCGGAAGAACGACAGCGAGTCGGAGATGTTGCCGAACGCCGTCGCGGTCTGCGCCACCCCGCCGAACATGATCTGCCCGGAGAACAGCCGCGGCGCCTGAATCACCCACGGCAGCGGCACGATCGCCTGGCTCACCGACAGGTTCCAGCCGGCGAACCCGATGGTCCGGTTCACGAACTTCAGATAGTTGGCGATGATCGCGCGGAAGCGCGTCCGCAACTGGATCCGCTCCGCGAGCTCGCCCCGGTAGAACGCCACCGACTCGGCGGCGTCGCGCACCCGCACCAGCGCATACCGGAAGGCGGCGTTGGTGAGCTCATTGCGGAAGTTCAGCCGGATCAGGGGCCGGCCGATCCAGAACGCGACGACGGTCGCGACTGTCACGTACAGCAGGACGATCAGGAACATCGCGCGCGGAATGTCGACCCCGAACACCGTCAGGGTGCCCGACAGATTCCACAGGATGGCCGTGAAGGACACCACCGTGACCATGGACTGCACGGCGCCGAACAACAGGGTGCTGCCGGTGCCGTTGGCCGGTGCGTTGGCGTTCGCGCCGTTACCCGCGGTGAAGATGTCGATGTCCTGCTGAATCCGCTGGTCGGGGTTGTCCACGGCGCCTTCGATGGCTTCGCCCACGGCGGGGTCCAGCGGGGGCTTGATGAAATGCGCCCGGTAGTAGGCGCGGCCGGACAACCAGTCCCCGGTGAGCCGTTCGGTGAGCCAGATGCGCCAGTTCACCATGAAGTGCTGGGTCAGGTAGATGTCGAGCATCACCCGCGCCACATGCAGCACCGCCATCAGGCTGAAGATGCCGATCGACACCCAGAAGCCGTGCACGCCGGACTGTTTGACGGCCTCGTCGTTGCCGGCGGCGCCCTGGAACGCGGTCTGCAGCGACGAGTACATGTCGTTGCCCTGGTAGCTGAACAGCACGTTGAGCCGGACGGCGGTGATCACCGAGAGCAGCAGCACGCCCAGCATCAGCCAGACCCGCAGGCTGTCGCGGCCGGTGAAGTACGCGCCGCTGATCTCCCAGAACTGGCGTCCCCACCGAGTGGTGACGCGCAGTACGGCCGCCACCGCCACAACACCGAAGGCGCTGATGGTCCAGGCCACGGCGATCCACACCAGCGAATCGGGCAATGCCTGCGCCCAGTCGATGGATGGAGTGAACAGCTTCGAATCCACTGCTGAAGTCTCCTTGCCGCCCCTGCCGCCGCAACCGCGTCGGGGCCGGTATCCGAATCGAGAAATCCCGTGCGAAACCTACCCCAGCTGTGCCCGGTCGCGCCGGATAAGCAATGCCGCACCCCCGGTGCCCCCGGCCTCGCGGTGGCGGCCACCGCGTACCGTTGTGCTGTGGCTAACACCTCCAAGACTGTCTCCGGAACGCGATCCAAGTCGGGTCGGCTCAGCGGGAAATTCTGGAAACTGCTGGGCGCCAGCACCGAGAAGAACCAGAGTCGCTCGATGGCCGAGGTCACGGCGGCCGCCGAATACGCCAAGAAGGCCGCGGGGCTCGACGACGAACAACTGCGCAAAGCCGCGCAACTGCTCAAACTCAAAGACCTGGCCGACTCGCCAGACATCCCGCAGTTCTTGGCGATCGCCCGCGAGGCCGCCGAGCGCAGCATCGGGATGCGGCCGTTCGACGTCCAGCTGCAGGGGGCGCTGCGGATGCTGGCCGGGGATGTGGTCGAGATGGCCACCGGTGAGGGCAAGACGCTCTCCGGTGCGATCGCCGCCGCCGGCTACGCCATCGGCGGCCGGCACGTGCACGTGGTCACCATCAACGACTACCTGGCCCGGCGCGACGCCGAGTGGATGGGGCCGCTGCTGGAAGCACTCGGCGTCTCCGTCGGATGGATCACCGAGGAATCCACCGCGGCCGAGCGGCGTGCGGCCTACCAGTGCGACGTCACCTACGCCTCGATCAACGAAATCGGCTTCGACGTCCTGCGTGACCAGCTGGTCACCGACGTCGAGGACCTGGTCTCGCCCAACCCCGACGTCGCACTGATCGACGAGGCCGACTCGGTGCTGGTCGACGAAGCGCTGGTGCCGCTGGTGCTGGCCGGCACCACCCACCGGGAGACCCCCCGGATGGAGATCGTCGAGCTGGTCGGCCGGCTCACGCCGGGCCGGGACTACGACTCCGACGAGGACCGGCGCAACATCCACCTCACCGAGGCCGGCGCACGAAAGGTCGAGAAGGCGCTCGGCGGCATCGACCTGTACTCCGAGGAGCATGTGGTCTCCACGCTGACCGAGATCAACGTGGCCCTGCACGCCCACGTGCTGCTGCAGCGCGACGTGCACTACATCGTCCGCGACGGCAAGGTGCAGCTGATCAACGCCTCCCGCGGCCGGATCGCCACCCTGCAGCGCTGGCCGGACGGCCTGCAGGCCGCGGTGGAGGCCAAGGAGGGCATCGAGACCACCGAGACCGGTGAGGTGCTCGACACCATCACGGTGCAGGCCCTGGTCAACCGGTATCCCACCGTGTGCGGCATGACCGGGACGGCGCTGGCGGCCGGCGAGCAGCTGCGCCAGTTCTACCAGCTGGGTGTCTCGCCGATCCCGCCGAACATGCCCAACATCCGCGAAGACGAGGCCGACCGGGTCTACATCACCGCCGCGGCCAAGAACGACGCCATCGTCGCCCACATCGTCGAGGTGCACGCCACCGGGCAGCCGGTGCTGGTCGGAACCCATGACGTCGCCGAATCCGAGGAACTGTGCGAGCGGCTGCGCAGGCGCGGTGTCCCGGCGGTGGTCCTCAACGCCAAGAACGACGCCGAGGAGGCCACGGTGATCGCCGAGGCCGGCAAGCTCGGAGTGGTCACCGTCTCCACCCAGATGGCCGGCCGGGGCACCGACATCCGGCTGGGCGGCTCGGACGAGGCCGACCACGACCAGATCGTCGAACTCGGCGGGCTGCACGTGATCGGCACCGGTCGCCAGCACACCCAGCGACTCGACAACCAGCTGCGCGGCCGGGCCGGCCGCCAGGGCGACCCCGGCTCGTCGGTGTTCTTCTCCAGCTGGGAAGACGACGTCGCCGCGACCAACCTGGAAGCCAACAAGCTCCCGACCGAGACCGACGAGGACGGCCGGATCCTGAGCCCCAAGGCCGCCGGGTTGCTCGATCACGCGCAGCGCATCGCCGAGGGCAAGCTCCTCGACATTCACGCCAACACCTGGCGCTACAACCAGCTGATCGCCCAGCAGCGCGCCATCATCGTGGAGCGCCGCAACACGCTGCTGTCCACCCCGGCGGCCCGCGAGGAGCTGGCCGAGCTCACCCCGAAGCGGTACGCCGAACTGACCAAGCAGCTGGGGGAGGACGCCGAGGCCAAGCTGGAGAAGATCTGCCGGCTGATCATGCTGTATCACCTCGACCGCGGCTGGGCCGACCACCTGGCCTACCTGGCCGACATCCGGGAGAGCATCCACCTGCGCGCGCTGGGCCGCCAGAACCCGCTCGACGAGTTCCACCGGTTGGCCCTGGACGCGTTCGCCTCGCTGGCCGCCGACGCCATCGAGGCATCCCAGCAGACCCTGGAGACCTCGGACGCGATCGAGTCCGAGCCCGGTGTCGACCTGTCGAAGCTGGCGCGGCCCACCTCGACGTGGACCTACATGGTTCGGGACAACCCGCTCAGCGACGACAGCATGGATGCGCTGAGCCTGCCCGGGATCTTCCGCTAGGGGGCCGGCATGCCTGCCGCGTCGGGCTCCGAGCAAACCCAAGACCGGGTGCTGACGGTCCCCAACGTCATCAGCCTGGCCCGTCTGGGGTTGATCGGCGTCTTCCTCTACCTGCTGCTGGTCGCCCGTGCGGACGGGCCGGCCGTGGTGATCCTGATGCTCAGCGGTGCCTCGGACTGGGTCGACGGCAAACTGGCCCGGCTGCTGAATCAGTCCTCGGCGCTGGGCGCCCTGCTGGACCCGGCCATCGACCGGCTCTACATGATCGCCATTCCGCTCGCCTTCGGGGTGCGCGGACTGGTGCCCTGGGCGGTGATCGCCACGCTGCTGGCCCGCGACCTGCTGCTGGCCGCGACCCTGCCGGTGCTGCGCAGCCGCGGACTGACGGCGCTGCCGGTGACCTATGTCGGCAAGGCGGGCACCTTCGCGCTGATGTCGGCGTTCCCGTTGATCCTGCTGGGGCAGTGGGACACGCTGGCCAGCCGGGTGGTGCTGTCGGCCGGCTGGGGTTTCCTGATCTGGGGTCTGGGCATGTACCTGTGGGCTTTCGTGCTCTACCTGCTCCAGGTGCGGCTGGTGGTGCGCACCATGCCGAAGGTCTCCGGTGGCTGAACCGTTCTTCGCGCTCAGCGGCTACGACGCCCAGGGCGCTTCGGGTGCCCACGCGGCGGGGCCGCAGCGGTTCGCGGTGCCATCCCTGCTGCGCTCACTGCTGTCCGAACACCTCGATCCGGGCTATGCCGCGGCGGCCGCCCGGCGCCAGCACCGTGCCGGGCCCGCCACGGCCGGCACCCGGACAGCCGGCTGGGTCTGGGAGGCCGCGGCGGCGCTGCTGCTGGCGGCTGTCTTCGCCCTGGCCGTTGCGCAGGCCCGCCTGGTGGCACCCGGCGAGCGCGATGCCCAACAGGTGCTGGCGACCAATGTGCGGGCAGCTGAGGGCGCCACCGGCAAGCTGGTCGACAAACGCGACGGCTACGCCAACCGCGTCGACGAACTGCGCCGGCACCGGCTGGCCGACGATGCCCAGGGACGCAGCGTGCTGGCCGGTCTGGACGCGCTCAGCCTGGAGAGCGGGAGCACCCGGGTGACCGGCCCCGGGGTCACCATCACCGTGACCGACCCCGGCGCCGGGCGAAACCTCTCCGATGCCTCCAAACAACGGGTGTCCGGCAGCCAGCAGATCATCTTGGACCGCGACCTGCAGTTGGTGGTCAACTCGCTGTGGGCCAGCGGCGCCGAGGCCATCGCCGTCGGCGACGTGCGCATCGGACCCAACGTCACGATCCGGCAGGCCGGCGGCGCCATCCTGGTCGACAACAAGCCCATCAGCAGTCCCTACACCGTGCAGGCCATCGGAGCGCCCCGGGAACTGCGCAACGCCTTCGACCGCAGCCCCGGGCTCTACCGCTTGCGGCTGCTGGAGGCGTCCTACGGGGTGGTGGTTCGCGTCGACGGCCGCAGCACCGGCGACATCACCCTGCCGGCCGGATCGGTGCGAGATGTCCGGTTCGCCCGACAATTAGGGGCGTCGTGACGCAAGCTTGCGCTGCGGGACGCGGTGTCGCCGGTGTGTGGTTACCCCCCCAGGGGCGGGGTCGGGAGGCTGGAGTGATTCTTCGATGATCGGTATCGCGGCGCTGATCGCCGGCATCGTGCTGGGGCTGGTCTTTCATCCCAGCGTTCCCGAGGTGGTGCAACCGTATCTGCCGATAGCCGTCGTGGCGGCGCTCGACGCCGTGTTCGGTGGCCTGCGCGCCTACCTCGAGCGCATCTTCGACGCGAAGGTGTTCGTCGTATCGTTCGTGTTCAACGTCCTGGTCGCGGCCCTGATCGTGTATCTCGGGGACCAGCTGGGAGTCGGCACCCAGCTCTCGACGGCGATCATCGTGGTGCTGGGCATCCGCATCTTCGGCAACGCCGCAGCGCTGCGGCGGCGACTGTTCGGGGCCTGAGGTCCATGAGTAGCACCGACCCGGTGCCGCACGGCAGGCACGAGTTGCCGCAGCCGGACCACGGCGATGGCGGACCGTCCGGGCGTGGCCCCTCCGGACCACTGTTCAGCGTGCTGGGGTTGCTGCTGTGCCTGCTGCTGGGAGTGGCGATTGTCACCCAGGTCCGCCAGAACGACTCCGAGGACGCCCTGGAGGCGGCCCGGCCCGCCGACCTGCTGGTGCTGCTGGATTCGCTGCGCCAGCGCGAGGCCACGCTCAACACCGAGATCTCCGAATTGCAGCAGACGCTCGACGCGCTGCAGGAGTCCGGCAGCAGCGACCAGGCCGCCATCGAAAACGCCCAGGCGCGGCTGTCAGCTCTGGCGATCATGATCGGCACCGTGGGAGCGGTCGGACCGGGAGTGGTGATCACCGTCGACGATCCGGCCCGCGGTGTCGCCCCCGAGACGATGCTCGACGTGATCAACGAGCTGCGGGCGGCCGGCGCGGAGGCGATGGAGGTCCGCGACGACACCAAGGCGGTGCGGATCGGGGTGGACTCGTGGGTGGCCGGCACGCCCGGCGCGCTGGAGTTCGACGGCACCGCGTTGACGCCCCCGTATTCGGTTCTGGCCATTGGAGATCCCCCCACGCTGGCCGCCGCCATGAACATTCCCGGCGGGGCCGTCGACAGCGTCAGGCGGCTGGGCGGCGCCATGGGAGTGCAGCAGACCGAGCATGTGGAGGTGACC
Source organism: Mycolicibacter engbaekii (assembly GCF_002101585.1). Lineage (GTDB taxonomy): Bacteria > Actinomycetota > Actinomycetes > Mycobacteriales > Mycobacteriaceae > Mycobacterium > Mycobacterium engbaekii. Next base: position 128,233 of record NZ_LQOT01000042.1, on the reverse strand, counting down.
GTGTTGCGGCAACCGAAACCCCGCCAATACGCTCAGCCAGTCAAGTGAGCCCGACCGCGCAAGGAGCACGATCACTGTGAGCTCGGAAAGTTTAGTTCCCGCCGACCTGTACTACACCGCTGAGCACGAGTGGGTTCGCCGCACCGGCCCGGACACCGTCCAGGTGGGCATCACCGATTTCGCGCAGGCGGCCCTGGGTGACGTCGTCTTCGTGCAGTTGCCCGCCGCGGGCACCGGGGTCAGCGCCGGCGAGCCGTTCGGCGAGGTGGAGTCCACCAAGTCGGTCTCGGACCTGTATGCCCCGATCACCGCGTCGGTGAGCGCGGTCAACGCCGAACTGGACGCCAACCCCCAATTGGTGAACTCCGACCCCTATGGCGCCGGCTGGTTGGTGGAACTGCAGGTGGCCAACGCGGATTCGGCGGCGCTGGAGCAGAGTCTGTCGGGGTTGTTGTCCGCCGACGCCTACCGCGCGACGCTGTCGGAATGACGATTGTTAACCTGCCTGCCGGGACGCGCCGGGTATCCGACGACATGATCCCGCGGTGCGGGGGACATGACGGTCCGCTGCGCGGTACGGTCGACTCAACGATTCAGGGTTGGGCGCAAGAGATGTCCGGCGGGCGCGACCAGGTAGCCACAACAGCGGCCAGTGAGGAGTAGCGGGTGACGCAGAAGGACCCGGCGACGGGGCAAGACCAGGCAGGCGACGAGGTCACGGTGGAAACCACATCGGTTTTCCGCGCTGACTTCCTCAGCGAACTCGACGCCCCCGCGCAGGCGGGCGGCGAGAGCCTGACCTCAGGCGTGGAGGGGCTGCCTGTGGGTTCGGCGCTGCTGGTCGTCAAGCGTGGTCCCAACGCCGGATCGCGGTTCCTGCTGGACCAGCCGGTCACCGCGGCCGGCCGCCACCCCGACAGCGACATCTTCCTCGACGACGTCACGGTCAGCCGCCGGCACGCCGAGTTCCGGCTGGAGGGCAACGAGTTTCAGGTCGTCGACGTCGGCAGCCTCAACGGCACCTACGTCAACCGGGAGCCGGTCGACTCGGCCGTTCTGGTCAACGGTGACGAGGTGCAGGTGGGCAAGTTCCGCCTGGTGTTCCTGACCGGCCCGAAGACGGGTGAAGCCGAGGCCGGGCCGGGCAGCTAGTGAGCGCGCCCGACAGCCCTGAATTGGCCGGGATGTCGATCGGAGCCGTGCTCGACCTGCTCCGGAAGGATTTTCCCGATGTCACGGTCTCCAAGATTCGCTTCCTGGAGACCGAGGGGCTCGTCATGCCGCAGCGGTCGGCGTCCGGCTACCGCCGGTTCAGCGCCTATGACTGCGCCAGGTTGCGGTACGTGCTGACCGCGCAACGCGACCAGTACCTGCCGTTGAAGGTGATCAAGGCGCGGCTGGACTCCGAACCGGATGGCGCGCTGCCCTCGCCCGACTCGCCCTACCCAGCGCCGCGCCTGGTCGCGGCGGACGGCTCGGCTGCCGGTGCGACCGCGCTGCCCACGCCGCCCCGCCAGGTCCGGCTGAGCCGCGAGGATCTGCTGGCGCGGTCGGGCGGCGATGACGCGCTGCTGACGGCTTTGGTCAGGTCCGGTGTGATCACCGCCGGGCCGGGCGGGCTGTTCGACGAGCACGCGGTCGTCATCGTCCAGTGCGCGCGGGGCCTGGCCGACTTCGGCGTGGAACCGCGGCACCTGCGGGCTTTCCGGTCCGCGGCCGACCGGCAGTCCGACCTGATCGCCCAGATCGCCGGACCGCTGGTCAAGGGCGGCAAGGCGGGCGCCCGGGACCGGGCCGACGACTTGGCGCGCGAGGTCGCGGCGCTGGCGATCGCCCTGCACACCGCGCTGCTCAAGTCTGCGGTACACGACGTACTGCACGGCTGAGGACTAGACTTCCCTGGACGGCTCGTTGCGCGACATGCGGTTCTGGCGACCGGGGGTTACGCGGCGAGTCATACTGGGACGCATAAGGACTTGGGACACCGGCGAGCGCGGAGGGCTGACTGGAGATGGGTGAAGTACGCGTGGTCGGCATCCGCGTCGAGCAGCCGCAGAACCAGCCGGTGCTGCTGCTGCGTGAGGCTGACGGTGACCGATATCTCCCGATTTGGATCGGGCAGGCCGAAGCTGCCGCCATCGCCCTGGAACAGCAGGGTGTGGAACCGGCCCGGCCCCTGACCCACGACCTGATCCGCGACCTGATCGGCGCGCTCGGACACTCGCTCAAGGAGGTCCGAATCGTCGACCTGCAGGAGGGCACCTTCTACGCCGACCTGATCTTCGACCGCGACATCACCGTCTCGGCGCGCCCGTCGGACTCGGTGGCGATCGCGCTGCGGGTGGGCGTGCCGATCTATGTCGAGGAAGCGGTGCTGGCCGAGGCCGGCCTGTTGATTCCCGACGAGGGCGACGACGAGAGCTCCGGTGCGGTACGCGAAGACGAGGTGGAGAAGTTCAAGGAATTCCTCGATAGCGTGTCGCCCGACGATTTCAAAGCAACCTGACCCGGCGCGGCGGCCTCAGCCTCGTCACAGATACGTCTCATCTCTCCGCGTCAACACGACACGCCCATCCGGAAGCGACACGCGGAAATCGCAAGCGCCATACTTGAGCCACGGCGGGAACAACTGCACAGCAGCTCGTCGAACGGCGTATGCTCACGACCAACTCGGGCAAGAGCAAACGCGGCCACCGGCCAGCCAGTGGCAACGAGCGCGATCGGCGAGAGGAAGCAGCGTGGGCGACCAACCGGGGCAGGAACAGCTGGACTTCACAGGTCAGTCCGACACGGGTGACCGCGAGGTCCCGGCGGCTCCGGCCGCCGTCGAACAACCCGTTCAGGGCGGTCTGTTCCCCGACGACTCCGTTCCCGACGAACTCGTGGGCTACCGCGGCCCCAGTGCCTGCCAGATCGCCGGCATCACCTACCGCCAGCTCGACTACTGGGCTCGCACCTCGCTGGTGGTGCCCTCCATCCGCGGCGCGGCCGGCTCGGGCAGCCAGCGGCTGTACTCGTTCAAAGACATCCTGGTGCTCAAGATCGTCAAGCGACTGCTCGACACCGGAATCTCCTTGCACAACATCCGAATCGCCGTCGACCACCTGCGTGAGCGCGGGGTACAGGATCTCGCCAACATCACGCTGTTCTCCGACGGCACCACCGTCTATGAATGCACCTCGGCCGAAGAAGTCGTGGACCTGCTGCAGGGCGGCCAGGGCGTGTTCGGCATCGCGGTATCCGGGGCGATGCGGGAGCTGACCGGGGTGATCTCGGAGTTCCCCGGCGAGCGCGCCGACGGCGGCGAGTCGATCGCCGCGCCGGAAGACGAGCTGGCCAGCCGGCGCAAGTTCCGCGACCGCAAAACCGGCTAGAGGCCCGCAGCCCCGGATTTATCCGGCGGCGCGCTCGGCCATCGGCGTGAGCACTTCGTGGGCGAAGCGGCGCAGGGCCGCGTCATCGCGAAAGTCCGGGTCGGTGGACGGCATCGAGACATAGGTGAGGAACAGCCGGGCGAATACGTCGGCCACCCAGCGCACCGACTGGCTGGGGCTGCCGGGGGAGTCGCCGTGCAGGTAATTGGCGATGAACGCCGAGCCCATCGCCAGCAGATCCGTGGAGTCGGCGGCCGGCGGCGACCCGAACTGCCCGGCCCGGCTCAGCATCGGGTGCTCGCGGGTGAAGGCCACGGCGGCCACGAAGGCCTCGGCGACACCATGCGGTTCGGGCGTGCTGTCGATGGCATGGGCCACCGTCGCGAGAAAGCGCTGCGTCTCCCGGTGGATGAGCGCCTGGATCAGGTCCTCGCGCCGCGGATAGCGGCGGTAAGCCGTCATCCGCGAGACGCCCGCGCGCCGCACCACGTCCTCGATGGTGATGCGTCGCAGTCCCACCGTCGCGGCCTCCTGAACCGCCGCGTCGAGGATGCGCTCGGCGGTCGGGTCGGTGGCGCGCGCGGCGGGCGATCCGGCTACCGCCTGGCCGATCACCGTGACGAACTGCGGCTCGATCATGGCGTGGCCGCGGTCGCGGCGCCGACACCAGAGCGCTCGAAGGCCAACCGCGCATAGGGCGGCGTCCCGAATGCCCACCGGATGCGGCGGGCGTCGAACTGCAGTGCCGGGCCGATGAGCCGCCGCGACAGCGCCGACGGGCGGTCGAAACCAATCAGTTCGCGCGCCCACTGCGGCGCATAGCTCATGCCCGAATACATGGTGAATCGGTGCAGGGCGCCCTCGAGCGGGCCGGGCAGTTCGGGGAAGAAGGGGGAGGTGAGCAGGAACTCGATGAACTCGCGGGTCTGGGCGTTGACGCTCAGCTGCGGGCGCATCCGGGCGACGTAGTCCTCGAGTTCCGGCATGGTCGAGGGCACCCACTCGGCGCCGGCCATGAGACCGATCGTGGCCTGCTCGGTCAGATAGCGGTCACGCTCCTGCGGGCTCAGCTGCCGATTCGTGCGCTCGAATGCCCGCATGATCATCCAGGGAATGCAGGTATGCACCCAGGTCAGCAGTTCGGGGTCCAGTGCCCGGTAGGCCACCCCGTCGGGCCGGTTGCCGGTCACGTGGGCGTGAATGGACTTGACCTGCTCGATCAGTTGCGTTGCGGCGTCGGTATTGCCGAAGGTCGTGGTCAACACGTAGCCCAGCGTGGTGCGGGCGCGGCGGAACGGATCCTCGCGGTAGCTGGAGAGGTCCTGCACGCCGGCGATCACCGACGGATGCAGAATCTCCAGCACGATCGCGGGCAGTCCGGCCTGCGCCACCGCGGCCAGGTCGGCGTTGACCTCCCAGGACACGCTGCCCGGACCGATCAGACCCGGGTCGCCCGGGCGGCCGCCATAGACCCGGGGATCGTTATGGCGACCGACGATTCCGGTGAAATCGTCGACGATGCGCTGTCGCAATGTGCCCATGACGGCCCCCTTTGGTAGGGATGTGACAAACCTGGTCTTAGTCATACCACCTTGGGCGCTCTGGGCGCAGCCCTTTCCCGGGGGCGAGGCCGCCGCCGCCGGCTCGCCGCGTCTCGCCGTGCGACGCCCGGCGGGTAATATGAGGCCCGCATCAGCCTCGCGCGGGAGAGTTCCGCGGCAGCCAGCCGCGGACGCCGAAGGAGCAATACCTCTCCGACAACCTCTCAGGCACCCGGACCGCGCCGGCATTGATGCCTCTGGAAAGCGGTGGCGCCCCTTCGGGCTACACCCGCCCATGGGGAAAGGCGCCTGCACCGGCGCCGAATCTCTCAGGCGCCCGGGCCGGGCAGACGACAGAGGGGGAGGACACGAATTCGTCTAACGCCCAGGAGTTCCCCGTGTCCGAGCACACCGCATCCACCTTCGTCGACCGGCACATCGGCCCGGACAGCGCGGCGATCAGCACGATGCTCGCCACCATCGGCGTCGCCTCGTTGGAGGAGCTGGCCGCCAAGGCCGTCCCGGCCGGCATTCGCGACGCGCTGAGCTCCGACGGCATCGCCCCGGGACTGGACGTGCTGCCGGCCCCGGTCGGCGAGGCGCAGACCCTGGCCGAATTGCGGGAACTGGCCGACGCCAGCACCGTCGCGGTGTCGATGATCGGCCAGGGCTACTACGACACGCTCACCCCGCCGGTGCTGCTGCGCAACATCATGCAGAACCCGTCCTGGTACACCGCGTACACGCCCTACCAGCCGGAAATCAGCCAGGGCCGGCTGGAAGCCCTGCTGAACTTCCAGACCATGATCGCCGACCTCACCGGGTGCGAGATCGCCAACGCCTCGATGCTCGACGAGGGCACCGCAGCCGCCGAGGCGATGACCCTGATGCACCGCGCGACCCGCGGCACCTCGCACCGGCTGCTGGTCGATTCCGACCTGTTCACCCAGACCGCCGCGGTGCTGGCCACCCGCGCCGAGCCGCTGCGCATCGAGATCGTCACCGCGGACCTGCGGGACGGACTTCCCGACGGCGACTTCTTCGGGGTGATCGTGCAGTTGCCGGGGGCCTCCGGCCGGATCACCGACTGGTCGGGGCTGATCGCCGCCGCCCACGAGCGGGGCGCGCTGGTAGCCGTCGGCGCCGACCTGCTGGCGCTGACGCTGCTCACCCCGCCCGGCGAGATCGGCGCGGACGTGGCATTCGGCAGTGCTCAGCGGTTCGGCGTGCCGATGGGTTTCGGCGGCCCGCACGCCGGCTACCTGGCCGTGCATCCCGGCCACGCCCGCCAGCTGCCCGGCCGGCTGGTCGGGGTGTCCCGGGATCGCGACGGCGCCGAGGCCTACCGGCTGGCGCTGCAGACCCGCGAACAACACATCCGCCGCGACAAGGCCACCTCCAACATCTGCACCGCGCAGGTGCTGCTGGCGGTGATGGCCGCGATGTACGCCAGCTACCACGGCGCCGAAGGCCTGACCGCCATCGCGCGACGCGTGCACGCACAGGCCGAGAAGATCGGCGCCGCGCTCGGTGACGCGCTGGTCCATGACCGCTACTTCGACACCGTGCTGGCCCGCGTACCGGGCCGCGCCGACGAGATCATCGCCGCGGCCAAGGCCCGCGGCATCAACCTGTGGCGGGTGGACGCCGACCACGTCTCGGTGGCCTGCGACGAGACCACCACCGACGCGCACGTCGCGGCGGTACTCGAGGTGTTCGGGCTGGCGCCGGTCGAGTCCACCGGCGTGCCGATCGCCACCCGCACCGCGCCGTTCCTGACCCATCCGGCGTTTTCGCGCTACCGGACCGAAACCGAGATGATGCGCTACCTGCGTTCGCTGGCAGACAAGGACATCGCCTTGGACCGCAGCATGATCCCGCTCGGGTCGTGCACCATGAAGCTCAACGCCGCCGCCGAGATGGAGTCGATCACCTGGCCGGAGTTCGCCCGCCAGCACCCGTTCGCGCCGGCCGGCGACGCCGTGGGCCTGCGGACGCTCATCGGCCAGTTGGAGACCTGGCTGGCGGCGATCACCGGATACGACGCGGTGTCGCTGCAACCCAACGCCGGCTCGCAGGGCGAGTACGCGGGCCTGCTGGCGATCCACGCCTACCACGCCAGCCGCGGCGAGTCCCACCGCGACGTCTGCCTGATTCCGTCCAGCGCTCACGGCACCAACGCCGCCTCGGCGGCACTGGCCGGGATGCGCGTGGTGGTGGTGGCCTGCCGCGAGAACGGCGATGTCGACCTCGACGATCTGCGCAGCAAGGTCGCCGAACACGCCGCGGCGCTGTCGGCGTTGATGATCACCTACCCGTCCACGCACGGGGTCTACGAGCACGACATCGCCGAGATCTGTGCCGCCGTCCACGACGCCGGCGGCCAGGTGTACGTCGACGGTGCCAACCTCAACGCCCTGGTCGGGCTGGCCCGGCCCGGCAGATTCGGCGGCGATGTCAGCCACCTCAACCTGCACAAGACCTTCTGCATCCCCCATGGCGGCGGCGGACCCGGGGTCGGGCCGGTGGCGGTGCGCGAGCACCTGGCGCAGTTTCTGCCCGGGCACCCGCTGGCCCTGGAGTTGCCGGCCGGACCGCCGGTCTCGGCGGCCCCCTACGGGTCGGCATCGATCCTGCCGATCACCTGGGCCTATATCCGGATGATGGGGGCCGTCGGCCTGCGCGCGGCGTCACTGACCGCAATCGCGTCGGCGAACTACATCGCCCGCCGGCTCGACGAGTACTACCCGGTGCTCTACACCGGGGAGAACGGCATGGTCGCCCACGAATGCATCCTGGATCTGCGGGAGATCACCAAGCGCACCGGAGTGACCGTCGATGACGTCGCCAAGAGGCTGGCCGACTACGGCTTCCACGCCCCGACCATGAGTTTCCCGGTGGCCGGGACCCTGATGGTGGAGCCCACCGAAAGCGAGAGCCTGGCCGAGATCGACGCCTTCTGTGCGGCCATGATCGCCATTCGCGGCGAGATCGACCGGGTGGCATCCGGCGAATGGACCGCCGAAGACAACCCGCTGCGCGGCGCCCCGCACACCGCCGAGTGCCTCCTGGTTCAGGACTGGGAGCACCCCTACTCGCGGGAGCAGGCCGCCTACCCGTTGGGCCGTGGCTTCCGCCCGAAGGTGTGGCCTCCGGTGCGCCGGATCGACGGTGCGTACGGCGACCGCAATCTGGTCTGCTCGTGCCCCCCGGTGGAGGCCTTTGCGTAGCGGGCCCTTGGGCAAATAGCCAGCATTGTCTCAGCGCAACCAAACAAAGCGTCTAGGATCGCGCTGACCCGAATACCTGGCTGAGCTGTGCACCGAGGAGGACCCGTGCCGGAGCCCATGACCCGCTCGTGTGTCGCGGGAATCGCCGTCCTGAGCGCCGGGATCGTCACGGCCGCACCGGTTCCGGCACCGGCGCCTGCCGTGCCGCCCAGCGTGGCGCTGGCCGCCTCCTACGGCGACCTGTTCGCCAACACCGCGGACAACATCGAGCGCATCGGCGCCCAAACCGACTGGTCGGCCCTCTCCCAGGTGTTCACCACCCTGTTCACCAACCCGCTGGGCCTGATCGACGCGGCCAGCAACTTCACGGTGGCGGTCGACACCGACACCGCGTCGCTTCCCGCGACGCTCGCGGTGCAGCTCTCGCCGGGGCTGGAACTGCTGATCGCCGGCCTGGCTTCGCACGTGGCGACCCTGGATGCGCTGTTCGGCGTGATCGAGGATCTGGGCGACCCCAAGACGGCATGGACCGCGTTGGTCAACGCCCCGGCCACCCTTCTCGACGCCTACCTCAACGGCCAGCGCGATGTGAGCCTGCTGGGCGGCGCGATGAGCCTTCCGGTGTACAACGGGGTACTGGCCCCCGAACAGAACCTGGAACTCAATCTCGACCTGTCCCGGGTGCTGGACATGCTGGGACTGCAGATGCCCGACCTGGGCAGCGTGGAGCTCGACGCCGTGATCGAGCACGTGCGGCTGGGCACCCTGACCGTGGGCACGCTGCTCAGCGGCCTCGGGCTCAGCGACGAAGGCATGGGCGACCTGCTGGCGTGGGCCACCGGCGTCGGCACGCTCGGCGACCTGCTGGAGTTTTTGGGCCTGGGCGATTTGGGATTGAGCCAGTACAACCTGGCCGCTCTGTTGAGCGAATGGGGTGGCACCGACTTCTTCCGCGACCTCGACCTGGACCTCGCGCTCGGCGACTTCCGGTTCGCCGACGTGGTGAGCGCCTTCGGGATCGACGCCGCGATTCCGCTCGCCGTGGGCCACCTGCTCGTCGGTCTGGGCGACGGCGACCTGTCCAGTGCCTACCTCGGCAGCCTGCTCTCGGACATCGGGCTGCTCGGCGAGCTGAGCGGTTGGCTCCAAGAGGGCGCGGCCGACCTGTTCAACCCCATTCCGCTCCTCGGGCCGCTGTTGACCGACCTCGCAGACCAGTTCCTGGGATCGGGTGGGCTCGAAGCCCTGCTCAACATGCTGCAAGTCGGTGACCTACTGGGCGATCTGGCGATCGACGACTCCATCGGTTCGGTTCTGGGCAGTGTGGGCGCGGCACTGCTGTCGCTGGGCGAGCTGACCATCGGTGGCGTCCTGACCGACCTCGGCTTCGCCGACTCGGTCGCCGACCTGACGCTGCGGGATCTGGTGAGCGACCTCGCCGGCCCCCTGGGCGCGGTGCTGACCGACGGCCCGCTCGGCCTGGACCTGACCTGGCTGCTCAACGGCCTCGACCTCGGCGATGTGCTCGGCTACGCCGGGCTCGACACCTTCTCGCTCAACCTCGGAGATCTGGTCGGCGACTGGGTGAACCCCTACCTGGCCGACCTGCTCGAGGGATTCGTCGCCGGGCAGCTGACCCTGGCCGGTGCCAGCGTCGGCTCCTTCGGTGGCACGTTCACCGAACTGCTGGTCAGCATGCCCCAGCAGCTCCTCGACATGCTCGGCGGCTAACCCAGCAGCGAGTTCAGCGCTGCGCCGAGCTCGGGGGAGTCACCGGCGCGCACGTTCTGGTAGGTGCCGCCTGACAGCTGTGCCACCGCCCGCCAGGTCGCCTGATCGGCGTCGGCGCCGAAGTCGATGACGTTGACGGCCACGGGGCGTTGCGGGTCAGTGGTGGTCCGAATGAACTCCTCGAGCCCAGGTCCGTCCAGGGTCCGGTCGGTGTGTGGGCCCGCGGTGATGACGAGCACCGAGTTGGACTGTCCCGGGCGGTAATTGGCCAGGGCCTGGTTGTACACCATGCGCAGCGTCGTGAAGGACACCGCACCGCCGGGTGTCGAACTGAGCTCGTTGAGCTCGGTGATCAAGGTGTCCGCCCGGGTGGCGTCGTTGAGCGGCTCGTCCAGCGGGCCGGCGGGGACCACACTGTGCCCCTCGGTGCCGTCGAAGGTCCACAGGCCCACGGCCGAATTCGGGGCCAGCTCCTTGATGCGCCGATCCAGTGCGGCGATCACGTGCGCCAAACGGCTCTTGCCGCCCTCGTCGGTGGTCATCGACTGGTCGAGCATGAGCGTGACCGCTGCGCTGCCCGGCAGGGTGGTCAGGGCGTTGGCCAACGCGGCGCGCGTCGCGTCGTCACCGACCGAAAGGGTGTCCGGCACCGCGGGGAACCCGGTGACGTCACTGCTCGGGGGTGCGACGCCCTCGACCCGGAAGCCGGCCTTGGCCAGCTCGGCGAGCTGGTCGGGTTTGCGGGCGAAGCGGGCGAATTCGCTGGCGGCACTGACCTGTTCCTGAGACAGCCAGGAGCCGGCCAGCAACACGGTGGGGTAGTCGGCGACCGGCACCGGCCCCGGCGGCCGCCAAGAACCCAGCGTGGTGGCCGGGTCGGACAGCGACTTGCCCCGGGTGAACAGCTGCTGTTCGGTGGTCACCACCGCATGCACCGGAGAGGCCGCCGGATTTCCCGGGCGCAGAAGGACATTCATCGCCTCGGCAAGTGACGCGTCGACAAGTTTCGGCTGTCCGCCGGCAAGCCGGTGCACCGCCCCGACTCCGTCGGTGGCCGGGGCGCCCTTGGGGACGGCGCCGGCCGCCACTGCCTCACCGGCCAGGAATGCGGCGTCGCCGTTGCCGTCGATGGGCAGCGCCAGCCGCAGCGAGCCCCACCCGGCCAGGCCGAGTGGGCCCAGCGCGTCCGGGTCGGTCTGCAGGTCCGGCAGGCCGGCCCAACTCTGCTTCTGCAGCGCGCTTTTGAGCTGCGGAGTAACCGCCAGCAGCACCGGCGAGGTGACCAGCGACCGGCTGTCGCTGACCGTCTCGGCGCCGGCGGCGGTCTTCAACCGGGCCGCGGAGATGGAGCTGCCGGGAATCCACAGCGCCGGACGCTGGCCGAGCTGGGCCGGCCAGTCGCCGAGGAAGCCGCTGACCACGGCATCGGAATCGGCCGGCTTGACCTGCACCGACACACAGCGGTCGCCGATCGGCTTGGCGGTCTTGTTGAACCGGTCGGCGAATCCCTGTACGTCGTCGGCGATCGACGGATCCGCCACGACGGCGACGGCCAGGTCGCCGGCGGCGCAGCTGCGGGCGGCGATCGCCGAGCGATGCGACAGCGAATTGCCGAAGAAGCGCCACAGGATCACCGCGCCCACCACGACGACCACGGTGACCAGCGCGGCGATCACACCGACGCTGACACCGCGCGGTCCGGAGTCGTTACGATGCCGGCGCCACCGGTCGAGATTGCGGTGCCCACCGCCCGGGTCGTCGTCGTCGGACTCGGCAACGGACTGCCCGGCGATGGCACCGAAAGGCCCGGTCCGATACCGCGACTGCTCGTCGGCGGCGCCGCGGCGCATGTATTGAGCCGGGTCGGCATCGCCGGGTTGCGGCCCGGCGTCATAGCCGGTCTCGCCCGAGAAGGGCTCGTCGAAGTACGCCTCGTGATAGTCGTCGACGTAGTCGTCGTCGTCCGGATCGGCGTAACTGTCGAACGAATGGTCGCTGAACCCGGCGTCGTCGCCGTAGTCGTCCGAACCAGCGGGTCCGAAGGGCTCGTCGTCGGAATCGTCCGGGCCGGGCAAACTGTGCCTACCCACAGTGGCTGCGTCCTCTCCGCCTGGCCGGTTGTCCGGCCACGGTCATTCGGATCGGTGTCGGGTCAGACACCGGCCTGGGCTTTGAACTCCCGCCGGCGCCGGTGCAGGATCGGCTCGGTGTAGCCGTTGGGCTGTGTGGTCCCGGACAGGATCAGCTCGCGCGCGGCCGCGAACGCGATGCTGGATTCGAAGTCCGGTGCCATCGGCCGGTAGTTGGCGTCACCGGCGTTCTGACGGTCCACCGCGGGGGCCATTCGCTCCAGGCTCGACTGCACGTCTTCGGCGGTGATCACCCCGTGGCGCAACCAGTTCGCCAGCAACTGCGACGAAATACGCAGGGTGGCACGGTCTTCCATCAGCGCCACATCGTGGATGTCGGGGACCTTCGAGCAGCCCACGCCCTGGTCGATCCAGCGCACCACATAGCCCAGGATCGACTGGCAGTTGTTGTCCACCTCTTCGCGGATCTCGTCGGGCGCCCAGGCCAGGCCCTCGGAGAGCGGGATGGTCAGCAGCTGATCGAGAGTTGCCCGCCGTTCTCCGGCCAGTTCCCGCTGCACCTCGAAGACGTCCACCTGGTGGTAGTGCATCGCGTGCAGGGTGGCGGCGGTGGGCGAGGGCACCCATGCGGTGCTCGCCCCCGAGCGGGGGTGGGCGATCTTCTGCGCCACCATGTCGGCCATCAGGTCGGTCATGGCCCACATGCCCTTGCCGATCTGGGCGTGGCCGGGAAGTCCGGTGGCCAATCCCGCGTCGACGTTGTTGTCCTCGTAGGCCAGGATCCACGGCTGGGACTTCATGTTGGCCTTGCGCACCATGGGCCCGGCCTCCATCGAGGTGTGGATCTCGTCGCCGGTGCGGTCCAGGAAGCCGGTGTTGATGAACACCACCCGGTCGGCGGCGGCCTTGATGCACGCGCGCAGGTTGACCGTGGTGCGCCGCTCCTCGTCCATAATGCCGATCTTGAGGGTCTTCTGCGGCAGCCCCAGCACGTCTTCGACCCGGCTGAACAACTCGGCCGTGAAGGCGACCTCGTCCGGCCCGTGCATCTTCGGTTTGACGATGTAGATCGAGCCGGTGCGGCTGTTGGTCAGCGGTCCGTTCTCCTCGGACGCGGTCAGCCCGTGCACGGCGATGAGCCCGGTGAACAACGCGTCCTGGATGCCCTCGAACACCTCGGTGCTCTCGCCGTCGGCGGTGTTGACGATGGCGTCGTTGGTCATCAGGTGACCGACGTTGCGGACGAACATCAGGCTGCGGCCCGGCAGCGTCACCGTGCCCCCGTCCGGGGCGGTGAACTCGCGGTCGGCGGCCAGGGTGCGCGTGAAGGTCTCGCCGCCCTTGTCGACCTGCTCGGCCAGGTCGCCGCGGTTGAGGCCCAGCCAGTTGCGGTAGCCGAGCACCTTGTCCTCGGCATCGACCGCGGCCACCGAGTCCTCGAAGTCCATGATCGTGGTGACCGCCGACTCCAGCACCACGTCTTTGATGCCGGCGGGGTCGGTGGAACCGATCGGCGACTCCGGGTCGATCAGGATCTCGATGCGCAGGCCGTGGTGGGACAGCAGCACCGACGACGGCGTCTCGGCGTCCCCGGTGTAGCCGATGAACTCGGTGGGCGCGCCGATGGTGGTGGCCACGTCGTCGGCCAGCGTGACCACCAGCTCGGCGTCCTTGACCGCGAAGCTCTTGACCTCGGTCCAGCTGCCGGTGGTCAGTGGCACGGCATGCTCGAGGAACTGCCGGGCATAGGCGATCACCTTCTCGCCGCGCACCGGGTTGTAGGACGTGCCCTTGTGCGCCCCGTCCTCCTCGCTGATCACGTCGGTTCCATACAGCGCGTCGTACAGCGATCCCCAGCGTGCGTTGGCGGCGTTGAGCGCAAACCGGGCGTTGAGCACCGGGACCACCAGCTGCGGGCCGGCCTGCACCGCGATCTCGTCGTCGACACCGGCCGTGGTGACCGCGAAGTCCTCGGGTTCGGGCAGCAGGTACCCGATCTCGGTGAGGAAGGCCCGGTACGCCTCGGTGTCCAGCGGTTCGATCACCCGATGCCGGTGCCACTTGTCGATCTGGGCCTGCAGTTCATCGCGACGTGCCAGCAGCTCCTGGTTCTTGGGGGTCAGATCGGTGACGACCTTGTCCACGCCGGCCCAGAAGCTGTCGGGGTCGACACCGGTGCCCGGCAGGGCCTCATCGGTGATGAAGTCATACAGCACGCGTGCGACCCGTAAGCCGCCCACCGACACCCGTTCTGTCATGATTTCCTCCCTCTTAGCCGATCTACCACCCTACCGGCAGGTAGCGAGGCTATTCGCATCTGTCGATCAGCTGCTCGCAGCGGGCCAGCAGCGTCGCCCGCAACGGTGCGGCGCGCTGGGCGATCTCACCTTGGCGACGGACATATTCCGCGCGGCCCGCCGCGTTCTCGATGGCGATCGGCGCATAGCCGTAGTCGCTCAGGTCATACGGGCTGGCCCGCATGTCGATTTCGCGTGCCGCCGCTGCCAGCTGCAGGCAGTCCAGCAGCAGTTCGGATTCGATCAGCGGCCCCAACTTGTAGCACCACTTGTAGAGGTCCATGTTCGCGTGCAGGCATCCCGGCTGCTCCCAGTCGATCTGGGTGGACCGGGTGGGCGTCCCGGCGTTGCGCGGTGCCGCCGCGGGGGTGAAGAACCGGAACGCGTCGAAATGAGTGCAGCGCAACGGTGTTGCCTCCACAACACGGTCCACCTCGACGGCGGGCAGCCGCAGCGGAACGTGCTCGTGCCGGACGGACTGGTGGGCCGCGCGGCGATACACCATGGCCCACTCGTGCAGCCCGAAGCAGTTGAGCTGCGCGGGCCGCTGCCCGCAGGCGCGCAGCAGCCGCGCGACGAACCGCACGGTGTCGGCGCGCTCACGCAGGTATCCGGCGGCCACACCGACCCCGCCGTCGTGCACCGCGTAGCCGCGGCGTCCGCGGTAGTCCTGCAGTGCCGCCGCCCCGGCCAGCCGCACCCCGTAACCGGGGTTCCACCAGCGCAGCTGCGCCGGCCGCAGACTGTAGTAGCTGAACAGGAATGCCGGCACCGGGTCGCCGGTCGCGATCCGCTGCAGCAGCGGAGGCAGGAAGCGGTCCAGGCGTTGCCGGTAGGCCTGCGCGCGGGCCTGCCACTGCAACGCCTCCAGCGTCGGTTCAGCCAGGTCAAACACGGTGCGTCCCGTCGCGGACGGTGCCGACGACGTCCTGCACGAGATCCTCCAGCGTCACCATGGCCACCGCGACGCCGTCGTCGCTGACCGCCAGCGCCAGGTGGCTTTTGCTGCGGCGCAGCCGTGACAGCGCATCGGCCAACGGCAGCGAGGCCGGGACGCGCGGCAGCGGCCGGATGGCGGCGACGTCGACGACGGCGCCGCCGCCGGCCCCGGCCGAGGTCTCGTTGAGCAACACGTCCTTGATGTGCAGGTAGCCGACGAATTCACCCTGGTCGACGACCGGGAACCGGGAGTAGCCGGTCGCGGCGAAGGCCTGCTCGATCGCGGCCACCGTGGGACCCTGGCCGACGGCCGCGACCGGCACGGCGCGGACATCGCCGATCGGCAGCGCGACATCGGCGACCACCCGGGTGCGGATCTGCAGGGCGCGGGTCAACCGGGTGTACTCCTCGAGGTCGAGCAGTCCCGCCGAGACCGATTCGGCGATCATCTCGCTCAACTCGACGGTGGACACCGTGATCTCCAGCTCGTCCTTGGGCTCGATCCGCATGGCGCGCAGGGTGACGTTGGCGCACCAGTTGTAGAAGACGATGAAAGGCCGGGCAGCCGCCATGTAGACCAGGTACGGCGGGATCAGCAGCATCGCCGCCGTCTCGGGCCCGGCCAGGGCGATGTTCTTGGGCACCATCTCGCCGAACAGCAGATGCAGAATCACCACGATCGTCAGCGCGACGACGAACGCCACCGTGTGCAGCAGCGCGTCGGGGATTCCGGCCAGCCGGAACGCCGGCTCGAGCAGGTAGGCGACCGTCGGCTCACCGATGCGGCCCAGCAGGATCGAGCACACGGTGACGCCCAACTGCGCCCCGGCCAGCATCCGGGACAGTTGCTCACCGGCGCGGATCACCGTGACCGCGCTCTGCCTGCCCTGCTCGGCCAGCGCCTCGAGCCGGTCGCGCCGTGCCGATATCAGCGCGAACTCGGCGGCGACGAAGAAGGCGTTCGCCGCGATCAGCAGCACGGTCAGCGCGATGTTGAGCAGATCAGCCATCGGCACGCCCCAGTCGGGTGAGCACCAGCAGGTCGATGCGGTGGCCCTCCATGCGGACCACCCGGGCCAGCCAGCGCGGCGGGTGGGCGGAGAGCTCGTCGGGCTCGAACGCCGTCAGCTCGACGGTCTCGCCGGCCGCCGGAATGTGGCCGAGTTCCTGCAACACCAGTCCGCCGATGGTCTCGTAGGAGCCTTCCGGCGCGCGGTAGCCGGTGGCGGCGGCCACCTCGTCGATCCGCAACAGCCCCGAGACCTGCCAGCCGCCGCCGGCGGCCACGACGTCCGGGGTGGCATCGTCGTGCTCGTCGCGGACATCGCCGACGATCTCCTCGATGAGGTCCTCGACGGTGACCATGCCCGCGGTGCCGCCGTATTCGTCGACGACCATGGCCACCTGTTGGCCGTTGGCGGCGATCTGTTCCATCACCGCGTCGCCGTCGAGGGTCGACGGCACCACCGCGACCGGCGTGGTCACGACCCGCAGCGGGGTCGATGCCCGGTCGGCGACGGCTACCGCCAGCACCTGTTTGACGTGGACGATGCCGACCGTGGCGTCCAGATCGCCGTCGACCACCGGAAACTTCGAGAAACCGGTGTCGATGGCGGCTGCGGCCAGGTCGGCGACGGTGTCACCGGCCTGCAGGCTCACGATCTTGGACCGCGGCGTCATCAGCTCTTCGGCGGTCAGGGCGCCGAACCGCAGCGAACCCTCCACCAACGCGGCCGTGGCGGGATCGAGGGCACCGCTGCGCGCCGAATTGCGCACCAGCGAAGCCAACTCACGCGCGGAGCGCGCCGACGCCAGCCGGTCGGCGGGCTCGATCCCCAACCGTCGCAGGATGCGGTTGGCTGTGCCGTTGGTCATTTTGATCGCGATCGCGAACACCCGGGAGAACAACAGCTGGGGGCCGGCCGTCGCCCGGGCGGTCTGCAGCGGTCGCGCCACGGCCAGGTTCTTGGGCACCAGCTCGCCGAAGACCATGGACACCGACGTCGCGATCACCAGGGCAGCGACCAGCGCGACGCCCGACGCCGCCCGGTCGGACAGGCCCACCGCCGTCAACGGGGGGCGCAGCCACCGGGCCAGCACCGGTTCGGCCAGGTAGCCCATGGCCAGTGTGGTGATCGAGATGCCCAACTGGGCACCGGACAGCTGGAAGGACAACGTGCGGTGGGCGTCTTGGATGTAGGCGTCGCGGCGGCCACCACGCGCAGCGTTGGCGTCCACGACGCTGCGTTCCAGGGTGGTCAGGGAGAACTCGGCGGCCACGAACACCGCGGTGCCCAAGGTCAGGACCGCGAACGCCAGCAGGCTGGCCAGTGTGACGGCGAGGCTCATGGCGGCGTCCCCGCATCGTCGCCGCCGCGCGCGCCATGCGGTGCGCGGCAGCCCAGCTGTGTGCCCGGACCCATCGGTCTCACCAGCCGAACGGTAGCGGATGGCCCTCGGCGAAGCCCGCCGCCGACTGCACCCCGAGCACCGCCCGCTCGTGAAGTTCGGCGAGATTGGCGGCCCCGACGTAGGTGCAGGTGCTGCGCAGTCCGGAGGTGATGTGGTCCAGCAGATCCTCGACGCCGCCGCGCTCGGGGTCCACCGCCATGCGCGATGTCGAAATGCCCTCCTCGAACAGTGCTTTGCGGGCGCGGTCGAACGCACTGTCGGCAACGGTGCGCGCGGCGACCGCCCGCTTGGAAGCCATTCCGTAGCTTTCCTTGTAGGGCATGCCGTCGCGGTCGAACATCAGCTCGCCGGGGGATTCGTAGGTGCCGGCGAACCAGGAACCGACCATCACGTTCGACGCACCCGCGGCCAGGGCCAGCGCGACGTCGCGAGGATGGCGAACGCCGCCGTCGGCCCACACGTGGGCGCCGAGTTCGCTTGCCGCCGCGGCGCATTCGACGACAGCAGAGAACTGGGGGCGGCCCACTCCGGTCATCATGCGGGTGGTGCACATGGCGCCGGGACCGACGCCCACCTTGACGATGTCGGCTCCGGCGGCGATCAGGTCGCGGGTGCCCTGCGCCGACACCACATTGCCGGCCACCAGCGGCACGGCCGGCTTGAGGGCCGCGACGGCGCGGATGGCCTGCACCGCCTTCTCCTGATGCCCGTGCGCGGTGTCGATGACCAGCAGATCCACCCCGGCCGACAGCAGCGCGGCGGCTCGGGCGGCGACGTCGCCGGTGATGCCGACCGCCGCGGCGACGCGCAACCGCCCGGCCGCGTCGGTGGCGGGGGTGTAGATCCCGGCCCGGATCGCCCCGGTGCGGGTCACCACGCCGGCCAGGGTGCCGTCGGAATGGGTCAGTACCGCCACACCGACCGGCGCGTGTTCCAACAGGTCGAACACCGTGCGGGCATCGGTACCGACCGGTGTTTCGACCAGATCGGACACCGCGACGTCGCGAACGCGGGTGAAGCGATCCACCCCCTCGCAGCACGCCTTGGTGACCAAGCCGGTGGGCCGGCCGTCGACCACCACCACCGCGACGCCATGGGCGCGTTTGGGGATCAACGCCATCGCGTTGGAGACCGAGTCGTCGGGGGACAGCACCACCGGCGTGTCGGCGACCAGGTCGCGACTTTTCACGAAGGCCACGGTGTGGCCGGCGGCGTCGAGCGGCAGATCCTGCGGCAGCACCACGATCCCGCCCCGCCGGGCCACCGTCTCGGCCATCCGCCGCCCCGCCACCGCGGTCATGTTGGCCACCACCACCGGGATGGTGGTGCCCGAACCGTCACGGGTGGACAGGTCCACGTCGAGGCGGGAATCGACCGACGAGCGGTTGGGGACGATGAAGACGTCGTTGTAGGTCAGGTCGTGGGACGGGTCGTATCCGCTGGCAAACCTCATCGGGTTGCCACCACCGGATTATCGGGTTCCGACGAGCCCATCTGTTCGCCTCCACACGTCGTGCGCCGGACTCCGGCACCCGCCGGGCCACAGCGTATCGGTCCGGTCAGCCACGCTACCGCCAGCGCGAGCACCCGCACCACCTGACGCCGCAGCCCGCGCGTCGCCGCCCGAATGACTCCGTCCCCGGACCTTCGCGGGCCCCGGCGCGAGCGGCCGGTCGGCGAAGGAGTCCGGCGCGTCGCCGGCCGATCTGCGCGTGCCGGTCCGCCAGGTGTCGCAGAATGACCGCGATGAAAAATACGGCGTTGCCCGCCGGTGTGCGGGAGTGGCAAGACGGCGGCCGCTGGATGAGTAGTACCGCGGGTCGGGTGTTCGTCCGATCAGGGGAGGGGGACGGGCCGACCGTGCTACTGCTGCACGGTTTTCCGTCCAGCTCCTATGACTACCGCGCGATGGTGCAGCGGCTGGCCGGCCGGTCCTGGCTGACCATGGATTTCCTCGGGTTCGGGCTGTCGGACAAGCCGCGCCCGCACCGCTACAGCCTGTTCGAACAGGCCGACCTGGTGGAGCAGGTGGTGGCATCGAACACCACCGGTCCGGTGGTGCTGCTCGGTCACGACATGGGCACGTCGGTGACCACCGAACTGCTGGCCCGCGACATCGACGGCACGCTGAGCTTCGATCTGCGTCGCGCGGTGCTGGCCAACGGCAGTGTGATCCTGGAGCGGGCCAGCCTGCGGCCGAGCCAGAAGCTGCTGCGCAGCCCCTTCGGGGCCATCGCGGCCCTGCTGCCCAATCAGCGCGGCTTCGTCCGCGGCTTCGGCCGGCTGTTCAGCCCGGATCATCCGCTGACCGCCGAGGAAGGCGCCGCGCAGTGGGCGCTGTTGGCGCACAACGGCGGAAACCGGATCATGCACCTGCTCTCGGCCTATCTCAACGAGCGGGTGCGCTACGCGCAGCGCTGGCATGGCGCGGTGCGGGACTGGCCCAAACCGCTGGGCTTCGTGTGGGGCCTGCGCGACCCGGTCGCGACCACCAACGTGCTGGACGGGCTGCGCGAGCTACGCCCCGCCGCCGAGGTCGTCGAGTTGCCCGGGCTGGGCCACTATCCGCAGATCGAGGACCCGCGGGCCTTCACCGAGGCGGTACTGCGGCTGCTGGTTTAGCCGCCTAGACCGGCACTTCGCTGCGGTCGCCGCTCCACAGGGTGTGGTACTTGCCCGGCGCATCCACCCGGCCGTAGCTGTGGGCGCCGAAGAAGTCCCGCTGGGCCTGGGTCAGGGCGGCCGGCAGCCGTTCGGTCCGCAGCCCGTCGTAGTACGACAGCGCCGAGGCGAAGCCCGGGACGGGGATGCCCAGCTGTGTCGCGGTCACCACCACCCGGCGCCAGCAGTCGATGGCGTCCTCCACCGCGCTGCGGAAATACGGCGCGGCGAGCAGGCTCACCAACTCGGGATCGGTGTCGAAGGCCTCTTTGATCCGGTTGAGGAACTTGGCGCGGATGATGCAGCCGCCCCGCCAGATCGTGGCGAGGTCGCCGGGCGCGACGTTCCAGCCGTACTCGGCGCTGCCGGCCTGAATCTGGTTGAAGCCCTGCGCATAAGCGACGATCTTGGAGGCGTAGAGGGCCTGGCGGACGTCTTCGGTGAACTGAGCCGCGTCCGACGGGCGCGCGCCCAGGGTGCCGGCGGCCAGGCCCACCGCGGCGCGGCGCTGGGCGACCGAGCCAGACAGCGCCCGGGCGAACACCGCCTCGGCGATGCCGGTGACGGGCACTCCCAGGTCCAAAGCGGACTTCACCGTCCAGCGCCCGGTGCCCTTCTGTTCGGCCTCATCGACGATCACATCCACCAGCGGCTTGCCGGTCTTGGCATCCACCTGCCGCAGCACCTCGGCGGTGATCTCCACCAGGTAGCTGTCCAAATCGCCGGCGTTCCACTCGGTGAACACCTCAGCGATCTGCGGTGCGGAAAGCCCGAGACCGTCGCGCAGCAGCTGGTAGGCCTCGCCGATGAGCTGCATGTCGGAGTATTCGATGCCGTTGTGCACCATCTTGACGAAGTGTCCGGCGCCGTCGGGCCCGATGTGGGTACAGCAGGGCACCCCGTCGACGTGGGCGGAGATCTCCTCCAGCAGCGGGCCCAGCGACTCGTAGGACTCCTTGGGGCCGCCCGGCATGATCGACGGTCCGTTCAGCGCGCCCTCCTCGCCGCCGGAGATACCGGCCCCGACGAAGTGCAGGCCGCGCGCGGCCATCGCCTTCTCCCGCCGGATGGTGTCGGTGTAGAGCGCGTTACCGCCGTCGATGATGATGTCGCCGGGCTCCATCGCATCGGCGAGCTCGTTGATGACCGCGTCGGTGGCGTCGCCGGCCTTGACCATGATCAGCACCCGGCGGGGCTTCTCAAGGGCGGCAAGAAATTCCGGAATCGTCTCGCTGCGGACGAAGTTGCCCTCGGACCCGTGGGCCTGCAGTAGGGCGTCGGTTTTGGCGACCGAACGGTTGTGCAGTGCCACGGTGTAGCCGTGCCGGGCGAAGTTGCGCGCGATGTTGGATCCCATGACGGCCAGTCCGGTCACGCCGATCTGGGCGGTGCCGACAACGTCCGACGCGCTCATATGTTCGCCTTTCGGTGGTAGGTGAATGCGATGCCCGGTTTTCGGGGCGGCGCGGGTTACCCCACGATCAGTCGGTGCAGCTCGGTCAGCCACGGTACCGCCAGTGCCGCCGTGGGCACCGTCAGCACCCCTGCTGCGGCCGAATAGGCGGCAGCGGCAAGGGCCGGACTGTTGCCTCGCCCCGACAACCGTTGGACCCGCAACACCGTGTGGGTGCCCCCGGCCGCCAGTGCACCGGCCGGCACGTTGGCCGACGCACAGGTCACCAGGGCCCGGGCCAGGGGAGGAGCGCCCGCCACCCGAACGGCGGCGTCGTCGGCCAGCAGTTCGATCAGCAACCGCACCGCGTCCAGCGCGCTGCCGCTGCGGACGAACCGGGGAAATGCGGTGTGCACGGCGGTGAACGCCTCGAGCACCAGGTCGTGCCGGGCGCGCAGGTGTGCCCGCTCGTGGCAGAGCAGGGCGGCCAACTCGGTGTCGGTGAGCACGTCGAGCGTGCCCGAACTGAGCACCACCCGACTGCGCACGCCGGGCAGGCAGTAGGCGAGCGGCTGCATCACCTGCAGAATCCGCAGGCCGCTGGTGCGCACCGCGGGCGGCCGGTCGGTGACGCTCACCAGGTCCACGAGCATGCGGTGGTGAGCGCGGCGCTGCCGGGTGCGGATGGCGACCCGCAGCACCGTCCAGGCCAGCCGGAAGCCCACCATCAGCGTCAGGGCGAAGACCGCGACGTAGAACGTCCACAGCGGCCACCCCAGGCGGTCGACCGAGCCGAGGATGGTCGACGTGGGGCGGCCGTCCGGGCCCGGCATCAGCAGCCGGGTCGCGGTGGCCAGTCCCGCGCTGAAGGCCGACAGCACTGCGGCGAGGGCGACGGCCTGCCAGAGCACCAGCGCGGCCCGCGGTGCGCGTAGCGGCCAGTCAGCGCGCGCCAACAGGGCCGGAACCGGACCTATGAGCAACAGCGCGAGAAGGGAAAACGCCAGCGCGGACACGCTGCCAGTCTCCCTCAGGAGGCGGGTCGGCCGCCACCGGGGAGGCGGCCGCGCTCCTTGGCCTCGAGTTCGTCGAGCGCGCGCCGCAGTGCCTGTGCCTCGTCCACGCCGACACGCTCGACGAAATGCACCAGCGCGGCCCGGCGGTCGCCGGAGTCGGCAGCCTGATCGAGGGCTTCGACCATCAGGCCGGCAACCAGTTCGTCGCGGCCGCGGACCGGTGTGTAGCGGTGGGCGCGGTCGTCGCGGATCTGCGACACCAGGTTCTTCTTGGCCAGCCGCTGCAAAACCGTCATCACGGTCGTATAGGCCAACTCGCGCTGTGCCGACAGCGCCTCATGGACCTCGCGCACCGTCTGGGACTCCGGCGACGACCACAGGTGGTCCATCACCGCTCGTTCCAAGTCCCCTAGATGGGTCTGCTTCGCCATGTCTGTTATCAACTCCCCGGGCAACGGAGCAAGCCTACCCTCAATTACTACCGCGTGTCGTATCCAAACCTGAGGGCCTGCTGGGAGCTACCGGGACGGCGACGGGCCGCCGGGGCGCCGTCGTGTACAACGATCACATGGCTCCCACCGGATTCCCGCCCACCTTCTCCGCGCCGTTCGACAGCGAGATAGGCCTGGTCTACACCGATGTCGGGCCGGACGGCGCGCGCGCCAGCCTGGAGCTTCAACCCAAACTGTGTCAGCCGGCGGGCATCGTGCACGGCGGTGTTTACTGCTCGATGATCGAAAGTGTGGCCAGTGTGTCCGCACATGCCTGGCTCAACCGCGACGGCGGTGAACCGATGGCCACGGTCGTCGGGGTCAACAACAACACCGACTTTCTGCGGGCGGTCTCCTCCGGGACGGTCTACGCCGCCTCGACTCCGATTCATCGCGGCCGGCGTCAGCAGCTGTGGCTGGTGACGATCACCGACGCCGACGACCGGGTGGTCGCGCGCGGGCAGGTCCGGCTGCAGAACCTGCCGGGGTAACGCGGCAGGCCTGCTGCGCCCGGCTCCGCCGGGCTTGCAACCTGCCGGGCTGACGCGGCAGGCCTGCTACGCCCGGCTCCGCCTGCTTGAGCGCCAGCTAACTGACCGCGCGTTCGGTGCCGCGTTGCGCCTCGGCGGCCAGCACTTCCAGCTGCTCGAGGCGCGTGCGGGCGAAGGCCTGCTGCTCGGTGATGGTGAGCTGGCCCCGGCGGGTGCTCAGGAATGTGACATTCCAGGACAGCAGGGTGCTGACCTTGTTCTTGAACCCGACCAGGTAGATCAGGTGCAGCCCCAGCCAGGCCAGCCACGCCAGGAAGCCGCTGAACTCCAGCGGGCCGATCTTGGTGACCGCGGAGAACCGGGACACGGTGGCCATGGAGCCCTTGTCCAGGTACTGGAAGGGTTCCCGGTCGGCGGGGTTGGCGCCGCCCAGTTCGGCCTTGATGGTGCTCGCGACGTGCTTGGCGCCCTGGATAGCGCCCTGAGCCATCCCGGGAACGCCCTCGACGGCGGCCATGTCGCCGACCACGAAGACGTTCGGGTGACCCGGCACGGACAGGTCGGGCAGCACCTTGACCCGGCCGGCGCGGTCGAGTTCCACCGCGGACTGCTCGGCCAGGTCGCGGCCCAGCGGGCTGGCGGAGACACCGGCGGACCACACCTTGCACTGGGACTCGATGCGCCGGATGACGCCGTCGGAGTCTTTGATGGTCAGGCCGTTGCGGTCGACATCGGTCACCATGGCGCCGAGCTGGATCTCCACGCCCATCTTCTCCAGCCGCTCGGCGGCTTTGCGGCCCAGCTTCTCGCCCATCGGCGGCAGCACGGCCGGAGCGGCGTCGAGCAGGATCACCCGCGCCTTGGTGGAGTCGATGTTGCGGAACGCGCCCTTGAGCGTGTAGTTGGCCAGTTCGGCGATCTGCCCGGCCATCTCCACCCCGGTGGGACCGGCGCCGATCACCGTGAAGGTGAGCAGCTTCTCCCGCCGGGCGGCGTCGCGGGACCGCTCTGCCTGCTCGAAGGCGCTCAGGATGCGGCCCCGCAACTCCAGGGCGTCGTCGATGGTCTTCATGCCGGGCGCGAACTCGGCGAAATGGTCGTTGCCGAAGTAGGACTGCCCGGCGCCGGCCGCGATGATCAGGCTGTCGAACGGGGTGTCGTAGGTGTGGCCGAGCACCTCGGAGGTGACGAACTTGCCCGCCAGGTCGATACGGGTGACGTCGCCGAGCAGCACCTGCGCGTTGCGCTGCTTGCGCAGCACGACGCGCGTGGACGGCGCGATTTCGCCCTCGGAGAGGATTCCGGTCGCCACCTGGTACAGCAGGGGCTGGAACAGGTGGTGGGTGGTGCGGGCGATCAACTTGACGTCGACGTCGGCGCGCTTGAGTTTCTTGGCCGCGGTCAACCCGCCGAATCCTGAGCCGATGATGACGACCTGGTGGCGTCGGCTCTGCGGCGCAGTGACTTCAGGCTGGGCGCTCATGGGAATCCGGTTGCTCCTCGACGGTGACTGCGTTCCCCTAATACGCTAGTCGACCTAAAAGGCGGTCACCGCATCTGCTGGTTGTGGGATTAACCACTCCGGTTGGGGTCAGCCGAAGCAGGCCAACGCTCCGCGGCCGACATGCAAGGTCTGGCCGGTGATATGCCGAGCCGCCGGAGAGGTCAAAAACACCGCCAGACGGGCGATTTCGGCGGCGCCGCTGGGCGGCACGCGGGTCAGCCCGTCATAGCCGGGCCGGGCGCCGTCGCCGGCAGCGACCACGTTGACGGTGATTCCGCGGGTGCCGAAAGCGGTGGCCTGCCCGGCGGTCCAGTTCGACAGCGCGGCCTTGACGGCGGCCTCGGCACTGCCGTCCGGCGGGTTCTCCGGCAGCACCGAAATGATGGCTCCGCCCGAGCGCAGATGATCGCCCACGGTCCCGACGGTCAGCACGGCGGACAGCACGGTGGCATCGAGCGCGCTACGCCACGCGGTGGCCTGATCGGCCAGCGAATAGCCGCGCGGATCGCCGCCCTGCCACTGGGGCGCCGGGACGTTGACGATGGTGTCGAGATGGTGCGGGAACAGCCCGCGGGCCTGCGCCATGCTGGCCGGGTCGCTGGTGTCGCAGACGACGGCCTGGGCGTCGAGTTCCTTGGCGGCCACCTCGAGTTCGGGGCCCCGCAGGCCCGCGAGCGTCACTTTGTGGCCGGCCTCGCTGAAACCTTCGGCGATGACGCGACCCAATTCGGTGTCACCACCGGTGACCAGCACATCCATCGGTAGGTCCTCCTCGTGTTCGCAGCTATGTTACTGGACAGTAGCGGGTTGGCGGCGCT
This sequence comes from Mycolicibacter engbaekii, assembly GCF_002101585.1. GTDB lineage: Bacteria > Actinomycetota > Actinomycetes > Mycobacteriales > Mycobacteriaceae > Mycobacterium > Mycobacterium engbaekii. The sequence continues at coordinate 102,245 of NZ_LQOT01000042.1, read as the reverse complement.
GAGCCGGAACTCGGCACAGACACAATCCGGCCACAGTCCGGGCAGCGTGCGGTGCAGCGGGCGCGGCGACCCGCGTCGCGGTGGCGCATCGGGCTTGCTGTCGCCGTTAGGCTGCGTGCTATGCGGCGTTGCAGGGCGGTGTGCGGTGCGGTGGCCGCCATGCTGGTGGGGGGCCTGACCGCCTGCGGTTCCGGCCCCGCGGCGCCGTCGATCACCGTGTTCGCCGCGGCTTCGCTGGAGCCGGTCTTCACCGAGATCGCCACACGGTTCGGCGACGAGCACCCGGGCGTGACGGTGGCCTTCAACTTCGCCGGGTCATCCGACCTGGCCACCCAACTGGTGCAGGGCGCTCGCGCCGACGTCTTCGCCTCGGCCAACACCGCCCAGATGGACAACATCGCGCAGGCCGGCCTGCTGGACGGCGCGGCGGTGCCGTTCGCCACGAACACGCTGGTGATCGTGACGGCGCCGGGCAACCCGCATGCCGTGGGCTCCCTGGCCGACCTGGCCGCTCCGGGGCTGTCGGTGGTGGTGTGCCAGGTGCCGGTGCCCTGCGGGGCGGCCACCCGCACCGTCGCCGAGGTCGCCGGGGTCGCGCTGCACCCGGTCAGCGAGGAACCCTCGGTCACCGATGTCCTCAACAAGGTCACCACCGGGCAGGCCGACGCCGGTGTCGTGTACCGCACCGAGGCGCAACACGCCGGGGACAAGGTGAGCGCCGTGGAGTTCCCCGAGGCCGCCAGGGCGGTCAACACCTATCCGATCGCCGTGCTGCGGGACACACCGCATGCGGGGCAGGCCCGCGCCTTCGTGGACCTGGTCACCGGCGACACGGGACGCACGATTCTGCGCGCAGCCGGCTTCGGTAAGCCCTGAGCGGCATGGTCGGCCGGCCGGATGACCTGCCGGGCTGGGTCTATGTGCCCGCCGCCCTCGGCGCGGCTTTCGTGGTGCTGCCGCTGGCCGGGATCGCGGCCAAAGTCGACTGGCCGCACTTCTGGTCACTGATCAGCAGCCCGTCGGCCACCACCGCACTGCAACTGAGCCTGCGGACAGCGGCGGCCAGCACCGCGCTGTGCGTGCTCCTGGGGGTGCCGATGGCCTTGGTACTGGCGCGCAGTCGCGCGGCGGTGGTGCGCATCCTGCGACCGCTGGTGCTGCTGCCGCTGGTGTTGCCGCCGGTGGTGGGGGGCATCGCGCTGTTGTACGCCTTCGGCCGGCTGGGACTGCTGGGCCGGTACCTGGAAGCGGCCGGGGTCCACATCGCCTTCACCACCACCGCGGTGGTGCTGGCACAGACGTTCGTGTCGCTGCCGTTCCTGGTGATCGCCCTCGAAGGTGCGGCGCGGACGGCCGGCGCCGACTACGAGCTGGTGGCGGCCACGTTGGGCGCCCGGCCCAGCGCCGTCTGGTGGCGCGTCACGCTGCCGTTGCTGACCCCCGGCCTGGTCTCCGGGTCCCTGTTGGCGTTCGCCCGCTCCCTCGGCGAATTCGGGGCGACGCTGACCTTTGCCGGTTCCCTCGAAGGGGTCACCCGGACCCTGCCGCTGGCCATCTACCTGCAGCGGGTGTCCGACGCGGAGGCCGCAGCGGCCATGTCGCTGTTGCTGGTGGCCGTTGCCGCGGTGGTGGTGGGGGTGCTGGGCGCCCGGCAGTGGGTCCGCGTCCGATGAGCGCCGACGCGGTGGGGCTCACCGTGCGCGCGGTGGTTGCCGAGCGCGGCCTGGACGTCAGCCTGAATCTGGCGCCGGGCGAGATTCTGGCGGTGCTGGGACCCAACGGGGCGGGAAAGTCCACGCTGCTGCACGTGATAGCGGGTCTGGTGCAGCCCGATGACGGGCTGGTGCGGGCGGGGGACCGGATATTGACCGACACCGGAGCCGGGGTGCGGGTGGCCGCCTTCGCGCGGCGGATCGGCCTGCTGCTGCAGGACCCGCTGCTGTTTCCGCACCTGACCGTGGCGGCCAACGTGGCGTTCGGCGCGCAGCGCCCCCGGTGCCGCCCGCAATGGCGCCGGGCGGGTGCGCATGCGGTCGCGGCGCCGTGGCTGCGAGCGGTCGGCGCCGAGGGACTGGCCGGGCGGCGGCCGCACCAGCTGTCCGGGGGACAGGCGCAGCGGGTCGCGATCGCGCGGGCCCTGGCCGCCGAACCGGAGGTGCTGTTGCTCGACGAGCCGCTGTCCGGACTCGACGTCGGCGCGGCGTCCGCGGTGCGCAGCGTGCTGCGTGATGTGCTCGGCGCCGCCGGGCGCACCACCGTGCTGGTCACCCACGACCTGCTCGACGTCTTCGCGCTGGCCGACCGCGTGCTGGTCCTCGAATCGGGCCGGGTCGCCGAGATCGGCCGCACCGCCGAGGTGCTGGCCGCACCGCGGAGCCGGTTCGGCGCCCAGATCGCGGGATTCAACCTGGTCGCCGGGGTCATCGACGACGCCGGCGTGTTGCACACCGGCTGGGGGGACACCTGGCGCGGCCAACCCGGCGACGGGGTGGAACCGGGCCGGCCGGCGGTCGCGGTGAGTGCACCCCAGGCGGTGGCGGTCTACCGCGAGCGTCCGGGACCCGGTAGCCCGCGCAATGTGATCGAGGTGACCTTGGCCGGGCTCGAGGTGCGGGGCGCTACGGTGTCGGTCCGCGGTGTCGATCAGCCGGATGGAGCGCCGGGATTGGCCGCGGACATCACCGCGGATGCGGCGGCTGAACTGCGCCTGGCGCCGGGGGAGACCGTCTGGTTCGGGGTCAAAGCCCAGGAGGTGACGCTGCGCGCGACACACCCTGGTGCGGCGTAACTTGCGTACCGATGGCAACACGGTAGTTTTTCTGCCATGAAGCAGGTGGACCTGACCTCACGGGGCATCCGGGCGATGGCAGCGACCGCGCTCGCCGGTGCATTGGCATTCGCGGTCGCGGCGCCGGTACACGCGGATCCGGTCCCGCCGCCTCCCGCCCCCAGCGCGGACACCGCGCCCGCAGACCCGAACGCCCCGGCGCCCGCCGCCGAGCCGGCCGCCCCCGAGTTGGGCCGTGTCGACGACGTCGCGGGCGGGCTGAGCTTCGTGCTGCCGGCCGGCTGGGTGCAGTCCGACACCACCCACCTTGAGTACGGCTCGTCGTTGTTGAGCAAGAAGACCGGTGACCCGATGCTGCCGGGCCAGCCGGCGCCGGTGGCCAACGACACCCGGATCGTGCTCGGAAAGCTCGACCAGCGACTGTATGCCAGTGCCGAGACCGACAACGCCAAGGCCGCCACCCGGTTGGGGTCGGACATGGGCGAGTTCTTCATGCCGTACCCCGGTACGCGCGCCAACCAGGTGAGCGCCCCGCTCAACGGGGGCGGCCTGACCGGCAGCGCCTCCTACTACGAGGTCAAGTTCACCGATCCCGCCAAGCCCGTCGGCCAGATCTGGAGCGGCGTGATCGGTGTACCGCCGGCCGGCGACGCCGCCGGTCCGCAGACCGAGCGCTGGTTCGTGGTGTGGCTGGGCACCGCCAACAACCCGGTGGACACCGACGCGGCCATCGCGCTGGCCGAATCCATCCGGCCCCTGGCGCCGCCGCCCGCCGAGCAGGTCCCCGGCTCGGTTCCCGGCCCGCCGGCGGTCGCCCCGCCGCCCGGTCCCGCGGTTCCCGCGGAGCCCGCGCCCGCCGCGCCCGCCGCCTGATCCCCGCGAATCACAGCACCGACCTGAGGATTCCGCTATGGCCGGAAGCTATCTCGCTGCTGCGCTGACCCCGCCGACGTCGGTCAGCTGGCTGGCCTACGTTCTGATCGGCGGCATCGCGGGCTGGCTGGCGAACCGCATCATGAAGCGCGGCGAATCGGGCATCCTGCTCAACATCGCCATCGGCGTGATCGGCGGCTTCATCGGCGGGATGCTGCTGGGCTGGTTCGGTGTCGACGTCGAGGACGGCCGCCGGTGGTTCACCTTCTCCGTCTCCCTCGGCGGGGCCATCGTCCTGTTGTGGGTGGTCGGACTGATCCGCCGCAGGTAGCCGTGAGCGCGGTCCGACGCGCACCATAGGACTATGGCGTCGAGGGTGGCCGGGGAGATGCTGGGCTGGCGCGTGCAGCGGCCCGGCCCGATAGACAGCAAGCCACTGGAGCGGGTCAGCACCGCGGTGCCGCGACCGCAGCCCTCGGAGCTGTTGGTGGCCGTCCACGCCTGCGGCGTGTGCCGCACCGACCTGCATGTCGCCGAAGGCGACCTTCCCGTGCACCGTCGCGGGGTGATCCCCGGCCACGAGGTGGTCGGCGAGGTCGTCGAGGTGGGGGCCGACGCCGGGACCGACTTCGCGGTGGGCGACCGGGTCGGAATCGCCTGGTTGCGGCATACCTGCGGCTCCTGCCGTTTCTGCCGCCGAGGCGATGAGAACCTGTGCCCGCACTCCCGCTACACCGGCTGGGATGACGACGGGGGATATGCCGAATTCGCCACCGTGCCAGCGGCCTTCGCGCATCATCTGCCCGCCGGATACAGCGACACCGAGTTGGCGCCGCTGCTGTGCGCGGGGATCATCGGGTATCGCTCGTTGCAGCGCGCGGACCTGCCGCCGGGCGGTCGGCTGGGTATCTACGGGTTCGGCGGCAGCGCGCACATCACTGCCCAGGTCGCGCTTGCCCGCGGCGCCGAGGTGCACGTGATGACGCGTGGCGCACGGGCACGGGAACTGGCGATAGAGCTCGGCGTCGCCTCGGTGCAGGGCGCCGCCGACCCGCCCCCGGTACCGCTGGACTCGGCGATCCTGTTCGCTCCGGTCGGGGAGCTGGTGCTGCCGGCCTGCGAGGCTCTGGATGCCGGCGGCACCTGCGCGATCGCCGGAATCCACCTCAGCGACATTCCGCCGCTGAACTACCAGCGTCATCTGTTTCGGGAGCGTCAGATCCGGTCGGTCACGTCCAACACCCGTGCGGACGCCCGCGCTTTTCTGGACTTCGCCGCCGAGCACCACATCGATGTCACCACGCCGATATACGCGCTGGACGCCGCCGACCGGGCGTTGGAGGACCTGGGCGCGGGCCGGATCGCAGGGGCAGCGGTACTGGTGGTGTAGGGTCGCCGGGCTAGGACGACACCTGCCAGACAAGGGCGGCGGCAAGCGCCCCGACCCCGTTGAGCGACCAGTGCAGCGCGATCGGTGCGATCAGGCTGCCGCTGCGCCGCCGCAGCCAGCTGAACACGAATCCCGCGGCCGCGGTGGCCAGCACCGCCAGCGTCACTCCCGCGAGCATGCCGAGGAAGCCGCCCCCGAAGATGCGGGTGAAGCCCACGTTGTTGCTGGTCAGCCCGAGCGATGTGGCCACGTGCCACAGCCCGAACAACAGCGAACCGGCCGCCGCCACCCCGCGAAAACCCCAGGCCCGGTGCAGCGCCCCGTGCAGCGCGCCGCGGAACGCCAACTCCTCGGGAATGACGGTCTGCAACGGAATGACCACCATGGATGCCACCAGTGCGCCCGACAGGGTGGCGTAGTGGTTGTTTAAGAACATCGGCCGGGTCACCGGCAGCAGCACCCCGACCGCGATCACCGACACCACCACCAGCACGGCGGCCAGCGCGTAGCCGAGCCCCGATCGCCAGTGCGCGCGCCCCAGGCCGAGTTCGGTCCAGCTCAGGCCGCTGTAGCGGACCAGCGCGATCAGGCCGACGGCGGTCGCCGGGACGGTCGCGACGGCGGCCCAGGGCGTGGTGAAGTGCGCGATCACATTGGCCAGGGCCAGCACCACCACCACGACGGCGACGTCGACGAACGCACGAAACCGGTTCAGCGCCGACAAGTGCCCCACCAGGGGGTGCCATCCCCCCGGTGCCGCGAACTCGTGAGCAGACATTGGTCGAAATTCTACCCGCGGCGGCGCGGCCGGGGCGGCGTCGTGACGCGCGGTACTACCTGGGGCCGTGGGTCTCGCACAACACCCGCGCCGGAGCCCCGCTGGCGCTGTGCTGGCTGACGACCTTGCCGTTGACGCTGATCGTGCAGGTCAGCGAGCCGGGCCCGGCGCTCTGGGCGCTCAGTGAGTAGGAGGAGGGGCTGGTCGCGTTGGTCATCGATCCGGTCAGCTGGATCGACCACGGCAGCGCGGCGTTGGTGGCGTGGGCCTGACCGCTTTGACCCTGGTAGGTGATGTAGCCGGCGACGCCCGTGCCGGTGAGGTCGTAGCGGACCGGCACCCGGGTGTGGTCCGGCGTGGCGCCCGCCGCCCCCGCACCGGCGATCGCGGCCGACGCGACGAGGGCGCCGAACAGCAACGACGTCGCCTTGCGGAGCATCCGGACGGGTGCGGGGTGAGCGGTCATGGCCGTCACCTTATCTCGCCGCCTTCGCGATCTGCGCCCGATCGCCAGGTCCAGTTGGTGATGCGCGGATCGTCCTCGCCGTGTTCACGGGTGTAGCGCCGAGCGTCCAACCGGGCGTCGACCATCTGCTGGCGCAGCACCGCGCAGCGACCGCCCAGGCCGGGCACCCGGTCGATCACGTCCATCACCAGGTGGAAGCGATCCAGGTCGTTGAGCATCACCATGTCGAACGGCGTGGTGGTGGTGCCGCGTTCGCGGTAGCCGCGCACATGCATCTGATCGTGGTTGGCCCGTGAGTAGGTGAGCCGGTGGATCAGCCACGGGTAGCCGTGATAGGCGAAGACCACCGGCTTGTCGCGGGTGAACAAGGCATCGAACTCGTTGTCGGGCAAGCCGTGCGGATGCTCCGATACCGGTTGAAGGCGCATGATGTCCACGACGTTCACCACGCGCACGGCCAGGTCGGGCAGCTCGCGGTAGAGGATGTCGGCCGCGGCCAGCGTCTCCAGGGTCGGGATGTCCCCGGCACAGGCCAGCACCACATCCGGCTCACCGGCGGTGGTGCCCGCCCACTCCCAGATCCCCAGCCCGCGGGTGCAGTGTGCCACCGCCGCGGGCATGTCCAGGTACGCCAGGGCCGGCTGCTTGCCGGCGACGATGACGTTGACGTAGTCGCGGCTGCGCAGGCAGTGGTCGGCCACCGACAGCAGCGTGTTGCCGTCCGGCGGCAGGTAGACGCGCACCACTTCGGGCCGTTTGTTGGCCACCAGATCGATGAATCCCGGGTCCTGGTGCGACGCCCCGTTGTGGTCCTGACGCCAGACATGGGAGGTCAGCAGGTAATTCAGCGAGGCGATCGGCCGACGCCACGACAGCTCGCGGCTGACGGCCAGCCATTTGGCGTGCTGGTTGAACATCGAGTCGACGATGTGCACGAATGCCTCGTAGCAGTTGAACAGCCCGTGTCGCCCGGTCAGCAGGTAACCCTCGAGCCAGCCCTGGCACAGGTGCTCGGAGAGCACTTCCATGACCCGGCCGTCGGGGGCCAGATGGTCGTCGCACGGTTCGGTCGGTGACAGCCAGACCCGATCGGTGGCGCCGAAGACCGCCGAGAGCCGGTTGGATGCGGTCTCGTCGGGACCCATCAACCGGAACCGATCGCGGTTGCGGTCGATGACGTCGCGCAGGAAAGTGCCGAGCACGCGGGTGGCCTCGTGGATCTCGGTGGCGGGCCGGGTCACCGGCACCGCGTAGTCGCGGAAGTCGGGTAGGTCCAGGTCGTGTAGCAGCAGCCCGCCGTTGGCGTGCGGGTTGGCGCTCATCCGGCGCTCGCCCCGCGGCGCCAGCGCCGCCAGCTCCGGCCGCAGGCGGCCGGCGGCGTCGAAGAGCTCCTCCGGTCGGTAGCTCTGCATCCACTGCTGGAGCTGGCGGCGGTGACCGGGGTCGGTGCGGGTCTGCGCCAGCGGCACCTGATGGGCGCGCCAGGTTCCCTCCACCTGCTGGCCGTCGACCGTCTTCGGCCCGGTCCAGCCCTTGGGGGTGCGCAATACGATCATCGGCCAGACCGGCCGCGTCGGCGTGGAGCCGGCGCGCGCGGTGTGCTGGATCGCCGCGATGTCGTCGAACGCGTCCTCGAGGGCGGCCGCAAGTGATCGATGCACCAGGGCCGGATCGTCGCCGGCGACGGTGATCGGCCGATATCCGTAGCCGCGCAGCAGTGCCTCCAACTCCGGGTGCGGAATACGGGCCAGCACCGTGGGATTGGCGATCTTGTAGCCGTTGAGATGCAGGATGGGCAGCACCGCGCCGTCCACCGCCGGGTTCAGGAACTTGTTCGAGTGCCAGCCGGCGGCCAGCGGGCCGGTCTCCGCCTCGCCGTCGCCGATGACGCATGCCACCACCAGGTCCGGATTGTCGAAGGCCGCGCCGTAGGCATGCACCAACGAATAGCCGAGCTCGCCGCCCTCGTGGATGGAGCCCGGCGTCTGCGCGGCCACGTGGCTGGGGATGCCGCCGGGAAAGGAGAACTGCCGGAACAGTTTCCGCAGCCCGTCGGTGTTGTGGCCGATACCGGTGTACACCTCGCTGTAGGTGCCCTCCAGATAGGCGTTGGCGACCAGGGCCGGCCCGCCGTGGCCGGGGCCGGTGATGAAGATGACGTTGGCGTCGCGCGCGCGGATGATCCGGTTCAGGTGCAGGTAGAGCAGGTTCAGGCCGGGTGTGGTGCCCCAGTGCCCCAGCAGCCGGGGTTTGACATGCTCGGGCAGCAGCGGTTCGGTCAGCAGCGGATTGTCCAGCAGATAGATCTGGCCCACCGACAGATAGTTCGCGGCCCGCCAGTAGGCATCGAGGCGGGCCAGTTCATCGTCGGGGAGTGCAGGTGCGGATGGAGTGACGTCGGTTGCACTCATCTTGTCGATTGTCCCGCCGAACCCGGACCCCGGCAACCGGTTCATTACCCTGTCAGCGTGTTGTTGGATGCTGTTCGTGTATTGGACCTGGCCGGCGCAGACGCCGACGCGGTGACCCGGCTGCTCGCCGACCTGGGAGCCGACGTGCTCAAGGTGGAGCCGCCCAGCGGCAGTCCGGCGCGCACTGCTGCGCCGCTGCTCGACGGCGTGAGCATTCCGTTCGCGCTGCACAACGCGAACAAGCGCAGCGTCGTGCTGGATCCCGCGCAGGATCGAGACCGCCGCAGGTTCGCCGAGCTGGTGGCCACCGCCGACATCGTGGTGGACAGCGGCCGGCCCGGTCGGGCCGCCGACTTCGGCACCTCGTGCGCCGAGCTGGCCGATCGCTTCGCCCATCTGGTGACGATGTCGGTCACCGATTTCGGGCAGAGCGGGCCGCGCTCGTCGTGGCAGGCCACCGACGCGGTGCTCTACGCGCTCTCGGGAGCTCTGTCACGGTCGGGTCCCACCACGGGGACGCCGGTTCTGCCGCCCGCGGGGATCGCCTCGGCGACCGCGGCGGTGCAGGCGGCCTGGGCGGTCCTGGTCGCGTACTACAACCGGTTGCGCTGCGGAACCGGGGACTACATCGACTTTTCCCGGTACGACGCGGTGGTCACCGTGCTCGACCCGGTGTTCGGGGCGCACGGCCAGGCCGCGGCCGCGCAACGCACCTCGCGCCGGTGGCGTGGGCGGCCCCGCAACCAGGACGCATACCCCATCCTGCCGTGCCGCGACGGCTACGTCCGGCTCTGCGTGATGTCGCCGCGGCAGTGGCGCGGGCTGTGGAGCTGGCTGGGCGAGCCCGCGGAGTTCGCCGACCCCAAATTCGGGGTGATCGGCGAGCGGTTCGCCGTCTGGCCGCAGATCAGCGCCTTGATCCGTCAGCTGTTCGCCGACCAGGACATGCTTGATCTGGTGGCAGCCGGGCAGTCGCGCGGTGTGCCGATCGCCGCCGTGGGGGACCCGGCGCAGGTGCTCGAGCAGGAGCACTTCGTGGCCGCCCAGGCGGTCACCCGGGCGGAGCTGGCGCCGGGGCTGTCCGCGGCGATACCCACCGGCTACTACGTGGTCGACGACCAGCGGGCCGGCTTCCGGTCGCCGGCGCCGGCCTGCGGCGACGCCGACGCCGAATGGCTGACGGGTCCCTCGACCGGGCCGGCGTCCGACACCGCCGTCGGCGCCCGGCCCTTCGAGGGAGTGCGGATCGTCGACTTGGGGGTCATCGTGGCCGGCGGCGAGGCCAGCCGGCTCTTCGGCGACATGGGTGCCGAGATCATCAAGGTGGAGAGCCCGGCCTACCCGGACGGGCTTCGGCAGGCGCGGCCGGGCGAGGCGATGAGCGAGTCGTTCGCCTGGACGCACCGCAACAACTCGGGATTCGGCCTGGATCTGCGCAGTCCGGCCGGCAAAGAGATCTTCGCCCGCCTGGTCGGTACCGGCGATGCGGTGCTGGCCAACTTCAAACCGGGCACGCTGGCCGCCCTCGGCTTTTCCTACGAGGTGCTGCGCGAACTCAATCCACGGATCGTCCTTGCCGAGAGCAGCGCCTTCGGCGAGACGGGCCCGTGGAGCGACCGTATGGGTTATGGGCCGCTGGTGCGGGCCACCACCGGAATCACCGCGCTGTGGACCGCCACCGACGACGAGGGCGACGCCCAGCGGCACCCGTTCTACGACGCGACCACGGTCTTTCCCGATCACGTGGTGGCCCGCGTCGCGGCCATCGGGGCGCTGGCGGCGCTGATCGGGGCCCGGCGCACCGCGACGGGCAGCCACGTCCACGTGTCGCAGGCCGAGACCGCGGTCAATCAGCTCGACACCAGCTACGTCGCCCGTGCCGCGGGCCAGGCCGTGCAGCCCGACACCGCGGTGGACCTGGTGTGCCCGTGTGCCGGCGATGACGAGTGGTGTGTGATCTCGATTCGCACCGACGCCGATATGCGGGCTGTCGCCACCGCCTTCGACGATCCGGCGCTGGCCGCCGACGACCGTTTCGGCACCGGCGCGGCGCGGGCCGCTCACCACGCCGAACTGGCGGCCGTGTTGGGCCGCCACACCGCGGCTCAGCCGCCCGCGGCGGTGGGGGAGCTCCTGCAGGCCGCCGGGGTGCCCGCCGCGCCGATGAACCGGCCGCCCGATGTCGCCGATGATCCGCAGCTGGCTCACCGGTCGGTGTTCGCGCCCATGACCCACCCGCTGATCGAGCAGGCGTTGCCGGCCGAGACCGGTCCCGCGCCGTACCGCAACATTCCGCCGGCGCTGCAGCGTCCTGCGCCGCTGCCCGGGCAGGACACCCGGGAGATCTGCCGCGCGGTGCTCGTGCTCGAGGACGACGAGACCGACAAGCTGATCGCCGACGGAGTGCTTTTCGCCGCCGATTAGTCTTACGGCCATGTCTGTCGACCCCCGGACCCCGGTGCTCATCGGCTACGGCCAGATCAACCATCGCGACGACTCCGAGCCCGTCGAGCCCGTCGACCTGATGGCGGCGGCGGCGCGGCGCGCCGCGGACGATCGGGTGCTGAGCGCCGTCGACTCGATCCGGGTGGTCAACCTGCTCTCGGCCCGTTACCGCGATCCGGGCGCGCTGGTGGGCCAGCGGATCGGTGCGCAGCGCGCCGCCACCCGGTACAGCCCGGTGGGCGGCAACGTGCCGCAGTCCCTGGTGAATCAGGCCTGCCTGGACATCCAGGATGGCCGTGCGGGAGTCGTGCTGGTGACCGGCGGTGAGACCTGGCGTACCCGGACCAGGTTGCGGCGGGCCGGCGAGCGGCTGTCCTGGACGCAGCAGGACGACACGGTCCCGTTGGCCCAGTGCGACGGCGAAGACGTGCCGATGGTCGGCCCGGACCAGGAGCGGATCGGGCTGGACCGGCCCGCCTACGTCTACCCGCTGTTCGAGCAGGCGTTGCGTATCGCCGCGGGGGAGAAGGTCGACGACCACCGCCGCCGGATCGGTGAGCTGTGGTCCCGGTTCAATGCGGTGGCGGTCGACAACCCGCACGCCTGGATCCGGCAGCCGGTCAGCGCCGAGGAGATCTGGCAGCCCGGTCCCGCCAACCGGATGATCAGCTACCCGTACACCAAGTTGATGAACTCCAACAACATGGTCGATCAGGGGGCGGCGCTGGTGCTGACCTCGGTCCAGACCGCCACCGACCTGGGTGTCCCGGCCGAGAAGTGGGTTTTCCCGCACGCCGGCACCGACGCCCACGACACCTACGCCGTCGCCGAGCGTGCCGAACTGCACCGGTCGCCGGCGATCCGGATCGCGGGGGCCCGGGCACTGGAGCTGGCCGGTGTCGCGGAGGTCGGCGAGATCGATTACGTCGACCTGTACTCGTGCTTCCCGTCGGCGGTCCAGGTCGCCGCGCGCGAACTGGGGCTGCCCACCGACGACCCCGCCCGGCCGCTGACGGTGACCGGTGGCCTCACCTTTGCCGGTGGGCCGTGGAACAACTATGTGATGCATTCGATCGCCACGATGGCCGAGCTGCTGGTGGCCAATCCGGGGCGGCGCGGCCTGATCACCGCCAACGGCGGCTACCTGACCAAGCACAGCTTCGGTGTCTACGGAACCGAACCCCCGGCGGCCGGATTCCGTTGGCAGGATGTGCAACCCGAGGTGGACGCGCAAGCCACTCGGGCGTCGCTGGTGCAGTGGCAGGGAACCGGCGAAGTGGAGTCGTGGACCACACCGTTCGATCGCGACGGCCGCCCCGAGCAGGCGTTCCTGGCGGTCCGCACCCCGGAGGGGGCGCGCACGCTGGCGGTGGTCCGGGACCGCGATGCCGCCCAGAGGACCGTGGACGAAGACATCGCCGGTGCCGCGGTCGACGTGCACGAGGACGGTACGGCGACGCTGCGATAGTTCGGCGGGCGACGTGTTTTCGCCGCCCCGTCATTCGTCGAGTTGCGCCCGGATGTCTGGGTCGGTGCAGTAGCGCACCAGTGCCGCTGCGAGTTCGGCGTTGCGGCCCTGGGCCAGCGCACCGAGTTCGTTTGGGTCAGTGGGGAGTCCGAGTTCGCGTGCCCCTTCCAGTGCGCGCTCGTCGAACGTGTAGCGCGCCCACGGCCAGACGTCCTGGGCCTCCCGGAGAAAGATGCTCGCGCCCACGTCGCCTATCCCCTTGTAGGCCTTCAGCGCCTCGGTGGCCGCCTCGACGTCGCGCCCGCTGCGTTCGGCGAGCAGCCGAAGATCGCCTCCGTAGTTGGTCTGTGTCGCCTCCGCCAATTCGGCGAGCATGGTGGCCGAACTCTCGTCGTAGCGGCGGTAGTGAGCCCGTCCCATGGCGTCGATCATGGTCTGCCGGTCGGCTTCGAGGACTTTGTGCGGGGTGCGTAATCCATTCCTGAACAGCTCGCGGGCCGCGCGGGCTGCCACGGCGGAGTCGATCGGCTTGCTGGCCAGCATGCACAACATCAGCAGCTGGAACAGCGGCATCGGCTGATTGCGCAGCCGAATGCCGGCCTCCTGGGCGTAGGTGGTGCCCGCCCGCCGCAACAACCGGCGCACAAGCTCCTTGTGAGTGGTCACGGCTGCGGCTATACCCGGCCTCGAGACCCCAGAAACCCGGCGGGACCCCCTGGGCCCGGCGGCGGAGAAGACGGCCGTTACTGGCCGGACAGACTGCGCGCCGGATACCGCCCAGCCGATTGCGTCACGTCGACGACCTCCAGCCCGACGGCTGCCAGCATCTCCGGGATGGCCCGCACGAAAATCCGGTCCACCTCGGCGATATCGGGCGGCAGCTGCGCCATCGGCACCAGATGCGGGTCTTTCCTGCGTAAGGGGTCCTCGGCGCCCAGAGTCCAGCCGGCGGCGAGCTTCTCCTGCATCCAGCGGTCGTGTTCCATGGTGCCGAGTGTGTCCACTTCGTCGTCGGTGAACTGGAAGTCCTTGGCGTGCCAGTTGCGCAGCGGGGCGATGACGCACCCGATGCTGCGCAACTTCACCCCGATGTGCCGGGCCTGAGCACGACTGGAGTCCTTGAGTGGATCCGGCAATTCCGGCCAGGCTGGTGGCGCCGGTGCGCCCGCGGGCTGCATCAGGCAGTAGCGGCGGTGGATTTCTTGGGCAACGGTCTCCAGCGACCCGCCTTCGATCAGCTCTACGCTGCAGGTCTCCCGCAGGGTCCGGAACACCGAGATCGCGGCGCCGCCCAGGGCCGCCTGCTCCTCGAGAAGTTCGGCGACACCGTAGGCGCGCGAGATGACCGTGACCACCGGCACGGTGCTGTCGAGGGCACGGCGCAGGTTCAAAGCCGACTCGACGTTGCGTTCGTCGTGGTAACCGGTCACATACGCTTGGGTCACCGGGTAGGACGCGTCTTGGGTCAGCCGCTCGATATCGCGCACCGATGCAGTGCTGCAACGGAATTCGCAGACCTCGTCCAGTGCCGGGTAGTCCGCTGTCAGCTTGGCCACCGTGTCGGCGGCGTGGTCGTCGAGCACCGTCACGCGCAGTGGCTGGTTGTCGGCGCGTGTGTCGTGCCAGTGGCGGGCGGCCTGGAACACCAATCCGGCGCCCACACCGCCGAGGTGGGCGACCACGATGTGGGGCGGTTGCGCGGTCCGCAGCGGATGCTGGGCCAGCAGCAGGCGAGCGCCGAGGGAGTCGATGTTGAAGAAGTCGACGATTGACTGCTCGTCGCCGCGATTGGACTCCGCGAGCCGCAACAGCACCGACAGCCCGGGGTGCTCGATGCGCGCCAGGCAGCGCAGCTGGTGTGCGCGTGAGCGCCCGCCGAACATGTGCGCCTTCTTCTTCGCCGTGTCCTTGGCCAATCGGCCCGCGAGCAGGACGATTTCGGTGTTGACCACGCTGTCCGAGGTCACCGCGAGCAGCCGGGCGGCGCGCCGCAGTCCGGCTGATTCGAGTGTCGGCCCGAGCTGTGCGTCTCCGATCACCACGGGGAACCCCCAGTTGCGGCAGAGCGGGATGCGCGGGTTGGTCTCGTCGGATTCGATCACGACCGCCCGATAGCCCGCGGCACGCAGCTTGCGGACGAACTCGAACCCGGCATAACCGAGACCGCAGACCACCACATGCCCATGCCTGAACGGAATCAGCAACTGCTGCACCCGGTCCCGAAACAGCGAGACCACCGCGATGAGCGCGGCCCATCCGGCAACCACGGGTGCGAGGAAGCGGGCGATGTCCAGCGCCGGGCCGACGTGGCTCTCCGGCTGCGGAGCCGCGTGCAGGAAGAACAGTTTGACCGCGCCGTAGACGACGTCGGAGGGGGAATGCTCGCCGCCGCCATAGGATCCATAGCCCCACAGCCCCAAGGCAAACGCAGCGATGCCGGCCGGGATCAACAGCCAGTACCAATGCGGGTCGGTCAAACCGGTCAACAGCTTGTGCGGCAGCGTTTCTGGCGGCATATCGCGCCGCGGTTCGACCGGCCGAGCGGGTTGTGCGCCAGGACTTGCCATCTGGCTCGTCTCCTCCCGCGCCTCCTCCCAGGTCGGTCGGCCCATCGCGAAAGCGCACTGTTCCTCGTACACTAACCCCGAATCCTCGTACACTAACCCCGAAGCGGGACTTCCGACATGGGACTTTGGTCATGTCTTGGGCGTCTGCCGCGGTGATTCGGCGCTGTGCCTACCAGCCCCGGAGAGGACCATGCTGTTTGTCAGTTACGCCAGCCAGGATCGCGAGTTGGTCGATCCGCTGGTCTGTGACCTGCGCAGCGCCGGCCAGCGGGTGTGGCTGGACGAAGAGCTGGGTGGCGGCGAGGCGTGGTGGCAGACGATCCTGGACCGGATCCGCTGCTGTTCGGTGTTTATTGTCGCGTTGTCCAATAATTCGTTGCGGTCCAAGCCCTGTCAGGCGGAGTTGGCCTACGCGCGCGCCCTGTACCGGCCGGTTCTGCCGGTGCAGATCGGGCCGGTCGACAGTGTGCGGGTCACCCCCGTCGCCGCGACCCAGATCATCGACTACCGAACCCGCAACATCGCCGCCAACACCCGATTGACCGCCGCGCTGCGAAGCCTGTCGCGGCGGGCCGTCCCGCTGCCCCGGCCGCTGCCGGAGGAACCGGTGGTGCCCTTCGCCTACCTCATGCGGCTCTCCTCGGAACTGTCCGGACCCGAGCTGAGCTACCGCAAGCAGGCCGAACTCGTTCTGGAACTGCGGTCGCGGCTCGACGAGGACTGTCACGACCCGACCGTCCGCAATGACATCCTCGCGCTGCTGTGCCGGTTGCGGGACCGGCCGGACGTCACCGTGCGCACCCGCGCCGATGTCGATGCCGTGCTGGCCGCCAACGAGCCGAGCTTCACCGCCGAGACGGTGGGGATGGCGGCGGCACCCGTGACCGGCCCGCGGCCCGTGGTCGCCCGGCCGGCCCCGCCGGATCCTCCCGCCGGGGGCGGCGGTGCGGATTCTGAGGAGCCCGGACGGCGACGGGGGCGCTGGTCGGCCAAGAAGGTTCTGGTGGCGGGCGCGGCCGTGGCGGTGGTGGCCGCGGGTGGGCTGGCGTTCGGACTCACCCGCACCGGGCCGGAGCAGGCCGCTGCGCCCCTGGCCGCCGACGAGGATGTGCGGGCCGCGATGGCCACGCCGGGGATGCAGACGGTGGAGGCCGATCTGGAATCCCTCAAGCCCAGGGGAGCGATCACGGCGACGGCGCCACAGTGCCTGGGCGTGCTGTACCCGGGTCTGGAAGAGGTCTACCAGGGCAGTGAGCCGCAGCGGGCGGCGTGGAAGGTGCTCGAGGAACCCGGCGGGCTGCAACGGGCTGGGGTCAACGGCCGGAACTTCGTCGACCAGGACATCGTGGTGTTCGCGTCGAAGTCCGGCCGGGCGGCGGCGTTCGCCGAGGAATCGCTGGCCAGGTGGCGGTCCTGTGTGGGCCAGACGGTCGCCGTGACCTACCCCGACAACAACACCTACACCTGGACCATCGGCGACGAGGTCGGCGATGCGCCGCGGATGTCGCAGACCTACACCCTGGACTCCGGGGGCTACAGCTGCCAGCGGGTGCTCAATGCGTTGGCGGACACGGTGATCGACGTCAAGGCCTGCGGGTCGCACATCGCCGGCGAGGCGGGTGTGCTGACCGACATGATCGCCGCGCTGGTCATGCGAGCCCCCGCGTTCTGAAGGGCGGCCCGGCGGCGTTACCGGCGGGGTACCAGCCGTTGCAGCTGGGTCACGTGCTGCGGGGACAACTCCGCCAGATCGCGGACGCCGAGCAGTCGCATGGTGCGCCGGATCTGTTCGGCCAGGATGTCGATCACCCGGTGCACGCCGGCCTGTCCGCCGGCCATCAGGCCATAGAGGTAGGCCCGGCCGATCAGGGTGCACCGTGCGCCCAGTGCGACCGCCGCGACGATGTCGGCGCCGCTCATGATGCCGGTGTCCAGCAGGATCTCGGTGTCACGTCCGACGTCGCGGGCCACCTCGGGCAGCAGGTGAAACGGCACGGGTGCCCGGTCGAGCTGGCGGCCGCCGTGGTTGGACAGCACGATGCCGTCTGCGCCCACATCGACCACGGTGCGGGCGTCGGCGACGGTCTGAATGCCTTTGACGACGAATCGGCCCGGCCATTGGGATTTGATCCACGCCAGGTCGTCGAAGGTCACGCTCGGGTCGAACATCGAGTCCATGTACTGCGCGACGGTGCCCGACCATCGGTCCAGCGAGGCGAAGGACAGCGGCTCGGTGGTGAACAGGTCGAACCACCAGGCCGGATGCAGGGCGGCGTCGGCGACGGTCCGCGGCGTCAGCGCCGGGGGAATCGACATGCCGTTGCGCGTGTCGCGCCGGCGTGCCCCCGCGACCGGGCAGTCGACCGTCACCATCAGGGTGTCGTAGCCCGCGTCGGCGGCGCGGCGCAGCAGCGCCATCGACCGATCGCGGTCGTGCCACATGTACAGCTGAAACCAGCGGCGCGCTGTCGGGGCGGCCTGCGCGACGTCCTCGATGGAGGCCGTGCCGAGGGTGGACAGCGAGAACGGGATGCCCGCGGCAGCGGCCGCGCGGGCACCGGCCAGTTCGCCCGCGGTGTGCATGAGCCGGGTGAAGCCGGTGGGTGCGATCGCGAACGGCAACGCGACCGACGCCCCCAGCACGCTGGCGGTGGTGTCGACGCTGGTGACGTCGCGCAGGATGGCGGGATGGAACTCGATGTCGCGGAAGGCCTGTCGGGCGCGGCCCAACGAGATCTCGTCTTCGGCGGCGCCGTCGGTGTAGTCGAAAGCCGCCCGCGGTGTGCGCCGCTTGGCGAGGTCCCGCAGGTCCTCGACGGTCAGCGCACGCTCGAGGCGGCGCGCGGTGCGGTTCAACCGCGGTCTGCGCAATCGGATCAGGGGGGCGAGCTCGCCTATTCTGGGGAACCGCCGCTGTGTCGCCGACATCGCTGACTCCTTTACTGCCGCACTCGAACTGTGCCACGGTTGGGGCATGGCCGACACCTTCGGGCTACAGCGTTTCGTCGACGCGCAGGCCGGGGTGTACGACACCGTGCTCACCGAACTGCGCGCCGGCCGCAAACGCAGCCACTGGATGTGGTTCGTGTTTCCGCAGTTGGCGGGATTGGGCACCAGCGCGATGGCGCGGCGCTACGGGATCGGGTCGGCGGCCGAGGCACGGGCCTACCTGGCTCACGACGTGCTCGGGCCGCGCCTGCAGGAATGTGCGGGCCTGATCGGCGCGGTGCGCGGTGAGTCCATCGAGGAGATTCTGGGCCGGCCCGACGATCTCAAGCTTCGGTCGTCGATGACGTTGTTCGGCCGGGCCTGCGCGGGCGGAGGGCACGTCGGCAGGTGCGCGTGCAGCGAGGTTCACGCGGTGCTGGACCGCTATTTCGCCGGGCAGGAGGACCCGGTGACGGTGGAACGGTTGGCGCGGCTGGACAGCTGAGGCCTACGGCGCGCGCCGGGTGCTTACCCGGCGCGCGCCGATCGGCATCAGCCCGCCGGCGAGGCGGCCGGGTCGGCGGCGGCGGCAAAGACCGCCTGCCCCACTCCGGCCACGATCGAGGCGACCTTGAGCGCTTCCAGTACCGCTTCGCGTCCGATGCCCGCCTCTCGCACGACCTGCTCGTGGGAGGCAACGCACGCCTGGCAGCCGTTGATCGCCGAGACCGCGAAACTCCACAGCTCGAAGTTCGCCTTGTCGACCCCCGGGTTGCCGATGATGTTCATCCGCAACCCGGGCCGGAGGTCGTCATAGCTGCCGTCCAGGAAGTGCCGCCCACGGTAGAACACGTTGTTCATACCCATGATCGAGGCGGCGCCCAGGGCGGCCTGGTAGGCCTCCGCCGACAAGTTGTCGGCGGCCTCGGCACCGATCTCGGCCAGCACCGTGGCGTTGCGCGTGGCCGCGGCACTGGCGAGCAGACTGCCCCAGAGCTGCTCCTCGTTCAGGACAGTGCTGCGGGCGATCGAACCCAGGTTGAGCTTGAGGTCCTTGGCGTACTCCGGGATCGCGTTCTTGAGATTCTCAATACTCATTGGCGCTGTTCCTCCTCATCCTGGCGCCCGACATCACCGCGAGCGCGATTCATCCGGCTCCGATCACAGAGATTCTTTGAGCAGCTCGCCGACGTTCAGCGTCGCGTCGCCCTTCTTCCAGTTGCACGCGCACAGCTCGTCGGACTGCAGGGCGTCGAGCACCCGCAGCACCTCGTCGACGTTGCGGCCCACCGATCCCGCCGTCACCGAGACGAACTGAATCTCGTTGTTGGGGTCGATGATGAAGGTGGCCCGGTCGGCGACCCCGTCGGAGTTGAGCACGCCGGTCTCCCGTACCAGGTCGCGGTTGAGGTCCGACAGCATCGGGAACGGCAGCGTCTTAAGGTCCTCGTGCGTGACGCGCCAGTTGTAGTGCACGAACTCGTTGTCGGTCGAGACGCCGAGAACCTGGGCGTCGCGGTCGGCGAACTCGTCGTTCAACTTGCCGAACGCCGCGATCTCGGTGGGGCAAATGAAGGTGAAGTCCTTGGGCCAGAAGAACACCACGCGCCACTTGCCGGCGTAGTCGTCGCTGGTGATGGTGGTGAAGAGCTCATCGGGCCCGTTCACCTTCGACAGGTCGCCCCCGATCAGGGCGGTCACCTTGTAGGCCGGGAACTGGTCGCCGATAGTCAACAGTGCCATGACACTCCTTTGTGTGAGATATGTGCCGTCGGGGCGCGGTGGGCGCCCGCATGCTCCATGGTGCCCGATTCAAATTAAAAATGAAAGGTGATACTACGCACTATAATTATCGGCATGACCGATGCAAGCTATCAGCCCACGCTGGCGGGCCTGCGGGCCTTCGCCGCCGTGGCCGAGAAGCACCACTTCAGCCTCGCGGCGGCCGGGCTGGGCCTGAGCCAGTCCACCCTCTCGCAGGCCCTGTCGTCGCTGGAGGCCGGGTTGGGGGTGCAACTCATCGAGCGCTCCACCCGGCGGGTTTTCCTGACCGCCGAGGGGCAGCAGCTGCTGCCGCACGCTCATGCGGTGCTCGACGCGGCGGCACAGTTCTCCGCGGCGGCCGCCGGGGTGGCCGACCCCTTGCAGGGCGCGGTCCGGCTGGGCCTGATCCCCACGGTGGCGCCGTACGTGCTGCCCGCGGTGCTGGCCGGCCTGGCCGAGGAACTGCCGGAGCTCAACCTGCGGGTGATCGAAGATCAGACCGAGCGACTGCTCACCGGGCTACGCGAGGGTGCCGTCGACGCGGCCGTGATGGCGTTGCCGGCCGAGGTGCCCGCAATGACCGAAATCCCGATATACGACGAGGATTTCGTGTTGGCGCTGCCGCCGGGGCATGCGCTGGCCGGCAAGCGCCGACTGCCGCCGGCCGCGCTGGCCGACCTGCCGCTGTTGTTGCTCGACGAGGGCCACTGCCTGCGGGACCAGACGCTGGAGATCTGCCGCAACGCCGGGGTGCGCGCGGAATTGGCGACCACGCGCGCGGCATCGCTGGCCACCGCCGTCCAGTGCGTGAACGGCGGGCTGGGGGTGACCCTGATCCCGCAGACGGCGGTGGCGGTGGAGGCCGAACGCAACGGCCTGGCGCTGGCCCATTTCGCGCCGCCGCAGCCCGGCAGGCGCATCGGGCTGGTCTTTCGTTCCTCCAGTGGTCGCGAAGAGTCCTATCGGCGACTGGCAGGCATCATCGGCAAGGTGGTGGCGGCCGGTCATCGGGTCGATCTGCTCTGAGCGCAGTGGCGGGCACGGGCCGTTTAGGCTGCACGGGTGATCCTGACGATCGAAGACCAGAACCGGGTACGCACCCTGACGCTGAATCGTCCCGAGGCGCTCAATGCGTTCAACGAGGCGCTCTACGACGCCACCGCCGAGGCGTTGCTGGCCGCCGCGGACGATCCCGAGGTGGCGGTGGTGCTGATCACCGGTGCCGGGCGGGCGTTCAGCGCCGGGACCGACCTTGCCGAGATGCAGGCGATGGTCACCGACCCGGACTTCGTGCCGGGCAAGCACGGTTTCCGCGGTCTCATCGCGGCGCTGGGGCGGTTCCCCAAGCCGCTGATCTGTGCGGTGAACGGCCTCGGTCTGGGCATCGGAGCCACCATCTTGGGCTACGCGGACCTGGCGTTCATGTCCTCGACAGCACGACTGAAGTGCCCGTTCACCAGTCTGGGCGTGGCCCCCGAGGCCGGCTCGTCGTATCTGCTCCCGCAGCTGATCGGCAGGCAGAACGCGGCCTGGCTGCTGATGTCCTCGGAGTGGATCAACGCCGACGAGGCGCGGCGGATGGGCTTGGTCTTTGCCGTGTGCGAACCGGACGACCTTCTGGTGCAGGCCCGCAGGCACGCCGAAGTGCTTTCGTCCCGGCCCATTTCAAGTCTGATGGCGGTCAAGGCGGCGATGGTCGAGCCGGCCCGGGCCGCAACGCTGGAGGCTGTCGAACGCGAGAACGGGTTCTTCGCCGAACTGCTGGGTGGCCAGGCCAACGCCGACGCGCTGGCCGAATTCAGCGGCCGGCGGGGCGGCGGCTCAGCGTGATCCCACGGGGCTGATGTCCAGCGCGAGGCCGCGCAACGCATCCTGGTCGGCAGCGGCCAGGGCCGCCTGGATGATGCCGCGAACGGTGCAGCGGCACCGGCCGCAGTCGGCTCCCGCGCCGCACATCGCGGCTACCTCTTTCGACGTCGACGCCCCGGCGGCGACGGCGTCCGACACCATCTGATTGGTGGCTCCGACACACAGGCATACGTACATGCGCTCGCCCTACCGGCCCTCGCCGGCCGGCGCCGGCGGATCGATCGCGGTCTTGTCCGGGTGGTCGAGCCGTTGCTGTGCACGCGCTGCACCCTCGAATTCCAGCAGCGTCATCACCTCATGTCCATCGTCGACTGTTTGCGCGATTATCGGGCGAAGCGAGCCCGATGTTAGTAGAGTCTAACCTAAGTAAAGCGCACCTTGCACGAGTCGGTTAACCGGCGATGACCAAGAGTTCGCCCCGACGGCGCCCAGGTGGTGCGGCGATGAGACGCGCCCGGACGCGGGTAAACATGCCCCTGCGGCGCACCGTCTGCATTAGATTGAATGTGCGCGTTGCGGCGATGACCCAAGCCCCCTCCGTCGCGGCCGAAACCGGCGAGGTTCTTCATGGCAGAGGAGAGATCATGCAAGGCGACCCCGAAGTTCTCAGACTGCTCAATGAGCAGCTGACCAGCGAACTCACCGCGATCAACCAGTACTTCCTGCACGCCAAGATGCAGGACAACTGGGGTTTCACCGAGCTGGCCGGCCACACCCGCGAAGAGTCGATGGAGGAGATGCGCCACGCCGAGTCGGTCACCGACCGGATCCTGGTGCTCGGCGGCCTGCCGAACTATCAGCGCATCGGCTCGCTGCGTATCGGCCAGACGCTGCGCGAGCAGTTCGAGAGCGACCTGGCGCTGGAGATCGACGTGCTCAATCGGTTGCGGCCGGGCA
The DNA here is from genome assembly GCF_002101585.1 of Mycolicibacter engbaekii. GTDB lineage: Bacteria > Actinomycetota > Actinomycetes > Mycobacteriales > Mycobacteriaceae > Mycobacterium > Mycobacterium engbaekii. Next base: position 79,601 of record NZ_LQOT01000042.1, on the reverse strand, counting down.
TCGTCATGTGCCGGGAGAAGCAGGACAGCACCACCGCCCAGATCCTGGAGACCATCCTCGCCGACGAGGAGTCCCACATCGACTATCTGGAAACCCAGCTGGAGCTGATGGACAAGCTCGGCGAGGCGCTGTACTCCGCGCAGTGTGTCTCCCGCCCGCCCTCGTGAGGTCCTCGGGGACAGGACGTTTTAGCGGCCTCGGCGCACCGGCGACCCGCTAGTATCCCAAGGTATGAGCCGAATCGGGGATTTCGCCCCAGACGACGTGATGGGCTGGATGGTCAAGTCGCCCGAACTGGCCGCGGGAATCGGCGGTTTCAGCACGGCGGTCTACTCTCGCGGCCGGCTGCCGCTGCGCACCCGGGAGTTGGCCCGGATAGTGATCGCCTTGGACAACGAGTGCACGGTCTGCGAAAACACCCGTGACGCCGACGGCCCCGCGGCCGGGGTCAGCGAGGATCTCTACGAGCACGCGGCCCAGTGGCGCACCTGGGAGGGGTTCAGCCCCCAGGAGCGGATCGCCGCCGAGTTCGCCCACCGGTTCGCCACAGACCACACCGGCCTGCGCGACGACGAAGAGTTCTGGTCGCGGTGCGCCGAGCACCTGAGCGACGAGCTGCTCGCCGACCTTGCGCTGTCGTGTGCGCTGTGGCTGGGCATGGGCCGGCTGCTGCGCACCCTCGATATCGGGCAGGCGTGCACGCTGACGCTGCCGAGCCGGGCTTGAGGCGCCCGGGACGGTCACGCCAGGCAGGATTGGCGTTGGCCGCTGTCGCCGCGGTCGGGGCTGCGGGAATCGCGGCGCGCCGGGCCGCTGCGCCCAGGAAGCGTAAGTACAGCTCCTCGCCGTTGAGTCCCGAGTGGACTCCGCGTCCCGCCGAATATGGCGTCGGTGTGCGGCGCAATCTGGCCGTGGAGATGAGCGATGGCGTGGTGCTGCGGGCTGACGTGCATTACCCCACCGTGCCCGAGACGGGACAGCCCGCCCCCGGGCCGTTTCCGGTGCTGCTGTCGCTGACCCCGTACGGCAAGCTGGCCCCGCCGCCGGCGGCCCAGATCGGCGGGGGACCGACCCCGCGCCTGATCCGGCGGGGCTATATCGAGGTGATGGTCGACGTCCGCGGCACCGGGGTATCCGGCGGATCGTTCGAGATGTTCGGTCCCGACCAGGCCCGAGACGGGGCCGAGCTGGTCGCCTGGGCGGCGAAGCTGCCGAACTCCAACGGCCGAGTCGGCATGTTCGGTATTTCCTACCTGGCGATCAACCAGCTGTTCACCGCGGCCTCCGTGGGCCCGGACTCGCCGCTCAAGGCGATCTTCCCGGTGATGGCCGCCAACGACTTCTACCGGGACGTCGCGACGATGGGCGGCGCGACCCACATGCCGGCGGTGCGCGGCTACGGCGCGGTGTACTCGATGCTCAACGTCATCAATCCGACACTGGAATTCCTCGCACGAGGTGGGCACGAGCGGCCTCGTGCCGGCGGGCTCGCCGCCGTGCGGCAGCGTGGCAAAGACCAGCGAAATTACTTCTGGCCGTTGATCGCCGACGTGAGTGCCGGCGGCGAGGCCGCCTACGACGGACCGGTGTGGGACCGGATGCGGTCCGACCCGCTACTGCCCGCGATCGCCGCCAACAACGTCGCGGTCTTTCTGGTGGGCGGCTGGCATGATGCCTTCCAGCGGGGTGCGCCGCTGAATTACGCCGCGCTGCAGAACTCCAGCGTCGGTCGCCCCGCGAGCGCTCCGATGGAGCCCGGCCAGCCGACCGTCGACCGGATCCGGCTGCTGATGGGGCCGTGGTATCACGTGTCGGATTTCGATGGTCTGCAGATGCAGGATCTGCAGCTGCGCTGGTTCGACTACTGGCTGAAAGACGATGAGACGGCGGCCATCTCGGGATCACCGTTCACCTTCCAGGCGATCGGCGACCGCCGGTGGTATCACACCGGCCAATACCCGATTCCCGAAGCGGAACCGAGGCGGCTCTACCTGGCCCATGACGGCCGGCTGGCCGACGACGCCCCGGCCGAGCAAACCGTGGCCAAGCTGACCTACCGTTCGCGCGGCCCGGTGTCGGGACGCAGCCTCGAACAGTGGTCGCTGGGACTCAACAGCTACGTCACCGCATCGGCGGGCGGCCGCACCCGCTACGACCAGGACAACAGCCGGTTGCACCGGGGCGCGTTGACCTACACGACGGAGCCCTTCGACTCGCCGACGCTGCTGGCCGGGCCGATCACACTTAGTGTGCAGGCGACGGCCGACACCACCGAGACGCTGTGGGTCGCCCACCTCGACGACGTCGCGCCGGAGGGCGCATGCCGGCCGCTGACCATGGGAGCGCTGCTGGGCTCACACCGGAAATTGGACCCCGCCCGCACCTGGTATCTGCCGGACGGCACGGTGCTGCGCCCGCATCACATCAGCACCCGGGACGCGGTGGCGCCGGTGGACCCCGGACAGCTGACCCGCTACGACATCGAGATCTTCCCGACCGCGGCCCTGATCACACCGGGGCACCGGCTGCGGCTGACATTGACCACCTACGACTTTCCGCACCTGGTCCCCAACGTGCCCACCCGGCGCGCACTGGCCGGTGGTCTCTACCAGGTGCACCAGGGCGGGCCCACGCCGTCGTTTCTGGTGTTGCCGCTGGCCGACCCGGAGAGTCTGGACTGAGACCGCTAGGGCTGTTCGGCGACGTCGCGGATGCGCTCCAGCGTGCGCCGCATGTCGCGAATGTTGTTGCGCTGCCTGAGGAAACCGCCGAACAGCCAGTAGTAGACGGTGGTGAGCAAGGAATCGGCCAACCGGAATGACTCGGTGACGTCGGTGCCGTCGGCGGTGGGGATGAGCTCGTAGCGCCAGCGGTTCACCGCACGGTCACCGGCGAGCACCGCGAACCCGAACACCCGGTTGGGCTCGCACTCGGTGACCCGGCAGGTCGTCCAGTACACCGGACCTATCCCGTTGCGCCGGACGTGGCCGCGAAAACGGGCGCCCACCGCGGGGCCGTCGGCACCGTCGAGCCATTCGGCCTCGAAGGTCTCCGGGGAGAACTTGCCGATGTTGCGGACGTCGGCCACCAGCTCCCAGATCCGTTCAGCCGGGGCAGCCATATGAACTGTCGCAGAACCCTGCATGCGCCCCATCCAATCATGTCCGGCGGGCTGGGGTAACCCTTGCGGGAAAAGCACTGGGTCCCATCCGAAATCGGATGGGACCCAGTGGTAAGACCGCCGCGATGGACAGCTGCTAGCTGCCGCCGCCGCTGGCGCCCAGGTGGCTCTGCAGGTCGGGCTTCATGGCCTGCAGCTGCTGGCCCCAGTATTCCCAGCTGTGGGTGCCATAGTCCGGGAAGTTGAAGATTGCGTTGTTGCCGCCGGCCGCGGTGTAGAGCTCCTGGAACTTCTTGTTCTGCCCGATCATGAAGTTGCCCTCCAGGAACGTGGCGGGCAGGTTGTCGCCGCCCAACTCGTTCGGGCGGCCGTTTCCGCAGTAGACCCACAGGCGGGTGTTGTTGGCCACCAGCCTGCCGACGTTGACGGTCGGGTCGTTGCGCAGCCATGCCGGGTCCTCGTCGGGGCCCCACATGTCTTCCTTCTTGAAGCCGCCCGCGTCACCCATGGCCAGCCCGATCCAGCTCTTGCCATCGGACGGGTTGATGTAACCCGACAGGGAACCGGCGTAGACGAACTGGTTGGGGTGGTAGATCGCCAGGGTCATCGCGGACGCACCGGCCATCGACAGACCGACCGCGGCGTTACGGCTCTGGCTCACGCCGTACTCCGAGGCCAGGTAGGCCGGCAGCTCGCTGGTCAGGAAGGTCTCCCACTTGTAGGTGGAGCAGCCCGCCTTGCCGCACGCCGGGCGATACCAGTCGCTGTAGAAGCTGGACTGACCGCCGACCGGCATGATCACCGAGATGCCCGACTGGTAGTACCACTCGAACGCGGGGGTGTTGATGTCCCAGCCGTTGTAATCGTCTTGGGCTCGCATGCCGTCGAGCAGGTACAGGCCCGGTGAGCCCGAACCGCCCGGCTGGAACTGGACCTTGATGTCACGGCCCATTCCCGCCGAAGGCACCTGCAGGTACTCGACCGGCAGACCCGGCCTCGAGAACGCCGATGCGGTTGCCTCGCCACCGGTCAGGCCGATCAGGCCCGGCAACGCTGCGGCAGCTACCGCGCCGACCAAAAGTCGGCGTGCCCAGCGCAATCCCTTGGTCACGTCTGTCATTCCTGCCCCTTGTCGTCTCACTGTGGAACGGTCACTCTCACGATCGCGACGCTGTGCGCCACCACTTCGGATCGGTCCTTCACATGCAGCAACGGCCGCATTTCGCAACTCAAGCGGCCGTTCCCGGGATCGACTCGCTCCATAGCATACCCGATTTTGGGCCGGTACCCGGCTAGAACATGCAGCACGACACGCGTAGGCTGCCCTCCGATAAGCCGAGAAAAACACTGCACTGAGCAGTCGACTGTCCGCTGTTGCCGCCGAGCCGGTCCCGCCCGTGGGCGCGGCGAGGGGCTCCGGCAGCGGCCGTGACAGCGCAGGTCGGGACCGATTGGGGCGCGCGATTTTGGACACCGTACTGGGGCTGGCGGTCACCCCGTCGACTATCGGCTGGGTCACGGCCGCGGGCTCGCACCGCCCGGGGATCGGTGAAGAGGTCTGGGTCGACGGGGGCGATGCCGGTCCGGACCCGGTCGACCTTGCCGCACAGGCGTCGGCGGTGGCCGCCCGGGTACGGACCATGCTGGCCGCCCGCGGCGATCGCCTGCGCGGCGTGGCGGTCACCTGGAGTGACGAGGCGGCCGTCGCCGCGGCGCTACTGCTGGAGTCGCTTGCCGACGCCGGTTGCGATCACGTGGTGCCGGTGCGCTACGGCCTGGCGGCTGCCTCGCTGGCCGGCGACCTGGAGGCGGCTGCGGTCTGCGTCGTCGAACCCGGGTTGGCCACCTTGGTCCTGCCCGCGCGTCCGGGAGCCCCGGACCCGGTGGTCGACTCGCATGCGGTCACCGACTTCGACCAGGTCGCCGGCTGGCTGGGGGAGAGGCTGGCCTCAGACGGTCAGCGGCCGGAGACGCTGATGGTCGCCGGATCGGTGCGGGGTATGGACCGGCTGGGGCGGCGCTTGGAGTCCCACCTCGGGATGCCGGTTTTCGTTCAGGGCGGCGCGATTCAGGCGCTGGCGCGTGGCGCGGCGCAGGCCTTGGCCCCGCACACCGAATTGGCCTCGACTCCGCTGGGCGCTCCGGCCGCCGGAGTGACGGCCGGATCCCTGCGCGGGCGCCGGCCCCGCTCGCTGTCCTACGCAGCAGCCCTGCTGATGCTTGCGGTGGGAACGGTGACCCTGGTGGCATCGCTGGCGGCCGCCCTGAGCCTGCAACTGGGCCCCGACAGGTCAGCGCCGGATCTGCCGGCGCCCCAGCGTGCGACGGTGGCCCGCGTCATCGTGCCCGCCCCGGCGCCGGCGGCGATCCCGGCGCTGCCACCCCCACCGGCCGCACCGGTCGAGACCGAGGACGCGGAGTTCGGTTCGCTGTGGGACGCCTCGGAGATCGGTCCGGACCTGTCGGAGCCCGGGGGCGTCCCGACCCTGCTGGAGCGCGTTCGGGACCACGTCTTCGGCCCATCCGGGCGCTGAGTCACCCTCGATGCGTCGGGTCGGCGATGCTCACCGACAGGGACACCGTCACCTCGTCGGCGACCTGCATGGCCCCCATCAACATCGAATAGCGCCGCACCCCGAAGTCGCTGTGGCGCACCTTGGTGTCGCCGCTCACCTGCCAGGAACCGTCCTCAGGGGCCACCCGGACAGCGACGACGTGCGGCTTGCGCCGCCCGTTGATCTCCAGCGTCCCGGACAGCCGGTAGCCGTCGCCGGCCGGTTCGACGTCATCGCAGACGAATCGGATCTGCCGGTGTTTGTCGGCGGACAGGCACTTGAGCGCATTACTGCGGATCAGCGTCTTCTCCGGCGGGGTCAGCGGCGTCACGCCGCCTGCGCCCTGCAACACCCGCAGCGAATCCACCTCGACAACCAGATCCACGCCGGTGGGCGACTCGCCGGACCACGACACGCTCGCCTGCCAGCGCTCCATGGCGATGGTGAGCCGGTGTCCCATCTTGGACGCCCGGCCCGCAACGTCGGTGTGGACCAGCAGCTGGCCGTCCGATGCGTCGAGCTGCCACTGTGTTGCGGTCATCCGCGGCACTTTAGCGCCCGGGCCTGAGGGCTTCCGGACGGATTCCTGATGGGGTGCGACGCTCACCCGTTAGGCTCTCACGCGAGGAACACCGGCCTGGATCGACGGACTGAGGGCGAACAATGATTCGTGAACTAGCTGCAGCTGCTCTCCTGGCGGGAGCTGCGGGAGTGGTCGCCGTCGGCGCCGCACCGGACGCGGTGGCCTACCCCGGCGACGTACCGGGCATGGCCGAGGGGCAGCGGCAGGGTGACGCGTGCTTCAGCTGGGAGCGCTTCATCTACGGGCACGGCCCCAACGGTCAAGCCTTGGCATGCCACTTCATCGCCAACCAGTGGCCGCCCAAGGACACCGGCTTCTGGCAGATCTCCTACCCGCTCTACGGGGTGCAGGAGATCGGTTCGCCCTGCCCCAACCCGCAGTCGGCGGCGCAGTCGCCCGATGGGTTGCCGTTGCTGTGCCTGGGGGCACGCGGCTGGCAGCCCGGGATCTACACCGGCGGCATCGGCCCCTACTTCCCGCCGGGAATCGCCCCGGTCGGCTGACCGAACCCGGCGCATCCGCCGATCAGCTTCCGCCCAGACTGGGCGGCTAGCTTCGATGGGATGACAGCCGGTAGGCACCAGCGCACCATGCGGCTGGGGATGATCGGCCTGGGCCGGATGGGCGCCAACCTGGTCCGGCGAATGGTCGACGGCGGCCACCAATGCGTCGTCTACGACCACAACCCGGACGCGGTCCGTGCCCTGGCCGACGAACCCAACACCACCGGGGTGCACTCCCTGGCCGAACTCGCCGCACAGTTGCCGGCCCCACGGGTGGTGTGGGTCATGGTGCCCGCCGGTGCGATCACCACGGGTGTCATCGACGAGCTGACCGGTCTGCTGACGGACGGTGACGTCGTGATCGACGGTGGCAACACCTATTACCGCGACGATATCTCGCACGCAAAGACTTTGGCCGCCAAGGGAATTCGCCTGCTGGACTGCGGCACCAGCGGCGGCGTGTGGGGCCGCGAGCGCGGCTACTGTCTGATGATCGGTGGAGATCGAGCCGCGTTCGACCACGCCGAGCCGATCTTCGCCACGGTGGCACCGGGAGTGGACTGCGCCCCGCGCACACCCGGGCGCCACGGGCCGGTCACCCAGGCGGAGAACGGCTACCTGTACTGCGGCCCGACGGGGGCGGGGCACTTTGTGAAGATGGTGCACAACGGCATCGAGTACGGGATGATGGCCTCGATCGCCGAGGGACTGAACATCTTGCACCACGCCGACATCGGCGCGCAGAACCAACCCGGTGACGCCGAGACCGCGCCGCTGGCCAATCCGGAGTTCTACCGCTACGACATCGACATCGAGCAGGTCACCGAAGTGTGGCGCCGGGGCAGCGTGATCGGTTCGTGGCTGCTGGACCTGACTGCCGACGCCTTGCATACATCACCGGATCTGGCGGAGTTCGCCGGCCGGGTGTCCGATTCGGGCGAGGGCCGCTGGACCGTCATCGCCGCGATCGATGAGTCAGTGCCCGCGCCGGTGCTGACCACCGCGCTCTACGCGCGATTCTCCTCGCGCCAGCTGTTCGAGTTCGGCGCCAAGGTGCTCTCGGCGATGCGCAAGCAGTTCGGCGGTCACGACGAGGAGTCCTCCTGAGCGCTGCGCAGCGACGCGCAGTCCGGGCCGCCGGTTGCGGTCCTTCGCGGCGTCCTGGCCGGGGCCTGCCCGGGCGTGCCAGTATGGGGAATGCCGCGGCAACGGCGGGCGACCCAGGTGACTGGTGTCGCCGCAAGGGCCGACAGGACGACCGTGCGGGTGATCGCCCTGACTGTGTTGCTGCTCGCGGCGGGGGCGACCACCCGTGGCTACCTACCGGGCGCCGAGCGCGGACCGCGGCGGGCCGAATCCGCGGGCGCGGTGGAGGCGATCGTCCTGGCGGGCCTGCTGGCGGTATCCGGCGCCGTCATCGTGCTCGCCATCGTGCACCGGACGCGTCACCGGCGCTCTCAGCCCGGCGCTGCCGGTCCGGTACCGCTGGCCTTCGTGGGGGGGCGGGGTCCGGTCTGGCGGGCGGTGCTGCTGGTCGTGGCGGCGCTGGCGCTGTGGCTGCTGACGCTGGTGGTTCTGGCCAAATTCGGAGCGGGGCACCACATCGGGATTCCGGTGGAGGTCGCCGGGGCGGGCGACGCCGCCTCGAGCTCGCCGAGCGATCCGCCGCCGGCGCACCGGCCGGCATCGGGCGGACCGCCGGGCGGTAGAAGCGCCTATCTGCTGGCCCTGCTGACCCTGGTGCCGGCCCTGGTCGCCGCCGCGGTGGTCGCCACACGCAACCGCCCCCGCCCCGCTGCGCCACCGCAGAGCACGGTGCTTGCGACGGTGGGGAGCGCTGCGAGCACCGGCGAAACACTGGTGCGTGCAGCCGAACTCGGCCTGGCGCGCATCATCGACCCCAGCCGAGAGCCGCGGGCGGCGATCATCGCCTGCTACACGGAGATGGAACGCCACCTCGGTGCCGATCCCGATATCGCCCCCCGAGCGTTCGACACACCTACTGAAGTGCTCGCTCGTGCCGTCGCCCACCATGCCTTGGCGCCGGACAACGCCGCCCGGCTGGTGGCGTTGTTCGCCGAGGCGCGTTTCAGTGCGCACCAGATGACCGAGCAACACCGCGCCGACGCCGTCGACGCGTTGCGGATGGTTCTCGAAGAACTGCGGAGGCCGAGATGAAAATGCTTTTTCTGCAAGGATTCCCGCTGATCGCCGGCGCTGAGGTGGTGGCCTTGATGACCCATCGGCATCAGTTTGTGCTGTGGGCGGCGGCGCTGGCGGCAGCACTGCTGATGGGTGGGGCCCGGCGTCGGCTGATCGAGGGCGGCTCGCCCGCGGAGGCGCCGCCGACTGCCATCGACGAGCCCGGCGAGGCACTGCGACGGTGGCGCTCGGGTACCGAGGCCAGAATCCGCTGGGCGGAGTCGACGAGGGCCGACTGGGACCGGCGCTGGCGACCGATCCTGGCCCGGCGCTTCGAGATCTCCAGTGGGCAGGGCAGACTCAAAGACCCCGTGGCGTTCGCGGCCACCGGGGGGCTGCTGTTCGGTGCACAGTTGTGGCCCTGGGTCGATCCCAGCAACGTCGCCCCGAGGGCCGACGCGGGCCCCGGCCCCGGCCGTGCCGTCCTGGAGGAGATCCTGTGCCGGCTGGAGCAGGGGTGAGCACCGGGCTGTCGGGTGCCGCGGCCACCACGGGGCAGCGCTGCACCGCGGTGCTCGATGAGATCGAACGCGTGGTGGTGGGCAAGCGCTCGGCGCTGTCGCTCATCCTGACCACGGTGCTGGCCGGTGGTCATGTGCTCATCGAGGACCTGCCGGGCCTGGGCAAAACGCTGATCGCCCGGTCGTTCGCGGCCGCACTCGGGCTGGACTTCATTCGGGTGCAGTTCACCCCCGACCTGTTGCCCGCCGACCTGCTCGGCACCACCGTCTACGAGATGTCCACGGGCCGTTTTGAATTCCGGCGCGGCCCTATCTTCACCAATCTGGTGCTGGCCGACGAGATCAACCGGACGCCACCCAAGACCCAGGCGGCACTGCTGGAGGCCATGGCCGAAGGCCAGGTCAGCATCGACGGCACCACGCACCGGTTGCCGACGCCGTTCATCGTGCTGGCCACCGACAACCCGATCGAGTACGAGGGCACCTACCCGTTGCCGGAGGCGCAGCTGGACCGGTTCGCGATCAGACTGCACCTGGGCTACCTGTCCGAGCAGGGGGAGGCGGCCATGCTGCGCCGGCGCCTGGACCGCGGAGCCGCCCTGCCGACGGTGCGCAAGGTCGTCGACGCCGACGAGCTGGTGGCGATGCGCGAATCGGTGGAGCAGGTCAGTGTGCATGACGACGTGCTGCGCTACGTGGTTGCGCTGGCCACGGGAACCCGGCGTCATCCGCAGGTGGCGGTGGGCGCCAGCCCGCGGTCGGAGCTCGATCTGGTTCAGCTGGCCCGGGCACGTGCCCTGCTGCTCGGCCGCGATTACGTGATTCCCGAGGACGTCAAGGCGTTGGCCACCTCGGCGATCGCACACCGGATCACGCTGCGGCCGGAGATGTGGGTGCGCCGCGTCCAGGGGACCGACGTGGTGGAGGACCTGCTGCGGCGGCTCCCGGTGCCACGGACCCCGGAGGCTGCGCCGTCGTGACGAACGATCCCGAGGTGCGTGTGGTGGATGCCGCGTTGCGCTGGCGGGCATCGCCTTTCGCCACGGCGCTGGCGACAGCTGCCGCGGTGGCCCTGGTGGCGGCGGTGGGTGCGGCACGCTGGCAGTTGATCGCCTTCGCCGCGCCGTTGCTGGCGGTGTTGTGCTCGCTGGACGCACAGCCGCCCCTTCCGGTCGTGCGCATCCATGCGACGCCGCCGGCGCGCCGCTGCTTCGAGAACGAAACGGTCGAACTGACCCTCGGGGCCACCGCGTCCGACGCCGAGGCGACGTGGCTTCGCGTGGTGGTCTCGGCGCATCCGGCGATCTCCCTGGCGAGCACGGTGTCCACGACGGGGCCGGGGTGCCGGATATCGGTGCTGGCCACGGCCGCACGCTGGGGCCGCTATCCGATTCGCGCCACGGTGTCGATGGTGAGCCGGGGCGGGCTGCTGGCCGGCGCCGCGACCGTCGACGTCGCCGAGGTCACCGTGTTCCCGCCGGCGCCGCCGCAGCCCACACCGGTTCCGCACAGCGATCTCCTCGACCGGGTGGGGACCCACCTGACCCGGCACCCGGGCCGCGGCGTGGAATACGCCGATATCCGCGCCTACGTTCCCGGCGACCCGCTGCGCTCGGTGAACTGGCCGGTCAGCGCACGCCGGGGCAGCCTGCATGTGACGCAGCGACTGACCGATCGCGGCGCGGACGTGGTGGTGCTGATCGACTCCTACCCCCAGCCCGCCGGGCCGGCGACCGAGGCGACCGAACGCTCGGTGCTGGGCGCTGCGCAGGTGGTCCAGACCGCACTGCGCAGCGGAGACCGTGCCGGGGTCGTTATCCTCGGCGGCCGGCACCCCCGCTGGGCCGGGGCGGAGATCGGCCAGCGCCAGTTCTATCGCATCGTCGACGCGGTCCTGGGCGCCGGCGACGGCGTCGAGTCGACCACCGGAACGCTGGCACCCCGGGCGGCGGTGCCGGCGGGTGCTCTGATCATCGCGTTCTCCACGTTGCTCGACACCGAATTCGCTTTGGCGCTGACCGATCTGCGCAAACGCGGGCACGTCGTCCTTGCGGTGGACGTGCTGCCCGGCTCGCCCTTCGAGGACGAACTGGATCCCCTGGTGGACCGGATCTGGGCGTTGCAGCGCACCACCATGTACCGGGACATGGCCACCATCGGCGTCGACGTCGCCCCCTGGCCGCGGGAGGAGCCACTGGAGCAGGCCATGCGGCTCGCGACGCAGCACCGCCGGTCTGCGGCGGTGCGGCGATGACGCCCGTCGGCGAGGCCGGCGGCCCGGCGCCGCCGGTGCTGGCCTGCGTGTGCGGGCTGGCGATGGCCGCCCTGGCGGGGTTGAGCGCGTCCGGCATGGCGGCGGCCACGGTGTTGCCGGTGGCCGGCGCCGTGGTGTTGGGCCTGCGGTGGCGTGCGGCGGCGACAGGTGCCGTGCTGCTCGCCGTCGCCGCGATCGCGATCACCGATGCGCCCAGCGTGTGGGCGGCGGCCACCGGTCTGAGCGCGGTGGGCTACCTGATGTTGCGCCACCGCGCCCCGATGACCCCGGCCACGGTGACGTTCGCCCTCGGGTTCACCGTCGCGGGATTGGTCGCGACGGTGTTCCCGTGGCGGCTGCCGTGGCTACCGCTGCTGGCGCCGTTCGTGCTTTTCGGCCTTTACGCCCTTGCGGCGCAACCGTTTCTGCTTGCCGGGCCGGACCCGGTCAGGCGCCCGACGCCTCGTTGAGGGCTTCGAGAGTGCTGGTCGCCTCGAGGTACTCCTGGACCCACCGCTCGATGACGGTCGCGGTCTTCTCCACCTTGGTGAACTGACCGACGACCTGGCCGACCGGGTTGAACGCGACGTCGACGCTCTCGTTGGGGTACTTGTTCGTGGCGCGCACGGCCATTCCGGAGACCATGTACTGCAACGGCATGCCCAGCGGCTTGGGGTTCTCGGGAGCCTCCCACGCCTCGGTCCAGGAGTTGCGCAGCATCCGGGCCGGCTTGCCGGTGAAGGACCGGCTGCGGACGGTGTCGCGGCTGCCCGCCTTGATGTAGGCCGCGTGCTGGGCCTCGGTGTTCGAGGATTCCTCGACCATCAGCCACTGCGAGCCGGTCCACGCGCCCTGCGCCCCCAGCGCGAGGGCCGCAGCGATCTGCTGGCCGCTGCCGATGCCGCCCGCCGCGAGCACGGGCAGCGGCGCGACCGCCTTGACGACCTCGGGCCACAGCACAATCGAGCCCACGTCGCCGCAGTGCCCGCCGGCCTCGCCGCCCTGGGCGATGATGATGTCCACACCGGCCGCGGCGTGCTTCTTGGCCTGCGACGCCGAACCGCACAACGCGGCGACCTTGCGGCCCGACTCGTGGATGTGCTTGATCATGTCCGCCGGGGGAGTGCCCAGCGCGTTGGCGATCATCGTCACCTTGGGGTGCTGCAGCGCGACCTCGACCTGGGGCGTGGCGGTGGCTTCGGTCCAGCCCAGCAGCTGCAGGCTGTCCTCGTCGGCGTTCTCGACGGGCACGCCGTGGTCGGCGAGAAGCTTCTTGCCGAAGTCGAGGTGCTGCTGGGGCACCAGCTTGCGCAGCGATTCGGCCAGGTCGTCGGCCGACTGGCCGGAGTCCATGCCCTCGTACTTGTTCGGGATGACGATGTCGACGCCGTAGGGGTGGTCGCCGATGTTCTCATCGATCCAGTTCAGCTCGATCTCCAGCTGCTCCGGCGTGAAGCCCACCGCGCCCAGCACCCCGAAACCACCGGCCTTACTCACGGCCACGACAACGTCGCGACAGTGCGTGAAAGCGAAGATCGGGAACTCGATGCCGAGTTCGTCGCAGAGGGGAGTGTGCATTACCTACTCCTTAGGGGGGCGGGATCGAAGTGAAACGTGTTCTAATTAACTATCAGATTCAGGCATCGCGGGGCCAGTCGGGCCTAGCTGCGCTGGGGAAACCTCAGACTACCGGCAATCGTGTCGCGGGTCATCGGGCCGCTCAGCGCGGGGAGAGCGCGCGCAGGACTGCGACCCCGAAGCCGGCGGCGCGCAGCACAGAGCGCCCGCCGGGGCGGCTCGGGCCGGGGATGCGCAGCACCGGCCAGCCGTGTTCGGTGGCCAGCGCGGCCAGCCGGGGACGGGGATTGACCGGCCGCGGGCGGCCCACCAGCGACATCAGCGCCGCGTCCTCGTCGCCGTCGGCGTAAAAGAAGCTCCGGGCCAGGTCGATCCCGGTTCCCGCGCAGAACGACTGCACCGTGGCCGCCTTCTGGGGGCCCCAGACCACGGGTTTGACGATGTCACCGGTGAGCAGGCCCCGTTCGTCGAGCTCGAACCGGTTGCACAGCACATGGGCGATCTCCAGGAACCGCGCCACCGGTTCGGCGTGGATGGTCAGGGCCGAGGAGCTCAGCACGACGGTGTGGCCGCGGAGCTGATGCGCCCGCACGACCTCCTGCATGTGCGGGTAGATGCGGCTGGTGATGTGGTCGGCGAAGAGCCGGGCGCCGACATCGTTGAGTTCGTCGATGGACTCGCCGCGCAGATAACCTGCGGCCCGTACCAGCAGGCGTTCGAACTGCATGCGGCCCAGGCGGTAGCGCACAGCCGCCTCGACGACGCCGAGCACCTCGCCGGCGCGGGCCTGGCGCCGGCGGATCCGGTCGCCGGCATGGGCGGTGGCGGTGAATCCGGACACCAACGTGCCGTCCAGGTCGAAGAACGCCCCGACGCGGGCGCCCGGCTCGGCCCGGGCGACTTCGGCGACCAGATCGCTGGCTGCTGCGGTCATCGCCGTCGATGGTACGTTCTGCCCCCGGCCGGCCGGCAGGTCCGGCGCCGTGGGAAAACGATGCTGAGCACCTCAGCTGATAGCGTGGTTGGTCTATGCGAAAAGAGAGTCGGCTCCATGACCAGTGAGACCATCGCGACCGACGCGCGGGAAGCCCTGTCGGAGACGGCAGCACAGCAAGGCTGGCGGCGTACCCGGCGCGAGCGGGTCGATATCTACAACCGCGGCATCTACCACGTCCACGCCATCTGGCGCGACGACAACATCCTCAACGGTGGGTCCCACTACGAGGACGCCGTGCTGCTCGTTCACACCACCGACCTGGCGAAGGTCCGGAGCTGGCTGGGACGCTGACGCGGGCCGGGTAACCGCCGCGACTCCGGTTCGCATCGGTTGCATAAACGCCCCTCGTGTCACACGAGCAACATTTTTCACACGGCTAACTTCTGTCCCGACCTTGTAAATCGGGATTGGGGAGAAGCCATGTCACGAGTCCGTAAGTACCTGACCGTCGCCGCCGGCGCCGCCGCGGGACTGTTCCTGGGAGCGCTGGCGTCCAGCGCCACCGCCACCGCCGACGCCGTGCCGATCAACCCGGGACTGGCCGGGGTGGTCGAGCAGATGGTCGCGACCTCGACCAGCCTCCCGCAGCAGTTGCTGCAGACCACCACATCGGCGCTCAGCGGCACCACGCTCGCCCCGCCCACGGCACCGGGCCAGGCGCCCCTGGCGACCGCGACCCTCAACGTGCCGCCGGCATCGACCGCGTCGACCGCGGCCAGCCAGGCGACCTCCGCCGCGGGCCTGCCCGGAATCTCGAACCTGCCGGCGAGCCTGAGTTCGGTTCTGCCCTTCCCGCTGCCCAACTTCGGCCCGACACCGGTCGCGGCTGCACCGACGGCATTCGCGCCCAGCGGGTACCTGCCGACGGCTCCGGTCGCACCGGTGACGCCCATGGAGGTCGTCCTGATTCCGGGTCTGCCCTGAGGCACTGCGTAATCTCGGACCGGTGAGCGCACGCGCAGGAATCGTTGTCACCGGTACCGAGGTACTGACCGGACGGGTGGCCGACCGTAACGGACCGTGGCTGGCCGACCGGCTCCTGGAATTGGGAGTCGAGTTGGCGCACATCACGATCTGCGGCGACCGGCCCACCGACATCGAGAGCCAGCTGCGGTTCCTGGCCGCCGAGGGTGTGGACCTGATCATCACCAGCGGCGGCCTGGGGCCGACGGCCGACGACCTGACGGTCGAGACGGTGGCCAGGTTCTGCGGCCGCGACATCGTGCTCGACGAGGTTCTGGAAGCCCGGATCGCCGACATCATCAAGCCCATGATGGCGCGGTACAGCGGTCCGGGTGCCCCCGATTTCGCGACGGTCCGGGCGGCCAATCGAAAGCAGGCGATGGTCCCGGAGGGGGCAACGATCCTGGACCCGGTGGGCACCGCGCCCGGCGTGGTGGTTCCCGGCACACCGACGGTGATGGTGCTGCCGGGGCCGCCGCGCGAGCTACAACCCATGTGGCACAAGGCGATAGCGACCCCGGCAGTCCAACAGGCGATCGCCGGACGCACGCATTACGCCCAGCAGACGATCCGGATGTTCGGCTTACCGGAGTCCGGCCTGGCCGACACCCTGCGGCACGCCCAGGAAACCATCCCCGGCTTCTACCGGTTGGAGATCACCACCTGCCTGCGTCGTGGCGAACTGGAGATCGTCACGCGCTACGAGCCGGACGCGGCCGAGGCCTACCGGCAGCTGCTGGAACTGTTGCGCGAGCGCCATGGCGGGGCGATCTTCTCCGAGGACGGATTGCAGATCGACGATCTGGTGGCGTCGGCACTGGCCGGCAGACAGATCGCGACCGCCGAGTCCTGCACCGCCGGCCTGCTGGCGGGGCGCCTGGCCGACCCGCCCGGCGCCTCGGGCTATCTGGCGGGTGGGGTCGTGTCCTATTCCAACGAGGCGAAGGTCGAACTGCTCGGGGTCGATGCGGCATTGATCGCCGAACACGGCGCGGTGTCCGAGCCGGTCGCCGAGGCCATGGCCGCCGGCGCCCTGCGCCGCTTCGGCGCCGACACCGCGGTGGCGATCACCGGCATCGCCGGGCCCGGCGGCGGGACCCCGGACAAACCGGTGGGCACCGTGTGCTTCTGCGTGGCGCTGGGCGACGGCCGCAAGATCACGCGGACGACCCGACTGCCGGGGGAGCGGGCCGACGTGCGGGAACGCTCGACGACGGTAGCCATGCATCTGCTCTACCGCGCACTGTCAAACGGCTGACTCCTGCCGCCCCCGGTGGTATGAACATCACACCGAGGAGTTGCAGGTGTGAACACGTGGCTGAACGGTTCGGGGTATTGGCTGGGCCGCATGGTGCTCGAACGCGGCATCGCGGCCGTCTACGTCATCGCCTTTGTGGCCGCCGCCCGCCAGTTTCGCGCCCTGATCGGGGAACACGGCATGCTGCCGGTCCCGCGGTACCTGCGCCGGCGCTCATTCCGGCAGGCCCCCAGCCTCTTTCATCTGCACTACTCTGATCGCCTCTTCGCCGGCCTGTGCTGGCTTGGGGCCGGCGTGGCCGCAGCCTTGGTGGCCGGCGCCGGGGAGCTGGTCCCGCTGTGGGCGGTGATGGTGATCTGGCTGGCGCTGTGGGCGCTGTACCTGTCGATCGTGAACGTCGGGCAGACCTGGTACGCGTTCGGCTGGGAGTCGATCCTGCTGGAATGCGGGCTCTTGGCCGTGTTCTTGGGCAACGACCGGGTTGCGCCACCGGTGCTGGTCCTGTGGCTGGCGCGGTGGCTGCTGTTTCGGATCGAGTTCGGTGCGGGGCTGATCAAGTTGCGCGGCGACTCCTGCTGGCGCGACCTGACCTGCCTGTACTACCACCACGAGACCCAGCCGATGCCCGGGCCGTTGAGCTGGTTCTTCCACCACCTGCCCAAACCGCTGCACCGCATCGAGGCAGCGGGAAACCACGTCGCTCAACTCGTGGTCCCGTTCGGGCTGTTCGCCCCCCAGCCCATCGCCGGAGTAGCCGCCGGGATCATCATCGTCACCCAGCTATGGCTGGTGGCCTCGGGAAACTTCGCCTGGCTGAACTGGATCACGATCGTGCTTGCCGCCAGCGCCGTCGACCAGGCGTGGTTCACCGAACGGATTGCGGACTTGCAGCCGCCGCCGATGCCGCAGGCCCCGCTGTGGTTCGCCGGCCTGGTCATGGCGTTCGCCGCGACCACGCTGATACTGAGTTACTGGCCGGTGCGCAACATGGCGTCGCGGAGTCAGCGGATGAATGCCAGCTTCAATCCGTTGCATCTGGTCAACACCTACGGTGCGTTCGGCACCGTGGGGCGCTTCCGTGCAGAACTGGTGATCGAGGGGACCACCGACGCCGCGCTCACCGAACGGACCGCATGGCGGGAATACCAGTTCAAGGGAAAACCCGGTGCGGTGCAGCGATGCCCACGCCAGTGGGCGCCGTACCACCTCCGGCTGGACTGGCTGATGTGGTTCGCCGCGCTCTCGCCCCGGTACGGGCAACCGTGGTGCGAGGCGTTGCTGCAACGCCTGCTGCGCAATGACCGCGACACCCTGCGCCTGTTGGGACGCAACCCGTTTCCCGACACCCCGCCGCACTTCGTGCGGATATTGCTCTACGACTACCGCTTCACCACCTGGGCCGAGCGGCGACGCGACGGGGCATGGTGGCATCGCAGCCTGGTGGGCGTCTACCGGCCGCCGGTATCGCTGAGGGGCTGACCGGCTGCCGCACACCTATCAGCCGGCTATTGCGCCCCGACCCATACGGTGGCTCCCACCAGCACCAGCGTGACCACGGCCAGCAGTGCCTTGTCGACCGCACCCAGTTGCGGCGCCTGCGCGTCCTCGGCCGCCAGCCGTCGTTCGCGGGCGATCAGAAACAGCGGGAAGGTCACGCTGATCGCCACCAGGAATCCGCCGACGATGTAGGCCCAGACATACCGCACGTTGTGTTTGCGGGCTTCGGTGACCATCAAGATGGCCGCGGCCAGGAACAGCAGCAGGATGTCGGCGGTGATCGAGCGCGACGCGGCGGTGACCGCGGTGTCGGGCAGGAACCGGGAGAAGGACGTGTCGGCGCCGTTGTAGGCCAGGTTCTGCGTCCAGGTGGCCACCAACGCGGCGACGGCGATCACCGCGTAGACGGCGCAACGGACCTTTGCTGCTGTAGTCATCCGGCCACGTTAGCGTCCGCCGGGCCTGGCGTATCGCGGTTTGTGGCTCACAGTTCGAGCAGGACGGTCACCGGACCGTCGTTGACCGACTCCACCTGCATATGCGCCCCGAACTGCCCGGTCGCCACCTGCGCGCCCAAACGTTGCAGCGCCGCGGCGAACTCGGCGACCAGCGGTTGGGCGACCGGGCCCGGCGCGGCCGCATTCCACGACGGGCGCCGGCCCTTGGCGGTGTCGGCGTACAGCGTGAACTGACTGACCACCAGAATCGGTGCGCCGACATCGGCAGCGGACTTCTGATCGTCGAGAATGCGCAATTGCCAGAGCTTTTCGGCCAGGCGCTGCGCTATGGCGGCGTCGTCGGTGTGGGTCACGCCAACCAGGGCGAGCAGGCCCTGGCCCGGTGGATCGATCGCCCCGACCGTGCGACCGTCCACGCTGACCCGGGCTGACAGGACCCGCTGAACCAGAACTCGCACGGCCTCGATGCTAGGTAGGCTCGCTGCAGCGGGGGCAAGGAGGGGTGATCGCGGTGTCGGTGCTCGTGGCGTTCTCGGTGACGCCGTTGGGAGTGGGCGAGGGAGTCGGCGAGATCGTCGCCGAAGCGGTCCGGGTCGTTCGGGAGTCCGGTCTGCCCAACCACACCGATGCGATGTTCACCGTGATCGAAAGCGACAGCTGGGCCGAGGCGATGGCGGTGGTGCAGCGGGCCGTTGAAGCGGTGGCGGCGCGCTCACCTCGGGTGAGCACCGTCATCAAAGCCGACTGGCGGGACGGCGCGGTGGATGCGATGACCGCCAAGGTCGAATCGGTGGAGCGCCACCTGGCGACACCGCCGGAACCTAGTTGACCGCCACGTCGAGGATGGGCCGCCCCACCTGGGCGCCGGGTCCGTTGAAGTGCCACCATTCGCCGGCGTAGTAGTCCAGGCCACCGGCGCGCATCGCATCCCGCAGCAGGGCACGCTCGGCGGCGGCACGCGCGCTGATGCCCTCGGCGAAAGCCGCGGAGTTCGGGGAGAAGTCGTCGAACCCGGTGCCCATGTCCGAGAGCCGACGGTGGGCGTCGGCGGTCGTCACGTCGACCGAGCGCCCGGTCTCATGGCTGCGGGCCAAGGTGCCGGGCCGGGCGACCCAGTTCGGGTTCGGCACCACCTCGAACATCCGCACCTGCACCTGGTGCGGCCGGTAACAGTCCCAGAACACCAGGGTCCGGCCCCGGCTGCGCAGCGCGGCTGCCGCCGTCGCCAGTCCCGGGGCCAGTGATTCGTGCACCAGACACCGGGCGTTGGCCGGGTAGAGGCGTTCCCCGACGAAGTTGTTCGCGGTGGCGTAACGCAGATCGATGATCGCGTCGGGCACCGCGCTGCGCACGTCGACGAATCCGGCCGCGCGGGCCGCCGGCGACACCTCGGTCCCGGGATCGGCGGTCGCGGTACCCGAGGCACCGGTCAGCAGCATCGCCATGACGATCATCATCCGCAGACTGCGCATGCGCCCATTGTCGCGCCTCAGGCCGGCACCACAATCGTCAACCGCCGATCTTCGCGTTCCACCCGCATCCCGGCCCGGCGTGCCACCGTCGCGACCGCCGAAGCGTCCTGCGGTTCGGTCCTGGTGGTGGCCAGGGCCCGCGCCAGCCGGCCTTTATGGGCCTTGTTGAAGTGGCTCACCGAGACCCGCCGGCCATCGGGGTGCTCGGCGATCACGTCGACACGAACGGCTCCGGGGATGGCGGCCAGCGCCGCATAGGACCCGGACCTCAGGTCGACCACCAGCTGGGCTTCGGCGATCTCGGCCAGCACCGGCTCCAGCACGGGGCGCCACAGTTTGGTCAGCCCCGGCCGTCCGGGCAGCTTCGACGTCGCCGACAGCCGGTAGGCGGGCACCGGGTCGGTGGCCCGCAGCAGTCCGAACAGGGCGGAGCCGACAGCCAGCCGCGCGGCGGCCCGGGCGGCTGCCGCACCGCGCAGCGAGTCGACGTCGAGCGCTTCGTAAAGCACGCCGGTGTATCGGTTGATCGCCGGCGCGGTGGGAGCGAGCCGGAGCGCGGCGTTGCGTTCGATCTCGGCGTCCTGCGACGCCGACAGCCCCAAGGCGCTGCGGCTGGCGTCGGGGTCGGCGGCCAGGCCGACCAGCGCCTCGAGGAGTTCGGCTCTCGTGTCGTTCAGTTGCGGAGCAGCCAGGGCCTCGAGGCGCAACGGTGGGCCGTCACCGCCGGCACGTTTGGTCTCCGATGGGGGCAGCAGCACGATCACAGGCAGACGTTAACCGAGCCGTTGCGCCGACCAGCGCGGTGGCGAGCATCGCCGCCCCCACCGTGTCGGTGAAGAAGTGGTAACCGCAGGCCACCAGCCCCAGCATGCCCAGCAGGCTCACCACCGCGGCGGTCAGCAGCGCCCACTGCCGCACGGCTGCCACCACGACCATCATGCCCAGCACCGACACCAACAGCGCGGTATGGCCGCTGGGGTATTCGAGGTAGGGCCCGTTGCGCCGGTCGAAGACGTGCTTGAGCGCCGCAGTCACGGCCGTCGCGGCCAGCGGGCAGGCCAGCACCGCCGCTGCCAGCACCCACTGCCGGCGATACAGGGCCACCGCGACGCTGGCCAGCGACACCGCCAGGACCAGCCATCCGCTGGTGAAGACCAACATCCATCGGGGCTGTGCGCCGAGCAGTGCGCCGGTGGCGCGGCTGAACCAGCTGTCGAAGGGCGTCGACCCGCGCCCCACTGCCGCGCCCAGTGCCAAGGTCGCCAGCACACCGGCCAACGGCCACCAGCGCAGCGCGGTGGCGAGACGACGACCTATCTCTGCAGACCTATCTCTGGGGGACCCGTGCTCCGGGGAGCCGGCTCAGGCGGGTCGGATCAGGCCGACTTCTCGAACAGGGGCAGCAGCGCCTGACGGCGCTGGTCGTTGCCGTCGGCAAGGGCGTGCAGCGCCTGGTCCACCGAGGGCGACGTCGGGAACATGGCGTCCTCGTCGAAGTCGCCGAGCAGTTCGTGCACCGAAGAGCTCTCGATCAGAGTCCACTCGACGCCGGCGGCGCGGCAGTCGCCGTCGAGCACGCACAGCAACCAGATGCCGGCGGCGGCGAACGAGGTGACGCCGCTCAGATCCAGCACCAGAGTTTCGTTGGCAAGGACGAATCGCCGGGCGTGTTCGCTGAGTTGGTCCACGTTGGTGGCGTCGATCCGGCCCCGGACCGTGATCACCGTCGCGAGGTGACGGTAGTGCGCTCGAATCTGTGCTCCGCCGCACTCGACGACCGGGTTGATCCGTGCCGCGCCCCGAGTGGTGATGTCGATTGCCATACCAGCCCCCACCTTCCTGTGGATCGCTGTCGGCGGGTGCGCCGACCTCGATGTTTCCGACGGTATGCGGCGAAGTTAAGGCGTCTTGGGCGACCGATTAACGCTTTGGTGAGATATCGAACGGGTCGGTGACTCCGGTGAACGCGGTGATGTGCCCATCGGCGTCCCGCGCGTCGCCGTCGTAGCGCAGGCGGTACCGCCCACCGGCGACATCGTCGGGGATCGTCCAGGTCACCGTGATGGTCGACCCGCGCCGTCCGCTGCGGCGCCAGCGGAACGTCGTCGACCAGTCGCTGTCGTCGGCCACCGTGTCCCAGCCTCCGGCAGTCTGTCGCTCCACCCGCACGTAGGTGCCGCCGCGATGCAGGTCGTTGTTCGGGTAGGCGCCGGTGAACACCGCCGACACCGTGGCCCCGGGCCGGTATTCGCGCTCCGGGGCCGCCACGACGTCGCCGAACCGCTGGCCGGGGGCCGGCGCATCGGGCTTAAGCCGGCGCCGTGAGCGCCGGCGGCGGGACGGCTCGGCGGGCCGCCTGCCGTCGGGGGCGGGTCGCTGCTCGCGCATCGCGGTGGCCAGTTCCGCCACCACCTGCTGCAGGGCCGGCAGCTCCCAGCGGCCGAACAGGGTGCTGCCGCCTTCGTAACGTTGCTCGTCGTATTCCTCCGGCGTCGTGACGTAATGCAGGTAGCCGTTGCTGTAGCCGGCCACCAGCACGTCGCGCAGCTCGGCGCCCACGATCTCGGCCACGGTGCGGCGCAGCCGCAGGCCCGCCACAATGGTGACTTCGGCGGGAATGCCGATCAGATACAGCTGACCGATGCGCAGCAGCTGCACCGGGCCGCCCTCGGGCATCAGCAGCGACAACGCCTTGTTCAGCCGGATCCCGGGACCCACGGCGCCCTTGGGGGCGTGCGCGTCGCGCAGTCGCGGCGAGAGGCGGAAAACCGTGTTGGCCACCAGTCCGTCGAAAAGACGGTTGCGGCCCTGCTTCAACAGCGGATACAGCGGCCCGGCGCCTTCGTCGGTGCCGGCCAGACACGACGTCCCCGCCAACGCGGGACCGGTGCGGTGGGCTCGGCCGTCCCCGGTGAATTCCGGCCGCACCTCGAAGTCGGTCAGGTCCACATAGGTGGCGCGGAAGTCAATCCCGCCGGTCACCTCGGTGCCGTGCCCGCGGGTCAGTTCGGTGGCCGCGGTGGCCTGGCGGCCCCCGATGATGCGGGTGTTCTCGAATTCGTCCTCGGTGGGGCCGCTGCCGGGGCGGTGGTTGAGGTTGGGCGACATGTCCCCGGAGTTGGTCTGGGCGAAGGCCGCGATGAAATCCGGTGGGGCCGGCGACAGGTAGTCGACGCCGTGGTCGAGGCGCTCGCACTGGTAGGCCGCATACCCCTTGTTGTCCCCGCTGATCAAGGTGTTGCGGTTGGTCATGGACGTGCCGTGGGTGGCGAACCAGTTCACCGCCCCGACCAGTCGGCCATCGCGTTCGATGCGCAGCAAGGTGGTCTGGGGGTCGATCTTGTCGGGGAAGTGGGCGCGATCGGCCTCGGGGTTGCGGGCGAACGCCGACGGCGACCGATTGCTGCTGGCGTCATGCAACCGGCCCACGGCAAGGCTCAGGCTGGCCGGCGCCAGGTCGGCATGGGCCCGGTCCACTGCTTCACAGATTCCGTCGACGATCGCGTCGAACGTCTGTTGCCGGAACCCGTGGGTGTTGGAGTTGTACAGGCGGTGATCCGAGTAGCCGCCGGGGCCGCAATGGGTGTGCGTCGCGGTCAGCATCACGTTGGCAAAGGTGTACAGCTGGCCGTAGGTGTCGGCCAGGCGACCCAACACCGCGTGGTGAATGCTTTCGACCAGCAGTGGAATCTCGCAGACCACCAGCAGCAGCCGGTTGCCGGCGGCGGCGTCGGCGATGACGAAGGCGCGGGCGCGCAGCCGATTGTGTATCCCGTCGGTCTGCTGGGAGGCCACTCCGTAGCCGAGCATTCCGCATTCGGCCGGTTCGCCGGTGATGTCGGCGATTCCGCGTCCCACCTGGTAGTCGTCTGGCATCGCTACAGTATTCATAACGCCCTGCCGCACATCGTCGCCGACGCACCGGCCGACAACTTCTCCCGGGCATTCTGCGCTGCTAGTCTGCGAGGGCTGCCGGCTACCGGGTTGTGGCTGCTGATCGTCGAGGCATCTCGACGGGCCCGCACCCGAGGCAGTCTGGACAAGCGGAGCCCACCGGCGAAAGAGTGTTGTGCGCACCGGAGAGATCAAGGCCCTGACCGGGCTTCGCATCGTCGCCGCGGTATGGGTGGTGCTGTTTCATTTCCGCCCGCTGCTGCAGCTGGCATCGCCGGCGGTCAGCGACGCGCTCGCGCCGGTGCTCGACCGGGGCGCCCAGGGCGTCGACCTGTTCTTCATCCTCAGTGGCTTCGTTCTGACCTGGAACTACCTGGAACGGATGGGCGAGACCTTCTCGGCCCGTGCCACGCTGCACTTCCTATGGCTGCGGCTCGCCCGGGTCTGGCCCATCTACCTGGTCACCTTGCACCTGGCGCTGCTGTGGGTGATCTTCACCCTGCACGTTGGGCATGTTCCCACCGAGGACCTCAGCCGGATCACCGCGGTCAGCTACGTGCGTCAGGTTCTGCTGGTGCAGCTGTGGTTCGAGCCCTTCTTCGACGGGTCGAGCTGGGACGGTCCGGCCTGGTCCATCAGCGCAGAGTGGCTGGCCTACCTGTTGTTCGCCGGACTGGTACTGCTGGTCTTCCGGGCGATGCGGGTCACCTCGGCGCGCGGGCTGGCGGCGCTGGCCGTCATCGCCTCGCTTCCGCCGCTGCTGCTGTTGCTTGCCACCGGCCAGTTCTACAGCCCCTGGAGTTGGTTGCCGCGCATCGTCATGCAGTTCACCGCGGGCGCCCTGGCCTGCGCGGCGGTGCGCAAGATCGAGCCGCAGGGGCTGAGCGACGCGGCCCGGCGAGCCGCCGGATTCGGCTCGGCACTGCTCGTGGTTGCGATGGTCGGTGTTCTGTACTTCTTCGACAGCCATCCGATCTCCGGGCTCTATGACAGCGGAGGCCTGGTCGACGTCTTGTTCGTGCCGTTGGTGATGTGCCTGGCCATCGGCATCGGCAGCCTGCCCGCGCTGCTGTCCACCCGGGTGCTGGTCTACGGCGGGCAGATCTCGTTCTGCCTGTACATGGTTCACGAGCTGGTGCACACGTCCTGGAACTGGGCCGTCCTGCAGTTCGAGATCGTGCTCGGCGAGGGGACGTCCGCCGCCAAATGGGCGGTGGCGGCGGTGCTGGCGGCGGCGACGCTGCTGTCGGTGCTGCTGTTCCACGGGGTGGAGGAGCCGGGCCGGCATTGGATGCGCAAAATGATCGGCGCGCGCCCGGAGCCCGCACCGGCGGCCCCGGCAGAAGACCCCCTGGCGGTCGAGCCGAACGATTCGCCGGACAGTTGTCCCGGCCCGGAGGACGGTGTACTCGGGGAGGTCCCGCTCGAGGTCCCGGCTACTCTGCGCTGAGGACAGGGGAGGTGGCAGTGAGTCGGGTGTGGGCATTCGCCGCGGTGATGGTGACCGGCGTCGTCGCGGTCGTCGCGGCCACCGGCTACGTGGCACGCGGGCAGTCCCCGACGCGTCACCTGGCCACGGTCCCGCTGAGCGCCACGCCGAATCGGATCGCGGTGATCGGCGACTCCTACACCTCCGGGTATCAGGACACCGGGCGCGGCGCGGCGAACTGGACCGAGCGGACCTGGCAGAACCTGGCCGGCCGCGGGGTCTTCGTCAGCGCCGACGTAGCGGCGGAAGGCGGTGCGGGATACGGCGTGCGCGGCAACCGGGGCGCATTGTTCGAGGACCTGACCTCCCGTGCGGTGCGACCCGAGGACGCGCTGGTGGTGTTCTTCGGCTCGCGTAACGATCAGGATGTCGAGCCGGGCCAGCTGACCCGCATGATCGCCGACGCGTTGGGGCTGGCTCGCCGGACGGCGCCGGGTGCGCGGATGCTCGTGATCGGACCGCCGTGGCCCACCGCCGATGTGCCGGGCAATATCTGGCGAATCCGCGACATCCTCAGCACCGAGGCCCGCGTCGTGGGTGCGGTGTTCATCGACCCGCTCGCCGAGCGGTGGTTCGTCGGCCTGCCTGACCTGATCGGCCCGGACGGGGTGCATCCCACCGACGCCGGCCACGCCTACATGGCCGACAAGATCGCGCCGCTGATCGCCGACCAGTTGCCCAAACGGGTCTGATCCACCGGGGGGGTGCGCGAAGATCGTGAGAAGGGGGGCGCGATGCGGGTACTGATCACCGGCGGAACCGGATTCGTGGGCGGCTGGACCGCCAAGGCGATCGCCGACGCGGGACACCGGGTGCGATTCCTGGTCCGCAATCCGGCAGGCCTGCACAGCAGTGTGGCGCGGTTGGGTGTCGACGTCTCGGACCATGTCGTCGGCGACATCACCGACGCACAGTCGGTGCGCCAGGCCCTGCGGGGCTGCGACGCGGTGGTGCACGCCGCGGCTGTGGTCGCCACCGATCCCCGCCAGACGGCGCAGATGCTGACCACCAACTCGGCGGGGGCACACCACGTGCTCGGGGGAGCGGTCGAGTTGGGGCTGGATCCGATCATTCATGTCTCCAGCTTCACCGCGCTGTTCCACCCGGGCCTGAAGATGCTGCGGGCCGACCTGCCGGTGGCCGGCGGCGCCGACGGCTACGGCCAGTCGAAAGCCCGCGAAGAACTCTATGCGCGGGGGCTGCAGGACGCCGGCGCCCCGGTCAACATCACCTATCCGGGAATGGTGCTCGGACCGCCGGTCGGGGATCGGCTCGGCGAGGCCGGAGAAGGGGTACGGACCGCGCTGGAGATGCACGTCATCCCCGGGCGCGGCGCGGCGTGGCTGGTGATCGATGTGCGTGATCTGGCGGCACTGCACCTCGCGCTGCTGGAACCCGGACGTGGCCCGCGGCGCTACATGGCCGGCGGCCGGCGGGTGCCCCCGGGACACCTGGCGAGGCTGCTCGCCGACGTGTCGGGATCACCCATGGTGACGGTGCCGGTACCCGATGTCGCCTTGCGCTGGACGGGCTGGATCCTCGACCAGGTGCAGCAGACGCTTCCCATCGCGACCCCGTTCACCGAGGCCGGCATGCAGTACTACACCCAGATGCCCGACTCCGATGACTCGCCGGCCGAGCGCGATTTCGGGATCGTGTTCCGAACCCCCCGGGAAACACTGGCCGACACCATTGCGGGCATCCGCCGCTAGCGGCCTGTTCGGGAGCTTGGCTCTCGCCGCCCGTACCCCGGCGAACGCGACATAATGGCTGCGTGACTGACACCTGCGCCGGCTCGCGGCTGGTGGTGATCGTCGTCTTCGATGAAGTGACGATGCTCGACGTCGCCGGGGCAGCAGAAGTCTTCGTCGAAGCCAATCGGTTTGGCGCGGATTACGTGGTCAAGATCGCCTCGGTGGATGGCCACGATGTGACGACCTCTATCGGCGCCCGGCTCGGCGTCACCGACCGTCTTGCCGACATCGCGTCCGCCGACACCGTCATGGTCGCCGGCGGCGACAATCTGCCCAGGCGCCCCCTCGATCCTGCACTGGTCGAAGCCGTCAGGTCGGTTGCCGGCCGAACCCGCCGCTTGGCGTCCATCTGCACCGGGTCGTTCATCCTGGCCCAGGCCGGCGTGCTCAGCGGCCGTCGTGCCACCACCCACTGGCACGAGGCCAGATTGCTGGCGCGGGCATTTCCCGACATCGCGGTCGAGCCGGATGCCATCTTCATCCGTGACGGCGACGTATACACCTCGGCCGGTGTGTCAGCCGGTGTCGACCTCGCGTTGGCGTTGGTCGAAATGGATCACGGCAGCAAGCTGGTTCGCGAGGTCGCGCGATGGCTGGTGGTCTATCTGAAACGCGCTGGCGGACAGTC
Source organism: Mycolicibacter engbaekii (assembly GCF_002101585.1). Taxonomy (GTDB): domain Bacteria; phylum Actinomycetota; class Actinomycetes; order Mycobacteriales; family Mycobacteriaceae; genus Mycobacterium; species Mycobacterium engbaekii. The sequence goes on along the minus strand of NZ_LQOT01000042.1, from coordinate 51,934 downwards.
ACAATTCTCCACTCTGGTCGAGGCGGATCCGCCCCCGGAGTCTGCGCTGCGCAAGGTCACCGATGCGATCGCGGCCGACCCGGCCGACGACCACAGCGTGAACGCTCTCGCCAGACGCGCCGCGTTGAGCAGCCGGCAACTGACCCGGCTGTTTCAGTCCGAACTCGGGACCACCCCGGCCCGTTACGTCGAGACGGTGCGCATCGATGCCGCCCGCGCCGCGCTCGACGCGGGCCACAGCGTCACCGAGTCCGCGCACCGAGCAGGGTTCGGCAGCGCGGAGACACTGCGCCGGGTGTTCACCGAGCACTTGGGCGTGTCGCCGAAGGCCTACCGGGATCGGTTCCGCACGACGGTCCGCTGAGATCGCTGCCACGGTCCTACACCGCCGGAAACCGTCTGCTCAGCTTCTCCAGGGTCAGCATTTCGCGTCCCGCTTCGTCGAGGTAGGGGATACCGATCCCATACTCTTCCCACCGCGCTGCAATTCGGGCCTCCAGTTCGGGAGCGAGCCGGTCGGTCGGCGGGAACCGGCGCCCGCCCCACACGTCGCGGGGCTCGATCTCCCAGCTGCGGGTCGCGTCGACGAGCACCCGGGTCCATTCGCCCGCGCCGTACTTGTTGGCGTCGTTGCGTTCCGGCGGAGTCGACGGATCCAATGAGGACCCGAATCCCGGCCCGAAGAAGGCGATATCGCCCAGGCCGGCGTTGACTCGGTGCGACATGGCCCAGTCCAGCGCTGCCGGGTCATGCACATCGATGTCCTCCTCGACGACCACCACATTCTTGTGGAACCACACCGCACCGCCGGTTCCCCACAGCGCCGCGGCGATCTGTTGCGGATGGCCCCGGTAGCGCTTTTGAATCTGCACCAGGGTGTTCTGACCGTTGGTGACCTCCGTCATCCAGAGGTCGGTGATGCCACCGATCCCGAGATCGTCGAGCGTGTTCCAGGTGATCGCCGACCGTGCGAAATTGATGATGCTGTCCTCGTTCAGCATTCCGGGCCGGATGCCCTCGAGGGTTCCGCGTAACAGCGGATCATTGCGGTGGGTGATACGGGTGACCCGCAATACGGGTGCGGGTGCGGCATCGCCGATGAATCCGGGGTACTCCGCGAACGGGCCCTCCATGACGAAGCTTGCCGGGTCCGGATCGATATAGCCTTCGACCACGATCTCGGCCGTTGCCGGTACGTGCAGGGGAACCGATTCGCAGGCGACCAGATCCACCGGGCGACCGAGTAAGGCGCCCATCATGTCCCATTCACATACGCTCTTCGGGAACGGGCTGCCGGCGCAGAACGGCAGCACGTCGTGCCAGCCGTAGACGACGGCAACCGGCATCGGCTCCGGCTTGTATTCCGCCATATGGCCGCCCCAGCCCTGGCTCGGAACCAGGAGTTTGGCGATCTTGTCGCGGCCCACGATCATGCCCCGGTACAGGCCGATGTTGTCGCGGCCCGTCACCGTGTCCTGGGTGACCACACCGCAGTAGGTGTCGATGTAGCGGCCGCCGTCTTCGCCGTGCCACTTGGGCACCGGCAGCTCATGCAGGTTGATGTCGGCGCCCTCGACGATGTTCTCCTTGACCGGGCCGGTCTCGACCACGCGCGGCGGAATGGGCTTCTTGAAAGCGTCGCGAAGGTGCGCGACGATCTGTGAATCGCTGGTGTCCTCGGGCAGCCCCAGCATGAGCCGGATCTGGCGTCGGCTCCCGAGCGCCGACGTCACGAGCTTGGTGCATCGGGTGCTGGTGTGGCCGACAATGTTCTCGAAGAGCAATGCGGGCCCGCCCAGAGAGAGGTTGGCGCGGGTGATCGCGCCGATCTCCTCGTTCCAGTCGACGGGAACGGCGATCCGGCGCAACTGGTCCGCAGCCTCCAGGGTGACGAGCCAACTGCGCATATCCGGACCGGTCGCGTCTGGTTCGGCGATGTCAGCGAGAGCGGGAAGTCCTGCGGCGGATGTCATTTCGCAGTCCTCACGATCTTCAGTGGTGTCGACTCGTCGGCTGGGCGGTCGGTCACGTCGCGATCCGGATCTGGGCTCGGATCGTCTTTCCAACGGTCGATCAATGAGTGCTCGATTCCGAGTTGGTCGATGACGCGGCCGACCACGTAGTCGGTCACCTCGTCGATGGAGCTGGGTCGTCCGTAGTAGGCGACGGTCGGCGGGAAGATCACCGCGCCGGAACGCGCCAGGTAGTGCATGTTCTCCAGGTGTATCTCACTAAGCGGCGCCTCCCGGGTGACCAGGATCAGCTTGCGTCGCTCCTTGAGCGTGACATCAGCGGCCCGCGTGATCAGGTTGTCGCTGAAGCCGATTCGGATAGCGCTCAACGTCTTCATGCTGCACGGGCACACCACCATGCTGTCGGTGCGAAACGACCCGCTGGAAATGCTTGCCGCAAGGTCCCTGGCACTGTAGCTGTGGGTCGCCAGGGCGCGGACCTCGGCCACGGTGGCATCGGTCTCGATCTTGATCGTCGCCCGTGCCCACTCGCTGAGGATCAGGTGCGTCTCCACCCCCAACTCGCCAAGCGTTTCCAACAGTCGGATGCCCAAGACGGCGCCGGTTGCTCCGGTCAGGGCGACTACTAGGCGCATGGCCTCCTCCTCCCACTCGATCGCCCCGCCCCCACGTGGGCGAACTGCCGCCAGTCTGGTGCGGCTCTGAGGCTGCCGCGACGGTCAAATCCGTCGTCGTTCCCACAGATTCAGCCACGTGTTCCGGTCCGGCGTTTGTCTGAATCTGTGGGATATGCGGCAGATCAGCCACGGCTGGTTCCCCTGATCACCGCCCAGACTGGACGGCGAGAGGCGATTGGAGAGAAACCCCGATGCCAGAGACGACCCCCATACGGCGCGTGTTGATCACCGGTGCATCCAAGGGCATCGGGCGCGCCGTCGCAGACCGCCTGGCAGCCAACGGCTTCGAGCCGATCGGCATCGCCCGCAGCACACCGCGCGACTTCCCGGGAGCGATCTACTCGGTAGACCTGGCTGACCGCTCGGCCACCGCGAGCACCCTGGGGACGATCCTCGCCGACGGCACGGTCGACGCGGTCGTGAACAACGTGGGCTTCGCGCACTTCGGCCGGATCGGCTCGGTGGACCTCGATCACCTGTTTGAGACCTACGACATGAACGTGCGCACCGCCGTACAGGTGGTTCAGGCGATGTTGCCGGGCATGATCGACCGCGGCTGGGGGCGCATCGTCAACGTCACGAGCCTGACCACGCGCGGTACGCAGGAACGTACGCCTTATGCGGCCGCCAAGGCGGCGCTGGAAGCCTGTACGCGAATCTGGGCGCGCGAACTCGCCCAGACCGGAATCACCGTGAACGCGGTGGCGCCCGGCCCCACAGAGACTGAGATGTACCGCGAGCGCAGCCCGGTGGGGTCAGAGCGGGAAAGCGCACTGCTGCACAACATTCCGATGGGCCGCGTCGGAAGGCCGGCCGAGATCGCACATACGATCTGCTTCCTGTTGGACGAGGACGCCGAATACATCACCGGGCAGACCATCGGAGTAGACGGCGGCGGAAGCCTCGCCGGATAAGCACCCGTCGTGAGAGAAGGGAACCAGATCAATGACCAGAGCAGTTGAGACCATCGCCGGCGTCGTCATCCCCGACACCGCCCTGGTGCGCGAGACCACCGAATACATTCGTGACGCCGAAGACGACCTGCTGTTCCACCACTCGCGCCGGGTGTACCTGTTCGGGGCGCTGCAGGGCCGCCGGCGCGGTCTGACACCCGACTTGGAACTGCTGTATGTCGGGGCCATGTTTCACGACCTGGGCCTGACCGACCGTTACCGCGAGTCGCAACTGCGCTTCGAGGTCGACGGTGCCAACGCCGCCCGCGCCTTCCTGCTGGAACGCGGCATCGACGAAGCCGAGGCCCGCAAGGTGTGGCTGAGCATCGCGCTGCACACCACGCCGGGCATCCCCGAATTCTTGGACCCGGAGATCGCCCTGGTCACCGCCGGTGTCGAGACCGATGTGCTCGGGTTCGGCCGTGACGACTTGACCGCGGACCTGCGTGCGGCGGTGACCACGGCGCACCCGCGGCCCGACTTCAAACGGCGCATCCTGCACGCCTTCAATGACGGCTTCAAACAGCGCCCGGACAGCACATTCGGCACGGTGAACGCCGACGTGCTCGCACACTTCGACCCGTCGTTTGTCCGTCAGGACTTCGTGGAGACGATTCTCGGCAACAGCTGGCCCGAGTAGTGGTGCTCAGACCTCTTTCGTGATCAGCTTGCCCAGCGCCTCCCGGTCGGATGCCAGCAGCTCGTCGATGCGCGGCTGGTTGACGTCGGCGACGATGATCTCGCCGACCTCTTGGTTGACGCTGCTGAAGATGCCGTGCTCCTTCATCTTCTGGGTCTGGTACAGGTTGTCCTGGGTGGGGGTGACATAGTGCACCGCCGCGGCCTTGAACCGGTGGATCAGCCACAGGTGCGCCAGATCCATCAGCCGCTTCTGGCGCAGCTTCTCGGCGAAGGTGTTCTGGTCGCGCACCGTCAAGATGCTGCGGCCGTGCCGGTCCTTGATCGGGTCGACGATGACGTTGGCGAGCTTCTCGTCGCCGTCGCCGTAGATCCCCAGTTCCAGCACATCGGAGCCGGGACGCGTCGGCCGCAGCTGTACCCGCAGGTTCTCACCGAGCTGGTAATGCTGCGCCCACAGCGCCAGCCAATCCTCGAGCAGCTTCTTGGGCACCTCGGTCTGCACCAGGTGTTGATGCTGGGTGGAGCCGGCGCCCATCGCCTTGGTGGTGGCCGTGCGGCCCGACGACGCGGCCAGCGCGGCGTCGCTGCGGGGCCCGCCGACCAGCGTCTGCGGTGTGCGGTAGGGCGACTCCACCAGGCGCATCTTGCGCTGCAGGCGCGCCAGTGCCAGCATGCCGTCCTGCAACAGGGTGGCCGCGAACTCCTCGGAGGCCACACCGTCCACCTGGTGACCGCCGTAGGTGATGAAGTTGAAGACGAAGCCCATCTTGCCGAGCTCGGCGGGGAAGGCCCGCATCTCGTCGTCGGTCATGCCCGTGGTGTCCCAGTTGAACGACGGGGACAGGTTGTAGGCCAGCATCTGGTCGGGGAACTGCGCGTGGATCGCCTCGGCGAACTCGCGGGCATCGGCCAGGTCCGCGGTCTTGGTCTCCATCCACAGCAGGTCGGCGAACGGTGCCGCGGCCAGGGACTTCGCGATCGCATAGGGAATGCCGCCGCGCACCTGAAAGTAGCCCTCGGGGGTCTTGGCCCGTTCGCAGTCCCAGCCGGGATCGGCGTTGAGTTCGGCGGCCTTGGCCCGCGCGGTGTAAAGCGGCGCGCGGGCGGCGAATTCGCGCCACTGGTCCGCGGTCATGTCTTTGGGTTCGCCTTCGCGTTCGGCGAACTCGAGCATCTCGGCGACGGCGTCCGCGAACGTCATCAGCCCGGCGTCGTTCTGCCAGGCCTCCACGAACTTCGACTCGATCTCGTCGAAGATGCCATCGACGGATCTGCTCCCGTCGCTGTTCCAGCCCCGGGCAGCCTCGGTGATCAAGGCGGTGACTCCGGCGCGTTCCAGCCAGGCGTCGGCGGCGGCGTACTCGCCCTCGGGCAGGGCATAGAGCAGGTGACCGTTGATCTCGGTGATGCCGGAGTTGTGGAGCTGGCGCGTCATCGCCAGGAAACAGGCCTTGTAGGACGGGATCCTCAAATTGGTGGTGCCCAGGATGAACGGCTGGTCGCGCTCGTCGCCGCGGCTCTCCACCAGGTTGGCCGCCTCGGCGTCGGTGCGCGCGACGATGATGCCGGGCACGCCCATCAGGTCCAGCTGGAAGCGGGCGGTGTTGAGCCGCTTGATCTGCTCGTCGGAGGGCACCAGCACCTTGCCGCCCTGGTGTCCGCACTTCTTGGTGCCGGGACGCTGATCCTCGATGTGGTAGCCGGGAACGCCTGCTTCGACGAAGCGGCGGATCAGGTTGCGCACGTGCGGATCACCGCCGTGGCCGGTGTCGGCGTCGGCGATGATGAAGGGCCGGTAGTCCACCGCGGGTGTGGCGGCGCGCTGCTCCGGCGTCATCTGCAGGCGCAGATACTGCTGGTTGCGGTCTGCGGTCAGCAGGGCACGCACCAGCCCCGCTGCCTCGTCGGGCACCTGGCTGAGCGGGTAGCTGGCCAGGTCGGGCCCCGGGTCCTCGGTGATGGACCCCTTCGCCGAGGTCGCCCAGCCGCCCAGGTAGATGCCCTCGATGCCGACTCGCTTCATCACGACGGCCTGGCCGGGCGAGTACGGCCCGAAGGTGGTGATGCTCTTCTTCGCGGCGAACAGCTCGCGCAGCCGTGCGTAGAACGCGGTAGCCGCTTCCCGCGCGACGGTGTAGTCGGCGGGAATGGTGCCGCGCTGTTCGACGACTTGACGGGCGCTGTAGAGCCGGGTGATGCCCTCGAATCGGGGACTGTCGAAGTACTGCTGCATCGCGGCGATGTCGGCGTCGACGCCGTGGTCGACCGGTGTGCTCGTCGTCGGGTTCTTCTGGATCGTGGTCATGGAATTTCGCTCCCTTGCACCCGTGCTTCCTCCCCGTATTCTGCCGCTGCACGCTGAGCGGTAGCTCGGTTTTGCCCTACATCTTCGGTACCCGCAGTCGGTGCCGCGGAACCCCGCCGAAGCCCTCGGATTCGTGAACCGACGTGGCTAAGCTCAAGCGCTATGACGTCCCCGTCGGATCGGTGGGCACAGCAGTGGCAACCGCCGTCGCGGCCAGGCACGACCGGCCGCTGGGCGGCGCGACGGATGAGTCGGCGGTTCGCCGCGGTGGGGGTCCGGATTCCGCCTGCTCGGTTACGTGAGATGGCGGTCGGCGCACCGCTGGCGTCGAGGGAATCGGTCGACGTCGCGTTCGCGCTCGCGGCTACCGAACTCCAGCATGAGCAGCGGCTGGCCAGGGCACGGCGTAACCGGAGACGCGTGATGAACGCACTGATCATGGCTGGCCTGATGATCGCCGCGCTCAATCTGTTGATCTGTATGGGCTACGTGTTCATCAGCCTGGCGCTACGCGAACCGTCCCCCTGACCGGCTGCGGTGAACGCGGTTGTGTGGGGCCGCCTTTGGACTCGTGACAGAGGGCGCGCAAACCCTAGACTGCGGGCATGGTGCAGTCGCAGCGTTGCGCGCCCCGAAGTGGGCTGGTGCAGATCGAGGAGTGTCTGGACGCCGACGGCGGGATCGTCCTGCCGCCGGGCGACACGCTGATCTCGATGATCGCCCGCAATATCGCCACCGTGGGCGGCGCGGTGGCCTTCCGCTACCTCGACTATGCCGGTCCGGAAGAGGGCGGCAGGGCGCTGGAACTGACCTGGGCGCAACTCGGTCAGCGCCTGCGTGCCATCGGCGCCCGCCTGCAGGAGCTGACCGTTGCCGGTGACCGGGTGGCGATTCTCGCGCCGCAGGGCCTGGATTACATCACCGGGTTCTACGCCGCGATCAAGTGCGGCACCGTCGCGGTGCCGCTGTTCGCTCCGGAGCTGCCGGGGCACGCCGAGCGGCTCGAGACCGCCCTGGCCGACTGCACCCCCACGGTGGCGTTGACCACGTCTGCGGCGCGTGCGGCCGTCGAGGCGTTTCTGGGCAGGCTGCCGCAGTCGTTGCGGCCCCGGGTGGTGGTGCTGGATGAGATCCCGGACTCGGCCGGGCAGGCATTCGTGCCGGTGCCCATCGACGTCGACGGGGTGTCGCACCTGCAGTACACCTCGGGTACCACCCGGCCGCCGATCGGTGTGCGGGTCACCCATCGATCGGTGGGCACCAACCTGCTGCAGATGATCCTGTCGATCGACATGCTGGACCGCAACACCCATGGGCTCAGCTGGCTACCGCTCTATCACGACATGGGCTTGTCGATGATCGGCTTCCCAGCGGTCTATGGCGGCCACTCCACCCTGATCTCGCCGACGGCGTTCATCCGCCGCCCGCAGCGCTGGATTGCCGCCCTCTCGGACGCCTCCCGCCGGGGCCGGGTCGTGACCGCGGCACCGAATTTCGCCTATGAGCTGACCGCGGCGCGCGGCCTGCCCGCACCGGGCGCCGACATCGACCTGTCGCGGGTGGTGATGATCATCGGGTCGGAGCCGGTGAGCATGGCGGCGATCACCGCCTTCAGTGCGGCGTTCGCGCCCTACGGTCTGCCGTCCACCGCCATCAAGCCGTCCTACGGCATCGCCGAGGCCACGCTGTTCGTGGCCACCATCGCCCCCGAGGCCGAGCCGAGCGTGCTGTACCTGGACCGGGAGCAACTCGGTGCCGGACGTGCCGCGCCGGTGGCCGCCGACGACCCGGGTGCGCTGGGTCAGGTCTCCTGCGGGCAGGTCGCCCGCAGCCTGGCCGCGGTCATCGTCGACGCCGGCGCCGAGCTGCCCGACGGCAGCGTCGGCGAGATCTGGCTGCACGGCGACAACGTCACCGCCGGCTACTGGGGCCGGCCCGAGGAGACCCGGCAGGCGTTCGGCGCCCGGCTGCGGTCCCGGCTCGCGCGCGGCAGCCATGCCGGGACCACCCCGGCCGACGCTGATTGGCTGCGCACCGGCGACCTGGGCTTCTACCTCGACGGTGAGCTCTACGTGACCGGGCGGACGGTAGACCTGATCACCCTCGGCGGACGCGGGCACTACCCGCAAGACATCGAGAACACGGTGGCGCACGCCTCGCCGATGGTGCGCAGCGGCTACGTCGTCGCGTTCGCCGTGCCCACCGATCGCCTGGTGATCGTCGCCGAACGGGCGACCGGCACCGGCCGCAAAGACCCGGCACCGGCGATTGCGGCCATCCGGGCCGAGGTCCGGCGGGTGCACGGCGTGGACGCCGAGGTGCGGTTCGTCCCCGCCGGCGCGATTCCGCGCACCACCAGCGGGAAGCTCGGCCGCACCGCGTGCCGCCGGCAGTATCTGGCGGGCACCCTCGGCGTGCGTTGACGCCGCGGATCCTACGGTCGTTGCGCGGACGCCGGCGGCCGGGCCGGGACTTTCTGGGGCCACCAGAACCACGGGCCGAGCAGGGCGGCGACCGACGGTGTCAGGAACGACCGCACGATCAGGGTGTCGAACAGCAGCCCGAGTCCGATGGTGCTGCCCGCCTGGCCGATGGAATACAGGTCGCTGGCCGCCATCGACATCATGGTGAAGGCGAACACCAGGCCCGCTGCGGTCACCACCGACCCGGTTCCGCCGATCGAGCGGATGATGCCGGTCTTGATGCCGGCGCCGATCTCCTCCTGGAATCGGGAGACCAGCAGCAGGTTGTAGTCCGAGCCCACCGCCAGCAGGATGATGACGCCGAACACCGGCGCGATCCAGTTCAGTGGCAGCCCGAAGAGGTGTTGCCACACCAGCACCGTCAGACCGAAGGCCGCGCTCAACGACAGCAGGACGGTGCCGACGATCACCGCGGAGGCGACCAGCGCGCGGGTGATCAACAGCATCACGATGAAGATCAGGGTCACCGCCGCCACCCCGACGATCAGGATGTCATATGCCGAGCCGGCCTGGATGTCCTTGTACACCGCGGCGGTTCCGGTCAGGTAGAACTTCGCGTCGGTCAGCGGTGTTCCCTTGACGGCGTCGTGGGCCGCGGCGAGCATCGGGTCCACGAACGAAATGCCCTTGGGGGTGGCCGGGTCGGCGTCGTAGGTGACGATGAAGCGGGCAGCGGTTCCATCGGGTGAGATGAACAGCTCCAAGCCCTTCTGGAAGTCCGGGTTGTCGAAGGCCTCCGGCGGCAGATAGAAGTAGTCGTCGGACTTGGAGGCGTCGAACGCCCGGCCCATCTCGCTGGCCGTGTCGGTCATCCGCGCCATCTGGTTCACCAGCCCGGAGAAGCTCGAGTGCATGCTCTGCAGGCTGGCCCGCATGGACTCGGCGACCGCGATCATCGGGGCGAACTGCTCGACGATCTGCGGCATCACCGCCTGGATGTCGTTGATGTCGCTGAGCAGCGGCCGCATCTTCTCGCTGAACTGGTCCATGCCGTCATAGGCATCGAACACCGAGCGCACCGCGTGGCACACCGGGATGTTGAAGCAGTGCTGCTCCCAGTAGAAATAGTTGCGGACCGGGCGGGCCACATCGTCGAAATCGGCAATGTGATCGCGGATTTCGTCGACCGTGGCGGTGATGTCGGCCATGTCGGCCGACATCCGGCCGGTGGTCCCGCTCATCCGGGTGACCAGCTCGCGCAAGCGGGTCATCGAGGCGATTGTGGCGCCCAGGTCGTCGCTCATGGTGAGCATGTCCGCGAGCCGGTCGTTCATGAACTGCAGGTTCTCCTGGATCGGGACGGCCTGCATGCTGATCTGAAACGGAATCGAGGTGTGGTCGATCGGGCTGCCCAGGGGCCGCGTGATGCTCTGCACCCGCTCCACCCCGCGGGTGCGGAACATGTTCTTGGCGATCCGGTCCAAGATGATCATGTCGGCGGGGTTGCGCAGGTCGTGGTCGCTTTCGACCATGAGGACGTCCGGATTCATGCGGGCGGCGCTGAAGTGGCGTTCGGCTGCGTCGTAGCCGACGTTCGCCGGCAGGTCGGCCGGAATGTAGTGGCGGTCGTTGTAGCTGATCTTCATCCCCGGAACCGCGAGCATGCCGGCGAGCGTGACCAGCAGGGCGGCCACGAACACCGCGCCCGGCCAGCGGACGTTGGCGGTACCGATGCGCCGCCAGCCGCGCCCCTCGACCCGCTTGGGGTCCAGCAGGGGGGCGGCGACGGCGACGACGGCCGGGGCGACGGTCAGCGCACCGGCGATCACCACCAGCAGACCCAGCGCCGACGGGATGCCGAGCGCCTTGAAGTAGGACAGCCGGGCGAAATGCAGACACAGCGACGCGCCGGCGATCGTCAGTCCCGAGCCCAGGATCACGTGCCAGGTGCCCCGGAACATCGAATACCACGCGGTTTCGCGGTCCTCGCCGGCGTTGCGCGCCTCGTGGTAGCGACCGATCAGAAATATCGCGTAGTCGGTCCCGGCCGCGATCGCCAGCGACGACAGCATCGCCACCACGAAGGTGGAAAATCCCAGCAGGCCAAGGTTTCCCAGCAGGGCAACCAGGCCGCGCGCGGTTCCCATCTCGAAACCGACCATCACCAGGGCCAAGGCGACGGTGGCCGCGGAACGGTAGACGATGGCCAGCATGATGATGATGACCACCCCGGTGACGGCCATCATCTTGAGCATCGACTTGTCGGCGGCCTCGGTCATGTCGGTGGTCAGCGCCGCCTGCCCGGTGACGTAGGCCCGGACCTCCTCCGGCGCCGGCACCGAGGCCACGATCTTGCGCACCGCATCGACCGATTCGTTGCCCAGGGTGCTGCCCTGGTCGCCGGCGGTGTTGATCTGGGCGTAGGCGGCTTTGCCGTCGGCGCTTTGCACCCCGGCGGCGGTGATCGGATCGCCCCACAGGTCAGCGACGTGCTGAACGTGTTCGTGGTCGGCGGACAGTTTCTCGATCAACGTGTCGTAGTAACGGTGGGCGTCGGGCCCGAGTTTGTTCTCGCCCTCGATCACCAGCATGACCATCGAGTCGGAGTCGAATTCCTCGAACGTCGCGCCGATGTGTTTTGCGGCCATCAACGAGGGCGCGTCCTGGGGCGACATCGTGACCGCGTGCTCGCGCGCGACCGATTCGATCGGCGGCACCAGCACGTTGAGCCCGAGGGTGAGCAAAAACCAGAAGATGATCAGCGGCCACGCCAGCAGGCGGACCAGGCGCATATATGCGGGGCGGGGATTGCCGTGCGCGTTCATGCGGCTTTGACCAGACAGAAGACCTGGGCGTGGTGCCCGGTGGCCAGGTGCTCATCTTTGATCGCGCCGTTGACGGTGATGCGGCAGCCGATGCTGTCGCCGTCGCCCTGAGCGACCACGTTGCCGATCACGGCCGGACTCGTGGTGGTGATCGTGTACGTCCAGGGCAGTTGGGTGAACCGTGCCTCGACGGGCTGGGTCTGCTCGTTGAGGTAGCTGACCCCGCCGGTACTGCCGTCGGGGCCGAAGATCTCGTAGACGATCCGCTTCTCGTTGATCGATGCGATCGGCCGGGAGCCGCTGCCGTCCCAGCGGAATATCTCGTCTGATCCGAAGGCACCGCGCAGGTTGACCACCGCAACGGTCCCGGCGAGCGCGGCCAGGGCGACGACCACCGGCACCCAGGCCCGCTTGGCGATTGTGAGCATGGTGGCGACCTCCGAATTCACTCTGACCCGAATCAATGGTCAATACGATACCCCGTAGGGTATATAACGAGGCGCGAAAATGCCCGCCGGGGTATGTGAAGTGGGTTACGGAGCGGGGCGGCCGCGTTGGGCGGCGACGGCTTCGCCGAGCCACCGGCGCAGGAAGCGGCGCAGGTCCTCGGCGGAGCGATCGGGGTCGTTGGGGGCCACGACGAACGAGAGCATGATCCGCAGGGTGAACTCGACGAGTTCGCGCAGGGCGGCCTCGTCGTAGCCGTGCTCCGCCCAGTCGACGTCGAACCTCTCGATCATCCGCATGCCGAACGCGCGGGCCTCGGCCGACGCCATCTCCCGGTTGTGCGCCGACGACGACGACAACATGGCGCCAAGATGCGGGGAGTGGGCGACCGCGTCCAGGGTGTAGAGCACGCCTTCGGTGAGCGCGTCGGCCGGATCCCCGATGCCGTGCACGTGGGCGGTGAGCCGGTCGAGGAAGTCGTCGACGGAGGCGATGGCCACCGCCCGCATCAGCGCGTCGGCGGTGGGGAAGTAGCGGTACACCGTCTGCCGGATCACCCCGAGCGATCCGGCCACCTCGGCCAGCGACACCGCCGACCCGGTCTCGGCGACCAGTTCGACGGCGGCGGCGATGATTCGCCGGCTGGCCTCCTCATCGGTGTGCGGCGGGTTTCCGCCCCAACCGCGCCGCCGGGCCATCAGCGACCTGCTTGACAACCGCAATGCACCGAACAATCATACGCGCAAGCGTCCCGTCGTATGTTTTGAGCTGAGGTAGCGATGACCGACCTGATCGTGCGCAAGTTGCGGTTCGCTTTCGCCGAGCACCCGGTGCCGTTCCTGTGGAACGAGGCCAATCCGGCGTTCTCGTCGATGGCCAACGCGGTCTCGCTGCTGGCGATCGGCTTCGAGAAGATGATCGGCGGCATGATCGCCGAAGCGATGCCACGCATCACCGACCCCGCCGTGGCCGCAGAGGCCGATGCCTTCGTGCGGCAGGAGGGTCAACACTCCATGGCCCACCGCGGTCATGCCAAAGCGCTGGTGAAGGCCTATCCGGGGCTCAAAGAGACCGTCGATGCCTGCAACGCCATGTTCGACAAGATGTCGGCGGAAAAGTCCCTGGACTATCGGCTGGCCTACACCGCCGACCTCGAGGCCACCTTCACCCCGGTCTTCAAGCTGATGCTCGACCACGACGACACCCTGTTCGCGCCGGGCGACGACCGGGTGGCCTCGTTGTTCTTGTGGCACTTCGTCGAAGAGGTCGAGCACCGCAGCTCGGCGCTGATCATCTACGACCACGTCATCAACGACCCGTGGTACCGGATGCGGATGGCGCCGTCGATCTTCAAGCACGTGATGAGCGTGATCAAGGTGGCATGCGAGGGCTTCAACCGCCATATCCCGGTGGAGGACCGCCGAGTCGACGCGCTGTCACTGTTCAGCACCTACCGCGCCAAGCAGGCCTGGCGGCGACGGGTGCCGTTCGGCTGGCCGGCAGATCAGGGCCCCATCGAGGACGCCTTCAAACATCTGCCGAAACGTGAAATGGCTACCGCGGTAACCGGTATCATCCGCAGCCAGTTGCCCAATCACAAGCCGGCTCACGAGAAGATCCCGGCGCTGGCCAACGAGTGGTTCGCCCGCTACGACGACGGCTACGACGTGACCAAGTGGTACACCGCGGAAGAGAAGAGCGCCTGATGCCCGACCTGTGTACCCCGACGTTCGAGGGCCTTGCCGAGTCGCTGGGCTTCTCGTGCGGCCAGGCCGGCGGCCTGCTGGAATTCCGCAACCCGCTGCAGCTGGAGAATTGGACGCTGCCGGTACTGGAGATCACCGTGATCGCCGGAGCGGTGCTGGCCCTGATCTACGCGATCGCGCGGTACCGCCGCGGCGACGCCACCAACCTGGCGCTGTGGTTCGGGGCGATCGCCTACCTGCTGATCATCGAACCGCCGCTGTACTTCCCCGGGGCGTTCGGGATCGCCGACCATGTCGACACGATGTTCGCGCACAACCTTTTCAGCGTCGAATTCCTCTGGGGCCGGCTGCCGCTCTACATCGTCGCGATCTACCCGATGATGGCCACCATCTCCTTCGAGATCGTCCGGACCCTGGGGGTGTTCCGACGCTACGGCGCCGTCGTCGGGGCCATCTGCGTGGGCTTCGTGCACCACGCCTTCTACGAGATCTTCGACCACCTGGGCCCGCAGCTGCGCTGGTGGGAGTGGTCGGTGGACAACCCCCTCAACCTGCCCCTGTTCACCTCGGTGCCGATGGGCAGCGTGGTGGTGTTCGCCGCGCTGTGGCCGGCTTCGCTGGCGTTGTGCGTGCAGCTGTTCGTCGGGCGTCAGGTCGACCAGGGCAAGACAGTGCGCGGACTGCAACTCGTGGGGCGGACGGTGGCCATCGGGGTCCTGGCCTCGCTCGGTACCGGCATCCTGCCTGCGCCGGCCACCCTGCTGGGCGCCGCGACGGGCGGTCGCCTGATCGGGATCGGCTACGCGGTAGAACTTTTGGCGATTGTCGTGGTGGCGGTGCCGGTCATGGTCCGCCAGTGGCGGCAGCAGCGGCTGAACCCCCTCGCCGAGGGCCGCTACCGCAATCCGCTGATGCTCCGCTTCGCCGCGGTGTATCTGGCCGTCATGGGGGTGCTGTGGCTGAGCGCCCTGCCGGCCTACTTCGGTGCGGTGGGCGGGCAGACCGCGGACGGCGACCCGATCGGCTCGCTGTGGTACGCCGCGCTGTGCTTCGCCGTCGCCGGCCTGAGCGTGGCGGCCGCGGCAACCGTCCCGCCGATCCGGGAGCCGGAAGCCGAGCCCGAGCCGGTGGCCGCCGGGCACTGAACCCAGACTGCGGCCCGCCGTGGACGCCGGGTGCGGGGCTTGGCAGACTGTTGCCATGGCGCAGATCACGTTAAAGGGAAACCAGATCAACACCGTCGGCGAGTTGCCGGCTGTCGGGTCGGCAGCACCGGCCTTCAGCCTGACCGGAACCGACCTGGGTGTCGTGGACAGTGGGCAGTTCGCCGGCAAGCCGGTCCTGCTGAACATCTTCCCGTCGGTCGACACCCCGGTCTGTGCGACCAGCGTGCGGACCTTCAACGAGCGGGCCGCCGCCGCCGGCGCCGTGCTGGCCGTCTCCAACGACCTGCCGTTCGCACTGAAGCGCTTCTGCGGCGCCGAGGGCATCGACAACGTCACCAGCGCCTCGGCCTTCCGGTCCAGTTTCGGTGCCGACTACGGGATCACCATCACCGATGGCCCGCTGGCCGGACTGCTGGGCCGCGCCATCGTGGTGATCGGCGCGGACGGCAACGTCGCCTACACCGAGCTGGTGCCGGAGATCGGCCAGGAGCCGAACTACGACGCGGCTCTGGCGGCGCTGGCCGAGGCCTGAGACCCGGCGGTTCAGCGCCCCCGCCACCGCGGCGGGCGCTGTTCCCGCCAGGCCTGTAGGCCCTCGGCGACATCCTCGGTGGCCCCGGCCACCTTGCGCATGGTCTCGCCGAACCGCACGGAATCGATCCAGCTCATGTCGGGGCTGCGCCACGCCACCTCCTTGGTGGCCCGCTGGGCCAGGGGAGCGGCCTTGGTCAGGGTGCGCGCCCAGGCCAGGGCGGTGTCGTGGAGGTCCTGCGGCTCGACCAGTTTCCACACCAGGCCGACCTCGTGGGCACGCTGGGCGCTCATCGGCTCTGCGGTCAGCAGCAGTTCCATGGCGTTGGCCCAGCCCACCCGCTGGGGCAGCCGGATGGCCCCGACGATGGTGGGCACCCCGATGCCGACCTCCGGGTAGCGAAACACCGCATCGGTGCTGGCGATGACGAAGTCGCAGAACAACACGCCGGTCAGTCCGTAGCCGATGCAGGGGCCGTGTACCGCGGCGATGGTCGGCTTGAAAAGCTCCATGCCGCTCTCGAACGAGTTGATCGTGGGCTTTTCCCAGAAGGTGCCGGCAAAGGTGCCGACCGCGCCCGCCGGGTCCTTGAGATCGGCCCCGGCGCAGAACACGTCGCCGGCGGCGGTGAGGATCCCGACCCAGGCGTCCTCGTCGGCGCGGAAGCGGTCCCAGGCGGCATTGAGGTCGGTGCGCATCGCCCCGTTGATGGCGTTGCGGGCCTCCGGCCGGTTCAGGGTGATGGTCGCGATGTGGTCGTGGCATTCGTAGGTGACCAGGTTCATCGGCGCGGGTCCTCCTCATCGCTTCGGGTGTCGCCGCGGCGTAGCGCGGTGCACTGGCTGCACCGTACCGTCGCAATGATGCGGTGGATCGTCGATGCGATGAACGTCATCGGTGTGCGGCCGGACGGGTGGTGGAAAGACCGCCACGGCGCGATGGTCCGCCTGACCCGCCAGCTGGAACGCTGGGCGGCTGGGCAAGGCCGACAGGTCACCGTGGTCTTCGAAAAGCCGCCTGTCCCGCCGATCGCATCGGATGTCATCACCATCGCGGCGGCTCCGCGCTCCGGCGCCAACTCCGCCGATGACGAGATCGTGCGGCTGGTCCGCTCTGACGACCGGCCGCAGGACATCACCGTGGTGACCTCCGACAGTGCCCTGGTGCAGCGCGTCACCACCGCGGGCGCGGCGACCGTTGCGGCGGCACGATTCCGCAGGCTCATCGAGGAGGCCCCCGGCGGGGCGGCGAAGCGGTGAGTCCACGAATGTCTGGTGCCCGGGCATAACGGCGGAGTAAGTTGCAGACACGGTAGCTGTATCGCCTGCGTAGCGCTCAGCATCAGGGGTGGGACATGGCACTCTGCTCGGCACGGATGAACCGTCAGGGTGACGCCGCGCCATGACCGATCCTCCGGAATTCAGCGAACTGGAGCCGCCGCCGCCCGAAATCGCCTGGGCGGCAAGGGTGATGTGCGCAGTGCGCGAGTTGGAGAGGGTGGAGGTCCCGGCCACTGTCACGCGAGTCAAGGAGGCGGTGGGCGCCAAATTCGCTGCAGCATTCCTGCCCACCGACCGGCTCTATGACGGCGACCGGCCGTCGTGGGAGCGGTGGGTCGACCAGACCGTCAAAGCGCTGACAACGCAGAAATACCTGCGCCGGCTCAAGGGCGCGCTACACACCACCGCTGCCGGTCGGAAGCACTACGACACCGCGTGCCAGCTCGGTGCGCTGTTGGCCGCGGCGCCCGCACCGACGGTCGAAACGGCGCCTGCGCCACCCGACCTGTTGCAGCCCGGGGTTGTGACCGCGCCACTGCGCCCAAAGCTTCGGCCGCCAGTGGGACACGACGGGGACCTCGACCGCTACCCGGCCACCTCCTCATTCACGTCATCGACGCCGGGATTCGTCGACAAGGAGCAGCCCGAAGCCGAACCGGTCATGGTCGAGCTGAATCTGCGCTACGGGATTGGTGCAGAACCACCGATCCCCGGCGGCTTGGGCGCGGCGATTGCCCGGGTCGAGTACCTGTGGACACTGGTTGGGGCGCAGGGCAAACCGAGCGTGATAGCCGATCAATACCTGTCCGGGGAACTGACGCCGGCGCAGATGGCGAACATCGCGACCGCCGACTCCGCTGCCGGTGACTGGCCCTACCGGGCGATCTATCGCATCTGGCCCGACTTCGAGGTGCACCGCCAGATCGATGTCTCCACCGCGACGGTCAAGGCGGTACCCGCGCAATGGTCGTTCGCCGCCTTCGGCGAGGGCATCGTCTGGGCGGTGATCGATTCCGGGATCGCCGAAACCCACCCGCACTTCGAGGGTGAGCGCACCCTCGATGATCCGTCGGTGGCAGACCTGCATCGTGACTTCGTCTCCGGCAGCAAAGACCCCGCCGCCGCGCTCATCGATGACGACGGACACGGAACGCACGTGGCCGGCATCATCGCCGGCGGCCTGGCCCGGTGGAAGCCCAAAAGCGGCGAGCCCCACGCGATCGCCGTCGAGAGGCGGCGCAACAACGGGGCCGTGGCCGGCGCCGACCCGATCCTGTCACCGCGGCCGGTGGAGCTCGAAGCGCTCAACGGCGTTGCGCCGCGCGCAAAATTGGTCAGCCTGAAGGTCCTCGGCGGCCTGGGCGATCTCACGACCCGGACTGCCCGGGTTATCCAGGCGCTGGCCTACATCCGCGAGACGAACGGCGACACCGGCAAGCTGAGCAGAATCCACGGCGTCAATCTCAGCCTGGGCTATGACTTTCTGGCGGAGTGGTTCGCCTGCGGACAGAGCCCGCTGTGCCTGGAGGTGAACCGGTTGGTCCGCACCGGCGTCGTCGTGGTGGTGGCGGCCGGAAACTCCGGTTACGTCAAACTCAATGTCCGGAAGTCTGATGTAAACCAGTTCAGCGCCGCCGTCACGATCAACGATCCGGGTAACGCCGACTTGGCCATCACGGTTGGCTCAACGCACCGGGATTCGCCCCACACCAACGGGATTTCCTACTTCTCCTCGCGCGGGCCGACCGGCGACGGCCGCCCCAAACCCGACCTGGTGGCACCGGGCGAGCTGATCACTTCGGCTGCGGCCGGCGAGAACCTCGCCAGAATCCAGCGAGCCAACTTCGAGGGGCTCGACGGCGCAGCGGTGTACATCCAGGACAGCGGCACCAGCATGGCCGCCCCGCACGTGTCCGGTGCCATCGCGGCGTTTCTTTCCGTACAGCGTGAGTTCGTGGGGAGGCCCGACGAGGTCAAGCGCATCTTCACCTCGTCCGCGACGTCGCTCAATCGCGATCCGAGCTTCCAGGGCGCCGGTCTGGTCGACCTCATGCGTGCACTGCAAACAAGGTGACATCGGGGAAGGGGAACCGCAATGACCAACACCGCCACCGCCCCCTGGGCGTTGTCATTCGATGACCGCGGAGATGTCTCCCCGGACGGGGAGAGGCAATTCCTGGAACAACTCGAGGCCGCCGACGTTGCCGATCTGGTGATCTTCAGCCACGGCTGGAACAACGACGAGGCGACAGCCGCCTCGCTGTACCAGCGATGGTGCGCCCTGCTGGATAAGCAACTCGGCGCTGGCCGCACCATCGGTTTCCTGGGCATCCGCTGGCCTTCGGCGATGTGGCGCGACGAACCAATTCCGGACTTCGACCCCACGCCCGGTGCCGCGGCGGCCGGGGGCGCTGGATTGACCGACACCGCCACGACGTTCGATGCCGACCCGACTCTGAGCCCACAACAGGTGGCCGACCTCGTCGCCCTGTTCCCATCGGGGGCCGCCGAGCTCAACGAACTGACCGCACTGCTGGCGACGGAGCCCAGCCAGGACCAACGCGACGAGATGTTCGCGGCCATGCGCACATTCAGCGACAAGGTGCGGGCCGGGTTCGACGACGGCGAGGCCGAAACCGCCGACCCCACCCGGCCGGGCATGTTGGCCGACGACAAGCGCGCCGACGACGTCTTCGAGAGCTTCGCCGACGCGCTCACCGAGGCGGGCATCGACATCAGCGATGGGGGCGGGGGTGGCGGCGCCGGTCTGGGCGACAACATCAGGAAGCTGTGGCTGGGCGCCAAGCAGGCGCTGCGCCAGCTGACCTACTGGCAGATGAAGAACCGTGCCGGGGTTGTCGGCGAACGTGGCCTGGGCCCCCTGCTGGGACGCATTGCCGACCGATTTCCGGATTTGCGAATCCATTTGGTGGGCCATAGTTTCGGTGCCCGGGTGGTGTCGTTTGCGTTGGCCGGCGGACCGACCACCACGCCGTCGCCGGTCAAGTCGGTCACGCTGCTCGAAGGTGCCTTCTCCCGCTTCGCCTTCCTCGACCGGCTCCCGTTCTCGTCCCCGCACCCCGGTGGCGCACTGGCCGGCCGACTGTCCCGCGTCGACGGACCGCTGACGGTCTGTTATTCCAGCCACGACATGGCCCTGGGCGTGATGTACCCGCTGGCCTCGGCCGCCGCCGGCGACGACAGTGCCGGCATCGACGATGATCCGCTGGGCCGGTGGCGCGCCATCGGTTCGCTGGGCGCCTATGCGGCACCCACCGAGCCGATCGGCGCAGTCCGGACCCGGTACTCCTTCGCCAAGGGGGCCATCCTCAATGTGGATGCCTCGTCGAAAGTGACCAAGGGTGGTCCGCCGGCCGGCGCGCACAGCGACATCTTCTATCCCGAGCTGGCCTGGATCGTGGCTTCAGCGGCTGGGCTTACCTCCTAGCGGGATTGCGCGGCCGCGCTGGCACCGGCGCGGCGGCCGGCGAACACGCAGTCCGCGATCGACAGTCCGCTGACATAGGAGTTGGAGGCGACGCCGATGGCCGTGCGCCCGGCGCTGTAGAGCCCGGGAATCGGAGCCCTGTCGGCGTCGATGACCGCACCGGTGTCCTCGGCGACCCGGACACCGCCCAGGGTGAGCATCGGGGTGGGCCGTAGCACGTGGGGCCGCACGGAGATGTCCATCAGCGTGAACGGTGCCTGGTCGATACGGCGGCAGAAATCCGCGGGTTTGCCGGCTGGATCTTCGGTGCCGGAGTCGATCGCCTCGTTGTGCGCGGCGACGGTGGCGGCCAAGCCCTCCGGGTCGATCCCGGCGGCCCGAGCCACCTCGGCCAGCGTGGCGCCGCGCACCGCGCCGCCGAAGATCAGCGAGGCGCCCTGAGCGCGCTGGAACCACAGAGTCTGCGTGAGCAGCTGGCGCCGCGCCTCCGACATCAGCGCGGCGTCGGCCAGAATCCAGCCCTGGCTGCGGTGGTTCTTCACCATGGCCTGCCCGACCGCGGCGCCGTAACGCGACTCGTCGATCACCCGCCGGCCGTCGGCGTCGACGATGATCGCCGAGATGAACGCACTCGGGGGTGTGATGAACTTCCACACCGAGACGTTGTCCATCCGGTCGGTCACCGCGCCGGCGCTGCAGGCCAGGGCGATACCGCTTCCGTCGTCGCCGCTGGTTCCCAGCGGCAGGCCGCCGTCGAACTCGGGGGCATAGCGTTTGCGCCACTCGGTGTTGGCGATGAAGCCCCCGGCGCAGATGATCACCCCGCGCCGCGCGGTGATCTCGATGGTCTGGCCGTAGCGCTTCTGCAGCTTCTCCAGGCGGCGGTCCATGGCGGCGCGCAGGGGTGGGAAGTAGACGCCGGGTTTCGACGACAGCGCAGCCAACCGGGCATAACGGCGCTGGATGCGGCGCGGCGCCTGCCCCATGGTGGTGGCCCGCACCCCGATCACCCGGCCGGACGGGTCCTGCAGCAGGTCGGTGACGGTGGTGTGCGGGCGGAAGTCGACGCCCAGGCGGCGGGCCGATTCGGCCAGGGGCGCATAGATCTGCTTGCCGGAGGTGCCTTTGCCGTAGGCGCGGTGGCCGCGCTGCACCGGCGGGGTCTGGGAGCGGAACGCACCTGCGTTCTCACTGCCCGAGTGGTAGAGGTAGTAGCGGTTGTTGGGAAAAGACGTCTTGTACGGGCACAGTCCGGGGTTGAACGGCACACCGTGAGCCTGCAGCCAGTCGATCATCTCCGGGCTGCCGTCGACGAAGCGCTGCAACGTTTCGGGCTGCACCGCGTCGCCGACCTCCAGGCGCAGGTAGTCCAGCATCTGCTCGGCGGTGTCGTGGACCCCGGCGGCGCGCTGGACCGACGTCCCACCGCCGGCATAGATGATGCCGCCGGAGATCGCGGTGGCCCCGCCACCGTTGGCGCGGTCCACCGCGATGACGTCGGCGCCCAGTTCGCGGGCGGTGATGGCGGCCGTGGTGCCGGCCGCCCCGTACCCGACGATGACGACATCGGTCGTCACGCTGGTGGTCATATGCGTCCTCTTCCTTGACGGGGTGCGCTGAACGGCCCTCAATGTAACAGTCACTAGTTCGGCCCCCACGGGAAGTGACCAGCACCGATGACGTGGTTCGGGCGCAAAGCGGAACAAGTTCTAACACGGCGCGGACGCTCCGCGCGGCTGCCCTGCGCGCTTCCCGGCGGTGCAGGGGCGAAGATGAACGGCATGGCGGATCGGTTGTGGCGCGTGGTCGTGGTGCTGGTGGTGGCCCTGGCAGGTGCGGTGACGGCGGCGCTGCCCGCCGGCGCCGCACCGGGCCCGGATCCGGTCGCGGTGGTCGCCGACCTGGTGGCCGCGGACCAGGCGTTGCGCAACCCGTCGTCGCCGGAGCAGGTGCTGGCCGTTGCGGCCCGGCGCCAGCAGGTCGCCTACCGCACTCTCGGCGCACACCCGGAGTGGGATGCGATCGCCCGCCCCCGGGTCCCGGCGGCGTTGCTGGCGGTCTACGACCGCAACATCGACGCTCGCCGGCATCTCATGGCGTTGACCGATCCGAAGACCACCATGCCGGCGTGGCGGGTGGTTCCGCCGGTGCCGGCCAACGAGCTGCTGGAAAGCTACCGGGCGTCCGAGGCGGCGTCCGGGGTGCCGTGGAACTACCTGGCGGCGATCAATTTCGTGGAGACCGGCTTCGGCCGCATCAACGGGGTCAGCGATGACGCCGCCCAGGGGCCGATGCAGTTCCTACCGTCGACGTTTGCGGCCTACGGCAATGGGGGCGACATCCACTCGCCCCGTGACAGCATCATGGCGGCGGGTCGGCTGTTGGCTGCCAACGGATTTGCCACCAACAGGGACCGGGCGATCTGGGGTTACAACCACTCCGACCACTACGTGCAGGCGGTCAACGACTACGCCGCGGTCATCGGGGGCGATCCGGCCGGGTTCGCCAGCTACTACCGCTGGGACACCTATTACCGCACCACCGCCGGCGATCTGCTGCTGCCGATCGGCTATGCGTCCTCGACGCGGATTCCCGTCGAGCAGTATCTGGCCGCCCACCCGCAGTGACGCCTCAGCGTTGCTGGGCCCGCCACTTGTCCAGCACCCGGCGGTCGCGTTTTGTCGGGCGTCCGGCGCCGCGCTCGCGTGCGGCGACCGGCGTCACCGAGACCGGTGGGGGCGTCCGATCCAGATAGCAGGTCACCGCGTCCGCGGCACCCACCCGCTTCTGAATCACCCGCAGCACCTCGACGGTCCGGCTGCGATCGCCGATCTGCGCCCGCACCACGTCACCGGGACAGACCGTCGTCGCCGGTTTGGCCGGGCGGTCGTTGACGCGCACATGCCCGCCGCGGCACGCCGCGGCTGCGTCCGGCCGGGTCTTGGTCAGCCGCACCGCCCACAGCCACCGATCCACCCGGGTCGACTCCATGGGGGTCAGCGCGAGGCGTTGAGGATCTTGATCGCGAAGACGAGCGTGTCGCCCGGCAGGATGCCGGCACTGGGCTGGCCCTGCGGATAGCCGTCCGCGGGGACCATGGCGACCGCCACCGTGGAGCCGACCGTCTGGCCTGCGATGGCCTTCTGGAATCCCGGGACCACCCGGTCGAGTCCGAAGTCGACCGGCCTGCCCCGCTCGTAGCTGCTGTCGAACACCGACCCGTCGCGGCCGTTGACGCCCATGTAGCAGACCGAGACCGTGGCATGGTCCCCGACGACGCGGCCCTGGCCGGCGTGCAAGGTGTGCACTTCGGTGCGGGTCACCGTGAACGGTCCCGTCACCGCCACCCGGGGCGCGGCGGAGTCGGTGGAGCCGGTGACCGCGACACTGCCGGTGGCGCCTTTGAGCGTCCACTCCGGTGCCACATCCTCGGCCGGCGGGGTGGCGGGGCAGGCGGTCACCGTCTCGCCGCCCGGGGGCATGAACAGGTCGGTCACCGACGAGGTCTTCGACGTCGACGTCGTGCTGTCCGAACCGCCACACGCGGCCAGCAGCACGGCCATGCCGGCGGCGCCCGCGAGTGCGACGCAGCGAGATTTACGCGAATTCACCTGGGTCAGGCTACAGCCCGGCCGGCCGCGGCGGGGCCCTCGGTTATCCGGAGGTCTTCACCACGAGTTTGCCGACGTTCTTGCCGTCGAAGAGCATGTTGATGGCGGTCGGCAGCTGGTCGAAGCCCTCGACCACGGTCTCGAGCGGGGTGAGCCTGCCCGCGGCGATCAGCCCGGCGATCTCGCCGCCGGCCTCGGCGGCGCGACCGAAGTGATCGAGCACGATGAAGCCCTGCAGGGTTGCCCGCTGGATCAGCAGGTTGCCGAATGCGCGCGGCCCGGGCGGCGGGTCTGCCGAGTTGTAGCCGGAGATCAGGCCGCACAGGGCGATCCGGGCTCCGACGTTGAGCCGCGCGAACACCGCATCCATGATGTCGCCGCCGACGTTCTCGAAGTCGACGTCGATACCGTCGGGGGTCGCTGCGGCAAGCTGGCCGGCCCAGTCGTCGGCGCGGTAGTCCACCGCCGCGTCGAAACCCAGCCGATCGGTCAGCAGCGCGCACTTCTCCGGTCCGCCGGCGATCCCGACGACACGTGCCCCGCCGGCCTTGGCGAGCTGACCGGCCACCGAGCCGACCGCGCCGGCGGCGGCGGAGACGACGACGGTCTCGCCCGCGCGCGGCTTGCCGATATCGCGGATCCCGACCCATGCCGTCAGGCCGGTCATGCCGAGCGCGCCCAGGTAGGTGCTGGGGGAGACGCCTTCGGCGACGTCGACCGGGACCAGCGGCATCGCGTCGGAGACGACAACGTACTCCTGCCAGCCCGTCAAGCCCTGCACGGTCTGACCGACCGGATATCTCGCGTTGTTCGACGCGACCACCACGCCCAGGCCGCCGGCACGCATCACCTCTCCGATGCCGACCGGCGGCAGGTAGGACGGAGTGTCGTTGATCCACATCCGGTTGGTCGGGTCCAGGGAGATCCAGTCGACCCGGACCAGCGCCTCGCCGTCGCCGATCTCCGGCACCGGTTGTTCGCTGAGTTCGAACGTTCCCGGGCCGATGCGGCCCGAGGGCCGCTCACGCAGGACGAAACGGCGATTTCGATCGGTCATGAGCGCACGCTACCGGATCGCAACGGTTCCTGGCAATGACACTGAATTCAATTGGCGGACAATGTAATACAGCCCCATATGCGGGGCCGGCGCGTCAGGCGCGGGCCGGCGGCGCCGATCAGCCGGATACGCCCAGGATCTTGATGGCGAACACCAGGGTGTCACCGGGCCGGATTCCGGCGCGGGGCTGGCCCTCGGGGTAACCGTCGGCAGAGGTCATCGCCACGGCCACGGTTGATCCGACCGTTTGGCCTGCGATCGCCTTCTGGAATCCGGGCACCACCCCGGTGAGCGGGAAGTCGGCCGGGACGCCGCGCTGATAGCTGCTGTCGAACACCGACCCGTCGCGCCCGTTGACGCCCAGGTAGCAGACCGACACCGTGGCGGTGTCCGCCACCACCGGACCGCTGCCGGCCCGCAGGGTGTGCACCTGGGTCGAGGTGACGCTGAACGGCGCCGTCACGTCTATCCGGGGGGCGGTGGTGTCGGTGGAGCCGGTGACGGCGACGCTGCCGGTGGCGCCGGCAAGCGTCCACTCCGCGGTTCCGCCGCTCGCCGGCGCCGCGGTCGGGCAGGTGTCGGCCGCCGCGGCCGTGCCCGCCGGAAAGAAGGGCAGCATCAGCGCTGCGACAGCGGCAGACAGGGCGAGCGACAAAGACATCCGAGGGGATTTCACCTCCGCCACGTTACAGGCCGGCGACGGCGTGACCGGCAGCCCGCCGCGAGCCGCAAGTAGCCCCGGCGAACCGGACCTGCCACGTAGTCTCTGCTGATGCACATCGACGTCATGGCCCTTCCGCAGCCACTGGGAAGCGCCGCCGAGCTGGCCCGTAACACCCAGGCGGCCGGGTTCTCGGGTCTGCTGTTCACCGAGGCCGGGCGCACCGCATACCTCACCGCCGCGGTCGCCTCGCAGGCCGCGCCCGGTCTCGAGCTGGCGACCGGAGTGGCGGTGGCGTTTCCGCGCAGCCCGTTCGTCACCGCGCAGACGGCGTGGGAACTGCAGGAGGCCACCGGCGGCAGATTCCGGCTCGGTCTGGGCACCCAGGTGCGCACGCACGTGGTGCGGCGCTACGGTGCGGCGTTCGATCATCCCGGTCCCCGGCTGCGCGACTACGTGCTTGCGGTCAAGGCCTGCTTTGCCGCCTTCCGAACCGGCAAGCTGGATCACCACGGGCAGTTCTACGACCTCGATTTCATTACGCCGCAGTGGAGTCCCGGCCCCATCGAGGTAGCCGATCCCTGTGTCGACATCGCGGCGGTGGGCCCGTGGATGTTGCGGATGGCCGGCGAAGTGGCCGACGGCGTGCATGTCCATCCGCTGGGGGAGCCCGGCTACCTTGCGCGTCACGTGGTGCCGAAGGTGGCCGAAGGAGCCGAGAAGGCTGGGCGTCGCCCGTCGGAGATCGCCCTCATCGTGCCTGCGATGACCATCGTCGGCGACACCGATGAAGAGCGGCACAAAGAACGCGAGCTCGTGCGGGCCAGTTTGAGCTTCTACGGCAGCACACCGAACTACGCCTTCATCTGGGATGAGGCCGGATTCGAGGGCACCACGGCGCGCATTCGCGAAAGGCAGAAGGCCGGCGACTTCGCGGGCATGGCAGCGCAGATCACCGACGAGCACCTTGCCCGCTTTGCGACCGAATCGACCTGGGATGGTTTGGCGGACAAGCTGATCGACAAGTACGGCCAGACGGCGACCCGCCTGGTGCTGTACAACGCTCTCGGCGACCCCGAGCGTCTGGAGCGTTACGGTGCAGTCGCCCGGCGGATTCGAGCCGAGAGCTGACCGTCAGGGCCGAGTCTTCCACGGCTGTTCGTTGCGCCGCTGCCGTTCTCGTTCGAGGGCATGGTCTTTGGCCCAGAACTCCTCGAAGCTTTCACCGCGACGCACGTTCGGGACCCGGTTCATCAGGTTGCTGAACCATTGCGGGGGCTCCGCCGGGTCCCACTGGGGAACGACGGTGCTCAGTGCGGCCAGGGTCTTGAGCACGACGAAGATCGTGAACAGCGCCCGCGGAGCATCGGTGGCGGCGATGCCGAACAGGCCGAACAGCAACGTCATATGCACGACCATCACGCGTCCCAGCCCGACGTTGGCGGCCATCTCGACATCGCGGAAGGACCAGCGGCGCAGGTTGGGCAGGTCGAGCAGAAAATCGGCTGTCAGGAAGAGGAATACCGACAGGCATCCCCACCCGACGCTGCGCCAGTTCAGGTCGATCAACGCGAGCTGCGGCGCCCGGTTGTAGGTGAGCAGCGCCAGGATGACGGCAAGGAAGAACCCGTGGGCGGCGCAGAAGGCCAGGCTGATCAGCGCGAATCCGGACAGAAAGGTCGAATTGGGCAGGCCGCCGGCCTGCGGCGGCCGGTAGCGGAAGTGCCCGTGTCGGGGGTTGACGCGCTGGTGCACCGCGATGCGGCCGATCACGAACAGGCACATCGCCACGTTCTCGAACCAGTACACCACCACGGTCGTCGCACCGGACCAGTGCTGCCCGAACCAGCCGAATGCCGGGATGGCGACCACGCCCAGCACGGTGAACACGTGGAAGGGCGAGAACGCGGGGCTGCGCCGCGACTCGGGTTCCGAATCGGGCTGCGCGGGCGGAAGGCTCATCCTGCGGTCATCCGGTGATGCATTGCATGATCATGGGCTGCCGGAGCTCACCGGCGGGTCGGGTTCACCAACTTCACACCCGTGCGCGTGCTGCGGCGAGCACCGCGTCGATGTCGCCCCACGTTCGGCGAATGATCTCGGCGACCGGCGGCAGGTCCACAATCCGGCAGGACACCTGGCCGGTGTTGGCGACGCTGGCCTCCATATCGCCGCCGAAGTAGAGCTCGGTGATCTTGCCGAGCAGTTGCGAATCGGAGTCGTGTGCGGCGATCCGGGTGGCCAGTCCCGTGCGCAGCACGCGCATGGTCGGGTTGCCGGGCACGTCGAGCAGTACGGTGCCGGCGTCGTTGGCGGCGACGATGGCGTCCTTGAAGTTGGTGTGTACCGCCGATTCCTGGCTGGCGAGCATCCGGGTGCCCATCTGGACCCCCTCGGCGCCCAGCACCACGGACGCGGCGGCCGACCGCGCGTCGCAGATGCCGCCGGCCGCAATGATCGGTAGGTCGACGTTCTCGGCCACCAGGGGCAGCAGCACCATGGTGGAGGCGCCGAGCAGGGACTTGAAGCCGCCGCCCTCCACGCCCTCGACCACCAGGGCATCGACGCCGGCGTCGGCGGCCTTGCGCGCGCCTTTGAGCGAGCCGACAACGTGGACCACCGTCATGCCGGCGTCGTGCAGCGGCTTGGTGAACAGCGCCGGGTCGCCGGCGGAGGTGAAGACGTGCCGCACCCCGGCCTCGGCCAGCGTGTCGACGATCGACGGATCCTTCTTCCAGCCCTGGATCATCAGGTTCGCCGCCACCGGTTTGTCGGTGAGCTCGCGTACGCGCCGCAGATCGGCACGCCCTTCCGGTGTCAGGGTCTCGATGACGCCCAGCCCGCCGGCCTGCGACACCGCGGCGGCCAGTTCGGCGCGTGCGATGTAGGTCATCGGGGCCTGGACGACGGGGTATTGGATCCCGAGCAGAGCCTGGATGCGGTTGGTCACGGCCTATTCAAGCACCTGCGGTGCCACGGGAAAGGCTTGGTGGCGGGGGCGCCGGCGTGTCAGGACACTTCGGCCTGGGCGCTGGGCGCGCTGCCTTCGAGCAGGACCCGAGCCACCTGCTCGGGGTCGTCGGCCATCGGCACGTGGCCGCATCCGGTCAGGCGGATGTGGCGGGCCTGCGGGAGCCGTCGCTCGGCGAGGCGCGCCTGGTAGGGCAACAAGATGCGGTCTCGTGCCGCCCACGCCACGGTCACGGGGATGTCCGCGCTGATTTCGCGGTCGAAGACCTTCGCGGCGGGAAAGATCTGCTTCATCGCCGGAATGGCCCGCCGCATGCCGTTGAGGTCTCCGACGAACTCCTCGGCCGGAATCCGTTCGGGGTGGGCCGAGACCACCGCGCCCATCAGTCGTCGTGCCCGGGGGGAGCGGGCGAGCCGGGGAGCGGTGGGCGCCAGCAGCCGGGCACTGGTGGTCAGGAACCCGAAGACCAGGCGAACGTAGGCGAAGTCGAGGGCGTTGTGCCAGTACGCCGCGGGAGACAGCACGGTGGCGCTGGCCACCAGCTCGTCGGCGGCGGCCTCCAGCGCGATCCGGCCGCCCAGCGAGTTGCCGGCGACGTGGGGACGCTCGAGTCCCAGCTGCTCCAGGAACTCCACAAGCTCATCGCGCAGTGTTCCCTGGACATCGCCGTCGCGGACCACCAAGTCGTGGGACTCGCCGTGTCCGGGCAGGTCGAACAGCACCACGGTGCGGTGGTCGGTCAGGTGCTCGAGAACGGGATACCAGGCCTGCCTGCGGTGGGTGATCCCGTGGATCAGGACCAGCGGCTCACCGGTGCCGTGGATCTCGTGTTTCAGCATGTCGGTGCCCCCTCATCGCGGGCGGTGAGCCCGCCCCTTGGCAACGGTAGCGCCGTTGCCGATCCGGTGGCGACCGCGGCTGCGGGCGGCGAGGAAGGTTTCGTGACGGTTTCAGTTGGGCAAAGGTCCTGCAGGTTGCCCGCGGTGGCAGCGCGATTCTTCGCTGAGCGGTTCTACTGTTGGCTGCTATGGCCGTCCGGGGAAGCTGGGTTAAACGCTGGTGGACAGCGCTTCAGGTTGCCGTGGTGGCGGCGATGGTCGTCATTCCCGGATTCGCGACCAGCGCGGTGGCTCGTGCGGCCGCCGCCGGCGCGACGCTGTCGGTGACCTCGACGTGGCAGACCGGGTTCATCGCCCGCTTCGTCATCACGAACTGGAGCACGGTGCCGATGACTGACTGGCGGCTCGAATTCGACATGCCGGCGAATGAATCGATCCAGCACGCGTGGAACAGCACGGTTGGCCGATCTGGCACGCACTACGTGCTCGCCCCGGCGAATTGGAATCGGATCATCCCGCCGGGGGGTTCGGCCACCGGCGGCTTCCGGGGCGTGCTGAATGGGCCGTACTCGCCGCCGGTGAACTGCATGCTCAATCGGCAGGTTCGCTGTTCCTAGAGGTGCGAACAGCGCGCTGCCGCAGTCGATCTAGCTATTGGCGGGCGGAGCTTGCGGTTGGAACGGCTCGTACCACCACCAGTCGGCTCGTTCCCCGGTCGGTCCGAAACAGGGCGCGACGGCGGGTGGTGTGCCGGTGGGCGGGCGAGCCAGCGATCCTGGCCGCAGTCGCCTGCCGTCACTGTCGGTCACGGTGAGCCGGCTGGCCGGTCCGGTGATGGTGATGCCGCCCCGATGATGCAGGCGGTGATGGTAGGGGCAGACCAGCACCAGGTTCTCCAGGTCGGTGGCACCGCCGTCTTCCCAGTGCCGGATGTGGTGGGCGTGCAGACCGTGGGCGGCCGCACAACCCGGGACAGCGCACGTCTGGTGCCGATGTTCGAGTGCGCGGCGCAGCCGACGGCTGACCGTGCGAGTCGACCGACCGCAGCCGATCACCTCGCCGTCGCGTTCGAACCACACTTCGCATGTGGCGTCACACGACAGGCGCTGCCGCTCGGATTCTGGCAGCACCGGGCCCAGGTGCAGGGCGCCGATCTGTCTTTCGACATCTACGTGCAACACCACCGTCGTGCGTTGCCCGTGTGGCCGACGTTGCACCTCGGCGTCCCATCCGGATTCGACCAGCTGCATGAAGGCATCGATGTTCCCCGGTATCGGCGGCTGGTGGTCGGGCGTCGCGCCGCCACAGTCGCGCTTCCACTCGGCGATGAGCGCATCGCGATGAGATTGCAGTGCTGCCTCGAACTTCGCGGAATCGGCGTGCGCAAGTGCGATTCGCCAGTAGTCGAACGCGGCGTCGCTGGTCTTCGTGATGGATGCCTGGGGCTCGGGTCGAGGGCCGGGCTCGGGACGTGGTTCCAACTTCACCGCGGTGCGCAGTTGGGCGACGGTGGCCACACCGGCCAACTGCGCGTAGTGCTCGTCGGATCCCGCGCCGGCGCGCTGGGCGATCACCCCGACCTGGTCCAGCGACAACCGGCCCTCCCGCATGCCTTGGGCGCAGCGGGGAAACGACTCGAGCCGGTGTGCGACAGCCGCGATGAGGGCGGCGTTGCCCGGCGACGAGCCGGTCTTCCAGGCGACCAATGCCGCGACCGACCGCGCTCCGGTGCCGCCCCACAATTCGTCTCGTTCTATCTCCGCGGCGATCTCGACAATGCGCCCGTCGATCGCGTTGCGTTGACCGGTCAGGTCGGCCAGTTCCTCGAAGAGCGCCTCAAGACGTTCGTCCGAGCGTCCTGCGACGCTGGCTGACGGTGCGGTCGGGGACATGATCTGAGTCTCGCAGAGGGGTATGACATCTTTCCGGGAGACATTGCGCGGCCCTGCGAGCTCGCCGGGGTAGTCCGGTCAGGAGGCGACGCTGCTGGAGGCTTCACCGGATTGCAGCGCAGCGAGCCCGAGATGATCGCGCAGTGTGGTGCCCGCGTAGTCGGTGCGGAACACGCCCCGCTCCTGCAGCAGGGGCACGACCTTGTCGACGAATGGGCCAAGGCCATCGGGAGTGATGTGCGGGACCAGGATGAATCCGTCGCTGGCGTCGGCCTGGACCAATTCATTGATCCTGTCCGCGACGGTGGCGGGGGAGCCGATGAAGTTCTGCCTGCCGGTGACCTCGATGATCAGCTCACGGGTCGTCAGGTTTTCCGCCTGTGCCTTGGCACGCCACTCGTTGGCGGTCGCGACCGGATCGCGATACATCCGGACGCTGGCCCGGCCGCGGGAGACGACGTTTTCGCCCACCACAGGGTCGACGGTGGGCAGCGGTCCGTCCGGGTCGTGCTGGGACAGATCCCGGTTCCACAGCTGCTCGAGGAATTTGATGGCCGTCTGCGGCGAGACCTGAGCCAGTCGCACCTCGTGGGCGAGATCCGCCGCCTCGGCGTCGGTGTCACCGAGGATGAAGGTGGCCGCGGGCAGGATGAGCAACTCGTCGTAGCGGCGTCCGTACTTGGCGAGCCGCCCCTTGACGTCGGCATAGAACGCCTGACCCGCTTCCCGCGTGCTGTGCCGGGAGAAGATCGCATCGGCATCTGCGGCTGCGAATTCGCGGCCGTCGTCGGAGTCGCCCGCCTGGAAGATCACCGGTCTGCCCTGAGGGCTGCGGGGCACGTTGAACTGCCCGGCGATATCGAAGAATTCGTCGCGGTGCACGAACTCACCAGGTGTGGGGTTGGCCAGGAACACACCGGAGTCCTTGTCGGCCAGGATCTCGTCGCCGTGCCAGGAGTCGAAGAGCTTCTGCGCGGTGCGCAGGAAGCTGCGGGCGCGGTCGTAGCGCTGGTGTTCGGGGAGGTAACCGCCACGGCGGAAGTTCTGCCCGGTGAACGCATCCCAGGAGGTGACCACGTTCCACGCCGCCCGCCCGCCGGACAGGTGGTCCAGGCTGGCGAACTGTCGAGCGACTTCGTAGGGCTCGTTGAAGGTCGAATTGATAGTGCCCGCCAGCCCGAGATGTTCGGTGACCGCGGCCAGTGCTGCCAGCACGGTAAAGGTATCGGGTCTGCCCACCACATCGAGGTCGTAGATCGCGTCGTTCTGCTCTCGCAGCCGCAGGCCCTCCGCGAGGAACAGGAAGTCGAACTTTCCGCGTTCGGCTGTCTGCGCGAACCTCACGAACGAGTCGAACTCGATGTGACTGCCGGCCGCCGGATCGCTCCACACTGTGGTGTTGTTGACGCCGGGGAAGTGGGCGGCGAGATGAATCTGCTTGATGGGCTTGGTCATGGCGGGTCCTAGGTCAGGCTGTCGCATAGCGGTTTGCGGGACGTTCGAAACCGAGAGTTCCGCGTAACGTCCTCGTTGAGTACTCGGTCCTGAACAGGCCGCGTCGCTGAAGTTCGGGCACCACAGCGTTGGTGATCTGGGCCAGATCGTGCGGCAGAGCGGCCGGACGCAGCCGGAACCCCGCCAGGCCTGCGGCGTGCCATTGCTGGAGCAGATCAGCCAAGTCACCTGGTGTGCCGGTGAAAATCCTGGCATCGCTGGTCCACTCGATGCCCGCCAGCTCATCGAGTCGTCG
Source organism: Mycolicibacter engbaekii (assembly GCF_002101585.1). Taxonomy (GTDB): domain Bacteria; phylum Actinomycetota; class Actinomycetes; order Mycobacteriales; family Mycobacteriaceae; genus Mycobacterium; species Mycobacterium engbaekii. The sequence continues at coordinate 18,776 of NZ_LQOT01000042.1, read as the reverse complement.
TTGACGCGACTGCGCCCCACTCGTCGTATCGTCAAGAAACACTGCGATGTCGCCGAAGAGCAGAACGTCCTCGGTGCGCTGCACGGCTTCCCGCGCCGCGGCCACCTGCTGCGCAATCGCGGCGACATCGGTGACCGCGTGTGGGGTCACGAATCCGACATCGGCGGTGCGGGCGATCAGCCGGTAGTCGTCGGCGCCGTGGTCGAGTGCTGCGACGATCGGTTGGCCCTGCGGCGGCCGGGGAGTGATCGAGGGGCCTTTGACCGAGAACCACCGGCCTTCGAAATCGATGTAGTGCAGCTTGTTCCGGTCGATGAATCGGCCGGTGGCCACGTCACGGATCTCAGCGTCGTCCTCCCAGCTGTCCCATAAGCGGCGCAATACTTCGACGTAGTCCGCCGTCTCGTCGAAGTGCGCGAGGATCTCTGATCGAAATCGCGGGTCCCGCAGCGATCCGGGTGCCAACGTGGCGATTTCGCGCCGACCGAAGTGTGCGGCCGCGTCTGCCCGGCCCGCGATCTGCACCCGAACCCCGGCGCGACCGCCACTGACGTAGTCGAGTGTGGCGATCGCCTTGGAGAGGTGAAACGGCTCGCTGTGGGTGGTCGTGATCGTCGGGATCAGCCCTACTCCGTCCGTACGCGGGGCGACCCTGGCGGCGATCAGCACTGCGTCAAGACGGCCCCGTACCCGGTCGACTCGTTGATCGGGCGCGAAGCGGTCCTCGGATTGCAGAGTGAAACCGTCTTCGATGGTGACGAAGTCCAGCAGCCCGCGCTGGGCCTCGGCGACCAGGTCGGCCCAGTATCCGGCGGTGAAGAGGTCTGCGGGCCTGGCGCCAGGCTCTCGCCATGCGCTGGGATGCCAGCCCGCACCGTCGAGTGCAACGGCCAGGTGAATGAATGCGGACGGTTCGGACATGCGGTCAGGCTTTCGTCGGTCGGCGGGGGAGAAGGTGGCCGAGGCGGCGACGTTGCCCTTGCGGTTAAGACCGTCGCCGCCCACGACAACAACACGAGGCGATACGGCCAACTTCGGAACGCACAATCAGGTCCTCACGGTTGAGTCACTGGCAACTGTCTGACCAATGCCCAATGTAACCGAGTGGCGGCAGTGAACATTCCCGCAAAAGAGGCTCCTCGCGCCAACTGCGCGGCCGATCGGTTCCTGCAGCGTTTCACTCAACCTGATCCGAAATAGGTTGTGCGGGATAGCCCCTCCCCGGACAGCCCGTGGGGGGAGAGGGCCGCTGATTGGCATCGGGGCCGACGCGCGTCGCCCGTTATCGTGAATTATGACGCCGCTGACAGTGCTCGATCTGGTCCCGATCTCCGCGGGCTCCAGCGCGACGCAAGCGGTCCGCAACAGCATCGATCTGGCCCGCAACGCCGAACGTCTCGGCTACGCACGCTATTGGCTCGCCGAGCACCATCTCAATCCGGGAGTGGCGGGCACATCGCCGGCGGTGCTACTGGCCGCGGTCGCTGCCCGGACCTCGACGATCCGGTTGGGATCAGGTGCTCTGCAGATGGGGCACCGGACAGCGTTGTCGGCGGTCGAGGAATTCGGTCTCCTCGATGCGCTTCACCCCGGCCGCTTCGATCTCGGTCTCGGACGCTCCGCCAGCCGCCCAACGCCCGCGGCCGACGGATCCGATTCCGCAGTTGCGGGCTATGCACCCAACGGGTTGCGCATACCGGCCCGGTTCGACTATTCGGCGTTGCTGAAATCGCCGCGGATCGCCCTGCAGGCGGAATTGCTCACCCTGCCTGACTCGCGACCACAGAACTACACCGAACAGGTCGGCGATGTACTCGCGCTGATCGCAGACACCTACCGCGGTGCCAACGGGGAAAGCGCCCATGTGGTCCCGGGTGCCGGTGCTGACCTGCAAGTGTGGATTCTCGGCAGCAGCGGCGGCGAGAGCGCCCTGGTCGCAGGGAAAAACGGCCTGCGTTTCGCCGCCAATTATCACGTGGCACCCGCCGGAGTGCTCGAGGCCGCGGAGGGGTACCGCGCCGCATTCGCACCGTCGGCCGCGTTGAACGAACCGTATCTGAGTGTCTCAGCCGATGTCGTCGTCGCCGACGACGAGTCGACCGCGCGTGACCTCGCCGCCGGCTACGGACTCTGGGTACGCAGCATCCGGACCGGAGAAGGAGCGATACCGTTTCCAGACCTGGACGAGGCGCGCCGGCACGTCTGGACCGATGCGGATCGTGCACTGGTGGCCGACCGGCTCGAAACACAGTTCGTCGGAACTGCGGTTCAAGTCGCCGATCAGCTTGAACAACTGCGGGACGCGACTGGCGCCGACGAACTGATCATCACGACCATCACGCACGATCACAGCGACCGAGTGCGGTCTTATCAGCTGCTGGCCGAAGAATGGGCTCGGCGATAGCCGGGGCCTAGTGGCGTCGCCTGTCCGTTCCGTCGCGGTTCGCCTCGTAGCGCAGCAGGACCGTCCCGCCCGGGAAGGTGCGGTTCTCCAACAGCTCCAGCGTGATCCACGACGGCAGGCTGGGGAAGAACGGGGTACCGCCGCCCACGGCGGTGGGGGCGATGACGAGCCGGAACTCGTCCACCAGCCCGGCCTGCACGATCGGTGCGGCCAGGGTGGCGCCGGCCACCTCCAGGTTGCCGTCGGTTTCGGCTTTCAATTTCGTCACCACCTCGACCGGGTCACCGCGCTCGAGGCGGGAGTTCCAGCCAACCGATTCCAGGGTCTGCGAGAACACGACCTTGGGCATGTCGCGCCAGATGCGGGCGAAGTCCACGATCGTCGGGGAGGCGTCCGGGTCCTCGTCGGCGGTGGGCCAGTACGCGGACATCAGTTCGTAGAGCCGCCGTCCGTAGAACGCCAGGGCGGTGTCGCGTTCGAAGTCGTTCCAGTACTGGTGCAGTTCGTCGCTGGGGTTGCCCCACTCGATGTTGCCCTGCGCGTCGGCGATGTAGCCGTCCACCGACACGTTGAAGCCATAGATGAGTCTGCCCATGGCGATCAGTCTGCCCTCGACCGGGCGTTGGTCGCGACGGTGGACGCCGCCCCAGTTCTTGGAACGCGGTGCAGTCGATGTCGCCAATGAGGATTCAGCGCAGGGGATATGCCCTGGGCAGGTAGAGGGGGACAATCAGTGCATGTCGACCGCGCTGTGGATCATCGTCGCCCTCTTTGCCGTCGGGACGATCACCGGGGGGTTGCTGCGGATGCGGGTGTGGTTGCAGAGGCCGGTACCGCCTGAGGTGATCGAGGCCGCGCACCGTGACGATGTTGAGGACGATTAGCCGGCGATGAACGTCTGGGACCGGGGGCGCGGGGAGCGTCGACTGAGCCGGTGTCTGCCCGATGTCGGGCGCAGGGCGGCGAGTTGTTGTCCGTCGCGCCCGGGCGCCCATACCGCGATGAACGCCGCGGCAGCCAGGACGACGAGGCCGAGCATGAGTAGTGAGGTGTCCATGGCTTGCAGGAACGCGTTTTTGGCGTCGGTGCTCAGGGCCTGTCCGGCGGTCCCCAGCTGTTCGGCGATGGCGAGAGCCTGGGCCAGCGAGCCGCGGGCGGGTTCGCTGACCTGCGGTGGCAGCGCTGCGACGGCGGGGGCCAGTGCACTGCTGTAGCCGGCCGCCAGTACGGAGCCTGCCAGCGCGATGCCGAGCGCGCCGCCGAGTTCGCGGGTGGTGTCGTTGATGGCTGACGCGACGCCTTGCTTGTTCACCGGTACCGAGCCGGTGATCGCGGAGGTCGCCGGTGCGTTGCACAGGCCCAGGCCGGTGGCGATGACGCATATCGGCCAGGCCAGATCGAAGTAGGGCGACCCGACTTCGAGGTTGCGCATGGACAGCAGCCCGAAAGCCAGGATCCCCAGACCTCCCGCGATCGACGCCCGTAGCCCGAGGCGGGGCAGGTACCAGCTGGTCAGCACCGCCAGGGTGAGCAGCGGTACCGCCAGGGGAGTCAAGGCCATCGCGGTACGCAGGGCGCTGTAACCCATGACGAGCTGCAGGTGTTGCATGGCGAGGAAGAAGAACCCGAAGATCGCGAAGAAGAGCGTGGTCATCGCGATTGATCCGGTGAGCATTTCGGGTCGAGTGAAGACCCGGATGTCCAGCAGTGGGTGCGTACGGCGCAGTTCGACGACGCCGAAGATCAGGGCCAGCGCGATGCCGCCACCCAGACAGCAGTAGACCAGCGGGTGGCCCCAGCCCAGCCGGGGGGCCTCGATCACCCCGTAGACGAACGCACCCACCGCGGTAGCGATGAGCAGTACGCCCACATAGTCCAGCGGGGCCGACTCGGCGTCCTTGGAGGAGGGGATCGTCCAGCCGAGCGCGAACAGCAGCGCTGAAGCCCCGGCGAAGGACCAGAAGATGTTCTGCCAGGGCCCGAATTGGGTGAGCAGCGCCGTGCCCATGAACCCCACGAGCGCACTGCCGGCGCAGGCGCCCGCCCAGATGCCGATGGCCTTGTTGCGTTCCTCGGCGGGGTAAGCCGCGGTCAGCAGCGACAGGGTGGCGGGAAGAATGGCTGCGGCACCGACTCCGGTGACGGCCCGGGTGGCGATCAGGGCGGTGGGCGTGTCGATGAAGATAGGCGTAAGCGATGCCGCGCCGAAGATCGCCAAGCCGATCAGCAGTGCACCGCGGCGCCCGTAGCGGTCGCCCAGCGCACCCGACGGCAGGAGCAGGCATGCCATCACCAATGTGTAGGCGTCGACGATCCAGGTGAGCTGGTGCTGGGTTGCCAGGGTCTCGGTCGCGATGGGGCCCAGTGCGGCGTTGAGGGCCACCATCGAGGACATGACCATGAGCACGCCCAGGCAGCACACGGTCAGCAGCCAGCGCCGGGCGCCGGCTGACAGGGGCGGGCGCGCGTCCGGGACGCCGGGGGAGACCGGCACCTGCATCTGGCCAGGGCCGGATGTGGTGGCCGGTGAGCTCATCACGCGGCGGTCGAGGTGGGTGAGAGCCCGGACATAGGCGCGCCGAATTCGCGGATGCCATCGCACGGCCGGGGCATCGCGAACCTCCACCAGTGGACCGGGCCGGCAGTCACCGACCGCATCACATACAGCTGCATGTGACATACAGACTGTAGGTCACGGGTGTGCGGGGTGCAATAGGATGTGGCGGTGCGTGAGCGGGAACAGTTGGATTCCAAGGCGCGACGAGCCGCACAAGCCGAGGCGACCCGCTCGGCGCTCATCGCTGCCGCCCGAACATTGTTCGTGGACAAGGGCTATCACCGGACCGGAACCGAAGAGATCGTTATTGCCGCCGGCGTGGGCACCCGGGGCGCCCTGTATCACCACTTCGCCGACAAGCAGGCCCTTTTCGAGGCGGTGTTCATCGCCGTCGAGGAGGAGCTGGTGATGGCGGCCGCCCACAGCCTCGCCGACCCCGCAGACGGAGCGCTCAACCAGCTGCGCCAGGGGCTGGCCGGGTTTCTGGACGCATCGCTGACGCCGCATGTCCAGCGCATCCTGCTGATCGATGGTCCTGCGGTACTGGGCTGGGGTAAGTGGCGGGAGCTGGAAGGCCGCTACGGACTCGGGGCTATCCGCATGATGCTCGAACGTGGCATCGCCGAGGGTGACATCGCTGCCGGGCAACCCGTGGAGGTGCTGGCGCATGTCCTGTTGGCGGCCGCCAACGAGACGGCACTGTTCGTGGCCAATGCGTCCGATCAGCGGGCCGCACGGGATCAGGCCGGCGCGGCATTGAACACGCTTCTCGACGGCCTGCGGGCCCGCTGATGGGCACCGGCAGGAGCCGCGCGTCAGACCGGCTCATTCCAGGATTGCCCGCGCGGCGCGCTCGGCGATCAGCATGACCGGCGCGTTGGTGTTGCCCGACGTGATGGTGGGCATCGCCGCCGCATCGACCACGCGCAGTCCGGCGACGCCGTATACCCGGCAGTCGGTGTCGAGCACCGTGGTGGCCGACCTCGGCCGGCCGCGGCCGTCAAAGGCGCCCATCGCGCAGGTGCCCACCGGGTGGAAGATGGTGGTCCCCAGTTCGCGGGCTGCCGCCTGCAGGTCTTCGTCGCTGACCAGTTGCGGACCGGGCAGCACCTCTTGCGGGCGGTAGCGGGCCAGGGCGGGCGCCGCCATGATCTGCCGGGTCATCCGCAGGCCGCGCACGGCAATGTCGCGATCGGCCTGTGTGGACAGGTAATTGGCAAAGATCTTCGGGTTGCTCAGCGGATCGGCATCGGCCAGTCTCACCTGCCCGCGTGAGGTGGGCCGCAGATTGCAGACCGAGGGAGTGATGGCCGCGAAGGGGTGCAGGGGATCGCCGAACTTCGGCAGCGACAACGGCTGCACATGCCATTCCAGATCGGGGCTGGCCAGCGAGGGATTGCTCTTGGCGAACGCCCCCAGCGTGGACGGCGGCATGGTCAGGGGCCCTGATCGCAGCACCATGTACTGGGCTCCCATGCCGGCGCGGGTGATCCAATTTCGGTACAGGGTGTTGACCGTCCGCGCACCCCGGACGCGGTAGATCGTGCGAAGCTGCAGATGGTCCTGGAGGTTCTCGCCCACTCCGGGCAGATCGACGACCACCGGCACGTGGTGCTGGGCGAGAAGCTCGGCCGGGCCCAGACCCGAAAGCTGCATCAGGTGCGGCGAGCCGATGGCTCCAGCGCTCAAGATCACCTCTTTGCGGGCTCGAACCTCAACGGTCCGACCGTCTTTGAGCAGCTGCATTCCGGTGACCCGATGCCGCGCCGTCGTCCAGGATCCCTGACGTTGCACCTGCCGAACCTGATCGTCGGTCAGCAGCCGCAAGGCCTGGGTGTGCGTCCAGACCGTGAGATTGGGGCGGTGGGCGACAGGGTGCAGGAACGCGTCGGCCATCGACCACCGCCGGCCCCGCCGTTGGTTGACGTGAAAATAGGCACTGCCGGAGTTGTCGCCCCGGTTGAACTCGTCGATCGGCGCGATGCCCAGCTGGGCGGCGGCGGCCTGCCAGGCGTCCAGGATCCGCCAGCGCACCCGCGGCCGCTCGACCCGGATCTCACCGCCGGCGCCATGCCAGTCGTCGGCGCCGCCGAAATAGTTCTCCAACTCCTTGAAGATCGCCAGCGTCTGGCCCGGACGATTCGGGCCGCCCCACAGCCATCGCTGGTCGCCGGTGGCCTGCGCCCACAGTTCGTAATCGCTGGCCTGCCCGCGCATGTGGATCATGGCGTTGATCGACGAGCAGCCGCCGATCACGCGGCCCCGCGCATAGAGGATGCTGCGCCCGGCCAGGCCGGGATCGGCCTCCGTCGCAAAGCACCAGTCGGTTCGGGGGTTGCCAATGGTGTACAGATAGCCCACCGGCACCTTGATCCAGAACCAATCGTCGTTGCCGCCGGCCTCGATCAACAGCACGCGGTGTCGCGGGTCCGCGCTGAGCCGATTGGCCAGCAGGCAGCCTGCGCTGCCTGCGCCCACGATGATGAAGTCGAATTCGGCCACAGGGCTTGTTTCCGGCACCATTCCTCCATTGCCGCGGGATGCGGGTGTCTCACTATGTCACCGCCTTGACCGGGCCGGGTGGTTACGGCGCGGAGGTCCCAGGGCTCGGCGGGAACAGCGGCGAGGACAGCAACATGTCCGTGACGTAATCGACGAACGCCGCCCTGTCCGCGCCGAGGTTGCCTTCGCTCCACTCGATGAACAGGGAGATCAGGGCGCCGAACACGGTCGCGTACTGCATCCTGAGGCGCGGGCCGGCTTCGGGATCCTCAGTCGTCGGACGGAACGCCTTGGCCGTGATGTCCCGGACGAAGTGGCGCAGCCGGACGTCGGCGATCGGTTCCATGAGCAGGATGCGGCACACCCGGGGGTCCTCACGCGCCAGACGTGCGGCGGCATCCACCCGGGCTCGGGTGCGCGCGGCCAGATCGGGGCAGCCGGCGGCCGCGTCATCGATGGTGTGCCGGGCCTGGTCGAGGGTGGTGCGGTAGACGGCTTGGAGCAGTTGGTCGGTGTCGGTGAAGCTCTCGTAGAAGAACTTCTGGCTCAGTTGCGCTTCGCGGCAGACCGCCCGCATCGATACCGCGGATACGCCCTGTGTGCCCACCAACTGGATTCCGGCCTGCACCAGTCGTTGACGACGATCCGCGCACCGCGCCTCGGCGTGGCGGCCACGATATGGCCTCGACATGCTGGGAGCCTAGCGCGCTGCGGTCGCCCCAGAGTGGCTGCACGCGGGGTCCCGATCGGACCTTGACAGGCGGCCCGGGAACAGGAAGCATCTGCTTCCGGAAGCAAATGCTTCCGGACCCTTCGGTGCGCCCGGACGCCGAACGTGGAGGTGGCACATGGCATTACGTCGCGACGTTCCCTATCGATTGGTGATCTGGGGCCCCGGGGAGGTGGGGTCGGCCGTCGCGCGGGCCGCGTTCGAGGACCCGGCCTTCGAGATCGTCGGCGCCAAGGTGCGCAAGAGCGCCAAGCATGGCGCCGACGTCGGCGAGCTGGTGGGCCTGGGCGCCATCGGTGTGTCCGCGACGGTGAACGCCGAGGACGTCATCGCGCTGCAGCCGGACTGTGTGATCGTCACGCCGTCGCCGGCAGCGGTGATGAAGGGGCTGGACGACGACGTGATCGCCCTGCTGGAATCCGGCGTCAACGTGGTGTCCACCGCCGCCTACCACAATGTGTCGATGCCGAACTGGCTCAGCGCCTTTCGTGCAACTCCGGAACGGCTCCTGCAGGCCTGCCAGGCTGGGGGAGCCACCCTGTTCGGCACCGGGGTGCACCCGACCTTCATTGTCGAGCGGCTGGCCATGACGATGGCCGGCGCGATGTCGGTGACAACGCACGTGCGTGCGGTCGAGGCGGTCGACTTCAGTCGCGCGCCGGCGAGCATGTGGGGCGGGTTGGCAGCGCTGGGTTTCGGCGCCGAGCTGGACACCCTGGATGCGAGCTGCCCGGTGGCGCGCGGCGGCGACCTCTACTACGGCGACCTGACGGGCAACGTCGCCCACGCGCTGTACGGCGCCAGCAATGACGAGGTCCGGGTGGAGACCGCCTTCCGCGGCCTTCCCGCGGTCCGTGATGCCGTCATCGGATCAACGACCATCGCCCAGGGGACTGCGGCAGCCCTGCACCTGACCCATCGCGGATTCCTGGGAGAGCACCACTTCTTCACCAACGAAGAGTGCTGGTATCTGGCGCCGGAGTTGGTCTACCGAGGCGACGATCTGCCGTTCGGCGGGTTCACCGCACCGGTGTCCTACACCCTGGTGCTCAGCGGTGAACCCGCGGAGATGCGAGCACAGTTCGAGTTCGGCTCGCCGACCGGTCGTGTCAGCCCGATCACCAACGCCTCCGTGCGCGCGGTGCTGGATGCGGTGCCCGCGGTCTGTACTGCCGAACCCGGCATCCTCATCGACGATCCCGCGCCGCGGTACCGGCATGATCCGCGAGTGAGTCTTCGATGAGCACGACAGACGCTGATGACCACCGAGAGCCGCCACGACCCGAGGCCGATGCGTGGCACCGCCTGGTCGATGCCCTGCGGGCGGCGGGGGAGCAGGTGATCGCCGACACCGCGGGGCTGTCGCGGATGGAGCAGGCCGACGGACTGCGGGCACTGCTGCGCTCGGTCGCCAACCAGTTGGGCCGCTTCGAGGTGGACCGGGACCGGCCCGAGTTGGTGCCGTTCAACGGGTGGCGCCAGAAATTCCTGATGGACAACCCGGACTTCTCCTACTGGGTGGCCGATATTCAGGCGGGCGGGCGATACCGGATTCGCGGCAACCGTGGCGATGCCGCCTATGTCTCGATCACGGTGTACGCCGGTGCCGGCGGCACCGACGCCCAGGCCACCGCGCGAATCGACAGTGACGCCCTGACGTTCGACGACACCGGCGGCTACCAACTCGCACTCGGCGGGCAGCGGCCGGCGACGGGGGACTGGCTGGATCTACCCGCAGGGGCGACCGTGGTGTGGGTGCGGCACTTTCACCATGATGTGCAGCGTGACGCCCTCGGGTACTGCACCATCGAACCGGCGGACCCCCCGCCGATCCCGGCGCCGATCGACCCGGAAAGGTTTGCCCGCCAGCTGACGAAATTCGCGGCGGCGACGACCTTTCTGCCACGAATCTGGGCGGCCGCGACCGCGGCGGATCTGGCCCAACCCAACCAGATGCGGCATTGGGAGGAGATGGCCGGCGGGGCGGTGTACACCGAGCCGGGCATCCACTACCTGCGCGGGGGATGGCAGCTGGCACCCGATGAGGCGTTGCTCATCGAGGGGGAGACGGTGGACTGCCGCTACTGGAACATCCTGGCCTACAGCCGGTTTCTCAACTCCCTGGATCACCGTCACCGCCGGATCTCCTACACCGGAGCCACAGCCGGCATCGTCGGCAACCGGTATCGGTTCGTGCTGGCCGCCGAGGATCCGGGGCTTACTGACGCCGACTGGCTCGACACCGAGGGCCGGCCGGAGGGCATCGTGGTGATGCGGTTCTTGCAACCTGCTCGTGCACCGCAGCTTCCCACCGTCACGCGGGTGCGGTGCACCGAGATCCGGGCGCAGCGTTGACCCGGTGGCACGCACCGGCGCGCACGGCCGCGGCTGCGGAGATCTACCGGGCGGCCGAATCGGACCGGGCGGTGCGGCCCGAGAGATATCGGCTCGGCGCCGAGGCCGTGGACCTGGTGATCGACCGGGCCTCGCGGGGACGTGGCGAAGCGATGTTCGGCGAGGCGGCGGACTGGAAGCCCGGCCTGGAGCACTATCTGGGCTCGGCAGCCGAGGACGGCCGGCTCAACGCCCTGGGGGCCAAGAACGCGCACAGCGCCGCGATCGGGCGACTGCGCGCCCGCGCGGCTATCGACACCTACCTGCGCGAACATCCCGGCCTGGAGCAGCGACCGCTGACCGCGCCGATCGTCATCACCGGCGGCTGGCGCACCGGAACCACCTTCTTGTTCCGGCTGCTGGGGCGCGACCCACGGCTGCGGGCGCCGCTGCCCGCCGAACTCGGCGCGCCCTGGCTGCTGGCCGGTGACCTGACGCCACCGCAGCGCGCAGAGCGGATGGCTGCCGCCGCGGCCGGCCATCAGATGCTGCACACCCTGAACCCCACCATGGCTGCCGTCCACGACTCCGGGCCGGACCTGGCCGAAGAATGCGTGCTGGCGATGGGCACCACCCTGCGCAACTGGGGCTTCACCGCCACAACCCGGCTCGACGGGTACGCGCGGTGGCTGGCCGGGGAATCCTTTGCCTCCGAATACCTTCAGCACCGGCGCATTCTGCAGATCCTCGACGCCGACGACGGACGACGCTGGGTCCTCAAGGCACCGGCGCACACCGCCGAGCTCGACCATCTGATCGCGACCTATCCCGGCGCCTGCATCGTCCAGCTGCACCGCGACATCGTCGAGACGGTGGCCTCCGGGGCCAGCCTGTTCGCCACCTACCGATCCACCTACAGCGACGAGGTCGACGCACATGACGTGGGTCGGTTCCAGACCGAGCAGACCGAGCTGTGGCTGCGTCGCGCCGTCGCCGCTCGTCAGTCCCCGGCGGCACACGCCGTGACGTGGCTCGACCTCAACTACGCCGATCTGGTCGCAGACCCCGAGGCGACGCTGCGGCGAATCTACGCCGCCGCCGATCTGGCGGCTCCCGACACCGCGGCGATGATCACCGCGCACCGCAGCGCGCAACCCCGCCACGGCAAGGGCCAACACCGCTACATCGCCGCCGACTTCGGGATCGACCCGCAGGCGCTGCGCGAGCGGATGCGGTTCTACACCGACACCGTGTCGCTCTCGCGGGGGTAGTGCCGCCGGTCAGTCGGCCGTCAGAAGCATCCACCCCGCACAGAGTGCCAATTTCACACGGCGGGCCAGGATTCCCGGTGCCAGGGGCGCCATCGACGACCAGGAGAGCCAGCCCTCAATTCGTCTAGGATGGGTCGATGAGCGGTCCCGCTGTCGTGGCCCAGCAACTCGTTCGTCTGCTCGAGGCACATGGGGTGACACACGTCTTCGGTGTACCGGGCGCCAAGATCGACAGTGTCTACAACGCACTGCAGGATTCGAAGATCGAACTGGTGGTTTGTCGCCACGAGCAGAATGCCGCGTTCATGGCTGCGGCGATCGGCCGGATGACGGGCAAGGCGGGTGTGGCGCTGGTGACGTCCGGGCCCGGCGTCGGCAACTTGGTCACCGGACTGGCCACCGCAACCCGCGAGGGCGATCCCGTCCTGGCGATCGGTGGTGAGGTGCCGCTGGACGAGCGGTCCAAGTCGACGCACCAGTCACTCGACGGCGTCACCCTGATGCGTCCCGTCACGAAGTACAGCGACGAGATCACCTCGCCCGAGCAGATCGGCGAACTTGTCGGGGAGGCGTTACGCGCGGCGGAGAGCGGGCGTCCAGGCGCTGCGTTCCTGTCCCTTCCTTCCGACGTCGGCCTGGCGGAGTACCCGTGTGACCCGACGCCATCGTTCGGGCGTCCCGTGCTGGAAGGTCCGGGACATCCCGCCGAGATCGCTCGTGCCGCAGCGATTCTCAACCAGAGTCAACGTCCCACACTGCTGCTCGGTATGCAGGCCAGCGACCCGCGGGTCGCGGCATCGGCGGCCGCCTTCGTCGAGGCGACCGGCATTCCCTATGTATCGACGTTCCAGGGCCCGGGCGCGTGGCTGGGAGCCGGTCCTGGAAGCGGCTTCGGCGGCAGGGTGGGGTTGTTCCGCAATCAGCCAGGCGATCAGTTACTGGCCCATAGCGATTGCGTGGTCGCGATCGGCTACGAGCCCGTCGAGTACGACCCCCAGTTGTGGAACGCCGATTCGGCCGCCCGCCAGCTTGTGGTGATCGATGTGGTTCCGGCGCGCCAGGATCGGCACTTGGCGGCAAGCGCGGAGATCATCGGCGATATCGGCATATCGTTGGATCTTCTTCGCGCACAACTGAACCTGGCGATCGACTCGCGGCACCTGGCGATGGCCGGTGAGGCACACAGCGAGATCGCGCAGGAGGTCTGCTCCGGGGCCACCCGGGGCGGCAGCCCGGTCCATCCGCTGCGGATTCTGCACGAACTGCAGCAGGTGGTCACCCCGGAGACGACGGTGCCGGTGGATGTCGGTTCGCATTACATCTGGATCAACCGCTACTTCCTGTCGCAGTTCCCCCGGCAGGTCCTGGTCAGCAACGGCCAGCAGACACTCGGTGTGGCCCTGCCGTGGGCTATCGCGGCCAACCTCGCGCGGCCCGGCAAGCCGGTGATCTCAGTGTCCGGGGACGGCGGCTTCATGTTCAGTTCCGCCGAACTCGAGACCGCCGTGCGCATCGGCGCCCGATTCGTCCACCTCGTCTGGGACAGCGGGTCCTACGACATGGTCGGATTCCAGGAACAGGCCCACTACGGCCGCACCTCGGGAGTGCAACTGGGCCATGTCGACATCGCCACGTTCGCCGAGGCGTTCGGAGCGCGGGGGCGCAATGTCGCCGACGGCGCGGAACTCGCCGAGGCGCTGGCCGAAGGGCTGAGTTCACCGGTGCCGTTCCTGATCAGCGTGCCCGTCGACTACTCGGAGAACATGGCACTGATGAAGGATGTGCACCCGGGAATGATCAATTGACCCAGCGCGATCACACGCTGCACTGCACGCTTCCGGCCAGTCTGTGGCAGGCGCTGCAGGCACGGATCGCGCGCACCGGCGAGGACCTCGACCAGGCGGTGCGGGCCTGCCTCGGGGAAGCGCTCGACATGCCGCAACACTCCATCTTCCAGGTATCCACGTCGGGGGCACTGGTCAAGGGTGTCTACGCCGGGGTCACCCGCATCGCCGACGTGCGTGCGCGCGGCGACATAGGGCTGGGCACCTTCGCCGGGCTGGACGGGGAGGGCCTGATGCTCGACGGCCATTGCTATCGCGCCGGCCCGCACGGCCAGGTCAGCGAGGTCGCCGACGAGCTGACCGTGCCGTTCTGGCTGACAGCCCGCTTCCGGTCTGATATCGCCGGCATTTTCGAGCACGTCACCGGGTGGGCCGACCTGCAAGCGCGACTCGCACAGCTGCGCACCACCGACAACCTCATCGCGGCGGTCCTCATCACGGGCCACTTCGAACTCGTGCACGCCCGGGTCGCCTGCAAGACAGCACCCGGCACCGGCCTCGTCGCGGCGACGTCCCACCAGGAAGAGTTCACCTGGCACAACGTCGACGGAACCCTGATCGGGTTCTGGACGCCGGACTACGCAAGCACAATCGGAGTGCCCGGACTGCATCTGCACTTTCTGAGCCGCGACCGGGCATTCGGCGGCCACGTCATCGACCTGCAGGCCGACAGGGTAGAGGCACAACTGCACCTCACCACCGACTTGCACCTCGTGCTTCCCGAGAACGCGGAGTTCCTCAAGGCCGACCTGCGCGGCGATCCGTCGGCGGCCCTGGCAGAGGCCGAAGGTGCGCGGCCCCCGACTGATTCGGGGTAGGCGGGGGTCAACGTTGGTGGTGGTAGTGCGGAGGTCACCGAAGCGCACCGGGCGCGGGTTTATTCCGGGTGGGCGTCGACCGCCGGCCTATCAGGCCAGAGCTGAACCGACGAACGACGATATCTGCCGCCTTGCTTCTTTGGATTCTGGACTCGGCAACAGAGTGAAACCGTGAAATCCGCCGGCTACTTCGACGAGCCTGGCGTCTACACCCGCCGCGCGCATACGAGTCGAGACGGTGCGCGAGTCATCGAGTAAGCAGTCGTGGGTGCCGACGACGATCAGGGTAGGAGGGAAGTCGTCAAATGAGCCGTAGAGCGGGGACACGAGAGGCGTCCTCAAGTCACAGTCACCGGCGTAGGCCACGGCACTACGCGAGAGACCCGAGCGGGACAGCAGATCTCGGTCTTCGTTCCGGATGAAGCTGTCGGAGGTGTTGGTCAGGTCCGCCCACGGGAACATCGTCACCAGAGCCCTCGGTGCGTCACCGCCTCGGTCGAGCACTCGTCGTACCAGCGACATAGCCAGTCCACCTCCGGAAGACTCCCCAATAATGACCGTAGGCCGGTCACGCGCTACCTCCGAGTAGACCGCCCACACATCATCGAGTGCCGCGGGGAACGGATGTTCTGGCGCAAGTCGGTAATCGACACTCACCAGTTCCGCACCGTTGGACCGGGCCAGCCCGCTGTGGGCACGGGCCGCCAGAGAACTACCGGCAACGAATGCCCCGCCGTGTACGTGGAAGATCAGGCCTGCGTCCGCCCGGGCGGGGCGAAACCACCGGACGGGCACGCCGGACACCGTCGCGGTGCTCTCCTGGACGCCGCGCACCCGCCGCTGGCGAGACTCCATCGATTGGGTGATCTTGCGTGTTCTGCTCACGTCGTGAGCCCCGCTTGTGCGCGATGCCAACAGGATGAGCGTCTGCAGAGCAACCAGCCGTCGGCTGGCGCGATGCGACTCGGGCACAGGCTTTCTCCTTCACATCACAAGAACATTGGCGTGTGCCGACGCCATCGGCTAGCGCGGGCGTTCACTTCAATAGCTCGGGTGTGAAGGTGACATCGACTCCACCTATGGTCATCGTCACCTGACCTTCGATCACCATCACCTGTGCCGAGACCCGTCGGTCGACCGTCTGGGCCAGTTGCTGCACCGATGCGTGCGGTATCTGCACCACCGACAGGTTCGGCAGCCCCGCCACTTTGGGGCCGACGGTGCGCCACCAGGTGGCCACGCCGGCGGCGAACGGGAAGAGCAGCACCTGGTCGGCCTGGCTGGCCGCCTTGCCCAAGGCGCGTTCGTCGGGCTGGCCGACACTGATCCACTCCAGGGTGCGGCCGGTGTAGTCGGCCAGGCTCAGGTCCGGTACGCCAGGGGTGGACAGGCCTGCGCCGAACGCCAGCTCACCGTCGACGTCGGCCAGTCGGTGTGCGCGCAGCCCGAACGCCAACAACCGCACCACCATCCGCTCATCGTTCTCACTGGGATGACGGGCCACGGTCAGTGCATGATCGGCGTAGTAACCGTGATCGACATCGGAGACGCCAAGTTCGACTTTGAACACTGTTGCAGAAAGGGCCACGCCCTAGTGTCCACCCGGGCGACTGCTCTTAGAGCAGTCGGCCCGCTTAGAGCGCCTCAGCCCAGCGGGGGGATGCCTCGGCCAACTCCCGGTAGGTGTCGAGTCAGGGCAAGAGGCGCTGATCCGACGCTGCGGGTCTATGCGATGCTGCTGTAAATCGCCGCAACCAGCCCGCCCAGGGTCAGCACGCAAACTATGACCGCGGCGTAGATCGCGCGGCGGCGTCGGTGTCGGCGGGCGCTGTCGACCGCCACAGCGATGCTGACGAGGATCAACGCCGTATAGACCGACAGTCCGACCGTCAGCATCGCCGCTCCACCGGCGCTGGCCAGAGTCACTTCGTGCATGCGTTGAGCCTACGGGGGGAACGGACGCATCTCGCCGTTGGTCAGATCGGACAGGTGACCAGGGCGATACTCGATCTTGCCGTATTCCTTGTCGCGTGGGTCGGTTGATCGCTACCGATGCCCAGATCGTTGAGGCAGCCAGTCGTCCTGTCGCAGGGCGGGATGGTTTGCTACGGGCACGTGACGGTCACACGTGCTCCGTGTCTACAATTCATCTACAATGACTTCATGGCAGCAGAAACCACAACTGTCCGAGTCCGGCGCCGCGATTCTGAGCGACTGCAATCGCTGGCCAAAGCTCGTCAAGCCGCCGTCGTCGACGTTGTACACGCGGCCATCGATGCCTTGGAAAGACAGGAGTTCCTGCGAGGGCTCAACGGGGACTACCAGCGCCTGCGCAGCGACCCTGAACTGTGGGAGCAATACCTGGCCGAGCGACGCGAGTGGGACGCACTGGCTTGATCTGGCGGGGGGAGGTCTATGACGTCGACCTCGGTCAACCAGTCGGACGTGAGCCGGCCTTTCGTCGCCCGGCGGTGGTGGTCTCGGTCGACATTCTCAATAGCGGACCGGGGGGTCTGGTGGTCGTAGTCCCGGTCACCACCACTGGTTACGGCCTGCGAAGCCATGTAGAACTCGAGCCGGCGAGCAGCGGACTGGACCACACGTCCTATGCTCGCTGCGACCAGCTGCGAGTGGTCTCCATCGAAAGACTGTCATCTCGCCAGGGAATGATTGGTCCAGAACCGATGCAAGCCATTGACCGAGCATTGCGCTTCGTCCTAGATCTGTAGCGTGCCTTCGGCAGTCTCCCTTGGTTCGGTGTCCATTTGGCCTGACGCCGATCGATTGATCCATGTGATCTGTGCCCCAGCAAGATTGGGCCGGAATGTGTCATGTGGCTCGGGACCGCTCGACAGGTCTGAGACACCGCGACCCGGGGCTACGCCACGGGGGAGCGGAGGGTGCGCCTTAGTCGCGGAGTCTGTCCACCACCGTTGCCGCCTGCCGCTGGTAGGCGGCAACCAGCAATAAGAGCAGCGGGATGGTCAGCGCAGATTGCGCGAAGGCCGTGATGACGTCGGCGAACTGCGCTACATCCAGGTCTGCCAACCACACCGCGGCAGACAGCTGGGTGTACACCGAAGCCGTCAGTGCGAGGTACATGACACCCCGGGATCGCAATGCCGGTTCGCCTATATCGGTCACCGCTTTCACCATCAACGCCACCCCAGGGCTCAGCACCCCGAGCATAGCCAGCGGTATCGCGACCAAGTCTGGCTGGAATTGCGTGATCATCGGGACCTCGATGAGCAGCGACGTACCGACAAGCGCGACGACAATCTCAAAACTGTCGATCGATCGTTGGAACCCCACGACGAACAACACTGCAGCGGCAGCAAGTACAACGGTGAGCATGAGGTCGAATACCCAGACCTCACTAAATCCGGTTGCTCGCGAGATCGATTGAACGACGAGCCAGAGAACCACGGTGCCGAGGTAGATCAGCCAGCCGAATTGCCGCGACCGGATGGACGAGACGATGATCCACACCATTACGAGGCCCAGAGCTAGGACCGCAAGGTGAGCTCCGGCCGCGCGGATGGACTCCATCCGGTCGTCGGCGTGGAATTGGGTCGATAAACCCGCCGGACGGGATGCCAGCTCGATCGCCAAGACCGTTGCCAGAACGGTCACGCCGAGGTAAGCGAGCGCCACCCAGCGACGGTGGCGTATGCGTCGGGTCGCTACGCCGAGCGCCAGCAGTAAACAGATCCCCGCGAGGGTCCACGGTCTGGTGACAATCGCGGCAGAAGTGACGCCCAGCAGCATTGCAAGGCCGAAACCGAAGACCAGTACCCCGCCCAGCACCACACCCGTGTACCGACTTGCCGCCGAATGTTGGGGGAGGGAAAGGGAAACACGTGCGTTGACGGCCATCAAGACCGCAGCGATCGCCGCCGCGATGAAAGCGGTCAGGAAGTCGGTGAGGGCAAGGGTGGCCTCGTGCGGGGACAGCACGCGGTAGGTGAACCAGCTGATGGTCAACACCGCGAGCTTTGCGGCCACTAACCATAGGAGAAGTGAGGTGAGCCCCTCGTAGTGGTCCAGTTGTTGTGCGACTCTGATGCCCGGTGTTCGGGCAGGAAGAATCAGCAACGACATGGCAGCCAAGAAGCGCCGGCGGCATACGCCGGATCAGATCATCCGCAAGCTCGCCGAGGGCAACAAACTGCTCGGCGCCGGGCAGGAACTCAGCGAGGTGTGCCGGCACCTGGAGATCACCGAGTCGACCTGGCATCGCTGGGTCGCCCAGTACGGCGGTATGAAGGCCAGCGACGCCAAACGGCTCAAAGAACTCGAGGCCGAGAACGCCCGCC
>NZ_LQOT01000041.1 GCF_002101585.1 Mycolicibacter engbaekii | reverse complement strand
CAACCCCTACACTGACCGGTGCTCACAGGTGAGGAATTTCGGCGAGCACACCTGGGGACGTTCGATGAGCGCGATCAAAGCCGACGGCCTGCGCTTCGTGGGACGGGTCGGCACGGGGTTCACCGAGCGTCAGCTGGCGGCATTGAAGGAGATGCTGGCGCCGTTGCGCACCGGCGAATCCCCGTTTCGGGAACCCCTGGCGCGGCCCGACGCGAAAGGCGTCACCTTCGTCGAACCCACCGTGGTGGCCGAGGTGCGCTACAGCGAACGCACGGCCGATGGCCGGCTCCGCCAGCCCAGCTGGCGCGGGCTGCGTCCCGACAAGACCCCCGGCGAGGTGGAGTGGGAGTGAGGTGTCGAACCGATCGGCGTCGCTGAGGAACCGGACGGCTTTGGCGCCTCCGGTGCTCACTCGCGTGCATGTCTCAACTCGCGACGGGACGTGACCCCGAGCTTGCCGAAGATCCGGCCGAGATGCCATTCCACCGTCCTGGGGCTGATGAACAGATGGCTGGCGATCTCAGAGTTGGTGTACCCGTCGCCGGCGAGTCTGGCGATGTAGCTTTCCTGCGTCGTCAGCTTCCCCGGTTTTCTGGCATCGTGTTGCTTGCTCAGGGGCTCGCCCGCCGCATGGAGTTCGCGCTTGGCTCGCTCGGTGAAACCCTCGGATCCCATTTCGGCGAACAGCCCGTGAGCGATGCGTAACTCGGCTCGTGCTTCGCCTCGGCGGTTCTCCCGCCGCAGCCACTCACCGAAGATCAGGTGCGTACGCGCGGACATGACCTTCAACGGTGAGCGTCCCAACTCCCGAATTGCGATCCGGTACTCGTTCTCGGCAGCGGGACCGTCGGCGGTCAAGGCTTTCGCGCGGGCGGCGTATCCGAGAGCAGTCGCCGTGGGAGTCGTTCGTGACCGCTCGATCAATTGTGCTGCAGCCGTTTCGGCGACATCGGTGCTTCCGGCGCGGACGGCCGCTTCGACGGTCTCGTTCAGGAGGTGGCCATACATGCCGATATCGTCGTACTCCATTGCCGCCGAGCACTGTTCGAGCGCCTTTTCGTAGTTTCCGATCCCGTTGTACAGGACGGCCAGCGAGAAAAGCACCAAGGTGATCTCGCTGCCCTCGCCCCGGGCGGTCGCGTCGCGGACAGTCGTCCGTGCGATCTCCTCTGCTCGAGCTTGCTGCCCGCGACAAGCGGCGAGATAGATGTGGATGGAGCGTTGCTGCGGCGCGCCAGTGGCAGCAGAGATGGTCTCTGCCTGCGCCAACAGGTCGGCGGCTTGTGCGAAGTCGCCCGCGGTGACACATACACCCGCATACGTGGTCAATGCCGCGGGCAGGACGGTCAATTCACCGGCCGCGCGCAGTAGCTCGAGTTGGCGCGCATTCAGGGAGTTGTAAGTGTCCTGGGCGAACAGGTCGAGTAAGACGCGCAGGGTGATGTCGTGCAACCGCGGGTCTGCAACACCGGCGTTGTCTTCCGCAAGATACTGCTGTATTGCTCGCTGGAGCACCGGCGCCGCTGCTGCGTGTCCGTCATCGATGCGCAGGACGATTCCCTCGAGGAAGAGATCTGCCGCAGTGGCGGGGCCCGACCTCGGTGGCAGCTGCCGCACCGATCTGACTATCGTCGCCGCAGATGGCGCTTCCCCGGTGCAGAGGCGCCCGACGATCATCGTTGCCATCAGCGCGCCGAGGTAGGCGTCGCGGGCGAAGACCGGATCCAGTGGCCGCAGCTTTCGGGCTGCCGCCAGCAACAGCGGAGGCGCGTCTCTGCCCCGCCGGGTCGCAAACGCAACGTTGGCGCGTAGCAGATCTGCCCGCGCACTCAACAGTTCGTCGTCCGCTCTGTCCACCGCGGACAGGAGTCGGATCGCCGCTTCTGGATCACCGGCGTCCAGCTTCGCCCGGGCAGCTTCGAGTGCCCGGTCGGCGCGACGGAGGGGATCGGGAGTCAGTTCGACGGCATAGGCCAAGAATGCGGCTGCGGCGGCGGCACCACCACGGCAGCGCGCCCGTTGCGCGGACACCACAAGCTCGACAGCAACGCTCTCATCGGGTGTGGGCGTGGCGTGGGCGTGGTGCCAGGCGCGGTGTTCGGTATGCGTGGGGCCGGATATCACGTCCGCCAATGCTGCATGAACCTGCCGGCGTTGAGACGCGGATGCATAGTGGTAGACCGCCGATCGCACCAACGGGTGGCGAAAGCGCAGGCGGGATTCGACGGTGACCAGGCCGCTGCGCTCCGCGGGAACGGCCGCGTCGGCGCCCACCCGGAGCTTCTCCGCGGCGGCCCACAGCCAGGTGGGGTCGCCGGTCGGCTCCGCAGCCGCGATCAGCAGCAGCGTCTGTGTGGTCGGGGGCAGCGTGTGTAGGCGCTGACTGTACTCGCGCTCGATTCGACCGGCTATCGACGCTGCGGCCGGCAGGCCGTAACCGCCTGCCAGCGCTGTGGGTGCTATCGACTGGCGAAGGTCCAGTAACGCCAAGGGGTTTCCGTCGGCTTCGCCCAGGATGTTCTTCCGGACCCGCTCATCTAACCGGCCCGGCATCACCTGCGACAGCAGTACGCCGGCGTCGGCATGCGCGAGCCTGGTCAGGGTCAGCTCGGGTAAGCCGGCCAATTCTTCAGGTGCGCCCGGAACGCGGGTGGCAAAGATCATCACCGCGGGGTCGGCCAGTAGACGTCGTGCGGCGAATGTGAGCGCTTGCAGTGACGCTCGATCGACCCACTGCGCGTCATCGATGATGCAGGCGGTCGGCCGCTCGGCGCCCGCCTCGGCCAGCAGCGACAGGACCGCCAGGCTCACCAGCAGGCGATCCGGGGCGGTACCTTCGCCGAGTCCGAGGGCGATTCGCAGTGCGGACCGCTGCGGGTCAGGCAAGACGGCGATATGGGCAAGAATCGGGCCACACACCTGCTGCACGCCGGCGTAGGCGAGTTCCATTTCCGTCTCGGCACCGCTGATCCAGACAGTGCGTAGTCCGTCCGCCTGCGCCACCACCTCGGCCAGTAACGCACTCTTGCCGATGCCGGCCTCGCCGTTGATGACCAGCACGCCGCCTTTGCCGGCTCGGGCACGGCCGCACAACTGCGCGAGCTGCCGCTGTTCGTCTTGCCGGCCGATGAGCGTTGTGCTGCCCATGCTGGTGATCCTGACACGTCCGGAAGCCACCGGCGACCGAACTGCGCCGGTAGGAGTCGGGCTGTGAGCGCCCCCGGGTTGTCACATCCCGGGGTTTCTACGGGGTCGGCGACCAGGGTGCGCGGTGTCAGATAGGTAATCGCGGTGCCCGCAGAGATCGACGAGAGGAGTCAGTGATGGTCAGCGGCAAGACAGTCCATGAGGTGACTTATGACCTGCTCCGGTCTCTGGGCTTGACCACGATATTCGGCAACCCCGGCTCCACGGAGCAGACCTTCTTGCAGAATTTCCCGGACGACTTCACCTATGTGCTGGGCTTGCAGGAGGCGTCGGTGCTGGCGATGGCGGACGGGTTCGCTCAATCCACCGGCAACGCCGCGCTGGTGAATCTGCACACCGCGGCCGGCACCGGTAACGCGATGGGCAGTCTCGTTGCGGCGTATCGGGCGAACACCCCGATGATCGTCACGGCAGGCCAACAAACCCGCGAAATGTCCTTGTGCGACCCGTATCTGAACAACCCCGATGCCACGCTCATGCCACAGCCGTGGGTCAAATGGTCCTACGAGCCTGCTCGCGCCGAGGATGTTCCCGCAGCATTCATGCGTGCGTATGCGGTGGCCACCCAGCCTCCCGCCGGGCCGGTGTTCTTGTCCATCCCACTCGACGACTGGAACAAACCGGCGCTCGGTCCGGCCGTGGTGCGGACCGTCAGTCGCCGTGTGCAGCCCGACGAACAGCGGCTGCGCGCCTTCGCCGCCAGGATCAGCAGCGCTCGTCGACCACTGCTGGTGCTGGGACCGGAGGTGGACCGTGCCGGCGCCTGGGCTGCCGGCATCGCCTTCGCTGAGAAGCTGCGCGCGCCGGTCCGCGGCGGTCCGCTGTCGGACCGGTGCTCGTTCCCCGAGGATCATCCCCTGTACGGAGGGCCGCTGCCCCTGACGATTGCGGGCGTGAGCGAGGTGTTGACCGGCCACGACCTGGCAATCGTGATCGGCGCTCAGGTTTTCCGCTACTACCCGTTCGTCCCCGGTGATTACCTGCCCGCGGGCACCGATCTCCTGCAAGTCACGGCGGACCCGCACCTTGCCGCGACGGCACCGGTGGGTGACAGCCTGCTCGGTGACGCGGGCGTCGTACTCGAACAACTACTGGACCTCGTCGAGATGCCCCGTGACCGGCAGGCGTCACCGGGGTTGCAAAGACCCTCGAGTGGGGATCTGCCGGCGGCATCGGCGCCATTGTTGCCCAGCGATGTCTACGCTGCCCTCAGTACGGTCAAGCCCGACGACGCTGCGGTCGTGATGGAGTCGACATCCACTCTGGCGGACCTCATCACGTGGTGGCCGACGCGCAGGCCGGGGAGCTTCTTCGCCACCGGCAGCGGCGGTATCGGCTGGGGAGTGCCGGCGGCTGTGGGAATCGCGCTCGGAGATCGAGCGCGCGGTGTGAAGCGGACCGTTGTCGCGTCGATCGGCGACGGTTCTTTCCAGTATTCGATACAGGCTCTCTGGACAGCGGCACAGCACAGCCTCCCCATCGTGTTCGTGGTGCAGCGCAACGGTGAATACGCGGTCCTCAAATCGTTTGCGCTGCTGGAAGAGACTCCCCACGTTCCGGGTATGGATCTGCCCGGACTCGATATCTGCTCCTTGGCAAGGGGTTTCGGCTGCCGTACGGCTTCGGTGGAGGACACCGAAAGCTTGGTCTCGGAATTCAAGGCAGCCCTGGAAGCCGACGGTCCCACCGTTCTGGTGGTACCCACCCAGCCGCAACTGCCATTCCTGGGTTAAGACGTGCCGGTCTACACGTGCACCACGCCGCAATCGACGCTGAGCGTCGAGACGAAGGCTGAGCTGGCCGCCGAGATCACCCGGGTTCACTCCATGATCAACCATGTCCCCGGTACGTATATCAACGTCGTATTCCATGAACCGGCGCCCGAGAACGTGTTCACCGATGGGAAGCCTGCACGGCCACTGCTGATCAACGGCTGGGTTCGGACCGGACATCCCGCCGCGCAAAGTAGTCAGTTGGTCGCGGAAATCGCCTCGGCGGCGACCCGCATCACCGGGATACCGGCCCGGATGGTGTTGGTGGTCATTCAGAACAGCCCCGCGCATCTCGCCATCGAGGGAGGAAGGGTGCTACCCGAGCCGGGCGAGGAAGAGGCGTGGCTGGCAGAGCAGGAGGGTACCGAGTCGGATGAGTCCGGACACTGAGCAAACCGCGGTGGTTGCTGTGGGTGTTGCCTTGGAACAATTCGCCGGGGCAGTCGCGAACCACGGCGACGTCACCGTGATCGACGGTCAGATGCCGGCTCGATTCGGCGGCGAGACGATGAAGGACGTTGCGGGCTACGACACCAAAAGGCTCTACATCAGCGGTCACGGCGCCTTCGGTGCCCTGACCTCGTTGATTTTCAAGGTGACGGTGAAACCGTAGCCGCGGGGCTCAACCGGCGGGGCGTCGGATGCTGCGTTCGGGCTCGTTATGGGTGACGATGGACCGGTGCGATGGGTGACCTATCGAAGCGAAGACGGGCAGCGTACCGGCGTACTCAACGGCGACGTGATCCATGCGGTGGCGCCCGGCGTGACATTGTTGGAGCTGATCCGGCTCGGCCCGGACGGGCTGCACGAGGCCGGCGAGCGGGCGCTGAGCGCACCGGCGGCGACAGAGCGGATCTCGGCGGTGTCGCTGATGGCTCCGATACCGCGCCCGCCGTCGATCCGCGACAGTCTGGGCTTCTTGGACCACATGCGCAACTGCCTGGCGGCCACCGGCCGAAGCCCCGTCCTCGACGACGCGTGGTACCGCATCCCGGCTTTCTACTTTGCCTGCCCGGCAACGGTGCTGGGTCCCTATGACGATGTCTCCATGGCCCCCGGCAGCGTCTGTCAGGACTTCGAACTGGAGATCGCCGCGGTGATCGGCACCGCCGGGGCGAACCTGTCGGTGACCCAGGCGGAGCAGGCCATCATCGGCTACACCATTTTCAACGACTGGTCCGCGCGGGATCTGCAGGCGCAGGAGGGAGTTTTGGCGATCGGGCAGGCCAAGGGCAAAGACAGCGGTGTCACGCTTGGGCCCTGTCTGGTCACGCCCGATGAGCTGGAGCCCTACCGCAGCAACGGCAGGATCAGCCTGCAGGCCACCGCGACCGTCAACGACGTGATCGTGGGAACCGGATCGACCGGCGCCATGGACTGGAGCTTCGGCGAGATCATCAGCTACGCCGCCCGTGGGGTTCCGTTGGAGCCCGGTGACGTCTTCGGATCGGGCACCGTACCCACCTGCACGCTGCTGGAGCATCTGGACCCGGCTGCGCCGCAACAGTTTCCAGGATGGCTTGGTGACGGCGATGTCGTGACCCTGCAGGTGCAGGGCCTGGGGGAGCTGCGCCAGACGGTACGGGCCAGCGCTGCGCCGATACCGCTGGCGGAGCGCCCGCGGCCCGCGACGGGCTAGGTCCGGACCAACGTGACGGTGATGGTGGAGGTGTCGCCGTTGGAGTCGATGGTCAGGATGGGGGCATTGGGTGCCGAGGTGACGGTTCCGCCGGTAACGGTTACGGCGTAACCGCCGGGGAAGTGGTTGGGCGGCACCGCGATGACGGTCTCGGATCCGGCTCCGAAGGTGCCTGAGCCGTCGACGCGGTCGGTGGTGTAGCTGAAGCTGAACTCGCCGTTGTCGAACGACAGTGCGGTGGGCGTGCCCGAGATCATCTGCGGGTAGGGCTGGGCCAGCAGGTCGAGTTTGCCCCAGTTGACGTTGTCGCCGACCGGGGGCTGGCTCGGGTCGTAGACCAGCGCCTGGTCTTCCGGCGAGGCGCTGGTGATGTCCTTGCCGGTGTAGGCCCAGGCGGCCCAGCCGGACAGGTACTGGTTGGAGGAGTGCAGGCTGGCGTCGATGGCGCCGAGGTTGTTGGTGGCCCCGAACTCGCTCAGCCACCCCGGAACGTTGTTCTCCTCCATGTAATCGGTTGCGTAACCGAACACGATGTCGGCGTTCCAGTCGCAGCCGATGCTCAGGCCGGGAATCAGCGACGTGGTGAGGCAGTAGTGGTGGAAGGAGAACACCGAGTTCTCGTCTTGCACCGGACCCATATGCGTGGGCACCGGCAGGCTGCCGAACAGGGTGTTGGGTTCGAAGAACACCGTCTTGTTCGGGTCGACGGAGCGAATGGCTGCGGTGATCTGGTCGTAGAACGGAACGAGCTGCTGGGTGTCGAAGTAGGGGTTGCCCAAGATGCTGCCCAGAGCCTGCGATCCGGCCCACGGCTCGTTCATGATCTCGTAGCCGGCGACGTTCTCGTTGCCCTTGAAGTAGTCGGCGACCGCCTGCCACATCAACCCGTAGTGATTCTGCAAGCCGATGCCATCGGGAGCCTTGTCGTTGCCCCAGAACGCATCCCAGGCGTAGTTCTGCGCCGGGCTCACCGGGTAAGTCCCCGGGAAGCCCACGCCGATGTGGGGCAGTCCACCGGTCAGAACTGCCCAGTCGGGGGCGCCCTCGCCGCCGAAGGCCTCGCTGTACAGATCTTGGTGCATGTCCAGGACGACCAGGATGTTGTGGCGGCCCAGGATTTCGACGGTGTTTTCGATGGAGGCCAGGTAGTCGTAGTCGATGACGCCGGGTTCGGGTTGTACGCCGGCCCAGATGACGCCCAGGCGCACGACGTTGAATCCGTTGGCGGCCAGGAAGGCTGCGTCGTCTTCGTCGAAACCGGCCGCGGACGGCTCGTAGGGCGGGATCTTGTAGACCTGGTTGAGTCCGCGCAGCATGACGACCTGGCCGTCGCCGTTGGTGAGCCAGCCGTTGGAGACCTCCACCGGCGGTGGAACGGTGCCGGTGAAGCCGCCGGGCAGGGCACCGAAGTGGCCTACGTCGCCGTGGGTGCCGTAGAGCAGTCCGGCGGTGCCGCCGACTCCGCCGAGTGCGGGCAGCCCGGTCAGGGCTGCGCCGTCGCCGGCGTCGCCGCCGTTGCCGCCGTGGCCCCACAGCCACCCGCCGTCGCCGCCGTCACCGCCGACGGCCCCGGTCCCGCCGTCGCCGCCGGCGCCGCCGTTGCCGAACAGTCCCAGGGCGGCGCCACCGGCGCCTCCGGCGACGCCGTCGGTGGTGCTGCTCCAGCCGGTGCCGCCGTCACCGAACAGCCAGCCGCCGTTGCCGCCGTCGGGGTTGGCCTCGGTGCCGTCGGCGCCGTTGCCGATGACCGTCGACCCGAACAGGGTGTTGATGACGCCGTTGACCTGGCTGCCCAGTTGACTGTCGATCCATTGCTGACCGGCGTCGTGCAGTGCCGCGTAAAGGTCGATGCCCAGGGCGGGGCCCGGCTCGGCCAGTGCGCCGAAGGCGGCATCCCAGTGGGCGGCGGACAAGAACGCATCCCAGGCTGAGGCGTCGAACAGGGCGTCGCCGTCGAGGTCGCCTGCGGCGGTGACGAACGGCGAGATCAGCATGTCCATCATGTCGTCGAAATCGGCGTGTGCGGGCGCCGAGATCGGGGCGATCGCCAGGAATGCAGCTACTCCGACGGCCTTGGTGCCCACAACCGTGCTGCGGCGACGAGACATCGCGACCAACCCTTCTCGCGGACAAACCCGATTCTGAAGCCTGTCTGAGAAAGGTAAACGACTTACTTAGCCTACGCAAGGTAGCGGCGCGGGCCGGTGCGGCGGTCGTCACCGCACCGGCCCGGTGCTGTCAGTCCTTGGCGGTGACGGTCACATTGACGGTCGTGGCGCCGGCGCTGGAGCTGATGGTCAACAGGGGGGCGTCAGCGCCTGAGGTGACCTCGCCGCCGGTCACGGTGACGGTGTAGCCGTTGGGATACTGGCCGGCAGGCACCGAGATGACGGTCTCGGATCCGGCGTCGAAGACGCCGGTGCCGTCGGCGCGTTCGGTGGAGTAACTGAACGAGAGGACGCCGTCGTTGAAGGACAAGCCGGTGGGGATGCCCGAGATCATCTGGGGGTAGGGCTGCGCCAGCAGGTCGAGCTTGTCCCAGTTGACGTTGTCGCCGACCGGGGGCTGGCTCGGGTCGTAGACCAGCGCCTGGTCCTGCGGCGACGTGCTGGTGATGTCGTTGCCGGTGTAGGCCCATTCGGTCCAGCCGAACAGGTACCGGTTGGCCGCCTGCAGGCTCGCACCGATGGTCGGCAGGTTGTTGGTGGCGCCGAACTCGCTGAGCAACGCCGGGATGTTGTTGCGTTGCGCGTAGTCCATCGCGTTCGCGAACACGACATCGGCATTCCAGTCGCAACCGAAGCTGAAGTCGGCGAACAGTGCATTGACCATGCAGTAGTGGTGGAAGGAGAAGACCGTGTTCGGGTCGTCGACCCTGCCCAGGTGCGTGGCCACCGGCAGGCTTGCCTCCAGCGTCGTCGGCCCGAAGAACACCGGCTTGTTGGGGTCGACGGAGCGAATGGCCGTGTCGATCTGGTTGTAGAACGGGGTCAGCTGCTGGGTGTCGAAGTACCGGTTGCCCAGCAGGCTTCCCAGCCAGTGCGTGCCCGCCCACGGCTCGTTGATGATCTCGTAGCCGGCGACGTTCTCGTTGCCCTTGAAGTAGTCGGCGACCGCCTGCCACATCACCCCGTAGTGATTCTGCAGTCCGATCCCCGAAGCATGGGTGTTGCCCCAGAACGCATCCCAGGCATAGTTCTGTGCGGGGCTGACGAAGTAGCTGAACGGGAAGCCGACGTCGAAGTTCGGCAGTCCGCCGGTGAAGGTGGCCCACTCCGGGGCGCCGTCGCCGCCGAAAGCACCACCGTAGAGGTCCTGGTGCATGTCGAGGATGGCGACGATGTTGTACCGGCCCAGGATTTCGACGGTGTTTTCGATGGAGGCCAGGTAGTCGTAGTCGATGACGCCGGGTTCGGGTTGCACGCCGGCCCAGATGACGCCCAGGCGCACGACGTTGAATCCGTTGGCGGCCAGGAAGGCTGCGTCGTCTTCGTCGAAACCGGCCGCGGACGGCTCGTAGGGTGGGATCTTGTAGACCTGGTTGAGTCCGCGCAGCATGACGACCTGGCCGTCGCCGTTGGTGAGCCAGCCGTTGGAGACCTCCACCGGCGGTGGAACGGTGCCGGTGAAGCCGCCGGGCAGGGCACCGAAGTGGCCGACGTCGCCGTGGGTGCCGTAGAGCAGTCCGGCGGTGCCGCCGACGCCGCCGAGTGCGGGCAGCCCGGTCAGGGCTGCGCCGTCGCCGGCGTCGCCGCCGTTGCCGCCGTGGCCCCACAGCCACCCGCCGTCGCCGCCGTCACCGCCGACGGCCCCGGTCCCGCCGTCGCCGCCGGCGCCGCCGTTGCCGAACAGTCCCAGGGCGGCGCCACCGGCGCCTCCGGCGACGCCGTCGGTGGTGCTGCTCCAGCCGGTGCCGCCGTCACCGAACAGCCAGCCGCCGTTGCCGCCGTCGGGGTTGTCCTCGGTGCCGTCGGCGCCGTTGCCGATGACCGTCGATCCGAACAGGGTGTTGATGACGCCGTTGACCTGGCTGCCCAGTTGACTGTCGATCCATTGCTGACCGGCGTCGTGCAGTGCCGCGTAAAGGTCGATGCCCAGGGCGGGGCCCGGCTCGGCCAGTGCGCCGAAGGCGGCATCCCAGTGGGCGGCGGACAAGAACGCATCCCAGGCTGAGGCGTCGAACAGGGCGTCGCCGTCGAGGACGCCCTCGGTGGTGACAAACGGCTCTACCAGCGCGTCCCACATGTCCTCGAAATCGGCGTGCGCGGGCGCGGAGAGCGGGGCGATCGCCAAGAACGCGACGACTCCAGCGGCCTTGGTGCCCACAACCGTGCTGCGGCGACGAGACATCGCGACCAACCCTTCTCGCGGACAACCAGATTTCTGAAGCCTGTCTGAGAAAGGTAAATGAGCTGCTTAGCGTGACGCAAGGGCGCCGCGGAAAAGGCGCGGTTTTGTCAGCACTGCGTAGCAGCCCGGATCCACTGGCGTCGAGCATCGCTCTGCCCGGCCTTGGACGCAGCGGCGCGAAGCAGGCGAACAAGCCGCTGGCGCTCCACATGGCCGGGCGCAGGTGCGGCGGGCAGATACCTCTGTTGCGTCATGTCGACAACCCCCCTGCAGGTCGAAGAGAACTGCAGTACCCGCCGGCGGGCGCGGGCACGTATTCTTCAACGCCCCGGATGCCCAGTTCTATCCCGATCGGCCTGACAAAAACGGTGAGGTGAGCAGCCGCGAGACCGGTATGTGACCGGCGTCACCCGGCCTTGGCGATCACGTGCTCGGCGAACCGCTCCAGATTGCGGATCTTGTTCTCCAGCGGTTCGGTGTCGGGCCCGAGGATGTAGGGAACCCGGAAGCCCACGATGACGTCGGTGACACCCTTGTCTTCCAGGCGTTTGATGCCGTCGAGGGTGAATCCGTCGAGCGAGATCACGTGGATCTCGAACGGTCCGGTCCGGCCCTCCTCTTCGCGTAGCTGCTTGAGCCGGGTGATCAGCTGATCGAGTTCGGCCGGGTCGCCGCCGCCGTGCATCCAGCCGTCGTTGCGGGCCGCGCGGCGCAGCGCGGCGTCGGCGTGACCGCCGATCAGGATCGGGATCGGCTGGGTGGGGGCGGGGGTCATCTTGGTTTTCGGGATGTCGTAGAACTCGCCGTGGAACTCGAAGTAGTCACCCGTGGTGAGGCCCTTGATGATTTCGATGCATTCGTCCATGCGCTTGCCGCGCCGGGCAAACGGGACTCCCATCAACTCGTAATCCTCAGGCCACGGGCTGGTGCCCACCCCCAGGGCCAGCCGGTTGTTGATCATCGCGGCCAGTGACCCGGCCTGTTTGGCCACCAGGGCCGGGGGGCGGATGGGCAACTTGACCACGAAGGGGGTGAACCGCAGCGTGGAAGTGACTGCGCCCAGCGCTGCGATCAGGACGAAGGTCTCGATGAAGGCTTTGCCGTCAAGGAATTCCCGGTTGCCGTCAGGGGTGTAGGGGTATGTGGAGTCCGACTCGAACGGGTAGGCGATGCTGTCGGGAATCGTCATGCTGTGGTACCCGGCGGCCTCAGCGGCCTTGGCGAGCGGGATGTAGTAGCTCGGGTCGGTCATCGCTTCGGCGTAGGTGAACCGCACGTCGTCTCCTCGGTTTCGGATGGTCTGGACGCAGCTCTCTGCATAGCAGACGCGCCGGCCTGACCGGGTGGGGACCGGTTACCTTTGCGGCGCTGTCGCGATCTCGACATCCTCCAGAAGAAACGGGGGGAAACCGGCAGCGCCGAGCACTGTCAGCGTGCCCCACGGGGTCCGCTCGCAGATGCGCCCCTGCGCGGCGTGTTCGCCGATCCGGATGCTGACCGGCGAGCCGGTGACGCTGGTTCCGGGAATATCGGCGTAAAACATTCCCTGCCAGTGATATTGGCCATCGATCGGATCGAAGTGCCCGCTCAGCCGCACGCGGGTCGGGTAATCGGCACCGCCGTGCGTGAGCACGGCCGGGCCGTCATAGATTTCCGCATCGGCGCTCACCGAGCCGGTCAGGTAGAACCGGGCCGGTCCCCGGGTCGGCAGCAGCCGGTGCACCCGCAGCCGGGCAGCGCGCGACTCGATGCGGCTGGCTCCGCTGCGCCGCATGGTATCCAGGAGCCGGGCCACGTACCGGGCCTGCCGGCGAGTGTGCGGGCCGGGAACCTGAAACCGGTTCGGGATGCCGTGCCGTGCGACGACCCCATCGGGTGAACCGGCGGTGCCGATCAGCACCCGCGCTTTCAGCTGTTCGCCGTCGGCCGTGGTCACCGTCCAGGTGTCGGTGCCGCTGTCGAATCGGGTGGTGACGTGCGCCGGATCGACGGCGCGGGCACCCGCGATCAGTCCGTGCAGGGACGCGGGGTCGCCCAGCACCAGCACGTCGATGAGCTGGTCGCGGCTCACAGGAATCCGGCCCGCCGCCACATCCGCCGGGCCAACCCGCCCATGAGGCCGACTTCGGTGAAGAACGCGGCCAGCGGCGCGAACGAAGCGCGGGCAGCTGCATGAAAGTGCGGATTGGCCCGCGCCACCCGGCGGGCTTCACGACCGTTGAGCCCGACCCGGCTGTAGACCACCGGCAGCGTGAACAGGTGCCGGTAGAACGGGCCGCCGACGCCCTGCAGGTTGGCCAGCAGCACGCGGCGGTAGCGGGGCATCCCCGGTACGGTGCGCCGCAGCCCGTCGCGGGCGTACTGGATGTGGCGGGCCTCCTCGGTCACATGGATGCGCATCACCCGCCGCACGAGCGGCTGCAGGTCCGGGTCGTCGAGGATCTGGCGCTGCAGCGCGTCGAAGATCTCTTCGCCCACCAGCGCGGCGCCCCACAGGATGGGGCCGCGGAACACGAAGGGCAGCGCGTTGATCACGATGCGCTCGTGCAGTCGTGGCCGTACCGGCACGCCGCCGATCCGGTCGATGGTTTTGCCGAACATCAGCATGTGGCGGGTTTCGTCGCCCAGTTCGGTCAGCGAGTAATGGATGCTGGGTGCGGTGGGGTTCTTGTGCATCATGTCGCGCAGCAGGGCCTGGTTGAGGATGTTCTCAAACCAGATGCCGGCGGAGAGCACGTTGACCAGCTCCTGGCGCGACATCTCGATCTGCTGTTCGCGCGTCATCGCGTCCCACAGCGGGGTCCCGTAGAGCGTGCACATCCGGGGCGGCAGGAAGTACTTGTCGGCGTCCAGCGGTGCATCCCAGTCGATGTCGACCACCGGGGCGTAGGACTTCTTCACCGAGCCCTTCAGGAGGCGTTCGGCGAATTCCTCCCGGGTCGGTCCGCTCGGTCGCACGCTAGCCGTCATGACGCAATCCCCTCTCGCTCCGAGATTCTCAAGTTAGGAGCCGCGACCCAAGATGTCAATACCGCCGGTACCGGATACCTGCGGTTCGCCCAAGGTGGCTGGTGGATCTGTGTCCTGCGGCGGTCTCCCGCTCGGCAAGCGTGCTGAAAGTGACGAATTCAGCAGCTGCGCAACCATTCCTCGAAAGGGCATCGCCTGCCACAATTGTGGACGTGCGAGGGGGGTTGGCGGACCGGCGGGCCGAGTTCCGCCGTGAGTGCCTTTCTGTCTGCGGCACTGACCGAACCCGCGACCCTGCTGCTCGAGGGCGAGGCCGGGATCGGAAAATCCACGCTGTTGCAGGAGGCGGCCGCAACCGCTGCGCAGCGCGGATACCGGGTGCTCTCGGGGCTGGGGGCTGCGACCGAGGTGCGCTATGCCTACGCCGCGGTGGCCGACCTGCTCGGCGGGGTGGACGCCGAGACGCTGGCGCAGCTGCCCGACGAACAGCGTGGGGCGCTGGAGCGAATCCTGCTCGGCGGCGGCGGGGACGAAGCGGCCAGCGATGAGCGGATGGTGGCGACCGCTTTCCTGGCGGCGGTCCGCAAGCTGAGCGTGGCCGCCCCGGTGTTGCTGTGCATCGACGATGCGCAATGGCTGGACATGTCGAGCCGGATGGTGGTCGGGTTCGCCCAACGGCGGCTCACCGGGCCCGTCGGCCTGTTGCTGGCCGTTCGCACCGGCGGGGTGGGCTCCGCCGACCTGAGTTGGCTCAACCCGACCGTGCCCGGATCGGTTGAGCGCCTGCGGCTCAGCCCGTTGACGCTCGGCGGTGTGCACGCCCTGATTGCGGCCCGACTGGGGCGCACCCTGCCCCGTCCGGCCATCACGAGGATCCATCAAATATCCGGCGGCAACCCGTTTTTCGCTCTCGAGCTGGCGCGGTTCATCGACGAGGAGCCGGACCGGGCAGCGGTCGGTCTGCCCGACACGCTGGCGGCGCTGGTGCACGATCACCTGGGGCAACCCGACGCGGAGCTCAGGGCGGTGCTGCTGGCCGCGGCCAGCGCCGCACTGCCGACGGTGAATCGAGTGGGTCTTGCTGCGGGCATCGCCCCCGACCGGGTCGTCGAGCTGATCGAGTCGGCACAGGCAAGCAGCGTGGTCGAGGTCGACGGCAGCCGAATCCGGTTCCGCCACCCGCTGTTCGCTGCCGGTGTCTACAGCGCCGCGGGCCCGGCAGAGCGCCGGGCCATGCACCACCGGCTCAACGGCATCGTCGACGAACCCGAGATCAAGGCCCGGCACCTGGCGCTGGCGGCAACCTCCGCCGACCCAGACGTACTCCAGGCGCTGGACGAAGCGGTCGCCGCCACCCGGATTCGGGGGGCGCCGGCGGTGGCCGCCGAGTTGATCGAGTTGGCCATCAAACTCGGCGACGACACACCAGTACGCCGAATTCAAGCCGCAGAGCAGCACTTCCGTGCCGGTGAAATTGGCCGGGCGCGTTCGCTTCTGCGGGCGGCTCTGGATGATCTGCCGTCCGGGAATCCGTTGCGATGCTTGGCGTTGATGCTCCTCGCTGCTGTCACCGGTTATGACGAAAGTCTGGTGACGGCCGCTGAACTGCTCACTCAGGCCGTCGATGAAGCCGCCGAGCACCCCGCTCTGCAGCTGCGGGCGAGGCTGCTGCTCGTGCCGCTGGTCGGACTGATCGGTGACATGAAGAGATCCGTCGATCTGGCGGACACCGCTGTGGAGCAGGCTGAAAGGCTCGACATAGCTGCGCTCCGCAGCCAGGCTCTGACGATCGCAGCGCATGTGCGCATTCTGTACGGCCTCGGGGTTGATCAGCAGACCTTGCAAATGGCGTTGGAGATCGAAGACGCCGACAGTGGTGCGGTGGCGACCTTCCAGGCCAGTGCAGCGGTACCTGTAATGGCTGCCCTGACCGGTGACGTGCCCGCTGGGCAGCGCCAGATGCGTGCCATTCACCAGCGCTTCATAGCCCATGGGACGGAAATCGACACCCTGTGGGCGGCCAACTACGTTGCCATGTTCCATATGTGGCTGGGAGACCTGGCAGTTGCGGCGGACCTCGCCGAGGACAGCGTCCAGCGAGCTGAGCAACTGGGCGGGAAGCACATGCTCGTCCATGCTTGGTGCACTCAAGCGTCGATTGCGGCATTGCGGGGTGACGAGGGCACGGTACGTCGCGTCGCGACTGCGGCAATCGACGCGGCGTCGGCCACCGGGGCAGAGTTTCTGGTGGTGTCGGCGGCGACGGCGCTGGGATTTCTGGAGGTGTCACGAGGTGACTACGCGGCGGCGATTTCGGTTCTGGAACCGGCGTTGGCTTCGTTCGACCCCGCGCACGGCACCGAGATCGTGGTCGGCGCCTACCTTCCCGATGCCGTGGAGGCCCTGACCGCACTGGGCCGGCTGGACGAGGCGAAGCGCTTGATCGACGCTTTGGAGACCAACGGGGCACGGTTTGATCGGCCGTGGATGCTCGCCGTGGGCGCCCGCGGCCGCAGCCACTGGTTAGCCGCCCGCGGTGAACTCGACGCCGCCGAGCAGGCCGCCATGGAGGCGCTGGTGCACCACGGGCGCTTGCCGATGCCTTTCGAGACGGCGCGCACCCAACTGTTGCTGGGCCAGGTCCAGCGCCGCCGCCGCCGCAAACAGGCCGCCCAGGGGAATCTGGCTGCCGCGCTCGCGACCTTTGAGAAGCTGGGGACCCCCTTGTGGGCTAAGCGGGTCCGCGCCGAGCTGGACCGCATGGCTGCGGCGTCCCCGGGTACCGGCCTCACCACCGCCGAGCGTCGGGTTGCCGAACATGCCGCATCGGGGCTGACCAATAAGCAGATCGCCGCGGAGCTGTTCATCGCGGAGAAAACCGTCGAGATGACGCTGAGCGCGGTGTATCGCAAGCTGGGCATCCGGTCGCGTGCCGGGCTGTTCGCCGCGCTCAATTCAGGAGATGTCCAGGGGAAACCCTGATTCGGTCCAGGGCCTGCTTCGTTAGCGTCGGGCGCATGGGCGACAGCGGAGCGGCACGTCAGTGTTTCTTGGTGGAGTGGTACCAACCGGACCTGGCCGAATCGACCGTCGACACCGTGATCGATCGGCTGGCGGCTGCTGCCGCCGCCGTCCGGGCCAAGCTGGTGGTCGCCTTGACCGCGCCCAGCGACGAAACCTTGTTCGGGTTGGTGGCCGCCGATTCTTCGGACGCGGTGATCTCGGCCTGCCGTCAGGCCGGTTGGCACGTGGACCGGATCACAGCCGGCGTGCGGGCCCGCTTTGGAGGCGCTGGGACCTGGCTCTAGCCCGCTCCTGCTCCGCCGCCGCACATTCGGCGAAGCCCGGTCTTCGGCGCCTGCACCGTGGCAAGATCTGCGCATGGGACCCTTCCTGCTCCGCGCCGCGCTGACCGGCCTCGCCTTGTGGATCGTCACCCAGATCGTTCCCGGCATCGAGTTCGTCGGTGGCGACACCACGGCGCAAAAGGTGGGCATCATCTTCGTGGTCGCCCTGATCTTTGGGCTGGTCAACGCGTTCATCAAACCGGTGGTTCAGCTGCTGTCCATCCCGCTCTACATCCTCACGCTGGGGCTGTTCCACGTGGTGGTCAACGCACTGATGCTCTGGATCACCGCGTGGATCACCGACAAGACCGCCAAACACTGGGGCCTGTACATCGCGGACTTCTGGTGGGACGCCATCTGGGCGGCGATCGTGTTGTCGCTGGTGGGCTGGGTCTTGTCCCTGGTGGTACGCGACCCGGGCCGCATCTCCAGGTAGTCCAGGCAGACTCGACAGCATGCCGGAGCTGCCCGAGGTCGAAGCGCTCGCCGATCATCTGCGCCGGCACGCCGTCGGCAACGGCATCGGCCGGATCGATGTCGCGGCGCTGTCGGTGCTCAAAACCTTCGACCCGCCGCCATCGGCGTTGCACGGCCAGGTGGTTACCGGTGCGCACCGGTGGGGCAAGTATCTGGGGTTGCAGGCCGGGGAGCTGTTCCTGATCGCGCATCTGTCGCGGGCGGGGTGGCTGCGCTGGTCGGATCAGTTGGCGGCTGCCCCGCTGCGGCCGGGCAAGGGACCGATCGCGCTACGGGTGCACCTGGGTGTCCCGGGGCAGGCCCCCGGTTTCGACCTGACCGAGGCCGGAACGCAGAAGCGGCTGGCGGTCTGGCTGGTCGACGACCCGGCGAAGGTACCGGGTATCGCCACCCTGGGGCCGGATGCGCTGGCGATCGATGCCGAAGACCTGGCCCGGCTACTGGCCGGCCAGACCGGTCGCATCAAAAACGTCCTCACCGATCAGAAGGTGATCGCCGGGATCGGCAACGCCTACAGCGACGAGATCCTGCACACCGCGCGGCTGTCGCCGTTTTCAACTGCCGGCAAGCTGTCCACCGATCAGCTGACCGCATTACACGAGGCCATGCACGCCGTGCTGGCCGATGCGGTCACCCGCTCAGTGGGGCAGCAGGCTGCCACGCTGAAGGGTGAAAAGCGCTCCGGTCTGCGGGTGCACGCCCGAACGGGTCTGCCGTGCCCGGTCTGCGCCGACACGGTTCGGGAAATATCTTTTGCCGATAAGTCATTTCAGTACTGTCCGACCTGCCAAACCGGTGGAAAGGTGCTGGCCGACCGCCGGATGTCGCGACTGCTCAAGTAAGGGCCCGACCAATTCCGCACCGCCGGCGAGCGCCGTTAAGCTGCCCTGATGACCCGTCAGAGAATCCTGATCACCGGTGCCAGTTCGGGCCTCGGTGCGGGCATGGCCCGCGCGTTCGCGGCGCGTGGTCGTGACCTTGCCCTGTGCGCCCGCCGGACCGACCGGCTCGAAGAACTCAAAGCCGAACTGACAGCGCAGTTCCCGGGAATCACCGTCGCGGTGGCCGCACTCGATGTGAACGACCACGACGAAATCCCGAAGGTGTTCGGGCAGTTCGCCGCGGAACTGGGCGGAATCGACCGGGTCATCGTCAATGCCGGTATCGGCAAAGGGGCCCGGCTGGGCTCGGGCAAGCTGTGGGCCAACAAGGCGACCATCGAGACGAACCTGGTCGCCGCCCTGGTGCAGATCGAGACCGCGCTCGAGATGTTCACATCCGCCGGCGGCGGCCACCTGGTGCTGATCTCCTCAGTGCTGGGCAACAAGGGTGTCCCCGGGGTCAAGGCGGCCTACGCCGCCAGCAAGGCCGGGGTGTCGTCGCTGGGCGAATCGCTGCGCGCGGAGTATGCGAAGGGCCCGATCAGGGTCACCGTGCTGGAACCGGGCTACATCGAATCGGAGATGACCGCCAGAACGGCGTCCACTCCGTTGATGGTGGACAACGAGTCCGGGGTCAAGGCCATGGTGCGCGCCATCGAACGCGAGACCGGCCGGGCTGTGGTCCCGTCCTGGCCGTGGATGCCGCTGGTGTGGCTGCTGCGCCGGTTGCCTCCGCGCTACACCAAGCGCTTCTCCTGATCTGCCGCCGGGCGCCGCGGCGAGCGAATCAGTGGACCGCCCGGTCCAGAGCCTTGGCCTGCTTGCGGTAGAGCAGCAGGGCAGCCTTGGCGGCCAAGAAGGCTACGGCGACGCCCATCAGCAACGTGGACACCGCGTAGGCGCCGTACTCGGCACCGCGGTGGTAGCGGTCGTTGGCCAGCAACGTCAAGGTCTGAGACTGTCCCGGCAGGTTCGACGAGACCATGATGACCGCACCGAACTCGCCGAGGGTGCGAGCGGTGGTCAGCACAATGCCGTAGGTCAAACCCCAGCGGATCGATGGCAGCGTGACCCGCCAAAGAGTCTGCCATGCAGTGGATCCCAGTGTTGCGGCGGCCTGCTCCTGTTCCACTCCGACCTCCACGAGCACCGGCTGGACTTCGCGCACCACGAACGGCAGCGTGACGAAGATGCTCGCCAGGACCATGCCGGGCAGCCCGAAGATAATCTTGAATCCGAGACTGCTCTCGACGAAGCCCAAGGCCCCCGATGATCCCCACAATGCGATCAGTGCGACACCGACGATGATGGGGGAGACCGCGAAGGGCAGGTCGAGAATCGCCTGAAGGATGGAACGTCCACGAAAACGATTGCGCACCAGAAGGATCGCCGTCGATACCCCGAAAAGGGCATTTAGTGGCACCACGATGATCACCAGAAGCAGTGACAGGTTCAGCGCCGAAACGGCCGCCGGAGTGCTCACCCATGCCCAAAAATGACCCAGCCCCGGCTCGAATGTCCGATAGAGAATCACCGACACCGGAGCGATGAGCATTATGCCGACATAGCCCAGAACAGCGCACCGGAGGAGGTGGCGTTTGCTAGGCCGGGACGTCACTCGGCCTCCTCCTCGCGCTTGGCCGCCCGCCCGCCCACCGCCCGCAGCAGCACCAGCACGGCGAACGAGATCGCCAACAACACGATCGATATGGCCGCAGCGCTGGTGTGGTCGTCGTTTTCGACCAGCGCGCGGATCCACTGCGACGACACTTCGGTCTTGCCCGGAATCGCGCCGCCGATCGTCACCACCGAACCGAATTCGGCGACGCACCGCGAGAACGCGAGTCCGGCACCGGTCAGCAGCACCGGCTGCAGCGACGGCAGCACAACCGTCGTGAACACGGTAAGGCGCGAGGCGCCCAGTGCTGCGGCGGCTTCCTCGACATCGCGATCGATTTCCAAGAGCACCGGCTGAACGGCGCGGACGACCAGCGGCAATGTGACGAAGGCCAGCGCCATAGCCACTCCGGGTGGAGTGTGCTGCAGATGAATACCGATCGGGCTGGAGCTGCCGTACAAGGCGAGCATCACCAGGCTGGTGACGATGGTCGGCAGTGCAAAAGGGAGGTCGATCAGCGCATCGATCACGCCTTTAAAGGCGAAGTCGTCGCGTACCAACACCCAGGCGGTCGCCAGGCCGAACACCACGTCCAGCACCGTCACCAGGACCGCAATCGTCAATGTGACGCGGAAAGATTCGAGGGCCGCGTGGGAGGTCACCGCCAGCCGGAAGCCCTGCCATCCCTTACCGCCTGCTTTCCAGGCGATGGCGAGCAACGGCAGAAGCACGATCACCGACAGCCACAACGTCGTCACGCCGATGCGAAGCGGTGTGACCAGGCCTCGGCGGCCAGCGGTGCCCCCAATGGGTGCGGCGGCCTCCGGGCGTGGCGAGGCGGCCGGGATGTGCTGAGCCGGCTCCAGCGCGGGCTTGACAGTCATCGGGTGAACCCCAAAGAAGAATGCATGGCTGGCCTCCCCATATCAATGCCTGGTGATTCGTCACCGGTCACCAAAGTGGTGACTACCGGGAATGAGCTGGTCGCGGAAGGGTCAGCGACAACAGTGCAGGCAACGCGCGGCGCCGCGGGTGACGGCATCGCGGTCGCGGCCCAACGCCACCGAGGGGCGTCGCCGAGCTGGGGTTGGCAGCTGCATGCGGCGTAGCCTAAAAAACGTCGATCCCGAAATCTCTGTCGTGGTGCGATGGTTTATCGATCGGTGGTCAGCCGGCGCGGCCCGCCTCGCCGTTGCGGAGGCGTCAGTCGTTAGCTCAGCGAGCAACGGCACCTTTCTCCAGGGATGCTGGAGCCGACCGCGCGGGCCCACGCGGGGAAACTCCTTCACCAGGTACGTATTCGCCGCGGTTTCACTCCTGCGGGCGGCGGTCCGTGCCACGGTGATGCGCACCGATGGCGGAGTGCCGACACTGTCCCCGCGCTGAGCCGGCGGCGGACCCGGGTACCCCGGCAGCGCCGGCCCGCCGAAAAAGTCACGGTGAGAGAAAGCCGCGGGACGGTCCTAGGTGGCGCGACCGCGCGCCGCGCGGTAGCGGCGCACCAGCGCGTCCGTGGAGCTGTCGGTCTGGCGCTGCGGGGCGGCGTCGCCGGTGATCACCGGAAGCAGTGCCTTGGCCTGCGCCTTGCCCAGCTCCACACCCCACTGGTCGAACGAATCGATGCCCCACACCACGCCCTCGGTGAACACCTGATGCTCGTAGAGCGCGATCAGCTGGCCCAGCACCGAAGGGGTCAGCCGGGTCGCCAGGATCGAGGTGGTGGGACGATTTCCCGGCATAACCTTGTGCGGCACGACATCTGCGGGGGTTCCCTCGGCTGCGATCTCCTGCGCGCTCTTGCCGAATGCCAGCACCTGGGTTTGGGCGAAGAAGTTGCTCATCAGCAGGTCGTGCATGCTGCCCGACCCGTCTGCGGTGGCCAAGTCGTCGACGGGTTGCGAGAAGCCGATGAAGTCGGCCGGCACCAGACGGGTCCCCTGGTGCAGCAATTGGTAGAACGCGTGCTGCCCGTTGGTTCCCGGCTCGCCCCAATAGATTTCACCGGTATCGGTGCTGACCGGTGTGCCGTCGGCCCGGGTGGACTTGCCATTGGACTCCATGGTGAGCTGCTGCAGGTAGGCGGCGAAGCGGTCCAAGTCGTTGGAGTAGGGCAGCACGGCACGAGACTGTGCGCCGAAGAAGTTGGAGTACCACAACGCGATCAGTCCCAGCAGCGCCGGTGCATTGGATTCCAGTGGCGCAGTGCGGAAATGTTCGTCGACGATATGAAAGCCCGACAGGAACTCGGCGAAGCGCTCCCGGCCGATCACCGCCATCACCGACAGCCCTATCGCCGAATCCACTGAGTACCGTCCGCCGACCCAGTCCCAGAAGCCGAACATGTTGGCGGTGTCGATACCGAACTCTGCGACCCGCGCCTCGTGGGTGGAGACCGCCACGAAGTGCCGGGCGACGGCGTCGTCGCCCAGCGCATCGGTGAGCCAGCGCCGGGCAGCGGTGGCGTTGGTCAGGGTCTCCAGTGTCGAGAATGTCTTGGAGGCGACGATGAACAGCGTGCTGGCCGGGTCCAGGCCGGCGAGCTTCGCGGTCAGGTCGGCAGGGTCGACATTGGAGACGAAGCGGGCCGAGATACCGGCGTCGGCGTAGTGCCGCAGCGCCCGGTCGACCATGACCGGACCCAGGTCGGATCCACCGATGCCGATGTTGACGACGGTGCGGATGCGTTCGCCGGTGGCGCCGGTCCATTCGCCGCCGCGCAGCCGATCGGTGAAATCGCCCATGGCGTCCAGCACTGCGTGGACATCGGCCACCACATCCTGGCCGTCGACGCTCAGCGCGGCATCACGCGGGAGCCGCAACGCGGTGTGCAGCACGGCCCGGTCCTCGGAGGTGTTGATGTGTTCTCCGGCGAACATCGCGTCGCGCCGGTCCTCCAGGCCGGCCGTGCGGGCCAGCTCGAGCAGCAGCCGGATGGTCTCGCCGGTGATCCGGTTCTTGCTGTAGTCGATATAGAGGTCGCCGACGGTCACGGTGAATGTGGTGCCACGGTCGGGATCGTCGGCGAAGAACTGCCGCAGGTGCGTCTCGCCGATCTGCCGATGGTGCTTGCGCAACGCGTCCCAGGCCGGTGTGGCAGAGATGTCGGCGATCTGCTGGACGGAGCTCATTCTCCGACATTAGCGGCGACCGCTAGCGCGGCGGAGCCGGGCGCGGCGGGTCGGCGGAGGTTCCCGCGGCGACCGCTGGCGCGGCGGAGCCGGGCGCGGCGGGTCGGCGGAGGTTCCCGTGGCGACCGCTGGCGCGGCGGAGCCGGGCGCGGGGTAGCGGAGCCGGGCGCGGGGTACTAGTGACCGAGCCGGCCGCGGCCCAACCGCAGCAGCAGCATGGCCAGGTCCTTGCCGTCCTCACCGAGTTCGCTGTAGCGCTCCAGCACCTTCATCTCCCGGCTGTGCACCAGGCGGGTACCGCCGGAGGCCATCCGGAGTTTGCCGATCTCCTGGGCCACTTCGGTGCGGCGCTTGACTGCGGC
The DNA here is from genome assembly GCF_002101585.1 of Mycolicibacter engbaekii. GTDB lineage: Bacteria > Actinomycetota > Actinomycetes > Mycobacteriales > Mycobacteriaceae > Mycobacterium > Mycobacterium engbaekii. Next base: position 150,813 of record NZ_LQOT01000041.1, on the reverse strand, counting down.
CAGGATCTCGGCGTCGAGCCGGTCGATCTCGTGGCGCAGTTCCTCGATGTCGGGCAGCTGTTGGGATTGGGCAGACATGATCTGGACTCCAGGTTCTCGCTGTTGGGTGGTTTCTGGTCCCATTCGGCGATCCGGCCTCACACAACAGACGAGGCCCCGGGCCGGCGAAGCGGACCGCGGGGCGCAGGCGTTGCGCTTAAACCACGGGCACCGCTGTTCGGTACCCGTAGAAAAATCGACGCCGCGTGTCGAGCACGAACCGAGTGTGCCACTAACGGCAGTGCCAGCGCAAAGACTGTCGCCCGGCGGCGGTACGTTGGGGGACGCTATGACCTTGCACGCCAGTCCGCACACCGACCATCTCCTCGAGGGCCTCAACCCGCAGCAGCGCCGGGCCGTGTTGCATGAGGGCTCTCCGCTGCTGATCGTGGCAGGCGCAGGTTCGGGCAAGACGGCGGTGCTTACCCGGCGTATCGCCTACCTGCTGGCCGCTCGGGACGTCGGGGTGGGACAGATCCTGGCCATCACCTTCACCAACAAGGCCGCCGCCGAGATGCGCGAGCGAGTGTCGAGCCTGGTGGGCCCCCGGGCCCGGGTGATGTGGGTGTCGACGTTCCACTCCACCTGCGTGCGGATCCTGCGCAACCAGGCCTCGGTGGTCCCCGGCCTGAACTCCAACTTCTCGATCTATGACGCCGACGACTCGCGGCGGCTGCTGCTGATGATCGGCCGCGACATGGGCCTCGACGTCAAACGGCACTCGCCGCGGCTGCTGGCCAATGCCATCTCCAACCTGAAGAACGAACTGATCGACCCGGACCGGGCGCTGGCCGACCTCACCGAGGATTCCGACGAACTGAGCCGGGTGGTGGCCGCCGTCTACGCCGAGTACCAGCGTCGGCTGCGTTCGGCCAACGCCCTGGACTTCGATGACCTCATCGGTGAGACGGTCGCGATATTGCAGGCCTTCCCGGAGATCGCCCAGCACTATCGCCGCAGGTTCCGGCACATCCTGGTCGACGAGTACCAGGACACCAACCATGCCCAGTACATGTTGGTGCGCGAACTCGCCGGTCACGGACCGCAGGCCGGCGAGGGCAACTCCGAACTGCCGCCCGCCGAACTGTGCGTGGTCGGCGACGCCGATCAGTCGATCTACGCCTTCCGCGGCGCCACCATCCGCAACATCGAGGATTTCGAACGCGACTATCCCGACGCGACCACCATTCTGCTGGAGCAGAACTACCGCTCGACGCAGAACATTCTCTCGGCGGCCAACGCGCTGATCGCCTGCAACTCCGGGCGCCGGGAGAAGCGACTGTGGACCGACGCCGGCGACGGCGAACTGATCGTCGGTTACGTCGCCGACAACGAGCATGACGAGGCGCGGTTCGTCGCGCAGGAGATCGACGCCCTGACCGATGCCGGCACCATCAACTACAGCGACGTGGCGGTGTTCTACCGCACCAACAACTCGTCGCGGTCGCTGGAAGAGGTATTCATCCGCAGCGGCATCCCGTACAAGGTCGTCGGCGGTGTGCGCTTCTACGAACGCAAAGAGATCCGCGACATCATCGCCTACCTGCGGGTGCTGGACAATCCCGGCGACGCGGTGAGCCTGCGACGCATCCTCAACACCCCGCGCCGGGGTATCGGGGACCGCGCGGAGGCGTGTGTGGCGGTGCATGCGGAGAACACCGGCATGGGATTCGCGGCCGCACTGGCAGCCGCCGCCGAGGGTTCCGTACCGATGCTCAACAGCCGCTCGCAGAACGCCATCGCCGCTTTCGTCGCGATGCTCGAGGAGTTGCGGGCGCATCTGAACACCTGCGACGACGATCTGGGCTCGCTGGTGGAGCTGGTGCTCGACCGGACCGGTTACCGCAAGGAACTGGAGGTCTCGACCGACCCGCAGGATCTGGCTCGGTTGGACAACATCAACGAATTGGTCAGTGTCGCACACGAATTCAGCATCGACCGGGCCAACGCGCTCGCCGAACAGGACGGCACCGTCGAGGAGGACGTGCCCGACGTCGGTGTGCTGGCGGCGTTCCTGGAACGGGTTTCGCTGATCGCCGACACCGACGAGATTCCCGAACACGGGGCCGGGATGGTCACTTTGATGACCTTGCACACCGCCAAGGGGCTGGAGTTCCCGGTGGTTTTCGTGGTCGGCTGGGAGGACGGCATGTTCCCGCACATGCGTTCGCTGGGGGATGCCCGCGAGCTGTCCGAGGAACGCCGGCTGGCCTACGTCGGTCTGACCAGGGCGCGCCAACGGCTGTACCTGAGCCGGGCCAAGGTGCGCTCGTCGTGGGGCCAGCCGATGCTGAACCCGGAATCGCGATTCCTGCGGGAGATCCCGCAGCACCTCATCGACTGGCGGCGTACCGAGGCCAGCGTCGCGCCGAGCGCACCGGTCAGCGGAGCCGGCCGGTTCGGCACGCCGCGGCCTGCGCCGAGCCGATCGGGCAACCGGCCGCTGCTGGTGCTGGCGCCGGGGGACCGGGTGTCGCACGACAAGTACGGCCTGGGCCGGGTGGAGGAAGTCTCCGGGGTGGGCGAGTCCGCCATGTCACTGATCGACTTCGGCAGCTCCGGGCGGGTCAAACTGATGCACAACCACGCCCCGGTGACCAAGCTTTAGCGGCGATCGCAAGCGCGGCGGAGCCGGGCGCCGCGGGTCGCCGCCAACGATCGAGCGGCGATCGCAAGCGCGGCGGAGCCGGGCGCCGCGGGTCGCCGCCAACGATCGAGCGGCTCAGATCCCGAACAACCAGCGTCGGGTGGCCGGCTGCAGTGCCGCGGCGATGGTGGCCAGCTGGAACACCGGGATGACGTGCACGATGGCCGGCACCCGGGCTCCCGCCAGGAACAGGCTCCCGAACGTCAACAGGGCGACCACCATCCCGACCGCGATCAGCAAGCGGCCCAGCGGGCGCCGGAGCAGCAGCATGATCACTCCGGAAACCGTGGTGCCACCGAACACCAGGGTCAGGAAGCCCACCGCGACGCAGAACAGCCGGTCGGTGTGCCACCAGCTGGCGATGAGGTCGGTGGACACCACCGAGGTGGCCCAGCAGGCGAGCAACGCCAGTACGCAGGTGCCGATCGCGGCGGCTGCGCTGGGGTAGCGCGGGGACGGCGACGGCGCCGGTCCGGGCTGGATCACCGGAGGTATCGGCTGCGCGCCGGTCACGATCGGAATGGCACCGGTGGGTGCCCGGCGGATGATGCGGCTGGGCGAACCAGTCGGAGGTTGAGGAGCAGGGGTCGCGCCGGCAGCGGGCTGGTGGCGGTCGCTCACTCTTCCAGGTTAGGCGAAATTGATCCCGCGTTTGGCGAGCCAGGAAGTCGGGTCGATGCGGGTGGTGCCGTTCTGCAGCACCTCGAAGTGCAGGTGCGGGCCGGTCGAGTAACCGCGGTTGCCCATCTCGGCGATCTGGTCGCCCGCCATCACGCGCTCACCGACGCTGACCAGTGAGCGGTTGATGTGGCCGTAGAGGGTCACGGTGCCGTCGGAGTGGCGCAGCTTGACGAGCATGCCGTAGCCGCCGCTGGGGCCCGACTCGATGACCACACCGTCCGAAGCCGCCAGGATCGGAGTCCCGATCGCGTTGGCGATGTCGATACCGGCGTGCAGCACACCCCAGCGGTAGCCGAAGTTTGACGTGAACGCGCCCTGGGTGGGTGCCACGAACAGCGGGCGCTGCAGCCGGGCCTCGCGCTCGGCGCGTTCCTGCGCGAACGCCATCCCCTTGGCCAGCTCTTCGTTGTGCACGACGACGTTCGAGGCGGCTTTGACCGTGATCATCTGCAAGCCGTGGCTGGAGGTGGTTGTGGTCCCGTCGTTGAGGGCCGTATTGCTGGCCGCCAGCACGGCGGGCCGGGCGACGGGGTCTCCCGAAGGGTGGGTGGCGGCGTGTGCCGCAGCGGCGGCAGCGCCGGCCGCCATGGCCGCGATCATGACGCGGCTCTTGACGGCACTGGTGGGCTGACTGCGGTGCCTGCCGCGGCGCGCGGGCCGCGGGGCCGCCTGCTCCGGGTGGTAATAGCCCTGGTCAGGGTAGCCCTCGGGGGGCATAACCAGCCGCAGGACGGGCATGTTGTCGGTGTCGGTGAGGTCGTCCAGCTCGGGGGCCAGCAGCACCTCGGACATCTCGTCGAAACCGTCGTCGACCGCCTCGGCGGACCAGTCGGCTACCGGGGACCAGTCGAATTCGTTGAACGCAATGATGTCGGTGACCTCGGCCGGGCCTGGCACCGAAGACCGCGCGCCGTTTCTACGACGGGGAGCAGGTCCCCCGGAAACCGGACGCATCGGTACACCGTGCTGCATCAGCCTGGAAATTCCTCTGGTCGTGATCAGAACGTTATAAACAGCTGGACCTGGTGACCGTAACCACTCCTGTCGGAGCCTGGCAAGCTATCGGTCAAATACGCGTGGGAATGTGAACCTAATCACGTTTTTTCCGCGGTGAGATGTGCCACAGCAGCGGTAGGCGAGGAGGGAACCTCGCCGCAGGCTCGATACAGTGCCTCGGGAGCTAGATCTCTGACAATCCGACAGCGCCGGCTTGCCGGCGACCCGCAATAAGACAGTGAGCCCATGGATCTTTTCGAGTATCAGGCGAAGGAGCTGTTCGCCAAGCACAACGTGCCCACCACCCCCGGTCGGGTAACCACCTCGGCCGAGGATGCCAAGGCCATCGCCACCGAGATCGGTCGGCCGGTCATGGTGAAGGCGCAGGTCAAGGTCGGCGGCCGTGGCAAGGCCGGTGGCGTCAAGTACGCCGCCACCCCGGACGACGCGTTCACGCATGCGCAGAACATCCTCGGCCTGGACATCAAGGGCCACGTGGTCAAGAAGCTGCTGGTGGCCGAGGCGAGCGACATCGCCGAGGAGTACTACATCTCCTTCCTGCTCGACCGCTCCAACCGCACCTACCTGGCCATGTGCTCGGTCGAGGGCGGCATGGAGATCGAAGAGGTCGCCGCCACTAAGCCGGAGCGGCTGGCCAAGGTGCCCGTCGACGCGGTCAAGGGCGTCGACCTGGCGTTCGCCCGCTCGATCGCCGAGCAGGGGCACCTGCCCGCTGAGGTGCTCGACGCCGCCGCGGTGACGATTCAAAAGCTGTGGGAGGTCTTCGTCGCCGAAGACGCCACCCTGGTCGAGGTCAACCCGCTGGTGCGCACCCCGGACGACCAGATCCTGGCCCTGGACGGCAAGGTCACCCTGGACGGCAACGCCGAGTTCCGCCAGCCCGGCCACGCCGAGTTCGCCGACCTCGACGCCACCGACCCGCTGGAGATCAAGGCCAAGCAGCACGACCTGAACTACGTCAAGCTCGACGGCGAGGTCGGCATCATCGGCAACGGTGCGGGCCTGGTCATGTCCACGCTGGACGTCACCGCCTACGCCGGTGAGAAGCACGGCGGCGTGAAGCCGGCCAACTTCCTCGACATCGGCGGCGGCGCCTCCGCGGAGGTGATGGCCGCCGGTCTGGACGTCATCCTGGGTGACTCGCAGGTCAAGAGCGTCTTCGTCAACGTCTTCGGTGGCATCACCGCGTGCGACGCGGTGGCCAACGGCATCGTGTCGGCGCTGGAGATTCTCGGCGACGCCGCGACCAAGCCGCTCGTGGTGCGTCTGGACGGCAACAACGTCGAGGAGGGCCGGGCGATCCTGGCCAAGGCCAACCACCCGCTGGTGACCGTCGTCCCCACCATGGACGAGGCCGCTGACAAGGCCGCGGAGCTGGCCAACGCTGGAAAGGACGCGTAAGCATGTCGATCTTTGTCAACAAGGACAGCAAGGTCATCGTCCAGGGCATCACCGGTGCGGAGGCCACCAAGCACACCGCGCGGATGCTGGCCGCCGGCACCCAGATCGTCGGCGGGGTCAACGCCCGCAAGGCCGGCACCACGGTCGGGCACAAGGACTCCGACGGCAACGACGTCGAGCTGCCGGTGTTCGGCAGCGTGGCTGAGGCGATGGAGAAGACCGGCGCTGACGTGTCGATCGCGTTCGTGCCGCCGAAGTTCGCCAAAGACGCGATGATCGAGGCCATCGACGCCGAGATTCCGCTGCTGGTCGTCATCACCGAGGGCATCCCGGTGCAGGACAGCGCCTACGCGTGGGCCTACAACGTCGACAAGGGCACCAAGACCCGCATCATCGGGCCGAACTGTCCGGGCATCATCACCCCCGGCGAGTGCCTGGTCGGTATCACCCCGGCCAACATCAGCGGCAGCGGCCCGATCGGGCTGGTGTCCAAGTCGGGCACCTTGACCTACCAGATGATGTTCGAGCTGCGGGACTTCGGGTTCTCCACCGCCATCGGCATCGGCGGCGACCCGGTCATCGGCACCACCCACATCGACGCCATCGAGGCGTTCGAGGCAGACCCCGACACCAAGGTCATCGTGATGATCGGTGAGATCGGTGGCGACGCCGAGGAGCGGGCCGCCGACTACATCAAGGCCAACGTCACCAAGCCGGTCGTCGGCTACGTGGCGGGCTTCACCGCGCCGGAGGGCAAGACCATGGGCCACGCCGGTGCCATCGTGTCGGGCTCCTCGGGCACCGCGGCCGCCAAGCAGGAAGCGCTGGAGGCCGCCGGGGTGAAGGTCGGCAAGACGCCGTCGGCCACCGCGGCGCTGGCTCGGCAGATCCTCGAGAGCCTGTAGCAGTTTCTGCTGAGCAGACGTGAAAGCCCCCATTTCAGCCCCTGAATTGGGGGCTTTCGCGTCTGCTCGCCTCTGCTCGCCTTAGGAAGGTAAAACCATGAGCATTGATCCCCGCACTCCCGTCGTGGTGGGTGTCGGCCAGGCTGCTGAGCGCCTCGACGACGCCGACTACCGGGCGATGTCGCCGGTGCAGCTGGCCGCAGCCGCGGCGCAGGCAGCATTGGCCGACTGCGGGGCGAGCTCAGAGCAGGTCGCGTCGGCGATCGACGCGGTGGTGGCCACCCGCCAGTTCGAGATCTCGATTCCGAAAGCTCCTGCGCCGCTGGGCAAGTCCAACAACTTCCCGCGCTCTGTTGCGCGTCTGATCGGCGCGGAGCCGGCACGAGCGGTTCTGGACAAGGTGGGTGGTCAGGGGCCCCAGGCGCTACTCACCGAATTCGGCGGCGAGATCGCCGCGGGCGCCTGTGACGTGGTGCTGCTGTGCGGATCCGACGCGACGTCGACCCTGCGTCACTTCGCCAAGGCAGACGACAAGCCGGATTTCAGCGAGACCGTCGAGGGTCAGCTCGAGGACCGCGGCTACGGCCTGGAGGAGTTCGTCGAGCGCTACACGGTCTTGCACGGCCTGACCAGTCCGGCGGTGCAGTACGGCCTGTTGGAGAACGCCCGGCGGGCCCGGCTGGGTCGCAGCACCGCCGACTATCTGCAGGCCATGGGGGAGCTGTTCGCCCCGATGACCAAGATCGCCGCCAAGAACCCGTTCTCGGCCTCGCCGGTGGAGCGTTCGGTCGATCAACTGACCACCATCAGCGCCGAGAACCGGATGATCTGCGACCCCTACCCACGGCTGCTGGTGGCGCGCGACCAGGTCAACCAGGGCGCAGCGGTGCTGCTGATGTCGGTGGAGGCCGCTCGGCGCCTGGGCGTGCCCGAAGACCGCTGGGTGTACCTGCACGGGCATGCCGCGCTGCGTTCGCAGCGTCTGCTGGATCGCCCCGATCTGAGTGCCTATCCGGCGGCGGTGACAGCCACAACCGAGGCGCTTGAGATGGCGGGCATCGGCTTCGACGATGTGGCGGCCATGGACCTCTACAGCTGCTTCCCGGTGCCGGTCTTCGCCCTGTGCGACGCCTTCGGTCTGTCCGCCGACGACCCGCGCGGCCTGACCCTGACCGGCGGCCTGCCCTTCTTCGGCGGCGCCGGCAACAACTATTCGATGCACGCGATCGCCGAGGCCGTCGCCTTCGCTCGCAGTGCCCCAGGGCAATTCGCCTATGTGGGTGCCAACGGCGGCATGATGAGCAAGTACGCGGCCGGGGTGTACTCGACTACCGCGGTGCCGTGGACGCCAGATCGCAGCGCCGAATTGCAGGCCCAGATCGATGCCGCGCCGGCGGTCCCCGTCGTCGAGCGCGCCGAAGGACCGGCCACCATCGAGACCTACAGCGTTCGCTACGACTGGGAGACCCGCACCGGGATCGTCATCGGCCGCCTGGATGGCGACGGCAGCCGGTTCCTGGCGACGACCGAGGACGAAGACCTGGTGGCCTTGTTGTCCGACGGCGAGCCGCTGGGTGCCGCGGTGACCGTGCACGCCTTCGACTACGGCAACCGCTGCTCCCTGCGCTGACGGTCAGCTGCTGAGCCCCAGCTTTGCGGCCAGCCGTTCGACGTAGGCCGCCACCTCCGACTCGGACTTGTCCGGCAAACCGAACAGTGTTTCGGTGACACCCAACTCGGCCCAGTGCGCCAACTTCTCGGGCACCGGCTTGAAGTCCAGCGCCACGATCTGCGGCGCTCCGTCACGGCCGGCCGCAGCCCAGGTGTCCTGCAGAAGCTTCACGGGCGCGTCGATGTCGAAGTCACGCGGCGTGGTGATCCAGCCGTCGGCGCTGCGGGCAATCCACTTGAAATTCTTCTCCGTTCCGGCGGCACCCACGAGCACCGGAATGTGCGATTGCACCGGCTTGGGCCAGGCCCAGCTCGGGCCGAAGTTCACGAATTCGCCCTCATAGGACGCCTCCTCCTGCGTCCACAAGGCCCGCATGGCCTCCAGATACTCGCGCAGCATGGTGCGCCGCCGCCCGGGCGGCACGCCATGATCGGCCAATTCATCGGTGTTCCAGCCGAATCCGACACCGAGACTGACCCGGCCTCCGGACAGGTGATCCAGCGTGGCGATGGATTTCGCCAGCGTGATCGGATCATGCTCGACCGGCAGCGCCACCGCGGTAGACAGCCGGACTCGCGACGTCACCGCGCTCGCGGCGCCCAGGCTGACCCACGGGTCCAAGGTGCGCATGTAGCGGTCATCGGGCAGCGACTCGTCCCCGGTGGTCGGGTGAGCGGCTTGCCGCTTCACCGGAATGTGCGTGTGCTCCGGCACATAGAAGGTGGTGAAGCCGTGATCGTCGGCGAGTTTGGCGGCCGCCGCCGGGTCGATTCCGCGGTCACTGGTGAACAGCACGAGCCCGTAATCCATATCCGTGATTAGAACGTGTTCCTGTTTCCCGGGCAATGGGGGGGTCGGTATCGCACGGCGTTGAGCCACCGGGAAAACCCCCAAGTGCGCTAGCGTGGATGGTCGAAGCGCGCCGCACCGCCCAGAAGCGTCCTGCCCACAAGCACAGGAGAGGTCATGACCTACTCGCCCGGGACTCCCGGATTCCAGCCTTCTCAACCGTCGGGCCCCTCTGGGCCGGCGACCCCGTCGTTTGCCAAGACGGGCGAGCAGGAGAGCAGATTGCCGCAGTATCTCCAGATCGCGGTGGTGGTGTTGGGGCTGGGTGTCTACCTGGCGAACTTCGGGCCGATCGTGACCATCACCGACGTCGACTACCCGCTGGTGCTCAGCGATGCCGGCAACACGGTGCCCCTGGCTGTGCTGGCCGCGCTGCTGGCCGGAGTGGCTCTGCTGCCCAAGGCGAAGAACTTCACCGCGGTGGTGGCCGTGGTCGCGGCGTTGGGCGCCCTGCTGGCCATCTCGACCATCGCCGAGGCCAGCGGCAGCTACACCATCGGCTGGGGGCTGTGGCTGATCCTGGTCTTCAGCGTCCTGCAGGCCACCGCCGCGACGGGCGTGTTGCTGCTGGAAGCCGGTGTGGTGACCGCGCCGACACCGCGCCCCAAGTACGACCCCTACGCCCAGTACGGGCTGCCGCCGGGCGGTAGCTACTACGGCCAGCCGGGCCAGCAGGGCTACGGCCATCAGGGCCATCAGGGTCCCCAGAGCCAGCAGGCGCCGCAGCAGTCCGGCTACCCGTCCTACGGCGGCGGCTACCCGTCGGGGCCCGGCAGCGGCGGCTTCGGCGCGCAGCAGGCGCCGTCGTCGGGTCCGTTCAACTCCGGCGGCCAGCAGTCCGCGCAGCACGGGCCGCCCACCCCGCCAACCGGATTCCCGTCCTACAACTCGCCTTCGACCGGCGGTTCGGCGAGCTCCTCCACCGGCGGCCAGAGCGCATCCGGTTCGGGTCAGAGTTCGACGGGCGGCCAGCAGTCGCAGGGCGGCGGCTCCGCCTCGTCGGGGCCGTCGCAGCCCTAGTCCGCTCCCGCGCGCCGAGTTGATCGTGCTCGTAGCGTGACATCGGTGATCGGCGGCAAACCCGGCTCCAACCCGACGCGCGACCTGTTGCGGGTCGCCTTCGGCCCGTCGGTCGTGGCGTTGACGGTCATCGCAGCGGTGACGCTGCTGCAGTTGCTGATCGCCAACAGCGACATGACCGGGGCGTCGGGCGCCATCGCGAGCATGTGGCTGGGCGTGCACCAGGTGCCGATCTCCATCGGCGGCCGTGAACTGGGCGTCCTGCCGCTGATGCCGGTGCTGTTGATGGTGGCCGGAACCGCGCGCACCACGGCGCAGGCGACGGCCCCGGGCGCGTCATGGTTCGTCACCCGCTGGATCGTGGCCTCGGCGCTGGGGGGCCCGCTGCTGATCGCGGCTGTGTCGCTGGCGATTATCCACGACGCGGCGTCGGTCATCACCGAACTGCAGACCCCGAACGCGTTGGACGCCTTCGCCCACGTGCTCGTTGTGCACGCGATCGGCGCGGCGCTCGGTGTGGGAACTCGGCTGGGCCGGCGAGCGCTGGTGGAGTTGCGTCTCCCGGATTGGCTGGCGGACTCGGTGCGGGCCGCGGTGGCCGGCATGCTGGCACTGTTCGGCCTGGCCGGGGTGGTGACGGTGCTCTCGCTGATCTGGCACTGGGGCACCATGGACGAGCTCTACGCGATCACCGATTCCCTGTTCGGTCAGCTCAGCCTGACTCTGTTGGCGGTGCTGTACGTGCCCAACGTTCTGGTCGGCGCGACCGCGATGGCGGTCGGCTCCAGCGCGCACATCGGGCCCGCGATGTTCAGCGCTTTCACGGTGCTGGGTGGCGACATTCCGGCGCTGCCCATCCTGGCCGCAGCGCCCACGCCTCCCCTGGGGCCGGCGTGGGTGGCGCTGCTCATCATCGGGGCCGCCTCGGGGGTGGCCGTCGGGCAGCAGTGCGCCCGCCGGCCGCTGCCGCTGGGCCCGGCGCTGGCCAAGGTGGCTGCGGCGGCCCTCATCGCGGCGGTGGTGATGGCGCTGCTCGGCTTTGCCGGTGGGGGACCGCTGGGCAACTTCGGTGACGTCGGAGTGGATCAGCTGACCTTCGGGCCGGCGGTGTTCGGATGGTTCGCCGGGATCGGCGCGCTGACGGTGGTGATGATCGGGGGCGTCCGGGCCGACGCGGTGGTGGCGCCGCAGCGAGTGCTGCCGCCGGCCCCGGTGCGCCCCGCCGGCTCGGTCGCCGAACCGGGCGGCCCAGTCGCCGAACCGGCTCCGGCGCCGCCTGCCGAGGACCCCGGCCCGCCCGGGGAGCTCTTCGAACCCGAGGAGATGTTCGACGCCGATTTTGAACCGGAGTTCGCACCGGAGCAGGTGGCGCAGGACGTCGAGGTGAATTGGCCGCCGGCCCCGGAGCCGTCGCGCAGGGTCCAGGCCCATGCGCCGACGGAACCGCCCGGGCCGCTGGAAGACCCGGAAGACCTCATGTTCACCGACGACGACGGATACGATCGCTAAAAAGAGGACTTCGGTCCCTTATATATGGGGCCGCGGGCTGATCGGATGGATGGAGCCGCCCGTCCCGCCACCATCCAGGGGTCGACATGACCGACGTCGTCAGTACGCAGCCCGCCGAGGCGAACCTCTCGCGCAGCACCGGGCGGCCCAGCCTGCGCATGCTGGCCGGTGCCCGGGCGGAGATGCTGGCCGGGCTGATTGTGCCGCCGAGTCATGAGCCGGTGCTCGACGTCGTCGCGCTGATCTGGGTGGACGGGGTCGAGACCGGGTTGACGATGATCGAGCCGCCGGCAGGGAACTTCGGCCTGACCGATGACCTGGCGGAGGCCCTCTACGACGAGCTGGCGGGCGCGGGGTTCTGCAGCGGATACGCCGAGTTCCCGGAGCTGGACGACCCCGACTTTGAGGAACTGGCATACCGCCGGGTCAGCAAGCTCGCCAAGGCCGTCCAGCCGATCGGCCATCCCGAGGTGACCTGGGACCTGGCCGAGATCTGGACGGACGGTGTGGCAGCCGCACTGCGGGTCGCCCGCCGGCGGGTGCAGCACCGGCCCTGACGGCAGGGATCGGGGTCCGGGCTGGCCGGAACGCGCCGGTCCGCGTCGCCGCCGCGGTGCGGGGCCGCGTCGTCAGCGCAGGGCGGCGCAACCATTAGGCTCAGTCACCGTGCAACCGATCCATGTGGCTCCCAGCGTCCCCGCCCGGCTGGTGGTGCTGGCGTCGGGCACCGGGTCGCTACTCGAGTCGTTGCTGGCCGCGGCGGTGGCCGACTATCCCGCGCGGGTGGTCGCCGTCGGCACCGACCGGGACTGCCGGGCGGTGGAGATCGCCGAGGCAGCCGGCCTGCCGGTGTTCACCGTGCGGATGGGTGACTATCCGAACCGGGCGGCATGGGACCTGGCCCTGACGGAGGCCACCGCGGCGCACAGCCCCGATCTGGTGGTGTCGGCCGGATTCATGAAGATCCTCGGGTCGCACTTCCTGTCCCGGTTTCTGGGGCGCACCGTCAACACCCACCCGGCGCTGCTACCGGCGTTCCCGGGTGCGCACGCCGTGCCCGACGCGCTGGCCTACGGGGTCAAGGTCACCGGCTGCACCGTGCATCTGGTGGACGCCGGAACCGACACCGGGCCGGTGCTGGCCCAGGAGCCTGTCGCCGTGCTCGACGGCGACGACGAAGACACCCTGCATGAACGCATCAAGACAGTGGAGCGCAAGCTCCTGGTGGACGTGCTGGCCGCCTTGGCGACCGGTGGCGTGACATGGAACGGACGAAAGGCAACCCTAGGATGACCGACGGCAAGCGACCGATTCGTCGGGCGTTGATCAGCGTCTACGACAAGACTGGACTGGTCGAGCTGGCCGCCGGCCTGCACGCCGCCGGCGTGGATATCGTCTCCACCGGATCGACAGCCAAGTCGATTGCGGCCAAGGGTATTCCGGTAACACCGGTCGAGCAGGTGACCGGTTTCCCGGAGGTGCTCGACGGTCGAGTCAAGACGCTGCACCCGCGCGTGCACGCCGGACTGCTCGCCGACCTGCGTAAGCCCGAGCACGCCGCGGCGCTCGACGAGCTGGAGATCGAGGCGTTCGAGCTGGTGGTGGTCAACCTCTACCCCTTCAGCGAGACGGTCGCGTCCGGGGCCGGTGAAGACGACTGCGTCGAGCAGATCGACATCGGAGGTCCCTCGATGATCCGGGCGGCGGCCAAGAACCACCCGAGCGTGGCCGTGGTCGTCGAGCCGCTGGGTTACGACGGGGTGCTGGCCGCGGTCAAGGCCGGCGGATTCACCTTGGAGCAGCGCAAGCGATTGGCGGCATTGGCGTTTCGACACACCGCCGAATACGACGTCGCGGTCGCCGGCTGGATGACCTCGACGCTGGCGCCCGAGGAGCCGCAGCAGGACCTGCCGGAATGGTTCGGGCGCACCTACCGCCGCTCCGCGCAGCTGCGCTACGGCGAGAACCCGCACCAGCAGGCCGCTCTCTACTGTGACGGCGGCGCCTGGCCGGGCCTGGCCCAGGCGGAGCAGCTGCACGGAAAAGAGATGTCCTACAACAACTTCACCGATGCAGACGCGGCGTGGCGGGCCGCGTTCGATCACGAAGAGACGTGCGTGGCCATCATCAAACACGCCAATCCGTGCGGTATCGCGGTCTCGGCGATCTCGGTTGCCGACGCGCACCGCAAGGCCCACGAGTGCGACCCGTTGAGCGCGTTCGGCGGGGTGATCGCGGCCAACACCACGGTCAGCGTGGAGATGGCCGAGTACGTCAGCACCATCTTCACCGAGGTCATCGTCGCGCCGGCATACGAGCCGGGTGCCGTCGAAATCCTGGCCCGCAAGAAGAACATTCGGGTGCTGTTGGCCTCCGAACCGCTGCGCGGCGGCGTCGAATGGCGCCAGATCAGCGGCGGGATGCTGATGCAGAGCCGCGACAGCCTCGACGCCGCCGGCGACAACCCGGTGAACTGGACGCTGGCCACCGGATCGCCCGCCGACCCGGCCACGCTGGCCGACCTGGTCTTCGCCTGGCGGGCCTGCCGTGCGGTCAAGTCCAACGCGATCGTCGTCGCGGGTGACGGAGCCACCATCGGCGTGGGCATGGGACAGGTCAACCGGGTCGACGCGGCCCGGCTGGCCGTGGAGCGCGGCGGTGACCGGGTGGCCGGTGCGGTCGCGGCCTCCGATGCGTTCTTCCCGTTCCCCGACGGGCTGCAGACCCTGACCGCGGCCGGGGTCAAGGCGATTGTGCATCCGGGCGGTTCGGTGCGCGACGACGAGGTGACCGCGGCGGCCGCCGAGGCAGGCATCACCCTGTATCTGACCGGCGCGCGGCACTTCGCCCACTAGGTTCAGCTAGGGTCCGTCATCTCCGGAGCTGTTGTCGCTCAGTAATTTTTCTGGGTGATGGTAGCTGTTGGTGCGGGGTTGGCCGCGGTCTAAGTGTGGTGGCGGCAGGGTCAGGGTGGTGCCGTCGTGGCGCTTGCGGGTTTTCCAGCCGCCGGTGGTGATGAGCTCGTGATGCGGGCCGTAGCGCAGGCTCAGCTCATCGATGTGGGTGCGTTCGGTGCGGGCGTAGTTGTCGTCGTGGTGAACTTCGCAGAGGTAGCTGGGCACGGTGCAGTGGGGGTGACTGCAGCCGCGTTCTTTGGCGTAGAGCACGATCCGCTGTCCCGGCGAGGCCAGGCGTTTGGTGTGGAACAACGCCACTTCTTTGGCGCGGTCGAAGATGCGCAAGTAATGGTGTGCGTGGCCGGCCAAGCGCAGCACGTCGCGGATGGGCAGCCAGGTTCCGCCGCCGGTGTGGGCCTTTCCGGTGCCGGATTCCAGCTCAGCGAGGGCGGCGGACACGATGATCGTGGCCGGCAATCCGTTGTGCTGGCCCAGGCTTCCGGACGCCAGCAGGGCCCGACCCATGGCGGTCAGGGCGTCATGGTTGCGCTGGGCGGCGGTGCGTTGGTCGGTATCGATCGCGGCCTGCGAAGGCGTGCCGCCGGTGCACGGGGTTGGGTCGTCGGGGTTGCACATGCCGGGGGCGGCCCACCGGGCCAGCACCGCATCCCAGGTGGCGCGTGCCTCGGGATCCAGATAACCCTTGATCGGGGTCATGCCGTCGCGGCCTTGGGGGCCCAGGGTAATGCCGCGGCGTTTGGCGCGTTCGTCGTCGGAGAAGTTGCCGTCCGGGTGCAGGTGATCGGCGAGGCGTTGGGCGAGTTTGGCCAGTTCGTCGGGCCGGCATCCGGTGGCCAGTTCGGTGAGGTGTTGTTCGGCTTGGGTGAGGGTGCCAGGGTCGATGGCGTCGGGTAGGTAGTGGAAGAAGGAGCGGATCACCGCGATGTGGGTCGCCCCGATCTGGCCGGCGCGTTGGGCGGCTGACACCGCGGGCAGCACCGGCTCCAGCGGTTCGCCGGTGAGGGAGCGGCGGGCACCGAGCTCGGCGGCTTCGGTGATGCGGCGCCCGGCCTCACCCCGGGTGATGCGCAGTTCGTCGGCGAGCACCCAGCGGGGCTTGCCCCCGAGTTCGGTGGGGTCGGTGACGGCGACCCGGTTGACCATCGGATGCTCCACTGCCGGCAGCCGCCGCCGCAGCGCCTCGCAGCGCCGCAGCAATGCCAGGCATTCCCGCGGGCTCAGCGCCTCGAGGTCCAGATCCAGCGC
This sequence comes from Mycolicibacter engbaekii, assembly GCF_002101585.1. Classification (GTDB taxonomy): domain Bacteria; phylum Actinomycetota; class Actinomycetes; order Mycobacteriales; family Mycobacteriaceae; genus Mycobacterium; species Mycobacterium engbaekii. The sequence continues at coordinate 134,910 of NZ_LQOT01000041.1, read as the reverse complement.
CCGGTCCAGGTCGGCCGAAAGTGCGTCGAAAACCGCGACGGCATCTTCCCGGCTAATCGAACGCATGTTCTAACTCTACGGCGTCCGTGGTGCCTTGGCGCCGGTAGAACGCGGATCTGTGGATCAAATCCGAATTGGGGATAACTGCCCGAGCGGCAACCCTTGACAGAAAGATTGTAGGCGCTCACTATCTATCTCAACTTCGAAGTGGGGAGACGTCGTGGCCTATGACGTGATCATTCGTAACGGACTGTGGTTCGACGGGCTGGGCAACGTCCCCCAGGTCCGCACCCTGGGTATTCGCGACGGTGTCGTCGCCGACATCGTCGCGGGGGAGCTGGACGAGAGCGGCTGCCCGGAGGTGATCGACGCGGCCGGCAAGTGGGTGGTGCCGGGCTTCATCGACGTGCACACCCACTACGACGCCGAAGTGCTGCTGGATCCCGGCCTGCGGGAATCGGTGCGGCACGGCGTCACCACGGTACTGCTGGGCAATTGCTCGCTGTCGACGGTCTACGCCGAAGCCGAGGACGCCGCCGACCTTTTCAGCCGGGTGGAGGCGGTGCCACACAAATTCGTGCTGGACGCGCTGCAGGCCAAGAAGACCTGGTCGACGCCCGCCGAGTACGTTCGCGCCCTCGAGGAGTTACCGCTGGGGCCCAATATCGGCTCCATGCTAGGACATTCGGATCTGCGGACCGCAGTGCTCGGCTTGGACCGCGCCACCACCGAGGGCGTGGTGCCCACCGACGCCGAACTGGAGCAGATGGCCGCGCTGCTCGACGAGGGTCTCAAGGCCGGCCTGTTGGGCATGTCCGGGATGGATTCACCCATCGACAAGCTCGACGGCGACCGGTTCCGGTCACGGGCACTGCCGTCGACTTTCGCCACTTGGCGCGAGCGGCGCCGGCTGATCAAGGTGCTGCGCAAGCGCGGCCGGATGCTGCAGAGCGCCCCCGACGTTCGTAACCCGTTGACCGCGTTGAACTTCTTCGTGTCCAGCAGTGGGTTCTTCGGCCGTCGCCGGGGCGTACGGATGAGTCTGCTGGTCTCCGCCGACGCCAAGTCGTCGCCGGGTGCGGCGCGGGTCTTAGGTTCCGGAGCCCGGCTGCTCAACGCGGTGCTCGGATCCAGCGTGCGGTTCCAGCACCTCCCGGTGCCGTTCGAGTTGTATTCCGACGGTATCGATCTGCCGGTGTTCGAGGAGTTCGGCGCCGGAACCGCGGCGCTTCACCTGCGTGATCAGTTGGAGCGCAACGAGTTGCTGGCCGACACCGAGTACCGTCGCCGATTCCGCAAGGCGTTCGACCGCAAGAAACTGGGACCGAGCCTGTGGCACCGCGACTTCCACGACGCGGTGATCGTCGAGTGCCCCGACGCGAGCCTGATCGGCAAGAGCTTCGGCCAGATCGCCGACGAGCGGGGGTTGCACCCGCTGGATGCCTTCCTCGACGTTCTGGTGGACAACGGTGAGCGCAATGTCCGCTGGACCACCATCGTCGCCAACCACCGGCCCAAGCAACTGGACAAGTTGGCCAATGAGCCGACGATCCACATGGGGTTCTCCGACGCCGGGGCGCACCTGCGCAACATGGCCTTCTACAACTTCGCGCTGCGCCTGCTCAAGCGCGTCCGCGACGCCGAGGCGGCCGGGCGGCCGTTCATGAGCGTCCAACGGGCGGTGTACCGGCTGACCTCCGAGGTCGCCGACTGGTTCGGGTTCGCCGCCGGCACACTGCGTCAAGGCGACCGCGCGGACTTCGTGGTGATCGACCCGGCCGGTCTGACCGACGCCGTCGACGCTTACAACGAGGAGAAGGTGCCGTTCTACGGCGACCTGAGCCGGATGGTCAACCGCAACGACGACGCGGTGGTCGCGACCGGCGTGGGTGGCACCGTCGTGTTCCGCAACGGGCAGTTCTGCGACGGCTACGGCACAACGGTGAAGTCTGGCCACTTTCTGCGCGCCGGATCCCCGCAGCTGCAGTCGGTCTAGCGCATGGCACGAACCCAGCAGGAGCGCCGCGAAGCCACTGTCGCCGGCTTACTCGATGCCAGCATCGCCACCATCGCCGAGATCGGCTACGCCCGAGCGTCGGCCAAGGTGATCGCTGCGCGGGCCGGGGTGTCCGACGGGGCGCTGTTTCGGCATTTCGGCACCATGGGTGACTTCATGGCGGCCACCGCGCAGGAGGTACTGCGGCGTCAGCTCGAGCAGTTCGACAAGCAGGTGGCGCAGATCTCGGCGGAGGTGCCCGCACTGGAAGCGGTGCTGGCGGTGCTGCGGGACCTGACCGCGAACTCCACCAACGCGGTGCTCTACGAACTGCTGATCGCCGCGCGCACCGACGACAAGCTGCGCGTGGTGCTGCGCGACGTGCTGGCCGAGTACGGCGACAAGATTTGTGACACCGCCAGGGCGCTGCCCGCCGCCGACGCGTTTCCGCCGGAGGTCTTCCCGAACGTGGTTGCCCTGCTGACCAATACGTTCGACGGGGCGGCGATCGTCGGCGCGGTACTGCCGCAGCCGGAGATCGACGCCAACCGCATTCCGCTGCTGCTCACCCTGTTGGGAGGCGAGGCCTAGAAACCGCCGGTCAGGCGCTTTCGGGGTCGGCCCACCTCGACCCGGGCTGCGCGCAGTCGGTGACGTAGCCGACGAAGTCGGCGATCTCTTCGACCGCCCGGCGAGCGTCGGGGTTGACGTCGAAGCTGAGCTGGAACATGTGCAACGCGCGATCCCAGATCTGAACCCAGTTCGGCACACCGGCGGCGGTGAGTTTGTCGGCCAGCACAAAGGTGTCGTTGCGCAGCATCTCGTCGTTGCCGACCTGCAGCAGGAACGGTCCCAGTCCGCGCAGCTCGGCCTCGGGCGGCATCACCGGCAGCTCGCGGGTGCCGTTCACGGTGGCGAACACCCGGTAGATGAACATGAATGCCATGAACGGGAAGAACGGGTCGCGGTGGGTGCGCGCGGCCTGGCGCTTGATCTCCATGTCCGCCGAGGTCAGCGGTGACATCAGCACCTGACCGGCGGGCGCGGGGAGCCCGGCGTCGCGGGCGGCGAGCGCGGTGTTGACCGCCATCAGTCCGCCCGCCGAATCCCCGGCCACCACAATGCGATCCGCGGTGAATCCAGCCTCCAGCACGTGCCGGTAGGCGCACAGCCCGTCGGCGACGGCCTCGTCGATGCCGGCCAGCGGCGCCAGCCGGTAGCCGACGTTGAACACCTTCGCGCCGGTGGCTTCGGAGAGCTTGCTGGCGAAGCGGCGGTGCGAGTTGAGGCCGAGGGTCACCAGCGCCGAACCGTGGAAGTACACGATCGCCCGGTCCGAGTCGCGGGCGCCGGGGGCCACCACCCACTCCGCCGGGCAGTCGGTCAGCCGCAGCGGTGTCACCTCGGTTCCGGGCAGGGCGCGGATGTAGCGCAGCGGCTGGTCGATGAGGTCCAGCCGGGCCCGTTGCAATGCGGCCGGCCAGAACCGGTTGACGACCAGACCGATCAGCGTCAGCGCTGCGATCGAGGTGCGCAAAAGGATTGCGGCGGCCACCGCCAGTACGCGGGCCTGCCAGGAAGCCGGACCGAAATACGTCTGAGCCGGTCGTTCACGCCAATCCGGTAGGTTCACAGAACCGATGGTACCGGGTACTTGATTCGGCGATAAGCCGGGAGGTCGTGACGGACCTTCGCGCCCGTCGTAGCGTGGAGTGGTGACCGCGCTGAATGTCCCGCACGATCTGCCCAAAACTGTCGGCGAGCTGCGTGCCGCCGGCCATCGTCAGCGGGGGGTGAAACAGGAGATCGCCGAGAACCTGCTGGCGCGCCTCGGCGCCGGGGACGACGCCGCGGCCATCTGGCCCGGAATCTTCGGCTTCGACGAGACCGTGCTGCCGCAGCTGGAGCGTGCGTTGATCGCCGGTCATGACATCGTCCTGCTCGGTGAGCGCGGGCAGGGCAAGACCCGGCTGCTGCGTGCCCTGACCGGATTGCTCGACGAGTGGACGCCGGTGATCGCCGGAGCCGAACTCGGTGAGCATCCGTATTCGCCGATCACGCCGGAGTCGATCCGGCGGGCCGCGGAGCTCGGTGACGACCTGCCGGTTGCCTGGCGGCACCGCAACGAGCGTTACACCGAGAAACTGGCCACCCCCGACACCAGCGTCGCCGATCTGGTCGGCGACATCGACCCCATCAAGGTGGCCGAGGGCCGCAGCCTGGGCGACCCCGAGACCATCGCCTACGGGCTGATCCCGCGGGCCCACCGCGGGGTAGTGGCCGTCAACGAGCTGCCCGACCTTGCCGAGCGCATCCAGGTGGCGATGCTCAACGTCATGGAGGAGCGCGACATCCAGGTGCGGGGCTACACACTGCGGCTGCCGCTGGACGTCCTGGTGGTCGCCAGCGCCAACCCGGAGGACTACACCAACCGCGGCCGCATCATCACGCCGCTCAAGGACCGCTTCGGCGCGGAGATCCGCACGCACTATCCGCTGGAACTCGACGCCGAAGTCGGCGTGATCGCCCAGGAGGCGCACCTGAGCGCCCAGGTGCCCGACTACCTGCTGGCGGTGCTGGCCCGCTTTGCGCGCTACCTGCGTGAGTCCCGCTCGGTGGACCAGCGTTCCGGCGTCTCAGCGCGTTTCGCGATCGCCGCCGCGGAGACGGTCGCCGCCTCGGCGCGGCATCGCGGCGCGGTGCTGGGCGAGACCGAACCGGTGGCCCGGGTGGTCGACCTGAGCACCATCATCGACGTGCTGCGCGGAAAGCTGGAGTTCGAATCCGGCGAAGAGGGCCGCGAACAGGCGGTGCTGGAGCACCTGCTGCGCCGGGCGACCGCCGATACCGCATCGCGGGTGCTGGGCGGGATCGACGTGGGGCCCCTGGTGGCGGCGGTCGAGAACACCGCGGTGACCACCGGCGAACGGATCTCGGCCAAGGCAGTGCTGGCGGCGCTGCCGGATCTGCCGGTGATCGACGCCGTCGCGCAGCGCCTGGGAGCCGAATCCGACGGCGAACGCGCCGCGGCACTCGAATTGGCTTTGGAAGCACTCTATTTGGCCAAGCGCATCGACAAAACGTCTGACGAGGGCGAAACCGTCTATGGCTAAAGGCCATCCCTTTCGGGCTTCACGGTATTCGGCCTACAGCGGTGGGCCGGATCCGCTTGCGCCTCCGGTAGATCTGGCCGAGGCGCTGGAGGAGATCGGCCGTGACGTCATGGAGGGGACGTCGCCACGGCGAGCGCTGCAGGAGCTCCTGCGCCGGGGCACCAAGAACTTGACCGGGGCTGACCGGCTTGCCGCCGAGGCACAACGGCGTCGCCGGGAACTGTTGCGCCGCAACAATTTGGATGGCACCTTGGCCGAGGTCAAGAAGTTGCTCGACGAAGCGGTGCTGGCCGAGCGCAAGGAGCTGGCCCGCGCGCTCGACGACGATGCCCGCTTCGGCGAGATGCAGCTGGAGGCGTTGTCGCCGTCACCGGCCAAAGCGGTGCAGGAACTGGCGGACTACAACTGGCGCAGCAGTCAGGCCCGGGAGTCCTACGAGAAGATCATGGACCTGCTGGGCCGCGAGATGCTCGACCAGCGTTTCGCCGGCATGAAACAGGCGCTCGAAGGCGCGACCGATGCCGATCGGCAACGGGTCACCGACATGCTCGACGATCTCAACGACCTGTTGGACAAGCATTCGCGCGGCGAAGACACCCCGCAGGACTTCCAGCAGTTCATGGATAAACACGGCGAGTTCTTTCCGGAGAACCCCCGCAACGTCGAGGAGTTGCTGGATTCGCTGGCCAAGCGTGCGGCGGCGGCACAGCGCTTCCGCAACAGCCTCAGTGAGCAGCAGCGCGCCGAGCTGGATGCGTTGGCCGAGCAGGCCTTCGGCTCCCCGGCGCTGCAGCAGGCGCTCGGACGTCTGGACGCACACCTGCAGGCGGCCCGGCCCGGCGAGGACTGGGCCGGCTCGGCGGAGTTCTCCGGCAACGACCCGCTCGGCATGGGGGAGGGCGCCCAGGCGCTGGCCGACATCGCCGAACTCGAACAGCTGGCCGAGCAGCTGTCCCAGGCATATCCCGGTGCGAGCATGGAGGACGTCGACCTCGACGCACTGGCCCGCCAGCTCGGCGACCAGGCCGCGGTCGACGCGCGAACCCTCGCCGAGCTGGAACGCGCCCTGCTCAATCAGGGATTCCTCGACCGCAGCTCCGACGGGCAGTGGCGACTGTCGCCCAAAGCGATGCGCCGGCTCGGCGAGACCGCGCTCCGCGATGTGGCCCGCCAGCTTTCCGGGCGCCGGGGCGAACGCGACCACCGCCGGGCCGGGGCGGCCGGTGAGCTGACCGGTGCGACCCGGCCCTGGCAGTTCGGCGACACCGAGCCGTGGAACGTCACCCGGACCCTGACCAACTCGGTGCTTCGGCAGGTCGCCCAACCGCCGCCGCACAGGTCCGGCGGTTCGGCCGGGGGTCGGTTGTCGATCAGCGTGGAAGACGTCGAAGTCTCCGAGACCGAGACCCGCACCCAGTCGGCTGTGGCGCTGCTGGTGGACACGTCGTTCTCGATGGTGATGGACAACCGCTGGCTGCCGATGAAGCGCACCGCGCTGGCGCTGAACCACCTGATCAGCACCCGGTTCCGGTCAGATGCGTTGCAGATCATCGCATTCGGTCGCTACGCACGCACCGTGACCGCAGCCGAGCTGACCGGTCTGGAGGGCGTCTACGAGCAGGGCACCAACCTGCACCACGCGCTGGCGCTGGCCAGCCGGCATCTGCGCCGGCACCCCAACGCCCAGCCGGTGGTGCTGGTGGTCACCGACGGGGAACCGACGGCGCACCTGGAGGACTACGACGGACGCGGCACGGCCGGTCCCGCGGTGTTCTTCGACTACCCGCCGCACCCACGAACCATCGCCCACACCGTCCGGGGCTTCGACGACGTCGCCCGGCTCGGTGCGCAGGTGACGATCTTCCGGCTGGGCGACGACCCCGGCCTGGCCCGCTTCATCGATCAGGTGGCGCGGCGGGTCGAGGGCCGGGTGGTGGTGCCCGAGCTCGGGGGACTGGGTGCAGCGGTGGTCGGCGACTACCTCAGGTCCCGGCGCCGATAGCGCGCGGCCGGCCGGTGGCCGGGCCCGGTCACCGGCTCAGCAGCCGGCGCTTCTGTTCGGCGAACTCCTCACCGGACAGGTAACCGGCGTCGTGCAGTTCGCCCAGTTCACGGATCCCGGCCGCCAGTTCGGCCACCGAGGCCAGCGGGGTGTGCGACGGACTCGCCGGCTGGGCCGCCGAATCCGAGGACGGCGCGCCCGCCCGTGCGGCGGCGGGTTCCGCGGGCGGTTTGGCCGAATCCCCGCGGCGCTGGTTCATCGCGCCGGCCAACGCACTGCCGCCCATGCCGGCCAGAGCCATCTGCCCGAATGCCGCTCCCAGACCGGCCGGCGAGGCCGCCGATGCGGCGCTGCTCAGCGGTGTCGAGAAGCTGGCGTGGCGGATCTCCGGCGCCATCTCGGCCCAGCTGATCGGCACCGAGAGCGCGCCAAGGGGGAAACCCTCGCCAATGGCCGACACCACCGGAACGTGGGGAACGCGCAGGTTGTCGATCGAGGGCAGTTCGCCGTGCGCGCCCAGCTGGTCCAGGGCTTCCAATATGGTTCGTTGGCCAGCACGGAGGATGTCCTGGGTGTCGAAGATCTCGCGCGAGTCCTGCTCGGAGAAGTGCATCGCGGCACCCGACAGCCACACGCCGAGGACCGACATGGGAAGAGCGATCCCCAGGGCGGTCTCGTCGGCGATGACACTGAGCCACTGGAAGATTTCCGGGGGACTCTCCCCAAGCAGTCCGGCCAGAGCGGGCAGCGGCGTCTGGGACTCCGCCGGACCGGCCGCCGGCAGGGCGGACGCCAGCCGGGCGCCCAACGTCTGTGCCATGTTGGCCGCGGAACTTCCGTTCTGGCTCAGCGGCCCCGCGGGGTTGGCGGTCTGCGGCGGCGGGGCGAACGGCTCCAGTTCTCGGGCGGACTGCGACAGCGCGGCGTAGCTGTACATCGCGGTGGCGTCTTGGGCCCACATCTCGGCGTACTGGGCTTCGGTGGCCGCGATGGCCGCGGCATTCTGGCCCAGCACATTGGTGGCCAGCAATGTCATCAACTGCGCACGATTGGCCGCGACCGCCGACGGGGGCACCGTCAAGGCGAACGCCGCCTCGTAGGCCGCCACCGCCGCCTTGGCCTGCATCGCCACTTGCTCGGCCTGACCGCCGGTGGTGTTCAACCAGGCCGTGAAGGGTGTGGCCGAGGCCACCATGGCGGTGGCCGAGGGACCCCACCAGGCCGCGCTGGTCAACTCGGCGATCACCGATTCGTAGGCGGCGGCCGCCGCATGCAGTTCGGCGGCCAGCCCGCTCCAGGCCGTCGCGGCGGCAAGCATCGGCCCCGCGCCGGGACCGGTGTACATCAGGCCGGAGTTGACCTCCGGAGGCAATGCCGCGAAATTCATTGGCTAGGCACGCCGGTTGCGGCGTTCGTAAGCGCGGCGGAGCCGGGCGCTGCGGGACGCCGCGCTCGGGTACAGCGGTCCATGGCAGTCGAATCCCTCCGGTCGCGGGTCGTTGGCGGTGTGACGATCGATCTAACCCGCCGGGCGCTTCGCCAGTACGCTCGACACTCCGGGGTGGCAAACGTCTCGACAATGCGGCCAAGACCGGCGCACTGGGCTTTCCTCCATTGTCCGTTCGAGCCGACGCCTCGCCATGGTGTTTGACTCCCATTCGGGGGCTGCGGCAACCCGTATGGACAACGTGGGCCGGGCAGAACAGGGTGGTGATATGGGCCGTTGGACGGGGCTCGTCGACCGGTTCGGGCGACGAGCGAGTGCGCCGCCCGCGCGGGGACTGTTTCGTCGGGTCGTTGCGATCAACGGTCTGGTCTTCACGTTCGGCACCCTGGTACTGGCGATGTCGCCGGCCACGGTGTCGGGGCCCGCGCAACTGGCCGAGATCCCCGTCCTGGTGGTCGGGCTGGCCGTCGTGGTCGGGGCCAACGCGCTGCTCTTGCGATCCAGCCTGGCCCCGCTGGATCGGCTGGCCGCGTCGATGCGGCGGGTCGACCTGCTGCGGCGCACCGACCGGGTCGACGACCCTGGGGCCGGCGATCTACATGACCTGATGGCATCGTTCAACGCGATGCTGGACCGGCTGGAGACCGAACGCGCTGCCTCGAGTGCCCTGGTGCTGGCCGCGCAGGAGAACGAGCGCCAACGAATCGCCAGGGAGCTGCACGATGAGATCGGCCAAACGTTGACGGTGGCTCTGCTCACCCTCAAACGGGCCGTCGATGCCGCGCCCAGCGGGATACGCGCCGACCTCGCCGAGGCTCAGGAGACGGTGCGCGCCAGCCTCGACGAGGTGCGCGGTATTGCCCGCCGGCTGCGCCCGGACGCACTGGAAGACCTCGGCCTGCTCAGCGCTTTGCAGGCGCTGTTCAACCAATTCACCCAGGCGACCGGGATCGATGTGGTCAAAGACATCGCCCCCCAGTCGCAACGGTTGGACCCCAACGTGGAGTTGGTGTGCTACCGCATAGTGCAGGAGAGCGTGACCAACGTCGCCCGGCATGCCGGCGCCCACAAGGTCTGGCTGGACCTGAACGTCGACCCCGCCGGGCAGCTGACGCTGCGGATCCGTGACGACGGCGTCGGGGGGGTGAGCGCCGAAGGCGCCGGCATCACCGGCATGCGCGAGCGTGCCCTGCTGGTGCACGGCACCCTGACCATCACCTCCCCGCCCGGCCAGGGCACCGAGATCCAGCTGGTGGCGCCCGCGGCACCGGGGGCGGCGCCGTCATGATGCCGACCCAGCCGACAACCCAGGCGGCGCGCATCCTGCTCGCCGATGACCACGCCCTGGTCCGTAGCGGGCTGCGGATGATCCTCGACGCCGAGCCAGATCTGTCCGTCGTCGCCGAGGCCGCCGATGGTGCCGAGGCGCTGGCAGCGCTCCAGGAAACGCCCGTCGACCTGGCCATTCTGGACATCGCCATGCCGAGGATGACGGGATTGCAGGCCGCCCGGGAGATCAACCGCAACTTTCCCCACGTGCGGATGCTGATGCTGTCGATGCACGACAACGAGCAGTATTTCTTCGAGGCGCTCAAGGCCGGCGCCTCGGGCTACGTGCTGAAGTCGGTCGCCGACCGCGACCTGCTCGAGGCCTGCCGGGCGACCATACGCGGTGAGCCGTTTCTGTACGCCGGTGCGGTGACAGCGCTGATCCGGGACTATCTGCACCGGGCGCGGCACGGCACCACCTTGCCGGAGACGATTCTGACGCCGCGCGAGGAGGAAGTGCTCAAGCTCATCGCCGAGGGCCTCTCGGCGCGTGAGATCGCCAAGACCCTGGGTATCAGCGCGAAGACCGTCGACCGCCACCGCACCAACACGCTGCAGAAATTGGGCCTGCGTGACCGCCTGGCGCTGACCCGGTACGCCATCAGGACCGGGCTGATCGAACCGTAACCACCGCCCCCAGATGCCCATGAGGGTTCGGCCCCCGGCCGAATGGGGGTTGCGTTCCATGGCGCGGTATCGCTGCGGCTCACAGACTGAATTGAAAGAGTTGTGGCGAGAGACTACGGAGCCGTGCCGAAACGCGTCCGGGTTATCCTCTAGCCGTTACCTGGATGTAACTGAACGCGTAACTGAACGCATCGACTTAAACGAAACGGCACGTGGAGCGTGATGCTGGCGATATTGCTTGCCCATATTGTTGGCACGGCTGTGGCCCCGGCGATGGTACGTCGATGGGGACGAGCGGCTTTCTATCCGCTGGGCGCGATCCCGCTGGTCTCGCTGGGCTGGGTGGTGGCGAACTGGCCGAGCGGTCCGGCCGTCGACCACCGCGCCACCGTGTCCTGGGTGCCCGGGCTGTCGATGGACATCGCGCTGCGGTTCGACGCCCTGAGCGCGATCATGTGCGTGCTGGCGTTGGGGATCGGCGCGCTGATCCTGTTCTACTGTGCCGCCTACTTCCGGCCGGTCGGGTCGCACACCGACGATCCGCGGCTGCCGAGCTTCGCCGCGAAGATGGTCGGCTTCGCCGGAGCGATGTTCGGCCTGATGGTCGCCGACAACGCGCTGGTCCTCTATGTGTTCTGGGAAATGACCACGGTGCTGTCATTTCTGCTCGTCGGTCACTACGCCGAACGCGCCGTCAACCGCCGTGCCGCCACCCAGGCATTGCTGGTGACCACGGCGGGCGGTCTGGCGATGCTGGTCGGAATCATCTGCCTGGGCAACGCCGCGGGCACCTACCTGCTCTCGGAGCTGGTGGCCCACCCGCCGACCGGAACCGCGGTGACCGCGGGTGTCCTGCTGATCCTGGTCGGCGCGCTCAGCAAATCCGCGATTGTGCCGCTGCACTTCTGGCTGCCCGGGGCCATGGCGGCACCGACACCGGTCAGTGCCTATCTGCATGCCGCGGCCATGGTCAAGGCCGGGATCTACTTGGTGGCGCGGCTGGCGCCCGGGTACGCCGAATCGCCCGGCTGGCGGCCGACGCTGGTGATCCTGGGCCTGTCCACCGCCTTGCTGGCCGGTTGGCGGGCGATCCGCGAATACGACCTGAAGCTGCTGCTGGCCTACAGCACCGTCAGCCAGCTGGGCCTGATGATCGTGCTGGTCGGGGTCGGCACCGGTGACTTCATGCTCGCCGGGCTGACCGCCATGTGTGCGCATGCGGCGGCCAAGGCGACGCTGTTCATGGTGGTCGGGATCATCGACCATTCCACCGGCACCCGCGACCTGCGCGAACTGGCCGGGCTGGGCCGCCGGTGTCCGGGACTGTTCCTGATCGCCGCCGCGGCCGCCGCGAGCATGGCCGGAGTGCCGCCGTTCGTGGGCTTCGTCGCCAAGGAGACGATTTTCGGCGCCGAGGCACAGTCGCCGGTCCTGGGTTGGGCCGGTCCGTACGTGCTGGCCGCCGGGGTGGTCGCCTCGATGTTCACCGTGATCTACAGCGTGCGGTTCGTGTGGGGAGGATTCGCCCGCAAGGGCCAGCTCACGCCGAGTGCCGCGGTGGCCGACCTGCACCGGCCGGGCGTGGCCTTCCTGGCCCCGCCGGCGCTGCTGGCCGCCGCCAGCCTGGCCATGGGGCTGGGCGCCCTGACCCTCGACACGGTGCTGAGCACCTACGCCGACACCATGCCGGGCGGAACGGGCTACCACTTGGCGCTGTGGCACGGCGTGGGACTTCCGGTGGTGCTCTCGGCGCTGGTGCTGGTGGCGGGAACCAGTGTTTTCGCCGCCCGCGATCTGCTGGGGCTGTCCCGGTTGCGCCGGCTGCCGGTGGGCAAGGCCGACCGGATCTACGACGAGGCTCTGCGGCTTCTCGACGTGGCGGCCGTGCGGCTGACCCGTATCACCCAGCGCGGCTCCCTGCCGCTGAACCAGGGCGTGATCTTCACGACGCTGGTGGTGCTTCCGCTCAGCGCCTTGGCGTTGGGGGCGCGTGATCATGTCGACGTACGACTCTGGGACACGCCGCTGCAACTGATGGTGGCGGTACTGGTGGTCGCCGGCGGCATCGGTGCGACGATGACGCGCAACCGGCTGTCCACGGTCCTGATGGTCGGGGTGACCGGCTACGGTTGCGCCGCGGCCTTCGCCTTCCACGGCGCGCCGGACCTGGCGTTGACTCAACTGCTGGTCGAGACAGTCACTTTGGTGATCTTCGTGCTGGTGCTGCGCACCCTGCCCGCGGAGGCGGAACGGCCGACCATGGCGCTGAACCGGCTGCCGCGGATCTTGGTGGCCGTGGCGTCCGGATTCGCGGTCGCCGTGCTGGGGGCGTTCGCGATGGCGGCACGCACCACCGACGGCGTTGCCGAGGCATTGCCCCAGGCTGCCTACGTCCGCGGCCACGGGGCCAACACCGTCAACGTCCTGCTGGTCGACGTGCGGGCCTGGGACACCCTCGGGGAGATCTCGGTGCTGCTGGTCGCAGCGACCGGTGTCGCTTCCATGGTGTTCCGCAACCGCCGGTTCGGCCGTGCCCCACGGATCACCGACGCCGGCACCGCGCAGCGGTCCCCGGGGGTGGCCACCCCCTACAGTCCGGCGATCGGCTCGACCACGTGGCTGCGGGGCAGCGCATATCACGACCCGAACCAGCGTTCGCTGGTGCTGGAGGTGGCGACCCGGATGATCTTCCCGCTGATCATGGTGGTCTCGGTGTACTTCCTGTTCGCCGGACACAACTATCCCGGCGGCGGCTTCGCCGGCGGGCTGGCCGCCGGGCTGGGGTTGGCGCTGCGCTACCTCGCCGGGGGGCAGTACGAGCTCGGCGAGACCCTGCCGGTGGACTCCAGCAAGATCCTGGGAGTCGGGCTGGCCCTGGTCGGCGGCACCGCGCTGGGCTCGTTGTTCCTGGGGGCCCCGGCGCTGTCTTCGGCGGTGCTGAGCTTCACGCTGCCGGTGTTGGGCCACGTCGATGTGGTGACATCGCTGTTCTTCGACCTGGGCGTGTACCTGGTGGTGGTCGGCATGGTGCTCGACGTGCTGCGCAGCCTGGGCGTGCGACTGGACCAGGAACTGGAGTCCCAGCACTCGACTCGACCACTGGCGGGGGTGTCATGATCGCGCATCTGGTGCCGCTGCTGATGGCGGCCGGCTTGACCTCCTGCGGCGTCTACATGCTGCTGGAACGCAGCTTGACCCGGATGCTGTTGGGCCTGATGATGATCGGCAATGCCATCAATCTGCTGATCATCGATGTCGGCGGTCCCGACGGCAACCCGCCGATTTTTTGGGCCAACTCCGGCAAAGAAACGGACGCCGACCCGCTGGCGCAGGCCATGGTGTTGACCTCCATCGTGATCACCATGGGAGTGGGCGCTTTCGTACTTGCGCTGACCTACCGCTCGTTCAACCTGACGACCACCGACGATGTCGGCGATGACGAAGAGGCGATGCGGGTTTTGCAGCTTTCGGACGAAGAGGTGATCGCCGCCGAGCCCGACCAGGGCGTTCCGGTCTCGGCCGGTGACCTCGATGCCGTGCCGGAAAGTGAGGAACTCCGGTGAGTCTCGCCGCCGTTTTGATGCCGATGCCGGTGCTGCTGCCCACGCTGGGCGCCGCGGTGACCCTGATCGTCGGCCGGCGTCCGCGCCTGCAGCGGCCGATCACCATCGCCGTGTTGTGTGCGGTGACCGCGGTCAGCGCGGCGCTGCTGTATCTGACCGACCGGGACGGGACCCTGGTGCTGCACGTCGGCGGCTGGGGTCCCACCGAGCAGGGCCTGGGGCCGTTGGGGATCAGCCTCGTCGTCGACCGGCTGTCGGCGCTGATGCTGGTGGTGTCCGCGATCGTGCTGCTGGCGGTCATGGTCTACGCCATCGGGCAGGGGGTGCGCGACGGCGACGACCGCCAGCCGGTGTCGATCTTCCTGCCCACCTACCTGACCCTGGCCACCGGTGTGTCGCTGGCCTTTCTGGCCGGTGACCTGTTCAACCTGTTCGTCGGGTTCGAGATGCTGCTGTCGGCGAGCTTCGTGCTCCTGACCATCGGCGCCAGCGCCGAACGGATCCGGGCCGGCATCGGTTATGTGATGGTCTCGATGGCCTCGTCGATGGTGTTCCTGTTCGGTATCGCGCTGGTGTATGCGGCCACCGGCACGCTGAACCTCGCCGAGCTGGCGACGCGCACCGGAGCACTGCCCGGCGGCACCCGAAGCGCGGTGTTCGCGGTGCTGCTGGTGGCGTTCGGGATCAAGGCGGCCGTGTTCCCGCTGTCGGCCTGGCTCCCGGACGCCTACCCCACGGCGCCGGCACCGATCACCGCGGTGTTCGCCGGGATTCTGACCAAAGTCGGTGTCTACGCGATCATCCGGGCGCACTCCCTGCTGTTTCCCGATGGCGGCCTGGACTCGGTGCTGCTGGTCGCGGGCCTGTTGACCATGCTGGTCGGCATATTCGGTGCCATCGCGCAGAGCGACATCAAGCGGGTACTGTCCTTCACGCTGGTCAGCCACATCGGTTTCATGGTGTTCGGCATCGCGTTGTCCAGCGAGCTGGGCATGGCCGGCGCCATCTTCTACGTGATGCACCACATCATCGTGATGACCACGCTGTTCCTGGCGGCCGGACTGATCGAACGTCAGGGCGGCGCGTCGTCTCTGCACCGGCTGGGCGGCTTGATCGCCAACCCGTTGCTGGCTCTCGTGTTCCTGATCCCCGCCTTCAACCTCGGTGGTATCCCGCCCTTTTCGGGCTTCATCGGCAAAACGGCGGTGTTGCAGGCCGGTGTCGGCGACGGATCGGTGCTGGCCTGGTGCCTGGTTGGCGGCGCGGTGGTGACCAGTCTGCTGACGCTGTATGTGCTGGCGCGGATCTGGACCAAGGCGTTCTGGCGCCGGCGGGTCGACGCCCCCGAGGGTGCCCTGGCGCTGGCCGCCCCGCCGGTGCTGCTCGACGATGTCGATGACGTGGCCTACGCCGACCGAGACGACGTCGGACGGATGCCGACGTGGATGGTGGTCCCGACGCTGGCGCTGATCGCACTGGGTCTGTCGCTGAGCGTGCTGGCCGGACCCGTCTTCGCCTACACGCAGCGGGCCGCAGCGGAGGTCCTCGACCGGGGCGAGTACATCTCCGCCGTGCTGTCGGTGGGTGCACCATGAGGGCCGTCGCGCTCCGGCTGTTCTCGGTGTCTGCGCTGGCCACGGTGTGGGTGCTGCTGTGGGGCCGCGTGACCATCCCCAACATCGTCATGGGTGTCGTGGTTGCGGTCGCGATCATGGTGTTGCTGCCGGTCCCGCCGGTCCCGGTGCGGGGGCGGGTGCATCCGGTGCCGCTGCTGAAGTTGCTTGGACTGTTCTGCTGGTATCTGGTGACGTCCAGCGTTCAGCTGATGTGGCTGGCGGTCAAACCCGGCCCCCCACCGAAGATGGGCGTGCTGCGGGTGCAGCTGAGCATCAAATCCGACCTGGTGCTGGTGCTCGCCTCGGCGATCACCACGCTGCTGCCCGGCTCGGTCGTGCTGGAGATCGACCAGGTGCGCCGCATCCTGTATTGCCATGTGATCGATGTCGGATCGGCGCAGGCGGTCGAACGTTTCCATCACCAGGCCGCGCAGGTGGAGCGTCTGCTGATCGCCGCCTTCGAACGCGACGACGAGTGGCTGTCCGCGGAGGAAAGCGCATGAATGTCATCTGGGGTACGGCAGGTGTGCTGTTGGGTATTGCCGCGGTCATCACCATGTGCCGACTGCTGCTCGGTCCCACCACCCTGGACCGGCTGGTGGCGCTGGACACGTTGGCGGCGATGACGATGTGCGGTATCGGCATCTGGGCCGCGGTCAGCCGGGACACCACCGTGACCTACAGCCTGGCGGCCCTGGCGCTCGTCGGCTTCATCGGCTCGGTGAGCGTGGCCCGTTTCCGGGTGCCCGACGACGGCCCGAAGTGAGGAGACAGCCATGATTGCCCTCGACGTGCTCGCCGGTGTGCTGGTGCTCGCCGGCTCGGTGCTGGCCCTGACCGCGGCGGTCGGAGTGGTGCGCTTCCCGGACACCCTGGCCCGCATGCACTCGGCAACCAAACCGCAGGTGCTGGGCCTGTTGCTGGTGCTGTTGGGCGCCTTGATCCGGCTGCGGGGCAGCCACGACGCCGGGATGGTGACCGTGAGCATCCTGTTCACCCTGATCACCGCGCCGGTGGTTGCGCACCGGGTGGGCCGCCTGGCCTACCAGGAGCAGGACATGGACAAGATGCTGATCATCGACGAGCTGGGCGAGCTCAACGAAGAGGACCAGATGCTGCTTTAGGCCGGGCGCAGCACCGCCACCAGGAAGTCGGCGTCCTCGGTGAAGGGCCGCAGGTCCCAGGTGGCCAGCAACAGATCGGTCGCGAAGCCGGCGGTCGCGGCGTCGCGCAGGAACTGGTCGAAGCCGTAGTCGCGCTCGGCGCCGAAGCCGATCACGGTCCGGCCGTCGGCGGCGCAGTGCGCCCGCAGCCGGCGCAGAACCTCCACTCGCGTACTCGGCGCGACGAATGCCATGACGTTGCCCGCGGCCACGATGATGTCGAACGGTTCTTGGATGCCGCGGGCGGGCAGGTCGAGTTCGGCCAGGTCGCCCACCAGGTAGCGCGGGCCCGGGTAGTCCTGCTCGGCAGCCTCGATCAGCTGCGGGTCGACGTCGACGCCGACCACCTGGTGACCGGCCCGGGCCAGTACGCCGGCGACCCGGCCCGGTCCGCAACCGGCGTCGAGGATACGGGCGCCGCGCCTGGCCATGGCGTCGATGAGGCGTGCTTCGCCGGCCAGGTCCTTACCGGCCCGGGCCATCGCGCGGAAG
Source organism: Mycolicibacter engbaekii (assembly GCF_002101585.1). GTDB lineage: Bacteria > Actinomycetota > Actinomycetes > Mycobacteriales > Mycobacteriaceae > Mycobacterium > Mycobacterium engbaekii. The sequence goes on along the minus strand of NZ_LQOT01000041.1, from coordinate 117,562 downwards.
CGTTCGATGTACCACTGAGAATGTCCGGGGTCGGCGGCGACTTTCTGCATCCAGAGGCTCTGCTCCACCATGGGTGCATTCTCGCAGGGCCGTCACCGGGTGGGCAGGTGGACTTCCAGCGAATCCAGCACGGTCTGCCAGGCGGTGAGGTAGTGCGGGTTGTCGGCCTCGGTGGTCTGGATGGTCACGGTGATGGCCCAGATCCGGTCGCGGGCGTTCTGCACGGCGATGATCACACTGGTCGCGGGGCGGCCCTGCAGGTTGTAGGTGATCGTTCTGCTGGGAAAGCCCGACACCGCTCCGGGCATGTCGGTGTCGAGCTCGCCGACGACGGCGGTCACCGCGGCGCGTTCTTTGGCCAGGGCCTGCGAGGGCAGGCCCACCTGGCCGGTGACTTCTTCCAGCGTCACCACCGCGTTGGGGGTGAAGCCGTGCTGTCGCAGCTGCCGGTTGTAGAGCACCCCGCGCACCGCGGTCGAGTCGTCGCCCGGCAGGAACTCCCAGCCCGGCGGCCGGGGGAGGGTGATCGTCGGGGCGTCGGCGTCGCGGCTGCCCAGCCGGATCGGTCCGGTGCCGGATTGCAGATCCGAATTGTCCATGTCCAGTCCTTACCGCCCGGGCCGCCACAGCTTGCGCAGATACACGCCGCCGAAGCTGAGGTAGGAGATGAGCGCTGCGCCGGCGACCGCGCCGATCAGGTCGGTTGTCGCGGGGTCGTGTACCGAGCCGTAGATCGCAACGGCGAATAACGCCGTACACATCAGCGGTCCGATGAGCCAATACAGCCACTTCGCCGTGGTGCCCTTGCGCGGGTCCACGGGGATGGCGAACACCAGCATCACCACCAAGGCGACCCCGATAATGCCGTTTGCGTCAGCGATGGTGATCGATCTCCCTTTGTGTGCTGTGGTCAGCCGAACAGGCCGCGCCACACATCCGAAATGCCTTCGCCGACACCCTTGCCGAACTCGCTGCCGACGAAACCGCCGACCACCGCCCCCGTGCCGGCGCCGAGGACCGCACCGATGGCGGTGCCCGGACCCGGGCCGAAGAAGGTGCCGACCACGGCGCCGATCTCAGCCCCGGTCTGCGCACCCAGGCCCGCGCCCACCAGGCCTCCGGCGATATCCCCCGCGGTTTTGGGAACGACATCGACCAGGGCGGTGCTCAAGGGGACGCCGTTGTCGACGTCGTGCTGGATTTCCATGACTCCGTTCACGCCGGTGAACACGTTGCCCGCGACACCCAGGTGCTTGCCGAACTTCCCGACACTGTCCATGGCTTGCGACACCGGAATCCCGCCGGGAACGGCCGGCGTCGGTGACCCGCCCGGAGCGAAGGCCGGCAGATCCGGGCGGACCCAGGGCGCGTTGGCCCGGCTGCCCGCCGCGGAAAGGCCGTCGCCGACGTTGCCCCATTTCCCGTCGATCGCCGTGGGTTTGCTCGGGGCGGGCGGCGGTCCCAGCGGTCGGGTCATCACGGGCGTGCCGGGCGCCAGCCAGGGCGGTTCGGCCCCCGAGCCACCGTCGGCCCCCTGCCCTGCGCCACCCTCCGGCGCCCGGGAAGCGTTGCCCCCGGCGATGTCGCCGTTGCCGCCGGCGCCGCCGTCAGCGCCCGCCGGGGCAGCGCCTGCGGCCGGAGTCGGTTGGTCCCGGGCGGCGCGGCCGTTGGCCGGGGTGCCGTCCCGCTGCCCCTCGTCGGTGCCGGCTGCCGGTTCCTGCTCAGCGCCGTACCTGCGCACGGCCTCGCCGGCGTCGTAGCCGTCGGTGCCCTGCAGGGCGGCCAGCGCCTTGCGCAGCTGCTGCGAATAGCCGCTGCGAATGGTGGTGGCGTTGTGCAGCGCGGTCTCGGTGTCGGCCAGTGCCAACTGACGAGCCTGCTCGATCTCGGCATCGTGGTTGCGGCCCTGGTTCAGATAGCCGCCGATGCGAGCGTCGAGGACCATCAGGTTGGCGTTGAGGGCGGTGACGTTGGCCTGCGAGGCGGCGCGGGCTTGTGCCAGGGCCGCGGCAATACCCGCCAGGTCGGCGGCGATCCGGCCGAGCCGCTCATTGGTGGCGTGCAGCTGGTCTTTGACCCGGGCCACCTCGGCGGCGTTGTTGATCGGCTGCTCGCCGTTTTCCCGGTTGTACTGCGCGAAGTGCTCGCCGGCGGTGCGGAAGGCTCCCTCGGCGGCGGTCGCCGAACCGGCTGCATCGTGAAAGGCCTGGGCCAGGAAGTTGATCTGGGCGGGGCTGCCGGCCTGCAGGCTCTCATCGACCGACCACGGGTCGCCGCCGGCCTGTGCGACGAGGTCGTCGACGGACAGGTATTGCAGGTGGGGGCGGCTCACTGCGGTGGGCCGGCGACGTCTCGCAATTGGGCGGCGCTGTGGTTGTCCATCCGGGTGAAACAGTCGGCGGCGGTGCGGACCTTCTCGGCGATGCCGGTGAGGTCCTGGTGATGCGTGTGCAAAGCGTCCCGATGCCGGTCTTTCGCGCTGCCCAGGGCGGTGTGGAAACCGTGGGCGTCATCGAAGTCGCCGAACATCGAGGCACTCACGCCGGCCACGTCGAGGCGCTGGGCGCCGGCATGAGCGTGGCAGCCGGCGTCGTCGGACACGCTGGCTCCGGTGCGTAACACCTCGGGATTGACGTGCATGGCCGGTCCCCCTTCCGTCGGCATGTGTCGAGGTCAGAGCCTACCGACGGGCCCGGAGCCGTCAATTCACCTTGGCGCGCGGGGATGCTGACGGCGCTCCCGCTGTGCCATCGGTGCAAGGGAAATCCCTGTTTCGGCACCGGGCCGGGCCGCCCTAGAGCCCCCGGAACTACCCCTGGGTCACACCAGCGGGCGCCCGGCGCGGATGCGCCGGTCAAGGTCCCACAGGATCAGGTTGAACGGGAACCCCCGCAGGAACTGCGGCAGCACAGTGTTGACCGAGCGAAGCCCGCCCATCAACCGGTCGAACCGACGCTGCTTGTCGGCGTCCCACGGCAACTGCATCTCGTCGCGGAAGCGCTGCGGCAGGAAGCCGGTGGTGATCAGCGTGGCGATCCGTTCGTTGACGTTGTGCAAGGGGCCGGGCAGGGTCAGACCCCGCAGCCGGCCCTGCACGAGCGGCATCAGGTATGCGCGGACGGCGTCATCGATGTGCAGCTTGTCCAGTTGCTCTTGCCAGTACCGGTCGAAGGCGGCTCGGTCGGCGGGCCACATGTCCTCGGGCACCTGCAGCATGGTGGCCATGGCCTTGCCCTCGTTGTGGTAATGCCGGTCGGCGTGCTCGTCGTCCATCTCGCCGAGGAAGATGCGGTGCACGTCGACGTTGCCCTTGTACAGGCACGCGCCCACCCACAGTTGCAGATCGCGGTCGAACGCGTTGTATTTGACCGGGCTGTCCTTGGTGGAACGGACCTGGCGATGGGCGCTGTTGACCGCCTCGCGGAACGCGGCCTTTTGAACCTCGGTGCCCTGGGTGGAGACCACCAGATAGGTGAACGTGGTCCGGGCCCGTTTGATGGGATGCCGGTCCACCCGGCCGCTCTCCACCGGGCTCTCCATCACGCCGTAACCCACGGCGGGGTTCGCGAGCTGCATGATGACGTTGGCCGGCCCGGCCAGCAACGCCACGCCCATCATCCCGTTGTCTTCGCAGGAGATCTTCGGCAGCCACGAACGCCGTCGGGGAGTGGGGTGCGTGCTCAGCGAATCGTTCACCGAACGCTCCACCAACGGAATCGGTTCGCTGATCGTCATCCCTGCACCTCGCTAATTGTGAGAACGTGAGTTTCCTGATATTGCCCAAGCCGGGTACCCGGTGTCAAGATGGTGAACGTGGTTTCCGCCGTGCCCGAGCGCCCCTACCGGGGAGTGCAGGCCGCGGACCGGCTGGCCGAGCGCCGGGAACGCCTGCTCAAGGCCGGGCTCGACCTGCTGGGGGCTCGTGAGTCGACCGAGTTGACCGTGCGCGGGATCTGTCATCGGGCCGGGGTGGCGTCGCGGTATTTCTACGAGAGCTTCGCCGACAAGGACGAGTTCGTGGCCGCCGTGTTCGATTGGGTGGTGGGGGACTTGGCTGCCAGCACCCAGGCCGCGGTGGCCGCGGTGCCCCTGGCCGAGCAGACGCGGGCGGGCATCGCCCACCTGGTCGCGGTCATCGCCAGCGACGCCCGCATCGGCAGGATGCTGTTCAGCGCCAAGCTCGCCAACGCGCTGTTGGTGCGCAAGCGCGCCGAGTCCAGCGCGCTGTTCGCCATGTTGTCCGGACGCCACGTCCAAAACGTCCTGCGGGTGCCGGGCAACGACCGGCTCAAGGCGGCCGCGCATTTCATGGTGGGCGGAGTGGGCCAGACGATCAGCGCGTGGCTGGCCGGTGAGGTGATCCTGGCACCCGAACAACTGGTGGACCAACTGGTCGCGCTGTTGGGCCGACTCGACGACCCGGCCCTGTTCCGCGGCTAGGGGCCGACAGCCGCGGGGATCCGGTCAGGCCGCGAGTTCGCGCGCGATCGCGGCGAAGGCCCGCAGCGTGTCCGACAGCATGCGCGAGTCCGCCGCGAACGACTGGCTGGACAACTTGGCGGCGATCATCTCCGCAGCGCGATCGACGTAGATCATCTGGCCGCACATGCCCTGGCAGAGCACCACATTGTTGCCGGGGTGGGGAAACCACACCTGATTGCGGTACATCCCGCCGGGCATTCCGGTGTCGTCCGGGCTGGCCGCGAACGCCTGGCGCGAATCCGGCCCGCCGGCGAGTGTGTCGGCGATCCACGCCGCCGGCACCACCTGGTGACCGGTCAACGCAACACCCTCGCGCACAAACAGCATCCCGAACCGGATCAGATCGGTAAGGCACGCGCTGATGCCGCCGTCGAACAGTCCGGTGCCGGCGGCGTCCACCCCGATGGTGGCGTCCTGTTGCGCACCCAGCCTGCCCCACAGCAGCTCCGACATCAGCTCGGGCATCCGCTGCCCGGCGATCGCCTCACACACCCAGCCGAGCACATCTGTTTCACACGACCGATATTCGAACGGACCGCCGTGCGCCGACTTCTGCCGCAGCGTCAGCAGGAACTCCCGCAGTGTGCCCGGACCGCCCGCCCGGCTCCTGGGTGCCCACCCGAGGGCCTCGTCGAGCAGATGTATCTCGGCGGTCGGGTGAAGGTAGTTGTCGGAGAAGGCGATTCCCGAACGCATGTCCAGCAGGTGGCGCACCGTCGCGCCGGCGTACCCGCAGTCGGCCAGGGCGGGGACATAGGTGGTGACCACGGCGTCGAGGTCGATCTCTTCGTGTAACGCGCCCACGACGGCGGCCACCAGCGATTTGCTGACCGAGAACAGCAAGTGCCGGGTGTGCGTCCCGAGGGTGCCCAGGTAGGCCTCGGTCACCAGCGTGCCGCGGTGGGCAACCGCCCACCCGTCGGTCGCGGTGGCGGCCATGATCGCGCCGACCGTGGTGCGCGACCCGTCGGTGGCGGTCACCGGGGTCGCGGACAGCTCGGCGCCGGCGGCGGGCAGTACCGCGACGGGACCCGTGCCGCGTGAAATGAGCGCGGTCGCAACGAAATCCTCGACATGCTGAAACGACCACCGCGAGTAAGGCTCCGACAACCAGTTGTCCAGGGAGATTCCGGCCGGGATGCGGCCCGCGGCGCCGGCGCTCACGCCCGCGCGACGAGCCGGGCGACGATGGGCGTGGCCGGGGTCAGGGGAGTCGAGCTGAATCGCGCCTTGATCCCGTTGACCCAGCGTCGGCAGCGTTCGGTGAGCTGGTAGTCCGCGGTCTGCAGGTGACCGCGGGTGACGAGCACGCCCAGTTGAGCGCCCTGGCAGCGAAGGTCGCCGGGAGCCGCGACACGCATATAGAAGGCCTCGGATTCGTCGAGCAGCGTGGCCCAGTCATTGCCCTGGCGGGCGAAGCTGGCGCGGCCCTCGTCGTCGAGGCGCCACACCCCGGTGCGCGGGGTCGCGGTGAACAGTTCGACCTCGGGTGCGGTCTCGGTGATGATCATCTGGCCCCAGACCTCGTCGTCGCCGAAGCCGCGCTCCCAGCGTGCGTTGAGCTCGTCGATGTCGACCTCGTAGTCCACGTCCATGTATTCGAGCAGGTGGAACAAGAAGAGCGGGATGTCGGCGTAGGCCTCGGTGGTCATGTTCGTCATCGGGCTCGCGCCGGACAGCCGCGGATTGACTTCGCCGAGGTAGAGCTGGTCGGCGTCCAGATCGTGCAGCAGGTCCACCTCGAAGGATCCGCGGTAGCCTTCGCGGCTCAAAACGCCGCCCAGTTTGTGCACCATCTCGCGGGCGGTGTGCTTCTGGGCGGCGGGCAGCGCCTCGCGCCAGATGTCATTGCCGCACCAGCTGCCCCGGTTGGGTGTCAGTTCCGGATAGCCGACGAGGCTGGTCATCGCCGGGCCGATCACGGTGCCGTGGCGGGTCACGGCGCCCTCGATGCAGATCTCGACGTTGCGGATGCGCTTCATCACTTTGACTTCCTGTTCGCGCAACCCGCCCGCGCTGCGGTCCCAGTCGGCGCGGCCGCGCACGAAGAATGTGGCGCTGCCGGCGTTGCCATAGGCCGCCTCGATCACGAGGTCCTCGCCCAAGTCCGCGCTTTTCGCCAGCGCCGCCACGTCGTCATAGGAGCTGACCCTGCCGATCGCATGGGGCACACTGGGCACGCCCGCTTCATCGGCCAGCCGCGTCATGATGATCTTGGAACCAAGGCGATGGCGCAGTTCCGCCGACGGATGCATGACGCCGAGTCCGGCCTGGTGTGTCAGGGCTTGAGTCTCCTCGTCGAGCATCACGAAGCAGGCCCGCCCGCCGGGGCCCCTGCCCGCGATGAAGTCCAGCGTCTCGGGGTCGCGCAGCAGGTGGTTGCACACATCGCCCATGGAGTCGAAATCGACGCGATCGCGGCGCCGGGGAACGAACACGCGCGAATGGGCGCCTTCGAACGAGTCGAAGTAGGTCAGATAGAAGAAGTTCCGCACCCAGCGGTCGATGCCCAGCAGGTTGAACGGCGTCGGGGAGATGAAGTACAGCGGCGCGGTGTTGGTGTGGAAGAACGCGCGCAGGTCGGAGATGCCGGTCAGGCGGCGCCGCGGTCCGGACTCAGGGCGCGCGGCCACGATCAGGCAATCAGCGCAGCGGTGACGTCACGTGCTTGCATAGTGAAAGTGTGCGCCTGTTGCGGCGCGGATGTCGAAGTATGCCCGCACCGGCCGCTGGGCCCGCGGCGGCTGCGCTGGGACGTCAGCCGCGCGGCTTGCGGTTCTTGCGCCGGATGCCGACGCCGCCCCACAGGGAGAACCCGCGAACCTTGACCCGCGGGGCGCCGGGGCTGCCGGTGCCCTCGACGCGCTGGTCGAAACCGCCCATCACCCCATACCCGTGGATGTCGACGTTGACCTCGGGCGGCAGCAGGATGGTCTGCCCGCCCATGATGGAGTAGGCGTTGATCTCGACTTCCGGCGAGGTGAAGTCGGCGTAGCGCAGGTCGATGACCCCGCCGCCCCACAGCGAGAAGGTGGTCAGCCGCTTGGGCACGTTCCACCGGCCGCGCCGTTCGAAGGAACTCAAGATTCCCAGCAGCAGCGTGGAGGGAGCGGGTTTGCAGTCACCGCCGCGGTGCGGGCACACCGAGGAGCCCGGCAGGTCGGCGCGTAGGCCGTCAAGCTCGTCGTAGGTCTGCGCCGCGTACGCCTTGGCGAGCCGGGCCTCGTATTCGCTCATCGGCAGTTGGCCCTGCGCGACGGCCTCGCCGAGCACCTGCGCCAGCTGGATCCGGTCGGTGTCAGCGGCGCGCGACGGGGTGCCGTCGGTGTCGTCGCCGCGCCGGGTTGAATTTTTCATCGCCTATAAAGCCTACGACGAACCGCAGCGGCCGCAAGCGGGGTCGGTCAAACCGTGCTAGCCGGCCCAGCGGGGCGGGCGCTTCTGCAGAAACGCCAGCATCCCCTCCTGCGCCTCGTCGGAGACGAACAACCGGGCCGAGGCCACGCTCAGCGGCTCCGCATCCCGGTCGAAACCGGCCAGCACCGCTGCGGTGGTCAGCGCCTTGGACGCCGCCAGGCCCTGCGGGGACCCGAGCCGCAGGTTGGCGACCAGGTCCGCGACGGCGGCATCGACCCCGTCCGGGTCCTCCACGGCCACGGTGATCAGTCCGATCGCCGCGGCTTCGGCGGCGTCGAACTTCTCGCCGGTCAGGTAGTAGCGGGCAGCCGCCCGGGGCGCCAGCTTGGGCAGCAGGGTCAGCGAGATGATCGACGGCGCCACCCCGATCCGGGCCTCGGTCAGGGCGAACGTGCTGGCCGGACCGGCGACGGCGAGGTCGCAGGCACCGACCAGGCCCATGCCGCCGGCCCGCACGTGCCCGTTCACCGCCGCGATCACCGGTCGCGGCGACTCGACGATCGCGCGCAGCAGCGCCGCCATCTCGCGGGCCCGATCCGCAGCCAGATCGCCGGGTCCACGCGGCGGTTCCAGCTTCCCCTCTCCTCCGTCGAGGCTCGCTGAACCGCCGGGCCCACGCGGCGGTTCCAGCTTCCCCTCTCCTCCGTCGAGGCTCGCTGAACCGCCGGGATCGCCGCCGGCGGCCTCGCTCAGATCCGCTCCCGCACAGAAGGTCTTACCGGTGTGGCCCAGCACCACCACCCGCACGTTCGGATCCGCCGCGGCATCGCGCAGCCCCGCGTGCAGCTGGGCGACCAACGTCGATGACAGCGCGTTGCGGTTGTGCGGCGAGTCCAGGGTCAGACGGGCCGACCCGTCGCCGGTGTCTTCCGGCCCCGCGTAGGTAACCAGGGTGTCCATCAGTACGACCGGGGCAGGCCCAGCGACGTCTGCGCGACGAAGTTGAGGATCATCTCGCGGCTCACCGGCGCGATGCGGGCCAGCCGGGACGCGGTGACCGCCGCGGCGATGCCGTACTCCTTGGTCAGGCCGTTGCCGCCCAGGGACTGCACGGCCTGGTCGACCGCCCGCGTCGACGCCTCGCCGGCAGCGTACTTGGCCATGTTGGCCGCCTCCGCTGCGCCGAAGTCGTCGCCGGCGTCATACAGCGTCGCCGCCTTCTGCATCATCAGCTTGGCCAGCTGGATCTCGATGTGGTTCGCAGCCAGCGGGTGCGACAGCCCCTGGTGGGCGCCGATCGGGGTCTTCCACACCTGGCGCGTGGTGACGTAGTCGACGGCCTTGCCGATCGCGAAGCGGCCCATGCCGACCGCGCTGGCCGCACCCATGATGCGCTCCGGGTTCAGGCCCGCGAACAGCTGCGCGATGGCGGCGTCCTCGGAGCCCACCAGCGCATCGGCGGGCAGCCGGACGTCGTCGAGGAACACCTGGAACTGGCGCTCGGGGCTGATCAGCTCCATCTCGATGGGAGTCCAGCTCAAACCGGGGGTGTCGGTGGGGATCACGAACAGTGCGGGCCGCAGATTGCCGGTCTTGGCGTCTTCGCTGCGGCCGACGACCAGCACGGCCTGCGCCTGGTCGATGCCCGAGATGAAGGTCTTCTGCCCTTTGATGATCCAGTCGGAGCCGTCGCGGCGCGCGGTCGTGGTGATCTTGTGCGAGTTCGAGCCGGCGTCGGGTTCGGTGATGGCGAAGGCCATGGTCAGCGAGCCGTCGGCGATGCCGGGGATCCAGCGCTTCTTCTGCTCGTCGGTGCCGAACTTGGAGATGATGGTGCCGTTGATGGCCGGGGAGACCACCATCATCAGCAGTGCGCAGCCATTGGCCGACATCTCCTCCATGACCAGCGACAGCTCGTACATGCCGGCACCGCCGCCGCCGTACTCCTCGGGCAGGTTGACGCCGATGAAGCCGAGCTTGCCCGCCTCACTCCACAGTTCGTCGGTGTGCTGGCCGGCGCGGGCCTTCTCCAGGTAGTAGTCCTGGCCGTAGTTGCGGGCCATCGCGGCGACCGCCTCGCGCAGCGCGCGCCGTTCGTCGCTCTCGATGAAGCTGGTGTCGCTCATGGGGCATCTCCTTCTGCTGATGTTTCAAGACGTGTTTCCGGCGCTTCGACACGGGCCAGCACGGCGCCGACCTCCACCTGGTCACCGGGTTGGACGTTGAGCTGCGTGAGCACACCGTCGGAGGGTGCGCTGATGGTGTGTTCCATCTTCATCGCCTCCAGCCAGATCAGCGGCTGTCCCGCGGTCACCTCGTCTCCGGCGGCGGCGCCCAGCCGGATCACACTGCCGGGCATGGGTGCCAGCAGTGATCCCTGGGCGACCGCCGACTCGGGATCGGGGAAACGGGGCAGCGCCACCAGGTGCACCGCCCCGGCCGGGGAGTCGACGTAGATGTCCGAGCCGTACCGGGCGACGGCGAAGGTGCGCGCGACCCCCGCCGGATCGGCCAGAACCACCTCGTCCGGGGTGGCCGACACCACGGTGAGGCCGTCGTCGACGATCACCCCGGTGCGGGTGAAGCGGTATTCGATCCGGTGTTCGGTGCCGGAGTCGTCGGTGTAGCCCTTGGACTGGAATGCCGACGCCAGGTTGCGCCAACCGCTGGGCAGGGAGCCGAACGCCTCGGCGGTGGCTCGATTGTGGGCCGCGTCGGCCAGCGCCGCGGCGATCGCGCTGGCGCGCACCGTGGCGGCGTCGGCCAGCGGCGCGGACAACTCCGTCAGCCCGTGGGTGTCGAAGAACGCGGTGTCGGTGGCGCCGTCGAGGAACGCCGGATGGCGCAACACGTTGACCAGCAGGTCCCGGTTGGTGCGCAGGCCGTGCAGGCGGGTGCGTGCCAGCGACCCGGCGAGCACGGCGGCCGCCTGACGGCGCGTCGGGGCGTAGCTGATCACCTTGGCCAGCATCGGGTCGTAGTGAATGGAGACCGTCGAGCCGTCGACGATGCCGGAGTCCAGCCGCACACCGGTCCGCCGGGACAACGACTCGAACTGTGCGCCAACCCCGGCGACCTCCAGGGCGTGCACCGTCCCGGCCTGCGGCTGCCAGCCCTGCGCGGGGTCCTCGGCATACAGGCGCGCCTCGATGGAATGTCCCTGTGCGGGCGGCGGCGCGGGGTCGAGCCGGGCCCCGTCGGCCACCGCGATCTGCAGCTCGACGAGGTCGACGCCGGTGGTCTCCTCGGTGACCGGATGCTCCACCTGCAGCCGGGTGTTCATCTCCAGGAAGTAGAACTCGCCGTGCTCATCGGCCAGGAACTCCACTGTGCCGGCGCCGGTGTAGCCGATCGCGCTCGCCGCCAGCCGGGCGGCCTCGAACAGCCTGGTGCGCATCCCGGGTGTGCGCTCCACCAACGGCGACGGCGCCTCCTCGATGACCTTCTGGTGGCGGCGCTGAATCGAGCATTCCCGCTCGCCCACCGCCCACACCGTGCCGTAGGCATCGGCCATCACCTGGACCTCGATGTGATGCCCGGTCGGCAGATAGCGTTCGCAGAACACCGTCGGGTCGCCGAACGCCGAGGCGGCTTCCCGCTGGGCCGCGGCCACTTCGGCGGCGAGCGCCGACAAGTCGCCGACCACCCGCATGCCGCGGCCGCCGCCGCCCGCCGAGGCTTTCACCAGCACGGGCAGCTGCTCGGCGGTGACCGTGGCGGGGTCGAGCTCTTCGAGGACCGGCACGCCGGCGGCGGCCATCATCTTCTTCGCCTCGATCTTGGAGCCCATGGAGGTGACCGCGGTGACCGGCGGCCCGATCCAGGTCAGCCCGGCCGCTTCGACCGCTGCGGCGAACTCGGCGTTCTCCGAGAGGAATCCGTAACCGGGATGGATGGCGTCGGCGCCCGAGGCCCGGGCAGCGCCGATGATCGCCTCGGCGGACAGGTAGCTGGTGGTCTCCGGCAGGCGCACCCGGGCGTCGGCTTCGGCCACGTGTGGCATGCCCGCGTCGGGGTCGGTGTAGACCGCGACCGTGCCCAGGCCCAGCCGGCGGCACGTGGCGAACACCCGGCGGGCGATCTCGCCGCGATTGGCCACCAGAACAGTGCTGATCATCCGAGTCCTCACATCCGGAAGACGCCGAAGTTCGACGTCCCCTCGACCGGGCCATTGGCGATGGCGGACAAACACATTCCCAGAACGGTCCGGGTGTCGCGGGGGTCGATCACCCCGTCGTCGTAGAGCCGTCCGGACAGGAAGGTCGGCAGCGACTCGGCCTCGATCTGTGCTTCGATCGCGGCGCGCAGCGCGGCGTCGGCGGCCTCGTCCACCTGCTGGCCGCGGGCCTCGGCGGCGGCGCGGCTGACGATCGAGATGACGCCGGCGAGCTGCGTCCCGCCCATCACCGCGGCCTTGGCGCTCGGCCAGGCGAACAGGAAACGCGGATCGTAGGCCCGCCCGCACATGCCGTAGTGCCCGGCGCCGTAGGAAGCGCCGATCAGCAGCGAGATGTGCGGCACCGTCGAGTTGGACACGGCGTTGATCATCATCGAGCCGTGCTTGATCATGCCGCCCTCTTCGTAGGCCTTGCCGACCATGTACCCGGTGGTGTTGTGCAAGAACAGCAGTGGCGTGTTCGAGCGGTTGGCCAACTGGATGAACTGGGTGGCCTTCTGGGCCTCCTCGCTGAACAGCACACCGCGGGCGTTGGCCAGAATGCCCACCGGGTAGCCGTGCAGGCGGGCCCAGCCGGTGACCAGCGACGAACCGTAGAGCGCCTTGAACTCGTCGAAGTCCGAGTCGTCGACGATCCGGGCGATCACTTCGCGCGGATCGAAGGGGATGCGCAGATCGGCGGGCACGATGCCGATCAATTCCTCGGCGGCGTAGCGGGGTTCGAGCACCGCGGCCGGCTTCGGGCCCTTCTTGACCCAGTTCAGCCGCGCCACGATCCGCCGCCCGATCCGCAGCGCGTCGAGCTCATCGTTGGCGAGGTAGTCGCCCAGTCCCGAGGTGCGCGAATGCATCTCGGCGCCACCGAGTGACTCGTCGTCGGACTCCTCGCCGGTGGCCATCTTCACCAGCGGGGGACCGGCGAGGAACACCTTCGAGCGTTCCCGGATCATCACCACGTGATCGGACATGCCCGGCACGTAGGCGCCGCCGGCGGTGGAGTTGCCGAATACCAGCGCGATGGTCGGGATGCCGGCCGCCGAGAGGCGGGTCAGGTCGCGGAACATCTGCCCGCCGGGAATGAACACTTCCTTCTGCGTCGGCAGGTCGGCTCCGCCGGATTCCACCAGCGAGATCAGCGGGAGCCGGTTCTCCAGGGCGATCTGGTTGGCCCGCAGGATTTTTCGCAGAGTCCACGGATTGGACGTGCCGCCTTTGACCGTCGCGTCGTTGGAGACGATCATGCACTCGACGCCGCTGACCGCGCCGATCCCGATCACCACACTGGCGCCGACCTGGAACTCGCTGCCCCAGGCGGCCAGCGGACACAGTTCCAGGAAGGGCGAGTCGGGGTCCACCAGCGCCTCGATGCGCTCGCGCGCGGTGAGCTTGCCGCGGGCGTGGTGGCGCTCGACGTATTTGGGGCCGCCCCCGGCCAGGGCCTTGGCCAGTTCGGCATCGAGCTCGGCGAGCTTGTCGGTCAGTGCCGAGGCGGCCTCGGCGTAGGCGGGTGAGGCCGGATCGAGGGTGGAGGTCAGAACCGTCATAGCCGGGCCTGACGTAGGACGCCCGGCCGTGCGCGGTGGCGCGCGGCGAGGCGGTGCGCAGCAGCGGTGATCATGCCTGATATCCAAGCGTCTTGGCGGCCAGCGAGGTCAGGATCTCGGTAGTTCCACCACCGATTCCAATGATCCGCATGTCGCGGTACTGGCGCTCGACCTCGGATTCGGCCATATAGCCCATCCCGCCGAACAGCTGCACCGCCTGGTGGGCCACCCACTCACCGGCCTCCACCGCGGTGTTCTTGGCGAAGCACACCTCGGCGATCAGGTTGTAGTCCCCGGCCAGCTGACGCTCGACCACGTGGCGGGTGTAGACCCGGGCCACATCGATACGGCGGGCCATCTCGGCCAGGGTGTTCTGCACGGCCTGCCGCGAGATCAGCGGCCGGCCGAACGTCTCCCGGTCGCGGCACCAGGCCACGGTCAGGTCCAGGCAGCGCTGTGCGCTGGCATACGCCTGTGCGGCCAGCGCCACCCGCTCGGAGACGAAGGCGCCGGCGATCTGGACGAAGCCGGTGTTCTCGACACCGACCAGGTTCGCCGCCGGCACCTGGGCGTCGACGTAGGACAGCTCGGCGGTGTCCGAGGAGCGCCAGCCCATCTTGTCCAGTTTGCGCGACACCTCGAACCCGGGCGTGCCCCGCTCGACCACCAGCAGCGAGACGCCGCCCGCTCCCGGTCCGCCGGTGCGCACCGCGGTGACGACGTAGTCGGCGCGCACCGCGGAGGTGATGAAGGTTTTGGCGCCGTTGACCACGTAGTGATCGCCCTCCCGCCGCGCCGTGGTGCGCAGGTGCCCGACGTCCGAACCGCCGCCGGGTTCGGTGATGGCCAGCGAACCGATCTTCTCGCCGGCCAGCGTCGGGCGGACGTACTCCTCGATCAGCCGGGCATCGCCCGAGGCGATCATGTGCGGCACCGCGATACCGCAGGTGAACAGGGAGGCGAACACGCCGCCGGGGGCTCCGGCGGCGTGCATCTCCTCGCACACGGTCAGCGCGTCGGCGCTGTCGCCGCCGCTGCCGCCGACTTCCTCGGGATAGCCCGCACCCAGCAGGCCGATGTCGGCGGCCTTGCGGTGCAGTTCGCGGGGCAGGTCGCCGGTGCGTTCCCACTCCTCGACGTTGGGCAGGATCTCCCGGTCGACGAATCCGCGCACGGTGTCGCGCAGCGCCTGGCGCTCGGGGGTGGTCCAGATACTCATATGTTCCCTTCTCAGAGCAGCTGCTCGGGGATCTCCAGATGCCGGCTGCGCAACCATTCGCCCAGCCCCTTGGCCTGCGGGTCGAATCGGGCCTGGTAGGCCACTCCTTGCCCCAGGATGCCGTCGATCATGAAGTTCACCGCCCGCAGCTTGGGCAGCAGGTGGCGGCTGACCGGCAGCGCCGCGGTCTCGGGCAGCAGTTCGCGCAGTTTCTCCACGGTCATGGTGTGGGCCAGCCAGCGCCACTGCTCCTCGCTGCGCACCCAGAGTCCCACGTTGGCCGAGCCGCCCTTGTCGCCGCTGCGGGCGCCGGCGATCGAACCCAACGGGGCGCGCCGGCTCGGGCCGGCCGGTAGCGGCTCGGGCAGCTCCGGTTCGGCGACGGGGGCCAGTTCACGCGTCTCTTCGCCGTTCTGCGAGGCGGCCGGGATGTCGACGCGGGTGCCGTCAGCGTGCACGGCGACGTGCGGCACCTGCGCGGCGTCGACATAGCCGGGCGTGAACACCCCGTACACCTGACCGTCGCCGGGCGGGGCAGTGGCGCAGAACCCGGGGTAGCTGGCCAGGGCGAGCTCCACCCCGGCAGCCGAGAACGCGCGGCCCACCTTGGCGGGGTCGGGATCGCGCACCACACAGTGCAGCAGGGCACTGGCGGTCTCCTCGGTGTCGGCGTCGGGATGGTCGGTGCGCGACAACGTCCACTCCAGCTCGGCCGGCCGGACGGTCAGGGCCGCCTCCAGCTGGGTGCGCACCAGGTCGGCTTTGGCCTCGATGTCCAGGCCGGTCAGCACGAAGCTGGTGGAGTTGCGGAACCCACCGATCGAGTTCAGCGACACCTTGTAGGTCGGTGGCGGCGCCTCGCCGGTCACGCCGGAGATCCGCACCCGGTCCGGACCGTCGGCGGCCAGCTCGACGGAGTCCATGCGCACGGTGACGTCGGGGTTGGCGTAGCGGGCACCGGTGACTTCGTAGAGCAGTTGCGCGGTCACGGTGTTGACGCTGACCAGCCCGCCGGTGCCGGGATGCTTGGTGATCACCGACGACCCGTCGGGGCTGATCTCGGCGAGCGGGAACCCCGGGTGCAGCATCTGGGCGGTGGGGATCTCGGTGAAGAAGGCGTAGTTTCCGCCGCTGGCCTGCACGCCGCACTCGATGACGTGGCCGGCCACCACGGCCCCGGCCAGCCGGTCGTAGTCCGTGCGGCTCCACCCGAAGTGGGCGGCGGCCGGTCCGACGATGACCGACGCGTCGGTGACACGGCCGGTGATCACCACATCGGCGCCGCCGGCCAGGCACTCGGCGATACCCCAGGCCCCCAGGTAGGCGTTCGCCGTCAGCGGAGCGCCCAACCCCAGTTCCGCGGCGCGGTCCAGCAGGTCGTCGCCTTCGACATGGGCGACCCGGGCCGGGACGCCCAGCCGCTGGGCCAGTTCGCGCACCGCGTCGGCCAGGCCGGCCGGGTTGAGCCCGCCGGCGTTGGTCACGATGCGGACGCCCCGATCGTGGGCGAGTCCCAGGCATTGTTCGAGCTGGGTCAAGAAGGTCTTGGCGTAGCCGCGCTGCGGGTTCTTCATCCGGTCGCGGCCCAGGATCAGCATGGTGAGTTCGGCCAGGTAGTCGCCGGTGAGATAGTCCAGTTCACCGCCGGTGAGCATCTCGTGCATGGCGGCATGGCGGTCGCCGTAGAACCCCGAACAGTTACCGATGCGAACGGTTGCTGTCATCCCCACATCCCATCCCTCAACCAACCGGTAGGTTAGCCGGTACCGGCGGTGTCGCGTCAAGGTGCGCTGCCCCCGCGCTCCGCAGCTACGGCTCTCCTTATGTTGTGGCGCGCTGTGGTGGGGCGTTCGCTATTTTGGAGCCGACGCTGGTCACCGGCTATCCTTTGCGATAGTCCCGCCGCTGGAATCGAGCGGCACTATGCCAACAACAGGAGAGGCTCGACCATGGCCGTGCCGAAACGCAGGATGTCGCGTGCGAACACTCGCAGTCGCCGCGCACAGTGGAAGGCTGAGGCAACCGGCCTGGTCACCGTGTCCGTCGCCGGACGTGCCCACAAGGTGCCGCGCCGTCTGCTCAAAGCCGCACGTCTGGGTCTCATCGATCTCGATCGCCGCTAATTAGGATCCGACACGACCGGCGTCTGGCCCCCCAGATCGCCACTCGGATGATTGGATAGCACCCATGGCTACCCGGGTATTGGTTGTTGATGACGACCGCGCTGTGCGCGAGTCGTTACGCAGGTCGTTGTCGTTCAATGGTTACTCCGTCTCGTTGGCCACCGATGGGGTCGAGGCGCTCGAGGCCATCACCAACGACCGTCCGGACGCGATGATCCTGGACGTCATGATGCCGCGGCTGGACGGCCTGGAGGTCTGCCGTCAGCTGCGGAGCACCGGTGATGACCTGCCGATCCTGGTCCTGACGGCCCGCGACTCGGTCTCCGAGCGCGTCGCCGGCCTGGATGCCGGGGCCGACGACTACCTGCCCAAGCCGTTCGCGCTGGAGGAACTGCTGGCCCGGATGCGGGCGCTGCTGCGCCGCACCACCGCCGAGGAGCTCAGCGAATCGGTGGCGATGTCGTTCGAGGACCTCACGCTGGACCCGGTGACCCGCGAGGTCACCCGGGGGGACCGCCAGATCAGTCTCACCCGCACCGAGTTCGCCCTGCTGGAGATGCTCATCGCCAATCCGCGCCGGGTTCTCACCCGCAGCCGGATTCTCGAGGAGGTGTGGGGCTTCGACTTCCCCACCTCGGGCAACGCGCTGGAGGTCTACATCGGGTACCTGCGTCGTAAGACCGAAGCCGAAGGGGAGCCGCGGCTGATCTACACCGTGCGCGGGGTGGGTTACGTGCTTCGCGAGACGCCCCCCTGATGCAATCGTTCCGCCGTCGGCAGGGTGAAGAGGCGAAGAAGACCTCCCTCTCGCTGCGCTGGCGGGTAATGCTGCTGGCGATGTCGATGGTGGCATTGGTGGTGGTGCTGATGGCCGTCGCCGTCTACGCCGTGATTTCGGCTGCGCTCTACAACGACATCGACAATCAGCTGCAGAGCCGGGCCGAGATGCTGATCGCCAGTGGCTCGCTGGCCGCCGATCCCCGCAAGGCGATCGAGGGCACCGCCTATTCCGACGTCAACGCCATGCTGGTCAATCCGGGCCGGTCGATCTACACCGCGAATCAGCCCGGCCAGCGGCTGCCGGTGGGCCAGCAGGAGAAGGCCGTCATCCGCGGCGAGCTGTTCCTGTCGCGCCGCACCGCGTCCGGCCAGCGGGTGCTGGCCGTGCACCTGCCCAACGGCAGCACCTTGTTGATCTCCAAGAGCCTGGCACCCACCCAGGCGGTGACGATGAAGCTGCGATGGGTGCTGCTGGTCGTCGGCGGCGTGGGCGTCGTGGTGGCCGCGATTGCCGGCGGCATGGTGACCCGCGCCGGGCTGCGGCCGGTGGGCCGGTTGACCGAGGCGGCCGAACGCGTGGCGCGCACCGACGACCTGCGACCGATACCGGTGTATGGCAGCGACGAGCTGGCCCGCCTCACCGAGGCGTTCAACGCGATGCTGCGGGCGCTGGCGGAGTCGCGAGAGCGCCAGGCCCGACTGGTCGCCGATGCCGGCCATGAGCTCAAGACCCCGCTGACGTCCCTGCGCACCAATGTCGAGCTGTTGATGGCCTCGGCGGCGCCGGGCGCCCCGCAGCTGCCCGAAGAGGAGATGGCCGAACTGCGTGCCGACGCAATCGGGCAGATCGAGGAATTGTCCACGCTGGTGGGCGATCTGGTGGACCTCACCCGCGACGATCAGCGTGAGGTCGCCAACGAACAGGTCGACCTCACCGAGGTCGTCGACCGCAGCATGGAGCGGGTCCGGCGGCGCCGCAACGACATCGAGTTCGATATCCAGGTGGTGCCCTGGTACGTCTACGGCGATGCCGCGGGCCTGTCCCGCGCGGTGCTCAACCTGCTCGACAACGCGGCCAAGTGGAGTCCGTCGGGCGGGGTCGTCGGGTTGCGGATGCGTCAGCTCGACCCCACGCACGTGGAGATGGTCGTCTCGGACCAGGGGCCGGGCATTCCGGAGAGCCAGCGGGAGTTGGTGTTCGAGCGCTTCTACCGCTCGGATTCCGCGCGTGCCATGCCCGGATCCGGGCTGGGGCTGGCGATCGTCAAGCAGGTGGTGCTCAAACACGGCGGGGCGATCACCATCGGAGAGACCATCCCCGGGGGCAAGCCGCCCGGCACGTCGTTTCGGATGGTGCTGCCCGGCGGTCCCACCTCCGCGGCACCCGCTTCGGCCACAGCCGTCACAGGCGCTTCTCAGTCCACGTAGGCATGGTGGTGAGGCAACGTCGCTGCCGCCTCGCGTCACTAGGAGTAGACAACAAACATGACGAATTACCCCGGGTACCTCCCGCCGCCTGCGCAACCGGAACGGCCCCACCCGGCCGGTTCCACCGGTGCGGACCAACGCGGGCAGACCGGTTATCCGGGCGGGCCCGTGCCGGGCTCGTACCCGCCGCCCTACGACTGGCGTTACGTCCAGCATCAGGGCAGGCCTTCGGGCTATCGCACCGCCTATGACGCCCCCAACGGCGGGGGCCCGCGCCCGGGCGGTCCGGCACCGAAGCGGTCCCGCACGGGCGGGCTGGTGCTGGGAGCGGTCGGTATCGCGGTGATGTCCGGCGTCATGGGCGGGGTGGTCGGTTCGGCGCTGAACTCCGATCAGCGGCCGATCGCGGCTGGAGGTCACATTCCCGGCTTTCAGAACCCGGGCGTTCCGGCGGCGGTGAATCTGCCGGACGGTTCGGTGGAGAAAGTCGCGGCGAAGGTGGTGCCCAGCGTCGTCATGCTGGAGACCGACCTGGGACGCCAGTCCGAGGAGGGATCGGGCATCGTCCTGTCGGCCGACGGGATGATCCTGACCAACCACCACGTGGTGGCCGCAGCGGCCGCCAAACCCGACGCGGCCGGCAAGCCGGGGCCGAAGACCACGGTGACGTTCTCCGACGGACGCACCGCCCCGTTCACGGTGGTGGGCACCGATCCGGCCAGCGACATCGCCGTGGTGCGCGTCCAGGGTGTCTCGGGGCTGACCCCGATCACGATCGGCTCCTCGGCAGACTTGCGGGTGGGCCAGCACGTCGTGGCGGTCGGCTCGCCGCTCGGGCTGGAAGGCACCGTGACCACGGGCATCGTCAGCGCTCTCAACCGGCCGGTCTCCACCACGGGGGAGGCGGGCAACCAGAACACCGTCCTCGACGCCATCCAGACCGACGCCGCGATCAACCCGGGCAACTCCGGTGGCGCGCTGGTCAACATGAACGGCGATCTGGTGGGCGTCAACTCGGCGATCGCCACGATGGGCGGCGATTCCGGCGAAGCCCAGGGCGGATCGATCGGCCTCGGCTTTGCCATCCCGGTCGACCAGGCCAAGCGGATCGCCGACGAACTCATCAACTCGCCGGACCACACGGCGTCGCACGCCTCCCTGGGGGTGCGCGTCACCAGCGAGCGCAGCCTGCACGGCGCCAAGGTGGTGGAGGTGGTGCCCGGCGAGGCGGCCGCCAAGGCCGGTCTGCCCGAAGGAGCGACGGTGACGGCGTTCGACAAGCGCCCCATCGGCAGCGCCGACGCGCTGGTCGCCGCGGTGCGTTCCAAGGCGCCCGGCGACCAGGTGACGCTGACCTATCTGGACCCCTCCGGAGCGACCAAGACCGCGCAGGTAACCCTGGGCAAAGCACAGCAGTGACGGGTTGGTGACCCGGACGACGCTTTCCGGATATACGGTTGCACCCATGGAGCAGTCCCGAGAACTCGCCGGCCGCGCCCTTGTCGTCGTTGTCGACGACCGCACCGCCCACGGCGATGAGGACCACAATGGCCCGTTGGTCACCGAACTGTTGGCCGAAGGCGGATTCATGGTCGACGGTGTCGTCGCCGTCGCCGCCGACGAGGTGGAGATCCGCAACGCGCTGAACACGGCGGTGATCGGCGGGGTCGACCTGGTCGTTTCGGTGGGCGGTACCGGGGTCACCCCGCGCGACGTCACCCCCGAGGCCACCCGCGAGCTGCTGGACCGCGAGATCCTCGGCATCGCCGAGGCGCTGCGGGCGTCCGGGCTGTCCGCCGGGATCGCCGAGGCCGGGCTCTCGCGTGGTCTGGCCGGCGTCTCGGGCAGCACCCTGGTGGTCAACCTGGCCGGGTCGCGGGCGGCGGTCCGTGACGGCATGGCGACACTGAACCCGCTGGCCGCGGCGATCATCGGCCAACTGTCCAGTCTGGAGATCTGAGCCGCCATGCCCGGACTCGAAGAGCATCAGTCGTCGTCGGACGAACGCGACCCCGACGACGCCCGTGAGGCCGAGGAACGCGAGCGCTGGTTGCGGGACAACATCCCGCCGCATCACGGTTGAGGTTCGACTTCTCGAAATCCCCCGTACCGACTCCGCAGCGGCCATTACGGTTCGCCGTAGGCGGCGTGGCGCCGCTTCGCAGTGCATCCGTACGGAAGGGGAGTTGCGGTGCTCAAGGGGTTCAAGAATTTCCTGATGCGCGATGACGTCATCACGGTGGCCATCGGTCTGGTGGTCGCACTGGCGTTTTCCAACCTGGTCAAGGCCTTCACCGACAGCGTGGTCAACCCGCTGGTCTCGGCCGCGCAGCCCGACACGGCAGGGCTGGGGCTGGGTTACCAAATGGGGGCGGAAGGCAACGAGGCGACCTTCGTCGACCTCGGAGCGTTCCTCTCGGCGATCATCTACTTCATCGTGTTCATGGCCACCGTCTACTTCGTTATCGTGCTGCCCTACAAGCACATTCAGAAGCGGCGCGGCAAGTCGGTGTTCGGCGACGAGGCGCCCACCAAGACCTGCCCGGAGTGTCGGTCGGAGATCGACGCCGACGCCAGAAAGTGCAAGTTCTGCGCCAGCCCGCAGCCGGCCGCCGCGGCGTGACGGTTCAGCGCAGGGTCAGCGTCACGGCCTGACCCAGCGTGGCGCCGGCGACCGCGACGGCAGCGGTGGCCGGCAACGCCACCAGCACCACCCGGTCGTCGTGGTGCTGGCCGGAGACCAGCACCACGATCCCGCCACCGGCCAACACCCGGGCGGCGCCGGGCGAACCGGCGGAATCGTCCGGAGCGGCGGTCACGACGTCGACGACGTCGCCGGGGCGCACAACGTCGAGCAGCCCGGCGTCGGCGGGGTGCACGCTCACGATGCGGGCATCAGGCCCCGCGGCCGCCTCGCTGAGGCGGCGGCCCAACAGCCGCAGGTCGGTGAGGACCTCGCCGCGCCGGGCCGGGCCGGCCAGTGTCGCCTGCAGCACCGCCGTGATGTCCGTGGCGGCGCCGTCGGGAACCGTGGGGGCCGGGCGGGTTTGGCGTTGGACGTCCTCGACGGTCAGGGTGGTGCCCGGGGCGATGTCGCGGCGGGCCACCACGACCTCCACCAGGTCGTCTCGTGGGTCGGTCCGGAATGCGGCGATGCCGGCCAGCACGACCAAGGCGCCCGCGGTCACTCGGCGGGCGCGCACCGTCCGGGCCCAGTCCGGGCGCAGGGTCTGCGACAGCCGGCTGATCAGGGTGGGGTTGAGCGAGTCGCCCATGGCGTCACGCTAGGCCGACAAAGGGCCCCCGGGCCGTCGCCCGGGCGGGCGACTGTGGATAACGGTTCAGCTGGAGGCGGCTGCGGGCGCGGCGGCGGTGGAACCGGACGTGGCGCTGCTGCTGCCGCTGGACTTGTCGGCCGATGCGCTCGTGCTGCTGCCGGAACTGCTGCCGGAGTCGCTGGAGGACGAGGCGGCAGAGGCGCTGCTGCCGTTGCCGTTCGACGACGATTTACCCGCTTCGCGGCTGTCTGTGCGGTAGAAGCCGCTGCCCTTGAACACCACGCCGACTTTCCCGAAGATCTTGCGCAGCCGGCCGTTGCAGTCTTCGCAGTTGGTCAGGGCGTCATCGGTGAAGGCCTGGACCACGTCGAAGCGGTTGCTGCACTCGGTGCAGGCGTAGCTGTAGGTGGGCACGTAAACCTCCGTGGATCGAACAATCGCGTTAGCACTCTACCGTGCCAAGTGCTAGAACGCCTATGTGGCCTTTCTCATTCCTGGCCGCATGAGCGCGGTTGCAGCGGCACCAGGCCCAGGCCCGGTGTCAGCACATGAGTCATCGGCACATCGTGGTCCTCGGCGGGCAGCTCATCGACGAGTTCGGCGTCCCGCACGATCGCAACCAGCGGAGTCCGCGGGTCGCGCCACGGCAGCGATCGGTCGTAGAAGCCGCCGCCGCGGCCCAGCCGCGCACCCCGGCGGTCGACGGCCACCGCCGGCACCACGATGAGGTCCGCCTGCGCCATGGTGTCCGGGGCCAACCACGGCTGCGGCGGCTCGAGCAGCCCGTAGCGGGCCGTGGTCAGCGCCTCCGGCCGGTAATCGCCCCACCACAGCGGCAGCGGGCTGCCGTCTTCCCCAATGCGCACCACCGGGAGCAGCACCCGCACGCCCCGGCCGGCCAGGCGGTCCAGCATCTCGGCCGACCCCGGCTCGCTGCCCACCGGCAGATGGGCGCACACGGTGCCGGCGGTGCCGGCCAGGTGCTCCAGATGGGCGGCCAACGCGGTGGCCTCGGCGTCGTGCACCTGGGGGGACACCGCGCGCCGCTCGGCGAGCAATCGCGCCCGCAACGCGGACTTGGCGGCCATTACCGCGTCGTCGGTCACGGCAAACAGACTGTCAGCTTCGGCTCGCCCACCGCCAGCCGAAGGGGTGAAGTCGACTGCGGTTATCGTGTGAACAATGCCCACGCCAAAGGTTCCGATCCCGCGCACTGCCATTGTGCCCGCGGCGGGTTTGGGCACCCGTTTTCTGCCCGCGACCAAGACGGTGCCCAAAGAACTGCTGCCCGTCGTCGACACCCCCGGCATCGAGCTGGTCGCCGCCGAGGCCGCTGAGGCCGGTGCCGAGCGGTTGGTGATCATCACCTCCGAGGGCAAGGACGGCGTGGTCGCGCACTTCGTGGAAGACCTGGTGCTCGAAGGCACGTTGGAGGCCCGGGGGAAGAAGGCCATGCTGGCCAAGGTGCGCCGGGCGCCGCAACTGATCAAGGTCGAATCGGTGGTGCAGGCCGAGCCGCTGGGGCTCGGGCATGCGATCAGCTGCGTCGAGCCCACCTTGTCTGTCGACGAAGACGCCGTCGCGGTGCTGCTGCCCGACGACCTGGTGTTGCCCACCGGAGTGCTGGAGACCATGTCGAAGGTGCGGGCCCGCCGGGGCGGCACCGTGCTGTGCGCCATCGAGGTCAGCCCGGAGGAAGTCAGCGCCTACGGCGTCTTCGACGTCGAGCCGCTGCCCGACGGTGACAACCCGGACGTGATGCGGGTCAAGGGGATGGTCGAGAAGCCCAAGGCCCAAGACGCGCCGTCGACCTATGCCGCGGCAGGCCGCTATGTGCTGGACCGGGCGGTGTTCGACGCCCTGCGGCGCATCGACCGCGGAGCCGGCGGCGAGGTGCAGCTGACCGACGCGATAGCGCTGATGATCTCCGAGGGCCACCCCGTGCACGTCGTCGTTCATCGGGGTTCGCGACACGACCTGGGAAATCCGGGCGGCTACCTCAAAGCTGCGGTTGACTTTGCCTTGGACCGTGACGACTACGGTCCGGACCTGCGGCGGTGGCTGGTGGCGCGGCTGGGCTTGGCCCAAAGCTAACCGAGGTCAGGCTGCAACGGAGAAAGGCACACGTGCGTTCGGTTGAGGAGCAGCAGGCCCGGGTTGCGGCTGCTGCGGTGGCGCCCCGCCCGGTGCGGGTGGCGATCGCCGAGGCGCAGGGCCTGATGTGCGCCGAAGAGGTGGTCGCCGAGCGGCCCATGCCCGCATTCGACCAGGCCGCCATTGACGGCTACGCGGTGCGCAGTGTCGACGTCCTGGGTGCTGAGGCGATCGGCGACACCTCCGACGGCTCGCAGCGCGAGGAGGCCGTGGTCACGCTGCCGGTGCTCGGTGTCATCGAAGCCGGTGCCCGCACCCCCACCCGGCTGCAACCCAAACTGGCCACCCGGATTCAGACCGGTGCCCCGATGCCCACCCTGGCTGACGCGGTGCTGCCGCTGCGCTGGACCGACGGCGGCAACTCCCGGGTCCGGGTGCTGCGCGGCGTGCGCCCCGGCGACTATGTGCGCCGGGTCGGCGACGACGTGCAGCCCGGTGATGTCGCCGTGCGCGCCGGCACGGTGGTCGGGGCCGCCCAGGTGGGCCTGCTGGCCGCCGTGGGCCGCGACCGGGTGCTGGTGCATCCGCGCCCCCGGCTGTCGGTCATGGCGGTGGGCGGCGAACTGGTGGACGTCAACCGCACGCCCGGCAATGGGCAGGTCTACGACGTCGACTCCTATGCGCTGGCCGCCGCCGGCCGGGACGCCGGGGCGGAGGTGAACCGAGTCGGGATCGTCAGCAACGACCCGAAGAAGCTGCGCGAGGTGGTCGAGGGTCAGCTCAACCGGTCCGAAGTGGTGGTGATCGCCGGTGGGGTCGGCGGCGCTGCGGCCGACGAGGTGCGCGCCGTGCTGTCTGAACTCGGTGACGTGGAGGTCGCCCGGATCGCGATGCACCCCGGATCGGTGCAGGGCTTCGGCCAGCTGGGCCCCGAAGGCGTGCCGACCTTCCTGCTGCCCACCAACCCGGTGAGCGCGCTGGTGGTGTTCGAGGTGATGATCCGCCCGCTGATCCGGCTGTCGCTGGGTAAACGCGAGCCGATGCGCCGTATGGTGCGCGCCCGCACCCTGGGGCCGATCAGCTCCATGCCGGGGCGCAAGGGATTCCTGCGGGGCCAGTTGATGCGCGACGAGGAGACCGGGGAGTTCCTGGTGCAGGTGCTCGGGTCCTCGGGAGGTTCGTCGTCGCATCTGCTGGCCACACTGGCCGAGGCGAACTGCCTGGTGGTGGTGCCCGAAGAGGTCGAGCAGGTCGCCGCCGGCGAGTTGGTGGACGTCGCCTTCCTGGCTCAGCGCGGTTGAGCCCGGGGCCATGTTGGTCAATTGGTGGCCGTTCAAAGCCGTAGAGCATCCCGGCTGGCCGAGTGTGCTCGGCCCGCTGCGGGTGCCGGCCGGAGTGATTCGGCTGCGGCCGGTGCGCATGCGAGACGGCGTGGCCTGGAGCCGCATCCGGTTGGCCGACCGGGCCTATCTGGAGCGGTGGGAGCCCAGCGTGGAGGTGGACTGGGTGACGCGGCATGGCAGCGCCGCGTGGCCGCCGCTGTGCTCCAGCCTGCGCTCGGAGGCCCGCTACGGTCGGATGCTGCCGTACGTGATCGAACTCGACGGCCGGTTCTGCGGCCAGCTGACCGTGGGCAACATCGCGCACGGGGCGCTGCGGTCGGCGTGGATCGGCTACTGGGTGTCGTCTGCGGTGGCCGGCGGGGGAGTGGCCACCGCGGCGGTCGCGCTGGGGCTCGACCACTGCTTCGGGCCGGTTCGTCTGCACCGGGTGGAGGCCACTGTGCGGCCAGAGAACGCGGCCAGCCGGGCGGTGCTGGCCAAAGTCGGCTTTCGTGAGGAAGGGCTGCTGAAGCGCTACCTGGATGTGGACGGGGCGTGGCGGGACCACCTGCTGGTGGCGCTGACCATCGAAGAGGTGGCCGGATCGGTGACGTCGGCCCTGATTCAGTCCGGCCGGGCCGCCCGCGCCTGACGCGCAATTACCAGGCCAATGTTACCCGTGTGGTAGTTGTGACTGACGAGGTCAGAGAGTAAATTACATCGATGTAACTGGTTCGGCGCGTCATCCGAGGCCTGTGTGGCTCCCACACCTAGCCTTGGCTCGGAAAGGAGCAGGCCAACCATGCCCAGCATCCCACAATCATTGCTCTGGATCTCACTGGTCGTTCTCTGGCTGTTCGTACTGGTGCCGATGCTGGTCAGCAAGCGTGACGCGGTGCGTCGAACCAGTGACGTGGCGTTGGCTACCAGGGTCCTGACCAGCGGGTCCAGCGCCCGCCTGCTCAAGAGAGGCGGCCCGGCCGCCGGGCACCGCAGCGACCCGCACTGGCAGCACAGCGGTGACGACGAGGCCGACGACATCGACGACATCGACGATGTCGATGACGTTGACGACGCGCCCGCCGAGAGCGGTTCTCGGGTGTTCGTCGCCGCGGCCGCGGTGTTCGTCGCCGCCGAGCACCAGGTCGGTGAGCAGACCGAGCTGGACTACCTGGATGTCGATGTCATCAGCGACGACGCCGGCGAGCTGGCGCAGGCGGCCACCGAAGCGCAGGCGCACGAGGCCGCAGAGGCCGCAGAGGCCGAAACCGAGGCTCAGCCCGAGCCGGAGGCCGAATACGAGCCTGAGAACGAGGCCGACGACGAGTACGAGGCCGACGCCGAGGCAGAAGCCGACGCCGAGGGCTACGAGTACGAATACGTCGAGGACACCTCCGGGCTGGAACCCGAGGCGGAACCGCGGCGACCGGGCGTTTCCGGGGTGTCCGCGCGGGCCCGGCGGCCCCGTATCGACACCGCGGCGGCGGTCAGCGCGCGCAAGTACGAGTTCCGCAAGCGGGTGCTGATGTCGCTGGCGGTGGTCCTGGTGCTCTCGGCCCTCACCGCCTTCACCGTGGCGCCCAGCGCCTGGTGGATCTGCGGGGTCGCGGCGGGCGCAACCGTGCTCTATCTGGCCTACCTGCGTCGCCAGACCCGTATCGAACAGCAGGTGCGGGCTCGGCGCGCACGGCGCGCCGACCGGCCGCGCATGCAGCGCGAGGGCGCTCACACCGGCGCGTTCGAGGTGGTGCCGTCACGGCTGCGGCGACCGGGCGTGGCGGTGCTCGAGATCGACGACGAGGACCCGGAGTTCGAGCACCTGGAGTACGCGTCCAGCGGCGGCCGCTACGACTGGCGGGGCGACCTGCCGCGCGCATCCGGTCAGTAGGTCTCGGTTTCAGAGGTCCGGGCGGGGGCTGGTAATCTCTGTCCGGTCAGGGGCTATAGCGCAGTTGGTAGCGCGTCTCGTTCGCATCGAGAAGGTCAGGGGTTCGATTCCCCTTAGCTCCACAGAGTTCGAGTAGTTCAGATGTCCCAGCCCAGGTCGCTCAGCCGATCGGCTCTGCGCGCATTGTGATCCGCCAGCGCCGCGGTTATCTCGAACAGTCGTAGCCGGTTCTGCGGGCGAAGCGCGTACTGCGTATCGATGATGCCGCCTTTGGCAAGGTGCGGGTCATACGGCATGTACTCGGCGTGGATCTCGGCTTCGATGAACAGATCGGTCAAGTAGTCTCGCGCATTCGCCGTGGCGTGCTTGCGGCTGTTGTTGAGGATGACTATCGAACGCGCCAACAGGTCGTGGTAGTCCATGGCGCGGAGCAGATCGATGGCACGGGCGACCGGCATTGCGGTGTCGCCGGTGAGCCCGGACACAAAGACCAAGGCGTCGCAGGAGTCGAACACCGCCCTCATCACCGGATGCTCCAGGTTGTCCGACGTATCGATCAGGACGATCTGGTGCGTGCGGCACAGGCGGTCCAGCGCGTCGTTCAGCATCGAGGGCACCAGGGGACGAGGCTGGTCGGAGGTCTGATTGCCCGACAGCACATCCAGACCGATGTTGTTCTGGCCCAGATGTTCCCGGATATCGGTGTAGCCTGCCACCGCGGTCTTGGAGATGATCTCGGTGTAACCGTCCGGGGCGCTGGAATCGATCCGGTCGGCCAATGTGCCGAAGCCCGGTGCGGCGTCGATCGCCACCACGTTGTCCGAGCGGCATTCCCGGAGTATGCCGCCGATACAGGTGGTCAGCGTGGTCTTGCCGACGCCGCCTTTACCGGAGACCACGCCGACTACCAAGTGTTTGGGCATGTTCCGACGGATCTGATCGCGCAGTGCGCGGAAACGCTGTTCAACCCGGGATTCCCCCACGTTGATGCCGCGGAAGGAGGCCTCATAAACGAGCCGGCGCCAGCCGGAGGCCGGTGCGGGTTTTCGCGGCGCGGGCGGATCCGGAATGTGCAGAATCTCGGAGATGGGGTAATACCGTGGCGGACGGCGAATCGCCTCGTTTCCGATCCGGTGGGCACCGACCTGATGCGGACGCCGATGCGAGCCCCGTTCCATGCTGGGCGTGCTCCACTCGGGCAGCATCGGTGACGATCGGTGCAGGTCGGTCACGGTGCCATTAGTAGCACGGGCGGTCGAGCGCCTATCGCCGATTTGGGGCGCCACGACGAAACCGTTTGCCGGTCGTTACAGTCCTGCGGCTGATCCGGTACGGCGACGGTCCCCGTGGCAGTCCCGGCTCACTGCTGCGGCAACGGGTCGCGCTCCGGCACCGCCGGGACGCCGCCGTCAGCTGCCGCCGGTGGGGTGGGCGCGATCTGGGGCGTGGCGGCCCTGGCCTGTACGGCGATCAGGCCCCCGCCGATCACCAGTGCCATGCCCGCATAGGTGATCAGGGCCGGCGGGTGGTGCCAGACGATCCAGTCGATCAGGGCGGTGAACACGATCACCGAGTAGATACAGGGACCGACCTTCTCCGCCGGGGCGTAGCGGTAGGCCAGCACGATCAACGCCTGCGAGAACACCTGGGCGAATCCCAGCGCCGCCAGCCACATCCAGACGCCGGCCTGCAGCGGCCGCCAATCTGCGACGGCGAACGGCACCGCCATGAGCGTTGAGAGCAGGAAGTAGTAGAACAGCACTCGCGCCATCGGTTCGGTGGCACCGAGCCAGCGCACCGTCATCATGGCGATCGCCAAAAACAGCGCACCCGCGAGTGCGGACAGCTCGCCCACGCTGAATCTGGCCGCCTGCGGTTGCAGCACGAACATCACCCCGACGAAGCCGAGCCCGGCACCCGTCCAGGTCAGTGCCGAAACTCGTTGCCGTGAAACGGCCCAGGCGATCAGCGGCATCCACAGCGGCGCGCTGTAGGTGAGCAGCGTGGCGTTGGCCAGCGGGATGTGCCCGATGGCGAAGAACAGGGCGTACCAGCACCCGGTTCCGGCGGCCGAGCGCAGCACGTGCAGGCCGATTCGATCGGTGCGCACGAACGACCAGCCGCCTCGCACCGCGACCGGGATCACGAACAACAGCCCGACGAAGTTCTGCGACAGCAGTAACACGCCGGTCGAGGTGTACTGGCCGGAAACCTTGGCCAACGCCCCGACCAGAGCCACACAGAAGAAGGCGGCTGTGGTCAAACCCGCTCCCAGCAACAGGTTCTCGGGCCGTCGGCCGGGCGCCGTCATTGCGCTGTGTCCTTTTCGCCGGCCATGGGCCTCTGCTGGCCAGGCGTGCCGGCCCGGGCGTTGAGCCGGTCGGTCTCGCGTTCCAGGATGTTGTTGAGGACGCGCGGTGCGATCACGTCGACGGCGCGCAGCGCGAGCGCTTTGCGGGGCGCGATGCGGATCGGCCGCAGCTTGCAGGCGGTGACCATCCAGTCAGCGGTCTCCTCGGCGGTGAGTGCGACGAGGCCGTCGTAGGCCCGGGTCGGCGCGATCATCGGCGTCGCCACCAACGGGTAGTAGATGGTCGTGGAGTGCACGCCGGCGCGGCCCCACTCGGTGTCGATGACACGGCTCACGGCGCTCAACGCCGCCTTGGAGGCGTTGTACACGGCGAACATCGGCGACGACTCCGGCAGCACACGCCAGGTCGCGATGTTGATCACATGCCCGTCGCCGCGCTCGATCATTCCCGGAGCCAGGCCCCGGATGAGTCGCAGCGGGGCGTAGTAGTTGAGCGCCATCACGCGCTCGACGTCGTGCCAGCGGTCCAGCGATTCGATCAGCGGCCGCCGGATGGACCTGGCGGCATTGTTGATCAGGATGTCGACGTGCGAAACCTGCTCGATGACTGCATCGACCTGATCCAGATCGGCCAGATCGGCCCGTATGGCGGTGGCCTCGCCGCCCGCGTGACAGATCTGTGCCACGACATCGTCCAGCAGGTCGCCGCGCCGGGCGACGGCGAACACGGTGGCCCCCTCGGCGGCCAGCTTGCGGGCGGCGACCGCGCCGATCCCTGAGGATGCCCCGGTCAACAGAATGCGCTTGCCGCGCAGCTCGATCGGCGCCGCGCCGCGCCATCGGGGCATCGGGCGCATGCCCGTGCGTCGCATGGCCTTCGTGAAGGCTTCGAGAATCACGGGCGGCACTCCAGTCGGGTCGGCACCGTCACGCGGCCGAGCCGTGATCGGGGCACGCGCCATATCCGGCGGCGAATACGGGAGACTTTAGATCACTAAGGCGGAGTCCGCTGGCGACGGCCCGGGAATGGCGCCGGTGTCTAGGGGTGCGCGACGAGGTAGGTCTCGTTGGCCAGCCCCGCGGTGAGTTCGTCCACATCGAAGGGGCGGTTCAGGCGCGCGCGCAGCCACTTCGGGTCCATCAATCGGCTGATCTCAGCGGTCTGCCTGGCCAGCAGCATCCCGATGCGCGGGTACAGCCGCCGCATGATCGCGCGTTCGGCAGCGCTGCACCGTGAGGCGCAGTAGCCGACGTGTCCCACCTCGTCGGTCAGGATCTCGCCGTAGAGCCGGTCGATGCGCTCTTGCACCTCGGGTTCGTCGGCGAACAGCTCGTTGCCGATCCGGCGCAGCTCGTAGAACATGACGCAGCCGGCCATCTCTGCCGCCCCGACGAACATGGCGCCCCACCGCTCCGGCACGAACACCGCGATCTTGACGAACTGGCGCATCACGAAGACGGGCGGCACCACCTGGAAGGTCAGATCGAAGATGTCGAGCACGTAGGCCAACAGCCGGGTGTGGTAGTGCTCCTCGAGTTCCAGATAAACCCGCTCGGGGGGCAGTTCTTTGTCGCTGTTGAGCCCATAGGTCTCGCCGAGGCCGACGCCGAATCGTTCGGTCTGGTTCAGCTTGGCGGTGGCCAGCAGGAACAGCATCTTGGGGTCCACGTCGGCCTCGGGCCGGCGGCGGCGCAGGTTGCGCACGAAGACCTCCGGGTCGGCGATGTGGCGAGACCGAACCGGATGCGTCTCAAGGTCGTTGAAGAAGGCCTCCCGGTTGGCCAGGCGCCGGTTCAGCAGATCGGCCTCACCGTCGCGTCGGCGCAGGTAGTCGCGGTAGCCCGCAATGCCGGTGTTGTTCATCGTTTCTCCATTCCTTTGACGATCGTCGTCACATACCGGCGGAACAGGGCATCCGCGGTGGGGGAGTCATGCGCCCCGGTGGCGAGCAACGCGAACAGGCCCGTCAGGAAAAACACGCCCAGCTCGGTGGTGTCGGCGTGTGCCGGAACGGATCCCGCTGCCTGTGCCGCGGCGATCGTCGCGGTCACGAACCCCACCAGGGGGTGCTCGGTCAGTTGATCCTCGGTCGGCCGGGTCGTCGAGAACTGCATGCCCAGCATGTCCCGGAAGATGACTTCGCCCAGCCGCTGCTCGGCGTCCAGGACGCGGTCGGTCACCAGGGAGAGCACCGCGGTCAAATCGTTGCGGCCGGTCTGTGCGGCGCGCAGTTCGTCGACGATTCTGCGCTCTTCGTTGCGGCGCAGTTCCAGCAGCACGTGTTCCTTGGTCGGAAAGTGAAAGTAGAAGGTGCCGCGCGCCACCCCGGCCGCATGGGCGATGGCGCTGACGTCCGCGCCGGCGAGTCCGTACTGGCTGATCTCGGTCACCGCGGCCTCGAACAGCCGGGCCCGGGTCTCGAGTCTGCGGGTCTCGCGGACGCCGGTGGCCGAGGTTCGGGTCCTTTTGACGGCCCGGGCGGAGGTCATCTCCGAACGCTAACAACATTGACTGACAGGCGTCAATGACAATCGTCATTGAAATCCGCATGGCAATGCCGGACTCCGGTCCCACTGCCGGGCCGGCGGTGCTGTTGCAGGGGAGCCTCTAGAGTCGCTCGCGCAGGGCGCTCATCGCCTCGGCGATGCGGGGGTAGGCGATCGCCGGACCGATCCAGCCGGCGATGAAGCGACGCAGAGCCGCCCCGTCGTTGTGCCGATCGCCGGGGTCCAGTAGCAGGGACTGCGTTGTGCGCAAGCCGATCTCAGCCAGCTCATCAAGCGCGGGGCCGTCGAATCCGTGCTTGCTCCAGTCGACGTCGAGTCGCTGAAGCAGCGAGCGCGAGAATGTGCGCGCGGTGTCCGAGGTCAGCGAGACCACCTTGCCGTCGCGTGCCCTGCTGTTGAGCAGATCGGCCAGCCGGCGATCCTCGGCAAGGCTCTCGACGGCGAAAGCCACCCCCTCGACGAGGGCGTCGACCGGGTCGGTCAGGCCGCCGAGGTGCTGAGCGAGCTGGTCGAGGAAGCCATGCGCCGACCGCATAGCGCTGGCGATCATCAGCGCTTCCGTTCCCGGGAAGTAGCGATAGACCGTCTGCCGGGTCACCCCCAGGCTGCGGGCCACATCGGCGAGGCGCAGCGCCGTACCCCGCTCGGCGACGATGCGGTCCGCGGCGTCGAGAATCCGGTCGATGGCCTCCTGGTCGCTGGACGGGGTGTTTCCGGACCAGCCGTGACTACGCATGTTCGAACTGTAGGGCGGGCACGGGGCTGGTCGATTCGCGGTCTAGCAGCGACCGGCAGGCGCGAGTAGTCGGTCACGGGGTGCGGTGCTGCGCCGCATGATCCACGGCAGCACGGCGAATCCGGTGACCGCGATCAGGCCGGCGGACTGGACCGCGCTGTAGCCGGTGAGCCCACCCTCGTAGCCCACATTGGCGATCACCATGGCTCCGAGGCTGACGACGTAGGCGATCGCCAGCCCGAGCGTGAACGGCTCCGGCCGCGGTGCGGCCGAGCGCAGAGCCCACAGCGAGACCGCGGCGTAACCCGCCGCCAGCAGGGCCGCCAGCGGCCACTGCGGCCCGCCGAGCAAAGTCACGATTGTCACCGGCGCCAGCAGTATTGGACCCGCCACCAGGACGGCGACGGCGGCCAGAGCGGGGAACGCGCCCAGCGCTTTGGCAGGCGACCAGCGCGCCGCGGCGCCGACGCCGTCGATTCGCGGCCGGGCCCACATCATCAGGTAGAGGAACAGCGCATCCCAGATTCCCTGCCAGCACAAGTCGATCAGCGGCCATCCGACCCAATACTGAAACAGTTCGAAGCCCGGGTCCCAGGTCCACCACACCACGCGCTCGAGAGTGCCCTCGATCACGTACGGTGCATCCAGTGCGATCATGAACAGTCCGCCGGCGGCCGCTGCGTGCCAACGCTTTTCGATGCCGAATGCCTCGACGATCTTGAACCCGGTGAAGAGGAAGACCGGGTAGAAGATCAGCACGTAGGCGGGCATCATGGTGGTGCCCCGCCACAGGGGTAACGCCGGCCAGTTGATCATCACCAGGAAGTCGCCCTGCTGATACATGTCGAGCGTGGCCATGCCTGCCAGCTCCAGAACCAGGCCGTACACCGTCGCCGCCAGCAGCACCGCGAGGTAGATTCGCCGGCCCCGCCGCATCTGACCGATGCTGTAGGCCACCGCCGCCACGAACATCGCCAGCATCGTGACATCCCAGAGATTGGTCTGCCACGGGAGCCCGGCGGGAGTGTTGAACACGATCAGGTTCATCCGGCCCACCTGGAGTGAATAGACGACAAGGCGTTAAACGTATTGTGGCCACCGGGACGCCGTCAAGGATATCTGGGAGGATTGCGGGCCTCGGCATACGTTCTATATGAAACGTCTTGTCTGATTGGGGGTGCATCACTAGCCTCGACCCTGTGACGGATCTACAGGTCAGGCGAGTCCGGTTCGACTTCGCCGGCGCCGACGTCCCGTTCGTGTGGCAGCCCGAGCGGCCGGCCTTCGCGCTGCTGTGCAACGCCATCTAGTTTTTCGCGCCCGGTTTCGAGAAGCTGATCGTCGACGCCACACGAGAGGCCATCCCGCTGATACGGGACCCGGACGCGGCCGCCGAAGCCGAGGCCTATCTGCGGCAAGAGGCGCAGCATTCCGCCGCCCACCAGGCCCACGTCCGGGCGCTGGTGCGCCGCTGGCCCGGACTGCAAGACACCGTGAACGCGGTGATCGCCTCCTACGACCGCCTCGCCGCCACCAAACCCATCGCCTGGCGGCTGGCCTACCCCGCCGTCATCGAGGCGACCTTCACGCCGTACTTCAAAGTCTTTCTCGATCACGAGGACAAGTTGTTCCGGCCCGGCGACGATCGGGTGGCATCGCTGTTTCTCTGGCACTTCGTCGAGGAGATCGAGCACCGCAGTTCCGCGCTGATCGTCTATAACGCGGTGCACGACAGTTACCTCTACCGGGCGAAGACCATCCCCGGGGTGATCCGGCACATGAGCGAGATCCTGGCGATCATCTCCGGCGGCTTCCGCCGGCATGTGCCGGCAGACCACGGCGGCGAGTTCGGCAGGCTGCTGCCCGACGGGTTGTCGTTGCGGGCGCTGCGCGGCGCCCAGTCAGCGGCGCGCGAACTCACCACGCCCGGTCAGTCGACCTACGCCGGGGTGCCCAGGCGGGAAATGCTGGCCATGTTCGCCGGACTCGTCCGGTCCCAGACGCCGAACCACAACCCGGCGCACGAAAGCATTCCCGCCTTCGCCGCTCGATGGCTGAACCGCTACGCCGAGGAGCCAGCCACCGCGGCGCGCTGGTACACCGGCGGGTCGCCAGAACGCTAGGGCCCGGGGCCGGTGGGCGCGTCGCTTGAGCGCTCGGCCGCCGCAGGCCACCATGAGTGGCCATGCGCGCAGTGACGACTTCCCGAGCGGACACGCCGTGACCGCGGCAGACCCGCCGGTCGCCGGCGCGCGGTCGGCCGTGCGCGACGCCTGGCGGCTGCTGGAACCGCTGCACGCGGTCGTCTATTTCTCGCCGGAGCCACTGGCGGCGCTGCGCGACGCGGGTTATCGCGGCTTCTGGATGGGTTACTTCGCGGGCCGCGCCGCGCCGCTGGGGGCGGTCGGAGCCGAGGTCGTGCACGCGGCGTTCTACAACTTCGCCTTCGACCGCGTCGCCCGGGCGCTGCCCGCCGCATGGCGGTTTGCGCCCCCCGAAGCCGCCCTGCGGGCGCGCCAAGCCGGTGCCGTCGCGGCGTTGCGGCGCCAGCTGGCAGATCTGGCCGACGGTCCGCAGGTGCAGCGCGCGGCCGAACTCGCCTGCCGGGCGGCGGCCGCGGCACCGTTGCCCGGCCGTGTTCTGGGCGCCGCCAATCATGCTCTGCCACTGCCGGAACAACCCCTGGCGCGGCTGTGGCACGCGGCGACGGTGCTTCGCGAACATCGCGGCGACGGCCACATCGCGGCCCTTCTGGCTGCCGGGATTTCGGGTCGCGAGGCGCATGTGTTGCACGCCTTGGCCGCCGGGATGCCGCGGCAGACCTACGCGGCGGCCCGCGACTTCGCCGACGACGAGTGGAATCAGCTGGTGGACACGCTGCGCGCCAAGGGTTTAGCCGATGCAAGCGGACTCACGCCAGAAGGTGTTCGGCTCAAGGAAGAGGTCGAGCAGCAGACCGATCGGCTCGCCGCCCCGGCGTACGCCGCGCTGACCGAGGCCGAGCTGCGCGAGATGATCCAGGCGCTGGCACCGTTGACCCGGGCGGTCGCGGCGGCCGGTGAGATTCCGCTGGACTCACCGATGGGACTCGATCTTCGCCCCTTCCTCGACCGATAGCGGCCGGTAGGATTTGCCTCGTGGCCCCGTCTGGTCAGCCGGACATGTCCCCGTACGAACGCACGCAATGGGACGCGCTGCTTGACGCGACGACCGGCGGCGAGCCGGCCGGCTGGTTCGACGGGCTCCGGCGCGGTGTCGCCGGCCGAGCCAAAGACGTGGCCTCCCAGGTCCGTTCCGGGGTGCAACAGGTCCCCGGCGCCACGGCCGCCATCGGCAAGATGGACCAGCTCACCACCAAGGCCCTCGAGGGTGTGCACACCCTGCTGGTGCAACGAGGGCTGCATTCGGTCACACCGGACAGCGTTTTCGCCATGTTCGCCGAGCACGGCGCGTCGGTCGGGTCCTATGGCCAGGTTCGCGGTCTGGACCTGGAGATCTGCGACCGCTCGGTACCCCGCCGCCGGGAGCGCTACATCGCCTTGGCGGTGGCCGAAGGCGCGGCGTCATCGCTGGCGGTGACGGGTTCGGCGGTGTCGAGCGCGGTCACCGCCGGTTCCACGCTGCCGGTCGCCGCCTCAGCTGTCGTGGCGGATGTGACCGCCGTGCTGGTGGGGATGGGGCGGATCGTGGCATTGGTTGCGGCGCACTACGGTTACGACGTCCGCGAGCCGGACGAACAGGCGTTCGCCTCCGGGGTGATCGCCTATTGCGCCGCCGGCGACTCCGCGGAGAAGGCCGCCGCCCTGGCGTCACTGTCCCGGTTGACCCAGCAGATGATGCGGCGCGCATCGTGGCGCCCCATCCCGCCGCAGCAGGCCGACAACGTGATTCAGCAGGTCTGGGTGGCGTTGGGATTCCGCCTGGCCAAGAACAAGGTCGCGCAGGCCGTTCCGGTCTTGGGTGCGGTGGTCAACGGCGGACTCAACGCGCGCATCGCCCACCGAACGTTCGAGCGTGCCCAACGGGCCTATCGGCTGCGGTTTCTCACCGAGAAGTACGAGCTGGACGCCGGGGTGTGGGCGCCGGCGGTGCCGTCGGGCAGCGCCATCGGCATCCCGCTGATCGACGAGCTGTTGGCCCGCCCGGGCGACGCCGCCGCCCCGGACTGACACGCCGGGCCGGGCGGAGATCAGTGCAGCGTGTCAGGGCACAGTTCGTGCTGGGCGATGTCGATCACCGGCCGCAGGTTGTTGGTGAGGTCATCGACCATGGAGGGCCCGCCGAACGAGGGCCGGCGCACGTAGTTGGCCACGACGTCGTCGACGGTGGCGCCGTCGCGCAACTGGTTACAGAACCGGTGCCCGGCCGACAGGCGCGCGTTGGGCGGACCGGATCGAAAGACGCCGTGGGCGTCCAGGGATGCGAGGTAGCTGGCGTCGTCGGCGTGGGCCGGTGCGCTGCCGAGCAGAGCGAGGGCGGCGGTCCCGGCGAGCAAAGCTGCGCCCAGAGTCCGTTTCATACCGGCGATGCTACGTCCAATCGACATTGACTCTGCGGCTACCGGGCACAAGTGCGAGAACATCGCCTGGTAGCCGCAGAGTCAACGGTCGTCAGATCAGGCCCAGTGCGGTCATCGCGTCGGCCACCTGGATGAACCCCGCGATGTTGGCGCCCAGGATGTAGTTGCCGGGGGCGCCGTACTCGTCGGCGGTCACCAGGCAGCGGTGGTGGATGCTCTGCATGATCGCCGCCAGCCGCTGCTCGGTGTACTCGAAGCTCCAGGAGTCCCGCGACGCGTTCTGCTGCA
This sequence comes from Mycolicibacter engbaekii, assembly GCF_002101585.1. Classification (GTDB taxonomy): domain Bacteria; phylum Actinomycetota; class Actinomycetes; order Mycobacteriales; family Mycobacteriaceae; genus Mycobacterium; species Mycobacterium engbaekii. The sequence continues at coordinate 79,508 of NZ_LQOT01000041.1, read as the reverse complement.
TCTCCAGGGCGCTGGTGGCCACGCCACCGGCGTTGGCCGCTTTACCCGGGGCCACGGTCACACCGGCCTCGCTGAACAGCTTCACCGCGGCCGGGGTGCACGGCATGTTCGCGCCTTCGGCGACGATCTTGCACCCGTTGCGGGCCAGCGACGCGGCGTGGCTGTCGTCGAGTTCGTTCTGGGTGGCCGACGGCACCGCGATCTGACAGGGCACATCCCAGATGGACCCGTCGTTGACGAACCGCGTCGTGCCGCCGCGGGCCTTGGCGTAGGCCTCGATCCGCTCGCGCTTGACCTCTTTGATCTCCTTGAGCAGCTCCAGGTCGATGCCCTTCTCATCGACGATGTAGCCGCTGGAGTCCGAGCAGGCCACCACGGTGCCGCCCAGCTGGTGGATCTTCTCGATCGCGTAGATGGCCACGTTGCCCGAGCCGGAGACCACGGCCCGCTTGCCCTCGAAGGAGTCTTTGGCCGTCTTGAGGATCTCGTCGGCGAAGAACACCGCGCCGTATCCGGTGGCCTCGGTGCGGACCTGCGATCCGCCCCAGGTCAGGCCCTTGCCGGTCAGCACGCCCGACTCGTAGCGGTTGGTGATGCGCTTGTACTGGCCGAACAGGTAGCCGATCTCCCGGCCGCCCACGCCGATGTCGCCGGCCGGGACGTCGGTGTACTCGCCGAGGTGGCGGTAGAGCTCGGTCATGAAGGACTGGCAGAACCGCATGATCTCGTTGTCGGAGCGGCCCTTGGGGTCGAAGTCGGACCCGCCCTTGCCGCCGCCGATGGGCAGACCGGTCAGGGAGTTCTTGAAGATCTGCTCGAAGCCCAGGAACTTCACGATGCCCAGGTAGACCGAGGGGTGGAATCGCAGGCCGCCCTTGTAGGGACCCAGGGCCGAGTTGAACTCGACGCGGAACCCGCGGTTGATCTGCACCGCGCCGTTGTCGTCGAGCCAGGGCACGCGGAAGATGATCTGGCGCTCGGGCTCGCACATGCGCCGGATGACGGCGCTGTTGACGTACTCGGGGTGCTTGTTCACCACCGGCCCGAGGCTGCTGAGCACCTCGAAAACGGCCTGGTGGAACTCGGCCTCACCGGGGTTACGCCGCAGCACCTCATCGTAGATGTCGTGCAGCTTCGGGTTCAGTTCGCTCATGTTGGAGATCTCTTCCTCGCGTGTCGCTCTCGCGGCCACAGGGTATCGGCCCAGATCGTTAACGCCGAATCCTGGCCGTTACGGCATTGTTAAATCATTAACCTTTTGGACACACCGGCTAGCCTTGGACAGGCGAACAGGGGGGAGCAGTCCATGGCGAAGTCGCACCCCGATCCGGTGCCCACAGCACCCGATGGAGCGTTCACCGCCGCAGGCCTCGCGGAGATGGAGATCTTCGCCGGGTGCTCGGCGGACCAGCTGGTTCCGCTGGTCGCCGCGCTGCGTGCGCTGGAGGCCCCCGCCGGCGCCGAGCTGATGCGCCAGGGCGAGCAGGCCCTGTCGTTTCTGCTGATCTCCTCGGGATCGGCCGAGGTCAGGCATGTCGGCGACGACGGCGCCGTGGTTGTCAACGAGGTTACCGCCGGCATGGTGGTCGGCGAGATCGCGCTGCTGCGCCAGGGCCTGCGGACGGCGACGGTCACCACCGTGACCCCGCTGACCGGCTGGATCGGCGACGAGGACGCCTTCCACGAGATGGTGCACGTGCCCGAAGTGATGGGGCGGTTGGTGCGCATCGCGCGGCAGCGTCTGGCCGCCTACATCGACGCCGTGCCGATGCGCGACCGCAAAGGCGCCGCCCTGCTGCTGCGGCCGGTGCTGCCCGGCGACAGTGCGCGAACGGTTGGAGGCCATGTCACATTCTCCGGCGAGACGCTGTATCGGCGCTTTCAGACCACCCGCACCCCGAGTCCGGCGCTGATGCACTACCTGTTCGAGGTCGACTACGTCGATCACTTCGTGTGGGTGGTCACCGAGCCCGACGGTTCGATCGTCGGCGACGGACGATTCGTCCGCGACCCACAAAACCCGACGATCGCCGAGGTCGCCTTCATCGTGGGCGACAGCTATCAGGGCCGTGGAATCGGCACCTATCTGATGGGAGCGGTGTCGGTCATCGCCCGATTCGAGGGCGTCGAGAAGTTCACCGCGCGGGTGCTCTCGGAGAACGCATCCATGCGGGCCATCCTCGATCGGCTGGGTGCCTATTGGCAGCGCGACGATCCGGGTGTGGTCACCACGGTCCTCGACGTTCCGGGCCCCGACCGGCTGCCGTTCGACCGTGCCACCGCTGAACGGATCAAAGAGGTTGGCCGCCAAGCGATCCAAGCCGTAGGGTGACCGCTTCAGTCACCCCTGGTGGCGTTGGGTAAATTGACTCCGATGTTGACCCTTCGTGCGGTGCTGGCCCTCGGCTGTGTGTGCCTGCTCGCTGCCTGCAGCCCGAGTCCCGCGGAGGTTTCCGCCGACATCGACAAGGTCGTCGAACTGAAGTCGTCCTTCAGTTCGGAGTTCGAGGTCCGGGCCACCTCGCGCACCGGGATCGACCCCAAGCTGCTGGCGGGCACCGCGCTGCCACCGGGCCTGACCTTCGACCCGGCCGACTGCTCGGTGTTCGCGGTCAGCCAGCAGTTGCCGCAGGGCATGCAGGGCAACATGGCGGCGGTGGCCGCCGAAGGCAAGGGCAACCGGTTCATCATCATCGCCTTGGAGACCTCCGAGCCGGTTGCGGTCAACGAACCGGGACGCACCTGCCGTCGGATCGGCTTCTCGGGCGGCCAGATGCGCGGATTGATCGAGACGGTCGATGCCCCGCGCATCGACGGGGTGAAGACCATGGGTGTGCACCGGGTGATCGAGGCGGTCGCGGCCGGCAAGCCCCGTGTCGGCGAGCTCTACAACTACGCCGCATACTTCGGCCCCTACCAGGTCCTGGTGACCGCCAACCCCCTGGTGCAGTCGGGCAAGCCCGTCACCCCGGTCGACACCGACCGGGCGCGTGAACTGCTGGAGGCGGCGGTGGAGGCGGTCCGTAACTAGCGCACCCCGCGGGGCCGGAACTGGATGCTGATCCGTGGGCCGGTGGGCGCCGCTGTCTTGGGAATCGCGTGCTCCCACGTGCGCTGACAGGAACCGCCCATCACCACCAGGTCGCCATGGTGTTGGGCCAACCGCAGCGACTGACCGCCGCCGCGGGGCCGCAGCGCCAGCGTGCGGGTGGCGCCGACACTGACGATGGCCACCATGGTGTCCTGGGTGGCGCCGCGGCCCAGTGTGTCGCCGTGCCAGGCCACACTGTCGCCTCCGTGCCGGTAGAGGCACAGCCCCGCCGAGGTGAACGGCTCGCCCAGTTCGCCGGCATAGATGTCGTTGAGTCGGCGGCGCAGCTTGGCCAGCAGCGGGTGCGGCGCATCCCCGGCGGACAGGTCGTGGAAACTGACCAGTCGCGGGACGTCGAGCACCCGGTCGTACATCCGGCGGCGCTCCGCCCGCCAGGGAATGGCCGCCTGCAGTTCGCCGAGCAGGTCGGCGCTGGCATCGCTGAGCCAGCCGGGCCGGACGTCGAGCCACGCTCCCCGGCCGAGTTCCCGACGCTCGCTGAAGTCGAACAGCGACTCCTGTACCGGTATCGCCACGGCGCCCAGTCTATCGCACATCCGTTCGAATTTTCGACGCCGGCGCCCTAGGACCAGCTGGGCAGCCAGATCTCCATGTTCCAGGTTGCCGGGGAGATCGGCACGCCGGTCAGAATCGGATACAGCCAGGCGAAGTTGGTCAGGACCAGCGCCAGGTAACACGACACCGCGAGCAGTCCGAGCGACCAGCGCTCCATGGTGCCGGATCTGCCGTCGTTGACGATGTCGATGCAGATCAGCGCCAACAGCATCGCCAGGAACGGCGCCATGGGCACCGCATAGAAGAAGTACATCTGCCGGTCGATACCGGCGAACCACGGCAGCCAGCCCGCGCAGTAGCCCACCAGTGCCGCCGCGTAGCGCCAGTCGTGGCGTACCAGGCTGCGCCACAACGCGTAACCGAGGACCGGAACGGCCAGCCACCACATGGCCGGGGTGCCCACCAGCATCACCGCCTTGACGCAGGACGCCGCGCCGCAGCCGGGGACATCGTGCTGGTCGATCGCATACAGCACCGGACGCAGCGACATCGGCCACGTCCACGGCTTGGACTCCCAGGGGTGGTGGTTACCGGCGCTGTTGGTCAGCCCGGAGTGGAAGTGATACGCCTGGTAGGTGTAGTGCCACAGCGAGCGCAGGGCGTCGGGCACCGGGAAGCGGCTCTCGAACCCGACCGACTGGCCGACGGCGTGGCGGTCCACCGCGGTCTCGGAGGCGAACCACGGGGCGTAGGACGCCAGATACACCCCGAACGGGATGAGCAGCATCGCGTAGGCGGTGGGGCAGACGTCGCGGCGCAGCGTCCCCAGCCAGGGCCGGCGCACCCGGTATTGCCGGCGGGCGGCGACATCGAACGCCAGCGACATGGCGCCGAAGAACACCACGAAGTACAGGCCCGACCACTTGGTGGCACAGGCCAGCCCGAGCAGCACTCCTGCGCCGAACCGCCACCAGCGCACCCCCAGCCGCGGGCCCCACGGCGTCGCGCCGCAGCGATCCTCGGTCAGCACGGTGTGCATTCGCATGCGGACCTGGTCGCGGTCGACGATCAGCGCCCCGAACGCACTCACCACGAAGAAGGTCAGGAAGCCGTCCAGCAGCGCGGTGCGCGCCGCGACGAAGCTGACCCCGTCACCCACCAGCAACAGCCCCGCGATTCCGCCGGCCAGCGTGGAGCGGGTCATGCGCCGCACGATCCGGACCAGCAGGGCGATGGTGAGCACCCCGAGCAGCGCGCTGGTGAACCGCCAGCCCAGCCCGTTGTAGCCGAACAGGGCCTCACCGATCGCGATCAAGTGCTTGCCGACCGGCGGGTGCACCACCAGGCCGTAGCCGGGATTGTCCTCCACGCCGTGGTTGTGCAGCATCTGCCAGGCCTGCGGCGCGTAGTGCTTCTCGTCGAAGATCGGGGTTCCGGCGTCGGTCGGGGTGTTCAGGTTGGCGAAGCGGGTCACCGCGGCCAACAGCGTCACCGCCACGGTCACCGCCACACCCCGGGCCCGGTCGGTCGGCCCGAAATCGGCGACCGGCACCAGCAATCCCGGACTGATCATCGGTGCGGCGCGCTCCGGCACGGCCGCAGGCTTCGTAGCGGTCGGAGCGCTCATTCAGACGATCGTAGGCTGTGCGCCATGCCCGATGGTCGATTGCTGCTGGGGGCCACTCCGCTTGGCCAGCCCGCCGACGCCTCGCCGCGCCTGCTGGAGGCGCTGCGCAGTGCTGACGTGGTGGCCGCCGAGGACACCCGGCGGCTGCGGACCCTGGCCAAGGCGCTCGGCGCGCAGATCGCCGGCCGGGTGGTCAGTCTGTTCGACGCCAACGAGGCGACTCGGGTGCCGGCGCTGCTCGCCGACATCGAGGCCGGCGCCACGGTGCTGGTGGTCAGCGACGCGGGGATGCCGCTGATCAGCGATCCGGGTTACCGCCTGGTGGCCGCCTGCGCCGAGGCCGGCCTGCCGGTGTCGTGTCTGCCCGGCCCGTCGGCGGTCACGACGGCGCTGGCGGTGTCCGGGCTGGCTTCGGACCGGTTCTGCTTCGAGGGTTTCGCGCCGCGCCGGCCGGCGGCGCGCCGGGCGTGGCTGGCGTCGCTGGCCGACGAACGGCGCACCTGCGTGTTCTTCGAATCGCCGCGGCGGCTGGCGCAATGCCTGCGCGACGCGGTCGACGAACTCGGCGGGCAACGCCGCGCGGTGGTGTGCCGGGAGCTGACCAAGACCCACGAAGAGGTGTTGCGCGGGACGCTGTCCGAGCTGGCCGAGTGGGCGTCCGAGGAGGTGCTGGGGGAGATCACCGTGGTGCTCGCCGGTGCCAGCCCGCGTGCGGATCTGCCGACCCTGGTGGCCGAGGTCGACCGGCTGACCGCCGACGGTATGCGGGTCAAGGACGCCTGCGCGCAGGCGATCGCCGCTGCCGGGGCGCCGGTGTCCCGGCGTGAGCTCTATGACGCGGTGCTGCGTTCCCGGGACTGACCGGCGCCGACGATCGGGGCGGCCTTGTGCAGGCATTCCTGCCATTCGGCGTCCACGTCGGAGTCCGCGGTGATCCCACCGCCGACACCGAGCACCGCGCCGCCGGCGGCGTCGAACTCCACCGTGCGGATCGCCACGTTGAGTTCGGCGCCGGCCACCGGTGACGCCAATCCCACCGTGCCGCAGTAGGCCCCGCGACGTGACGGCTCCCAGGTGGAAAGGAGCTGACGGGCGCGGTGTTTGGGAGTCCCGGTCACCGAGGCGGGCGGGAACGTCGCCGCCAGCAGTTCCGCCATGCTCAGCTGTTCGGGCACCCGGGCGGAAACTGTCGACACCAGATGCCATACGCCCGGTGCGGGCCGCACCGCCAGCAGTTCGGGCACGGTGACGGTCCCGGTGATCGCCACCCGGCCCAGGTCGTTGCGGACCAGGTCCACGATCATGATGTTCTCGGCGACATCCTTGGCCGAGGCGCGCAGCGCCGACGGGCGGGCGTAGTGCGGCAGGGTGCCCTTGATGGGGCTGGAGGCCACCAGCTGTCCCCGTCGGCGCAGGAACAACTCGGGAGACAGCGAGGCCACCGCGCCCCAGCCGCCCGCGACATAGGCGGCCCGGGCCGGGCCGGTGCGCGCCACCGCGTCGGCGAAGAAGTCCAGTGGGGCGCCGCTGACGGTTCCGGTGAAGCGGGTGCACACGCAGGCCTGATACACCTCACCGGACCGGATGGCCTCCAGGCAGGCCAGCACCCCGGCGCGGTGCGCCTGCCGATCCGGCGTCTGCCAGTAGATGCGGCATTCGCGGGCCGGGGCGGGGGTGCTCAGCGCCTGCGCCAGCCAGCTCGGCATGGGTGCGCCGGACAGGCTCTCGAACCACCACTGGCCCTCGTCGTCGTGCCGGAGCACACAGTCGGTCCAGCCCCCGGCGGCCTGGGGAATACGCGGCCCCCGTCCGTCGGCGCCGGCGTCGGGATAGGACAGGTAGCCGATCCAGCCGCCGCCCACCGCCCCGGGCGGGGCGTCGGCGACCGGTTCGGGCAGCTCGAACACCGCATCGGGATCGACCGGTTCGGCGGCCACGCTCGGCGCGATCACCGCCTGGGATCCGAACCATTCGCCGGTCAGCGCGGCCGGCGGCGGCAGACCCCGCCTGCCGGTGGCGTCACCGACCGCGCGCAGCACCTCCGGTGCCGCGCCCAGGTCGCCGAGCCGCTCGATCCGCACGGCACTAGCTTGTCAGACGTCCGCGCCGCGGGTGATCTCGCGGGCGGCGGCCACCGCGGCCAGCTTGTCCGGGTTGCGCATCGCGTAGAAGTTCGTGATCAGCCCGTCGATGATCTCGACGGTGAACACGCCCTCCAGGCGGTCGGCGCGGTAGAGCAGCACCGCGGGGGCGGAGTTGCAGACCCCCATGTCAACGCGCGCATCGGGCATCTGCGCGCCGTGGCGCAGCAGCCCGATGACGGTGCGGGCGACCTTGTCGGCGCCCAGGATCGGTCGTCTCGCCGCGCTGGCCTTGCCGCCGCTGTCGGCGGTCCAGGCCACGTCGGGCGCCAGCATCGACAGCACCGTCGTCAGGTCGCCGCCCGCCGCCGCGGTCAGGAACTCCGTGGTGATCCGCGCGCTCTCGGACGGGTCCATCGGGGTGTAGCGCGGCCGCCGGGCCTGCACATGGCCGCGCGCCCGGTGGGCGACCTGACGAGCCGCGGCCTCGGTTTTGCCGATCGCGGCCGCGATCTCGTCGTAGCCGAACCCGAATACCTCACGCAGCACGAACACGGCCCGCTCGTCGGGGCTCAGCGTCTCCAAGACCACCAGCATGGCCATCGACACCGACTCCGCCAGCACCACGTCGCCGGCGGGATCCTGCTCGGTGAGCAGCAGGGGTTCGGGCAGCCACGGGCCGACGTACTCCTCCCGGCGCCGGCTACTGGCCCGCAGCGCATTGAGGGCCTGGTGGGTGACCAGCCGGGCCAGGTAGGCCTTGACGTCGCGGACCCCGGCCAGGTCCACCTCGGCCCAGCGCAGATAGCTGTCCTGCAGCACATCGTCGGACTCGGTCGCCGAGCCCAGAATCTCGTAGGCGATGGTGAACAGCAGGGGCCGCAGCTCGGTGAACCGTTGGGCGTGCTCGTCTTTCACACCGCCGCCTCTCGTCGGCCCGGCCCCTTCACCGGCGCTGCGGCCCGGGCGCCGCTCTTCATCCAACGGTACGAGCCCGGAGCGACCGCCTCACCCCGAATCCACTTCAGCGTGTACCGGCAGATGGCCTCCTTGACCACGGCGCCCAGCCGGCCGCCCACGAACGCCTTGATCGGGGTGTCGTCGCGGTGCGACAGCTGCACCGTCGCCGCGTGGCGGCCCACACTGATGCACTGTGCGGAGAACGCCTGGTCCAGGGCCGCCGGTGCGGTGTCGGCGATCCGGGCCAACACGGTGCTGGCGGCCTGGGCGCCCAGCGGCAGCGCCGCCTGGCAGCTCATCCGCAGTGGCCGGCCCGATGGCGCAACGGCGTCCCCGGCCGCCACAATCCACGGGTTGTCGACGCTGGTCAGGGTCTCGTCGGTGAGCAGCCGGCCCAGCGCGTCGGTGGCCAGTCCACTGGCGGCGGCCAGATCCGGCACGCCGAAGCCCGCCGTCCAGACGGTCACCGCGCTGGGCAGCACCGTGCCGTCTTCCAGCACCACGGCGTCGGGGCGCACCTCGGCGACCACCGCTGCTTCGCGCACCGCGACCCCCAGCTTGCGCAGGGCCTTGGCCACCGAGCGGCGGCCCGCGGCGTGCAGTGACGGTCCCAGCTGCCCGCCGCAGACCAGGGTCACCGGCCGCCCCGGCGCGGCCAGCTCGGCCGCCGCCTCGATTCCGGTCAGCCCGCCGCCGACCACCGTCACCGGGGCCTGCCGTCCCACCGCGTCGAGCCGGGACAGCAGCCGCGCAGCGGACTCGAATTCGCTGATGGAGTACGCGAATTCGGCGGCGCCGGGGACAGCCGGGCTGATCGCGCCGGTGCTGCCGACCGCATAGATGAGGTAGTGGTAGCGCAGTACGGTGCCCGAGGCCAGCCGGATGCGCCGGTCCGCGGCCTCGATGGCGGTGGCGGAGTCGACCAGCAGCCGGATCCCGTCACCGAGCAGCTCGGAGTAGTCCACGGTGGCCGTTCCCGTGCCCGCGATGTACTGGTGCAGCCGGATGCGTTCGACGAACACCGGCCGCGGGTTGACCACGGTGATGTCGACGGCCGGATTCTGGCGCAGTCGGTTGGCGGCCAAGGTGCCGGCGTAGCCGCCGCCGAGGATGACGACCTGGACGCGGGTCATGAGTGGCTCCTGTCGTTGAAGGTGTTTATGCCTTCAAGACACCGCGGAACCCGAAAGTGTGACACGGGCCGGCCGGCCGGCCGGCGCTCAGGGCTGGTAGCGCGGGAACACCCCGGTCGGCGGTGGCAGGTGCCGTCCCGCGGTCAGCCGGTCGGACACGGCGGTGAACGTCCGCTGCTCGCCGGGCTGGCCCAGCAGGTCCAGCAGCTTGGCCGCCGAGTCCGGCATCACCGGCTGTACCAGCAGCGCCGCGATCCGCACCACCTCGAGCGTGGTGTACAAGACGGTGCCGAAGCGGGCTTGGTCCGCGGCGGCCTCGCTCTTGGCCAGCTTCCACGGCTCGTGGGCGGAGAAGTACCGGTTGGCCGCGCCCAGCATCAGCCAGATCGCTTCGAGTCCCAGGTGCATGGCCTGGGTGCCGAACGCGTCGCGCACCTTGTCCAGCAGGCCGTCGGCCAGTGCCAGCAACTCGGCGTCGTCCGCGGTCGGCGCGGTCGGCTCGGGCACCACCCCGGCCAGGTTCTTGGCCACCATCGACAGCGAGCGCTGCGCCAGGTTGCCCAGTTCGTTGGCCAGATCCGCGTTGACCCGGCTGATCATGGCCTCGTCGGAGATGCTGCCGTCCTGGCCGAACGGGATCTCCCGCAGCAGGAAATAACGCACCTGGTCCACGCCGTACTTGTCGACGAACGCCACCGGATCGATGACGTTGCCTACCGACTTGCTCATCTTCTCGCCGCTGTTGAGCAGGAAGCCGTGCGCGAAGACCCGGCGCGGCAGTTCGATACCGGCCGACATCAGAAACGCCGGCCAGTACACGGTGTGGAACCGGATGATGTCCTTGCCGATCATGTGCAGATCGGCCGGCCAGTACCGGCGGAAGGTCTCGGAGTCGGTGTCGGGGTAGCCGACCCCGGTCAGATAGTTGGTGAGCGCGTCCACCCACACGTACATGACGTGGTCGGGATGCCCGGGCACCGGCACGCCCCAGTCGAAGGACGTGCGCGAGATCGACAGGTCGCGCAGACCTCCGGAGACAAAGCTGATCACTTCGTTGCGGCGCACGTCGGGGGCGATGAAGTCCGGGTTGGCCGCATAGTGCGCCAGCAGCCGGTCGGCGTAGGCCGACAGCCGGAAGAAATAGGTCTGTTCCTCGGTCCAGGTGACCGGTGCCCCGGTTTCGTTCGCCACCCGTGACCCGTCATCGGTCAGCCGGGTCTCGCCCTCGGTGAAGAACCGCTCGTCGCGCACCGAGTACCAGCCGGAGTAGGCGTCGAGGTAGATGTCGCCGGCGTCGACCATGCGCTGCCAGATGGCCTTGGAGGCTTCCAGGTGGTCGGCGTCGGTGGTGCGGATGAACCGGTCGAACGAGATGTTGAGCTTGCGCTGCAGGTTCTCGAAGACATCGGAGTTGCGCCGCGCCAGCTCCGCGGTTGCGATGCCCTCGGCCGCGGCGGTCTCGGCCATCTTCAGGCCGTGCTCGTCGGTCCCCGTCAGGTACCGCACGTCGTATCCGTCGAGCCGGTGGAATCGGGCGATCGCGTCGGTGGCGATGTACTCGTAGGCGTGACCGATGTGCGGGTCACCGTTGGGGTAGGTGATCGCGGTGGTGACGTAGAAGGGCTTCATCACCGTTCACCCTATTGTGTGCGGGTGAGTTCCCAACGATCAGCCAAAGCTGCGCCGCCCGCGCCCGAGCCGTTGAGTCCGCTGGTCGACGCCCACACCCATCTGGATGCCTGCCTCCGCGGTGGCGACGCCGACGACGGTGCGGTGCGCGCGATCATGGATCGCGCGGCCGCGGTGGGAGTCCAGGTGGCGGTGACCGTCGCCGACGATCTGGCGTCGGCGCGCTGGGTGACCCGGGCCGCCGACGCCGATTCGCGGGTTTATGCCGCCGTGGCGCTGCACCCCACCCGGACCGACGCGCTCGACGACGCCGCCCGCGCCGAGATCGCGGAACTGGCCGCCCACCCGCGGGTGGTGGCCGTCGGGGAGACCGGCGTGGACCTGTATTGGCCGGGGCGTTTGGAGGGCTGCGCCTCGCCGCAGACCCAGCGCGAGGCCTTCGCCTGGCACATCGATCTGGCCAAACGCACCGGCAAGCCGCTGATGATCCACAACCGCGACGCCGACGACGCCGTGCTGGACGTCCTGCGGGCCGAGGGACCGCCGGAGACGGTGATCTTCCACTGCTTCTCCTCGGGGAAGGACATGGCTCACACCTGCGCCGACGCCGGGTGGATGGTCAGCCTGTCCGGGACGGTCACCTTCAAAAACGCTCGTGAGCTGCGTGAAGCTGTCGCGGTTGTCCCGCGCGAGCAGCTCTTGGTGGAGACCGACGCGCCGTTTTTGACTCCGCACCCGTACCGCGGTGCACCGAACGAGCCCTATTGTCTGCCATACACTGTGAGGGCGCTGGCCGAGCTGCTGGGAACTTCGGCAGTCGAGCTGGCGGAGGTGACGAACCGCAACGCCCGGCGGGTCTACGGGCTGGACTGAGGGTCGAGCAGGTCACACGAGGTTGCCGACCGCCGGCAGTTTCGTTACCGTTTCGTTATCAACCTGGGGCGCCGCAAGGGCCCCAGTCCCATGTCGTAAGGGTTGTGCTTTGAACGCTTTGACCAGACTGCATCAGGCGCCGTCGCCGATGCTGCGGGTTCTGGTCGGCGCCCTGCTGCTGGTGCTGACCTTCGCGGGCGGCTTCGCCGTCGCCAGCGCCAAGACGCTGACGCTCGACGTCGACGGCACCCCCGTCACCGTCACCACCATGCGGTCGCGGGTCATCGACGTGGTCGCCGAGAACGGCTTCGAGCTCGGCGAACGCGACGATGTGAGCCCCGCCCGCGACGCGCGGGTGCACGACGCCGACACCATCACGGTCCGCCGTGGCCGGCCGTTGCAGCTGTCCCTGGACGGCCGCGAGCCGCAGCAGGTCTGGACGACGGCACTGTCGGTGGACGAGGCGCTGGCCCAGCTGTCGATGACCGACACCGCTCCGGCCGCGGCGTCTCGTGGCAGCCGGGTCCCGCTGGCCGGGATGGCGCTGCCGGTCGTCAGCGCCAAGACCGTCACGATCGACGACGGTGGCCAGGTCCGCACCGTGCGCCTGGCCGCGCCGAACGTCGCCGAGCTGCTCGCCGCCGACGGCGCCCCGCTGGAGCAGGCCGACAAGGTCATCCCCGCGGCGTCGACGCCGATCACCGAGGGCATGCACATCGAGGTGACGCGCATCCGGGTCAAGCAAGTCACCGAGCGGGTGCCGCTGCCCCCGACCGCCCAGCGCATCGAAGACCCGACCATGAACATCAGCCGTCAGGTGGTCGAAGACCCGGGCACGCCCGGCACGCAGGACGTCACCTACGCGGTTGCCACGGTCAACGGCGCCGAGACCGGCCGCCTGCCGGTCGCCAACGCGGTGGTGGCCGCGGCCCGCGATTCGGTGCTGCGGGTCGGCGCCAAGCCGGGCACCGAGGTGCCGCCGTCGGTCTACGGTGCCGCCTGGGACCGCATCGCCAATTGCGAGTCGCACGGCAACTGGTCGATCAACACCGGCAACGGCTACTACGGCGGTGTGCAGTTCGACTACGGCACCTGGGTGGCCAACGGTGGACTGAAGTACGCGCCGCGGGCCGACCTGGCCACCCGCGAGGAGCAGATCGCCATTGCGGAGGTCACCCAGGCCCGGCAGGGCTGGGGCGCCTGGCCGGTGTGCAGCGGGAGGCGCTGACCATCGGGCTACTCGGGGCCGGTGACATCAGGGCCCTGGCGCAAGAACTCGACCTGCGGCCCCGCAAATCGCTGGGGCAGAACTTCGTGCACGACGCCAACACCGTCCGCCGGATCGTTGACGGTGCCGGCGTCACCGCCGACGACCACATCCTCGAGGTCGGGCCCGGGCTGGGCTCGCTGACCCTGGCGCTGCTCGAGCGCGGCCCCACGGTGATCGCCGTCGAGAAGGATCCGGTGCTGGCCGCCCGGCTGCCGCGCACCGTCGCCGAATACGCGCCCGCCGACGCGGCCCGGTTGCAGGTGCTCGGCGCGGACGTGCTGACGGTGCGCCGTGACGATGTCGCGACCAGCCCGACGGCGGTGGTCGCCAATCTGCCCTACAACGTGGCGGTTCCGGCGTTGCTGCACCTGCTGTCGGAGTTCGACTCCCTGCGCACCGTGACGGTCATGGTGCAGCTGGAGGTCGCCGAGCGATTGGCCGCCGAGCCGGGCGGCAAGGACTACGGGGTGCCCAGCGCCAAGGCGCGCTTCTTCGGCACGGTGCGCCGCTGCGGCACCGTACCGCCGAGCGTGTTCTGGCCGGTGCCACGGGTGAACTCCGGGCTGGTGCGCATCGACCGCTACGACACCGCCCCGTGGCCGGTGGATCAGGATTTCCGCCGCCGGGTGTTCGCACTGATCGATGTCGCTTTCGCCCAGCGCCGCAAGACCTCCCGCAACGCGTTCGCGAACTGGGCCGGCTCCGGAGCGCGTTCGGCCGAGTTACTTCAGGCGGCCGGCATCGATCCGGCCCGCCGCGGCGAGACTCTGGCGATCGCGGACTTCGTTCGTCTGCTTCAGGTTTCCGATGCGGCGGGGGCGGCGGGCGACAGCAGCGCTCGCGACAACTCCGCGCAGAACTCGGCGCAGGAGTCGTAGCGGCTCGCCGGGAACTTCGCCAGCGCCCGTTGCACCACCACGTCGGCGGCCCGGGCTCCCGGTCCCAGGCTGGCCGACAGGGCAGGGGCCAGTAGTCGCAGGTGCGCGTCGGCCAGATCGGCGGCGTCGCGGGCGGTGAACGGCGGCGCCCCGGTGAGCAACTCGACCGCGGTGCACGCCAGGGCGTACTCGTCGGTGGCGGCCGAGGGCGCCTTGCCGTGCAGGATCTCCGGTGCGGTGTAGGGCAGCGAGACCTCGAGGGCGCCGGAATGCCGGGGCCGGTGGCGGACGTCGTCGACGACGGCGTGGGCCTCCCCGAAATCGGTCAGCACCGCCCCGGCGTGGCCGAAGTCCGCGGGGATGAGGATGTTGGCGGGTTTGACGTCGCCGTGCACGATGCCGCGACGGTGCGCGTAGTCCAGTGCCGCGGCCACCTGGGCCAGCGCGGTCAACCGGTCCGTGAGCGTGCGCAGGCCGGTCGCCTTGCCCCCGTCGACGTACTGCATCGCCAGCCAGAACGGCCCGTGCCGATACACCGCGACGATATGGGGGTGCTTGAGCGCGCTGGCGAACGCGAACTCGCGGCTCAGCCGAGCCTGCTGCGCGGGGGAGCGGTGCGTCTCGTCGAGGACCTTCAGTGCCACGGGCGGGGCGGGGCTGCCGGGGTCATGGGCCCGATACACCGCGGCGTGCCCTCCGCGGCCGACCTCGCGGTCGATCACATAGCCGCCGTAGCCGACTCCGGCTCCCGTCATGGCCTCAGGCTAGGGCGGCCCGGCCCGGTTGGGTGCCGTTACCGCCGGTCCCCAGATAACTGAGACAAACATGATGGCGGCGGTAGAAAAGCATGATGGTTCGCTGGTAAAAATAATGGTCAGACTCCAGTCCCCGCACCACACCCCGCACCCTGAGAGGCGGCCATGACATCTCTTGCCACCCGCAACCCCCGGTCTCTCGGCGCGGTGCCGCTGGCACTGGCCGCTCTCGCCGCATCGGGTGTCGCGCCGGTGCTGGCGCCCGGAGTGGCCGCCACCGCTACGACGGTGGTGGCGCAGACCACGCTGCTCGACACCGAGTCGTGGATCATGGGTGGCAGTGGACTGCCGATCCCGACACCGCAGTATCTGATTGCGCTCACCGAGCGGTATCTCGAACCGGTTGTCCCCAAGTTCCCCGGCCAGCCGATCTTTCCGGTGGACACCACCAACGCACTGTTCACCCCGGAGGGCCTCTATCCGCTGACCGGCGTGAAAACGCTGCCGCTGGACACCTCGGTGCAGCAAGGGTCCACCATCTTGTTTCACACCATCATGGAGGAGATCCGCAAGGGCAATGAGCTTGTCGTGGCGGGGTATTCGCAGAGCGGCATCATCAACGGCGTGGTGATGGACAAGCTCTTGGCGCTGCCCGAAGAGCTGCGGCCCACCGCCGACGAGCTGTCCTTCGTGACTTTGGGAAGTCCGTCCAACCCCAACGGTGGCCTGCTGCCCCGCTTCGACATCCCCGGCGTCCCGCTGAGCCTGGCCAGCCTGGGCGTTACGTTCAGTGGCGGCGCGCCCGCCCAGACACCTTGGGAGACAGCCAATTACATCCAGGAGTACGACGGGTTCGCCGACTTCCCGAAGTACCCGCTGAACATCCTGGCCGACCTCAACGCCTTCATGGGTATCCTGTTCATCCACCGCAATTACCCGTCGTTGACCGACGAGCAGCTGGCCGCCGCCATCGAGCTGGACGTCTCCGAGGGCTACGCGGGCAGCAACCGGTACTTCATGATCCCCGCGGAGAACCTGCCGCTGCTGGAACCGTTGCGTCTCACCGCATTCGGCGATGCGTTCGCCGACCTGCTGCAGCCCGCGCTGCGGGTGCTGGTCAACCTCGGCTACGGCAGCATCGAGCACGGCTGGGATCAGGGTCCGGCCGACATCTCCACGCCGTTCGGGCTGTTCCCCGACGTCAACCCGATGGACGTGCTCACCGCCCTGGGCAACGGCGCCCAGCAGGGCTGGGCCGACTTCGTCGACGCCCTGCAGGAGATGTCGTCGGGCAGTGTGGCGGACTGGTTCGGCTTGGACACCGTAGCCATGCCGGACTTCTCCCTGCCCAGCCTGAGCGAGGTCGTCAACGCGTTCAGCAGCGCCGCGGCCTCGCTTTACGCGACCCTGCTGCCGACCGCCGACATCATCAACTCCCTGGTGACCAGTCTGCCGGCCTACAACGTGAGCCTGTTCTTCGACGAGCTGCTCTCCGGTGATCTGATCGGGGCGATCGGCATGCCGTTGGCGGCCACCACCGGACTGGTCACCATGGCGGCCGGGTTCCAGGCGGCGGTGTTTGCGGAGGCCTTCGCCGCCATCGAGCAGGACTTCGCCGATCTGTTCTCCTGACCGGCGCGACCGCCGTCACCGAGCCGCCCTGGACCGTTAGTCTCATCGGCGTGACCGCATCCGACGGAACTGCCGCCACCGAGTGGTCCCCGACCGGTTCGGTCACCGTTCGGGTACCGGGCAAGCTCAACCTCTACCTGGCCGTCGGCGACCGCCGGGCGGACGGTTATCACGAGTTGACCACCGTTTTCCATGCGGTGTCGCTGGTCGACGAGGTGACGGTCCGCGACGCCGACGTGTTGTCGCTGCGGGTCGGCGGCGAGGGCGCCGACGTGCTGCCCACCGATGAGCGCAACCTGGCCTGGCAGGCCGCCGAGCTGATGGCCGAGTACGTGGGCCGGGCTCCGGACGTGGCGATCAGCATCGACAAGTCGATTCCGGTGGCCGGCGGTATGGCCGGCGGCAGCGCCGATGCCGCGGCGGTGCTGGTCGGGATGAATGTGCTCTGGGAGCTCGGCGTGCCGCGCCGCGACCTGCACGCGCTGGCCGCCCGGCTGGGCAGCGACGTGCCGTTCGCGCTGCACGGCGGTACCGCATTGGGCACCGGCCGGGGCGAGGAACTGGCGACGGTGCTCACCCGGGAGACGTTCCACTGGGTGCTGGCGTTCGCCGACCGCGGGCTGTCCACCCCGGCGGTCTTCGCCGAGTTGGACCGGCTGCGCGACTCGGGTCGCCGGCTGCCCGAGTCGGGCGATCCCGAGCCGGTGCTGGCCGCGCTGGCCGCCGGTGACCCGCAGCGATTGGCCGGACTGCTCGGCAACGACCTGCAGGCGGCGGCGATCAGCCTCAACCCGGCGCTGCGCCGGACCCTGCGCGCCGGTGTGGAGGCCGGTGCGCTGGCCGGTGTGGTGTCCGGTTCCGGGCCGACGTGTGCGTTCCTGTGCGGCTCGGCGGCGTCGGCGGCCGACGTCGCCGTGGAACTGTCGGCGCTGGGCGCGGGGCGGGCGGTGCGGGTGGCCAGCGGACCGGTCTACGGGGCACGGGTGGTGCCGTCGTCGGTCAACGGGGCCTGACCGCGACCCGACACGCGGGAGCAGATTTGCCCCGTGGATTAAGAGGAGTTTAAGATGGCCCGCGGTGACTAATTGCGGCCAGGACATCCCTGCCACCCAGACGCTCGCGATCTGGTGGGCCGCGCATTACGGTATCGAGATCTAACCGCCACCGAATTGTGCGCGCGTGCCTCTCGCAAAGTGGTCTCCAGCAGGTGGAGCATGAAATCTGAGCCCGTATGGAAAGTACTGGTGCCGGCTAGGAGGCCGTCGTGAGCAGGTTTACCGACAACATGTTCCGTAGTGCCCGGGAATCCACCAAAGGGATGGTCACCGGCGAGCCGCACGCACCGGTCCGGCACACCTGGGCCGAGGTTCATGAGCGGGCCCGCCGCATTGCCGGCGGACTGGCCGCGGCCGGAGTCGGCCCCGGGGACGCCGTAGGGGTGCTCGCCGGTGCCCCGGTCGAAATCGCCCCCACGGCCCAGGGCGTCTGGATGCGCGCCGCCAGCCTGACCATGCTGCACCAGCCCACCCCGCGCACCGACCTGGCGGTCTGGGCCGAGGACACCATGACCGTCGTCGACATGATCGACGCCAAGGCCGTCATCATCTCCGAGCCCTTCATGGCGGCGGAGCCGGTGTTGACCGCCAAGGGCCTGAAGGTGGTCACGGTCGCCGATCTGCTGGCCGCCGAGCCGATCGACCCGGAAGAGGCCGGCGAGGACGATCTGGCGCTGATGCAGCTGACGTCGGGATCGACCGGGTCGCCGAAGGCCGTGCAGATCACCCACCGCAACATCTACTCCAACGCCGAGGCGATGTTCGTCAGCGCTGAGTACGACGTCGAAAAGGACGTCATGATCAGCTGGCTGCCGTGCTTCCACGACATGGGCATGATCGGCTTCCTGACCGTGCCGATGTACTTCGGTGCCGAGCTGGTCAAGATCACCCCGATGGACTTCCTGCGCGACACCCTGCTGTGGGCGAAGCTGATCGACAAGTACAAGGGCACCATGACGGCGGCCCCGAACTTCGCCTACGCGCTGTTCGCCAAGCGGCTGCGCAAGCAGGCCACCCCCGGCCAGTTCGACCTGTCCACGCTGCGGTTCGCGCTCTCGGGTGCCGAGCCGGTGGAGCCGGCCGATGTCGAGGACCTGATCGACGCGGGCCGGCCCTTCGGCCTCAAGCCCGAAGCCATCCTGCCGGCCTACGGCATGGCCGAGACGGTGCTGGCGGTGTCGTTCTCCAAGTGCGGTGCGGGTCTGGTCGTCGACGAGGTCGACGCCGACCTGCTGGCCGCCCTGCGCCGCGCGGTTCCGGCCACCAAGGGCAACACCCGCCGGCTGGCCTCGCTGGGGCCGCTGCTGGAAGGCATCGAGATCCGGATCGTCGACGAGCACGGCAACGCGTTGCCGGAGCGCGGAGTGGGCGTCATCCAGTTGCGCGGCGAGCCGGTGACCCCGGGCTACCTGACCATGGCGGGCTTCCTGCCGGCGCAGGACGAGCACGGCTGGTATGACACCGGCGACCTGGGCTACCAGATGGAGAACGGCCACGTGGTGGTGTGCGGCCGGGTCAAGGACGTCATCATCATGGCGGGCCGCAACATCTACCCGACCGACATCGAGCGGGCCGCCGGCCGGGTCGAGGGTGTCCGGCCGGGTTGCGCGGTCGCGGTGCGCCTCGATGCCGGGCACTCCCGGGAGACGTTCGCGGTCGCCGTCGAATCCAACGCCTGGCAGGATCCGGCCGAGGTGCGCCGCATCGAGCACCAGGTTGCCCACGAGGTGGTCACCGAAGTCGACATGCGGCCCCGCAACGTGGTGGTGCTCGGGCCGGGCAGCATCCCCAAGACCCCGTCGGGCAAGCTGCGCCGAGCCAACTCCATCGCCCTGGTCACCTAGAACCTCGGCCACGTCGCTCGTGCCACTAACCCCAGGCGTGCACGATGTTCTGGGCGGGCTCCAGCCCGTGCTCGATCAGCAGTTCGGTGGCGTCGGCGGCCTGCTCGCAGATCGTCGGCAGCACCTCGCGCTCGCGGGCGGTGAACGGCTGCAACACGAACGCGGCCGGATCCTGGCGTCCCGGGGGACGGCCGATTCCGAACCGAACCCGCTGAAAGTCCTTGCTGCCCAGGACGGTGGCTATCGAACGCAGCCCGTTGTGGCCGCCCTCGCCGCCGCCCTGCTTGAGCCGGATCCGGCCGAAGTCCAGGTCCAGATCGTCATGGATCACCACGACGCTGCTCGTGGGCACCGAGTAGAACTTGGCCACGGGGCCCACCTGGCGCCCCGACTCGTTCATGTAACAGCGTGGCCGGGCCAGTACCACCGGGCGCCCGCACAGGCGCCCGGTGGCCACGTCGGCGCCGGAGCGCTTGTGCAGCTTGAATGCCGACCCGGCCCGCTCGGCGAGCAGGTCGACAACCATGAAGCCGACGTTGTGCCGAGTGCGGGCGTAGTTCGGGCCCGGATTGCCCAGGCCGACCACCAGTATCGGGGGTGACTCGGCCACGCCGCGCTCGGCCTACTCGGACGCGGCGGCGTCGCCGCCTTCGCCGCCGGCTTCCTCGCCCTCTTCGGCCTCGGCGCTCGGGGCCTCGATCACGTTGATCACCAGCAGTTCGGGGCCGGAGACCAGGCTCACGCCCTGGGGCAGCTCCAGGTCGCCGGCGGTGATCTGGGTACCGGCCTGCACGTCCTGGACGGAGACGGTCAGCTGCTCGGGAATCGACAGCGCTTCGGCCTCGATCTCCACCGCGGTGGCGTCCTGGGTGACCAGGGTGCCGGGGGCGGCGTCGCCCTCGAGGACCACGTTGACCTCGACGACGACCTTCTCACCGCGGCGAACCACCAGCAGGTCGGCGTGCTGGATGGTGCGACGGATCGGGTGGATCTCGAGCGCCTTGGTCAGCGCCAGCTGCTCGGTGCCCTCGATGTCGAGGGTGAGTACCGCGTTGGTGCCCGAGTGGCGCAGCACGGCGGCGAAGTCGTGCGCCGGAAGCTCCAGGTGCTGGGGGGTGGTGCCGTGACCGTAGAGGACGGCGGGAATCCGGCCGGCCCGGCGGGCCCGGCGCGACGCGCCCTTGCCGATCTCGGTCCGCACGGAGGCAGTCAGCTGGTTGGTGGTCGGGCTCTTGGCCATGGGAACTCCTTGGGTGGTACGGGTGGGCATCAGGCACGGCCAGATCGCGACAACCACCTAGGAGGTCCTCGCCGATAACGGCAGCCCAACGGGGCCGCCCTCGCCGTGACGCCCGGTCAGGCTAACGCATCAGCAGCTCAGATCTGAAATTGAACCCCGGTGAGCTGCTCGGACAGCGTCCACAGCCCGGCGGCGGTGGACCCGCTCTTGGCCGGTCGGCTGCGGCCGACCGGACCGCTGCGGCCCAGCAGGCCGAACCGCGGGCCGATGAAGGTGTTGCCGGACAGGTCCTGCGACGCCGCGTAGAGGGTCTGCCGCGCTCCGAAGTCCGCGCTGGTCGCCAGGGTCCAGTTGCCGAGCGTGCGGGTCAGCAGGTCGGCGACCCGATTGCCGGTGTGGCCCTGCAGATTGGTGCTCGAGTAGCCGGGGTGAGCGGCCACCGCCCGCAGCGGGGATCCGGCTGCCACGAGCCGGCGCTGGAGTTCGCTGGTGAACAGCAGGTTGGCCAGCTTGGACTGGCCGTAGGCCCGCCACGGCGAATACTTCCGCGACTTCCAGTTCAGGTCGTCGAGGTTCACCTGGCCGATCTGGTGCGCGAACGAGGACACCGTGACAACCCGGTCGGTGAGTTTGGGCAGCAGCAGGTTGGTCAGCGCGAAGTGGCCCAGGTGGTTGGTGCCGATCTGGCTTTCGAAGCCGTCGACGGTGGCCGCGTAAGGCACCGCCATGATGCCCGCGTTGTTGATCAGCACGTCGACCTGCGCCGTGTCGTCGGCGAAACGGCGCACCGAGGACAGGTCGGCCAGATCCAGGGCGCGAACCGTCACGTCGCCCGGCATTCCCGCCGCCGCGGCCTGCCCTTTGGCGGTGTCGCGGACGGCCAGGGTGACGGCGGCGCCCACTCGCGCCAGCTCGCGCGCGGTCACCGCGCCCAATCCGCTGTTGGCGCCCGTGACGATCACGGACCGGCCGGCGAACGACGGCAGCTCGCCGGCGGTCCAAGAGGTCATGGCCACACTCTAGTGATCAGGTGCGCGCTCAGTGGCAGTTCGCCGTGTGCACCCAGCGACCGTTGTAACCCGTGCAGACGGTGGGTGGCGGTGGCGGCGGGGGCGGCGGCACGTCTTCGGGCAGCGGCGCATAGTAGGCCGGTGGCGGCACGGGGTCGGCGCAACCGCTGACATACACCCGGCGGCCCACGCTCACGCAGCCCTGCGCGGTGGTGGTGCCGGCCGGCGTGAACACCACGACGGCCCCCGGCAGGCTCATCAGCGCCAGCGCTGCGAGGACCCCGATCCGGCGAGTCATCATTGGTCCAGCAGCGGGTGCTCGGCCTGGGGCAGTCCGCAACGAGCCCGGAAATCGGTCAGGGGCTGGCGCAGCCCCCGCAGGTCGGCGTGGGCCTGCGGATGGTCGGCGAAGAAGCTGCGGATCGCCTCGGGCACCTCGTCGTCGGGCCGGTCGCGCAGCTCGGTGTAGAACGCGTTGACGTCCGGATGCGCGTAGAGGTAGCCCGACGTCGAGGCGGTGACACCGGTGACGACGTTGGCCATATCGGCGGCGGTGCAGCCGGGTTGGGGGTCAGCCGTCGCCGTGGGCCCCAGCAGGCCGGCGGTGACGGCCGCCAGCCCGGTAAGGCTCAGCGCTGACCGGCGAATGAGAGACATGGTGGGCTCCCTTCAACAGGTGCGTCGCACTGTAACAAGACCTGAACGTCGATGCCGCTCACTTGGCGGCCACGGTGAACCCGTTCATGATCGCTTCGACGTCGGTGGCGTGTTTGGGTGCCTCGTCGGCGGGTGCGGTGACCGCCAGCTGCACCAGGTAGCGCTGGTCGGCCGGGGCCGAACCGGTGGCGATCACCATCCGAAACCAGCTGTGCAGGCGCTGACCGTCCATGTCGTAGGTGCCCTGCACCATCGAGGACGGGAAACCCTGGTAGTCCTCGTTGGAGGCGTCCAGCAGCCGGAAATTCGGTGAGAGCTGGGCGTCGACCACCCCGTGCCGGATGGCCTCCTTCGAGTCGAAGTTGCCGTCGAGCTTGACCACAGTCAAGATCGCCCGCGGGAACTTCTCGCCCTTGCCGAGGACCAAGGTGGTCGACGGCAGCATCGGGCTTTCCTTCCTGGTCCAGCCCGGTGGCGTCGGGATCGACACGGTCAGGTCGGTGGGGGCGTTGGGGGCCACCGCCTCGGCGGCCACCCCCTGGTCTTCGAGGTACCGCCCCACGGTCACCGGGGGTTCCGGTTCCGAGGACGTGGTGGTCGCGGTGCCGTTTCCCCAAATCGAGTGGTAATCAGGGGTTTTGCTGCCGCAGCCGGAGGCCGTCCCGGCCAGGACCGCGCACGTCGCCAGCGTCGCGGCCGCCAACCGAAGCGAGCTCACAGGATCTCGCGGACCGCGTCCATCGGACGGGCCAGCCGGGTGCCTTTGCCGGTGACGACGAACGGCCGCTGGATCAGGATGGGGTTGGCGGCCATCGCGTCGAGCAGATCGTCGTCGGACGCTTCGGCCAGGCCCAGCTCGGCGTAGACCGCCTCGCCGGTGCGCACCGCGCCGCGTACACCCACCCCGGCGGCGCTGATCAGCTCCGCCAGCTGCTCACGCGACGGCGGGGTCTTCAGGTACTCCACCACCGTCGGGTCGATACCGTGCTCGCGCAGCAGTTCCAGCGTTTTGCGGGAGGTCGAGCAACGCGGGTTGTGATAGATCACCGCGTCGGTCATGTCAGGCGTCTCCGTCGAAAAGACCGGTGACCGAGCCGTTTTCGAACACCGCCCGGATGGTGCTGGCCAGCAGCGGGGCGATCGACAGCACGGTCAGCTGCGGGAACCGCTTGTCCTCGGGGATCGGCAGCGTGTTGGTGACGATCACCTCGCTGGCGCCGCAGGCCGCCAGCCGCTCGGCGGCCGGGTCGCTCAGCACCCCGTGCGTGGCGGCGATGATCACGTTGCGCGCGCCGTCCTCGCGCAGCAGGTTGACGGCCGCGGCAATGGTGCCGCCGGTGTCGATCATGTCGTCGATCAGCACACAGGTCTTGCCGGCCACCTCACCGACGACGCGGTTGGATTTGACCTGGTTGGGCACCAGCGGGTCGCGGGTCTTGTGAATGAACGCCAGCGGAACGCCGCCCAGCGAGTCGGCCCACTTCTCGGCGATGCGCACCCGGCCGGAGTCGGGGGAGACCACCACGACATCGGAGTTGCCGTAGTTCTCCTTGATGTAGCCGATCAGCAGCGGCTGCGCCCGCATGTGGTCCACCGGGCCGTCGAAGAAGCCCTGGATCTGGTCGGTGTGCAGATCCACCGTGACGATCCGGTCGGCGCCGGCGGTCTTGAGCAGGTCGGCCACCAGGCGGGCCGAGATCGGCTCGCGGCCGCGGTGCTTCTTGTCCTGGCGGGCGTAGGGGTAGAACGGCAGGATCGCGGTGATCCGCTTGGCGCTGCCGCGCTTGAGCGCGTCGATCATGAGCAGCTGTTCCATCAGCCACTGGTTCAGCGGCGCCGGGTGCGACTGCAGCACGAAGGCGTCGCAGCCGCGCACCGACTCGTCGAAACGCACGAAGATCTCGCCGTTGGCAAAGTCACGGGCGGTCTGGGCCGTCACCGGGACGTCCAGTTCCTTGGCGACCTGATCGGCCAGTTCCGGGTGCGCACGACCGGCGAAAAGCATCAGGTTCTTGCGATTGTCTGTCCAGTCGTGGCTCACGTGCTGCCCCCGCCGTAGGAGATTTGGGAATTAGGACGAGTTAACTCGGGCCTTATGGTACGTAGCCGGGCGCACAATTTCGCCTCGGGTCGCCTGAACGCGACCAACCTCACGGTGCGGGGTCGGGTTCGGTCCGGCCCGAATCGGTGACGGCGTTCGCCGCGTCGGCCGCCGCGGCGGCCGGGCTGCCGGGCCGTTTGCGCTGCACCCAGTTCTCGATGTTGCGCTGCGGTCCGGCCGACACCGCCAGCGCGCCCGGTGGAACATCGTGGCGTACCACCGTCCCGGCACCGGTGTAGGCCCCGTCGCCGACGCTGACCGGGGCCACGAACATGGTGTCCGAGCCGGTGCGGACGTGCGAGCCGATCGTGGTGCGCCGTTTGGTCTGGCCGTCATAGTTGACGAAGACGCTGGATGCGCCGATGTTGGAGTGGTCGCCGATGTCGGCGTCGCCCACGTAGGTCAGGTGCGGCACCTTGGTCCCGGTCCCGATGGTGGAGTTCTTGGTCTCGACGAACGCTCCCAGCTTGGCGTCGGCGCCCAGCACGGTGCCGGGGCGCAGGTAGGCGAACGGCCCGACCGTGGCACCGGCGCCGATCGACGAGGAGGCGGCGTGGCTGCGGATCACCGACGCCCCGTCGCCCACCGTGACATCGGTCAAGGTGGTGTCGGGCCCCACCGCGCAGTGCGCGCCGATCCGGGTGCGGCCGAGCAGCTGCGTTCCGGGGGCCACCGTGGTGTCGCGCCCGATGGTCACGTCCACGTCGATCCAGGTGCTGGCCGGGTCGACGATGGTGACCCCGGCCCGCTGGTGGGCGGCCACCAGGCGCCGGTTGAGCTCGGCGGACAGCTCCGACAGTTGGACGCGGTCGTTGACCCCGGCCACGCAGGCGGCATCGTCGACGTGGCGGGCGTGTACCACCTCGCCGTCGCCGCGGACGATGCCGATCACGTCGGTCAGGTACAGCTCGTGCTGGGCGTTGTCCGAGCCGAGCCGGCCCAGCGCGGAGCGCAGCGGCGCGATGTCGAAGGCGTAGATCCCGGCGTTGACCTCACGGATCTCCCGCTGGGACTCGGTGGCGTCGGCCTGTTCGACGATCGCGGTCACCTCGCCGTCCTGGGTGTGCAGGATGCGGCCGTAACCGGTGGGGTCGGCCAGGGTGGTGGTCAGCACGGTGACGGCGGCCGGGGCGGTGCGGTGGGCATCGATCAGGGCCTGCAGGGTGGCAGTGTCCAGCAGCGGGATGTCGGCGGAGGTCACCACCACGGTGCCGGTGAAGTCGTCCGGCAGGGCCGACAGGCCGCACAGCACCGCATGCCCGGTGCCCAGCTGCTGTTCCTGCAGGGCGATGTCGATGCGGCAGTCCAGGGCTTGCGCCAGCTCGGCGACAGGCCCGGCGATGCGCTCGTGGGCGTGGCCCAACACCACCACCAGGTGACGGGGGGCCACGCCGGCGGCGGCCCGCAGGCAATGCGCGAGCATGCTGCGCCCGCCCAGCTCATGCAGCACTTTGGGGGTGTCGGAGACCATGCGGGTGCCGGATCCGGCCGCCAAGACCAGGACCACGGTGTCGTCGTGTGAAATCATCGAGCCCCACTTCTTCGCCGCGACTGTGCATGCCTGCGGTGCGCGCTGGTACGCCGCCGCCGCGCTCAGCCTTTCATCGCCCGCACGGTCGCGGCAAAGTCATCGCGCCTGTCGTACTCAGCGACAGCAGTGGCGGGCTGACTGGCCCGAGTGTCGTTACCGCTTTGGCCGAGTACCGCTACGGACCTATTTAGGGTAACCGAGTACTCTAGCGCCCCGGCGCGGCCGGGTCTAAAAATTAGCCATGGCAAGTCCGCTGGATTGACGGATCCGGCGACGTTGCGGGGAAACGTCCCCCGCTTGCCTGGGCCGCTGCAGATGCTCGAGGCGGTCCGTTTGGGCCCCGTTTGCGTTCCCGCCCGCTCATTGAACGGGCTTATCGAGACTTTTGTCCTGCGTAACTCTGTCCTGCGTAATCCGAAGGCGCGCAAGGCATGACCCTTGCGCACTGCTGTAAGGGGGAGAGCACACATGTCGTATGTGACCACACACCCTGAGGTGCTGGCCGAGGTGGCCGGCAGCTTGCAGAAGGTCGGCTCGGTGATGACGGCCGAGAATGCGGCCGCTGCGGCCCCCACCACCGGAGTGCTGCCCGCGGCCGCCGACGAGGTGTCGGCCCTGACCGCGGCCCAGTTCGCCGCACACGGCCAGATGTACCAGGCCATCAGTGCCCAGGCTGCAGCGATCCACGAAATGATGGTGAACACCCTAGGTATGAGCGCCAATTCGTACGCCCTCACCGAGGCGGCCAACGCGGCCGCGTCGGGCTAGGTATCGCAGAGGCCCGGCCATGGACTACGGGGCGCTCCCCCCAGAGGTCAACTCCGGACGAATGTATGCGGGGCCGGGGACGGGTTCGATGCTGGCCGCCGCGTCGGCTTGGGATGGTCTGGCAGCCGAATTGGAGTCCGCAGGTTCGACTTACCGATCGATGATCTCGGGGTTGATCGACGGGCAGTGGCTGGGGCCGTCATCGATGGCCATGGCGGCTGCCACCACACCGTATGTGGAATGGATGACCACCACCGCCTTGCAGGCCGAAGAGGCGGCGTTTCAGGCGAAGGCGGCTGCAGCCGCGCACGCGGCGGCCTTCGCGATGACGGTGCCGCCTCCAGTGGTCGCGGCGAACCGGGCTCTGCTGATGTTGTTGGTCGCCACCAATTTCTTCGGGCAGAACACCCCGGCGATCGCCGCCAATGAAGCGGAATACGTCGAAATGTGGGCCCAGGACGCGACGGCGATGTACGGCTACGCCGAAAGCTCCGCCGCCGCTTCGAGGTTGACACCCTTCGCGCCGCCGCCCTCGCCCGCCAACCCGGGCGGGCCGGCACTGCAAAGCGCCTCGGTGGCCCAGGCCGCCGGCACCTCTGCCGGTACCGCACAGCAGACGTTGTCGCAGATGATCTCCACCACGCTGCAAAGCCTCGCGTCCCCCGCGACGTCGACTTCGTCACCCTCTGGTTCGGGGCTCCTGGGCCCGCTGGTGAATGCGTTGGATACGGGCGGGACACCTGTCCCGACTCCCACCCCCACCCCGACCCCGACCGTGACATCGCCGTTCGGCACCATCGACGCCGGAAGCATCGTGAGCACGTTGTTCTCCCAGTATGCTTACCTGCCAGGCTTTTTCGGCATCTTTATGGCGTCCCACCGGCACGTCGCCGATGGTGCGCAGATCAGGCAGGTAGCCCAGTTTGGGGTTGCGGCGTGCGCGGTAGCAGCTCGCCACCAGCGCCACCAACGCCAGCGCCAGTGCCGCATCGACGATGTTCTTGGCTGTTCGCGGACGTGAGCGGTAGGGCGGGACGGCGGCGGGGTCGACGATTCGGACGTGAACGGCCCCTTGCTTCTCCAATTCCGACGCAGCGGTGACGAATTCCTGTGCGACGGTGACGACGTACTTGGTGGCCAGTTCACCGGTGGGCGCTGTGGCAGTGATATCGATGAGCGCCGTGTCCCGCGGCGACGTGATCGTCAGGTTGTTCCGAAGATCTTCGGCGGTGGTGGGCAGGCCGTAAACGACGACAGCTCGCTGTAGCAGCGCCGGACTGGTCAGCAGGGTCAGAAAGTCACGCGCCCGCCGTTGCGAAAGAAAGAGCGCGGCAAGGTCGGCGAACGGTCTCTGGTCGGGATCGGCGACAACGATGACGCGGGCGGTTGTGGTGTAGATGGGCTGCTGCCGCAGCGAATACGCCAGCCCCATCAGGGCACCGAGAAGGAGAGCGACGACGACTGCGCGGCGGCTGTCCAGCAGGACTCGGCCGAAGACGCTGAGCTGCACCCCCCACCTGCCTTCGACGAATTCAGTGGCGTTGGGACCATGCCATTGTGCGCCGCCAAAGCTTTCTGTGAACAGAAAACCGACTGATCGGCTCTGTGTTGGGTACCATTAGGGGCTGTGCGCAGGCGTTATGTGGTCTGGCTGACTGCGGCAACGATTGTCGGGGCTTTCGTTGGCGCCCTGTGGAGCTGGGCGGGGGCCAACGAATACCGCGCGAGCACCCGGCTGTTCGTCACCACCAACGCCGTCGACGTCAGTGACGTGTACCAGGCGACGCTGGCCGGCCAGCAGCGTGTGCTGACCTACAAGGTGCTGGCGTCGGACCTCAAGGTGCTCTCCAATGCGGTTCGCCGGGCCGGGACGAACAGCAGTCCCCTCGATTTGGCGCAGCGTCTGCATGTCGACGTGCCGCCGGCCACCATCATTTTGGACATCGGCGTCGATGACACCAATTCCGAAACGGCGGCCAGCCTCGCTAACGCGGTGGCCGACGAACTGATCGCCACGATCAACGAGCTGGAGCGCCCCTTGGGCGGTGGCCCACCGCCGGTCGGCGCGACAGTGGTGCAGCGTGCGGCGCCGTCTGCTGCCACACTGCAGTCGACGCTCAACCCGGTGCTGGTCGCCGCGGGCGCGTTCGCCGGGCTGATCGTGGGGCTCGTCGTGGCGGTGGCCGTCAAACGCCGTCTGCTACCGGATCTCCGTGCCGCACGTGGAGAATTCAGCCAGGCGCAGAGCTGATGAACGCCAGGCGCCGGCTGCTCATCGCCGTCGCCGTGGTGGTCGTCTTGAACTTGACGCTGTTCACCTCGACGTTGCCGCGTTGCCAGCAGGTGCGCGCGGCCGCGCCGCCTTTCGGGGTGGCCAGCGTGGCCACCATGTGGAGCGACTCTCCGCAAGGCTACGCAGACGAGGCGCGTTCCATCCGCGATGCCGGCGCGGGATGGATCCGAATCATCGTGCAGTGGCACAAGATCGAACCCTCGAGTGGCGCCTATGACTGGTCGACCGGCGACAACGCGGTGCAGGCCGCCAGCGCGGCCGGCCTCAGCATTCTGATGTGCATATCGGGTCCGGCGCCGGTATGGGCACAGGCTCCCGGCGCCGACCCCAACGCGGTCGGCAGCCCGCCGGCAGACCCGGTTGCGTTCGGGCAGATCACCCGCGCCATCGCTGACCGCTACAAGAGTGCGGTGGGAGCCTGGGAGATCTGGAACGAGCCCAACGCGCCGGAGTTCTTCACGCCCGTGGACGTCGGCCGCTACGCGGCCCTGCTGCGGGAGGCCTACGTGAACATCCATGCCGCCGCGCCGCAGGCGATCGTGATGTCTGGGGGTTTGTCGTCGTCGAACAGCGGCATCGACTCGGTGGACTTCATCCAGCAGCTCTACGCCAATGGGGCGGGTGATGCACTGGATGCGATTGCTCTGCACCCCTATACCTATCCGTATTCGATCACCGAGGATCCGCTGGGTCGCGGCGCTGCCGTGGCGCAGGTGCGTCAGCTGATGGCCGCGCGCGGCGATGGCCGGAAGAAGATCTGGATCACCGAGTATGGCCAAGCCACCGGCACCTCGCCGTTTGCTGTTCCTGGTGAACGCCAGGCCGAGATCCTGGTGGCTTTCTTGCAATGGGCAAGCTCGCTGGGCTACCTGGGGCCGCCCTTTCTGTTCACCAGTCGCGACCTGAGCCCGGATACATCTAACGCGGACTTCAATTTCGGGCTCTACGGGGTCGACTACGCGCCCAAGCCCGCCGTCGAGGCTATCAAGACATTGGCCCGGTCCTGACCCGGCGAGCCGACGCCGGCTGCCGGATGTGCTGGATTGGGGCGCCCCCTAGCGGGACCGCCCCGGCGCCGGATGTTGTTGACGCAGCGCGAGGATCACGGGCTGGGCAAGGCGATCGGCGACCACCTGCTGGCCGGCGTGGCTGGGTTGCAGACGATCCGGCGACACGAGCTCGCCGTTCCCGGCGAACCAGTCTTCGGCTATCGGGTCGATGAACGGCGCGCCGGCTTCGGCGGCGGCGTCACGCATGGTGTTGCGGGCGGCAAGGATCGCGTCGTCAGGGGGCTCGCGCCGATACCAGCTGGGCCCGACTATCAGCATGCCCGCCCGGGGCGCAGTGGACTTGACGTGGTCGAGGGTGGCGACGGCGGCATCATGGAGGGCGGGCAGCGAGTTGACGTCGTTGGCCCCGCCCGCCAGCAGCACCAGATTGGTGTCGCGATTGACGCCCCGCGTCACCTGCTCGCCGAACGTGGGGGAGCTCGGGACGGTGACGGTGTAGCCCGCACCGCCACGGCTGAAGTTGCGGAAATACACATCGATTCCGGCCTGCCCGGCCAGTCGTTGCAGGCTGGTGGGCCAGTTCTTGCTGCCGAAGCCGCCGGCCATGATGCCGGTCGCGAACTCGTCGCCGATCACCACGGCCTGCAACGCTCCAGCCGGGGCGCGGGATGGCGTTTCGGTGCCCGGCGACAGCTCCCCGGTCGATGGCTTCGGCGGCGGGGGATGGCCGGCGCACGCGGCGACCAGCACAGCGAGCGCGAGCAACAGCGCCCCCACCGAGCGCATCATGGCACCACATTAGCAGCGCGAAGACGCCGTACCGCCAGCATCAATCCGGGCAGCACGATCAGTTCACCCAGCAGTTGCACCAGGGCCAGCGACGCGATCGGTCCGCGTGCCGCCAAGATCGCCAACAGGACCAAAGCCACGCTGTTTCCCCCCGCGATGCAGGCGGTCGCCTTGTTGGGATAGCCCGCCGCCACCAGCATTGCCGCGAACGACTGCGAGTAGGCGGAAAGCCCGGCGGCGGCGACCATTCCGGCCACCAAGGGAAGTGCCGCAGCGTAGGGCGGTCCGGCGATGCGCGTCACGAGGATGCCGGCCGGCCACGCGCACAGCAGGGCGAGGCCCATGTAGGACAGGCACACTCGGGAGAACTGCTGGTACAGATCCCAGGCATGTCCGGTGTGCAGCCGGCGCGCCAGTTCCGGAATGACCACGGTCGCCATCGAGGCCGGCAGCAGCAGGACTGGGCCGACCACTTTGGTGGCCACCCCGTACAGGCCGGCAACAGCAGTGCTGGCCAGGGCGGCCACGACCGGTACCTGCAGCTGAAACAGCACGTTGGACAGCGAAAGGCCCCACCACCCCATCGCGCCGCGGGTGGCTCCGATCAGGTCGCCCCGGGTACCGGCGACCGAGGTCATCGGCGTGACCGCCGCAACTATCAGGGGGATCGCGAACGCGACCGCGAGCAACGAATAATTCGCCGGCCGGCCCATCACGAGGTGGGCCACCACGGCGGCGCACGGGACGATGCGCTGGGTGGCCACCAGCCAGCTCGAGAACCGATGGCTGCCGATGCCGGCGAAGTGGTTCTGGGCGTAGGTCTGCAGCGTGTCGCCGGCACCCCAGACGATGCCGGCAGCCACCGTGGCGGGCAGACGCAGCAGCGCCGCGCCGGACAGCAGCACCGTGACGAGCGCGAGGTTGCTGCCGAGGTGCATGAGGTAGAGCGCACGGATCAGGCTGAGTGGCTTCCGGCCGGAGTGCTGCTGCATCGGTGGGAGTTCGGCCGCCACCCGCAGCACCCGCGCCGGTGCGCCGAAGCCGAACACGATCCCGGCCACCGTGGTCACCGCCCCGGCCGCAATGAATTCGCCGTATGAGCGGACCGGCGAAACGCGCGCGAGCAGCAGCAGCGTCAAACCCAGTCCCACCGAGCTCACGATGCGCGAGGAAAAGCGCCACGCCACGCTCCGCGCCGTGTGCGGAGGCTGATGGTTGACCTGCCCGGTGTCCATCCGCGAACGAAGGATGCCCGACTAATGCAGCCGAGCCGACAGCCACCGCCGCAGAGCCCGGTAGGTCGGGGTGAGTCGCAGTTTGAACACCGGTATCTGGGCCAGGTGAAAAGCGGCGCCCCCCACCCCGTACAGCTTCTCCACCGGGGTCCGCGAGTAACGCATTCGGACGTCGTAGGACTCCTTGACGAACGTCGGCCACATCTTGGCGGCTTTGGTTGCGTCGTGGAAACGCAGCGCCCCGATCCCCACCGGCACGTAGGCCTGGCGCAAACCCGTCTGCGCGATACGTACCTGCAGGTCGTAGTCCATGGAGCAGTGCAGCCCCTCGGCGAAGCCGCCCAGTTCGCGCAGCGTGGTGTCGCGCATCACGATCGACCCGGAGAACGCCGTGGGGCCTTGGAGCAGCAGTTTCTTCAGCTCCATCTGGCGCCCGGGGAACAAGTCCACCGAGGTGCCGTCCTCACGGATCATGCGGCTGTCCCCGTAGAAGATGTCGGCGTCGGGGTGCTCGGCGATGGCCTTGCGCAGCCCGTCGAGCGCATCAGGCAGCAGCACGTCGTCGGAGTTCAGCCAGATCGTCCACGACGGTTTTGCGCGGGCCAGCGCGCGGTTGAGGGCGTCGGACTGTCCGCGGTCGGGTTCGATCACCGGCTTGACTCGCTGATCGGCGCGCGCCAGGGCCGCTATGACGTCCTGCGTGCCGTCCGTGGATCCAGCGTCCTGGATCAGCAGTTCGTCGTCGGGGCCCATCTGGTCCAGCGCGCTGCGAAATGCAGTCTCGGCGAAACGCCCGGGATTATACGACGGTACGAGGATGCTGAAAACCGGTGTGGACCCGGGTTTGTCACCGCGAGGCTGGGTGCTCACCCTTCGGTTCCTCTCATCGTGTGCGATGAACCGCTTTGCCGTGGCGACGATCGCTCAACTGAGGCGAAAAAGCACTCGGGTATCGCGAACCGTCGAATCCAAATCGCTGCGCGAACAGCCGAAACGCACAGTCGTACGCTATCAGTTGTCGGCTCCGGGCGCCGCAGTTCTTTGCCGCCCTGACCTGCTCGGTCACAGCTGGGCCCGCGCCGGGCGGGGGACCGGCGGCGGCGTGACCGCACCGGGTCGGCATCGCATTTCTCGGCCGGCGGCAGATGTGTGTGAAGCTCCGTCGCCAGGACTCGAACCTGAACTATCTGAACCAAAATCAGAGGTGCTGCCGATTACACCACGACGGATCGGTGCTCGCCCAGTGACTCTAGTGCAAGGGACTACCCTGGTCGCGTGGCTGGTCTGGATAAGGACGGCCGGGCGCCGCGAGCCCGGATGACAGGTAGCGAGCGTCGCCATCAACTGATCGACGTGGCCCGCTCGCTGTTCGCCGAGCGCGGGTTTGACGGCACGTCCATCGAGGAGATCGCGCAGCGCGCCAACGTGTCCAAACCCGTGGTCTATGAGCACTTCGGGGGCAAAGAAGGGCTCTATGCGGTGGTGGTCGACCGTGAGATGTCGGCATTGCTGGACGGCATCACCACCTCGCTGACCAAGGCGACCAACAATCAGTCCAGGCTGCGGGTGGAGCGCGTCGCGCTGGCATTGCTGACCTACGTCGACGAGCACACCGACGGATTCCGCATCCTGATCCGGGACTCACCGGCGTCGATCAGTTCCGGTACCTACTCCACCCTGCTCAACGACGCGATCGGCCAGGTGTCGTCGATTCTGGCCGGCGACTTCGCCCGGCGCGGCCTGGACCCGGAGACCGCGCCGCTGTACGCCCAGGCGCTGGTCGGTTCGGTGTCGATGACGGCCCAGTGGTGGCTCGACGTGCGTGAGCCCAAGAAAGAAGTGGTGGCCGCGCACCTGGTCAACCTGTGCTGGAACGGGTTGACCCACCTGGAGCCCGATCCCACCCTGCACGACGAATAGAGCATGTACCGCAACACAAGTCGGCGGCCTGCGCCGCACCGCCTAGAATTGCCCGCATCATGACCGCACCGGGGCACCAGAGTGTCCACACCCCGATCGCGGGGATAGTAGACCTGGCGTTGAGCGCGCCGACCTTCACCGAACTCATGGAGTCCGTGGGCGAACCGCCCGCTGAGCTCGCACTGGTCGGGCCGGTCGGTGCGCGGCCGTTCGCGGCTGCCGCCCTGGCGCGCGACCGCGCCCTGCTGGTGGTCACCGCCACCGGCCATGAGGCCGACGACCTGACCGCCGAGCTGCGCGGCGTCTACGGCGACGCGGTGGCGCTCTTCCCGTCCTGGGAGACGCTGCCGCACGAGCGGCTCTCGCCGGGCGTGGACACCGTCGGCGCCCGCCTGCTGCTGCTGCGCCGGCTGGCCCGGCCCGACGACACGCGGCTCGGTCCGCCGCTACGGGTGGTGGTGACCACCGCGCGATCGCTGCTTCAGCCGCTGACCGGCCAATTGAGCGATATCGAGCCGGTGCTGTTGTCGCTCGGCGACGAGGTCGCCTTCGAGTCGGTGATCGCGCGGCTGGTGGAGCTGGCCTATACCCGGGTTGACCTGGTCGGCAAGCGGGGCGAGTTCGCCGTCCGCGGCGGCATCCTCGACCTGTTCCCGCCGACCGCCGAACACCCCGTGCGGATCGAGTTCTGGGGCGACGAGATCACCGAGATCCGGCCGTTCGCGGTGGCCGATCAGCGCTCCATCCCCGAGATCGAGGTGGGCACCGTGGTGGCGGTGCCCTGCCGGGAGCTGCTGCTCACCGATGACGTTCGGGCCCGCGCGGCCGAGCTGGCGCGCGATCAGCCGCACACCGACAACGCCGTGAGCGGCACTGTCGGCGACATGCTGGCCAAGCTCGCCGAGGGCATCCCGGTCGACGGCATGGAGGCCCTGGCTGCCGTGCTGCGGCCCGGCCCGCAGACCCTGCTGACCGATCAGCTGGGTCCCGGTACGCCGGTGCTGGTCTGCGATCCGGAGAAGGTGCGCGCGCGTGCCGCGGATCTGATCAAGACCGGCCGGGAGTTCCTGGAAGCCTCCTGGTCGGTCGCCGCGATCGGCGGCGAGGCGCCGATCGACATCGAGCAGCTCGGCGGGACGGGCTTCCGGGACTTCGCGCAGGTCCGCCAGGCCGCACTCGACGGCGGACACCCGTGGTGGACGCTGAGCCAGCTGCCCAACCCGGACGCGACGGAGCTCGACGTGCGTCCGGCGCCGTCGGCCCGCGGCCGGCAACGCGACATCGATGAGATCTTCGCGATGCTGCGGGCGCACATCGCCACCGGGGGACGCGCGGCGCTGGTCGCCCCCGGGATCGGGACTGCCCGCCGGATGGTGGAGCAGCTGGCCGAATCCGACATCGCGGCGACCCTGCTTCAGGCCGGTGCGGCACCGCAGCCCGGGGCGGTCGGGGTGCTGCAGGGCCCGCTGCACGAGGGACTGATCGTCCCCGGCGCCAACCTGGTGGTGGTGACCGAAGCCGACCTGACCGGCAACCGGGTGAGCGGCCCCGAAGGCAAGCGGTTGGCGGCCAAGCGCCGCAACGCCGTCGATCCGCTGGCCCTGACCGCCGGGGACCTGGTGGTGCACGACCAGCACGGCATCGGCAAATTCGTCGAGATGACCGAGCGCACCGTCGGCGGGGCGCGGCGCGAGTACCTGGTGCTGGAATACGCGTCGGGTAAGCGGGGCGCCAACGGTACCGACAAGCTCTACGTGCCGATGGACTCGCTGGACCAGCTGTCGCGCTACGTCGGCGGAACGGCCCCCGCGCTGAGCAGACTCGGCGGCAGCGACTGGACCCAGACCAAGACCAAGGCCCGCAAGGCGGTGCGTGAGATCGCCGACGAACTCGTCGCGCTCTACGCCAAACGCCAGGCCGCACCCGGTCACGCGTTCGCCCCGGACAGCCCGTGGCAAGCCGAGATGGAAGACGCCTTCGGGTTCACCGAGACCATGGACCAGCTCACCGCGATCCGCGAGGTCAAGGCCGACATGGAAAAGCCGGTGCCGATGGACCGGGTGATCTGCGGCGACGTCGGCTACGGCAAGACTGAGATCGCGGTGCGTGCGGCGTTCAAGGCCGTCCAGGACGGCAAGCAGGTCGCGGTGCTGGTGCCCACCACGTTGCTGGCCGATCAGCACCTGCAGACGTTCAGCACCCGGATGGCCGGGTTCCCGGTGACCGTCAAGGGGCTGTCGCGGTTCACCGACGCCCGCGAATCCAAGGCGACCATCGACGGCCTGGCCGACGGCTCGGTCGATGTGGTGATCGGAACGCACCGGCTGCTGCAGACCGGGGTGCGCTGGAAGGACCTCGGCCTGGTGATCGTCGATGAGGAACAGCGGTTCGGCGTCGAGCACAAGGAGCACATCAAGGCGCTGCGCACCCATGTCGACGTGCTCACCATGAGCGCGACACCCATCCCGCGCACCCTGGAGATGAGCCTGGCCGGCATCCGGGAGATGTCGACCATCCTCACCCCGCCCGAAGACCGCTATCCCGTGCTGACCTACGTCGGCCCGCACGACGAGAAGCAGGTCGCGGCTGCGCTGCGCCGGGAACTGCTGCGCGATGGTCAGGTCTTCTACGTGCACAACCGGGTCAGTTCCATCGACGCGGCCGCCGCCCGGGTGCGCGCGCTGGTGCCCGAGGCCCGGGTTGTGGTCGCGCACGGTCAGATGCCCGAGGAGATGCTGGAGACCACGGTGCAGGGTTTCTGGCACCGCGAGTACGACATCCTGGTGTGCACCACGATCATCGAAACCGGCCTGGACATCTCCAACGCCAACACCCTGATCGTCGAGCGGGCCGACACCTTCGGGCTCTCGCAGCTGCATCAGCTGCGGGGCCGGGTCGGACGCAGCCGCGAACGCGGCTACGCCTACTTCCTCTACCCGCGCGAGACCCCGCTGACCGAGACCGCCCACGACCGGCTGGCCACCATCGCCCAGAACAACGAACTGGGTGCCGGCATGGCGGTGGCGATGAAGGACTTGGAGATCCGCGGTGCCGGCAACGTGCTGGGGGTGGAGCAGTCCGGGCACGTCGCCGGGGTGGGCTTCGACCTGTACGTGCGGCTGGTCGGCGAGGCCGTCGAAGCGTATCGGGCCGCCTTCAACGGCGAGACCGTCACCACCGAAGAGGTCAAGGACGTCCGGATCGACCTGCCGGTCGACGCGCACCTGCCGCCGGAGTACATCAACTCCGACCGGCTGCGGCTCGAGGCGTACCGCCGCTTGGCCGCCGCCCACGACGACGACGAGATCGCGGCGGTGGTCGAGGAACTCACCGACCGCTACGGGCCGCTTCCCGAACCCGCCGGCCGGCTGGTCGCGGTGGCCCGGCTGCGGCTGCTGTGCCGCGCGACCGGGATCACCGAAGTCTCGGCGGCCTCGGCGACCACGCTGCGGATCTCACCGCTGACCCTGCCGGATTCGGCCCAGCTGCGGCTCAAACGGATGCACCCCTCGGCCAGCTACCGCGCCACCACCGCCACCGTGCAGGTGCCGATACCGCGAGCCGGCGGAGCCGGCGCGCCCGTCGGGGCGCCCCGCATCCGCGACGTCGAACTCGTCCAGATGGTCGCCGACCTGATTTCGGCGCTCGACGGCAAGCCACAGGGCGTGCTCGACGTCACCGGCGCGGTGCCCGCAGTACGGTAACCACGATGACCGTCGTGCTGGTGGACCCGCGCCGGCCCACGCTGGTGCCGGTGGAAGCTCTGGCGCTGCTGTCCGGGGAGGTGGCCTACACCGCGGAACTGCCGATCGCGGTGCCCTGGTCTCTGCCGGCCGCGCATTCGGTGCTGTCCGCCGCCGACGATCCGCAGGCCCCGGTGCTGCTGTCCTCCGACCGCGACCACCCCGCCGTGCTCGCGCGCCTGGCCGCCGGGGAGCCGCTGATCGCCGCGCCCGATCCGGCGCCGGGGGAGCGGCTGATCGATGCCGTCGCGGTGATGGACCGGTTGCGCACATCCGGGCCCTGGGAGGGCGAGCAGACCCACGACTCGCTGCGCCGATTCCTGCTCGAGGAGACCTACGAGCTTTTCGACGCGGTCCGCAGCGGCGACGCCCAGGAGCTGTGCGCGGAGCTCGGCGACGTGCTGCTGCAGGTGCTGTTCCACGCCCGCATCGCCGAGGACGCCCCCGAGCATCCGTTCTCCATCGACGACGTCGCCGACTCGCTGCTGCGCAAGCTGCGCAACCGGGCGCCCGCGGTGCTGGCCGGCGAGGAGATCTCGCTGGCCGAGCAGATGGCGCAGTGGGAAGAGCGCAAGGCCTTGGAGAAACTGGAAAACACGGTGAACGCCGCTGGCGGCGCCTCGATCCTCGACAATGTTCCGACCGCACAGCCGGCCCTGGCGCTGGCCGGCAAGGTGCTGCAACGCCTGGCTCGCGCCGGTGTGCCTGCAGACCTGATTCCCGAGGCGATCACCACCGTGACTGTGTCCGCCGGCGGGGATGCCGAAAACGACTTGCGCACCGCGGTTCTGGAGCTCATGGACGCGGTGCGTGCCGCCGAGAGGGCGATCATCGGCGAACCCACCGAGCAGCAGTGGCGCGCGCACTGGCCGGCGACGGCGCCCGCGGATCCTGAGCCGCGTTACGAGGGAAAGTAGATCACCTGGTTGGCGAAGAGCGCGGCCGGTTCACCGATGTGGTTGGCGGCCGCGACGACCGAGGCCCGGGTGTTCAGATCCGCGTCGCCGTATTCCTCGCGGCACAGTGAGACCAATGTGTCGCCGGCGATGTGTCGCCGCCGGTTGAGCCCGGGAACGATGAGCACCTGGCCCGGGTCGGGTTCGGTGTTGGTGGGAAGGTTGTTCGCCAGCGCGATCACGATCGCGAGGTGATCGTCGCCGTACCACCGGGCGGCCAGCCCCTCGAGACTCTCCCCGTCGACAACCGTGTGGTGTCCCACATCGGCCAGATCGGGCAGGTGCAGCCAGGCGCCCTGGTGCATCTCGCGCTGGGCGACTCCGTTGACGATCTCCCAGATCAACTGCACATTGGTGTCGTCGGTGCCGTAGAACTGCTGGGTGATCTCTTTGCGCGTCGCCCCGGAATCGGGTGTGGTCACCCGCTGCCGATACGTC
The DNA here is from genome assembly GCF_002101585.1 of Mycolicibacter engbaekii. Taxonomy (GTDB): domain Bacteria; phylum Actinomycetota; class Actinomycetes; order Mycobacteriales; family Mycobacteriaceae; genus Mycobacterium; species Mycobacterium engbaekii. The sequence continues at coordinate 40,473 of NZ_LQOT01000041.1, read as the reverse complement.
ACATACGGGATCAGCAACTGTTGGCCCGCGACGATCAGATCCGGGTTGGCGAGGTGGTTCTGCCGCGCGATCACCGGATACAGCGTGCCGTCGCCGTACTCGCGCCGGGCCAGGGCGAACAGGGTGTCGCCGGGCTGGACTTGGTAGGTCTTCATGGTTGTTCCTTTCTTGGTAAGGGCTAGGGAATCCGCAGGACCTGCCCGACGCGGATCACGTCGGGGTCGTCGATACGGTCTCGGTTGGCGACGAAGAGCCGATGCCACAGGTTGCCGTCGCCGTAGCGGTCCTGTGCGATCTTGAACAGCGTGTCGCCGGTGACCACACGGTGCAGCGCGAAACTGTAGAAGGGCTCGCCCAGCAGCGGGCGCCCGAACGTCAGCGGCACCGAGACCGTGAAGTCGTTCTCGGGCAGTCCGCTGGGATTGTCCGAGTGCACGGTCAGCATCCCTTCCGCGGTTGCCGGCACCGGGTAGCTGACCGTGAAGGCGAACAGCGTGTACCCGAATCCGGTGTTCGGCACGAACATCGGCGTCACCGTCGTCAGAACGGTGCCGTTGCGGTCGGTCAGGGTTGCCGAACCGACGACGGCCTCGACGGCCCCACCGAGCCCGCACAGGACGAAACTGTCGCCGACGATGTCAAACGGTTGCGGACTGCGAACCGTCAGTCGCGGTATCTGCATGGCAGGAATCCTTTCCCTCTCCGGCCCATCCTGAGGCGGCCTGCGCCGGCGGCACACGGGTAGTGGACTACTCGATTCCCTGCGCCGGGCGGGCCTGCCCGGCCCGGGATCGCCGGGATTTCGGGTAGTCGGCTACTCGCGTCACGGCCGGACTGCCGCGCGAACATCGGTATCAACCGCTTCGCGATCTCTGCCAGACTGAAAGGCACTCCTCATGCCCATGTGGATCGAAACAGCCGGGGCCGCTGCGCCTTTTCCGGTGTCGCTGGTGGACCGGCGGTGTCGCCTGGGGGACTACACCAGGCAGACCATCCCCGGTGTCAGCGTGCACAGCGAGGTCATCGCCTACGCGTCACCGGACTCCACCTACGCGGTGACCAAAAGACTCCTCGACGCCGCCACCCGGTCGATCCTGATCGGCATCTACGACTTCTCCGCCGTCTACATGAAGCAGCTGCTGCTCGACGCGCTGGCCCGCAAAGTGGTGGTGTCGCTCATGCTCGATATCGACAGTCCCACAGAGACCAGGCTTTTCCGGGAACTTGTCGACATGGGGGTGGTGGGCGTGCCGGCGCCGTCGTGCGCAAACCCCAGTGTTCACGTCTTCGCGTCCGCGCACGAGAAGGTCATCGTGATAGACGACGAGTGGACGCTGGTGCAAAGCGGCAACTACAGCGCCAACTCCATCCCGCTCAACGAGGCCGACGGCGGTGGCGGTCCGGTGTTTCGCACCGGGAATCGGGACGCGGGCCTGGCGGTTCGCTCCCCGGAACTGGCCGCGCTGTTCACCCGGATCCTGACGCGCGATATGGCCGAGGTGCCCGCGGTCGCCGCCGAAGGACTCGGCGAGCCGCCGCAACCGGGGATGATCCTGGTGGAGCGGGCGCCGACGGACCGGCCGTCGCAACTGTTCGCCAGCCGCACGTTCGAACTCGACGCGCCGCTGAGCATCCAGCCGGTGCTCAGTCCCGACAACTACCTGGACGTGATACCCGCGCTGATCCGCACCGCAACGCACTCCATTGTCCTTGAGCAGCAGTACATCAGGGCCGACCAGCCCCAGGTCCGGGTGCTTCTGGACGCCATCGCCGCGGCGCGCCGGCAACATCCGGAATTGGAGGTGCGCATCGTCCTCGGCAAGATCTTCGACCGGTCGGATCTGCCGCGCGAATACCGCAACCTCGATGTGCTCGCCACGGACTACGACCTCAAGCTGGACGCCAACATCCGTTACATCAACACCGATCAGCTGGTGCACTGCCACAACAAGATGATCGTGATCGACGGTGCGGCGGTATTGGTGTCGTCGCAGAACTGGTCGGACTCCGCGCTCACCAAGAACCGTGAGGCCGGCCTGTGGGTGCCGCACCCGGGGATCGCGCAGTACTTCGCCGAGATCTTCGCGACCGACTGGGACAGCGCATTCACCAGCCCCGAGCAGGGACTCGGGCAGGACCGGCTGACCCGTGCCGCGCTCGCCACCGGCGGTTTCGTGCGTGTCGAGCCCGCCGACTACGACGAAGTATGAGTCGGCAGTGCCGATTTCGCGTAGTCGGCTACTCGTGACCGCAACCGGTGACCGCGCCGAGCATAGGCGGTGTCCACCAATGGAGCGCCCTGGACCAGGGCGCCTGAGCAACCTGGAGGCTGTCATGGACGTACGGTGCGGTTGTTTCATCGTTCCCCAGCACGTGCTGGACGAATTTGCCGCCGACGAATCTCTGTCCGCCCGGTCACGCCAGGCGTTGCGCGACACCGGCACGCTCGAGCCGGTATGGCGCCGGCTCAGGACCGCGCAGATCCGCGCCGGCCAGGCCGGCATGCTGCCGATGGGTGCCGCGGTGTCCGGCGCGCTGGCGTCCCAACCGGAAGCGACGGTGTTCAACTGCAAAAACACCCGGTCGCTTCCCGGCGCGCCGGTCCTCAACCCGGACTCGTCGTCGGATGCCACCGCCGGCCGCGCCTACCGCGAGACGCTGGCCGTGGCCGACTTCTACGCCCAGTGCTTCGGACGAAACTCGGTCGACAACGCCGGCATGACCCTGGTCTCGTCGGTCCACTACGACGTGCGTTACTCCAACGCCTTCTGGAACGGCACCCAGATGACCTACGGCGACGGTGACGGCGAGATCTTCATCGATTTCACCGCGTCGACCGACGTGATCGGACACGAGTTGACGCACGGTGTCACGCAATTCACGTCAGGCCTGAACTACACCAACGAGGCCGGCGGGCTCAACGAGAGCGTCTCGGACGTGTTCGGCACCATGTTCCGGCAGTGGCGGAAGAACCAGACTGTCGACCAGGCCGATTGGCTGATCGGAGCCGACATCATCGGGCCCAAGGCCGCCGCGAAGGGCTACACCTGCCTGCGCGACATGGCCGACCCCGGCGCCCAGCACTGCCTGTCCCGGCAACCCGCGCATTACCGCGACTACGTACCGGGCGGCGATCCGCACACCAACAGCGGGATTGCCAACCACGCGTTCTACCTTGCCGCCAAGGCCATTGGCGGACAGTCCTGGGAGAAGGCCGGCAAGGCGTGGTACGCGGCACTCACCAGCCCCAAAGCCTCGCCGAACATGAAGATGAAGGCATTCGCCAACCTGACGCGGTCGGCGGCAAAGTCCTTGTTCGCGACGGATTCCGCTGTATACAGTTCAGTTGATGCCGCGTGGGAGGCGGTCGGCATCGCGTAGCGCAAGCGGGGCACCCATGAACGAATACGTCATCGAAAGGCGCGGCGGTCTGGCCGGATTGCCGGCCACAGGTCGCGTGGCGGCCGACGCCCTGGATCCCGAGTCCCGGGCGGCGCTGGACCGCCTGATCGACAGTGCGGCGCCGCTGCCGCCCGATCCCGGCGCTGATCGCTACACCTATCTGGTGACGCGACGAACGGCGGCCGGGGAGACCAGCCGGGAGATACCCGAAAGCCTGCTACCGCAGTCGGTGACCAGGCTGGTGCGAGAAGCGATCTAGCGCAACACATCCAAGGAGCACCGGTGATCACGCTGCAACGACACATCGACGATGCCGGCGGTCACGCGGCCGGCGCAGATCAGGTGGCCGACCTGGGCGCGGTGCCCAGACCGCTGCGCGTCGTGCTGGTGGTCTGGGTCGGACTCGACGCCGCACTTGTGCTCGGATTGGCGGTCCGGAATGCGACCCTGACCAGCACCGCGTGGGACCTGATCGGCACGGCCCTGCTGACCGCGATCGGCATCACCTGCGTGCTGGCATCGATCCAGATCGCGAAGAGATCGCGGGGCGCGGCGCTGACCGCCACAGTGAGTCAGATCTTCATCGCGGGCCTGGCCGTCTATGTCTGGATGGTCGATCAGCGCAGCCCGGTAAGCCAGCTCCTGGGCGTCACGGGCATCGTGTTGGTGATGGGCGGTATCGCCCTGTGCTGGGTGCTCTACCTGGGCCGTTACGCCCGCGGTGCCTTCAGTCGGGGCGCGGCCGTCGCTGTCGCACTGTTCCCGCTGGTAGGTCTGGGTCAGTTCTGGATGCAGACCGAATACCTGCCGGCGTCCGCACGTCCGCTCGTCGACCTCAACGCCGAGCTGTCGCCGACGGGCTCGACCGGCCCGATCGTCCACCTGTCGGCCACCGTGACGCTGCACAACCGCGGCTCGGTGCAGGCGCAGGTGCCTGCGGGGCTGATGCGCGTGACGGCATATCCGGTGGGAACACCGGAAGAACCGGCCAGCACCGAAAACCTGCTCGCCGGGCTGACACCGCTGGGCCGGGCCCTGCAGGGCGAGTACCGCCAAACCCCCAACCGTGCCGTGGACTCCCAGCTGCTGTACGCCAACCTGTTTGCGGCCCCGTATGACTACACCTTTCTTTCGCCCGGGGGAACGGTGCAGCACAAAGTGGTGATCGACATCGACTCGCGCAAGGTCCGGCTGGTCCGGCTGACGGTGAATGGAGTCGTGGTCACCCGCCTGATACTCAACGACACCCACAGCTGCTACCCGCCGCAGACCTCGCTTGCGCGCGACCCGTTCGCGTTCTTGGACGAGGCCGGCACGATCCACGACTTCGGCGAAAACAAAACCGGCGTCTTGTGCGCCGAATCCCGTTTCGCCTCCACCAGTGCAATCCAGGATCTGGTCGCCGATCATCCGATGTCGAGGATCTACGTCGTGGTCGATCCGCCGGCACCGACCATGGAGGCACCCTCGCTGATGACGTTCTACGGCATCCGCGACACCATCGACGATCCGCTGCGGCACATCGACACCATGGACCAGATCGACAAGGCCAATCCCACCGCAATTCTGATCAGTTCAGCAGAGTATGTGCCGTCGGATGCCGATGTTGGGCGCTGACGCGGCTGAATTCGGGTACGGCGCTACTCGTGCCGGCCGGCGACGATCAGACAGATAGTGGGACACGGCCACCATCGGAAAGGGATGCGCCATGACCCGCTCACCAGGCAACCGCGCGAACACCGATGCTGTCGTTCGCTGGATGGACACCGGCGCCGGCAGAACCGATCCGGAGCCGACGGCGCTGGCGCCCATCACGCCGGCGAAGCGCAGACTGCACGCCGCGTGGCGAGAATCGGCGCAGAGCCGGATCGTCGATCTCGATACCGAAATCGACTGTCTGATAGATCAGTTGGGCGGCGAGATGTCCGCGGCGCAACGACGCCGGCTGGGCGTGGCCAAGGGCAGGCTGCGCGCCGCTGACGCAGCCGTCAAAAGCCGTCCGGGATTGCGCTACGCCTGGACGGGCGTCGATGTCGCCCGGGCGCTGGGGCACATCAACGCGGTCGAAATCACCCTCACCGCCCTGTCGCCGCCGGACGCCGTCGCCGCGAAACTGCCCGACATCATCGCCGACGCAGCGCTGCTGCTCAAACCGCACGACGCCCGGCTGGACGACCTGCGCAAGTACGCCGCGAAAGAAGCCCTCACCGACCAGGACCGCGGCGCCATCGCCCAGGACGTGCGGGCCATCTACGCGGCCTGCGCCGACGAACACGTCCGGACGCGCAGCTTTCGCAATCTGCTGTTCGGAGCCACCTTCGTGCTGACGCTGTTCGCTGTCGGAATCGGGCTACTCGGCTGGTGCGCGCCCGGCTGGTTCGCGCTGTGCGCCGCCGATCACCCGCCGGCAGCCACCTGCCCGACCGGGGGATGGGCGCCCACCGGCGGCGACGTCTTCTTAGTCGAACTCATCGGACTGTTCAGCGCGGGGTTGCTGGGGTCGATCGCCATTCGCCGGATGCGTGGCTCCTCGACCCCCTACGCGGTTCCGATGGCCTCGCTGCTGGTGAAGCTGCCGACCGGGGCGCTGACGGCATTGGCCGGGCTGCTGCTGATCCGCGCCGGGGTCCTGGGCCCCGACGTCGCCGCCGCGGGCCGGGCGCAGCTCGTCGCCTACGCGCTGATCTTCGGCGGCTCGCAGCAGGCCTTCACCAGGCTCATCGACATTCAGACCCAGAACGTGCTCGACAGCATTCCCAGCCGCAACCGCGACGCGGCCAAACCCGACCACGCCAGCCCGGACGGGCGGTGATCCGCCGCCGTCACAGCGCGATCCGGATGGGCGTCGCCGGGGTCGCCGCGATCGCGTCGAGCACCCTGATGTTGCCCGCGATGTCGCGGCTTTCCCGCTCGGCGATCTCGCGGACGACCGCCTGCGACACCGGGGACAGCGCAGCTGCCTCGAACACCGACACCACCTGGCCGGCCACCCAGCGGTCGCGGACCCAGATCGTGGGGCCGTGTGCGATGACCGGCTCTCGCGCCAGCAGTGACGCGAAGCGCCACGCGCTGTCGCGCAGCGCCCGCACCGCGGCGTTGATGGCGAACAGCTCGCCGGACCCCAACAACGCATACAACTCGCCCAGGGCCGGTGACAGCTGGTTCAGCCGGGCGACGACGTCGCTGACCTGGGCCGCCAGCACCGCATTGATCGCGGCGAAGTCCTCACGCAGCGTCCACAGCGCCGGTCCGGGTGAAACCTGGACTGCGGCGATACCCAGATCCAGTGCGATATGTGCGGTGACCCCGGCGACCAGGTGCTGCACCAGGATCGGGTCGCCCGCGCTCGCGGCGCCGAATGTCACCGCCCAGGAACGGGTCGGTCGCGGGTACCGCTGTGGATGCAGGTGCCCGTTGAGTGCGTCGAAGTAGCGGTTGGCGAATGCGACGTCGAACCGCTCCATCCGGGGGCCGTCGGCGAACACACCCTGGGCAATGGCCGTGCGCACCGCGATGGTGATCCGTTTGTACAGTGCCGCAAAGTAGCCCAGGCGGCTCGACGTACCGATCGACCACTCGACCACGGCATCGATGCTGGCGATCACCTCGTCGAGTGTGGTGGCCGAGGGCAGGTCCGGTGGGGGCGCAAAGGAGTTCATCTTTCCGAGGATCCACCGGTGGGGCCGCGGTCCCTAGCGTAGTCCGCTACGTCACTTGTTGCGCTGCAGCACTTCGGCGCACAGGCGGGTAGCGCACTACTCGCGTGCGGGGAGTGCGAGCGGTCCTAGCGTTGTCATCGAGTACGGAAGGGGCGCAGATGTCTTCGATCAATCCGTTCTGGCTGCCCGACGTGCTGCGCCGCGAAGGGCTCGATGTCGTGGAGTTCCCCCGTTGGCGGTTCCGCGGGTACGGCGACTTCACCGACATCTGGGGCGTGATCTGCCACCACACCGGTGCCGACGAGGCGCCGCCGGAGCGCATCGCCGGTGGCACAGCCGGGGTGAACGGCCCGCTCGCGCAGCTGCACCTGGCTCAGAACGGCACGGTCACCGTCGTCGCAGCGGGCACCGCGCGGCACGCCGGCTCGGGACGCTATCCGGGCCTGCCCGCCGACCGGGCGGATGAGCACACGATCGGCATCCGCGCGGTGAACACCGGCACCGAAGGCTGGGGACCGCCGCAATATGACGCGCTGGTGCGCTGCTGTGCGGCGATCCTGCGCAGACTGGGCCGGCCCAGCACCCATGTGCTGGCGCATCGGGAGTGGAACCCGCGCAAGTGGGACCCGGGTGCACTCGATGTGGACCGCTTGCGCGCGGACGTCGCCGCACGCCTGAGCGCACCGCAGGCTGCCTACGAAACCTTCGGCAGCACAGGCGAAGGCAGGTAGTCGCCTACGCTATGGGCGCGTTTTCGGCCGATCGATGATCGGGGTTGGAAGTCACCACCCGAGATTGGAGTCGATATGCCCACTAAGAAGGCCGGACTGAAGACGCTGGCCACAACCACAACTGAGCCCCCGGCCACCCGGGCCGCGTCGCGCACGGCGCACAACGGGAACGGAACCGCACGCATGGTTTTCGGTTCGGCGTCCGGGGACAACCCGCAAGGGGCGACGCCTGCTGCGGTTGCGGCCGACGGCGACGCACGCGGCGGCGCCAATGCCTACGGTGCCTTCTCGGTCGAAACCTTCGCCGACGCGGGTTCGCTGATGTACACCCACGAGGATGCCGCCGGTTTTCTCGGATACGTCGGCAAGTTCACCGCACCCAACTTCTGGTACAAGGACGGCAACGTCCAGATCTGGTCCTACTACGAGGACTTCGACGACTGGCAGGACACCTATGGCATGGACGCGGTCAACGTCGCCTACCATTCCGGCCACGGCGGCCGCCGCGCGGACGGCAGTGTGTGGTTCCCGCTGGGCGGCAACTGGAACAACCAGGGCACCAATGCATGGGCGTCAAACATGCGGCTGGGCAACGAACGGGCCAACTACCTGTTCTGGTCCACCTGTTTCGCCTGCCCCGTATACGCCCCGCTGAACCCGATCATCACCTGGAACTCGGCGAATCTGGGCTTTCGCATGCTGTTCGGCTTCGAGACCACGAGCGTGGACGACGGCAATTACGGCAAGTACTTCTTCGAGGAATGGAATAAGGGGAAGTCCTTCAGCACCGCCTGGATGGACGCCAGCTGGCGGATCTCCCACGGCCAGGTGCCGTCGGTCGTCGCCTGCGGCGCAACGCAGGCCGAGGCCACCGACCGCCTCAACAACGAACGTCTGTTCAACTTCGGGCACGTCAGCAAGAACTGGTGGCAGTGGCGCTGGTACTACGCGTCGAGTCTGGCACCGGCGAATCTGAGTACGCGCGAACGGCAGCTCACCGTCCCGGCCGATGTTCGCGGCGCGCGACTGCGGCCGATCGAGGTCAGCCCGAAAGCCCTTCGCTCAGCGGTCGAGCGCTTCGGGGTACGGGTCAGCATTCCCCGCGAGGTCGCGGTGTCGGCCACCGGCGCGTTCCGGATCGGCGACGGGGATGCCCGGCTGGCGTTCGGCGCCGACGGGTCGCTGGAAGCGCAGCTCGAGCACCACAACGACAGCAACCACGACCAGATCCCGGTGAGCCAGGCGGCGGCCATCGCCCAAGAGGCCCTGGGCCTGTACGGGTTGACCCGTGACGCGGAGCTGGTCTTCGACAAGGTCCAATATGCCGCCGAGGCCGGCGGCAGCGCCAACGGCGACGGCGAGTTGCTGGACCCGGTGGTGACCGGCACGACCGTGACGTTCAAGCAGCTGATCAACGGTCTGCCGGTGGTCACCCCCGGTGCCGGCGAGGTGCGGGTCTGTGTCGACAACGACGGCACGGTGACCCGGGTTGCCAGCTCGGTGCGCACCGTGGACCGGCTCACCCGCGGCGTGGGCGGCGGCAGCCCGACCCCGACCCCGGACGGCGCCGAACAATCCGCGCGGGTCACAGCCGACCAGGATCCGGTAGAGCAGCGCCTCGGGGCGTCGTGGGCGCAGCACATGGCGCGCTGGGCCACCAAGGGCCAGATGCCGGTGGGCTATTCGCTGGTGCCCGGCACCACCGAGGTCGGCTACGCCATGCAGCTCGACCAGGCGGTGCTGGTGGCCACTCGTGAGATCGAGGTGGACTTCGGCAACGGCCTGTTCAAGCGCTACCGCGTGGAGGCCCCGCTCGACTAATTCCACCGCCGCGACGAAACCCGGGTTCGGCTGAGGCGAACCCGGGTTTCGTCGTCTGTCGTCGCCCTACAGCGATGCCGCCTGAACTACTCCGATGACGCCGCGATCTCGACGGAGAAGCGGGTGAGCACGCCGGCGTCGCCCTCCCAGCTTCGCCGGTAGTCAAGCCGCAGGACGCTTTCGCCCGGCGCCCGCACCCGCAGCTGAAAGCAGGCCACGCCGGCCGAACCCGTCGCCCCGGGATAGTCGCCGTAGGTTTCGGTGAGCTCCAACAATCGCTCATCGAGACTGTCAACGCCCCAGCGGTAACCCGCTGGGGCGTTTTCCGGCAGTCGTAGCTCGATCGTGTCACCGACCCGCACGTCGATGCGGCGGCCGTCGTCACGCTCGGTCAGGCTGAGTGCCATCTTGGGCGTCTCGTGATCACAAGGCCACCCCGTAGCTCTCGTTGAAGAAGGCGCCGTTGATGTACTCCGGGCTCGCGTAACCGAAGCCGTCGTCACCCCAGCCGGTGCCCCAACTGTTGCGCAGGATGAAGCGTCCCTCGTCGGTGTAGCCGACCACCGTGACGGCATGGCCGCCCCGGACGGTGGCGGGCTGGAACTGATCCAGCTTGCCGCCCGTTGTCGCCGCGTTGTCCCATGTCGCATCCACGTTGAGGCCCACCAGGATCGGGCCGTGCTGGCTCAGCCAGGCGCGCCAATTGTCCAGATTGAGCTGCAGGTTGAAATACGATGCGATCTTGTGCGTCGCGGCGGTGGCGTAGAAGGTGTTCTCGTTGCCGGAGTACATCGCGGTGTTGATCTTGAAGGGCAGCATGGACTCGGGCACCGCGCCGTAGTTGCGCAGAATGTCGGCCGCCGCCTTCAGCGTGGTACCGGCACCTTCGATCATCGTCTCCGGCCGGGAGGTGAACTGGTCGGTCTCCTTGGACGCCATCCAGGCGAACCGCGGTGACAACCTCTCCGTCTTCGCCAGCCGGCCGGCCGTCACGAACATGTACCGCGCCACCCCGTCGGTCGACGCCCAGCCGACGCACGATCCGGTGTTGCCCTGATCGCCGATGCCCCACCACGAGCTGCGCAGGTCCACGCTGGCCGGCAGGGCGGCCGGGGCGCCGAGGACCCCCGCGGCCAGCGCGTCGGTGAACTTCCAGTCGGTTTGCATGCTCTTCGGCGGTGTGGGAACCAGATTGCAGATCCGCTTGCGTTCCCGGCGCCGGGTTGCGACCTTTGCCATTTCAGTGACCTCCTGTGATCGGTCCGGGCGGGATGCCCGGGTAGGGCTCCAATCATCTGGAGCGCAAAGGGGATTCAGCACGCGTAGTGGGCTACCTCAAATTGAGGCCAGCGCGCGTCACGTGGCGAGACCGCACCTGTCCCGGCGTGCTCATATCGCGGCTCAGTCCTCGAAATGACGGTCGTAGTCCCAGCGCTCAAGCCACAGCTGCGCCTCATGCGCTCCGCTGGAAAGGAGCAGGATCAGCACGGCCACGCAGCTGGCGGCGATGACGCTCATAGCCGGTACATCTCGCGCGCCATGCGCGAGGGCTCCAGGTAGTCGCGTACGCGCGGGTACCGCGCCGGTGGGTCGGGCAGGCTGGGCAGCGACGCCAGTGCCCGTCGGGCGATGGCCATCAGTCGGTGGCCGGCGCGCAGACGCGGCAAAGCCACCGGTACCGTCCCCGGCAGCGTCGCCCCTGCGGGAAGAAAGCGGGGGCCGGCAGCGGTACGGAATTAACCGCTTCGACAATTGCGGCGGTTCGCGGTTGCGATAACACAGACATTTCAATTTCTCCTGACATCGTCGGACTGGTGATGCGAGAAAATTAGGTCCGCCGGGCTACCGGGGGCACGAGTGGCGCGCTACCTGACTTCCGCCACGGTTGACCACGAATCCCAGGTAAAGGGGTGTACGCGCGCCCGGGAATCGCCGAAGATGAAGTATTCGAATACTCGTGTTCGGTGCGCTGTGACGTTTCACGATCGATGAGGGCGGAATCGGCGCAGAAAAGAACACAGAGAGGCGGTATCGAAGTGCGCGCAACAATGTCGCGGTTGATGTCGAGAGCCGCAGAAAAGGCCGATCGCACGATCGGGTGGTCACGCCTGCCGAGGCCGTTGGCCCTCGCCGTTCTGGTCGGGCTGCGCCATCAGCTGCGGGCATACAACCTTTACGACGCCGGGCGTGGCGCCGCCGACCGGCCGCCCGATGACGGGCCGGTGTTCGGCAACCGCCTGGGCGCCCGCACTCTCAACGGCACCTGTAACGACGTCGACGACCCTCTGATGGGTTCGCTGGGAAGCAGGTTCGGCCGCAACGTTCCGCCCGAGTACACCTACCCCGAGGATCCCGAGGCGCTGCTCGAGCCCAATCCGCGGCTGATCAGCCGGCGACTGCTCGGCCGCGACGACTTCCAGCCGGCGACCACACTGAACCTGCTGGCCGCCGCGTGGATCCAATTCGAGGTCCACGACTGGTTCAGCCACGGCACCGTCGACACGCAGCCCTGGCAGATCCCGCTGCACGACCACGACCCCTGGCCGCAGCGGCCGATGACCATCAAACGGGCGGCACCGGACCCCAGCCCCGACCCGCAGGGTCCGCCCACCTTCGTCACCGGGGAGACCCACTGGTGGGACGCCTCGCAGATCTATGGCTCCACACCGGAATTCTGCGCGGCACTGCGCACCGGCCACCACGGTCAGCTCAAGCTCGACCAGCTGGGATTGCCGCCGATCGAACTGGAGCGCCATCTCGACCTGACCGGCGCCGCCGGGAACTTCTGGGTCGGCCTGGCCATGTTGCACTCACTGTTCATGCGCGAGCACAACGCGATATGCGACCGGCTCGCGCAGTGCTACCCGCAGCTGGGCGATCAGGAACTGTACGACAAGGCCCGGCTGGTCAACGCCGCGCTGATCGCCAAGATCCACACCATCGACTGGACACCGGCCATCATCGCCCACCCCACCACGGTGCTTGCCATGCGGGCCAACTGGTTTGGCGTTCTGGGGGAGCGGTTCCGGCGCCGCTTCGGGCGCATCACCGACAGCGAGGTGCTGCAGGGCATACCCGGATCGCCCACCAACCACCACGGCGTTCCCTATTCGCTCACCGAGGAATTCGTGGCGGTGTACCGCATGCATCCGCTGATCCCCGACACCTTCCTGTTCCGCTCGCTGGCCGACGACTGTGTCGTGGCCGAACACGAGTTCGCCGATCTGACCCTGCGGCACGTGCGTGAGCGGCTGGACGAGATCCCGATGGCGCACCTGTTCTACTCATTCGGCCGAGCGCATCCCGGCGCCCTCACGTTGCACAACTTTCCCCGGCAGCTGCAGCACTTCGAGCGCCCGGACGGATCGCTGATCGATCTGGCCGCCACCGACATACTGCGGGTGCGTGAGCACGGCGTGCCCCGCTACAACGAGTTCCGGCGCCTGTTGCGCCTCAAACCGGTGTCATCGTTCGACGAGCTGACCGACAACCCGGTGTGGGCGCAGGAACTCCGTCAGATCTACGCGGACGTGGAGCAGGTCGACCTGATGGTCGGGCTCTACGCCGAACCCAAGCCCCGGGGATTCGGCTTCAGCGACACCGCATTTCGGATCTTTGTACTGATGGCATCGCGGCGACTGGCCAGCGACCGCTTCTTCACCCGGGACTTCCGGCCCGAGGTCTACACCCAGGCGGGCTTGGACTGGGTCGCCGACAACGACATGCGCAGCGTGCTGCTGCGGCACTTTCCGGCACTCGAGCCCGCCCTGGCCGGCGTCGCCAATCCCTTCGCGCCCTGGCACCCCGTCGGCGCGCCGCCGTCCGCGGCACCGAAGGCGCCCGCCGGCGGCGCCGCGCCGGACTACGTGCGCTACCGGGAGGACCTGGAGCAGCCACGGCCCGACGAGAACGAGGTGATCGAGCGGATCACCGCCGCACTGCGCCACAACAACGAACGGGCCTACCGCAAGTTCAAACACGGACTGCGCGACGCGCACGCCAAGAGCCATGCGATCCTGCGCGGCGAACTGTCCGTCTACCCCGACCTGCCCGAGGAACTGGCGCAGGGCCTGTTCGCCGCACCCGCGACGTACCCGGTGATCGCGCGGATCTCCACCACGTCCGGGGTGCTGCGCAGCGACCAGATCCGCGGTGTCCGCGGACTGGCGATCAAGGTCCTCGGGGTGCGCGGACCACGGGCCCTGGCCGACGACGATGCCACGACACAGGACTTCATCATGGTGACCCACCGTGAGTTCCTGTTCGCCGACGCGCACGCCTACCTCGCGCAGGGCATGCCGACCGCTCGCGTACTGGCGATGCTGCCCGACCGCGCGCTGTGGGCGGGCAGCGAGGTGCTGGCCGCGGCAACCAAGGTCGGCATGCGGCTGCCGCCGAACCTCGCGGTCTTCATCGCGCCCAACACCCACATCCTGGGCGAGACCTTCTTTTCCTCGGCGCCGCTGCGCTACGGCGACTACGTCGCGAAGATGCTGTACGCGCCGTTGTCGGACTCGGTGAAGAATCTGCAAGGCCGGCGGGTGCCCCGCGACGCCGGCCCGGAGGCCCACCGGGACCTGATGATCGATTTCTTCGCAGACCAGGGCGCCGAGTACGAGCTGCGGGTGCAACTGTGCACCGACACCGCCACGATGCCGATCGAAGACGCCACGGTGGCGTGGCCGGAAGAGGAATCACCGCACCGGCCGGTGGCCAAGATAACCTTTCCGCCCCAGAATCCCTGCAGCCCGCAGCGCCGCGCCTTCGGCGACGATGTGCTGTCGTTCAACTCCTGGCGGGCATTGGCAGATCACCGGCCCCTGGGCTCGATCAACCGCCTCAAGCTGCAGGTCTACGAGGCGTCGAGCCAGTTCCGCCATCACGTCAACGCCGCGCCGCGCCTCGAGCCGGTCGACATCGGGCAGCTGCCGGATTGATCGGATTTGTGCTGGTGACGTGCCCGGGGCCGACTTAGACTATCTATCCATGGCAGGCGGGTGGCGGCTGCTTGATCGCCCCGCGGAATGCGAGGCGATCCGGTCCTGTCTGACAGGTGAGGACTGTCGCGGTGTCGTGCTGGTGGGCTCCGCCGGAGTCGGCAAGACGACCTTGGCCCGCGCCGTCACCGCATCGCTGCCGTCCCGGGTGCACTGGGCGGCGTGCACGGAGTCTTCCCGCAGCATCCCGCTGGGGGCGTTCGCCCAGTGGGTGGAGGCGTCGGCGTCGCGCGACCCGATCGCGCTGCTGACCTCGGCGCGGAAATCCCTTGTCGCGGAAGGCGACACCGTCATCGGTGTGGACGACGCGCACCTGCTGGACCAGCTGTCGGCCACCCTGCTGCACCAGCTGGTGGTGGAGGGCGCGGCGCGGGTGGTGTGCACGGTGCGCAGCGGCGAACCGGTGCTGGACGCGGTGACCGCCTTGTGGAAGGACGCGCACCTGCAGCGCGTCGAACTGCACGTGTTGTCCAAACAACAGTGTGTCGCGCTGGTCGAGTCGGTCCTCGGCGGGACGCTCGAGGGGCTCAGCGCCGACGTCATGTGGGAGTCGACGGGCGGCAATCCGTTGTTTCTGCGACACCTGGTCGAAGGCGCTGTCGACGCGGGAACCTTGACCGAAGTCAACGGTGTGTGGCAGCTGCGTGGGCCGACCAAGGTGCCGTCCGGCCTGGCGGCGTTGCTCGACGAGCGTCTCGATCGCGCCGGCACGGAGGTTGTGGGCGCCTTAAAGCTGCTGGCGCTGTGCGAACCACTGGACATAGACGCGCTGTGCGAGCTGGCCGGGGAGGAGGCGGTGGACGCCGCCGAGGTGCAGGGGCTGATCCGCGTCACACAGGACGGTCGGCACCTCAGCGCCCGGTTCAGCCACCCGGTGTTCGGCGATGTCGTGCGCCGCCGGATCGGCACCGCGTCTGCCCGCAGCCTGCGCGGCCGCATCGTGAAGGTCCTGCGCGAACGCGACCTGGATTCGGCCGCCGACCGTATCCGGCTGGCCCACCTGTGCATCGACAGCGACCAGCAGGTCGACATGGACTCGCTGATCAGCGCGGCCAAAGATGCCATCTTCTTGTCGAACCTGCCCCTGGGGGAGCGGTTGGCGCGCTCGGCTTTCGAGCGGGGCGGCGGCCTGCGTGCCGCCGAGCTGCTGTCGCGGGCACTGTTGTGGCAGGGGCGCCCGGTGCAGGCCGACGAGATCCTCACCCGTTTCGATCCCGCCCACCTCGATGAGCTGCAGCTCGTGCAGTGGGGCATCCCCCGGTTGTCGATCCTGTTCTGGTCGATGGGCGATATCGCCCAGGCCACCGCGCTGCTGGAACTGCTGCACAGCCGCGTCGAACACCCGGCCCTCAAACTCATCGTGGACGCCACCGGGTCGGCGATGGCGATCCACCAGAACAAGATCGAGGAGGGGCTGGCCGCAGCCGAGCGGGTGCTGGCGGACCCGCACGCGCCCAAACAAGCCGTCGACTTCGCCGCGTTCGGTGCGGGCCTCGCCATGCCGCTGGCGGGCCGCGGCGGCGAGTTCGCGCCGATCGCCGCCCGGTGCCGCGCCGAGCAGAAGGCCACCGACGGCATGCTGCGCGGGATGGTGCGATACGGCGACGTGCTCGCGCTGACCTGTATCGGGGAACTCGACCAGGCCGATCAGCGGGTAGCCGAATACACGCAGTTCTCCTCGGCCGGCCAGTTCGTCGGGTGGGCCATCGCCAAGATCATGGCCGGCCTGGTCGCGACCTACCGGGGCCGATTCCGCGACGCCATCTCCTCGATGGAGCAGGCGATCGCGGCGTTGGCCGCCGAGGCCTCGCTGCCCTGGCAGCTACCGGCACGGGTGCTGCTGGTGCGCGCGTATGCCGCGCTGACCAACATCGACGAGGCGGAGCGGGTGCTCGAGGCCACCCAGGAACACACCGGCCCGCATGAGGCGCTGTGGGAACCCCAGCTGATGATCGCCAAGGCGTGGCTGGCCGCCGGGAAGGGCGGCCAGCGCTCGGCGGTCGACTTGGCCGGTGCTGCCGCCGATCTGGCCCGCACCTCGGGCCAGTGCGCGGTCGAAGCCGAGGCATTGCACCATGCCGCCCGGTTCGGCGACCGCACCGTCGCGGGCCGGCTGGCGACGTTGGCCACCCGCGTCGGGGGGACCGTCGCGGCCTGCTATGCCCAACACGCGCGTGCGGTGGGCACCTCGGACGCGGCTGCCCTGGACGCGGTCAGTGTGGAATTGGAAGCCGCCGGCCTGGTGTTGAGCGCCGCCGACGCCGCCGCGCAGGCGGTGCCGCTGTATGAGCGTGCCGGTAAGCGGCGCCGCAGCGCGGAGTCAGCGGCGCGGGCGCTGCGGCTGGCCACCCAATGCGACGGGGCGATGACGCCGGCCATCAGAGCCGCCGCGCGACCGCTGCCGGTGACCGCCCGCGAGCGTGAGATCGCGGCCATGATCGCCCGGGGCCTGTCGAATCGGCAGATCGCCGAGCGGCTCACGGTGTCGGTCCGCACGGTCGAAGGACATATCTACCGGGCGTGCATCAAACTCGATATCGCCGATCGCGACGAACTGGCCAAGATCGTCTGGCAGGAGCCCGCCAGTTAGCCACCGCCAGCGTTGTGTCGGTGCTCAGGCCGAGCGCTCGTCCCAGCCTCCCGGCAGCATCGGCACGCGCGGCTCGGTGTCGAGTCCGTCGCCGGTGAGCACCGCGATGCCCGCGGCCTGCCGGCGCCCGTCGGCGGCCGTCCCGGCGAAGCCCAACGGCCCCGCGCCGGAAGCCGAGGCGCTCGCCGTCGCCGGCGGCGCGTCCCAGTCCGGGGTCACCGAGACGTTCATGTCCATGTACTCGTCGCCGAACCCGCGCTGTTTGGCGCGCCGGCGCCGGCGGCGCTGCTGCGCCAGCGTCAGCCCCGCGGCGTCGGCGGGCGCGTCCTGGTCTTCGGCGGCATCCTCCTCGGCACCGCGGGAACGCCGCGCACCGCTGGAGCGCCGCGCCGGCGACGCAACGCTGCTCACCAGATACATGCCGGAGGTCGGCCCGAAACCGACACCCGGCCCGCCGCCGGCCGCACCGCCCGCCGGCATCCCGGCGCTGACGTTGGCCGGCGCGGCCTGAGCGGCCGAGGAGATCGGCGCGGACGAGGGGGAGGCCGCGGCACCTGCCGGCACGGGGGCGCCCGCGGCGACCGGTGTGGCGGCACCGGCCACCGGCAGTGGCGACGGCTCGGGCATGTGGTCGAGCGCGCCCACCGCGCCGATAGCGCCGAGCGCACCCAGCCCGGCGGCGGCGGCCAGGGCGGGCGCGGAGGCCAGGACGATGGGGATCGCCATCTGCACCGCGATCTGCCCCAGCGGCCACAGCAGCGTCAAAGTGTGGAAGGTGGTCCAGCCCAGGGCCCCGGCCAGAATCGGGGACATGCCCGGAATCTGCAGCAGCATCTGGCTGACCGAGCTGGCGAACGGGAACGCCTCGATCGGATATCCGTCGACCCCCAGCAGCGACCACAGCCACTTGGCGATCGGGTCCGCGAAGCCCATGTTGTACTGCCGAAGCAGATCGGCGACTTGTTGTTCCCAGCTCACCGGTGGGGCGGCCTCGGCGGCCGACGCCAGAATCGGCGGTGCGGGCGCGGCCAGCGGAACCGAGGCCAGTGCGGCCCCGGCGATGCCCTGGTAGAGCGTCATCATCTCCGCGGCCTGCACCCACATGCGGGCGTAGTCGGCTTCGTTGAGGGCGATCGGGATGGTGTTGATGCCGAAGAAGTTCGTGGCCACCAGCGTGGCGTGCACGGCGTGGTTGGCGGCGAGTTCGGCCAGCGTGGGCATGCCGGCCAGCGCGGTGGTGTAGGCCGCCGCCGCCGTGCGGTGCAGGTTGGCCGCGATGGTGCTGGTGACGGCGCTCTCGGCCAGCCAGCTCAGATACGGTTGGTGCGCAGCCGCGTACTCCAGGGCACTGGGTCCCTGCCAGGTGCTGGCCTGCACGCCGGCCAGCACCGCGTCCAGCTCGGCGGCCACCTCGGCATATTCCGCGCTCATCGCCGTCCACGCCGACGCCGACTCCAGCAGCGGACCGGGCCCGGGGCCGGCGCTCAGCAGTGCCGAGTGCACCTCCGGCGGCGAGGCCAACCAGACGGGTGCGGTCATCGAACACCTCTCCTCACATGTCTGCGATTCAGTTTGCTCTTTGAGTAGTCGCGGCGAGGTCCGGTTCGGTTCCGTTCGAATCAACCTTTGTGTCCGGGCGCCGAATGAGCGACTATGTCGGCATGCGGTGCGAGGTAGTGCGCGAAACTCTGTCGTCGCTGCTGGACGGCGAGCAGCAAGGCCTGCCCGCCCAGCAGGTGGACATGCACCTGGCGTCGTGCCGTAGCTGCCGGCGCTGGCTGGTCGGAGCGGCTGCCCAGGCCCGGCGGCTCAGCGAGATCGACCACGGCACCGAAGCCGGCCCCGACCTGGCGGCCCAGATCCTGGCGGCCGCCGGAGTGACGTCGGTCACCGGGATTTCCGGTGATGACCGCTGGGCGCACTGGGGCGTGCGACGGCTGGCGCTGATCGCGGTGGGGGCGCTGCAGGTGGCGATGGCGCTGGCTCAGATCGCGGGCGTGCACTTCGGCATGGTCTCGTCTCACGGCCACGGAGCAGCCACCGGCGCGCATTTGCTGCATGAGTCCACCGCATGGCTCTTGGCGCTCGGCGGGGCGATGATCGCCGCCGGCGTCTGGCCCTCCCTGGCGGTCGGCGTTGCGGCAATCTCGGGAGTATATGCGCTGGCACTGGGCGGTTATGTGGCCATCGACGCCTACCACGGACAGGTGACGACGGCGCGTGTCGCCAGCCACCTGCCGGTGCTGATCGGTTTGGTGTTCGCTTTGCTGGTGACGCGGGAACGGGTCGGTGACTCGCACCCGCGCGCGGCCCGTGAAGACGCCGACGGGCCCGCCGCGGGCAGTGCTGCGGTGGCGGCAGTCGCCCGCCCCCGGCGCCGTCATCTGCGGTCGGTCAACCACGCGGGCGGCTCTACGACCATGCGTCGTAATCAGGTCGCGAACCCGGGTCTAAAGTTGTCGTCCATGGCGGGAGCTGAGCGAGTCGACGACCACGCTGTCACCGCACTCGCCGTAGCTGCCGCGGCCGGCGACGCGCGTGCGCTGGAATCGTTCATCAAAGCCACCCAGAGCGACGTCTGGCGCTTTGTCGCCTACCTGTTCGACGGTGTCAGCGCCGACGACCTGACCCAGGAGACCTATCTGCGGGCGATCAGCGCGATCCCGCGGTTCGCCGGCCGTTCCAGCGCCCGGACCTGGCTGCTGGCCATTGCCCGGCGGGTGGTGGCCGACCACATCCGCTACCTCAAGTCGCGTCCGCGCACCGCACCGGGAATCGACCCCGAACTGCTGCTCGACCGTGACCGGCCCACTCGCGGCTTCGAAGACGTCGTCGAGGTGACCGCGTTGATCGCCGGGCTGTCGACCGATCAGCGCGAGGCATTGCTGCTGACCCAGCTGTTCGGGCTGTCCTACCAAGACGCCGCCGAGGTCTGTGGCTGCCCGGTGGGCACCATCAGGTCCCGGGTCGCCCGCGCACGTGACGCGCTGCTCGCCGAGCCCCAGCACGGTGAGCTGACCGGTTAGACCGCCGGGTCCGCGCGGGCGGGCCAAGATTCGGCCGGGCGTGTAGCCCGGTCAGAGCCGCCGTCGGCGGAGCAGTCATGGAACGATGGACGGGTAACCAGAGTTTCGAGCTTGGGGAGATCGGTGTCGGCGCTACGTTGGCTGCGGACGGCTGCCGTGGTGGGCGGGACGGCTGTCCTGCTGGCATCCAGCTGCAGCTGGCAGCTCGGCAACCCGATCCCGCAGGGCGTCCCGCCGCCACCGGGTGACCCGGTCCCGCCGGTCAGCACCGATCTGGCGTCCGGCCGGCCCGCCGACCAGCTCTATCAGTGGGCCGCCGAACGGGCCCCGCTGCTGGGCATACCGATCACCGCGCTGGAGGCCTACGCCTACGCCGCGCGGGTCGCCGAGGTGGAGAACCCCGGCTGCCACCTGGGCTGGACCACACTGGCCGGTATCGGCCAGATCGAGAGTCACCACGGGCACTACAACAACGCCACGGTGGCACGCAACGGCGATGTGCGGCCCAAGATCCGCGGGGTCCGGCTCGACGGCTCCGGGGGCAATCTGCACATCGTCGAGGAGGTCCAGCCGGATCTGGCCGACGACGACGGCGTCGTCCGCGCGATGGGCCCGATGCAGTTCATCCCGGAGACCTGGCGGCTCTACGGCGTCGACGCCAACAACGACGGCATCATCAGCCCGGACAACATCGACGACGCCGCGCTGTCGGCGGCCGGATATCTGTGCTGGCGCGGTAAGGATCTGGCCACCCCCAAGGGCTGGATGACCGCACTGATGGCTTACAACCAGTCGGAGATCTACGCCCGCGCCGTCCGGGATTGGGCCGCGGCATACGCAGCCGGTCGCCCGCTGTGAGGCGTCCGGTACGGGCTAGGCTCCCAGCAGGCCCTCACTAGGACAACGCAGTCCCCACCCAGCTCAAGGAGAAGTCAGTGCCCATCATCCAGCAGGTCGGCGCCCGCGAGATCCTCGATTCCCGCGGCAACCCCACGGTCGAGGTCGAGGTCGCGCTGGAGGACGGCACCTTCGCCCGGGCCGCGGTGCCCTCCGGTGCCTCCACCGGTGAGCACGAGGCCGTGGAGCTGCGCGACGGCGGCGCGCGCTACGGCGGCAAGGGCGTGCAGCGAGCGGTCAGCGCGGTGCTGGACGAGATCGCGCCGGTGGTCATCGGTATCAGCGCCGACGACCAGCGGCTGGTCGACCAGGCGCTGGTGGACCTCGACGGCACGCCGGACAAGTCCCGGCTGGGCGCCAACGCCATGCTCGGGGTGTCGCTGGCGGTGGCCAAGGCCGCAGCCGACTCCGCGGCGCTGCCGCTGTACCGCTACCTCGGCGGACCCAACGCCCACATCCTGCCGGTGCCGATGATGAACATCCTCAACGGCGGCGCGCACGCCGACACCGGAGTCGACGTCCAGGAGTTCATGGTCGCCCCGATCGGCGCACCCAACTTCGCCGAGGCGCTGCGCTGGGGCGCGGAGGTCTACCACTCGCTCAAGGCCGTGCTCAAGAAGCAGGGCCTGGCCACCGGCCTGGGCGACGAGGGCGGTTTCGCCCCCGACGTCGCCAGCACCACCGCCGCGCTGGACCTGATCAGCACCGCGATCGAGGCCACCGGCCTCACCCTGGGCAGCGATGTGGCGCTGGCGCTCGACGTCGCGGCCACCGAGTTCTACACCGAGGGCAGCGGCTACGCGTTCGAGAAGCAGAACCGCACCGCTGAGCAGCTGGCCGAGTTCTACGCCTCGTTGCTCGACAGCTACCCGCTGGTGTCGATCGAAGACCCGCTGTCCGAGGACGACTGGGACGGCTGGGTGTCGCTGACCTCGGCGATCGGCGACCGCGTGCAGCTGGTCGGCGACGACCTGTTCGTCACCAACCCCGAACGTCTCGAGGAGGGCATCGAGCGGGGCGCGGCGAACGCGCTGCTGGTCAAGGTCAACCAGATCGGCACCTTGACCGAGACTCTGGACGCGGTCACCCTGGCCCACCACAGCGGCTACCGCACCATGATGAGCCACCGCAGCGGCGAGACCGAGGACACCACCATCGCCGACCTGGCGGTGGCCGTCAGCAGCGGTCAGATCAAGACCGGCGCTCCGGCCCGCAGCGAGCGAGTGGCCAAGTACAACCAGCTGCTGCGTATCGAGGAGGAACTCGGCGACGCCGCCCGCTATGCCGGCGAGCTGGCCTTCCCCCGCTACGCCCCGGAGAGCAAGTAGCAGCCAGGGGCCGCTGCCATGTCCGATCCGAAACGGCCCGACGCCAAGCGGCGCGCCGCGACATCGCGGCCGGGACGGGGCGGAGAAAACGGACGGGCGCGCCCGCGCCGCGCGCCGGCGGTACGCCGGGGGACCAGTAGCTCGCGAGCCCCGTCGCCGTCACCGGCCGGAGCGGTCAGACGCGCCATCGCGGCGGCCGCCGAGCAGAGCTCGGAGCTGCGGGTGGGGTTCACCGCCCGGCGGGCGGTGATCCTGGCGGCGGTGATGTGCGTGCTCACCCTGACCCTCGCCGGTCCGGTCCGTACCTTCTTCGCCCAGCACGCGGAGATGAAACAGCAGTCCCAATTGGAGGACACCCTGCACCGCCAGATCAGCGACCTGCAGCAGCAGAAGGCCAACCTCGAGGATCCCGCGCACATCCGGGCGCAGGCCCGCCAGCGCCTGGGCTTCGTCATGCCCGGCGAGATCCCCTACCAGGTGCAGCTGCCCGGCGCACCGGAGATGCCCGGCGAACCGGGCACCGACTCCCCGGCCCTGGCCAGCGACGATCCCTGGTACACCGCGCTGTGGCACACCATCGCCGACGCACCCCACCCCGCGCCGGTGCCGCCGGGCCCCCCGGGACCGCCCGGTCCGCCGGGGCTGCCCGCCCCGCCCGTACCGGTGGTGCCCGGTGGTTGATCCGGCCGACCTGGACGCAGTGAGCCGGCAACTGGGCCGCGAGGCGCGCGGCGTCCTGGAGATCTCCTACCGGTGCCCCAACGGCGAGCCCGCCGTGGTCAAGACCGCCCCGAAGCTGCCCGACGGAACACCGTTTCCCACCCTGTACTACCTGACGCACCCGGCGCTGACCGCCGCGGCCAGCCGGCTGGAGTCCTCGGGCCTGATGGCGCAGATGACCGAGCGGCTGCAGCACGATCCCGAGCTGGCCGCCGGCTACCGGGCCGCACACGAGTCCTATCTGGCCGAACGGGATGCCATCGAGCCGCTGGGCACCACGTTCACCGGCGGCGGGATGCCCGACCGGGTGAAATGCCTGCACGTGCTGATGGCGCATGCGCTGGCCAAGGGCCGCGGGGTCAACCCGTTCGGTGACGAGGCGCTGGCGATATTGGCGGCCGAACCGGCGATGGCGGGCATCCTGGCCCCGCAGGACTGGCTATGACACGCGCCCTTGACGGCGCAGAGCGCGGTGCTGCTGCGGAGCGGCGCACATGAACGCACTGGCCGGAATCGACTGCGGCACCAACTCGATTCGGCTGCTGATCGCCGAGCCGGTGAATGGCGGACTGCGCGACATCCATCGTGAGATGCGTGTCGTGCGGCTGGGCGAGGGCGTCGACGCGACCGGGCGATTCGCCCCCGAGGCACTGGAACGCACCCGCGCAGCGCTGGCTGACTACGCTGATCTGCTGCTGGCCCACGGTGTTTCACGGGTGCGGATGGTGGCCACCTCGGCCACCCGGGACGCGGCCAACCGCGACGTGTTCTTCGCGATGACCGCGCAGGCGCTGGGCCGAGCGGTACCGGGTGCGGTGGCCGAGGTCATCACCGGGGCGCAGGAAGCGCAACTGTCCTTCCGCGGCGCGGTCGGCGAGTTGGACAGCGCCGACGGGCCATTCGTGGTCGTGGACCTCGGGGGCGGATCCACCGAGGTGGTGCTCGGGGATCCCGAGAACGGGGTAGTGGCCAGCTATTCGGCGAACGTCGGCTGTGTCCGGGTCACCGAGCGGTGCTTGCATTCCGACCCGCCGACCGCCGCCGAGGTTTCGGCTGCCCGCGACATGGTCCGTGGACTGCTCGGCGAAGCGGTCGCGGCCGTGCCCGTCCAGCGCGCCCGGACCTGGGTGGGGGTGGCCGGCACCATGACGACGCTGGCGGCGTTGGCGCTCGGTCTCGAGAAGTACGACCCGACGGTGATCCACCTGTCGCATACCGGCTTCGACGAGCTCTCGGCGGTCTGCGACCGGCTGATCGGGATGAGCCGTGCCGAGCGGGCCGCGCTGGGTCCGATGCATCCCGGCCGTGTCGACGTGATCGGCGGCGGCGCGATCGTCGTCCAGGAGCTGGCCCGGATCTTCGCCGAGCGCGCCGGTATCGGCGAGCTGGTGGTCAGCGAACACGACATCCTGGACGGCATCGTGTTGTCGATCGCCTAGTGGCCCCGCCGGGTCGGACGCGGCCGCAGCGTAATTGAGCCGTTAAGGACGCCGCGTCGAGCGTAAAGAAAGCGTCAACGGCCACCGCCGTGCCGGTTGGCCGGGTCTAGCTTCAGGGCAGTCGGGTTCCCGAGAAGGAGACCACGTGGCTGTCGTTGCGTACCTGATCCTGACGGTGGTGCTCTTCGCCCTGCTCGGCGCGGTGCTGACGTGGGTGGAGCGACTGTGAGCGTCGCCAACGCCGTCGGTCTGGCACTGACCGTTCTGGTGCTCGCGCTGCTGGTCGCGGCGCTGCTCTTCCCGGAACGGTTCTAGGTGACTACGGCAGCCTCCGGGGCGGTGTTCCTGTCCTCGCTGGTGGTGGCGCTGGTTATCGTGCACGCCCCGCTGGGGGACTACATGCACCGGGTATATAGCCGCGAAACACATTCCCGCGGTGAACGATTCATCTACCGCATGGTGGGTGTGGACCCTGGGCGCGAGCAGACCTGGGTCGGCTATGCGCGCAGTGTGCTGGCTTTCTCCGCGGTGTGCGTGGTGTTCGTCTTCGCGGCGCAGCTGTTGCAGGGCGCGCTGGTGCTGCATCGCCCCCATGCGGCGGGCGCGATGACTGCCGGGCTGGCGTGGAACACCGCGGTCAGCTTCGTCACCAACACCAACTGGCAGGCGTACGCCGGTGAATCCACCCAGGGGCATCTGGTGCAGATGGCCGCCCTGGCGGTGCAGAACTTCGTGTCCGCGGCGGTCGGGATGGCGGTGGCCATCGCCTTGGTGCGCGGCTTCGCGCGACGGCGCACCGCGGTGCTGGGCTCATTCTGGGTTGATCTGGTCCGCGGCACCCTGCGCATCCTGTTGCCCATCGCGGCTCTTGCCGCCATTGTGTTGATCGCCGGCGGCGTCGTCCAGAACTTCCATGTCGAAGACCAGACCCTGACCACGATCGCGGGCGCGCCGCAGACCCTTCCCGGCGGCCCGGTGGCCAGCCAGGAGTCCATAAAGCTGTTGGGCACCAACGGGGGTGGCTTCTACAACGCCAACTCCGCGCATCCCTTCGAAAACCCCACCGCGTGGACCAACTGGTTGGAGATCTTTCTGCTGCTGGTCGTCGCGTTCTCCCTGCCCCGCACGTTCGGGCGCATGGTGGGCAGCGCAAAGCAGGGGCACGCCATCGTCGCCGTCATGACGGTGCTGGCCGTCATCGGCGTCGGCCTGCTCAGCTGGTCGCAGCTGGCGCACCACGGCACCGTTCCCACCGCGGTCGGGGCCGCCGGCGAAGGGGTCGAGCAGCGTCTCGGGGTCGCCGACTCCGCGGTCTTCGCCGCTGCCACCACGCTGACGTCCACCGGCGCGGTGGATTCCGCGCACGACTCCTACACCAGTCTGGGCGGCCTGATGACGATGGTCGACATGCAGCTCGGGGAGGTGGCGCCCGGCGGCGCCGGCTCCGGCCTCTACGGACTCCTGATCCTTGCCGTGATCACCGTGTTCGTCGCCGGTCTGATGGTGGGGCGTACCCCGGAATACCTGGGTAAGAAGATCACGGCGCGCGAAATCAAGCTGGCGGCAAGCTATTTCCTGGTGATGCCGGTGGTCGTGCTGGCCGGCACGGCCATCTCGATCGCCCTGCCGGGACCGCGCTCGGCGATGAGCAACACCGGGCCGCACGGACTGTCCGAGGTGCTGTATGCCTTCACCTCCGCGGCGAACAACAACGGTTCGGCGTTCGCCGGGTTGGCGGCCGACGGGACGTGGTACGAGACGGCGCTGGGAATCGCCATGCTCATCGGCAGATTCGTGCCGATCATCATGGTGCTCGCGCTGGCCGGGGCGCTCGCCGCGCAGGGACGCACTCCGGAATCGATCGGCACGTTGCCCACCCACAGACCGCAGTTCGTGGGCTTGGTGGTCGGCGTGACGGTCATCCTGGTCGCGCTCACCTTCCTGCCGTCGCTGGCGCTGGGTCCGCTGGCTGAAGGGCTGCACTGACATGCGCTCGGCCCTGGCGGCCTCCCCGCCACCGCAGACCGAGCACCGGCAGGTGCCGAGCGGACTGATCGACCGCGCCCTGCTGGCCCGGTCGCTGCCCGCCGCGCTGCGCAAGCTCGATCCCCGCACCCTGTGGCGCAACCCGGTGATGCTCATCGTCGAGATCGGCGCCGTGTGGTCGACGGTGCTGGCGATGGGCGATCCGAGCTGGTTCGGCTGGTTGACCGTGGGCTGGCTATGGCTGACCGTGGTGATCGCCAACCTGGCCGAAGCGGTCGCCGAAGGCCGCGGCAAGGCGCAGGCCGACGCGCTGCGAAAGTCCAAGTCCGACACGGTCGCGCGCCGGCTTCGCGGGTGGACCCCCACCACACCCGGTATCGAGGAGGCTGTGGCGGCACCACTGCTGCAGCGGGGAGACGTCGTGGTGGTCGAGGCGGGCCAGATCATCCCCGGCGACGGCGACGTGGTGCAGGGCATCGCCTCGGTGGACGAATCCGCGATCACCGGCGAATCGGCGCCGGTGATCCGGGAGTCCGGCGGAGACCGTTCGGCGGTCACCGGCGGAACCCGGGTGCTCTCGGACCGCATCGTGGTTCGGATCACCCAGCTACCCGGACACAGCTTCGTCGACCGGATGATCGCGCTGGTCGAAGGCGCCAACCGGCAACGGACCCCGAACGAGATCGCGTTGAACATCCTGCTGGCCGCCCTCAGCATCATCCTGGTGATCGCCGTGGCCACTCTGCAGCCGCTGGCGATCTACTCCAAGGCCGACAATCCCGGCGTCGCCGACACCGCGGCGCTCAACGGCAACGGCGTCAGCGGCATCGTCTTGGTGGCGCTGCTGGTCTGCCTGATCCCCACCACGATCGGGGCGCTGCTGTCCGCCATCGGGATCGCCGGCATGGACCGGCTGGTGCAGCGCAATGTGCTGGCCATGTCCGGCCGCGCGGTGGAGGCCGCCGGCGACGTCAACACCCTGCTGCTGGACAAGACCGGCACCATCACCCTGGGCAACCGGCACGCCTCGGAGTTCCTTGCACTGACCGGGGTCAGCGCCGCCGAACTGGCAGACGCCGCCCAGCTGTCCAGCCTCGCCGACGAAACCCCCGAGGGGCGCTCGATCGTCGTCTATGCCAAAGAGGCCTACGGGCTGCGTACCCGCACACCGGGCGAACTGACGGCCGCGACCTGGGTCGAGTTCTCCGCGCTGACGCGCATGTCCGGCGTGGATATCGGCGGACGCCAACTGCGCAAAGGCGCCACCCATGCGGTGGCGGACTGGGTGCGCGGCCACGGCGGCGAGATCCCCACCGAACTCGGCCAGATCGTCGACGGTATCGGCGCCGCCGGTGGCACCCCGCTGGTGGTCGCCGAAGTGCTCGTCGGCGGACCCGCCATGGTGCTCGGTGTCATTCACCTGCGCGACGTGCTCAAGCAGGGCATGCGCGAGCGGTTCGACGCCATGCGCCGGATGGGCATCCGGACCGTGATGATCACCGGCGACAACCCGTTGACCGCCAAGGCGATTGCCGATGAGGCCGGGGTCGACGACTTCCTTGCCGAGGCCACCCCCGAAGACAAGCTGATGCTGATCAAACGGGAGCAGCAGGGCGGTCGGCTGGTCGCGATGACCGGCGACGGCACCAACGACGCCCCGGCGCTGGCACAGGCCGATGTCGGGGTGGCGATGAACACCGGCACCAGCGCCGCCAAGGAAGCCGGCAACATGGTGGACCTGGACTCCGACCCCACCAAACTCATCGAGATCGTGGAGATCGGCAAGCAGCTGCTGATCACCCGGGGTGCGCTGACCACGTTCTCGATCGCCAACGACATCGCCAAATACTTCGCCATCATCCCGGCACTGTTCGTGGCGATCTTTCCGGGACTGGGCCTGCTCAACGTGATGCGGTTGCACAGTCCGCAGTCGGCGATCCTGTCGGCGGTGATCTTCAACGCGCTGATCATCGCCGCCCTGATCCCGCTGGCGCTGCGTGGAGTGCGTTACGTCGCGGGCAGCGCGTCCGCGCTGCTCAACCGCAACCTGGCGGTCTACGGCCTGGGCGGCATCGCGGCCCCGTTCCTCGGCATCAAACTGATCGACCTGCTGGTGCAGCTGCTACCCGGGATGGCCTGAGATGAGAATGACGGACGCGATCCGGGGCCACCTGGTGGCGCTGCGGGCACTGCTGGTCTTGACCGCCATCCTGGGCATCGGCTACCCGATCGGTGTCTGGCTGGTGGCGCAGATCCCGGGTCTGCACGGCCGCGCCGAAGGCTCGCTGATCACCGTGGACGGCCAGCCGGTCGCCAGCGCCCTGATCGGGCAGTCGTTCACCGACGCCGCCGGCCGCCCGTTGCCCCAGTATCTGCAGAGCCGGCCGAGCGCAACCGGCTACGACACCCTGGCAAGCGGGGCAAGCAATCTGGGCCCGGAAAGCATGGTCGACCGGCCCGCGCACCCGAGCCTGCTCAGCCAGGTCTGCGCGCGCAGCGTAGCCATTGCGCAGACGGAAGGCCTGGGTGCGGCGGCCGGGGCGCGGCCCTTCTGCACGCCGGGCGGAAAGGGCGCGGTACTGGCTGTTTTCGGCCCGCGCGACGCCCACGGCGCCGTCACCCATCCCAGCCGCGTGGTCAGCGTCAACGAACCGTGCCAGACCGGCAGCGCACCCTTTATGGCCGAATACCACGGCGTCCGTGTGCAATGCGCGCAGGCGGGCGAGGACTATGCGGCCGGCCGCATCGTGCCGATCCGGGGGGCCGCGCCCGGGCATCCCCGGGTGCCGGCCGATGCGGTCACCGCCAGCGGCAGCGGCCTGGACCCCGACATCTCACCGGCCTACGCCGACCTGCAGGCCGAGCGGATCGCGAAAGCGCGGGGCATCAGCGCAGCCGAGGTCCGCGCGGTGATCGGTGCCCATCAGCGCGGCCGACTGCTGGGATTCCTCGGCCAGGCCCGGGTGAGCGTGGTTGCGGTCAACCTGGAATTGGACCGCCGGCACCCTGTCGCCGGTTGCTGCCGGGGCGGATGATCGAACTGTGAGCCCTTACGACTCGCCTTGCAAGCGTGGGGAGTTGCGCATCTATCTCGGTGCGGCTCCCGGCGTCGGCAAAACCTACGCGATGCTCGGGGAGGCCCATCGGCGGCTGGAGCGGGGCACCGACGTGGTGGCGGCGGTGGTCGAGACATACGGCCGGCGGCACACCGAGGAACTGCTCGAGGGAATCGAGGTGGTCCCGCCGCGCTGGATCGACTACCGCGGCAAGCGTTTCCCCGAACTCGATGTCGACGCCGTGCTGGCGCGCCGGCCGCAGGTGGCGCTCGTCGACGAGCTGGCCCACACCAACACGCCGGGAAGCGCCAACCACAAACGGTGGCAGGACGTCGAACAGCTGCTCGCCGCCGGAATCACGGTGATCTCCACGCTCAATGTGCAGCACCTGGAGAGCCTCAACGACGTCGTCGCCGAGATCACCGGCGTGCAGCAGCAGGAGACCGTGCCGGACGCGTTCGTCCGGCAGGCGTCGCAGCTGGAACTCGTCGACATCGCCCCGGAAGCCCTGCGCCGACGGCTCGCCCACGGAAACGTCTACGCGCCCGAGAAAGTCGACGCGGCCTTGTCGAACTTCTTCCGGGGCGGCAATCTCACGGCGTTGCGGGAACTGGCGCTGCTGTGGGTGGCGGACCAGGTGGACGCCGCGCTGGCCAAATACCGCGCCGACAACAAGATCACCGCCACCTGGGAGGCCCGCGAGCGCGTGGTGGTGGCCGTGACCGGCGGCCCGGAATCGGAGACACTGATCCGGCGTGCCTCACGGATCGCGTCGCGGTCCGGAGCGGAGCTGGAGGCCCTACACGTGCTGACCGGCGACGGGCACTCGGGGTTGCCGCCCGCGCGGATCGGGAAGATCCGCGAACTGGCCACCAGCCTGGGCGCTGCCCTGCACGTCGTCGTCGGCGACGACGTGCCGAGCGCGCTGCTGGACTTCGCCCGCGAAGTCAACGCCACCCAGCTGGTGATCGGGACGTCACGCCGGTCCCGCTGGGCGCGGCTGTTCGAGGAGGGCATCGGAGCCACGGTGGTGCGCCGGTCCGGCAAGATCGACGTCCACATCGTGACCCACGAGGAGTCCCGGGGCGGCATCCGTATGCCGGTGATGTCTGCCCGGCAACGTCGCGCCCTGCCGTGGCTGGCGGCGGCGCTCGTACCCGCGGCGGTGTGCGCCGTCACCGTGAAACTGTTGGACCCCCTGCTCGGGGTGGGCGGCGAGAGCGCGCTGTTCTTCGTCAGTGTGCTCGTGGTCTCGCTGCTGGGCGGCGTTGGGGCGGCAAGTGTTTCGGCGGTGATATCGGGGTTGCTGCTCAACTACTTCCTGATCGACCCGCGCTACAGTTTCACCATCGCCGACACCGATTCGGCGATCACCGAGGTCGTCCTGCTGTTGGTCGCAGTCGCCGTCGCGGCGCTGGTGGATCGTGCCGCCGAACGCGCCCGCGAGGCCGGCCGTGCCTCACATGACGCGGAGCTTTTGGCCCTGTTCTCCGGGGCGGTGCTGCGCGGCGCCGATCTTGCGACGCTGTTGGAACGCGTGCGGGAGACCTACGCGCTGCGGGCAGTGAGCCTGCTGCGGCAGCGCACCCCCAACGGCACGGAATCCGGGCGCACGATCATCGCCACCGTGGGCGAGGCACCCCAGTTGACCGTCGAGTCCGCCGACACCGCGATCGACGCCGACGAGGAATTCTGGATGCTGCTGTCGGGCAGACAGTTGGCGGCCCGTGACCGACGGGTGCTGTCCGCGGTGGCCAAACAGGCAGCCGGGCTGGTCAGACAGCGCGAACTGGCCGCCGAGGCCACCCGCGCCGAGGCCGTCGTACGCGCCGATGAGCTGCGCCGCTCGCTGCTGTCGGCGGTCAGTCATGACCTGCGGACCCCGCTGGCCGCGGCCAAGGCCGCGGTGTCGAGTCTGCGCGCCGAGGACGTCGGCTTCTCACCGGAGGACACCGCCGAACTGCTGGCCACCGTCGAGGAATCGGTCGACCAGCTCACCGCCCTGGTGGCCAACCTGCTCGATTCCTCCCGGCTGGCCGCCGGGGCGGTGCGACCGGCGTTGCACCGGGTGTATCTCGACGACGCCGTGGAAAACGCCATGGGCAGTATCGGCCGCGGCGACACCGGCTTTCGCCGTACCGGTATCGAGCGTGTCGCCGTCGACGTGGGCGATGAGGTGGTGCTGGCCGATGCGGGACTGCTGGACCGGGTGCTGGCCAACCTGCTGGACAACGCACTGCGCTACGCCCCGACGGGCGCCGTGCGGGTCAGTGCATCCCGGCTCGGCGACCGGGTGGTGATCCACATCGCCGACCAGGGCCGGGGCCTGCCGCCCGGCGGCGAGCGCCTGTTCGAGCCCTTCCAGCGCAGCGGCGACCAGCACAACACCACCGGGATCGGGCTGGGCCTCTCGGTGGCGCGAGGATTCGCCGAAGCGATGGGCGGAACCCTCGGCGCCACCGAGACACCGGGCGGCGGGCTCACCATGGTGCTGGATCTGGCCGCGCCGCCCGAGCCCTGACTCAGTGCTTCCAGATGACCTTGTCGACTCCGGTGGCGTCGCGGTAGACGACGCTGTCGGGCGCCGTGCCGTTCTTCACGTCGAAGTAAAGCCGGCCAGTGGTCTGGCTACCCGCCGCAATAGGCGCGTTGGGCAGACCGTCGGTTTCGTTGCCCTTCATCACCGCAAACGTCGAGCTGTTGACGGCGCGGGCGTTGAAGTCGGCGATATTCGGTGTCGGTGAACCGCTCACCGCACGAGCGGTGACATCGGAATACCAGATCCCGTCGTTGTGCCCGCTGGGCTGCAGGTTCTCGACGGTGTAATCGATGGCTCCGCCGGGACTTTGAATTTCTTGCGAGTCGCCGAATCCGACCACCTGGGGGTCGGCCCATGCCGGCGCCACTGCCAGCATTCCTGCCGCCGCGAGGCCGGCCGTTGCCACGGCTGTTTTCTTGGCGATGTGGGTGAACATCACGGTATAGCTCCTTCCGCTTGGTTCGGAAGGCATATCCGCGCCGACGGAATTCAAAACCTGCAATTCACACCTCGAAGCGATAACCCATCCCCGCCTCGGTGAGCAGATGCTTGGGATTCGACGGATCGTTTTCGAGTTTGCGCCGCAACTGTGCCAGGTAAACCCGCAGGTACTGGGTCTCCTTGGCGTAGGCCGGACCCCACACCTGGGTGAGCAATTCGTCGCGGCCCACCAATTTGCCCCGGTTGCGCACCAGCATCTCCAACATGCCCCACTCGGTGGGGGTCAAGTGCACCTCGCCGCCGTTCTTGATGACTTTCTTGGCCGCCAGGTCGACGGTGAACGAAGAGGTTTCGACTATCGGCTGGTCGATCTCGGCGGTTGCGGCATTGCGCCGAGCGGCGGCCCGCAGCCGAGCCAGGAATTCGTCCATTCCGAAGGGTTTGGTGACGTAGTCGTCGGCACCGGCGTCCAGGGCCTCCACCTTGTCGGCGGAGTCGGTGCGCGCCGACAGCACGATCACCGGAGCCGTCAGCCAGCCGCGCAGCCCGGCCAGCACCTCGATGCCGGAGATGTCGGGCAGCCCCAGGTCCAGGATCACCACGTCGGGGCGCTGTTCGGCGGCGGCGCGCAACGCACCGGCCCCGGTCGAGGCGGTGACGACTTCGTAGCCGCGCACCGACAGGTTGATTTTCAGCGCGCGCAGGATCTGCGGCTCGTCGTCGACTACCAGAACCCGTGTGCTCATCAGCTCTCTCCCCCCGGTGCGGCCAGATCTATCACCATGGTCAACCCGCCACCGGGCGTCTCCGTCGCCGAGATGCTGCCGCCCATCGCCTCGGTGAAGCCCCGCGCCACCGACAGGCCCAGGCCGACACCGCTGGTGTTGTCGCGGTCGCCCAAGCGCTGGAACGGATCGAACACATAGGCCTGGCCGCCCGGCGGCAGGCCGCGGCCCTCATCGGCGACGTTGATCAGCACCCGGTCTCCGACGCGCCCGGCCGTCACCCGCACCACGCTGTCGGAGGCGTAGCGCAACGCGTTGTCGATCACGTTGGCCAGCACGCGTTCCAGCAGACCGGCGTCGGCCATCGCCACGGTCGCCCCGACCTCGACCTTCACCTGGTCCACTCCGGCCCGGCCGAAGGCGTTGCTGCGCTTTCCGATTCCGACCAACGCGCGCTGCACCACCTCTTCCAGGTAGACCTTCGTCAGCTCAGGCCGGATCACGCCAGCCGCCAGCCGGGACGAGTCCAGCAGGTTGCCCACCAGGTCGGTGAGCTGGTCGATCGATTCCTCCACGGTGGCCAGCAGTTCGGCGGTGTCGGCGGGGGAGAAGTCGACGTCGTCGGCGCGCAGACTCGACACCGCCGCCTTGGCCGCGGCCAGCGGCGTGCGCAGGTCATGACTGACCGCCGACAGCAGCGAGCGGCGCAGCTCGTCGGTGCGCATCACCGCGTCGGCGCGGTCGGCCTCGGCGGCCAGTTCCTCCTGGCGGACCAGTCCCGCGGCCTGCCGCGCCACCACCGACAGCACCCGCCGATCACGCGAGGCCAACTGCCGGCCGGCCATCAGCATCCAGAATTCGTTGTCGCCCACGTCGATCGAGGTGTCCGCGAGCTCGACCGAGGTGCACGGGTCCTCGCCCACCGAGGCCACCACCTGGGTAGTCGCGTTGTTGTTCGACACCCGAACCAGGCTGACCGAGCGCTGCGCGTAGGTCTCGCGGACCCGCTCGAGCAGGGTGTCCAGATCCGCGCCGCGCAGCACCGATCCGGCGAACAGCGTCATCAGTTCGGCTTCGCGTGAGGCCCGGCCGGCCTCCCGGCTCCGGTTGGCGGCGCTGTCGACCAGGGCGGCCACCGCGACCGCCACCAACAGCAGCACCACTTCGGTTACCGCGGCGTCGGTTTCGGCGATGGTGAAGTCGCGGCGCGGCGCGAGCAGGAAGTAGTTCAGCAGCACCCCCGACAACACCGCCGACAGCACCGCCGGGCCGATCCCGCCGAGCAGGGCCACCAGCAGCACACCGACGAAGAACAGCGCACTCAGGCCGGTCTCCAGGTAGCGGTCGAGCAGGCCCACCGTGATCGCGCACATCACGCAGGGCACGACGACCGCCGCCAGCCAGGACATCGCGCGCCGTTCCGGCGGGGAGAGCGACAGCGCCCGCAAACCCGGCCGGGCGGCGTCGGTGGTGACGATGTGCACGTCGATGTCGCCGGAGTGCTGCACCACTGCCGCACCGACGCCCTCGTCGAAGATGCGCGCCCAGCGCGACCGCCGGGAGCTGCCGATCACCAGCTGAGTGGCGTTGACGTCACGGGCGAACTCCAGCAGCCCGGTCGGCACGTCGTCACCGATCACGGTGTGCAGCGAGGCCCCCAGGCTGATCGCCAGCTGGCGCATTTTGCCCACCCACGGGGCCGGTGCTCCCGACAGGCCGTCGCCGCCCAGGACGTGCAGCACCAGCAGTTCACCGCCGGCCTTGGAGGCGATCCGGGACGCCCGGCGCACCAGCGCTTCGGATTCGGGTCCGCCGGTGACCGCGGCCACGATGCGTTCCCGGGCCTCCCAGGTCTCGGTGATCTTCTTGTCGGCCCGGTACCGGGTCAGTGCGGCGTCGACCTGCCCGGCCAGCCACAGCAGCGCCAGTTCCCGCAGCGCGGTCAGGGTCTCGCCGCGGAAGTAGTTGGCCAGCGCCGCGTCCACCTTCTCCGGGGGATAGACGTTGCCGTGAGACAGCCTGCGGCGCAGGGCCTCCGGTGCGATGTCGATGAGTTCGATCTGCTCGGCCTTGCGCACGACCGCGTCGGGGACGGTGTCGAGCTGGGGGGTTCCGGTGATCTTGGCGGCGACGTCGCTCAGGCTCTCCAGCTGCTGGACGTTGAGGGTGGAGATGACGGTGATGCCCGCCTCGAGCAGTTCCTCGATGTCCTGCCAGCGTTTGGCGTTGCGGCTGCCCGGCGGGTTGGTGTGGGCGAGGTCGTCGACCAGGACCACCTGCGGGTGGCGTGCCAGCACCGCGTCGACGTCGAGTTCGCCGCCGGGCTCGCCGACGATCTCGATGCCCTGCAGCAGCTCGGCGGTCTTGGGGCGGCCGTGCGTCTGCACCGCGGCGGCCACCACGTCGGTGCCGCGCTCGGCGCGGCGGTGGGCTTCGCCGAGCATGGCGTAGGTCTTCCCGACCCCGGGCGCAGCACCCAGGTAGATGCGGAGTTCCCCGCGCCGGGGGCGCTGGCTCACGACACTCACCCGACCATCATCCCGGCAAACGGCGTCCTCAGCCAGCGGCGACGGGCCGTGCCATCACGGTGGGCTTGAACCCGTAGCGCGGGTTGCTCGACCCCGAGCCGCTGCGCGCCGCGGCGGCCGCGGCCGGAATCCCGGCCCCGACGGCGTTGACCGTTCCGGCC
This sequence comes from Mycolicibacter engbaekii, assembly GCF_002101585.1. Taxonomy (GTDB): domain Bacteria; phylum Actinomycetota; class Actinomycetes; order Mycobacteriales; family Mycobacteriaceae; genus Mycobacterium; species Mycobacterium engbaekii. The sequence continues at coordinate 4,427 of NZ_LQOT01000041.1, read as the reverse complement.
TCCTCGGCGTCGGTCCAGCCGTGGCTGACCAGGGTGGCGGCATTGTCGGGAATCGACGTCGCCGTGGCGGGCACCGCTGCGGGCCAGCTGGTCGGCACCGACAGCCCGCCTGCCGCGGCGGCCTTGCCGAGCCCGGCCAGCACCGGTGCGCCGCCGGAAGCCGCCCCGGCCGGGACGCCGACGGAGTCCACCAGCACCATCGATCCCGCCGCTTCGGCGGCGGGCCCGTGCGCGATGGCGATGGCGCTGGCGATGCCGGCGAACATGTGCCACACACCGGCGTTGCTCAACGCCGAGCTGTAGGTCTGCAGTCCGTTCCAGATCCCGATGTTCTGGGTGGAGCCGATGAAGTTGGACAGGAAGTCGGCGCCGCCCTGCGCCGGCAGCGACGCGGCGGCCGGACCGGCCAGGGTCTGCACGGCCGCGGGCAACCCGGAGACCAGCTGCGACAGCCCGTCCTGGGCGCTGCTGGCCGACGCCTGCGCCACCGCGGCGCCCTGACCGGCCAGGCCGACCGGGTTGGCGCCGGGCGTCGGGGAGTTCAGCGGCTGCAGCACCCCGGCCAGCGACGACGAGGCCGCATACCCGTACATGGCCAGGGCGTCCTGCGCCCACATCTCGGCGTACTGGGCCTCCACCGCCGCGATCGCCGCGGTGTTGAGCCCCAGGAAGTTGGTCGCCACCAGGGCGGCGAACTGGGCCCGGTTGGCGGCCACCACCGCCGGCGGCACCGTCATCGCGAAGGCCGCCTCGTAGGCGGCGGCCGACGCCGATGCCTGCGCCGCGGCGTGCTCGGCGGCGGCGGCGGTGGTGTTGAGCCACGCGATGTAGGGCCGGGCGGCGGCGGCCATCGCCGCGGCGGCGGGGCCGCGCCAGGTCTCCTCGGTCAGGGTCGAGATCACCGACTCGTAGGTGGCCGCGGTGGTGGCCAGTTCGGCGCCCAGGGAGTTCCAGGCCGTGGCGGCGGCGGTCATCGGCGCGGCGCCGGCGCCGGCGTACATGCGCGCGGAGTTGATTTCGGGGGGAAGGGCTGCGTAATCCATGGCGGCGAAGTCCGTTCTAGACGATCGGCTTGCGGGGCATCACAACCGGCTTGACGCCGTAGCGCGGGCGGCCGAACCCGTAGCGGCCGCGCTCGGCCGGCGCCACGGGAGCGCCGGCGGGCAGCGTGGCCGCACCGTGCGGTTCGGCGGCCGGGCCGGCTGCGGCGAGCGGGCGGGCGGTGGCGGCCGGTTCGGCTTCGGCGGCCCAGGTGGGCGGCGCCGACAGCTTGTTGACCGGGGCGGCCTGGCCGGCGGCCGCGGCGACCGGGGCGCCGGCGGCCGCCGGTGTGGTCTGGGCGACCAGTTCGGCGTTGGCGGCGCCGTTGATGTGGTGGACCACACCGGACGGGTTGGTGATGAAGCCGGTGCCCAGGCTGGTGAACGCTGAGGTGCCGGAGGCCAGGTTGCTGGCCTGCATGGCGGCCAGGATGGCGGAGTTGCTGGCGATCCCGCCGAGCCCGTAGGTCGGGTCGGCGGCGGCGCCCGTTCCGGCGTTCGCCAGGCTGGACGCGGTGCCCAGCCCCGCGGTGGAGGTGGCCGCCGCGGAGTTGGCGGACTCGGTCTGTCCGTAGGACTCGGCGCTGGTGCGCAGGGTGTGGATGAACAGTTCCTGCATGGCTGCGGCTTGGGCGCTGATCTGCTGATACAGCGTGCCGTAGGCGGAGAACTGGGCGGCCTGCAGGGCGGAGACCTCATCGGAGGCGGCCGGGGCCAGCCCGGTGATCGGGCTGGCCGCGGCCGCGTTCTGAGCGTTGAGTCCCGCGGCGATCGTTTGCAGGTCACCGGCCGCCGCGGTCAACGCCTCGGGATGGGTGGTCAGGAACGACATGACAGCTCCTCGCGAAGTGTGAAGCCGGCCCCTACGGGGCCCGGGTTAGGGCTCCACTTTTTCGCCCGACCTGCTGCTGTGAGGTGTCGTTAACGAGTTCTTAACGGTCTGGTGCGGATTATTGACGGTTTGCTATCAGGCCCAGCTGGACCCGACGGCGGCGTCGGTGCCGGCCATGTTGTTGCCGGCCGTCTGCACCTTCTGCCCGTGGGCGTTGGCCTGCTCGTAGATGACCGCGAAGTTGCGACCGAGGGCGGTCACGAACTCCTGGCAGGCCACCGAACCGGCGCCGCCCCAGAAGTCCCCGGCGGCCAGCACGTCGTGCACGATCGCCTGGTGTTCGGCCTCCAGGGCGGCGGCCTGGGCGCGGATCAGCGCGCCGTGGGCGTCGACATCACCGAACTGGTAATTGATGGACATCGGAACCATTACTCCTTGTTGTTGTGGTTGGGTTAGCTGCTCAGGACCTGCTGCGAAGCAGCTTCCTGCTGTTCGTACAGGTTGGCGTCACGGAGCAGTCCGTCGCGCACGTCGTGCAGCATCCTGACGATGTTGCTGAACGCGGTCTGCATCTGCCCCATGGTGTCGTAGGACGTGCGTTCGGCCAGCCCGCCCCAGCCGGAGCCGGAAATGCTGGTCGTCGACGCCCACATCCGCCGGGCTTCGTCCTCCACGGTCTGCGCGTGGGCGTCGAAACGTGCCGCCGTTGCGCGCATGGCGTGCGGGTCGGTCATGAAACGGGTGGTCATTGTTCTTTCTCCTTGGGTTGTTCTGTTTTCACTGCTCAGCCGGCCGCCACCGGATGGATGGTGACGGTGGGCCGAAATCCGTAGTTGTTGTCGTTGCTCGACGAGCTGGTGCGTGAGGCGAGCGGTGCGATGGGCATCCCGGCGGGCATGGCGCCCGCGCCGCGCTCGGCCGCGGCCGGCAGGGCCGCGCCCGCGAGCGCAGTGGTGCTGTTGCCCACCGACGCGCCGGTGGAGGCCCAGGCCGGGGGGACCGACAACAGTCCGACCGACGCCGCCCGCCCCATGCCGGCCACCACGCCGGCGCTCTTGCCCGCGCTGGTACCCAGCGCGCCGGCTGAGGTGGCCAGCCGCGCCGCGCCGCTCAGAGCGGGGGCCGCATACAGCGGGGCCGCGGCCAGTGCGGATGTCGCGGGGCTGCCGTCACCGGCGCTGCCGAAGATGCCCAGCATGTTCGACAGCACGCCCATCAGGTTCGAGCCACCCGAGCTCGCCATCGAGGTCAGGTTGGCCGGGTCCAGCAGGCTGCTCAGCATCCCCTCCGCGGCCGACGATCCGGATTGCAGCGGCGACGAAAAGCCTTGCAGGGCTGAGGGAACCGCCGAGATCAGCTGGGAGACGCCGCCCAGTCCCACCGGGCTGGTGCTCGTGACGGGCTCGGTGAAGGGGGTCACCTGCGCCGCCGCGGCCGCCGAGGCCGCGTAGCCGTACATGGCCGCGGCGTCCTGGGCCCACATCTGCGCGTACTGCGCCTCGGTGGCCATGATCGCCGGGGTGTTCTGGCCCAGCAGGTTGGTCGCGACCAGCATCATCAAAAGGCTGCGGTTAGCCGCGATCAGCGGCGGTGGCACCGTCATGGCGAACGCCGCCTCGAATGCCGCAGCGGCCGCGGTGGCCTGCGTGGCAGTCTGCTCGGCCAGCTCGGCGGTGGTGTTGAGCCACGCCACGTAGGGCGTGACCGCGGCGACCATCGCCGCCGACGACGGGCCCGTCCACAGCGCGCCGGCCAGCTGGGTGACCACCGACTGATAGGCGGCGGCGGTCAGTCCCAGTTCCACGGCCAGGCCGTGCCAGGCGGTGGCGGCGGCCAGCATGGGCGCCGGTCCCGGGCCGGTGTAGATCCAGGCAGAGTTGATCTCCGGGGGCAACGCCCCGAACTCCAACATTTCTCGAATCCTTTTGCGTGACTGTGGACCTAGCGGGCTGCGATCGCGTTGGCGGCCTCGGTCGCCTCGTACGCGGCAGCGCTGGTCATCAAGGTGGTGACGAACATCTGGTGAACCGCATCCGCCTGGGCACTGACCGCTTGGTACAGCCCGGCGTGCGCGGCGAACTGTGCGGCGGTCAACGCCGACACCGGGTCCGCTGCTGCGGGGATCACACCGGTAGTCGCCGGGGCAGCGGCCGCGTTCTGGGCGGCCATCGCCGAACCGATACCGGTCAATTCGCCGGCCGCGGCTGTCAGCTCTGCGGGCTGAGCGCTCACGAACGACATCAACGACATCACCATCTCCTCATCGAACGAGCCGGCACCGTGCCGGCCACGAGATCCACAGTGCCGATGCGCCGCCCGGATAGCTCGTGCCCTTACGCGGTCTTAACGGCCCCCGTTCAAACCTTGATGAGTCCTTGATGACCGCCGCTCGATGTCGGCGCAAATCCCCACTGTGCCTGCGGATTTGACGCTGATATGCCCGGGTGAGATGGCCGACAAATCGGCGTGTCACTGTGAGGCAGGTCTCTAGTTGTGGGGTGGGCTACAAGGGTGGTTTGTGGGTTCTAGGGCGGGGGTCGGCCGGCGGCGGAGGG
>NZ_LQOT01000040.1 GCF_002101585.1 Mycolicibacter engbaekii | reverse complement strand
AAGAACCCCGGCAAAAGCCGGGGCAATCCGTAACCGATGACGCGACTCATGTGTAACCCATGACCCGACTCACCACAACTGTGGGCGAAGGGGGACTTGAACCCCCACGTCCCGAAGGACACTGGCACCTGAAGCCAGCGCGTCTGCCATTCCGCCACTCGCCCGAGCGACCGGGGGAGCCTATCACGGGTCCCCCGCCCAGAAAAAAATCGGCTCTGCGGCCCTGACCGCGCACCGTATACCGGCCGTCTACCCGCCGGCCAGGGCGCCGTGACCCCTTCGTGACCTGGTCTTATCCGATTCTCCGCCGCAGAAGGGTGCCGCCGTGGCGGGTCGGGTCGATACCATGTCCAGGTCGGATGCAGCTGAGCGACACGCCGCGGCTGTGCCCCCGATACGACCAACGACGGCGGAGAGTAAGGCGGGTAGCAGCTTGGACAGCCAGCGCGGGCTGGTTCATCGCATCGAGCGCAAACTCGAATCCGCTGTGGAGGATGCGATGGCCCGGGTCTTCGGAGGGGAAGTGCTCCCCGAAGAGGTTGAGGCTGCGCTGCGCCGCGAAGCCGCCGCCGGCGTGCGCTCGCTCACCGGAAATCAACTTTTGGCGCCCAACGAATACGTCATTACGCTCGGTGTGGACGACTACGACAAGGTGGGCGCCGACCAGGATCTGACGTCGCGAGCCTTCGCCCGGCACTTGGCCGCGTACATCGGCGAACAGGGGTGGCAAACGTATGGTGATGTGGTTGTCCGGTTCCAGCAGTCGCCGAGCCTGCGTACCGGCCAGGTCCGCGCCCGGGGCGGGGTCAATCCTGACGCCCGCCCCCACGAGACGCTCAATGAATCCCGCCCGCCACAATCAGTTCATGCGTTTACCGCAGAATCAGGAGTGCCACCGATGACCGATAACCCGTACCGCGGCGCCCACGGGCAGGATCGTCCCGGCGAGGACTACTACGACCCCCGCTACGGCCGGCCGGCCGACGAGGCTCGCGGCGGTCAGGACCCGCGTGGCCACTACGCCCCCGAAGGCGGCCACTACCCGCAGGAGCAGCGCGGCGGCTACCCCGAACAGGGCCAGAACGGCCCGTCTGCCTACGCCCCGCCCCGCCGGCCCGAGCAGGGCGGCTACCCCGAACAGGGGGGTTACCCCGAGCAGGGCGGCTACCCGGACCAGGGCGGCTACCCCGAGCAGGGCGGCGGCTACCCCGAGCAGGGCGGCTACCCCGGCCACGGCGGCGGCTACGCCCCGCCGGCGCAGTCCTACGAGCAGCGCCCGCCCAGCGGTTACGGCGCGCCCGCCGGCTACGAGCAGGGCTACCCGCAGCACCAGCAGCAGCCTTACCCCGGCGGCGGCCAGCCCGGCTACGGCGAGTACGACCGCCCGCCGGCCCGTCACGAGGAGTACGGCTACCCCGAGGCGCAGTACGAGCAGCGCCCCGGCTACCCGGACCAGGGCGGCTATGAGCAGGGCGCCCCGTCCTACGGCCGGCAGGACTACGGCCAGCCCGGCTACGGCCCCAGCGGCTACGGCGAGGCGCCGCCGGCCGGTTATGACTACGGTCAGCCCCCCGCCGGTGGGTACGGCGAGGCCCAGGGTGGCTACGACTACGGGCAGCAGGCCCCGGCCGGCGGCTACGGCGAGGCCCCGGGCGGCGACTACGGCCAGCGCGCCTACAGCGCCCCGGCGTCGGTCACCCTGCAGCTCGATGACGGCAGCGGCCGCACCTACCAGCTGCACGAAGGCACCAACGTGGTGGGCCGCGGCCAAGACGCCCAGTTCCGGTTGCCCGACACCGGGGTGTCGCGGCGGCACCTGGAAATCCGCTGGGACGGTCGGGTGGCGCTGCTGTCGGATCTGAACTCCACGAACGGGACCACCGTCAACAACGCCCCGGTCCAGGAGTGGCAGCTGGCCGACGGCGATGTGATCCGGCTGGGTCACTCCGAGATCATCGTTCGAGTCCACTGAGGACGGCGGCTGCCCGCACCCCTATTGACAATGTGAACAGCAAAGCGCCGCCGCTTTGCCCTACGGCCCCCCGCGCCCAAGTATCGTGACCTTGCCGATGTGCTCTGCCATGGCAAGCACAACATGGGCGGCGAGACAACGGAGAGGACGCCGGATGCAGGGACTGGTGCTGCAGCTGACGCGAGCCGGTTTTTTGACGTTGTTGTGGCTGTTCATCTGGTCTGTGCTGCGGGTTTTGCGGACTGACATCTACGCTCCGACCGGTGCGGTGATGGTGCGCCGGGGGCTCTCGATCCGCGGGGTGCTGCTGCCCCCGCGCCAGCAACGCACCACCGCACGGCATCTGGTGGTGACGGAGGGACCGCTGACCGGGGCGCGCATCACACTGAGCGATCAGCCCGTTCTGATCGGCCGCGCAGACGATTCGACGCTGGTGCTCACCGACGACTACGCCTCCACACGGCACGCCCGGCTGTCGCAGCGGGGCGCGGAATGGTATGTCGAAGACCTGGGATCGACCAACGGCACCTACCTTGACAGGGTGAAGGTGACCACCGCGGTACGGGTTCCGGTAGGCACGCCGATACGCATCGGCAAGACCGCGATCGAGCTCCGCCGGTGAGCCTGGTTCTGCGCTACGCCGCCCGCAGCGACCGCGGTCTGGTGCGCTCCAACAACGAAGATTCCGTCTACGCCGGTGCCCGCCTGCTGGCGCTGGCCGACGGCATGGGCGGGCACGCGGCCGGTGAAGTCGCCTCGCAGCTGGTGATCGCCGCGCTGGCGCACCTCGATGACGACGAGCCCGGCGGCGACCTGCTGGCGAAGCTGGAAAGCGCCGTGCAGGAGGGCAACGCCGCCATCGCGGCCTACGTCGAAGAGCATCCCGAGCTCGAAGGCATGGGCACCACGCTGACCACCATCCTGTTCGCCGGACCCCGGCTGGGCCTGGCCCACATCGGCGACTCGCGCGGCTACCTGCTGCGCGACGGCGAGCTCACCCAGATCACCAAGGACGACACCTTCGTCCAGACCCTGGTCGACGAAGGCCGGATCACCCTGGAGGAGGCGCACAGCCATCCGCAGCGCTCCCTGATCATGCGGGCGTTGACCGGCCACGAGGTCGAGCCCACGCTGATCATGCGGGAAGCCCAGGCGGGGGATCGCTACCTGCTGTGCTCGGACGGTCTGTCGGACCCGGTGAGCACCGAGACCATCCGTGAGGCGCTGCAGATCCCCGACGTCAACGACTGCGCGTTGCGGCTCATCGAGCTGGCGCTGCGCGGCGGCGGCCCCGACAACGTGACGGTGGTGGTGGCCGACGTCGTCGACGTGGACTACGGCCAGACCCAGCCGATCCTGGCCGGGGCGGTCTCCGACAGCGACGACGACCACGTGATCTCGCTCGACACCGCCGCCGGGCGGGCCTCGGCGATCTCGCCGCGCAAGACCGTCGCCAAGCGGGTCCTGCCGCGCATCGACACCCCGGACTCGCCCCCCCGGTCTCGCCGGCGCATGGTGCTCGTCGCGGCGTTGCTGCTCGCCTTGCTGGTGGCTGCCCTGCTGGTGGGGCGCGCGGTGGTGCGCACCAACTACTACGTCACCGCCTACGGCGGCACCGTGGCGATCATGCGCGGGGTGCAGGGCTCCTTCCTGGGTGTTCCGCTGCAGGAGCCCTACCTGTTGGGCTGCCTGGACAGTCGGGGAGCGCTGGTGCAGATCAGCTTCAGCCAGTCCGGCGACAAGCTGGGTTGTCGGCTGATGACCCTGCAGGACCTTCGGCCCCCGGCCCGCCAGCAGGTCAGCAACGGCCTGCCCGCCGGCACCCTCGATGACGCCATCACCCAGCTGCGCAACCTGGCCCGCGATTCGCTGCTGCCCCCGTGCCCGCACGGCGCCACGGACAACCCCGCTCCCACCACGTCCTCGCGCACCCCGTCCCCGGGGCTCGTGCCCACCGGTCCGCGGCCCGGGCCGCCCCCGCCCACCAAGACCACCGGAAAGCCGCACCTGCCCACCCTGACCAGCCTGCCTCCGGCACCTCCAGAACCGGGGACCGACTGCCGGGCGGCGTCATGAGCCGCGCCGACGACGATGCAGCGCGCGGCGATGGGGACAAGCAGCGCGCCGTGAGCACGGAACCGCAGCCGCCGGTGACGCTGACCCCGGCGCTGCCGGATCGACGCAACGCCGAGCTGCTGCTGCTGTTCTTCGCGGCCACCATCGTGGCGGTGGCGATGCTGATCGTCGAGGCCGGCCACGAGCAGGGTCTGCGCTGGGACCTGGTCGGCTACGGGCTGGCGTTTCTGGTGCTGTTCGTCTTCGCGCACCTGGTGATCCGGCGTTCGGCGCGGTACGCCGACCCGTTGCTGCTTCCGGTGGTCGCGCTGCTCAACGGCCTGGGCCTGGTGATGATCCACCGCATCGATCTCGGGGTCGGGGTCGACGGCGCCGAGGCCCGGCCCGGTGCCAGCGCCCAGATGCTGTGGACCTTGGTGGGCGTTGCCGTCTTCGCCGTGGTGCTGGTGGCACTCAAGGACCACCGTCAGCTCGCGGGCAGCGGCTACATCTGCGGCCTGACGGGCCTGGTGCTGCTGGTGATCCCCGCGCTGCTGCCGGCTTCGCTGTCCGAGCGCCAGGGCGCCAAGATCTGGATTCGGTTGCCCGGCTTCTCCATTCAGCCCGCCGAGTTCTCCAAGATCTTGTTGCTGATCTTTTTTGCCGCGGTCCTGGTGTCCAAGCGGCGGCTGTTCACCAGTGCCGGCAAGCACGTGCTGGGCATGAACCTGCCCCGGCCGCGCGACCTGGCACCGCTGCTGGCCGCCTGGGTGATCTCCGTGGGCGTCATGGCCTTCGAGAAGGACCTGGGCACCTCCCTGCTGCTGTATGCCTCCTTCCTGGTGGTGGTGTACCTGGCCACCCGCCGGTTCAGCTGGATGGTGATCGGGATGCTGCTGTTCGCCGCCGGCAGCGTCGCCGCCTACTTCCTGTTCAGCCATGTCCGGGTGCGGGTGCAGACCTGGCTGGACCCGTTCGCCGACCCCGAAGGCGCCGGCTACCAGATGGTGCAGTCGCTGTTCAGCTTCGCCACCGGCGGGATTTTCGGCACCGGGCTGGGCAACGGGCAGCCCGGTTATGTGCCCGCGGCATCGACCGACTTCATCATCGCCGCGTTCGGCGAGGAGCTGGGTCTGGTCGGGCTGGCCGGTGTGCTGATTCTCTACACCATCGTGATCGTGCGCGGCATGCGGACGGCGATCGCGGTCCGGGACAGCTTCGGCAAACTGCTGGCCGCCGGCCTGGCCGCCACCTTGGGCATTCAGCTGTTCATCGTGGTCGGGGGGGTGACGAAGCTGATCCCGCTGACCGGGCTGACCACCCCGTGGCTGTCCTATGGCGGTTCGTCGCTGCTGGCCAACTATGTGCTGCTGGCGATCCTGCTGCGCGTCTCCCACGCCGCCCGCCGGCCGCTGAGTCCGCATCCCCAGCCCCAGCGCCCGGCCCCGATCGGCGATACCGGTACGGCGGTGATCGAGCGCGTATGAATACCTCACTGCGCCGCGTCACGATGACCCTGATGGCGCTGATCGTGCTGCTGCTGGCCAACGCCACCTTGACCCAGGTGTTCGCCGCCGACGGGTTGCGCGCCGACCCCCGCAATCAGCGGGTGCTGCTCGACGAGTACTCCCGGCAGCGGGGGCAGATCACCGCGGCCGGCCAGCTGCTGGCCTACTCGGTGGCCACCGACGACCGCATCAAATACCAGCGCGTCTACCCCGAGCCTGAGCTGTACGCCCCGGTCACCGGGTTCTATTCGCTGCGCTACTCCAGCAGCGGCCTCGAGCGCGCCGAGGACACCGTGCTCAACGGATCCGATCCGCGGCTGTTCGGGCTGAGGTTGGCCGATTTCTTCACCGGTCGCAGCCCGCGCGGCGGCACCGTGCAGACCACCATCCGCCCCCGGGTGCAGCAAGCCGGCTGGGACGCGATGCGACGGGGCTGCGCCGGCGGATGTCGCGGTGCGGTGGTCGCCCTGGAACCGGCCACCGGCAAGGTGCTGGCCATGGTCTCGGCGCCGTCGTATGACCCCAACCTGCTGTCGTCGCACGATGCGGCGCAGCAAGGTCAGGCGTGGCAGGAGCTTCGCGACGACCCCGAGTCCCCGCTGACCAACCGCGCCATCAGCGAGACCTACCCGCCCGGCTCGACGTTCAAGGTCATCACCACGGCGGCCGCGCTGCAGGCCGGTGTCAGCGAGAACGAGCAGCTGACCAACGCGGCGCGCATCGCCCTGCCCAACAGCACCGCGGCCCTGGAGAACTTCGGCGGCAACACCTGCGACGGCTCCGAGGCCACCGTTCCGCTGCGGACGGCTTTTGCCCGGTCCTGCAATACAGCCTTCGTTCAGCTGGGTATTCGTACCGGCGTGGACGCCTTGCGCAACGCCGCCGAGGGTTTCGGGTTCGATGTCGCCTCCGAACCCATACCGCTGCAGGTCGCCGAGTCCACGGTCGGCCGGATCGGCGACGCCGCCGCGCTGGGCATGACCAGCATCGGCCAGAAGGACGTCGCCGTCACTCCGCTGACGAATGCGATGGTCGCGGCGTCCATCGCCAACGGTGGTCTGACCATGCAGCCGTATCTGGTCGACGGGCTGGAGGGTCCGGACTTGGCGGGCATCGCCAGCACCTTGCCGCACGAGCAGCGCCGTGCGGTGTCCTCGCAGGTCGCGGCTAAGCTAACTGAACTCATGATCGACGCCGAAAGAGTGACCCAGCAGGAGGGGGCCATCCCGGGCGTACAGATTGCGTCGAAGACCGGCACCGCCGAACACGGTCCCGATCCGCGGAACACTCCGCCGCACGCGTGGTACATCGCCTTCGCCCCGGCCAGCGCCCCGAAGGTGGCCGTCGCCGTCGTGGTGGAAGACGGCGGCGACCGGCTGTCCGCCACCGGGGGCTCGGTGGCCGCACCCATCGGACGGGCCGTCATCCAAGCTGCCCTCCAGGGGCGATCATGAGTCCGCAGGTGGGCGCCGCACTGGCCGGGCGCTATCGGTTGCAGCGGCTCATCGCCACCGGCGGCATGGGCCAGGTGTGGGAGGCCGTGGACAACCGGCTGGGCCGGCGCGTCGCGGTCAAGGTGCTCAAGCCGGAGTTCTCCTCCGACCCGGAGTTCATCGAGCGGTTCCGGGCCGAAGCCCGCAACACCGCCATGCTCAACCATCCGGGCATCGCCAGCGTGCACGACTACGGCGAGACCGAGCTCGACGGCGAGGGCCGCACGGCGTTCCTGGTCATGGAGCTGGTCAACGGCGAGCCGCTGAACTCGGTGCTCAAGCGCACCGGCCGCCTGTCGTTGCGGCACGCCCTGGACATGCTCGAGCAGACCGGGCGGGCACTGCAGGTGGCGCACAGCACGGGGTTGGTGCACCGTGACGTCAAGCCCGGCAACATCATGATCACGCCCACCGGCCAGGTGAAGATCACCGACTTCGGCATCGCCAAGGCCGTGGACGCCGCCCCGGTCACCCAGACCGGCATGGTGATGGGCACCGCGCAGTACATCGCGCCCGAGCAGGCGCTGGGGCAGGACGCCACCGCCGCCAGCGACGTGTACTCGCTGGGCGTGGTGGGCTATGAGGTGCTCTCGGGCCGTCGGCCGTTCACCGGCGACGGTGCGCTGACCGTGGCGATGAAGCACATCAAGGAGCCGCCGCCGCCGCTGCCGGCGGAGCTGCCGCCCAATGTGCGCGAACTGATCGAGATCACCCTGGCCAAGAATCCGGGGATGCGTTACCGCAGCGGCGGCCCGTTCGCCGACGCGGTGGCCGCGGTGCGCTCCGGCCGGCGCCCCACCCGGCCCAGCCAGTCGTTGCCCGCCGGACGTGCCGCACCCTCGGCGATCCCGTCGGGTGCAGCCACCCGCGCCGTCGCGCCGGTGTCGGCCCGGGCCACCGCGGCACGCCGTGCCCGGCCCAGCGCCGGCAACCATCGCACGCCCCCACCGCGGCGCACCTTCACCGCCGGTCAGCGCGCCCTGCTGTGGGCCGCCGGGGTGCTGGGCACGCTGGCGATCATCATCGCGGTGCTGATCGTGGTCAACGCCAAGAGCCCGGGCGGCTCGCTGGCCCCGGCCACCGTCACCGACACCGGGGCGCCGCTGAGTAGTTCGTCGAGTCCGGAAGAGCCCTCGTCGGCACCGCCCGCGCAGTCGTCCGGCTGGCACAGGACCACACCATGACCACACCCCAGCGGCTCTCCGACCGCTACGAACTCGGCGAGATCCTCGGCTTCGGTGGGATGTCGGAGGTGCATCGCGCCGTCGACACCCGCCTGCACCGCGAGGTGGCGGTGAAGGTGCTGCGAGCCGACCTGGCCCGCGACCCCAGCTTCTACCTGCGCTTCCGGCGCGAGGCCCAAAACGCCGCCGCCTTGAATCACCCGGCGATCGTGGCCGTCTATGACACCGGCGAGGCCGACACCCCGGCCGGGCCGCTGCCCTACATCGTGATGGAGCTCGTCGAAGGGGTCACGCTTCGCGACATCGTGCACAACGACGGCCCGATGCCGCCGCAACGCGCCATCGAGGTGATCGCCGACGCCTGCCAGGCGCTGAACTTCAGCCACCAGCACGGCATCATCCACCGTGACGTCAAGCCGGCCAACATCATGATCGACCAGCACAACGCGGTGAAGGTCATGGACTTCGGCATCGCCCGCGCGGTCGCCGACGCCGGCAACAGCGTCACCCAGACCGCCGCGGTGATCGGCACCGCCCAGTATCTGTCGCCCGAACAGGCCCGCGGCGACACCGTGGACGCCCGCTCGGACGTGTACTCGCTGGGCTGCGTGCTCTACGAAATCCTCACCGGTGACCCGCCTTTCGTCGGTGACTCACCGGTGGCGGTGGCATACCAGCATGTCCGCGAAGACCCGGTGCCGCCGTCGCAGCGGCTGCCCGGCCTGCCGGCGGACCTCGACGCGGTGGTGCTCAAAGCACTGGCGAAAAACCCCGACAATCGCTACCAGACCGCCGCGGAGATGCGCGCCGACCTGGTGCGGGTGCACAGCGGCGAGACTCCCGAGGCGCCGCGGGTGCTCACCGCGGCCGACCGGGCCTCGATCATGACCCCGCGCGCCGGTGACTCTTCGGGAGCGCAGACCGACCCGTTGCCCCGCCAGGAACTCAACTTCGCCAATGACCGGCAGGGTTCGGTGGGCCGGTGGCTGATCGCCGCGATCGTGCTCGCGGTGCTGACCGTCATCGCCACGGTGTCGATCAACACCTTCGGCGGCAGCACCCACCAGATCCAGGTGCCCGATGTGAGCGGGCGTGCATCGGTCGACGCGATCGCCGAACTGCAGAACAAGGGTTTCAAGACCCGCACCGAGCAGCGCGCCGATTCCACCGTGCCGCCCGATCACGTGATCGGGACCGACCCGCCCGCCGGTGCCCCGGCGAACAAGGGCGACAAGATCACCGTCGACGTGTCCTACGGGCCCGAGCAGCGCCAGCTGCCCGATGTGGCGTCGTTGAGCTACGCCGATGCGGTCAAGAAGTTGACCGCCGCCGGATTCGGCAAGTTCAAGCAGGTCAACTCCCCGTCGACCCCCGAGCTCAAGGACAAGGTGGTCGGCACCAACCCGCCGGCGAACCAGACCACCGCGGTCACCAACGAGATCATCATCGTGATCGGCAGCGGCCCGGCCACCAAGCCGCTGCCCGACGTCATCGGCCAGACCCTCGAACTGGCCCAGAAGAACCTGACGGTGTACGGATTCACCAAGATCACCGAGGTGACGGTGGACAGTCCGCGTCCGGCCGGCGAGGTGATCGCCACCAGCCCGCCCAGCGGGGAGGCCGTGCCGCTAGACGGGGTCATCGAGCTGCGGGTGTCGCGCGGCAACCAGTTTGTGATGCCGGATGTCACCGGGCTGTTCTGGACCGACGCCGAGCCGCAGCTGCGGGCGCTGGGCTGGACCGGGATTCTGGTCAAGGGTGCCGACGTCGACGCCGGGAGTGCCGGCCACAATCGGGTGCTCTACCAAAGCCCGGCAGCGGGTCAGGGTGTGAACACCGACGGCAACATCACGCTGCGCTTCGGCCAATAGCGGCACGTCCGGGCCGGTAGCGGCCCGGCGTCACACCTAGGGCGCGCCGGCGATCGCAGCGCTCCGGCCGGCCCGGGCGGTCTGAACCGTCGCCGCGATCTCCTCCTCGAGGCGGCGCACCAGGGCGTCGTCGCAGGGGTAGCCGCAGTAGCCCAGCCAGTTGGCCAGCATCCGGTGACCGCCCTCGGTGAGGATGGACTCCGGGTGGAACTGCACGCCGTGGATGGGCAGCTCGGTGTGGCGCACCGCCATGATCACCCCGCCGCTGGTGCGCGCGGTGACCTCCAGGACGTCGGGCACCGTCTCGGGCAGGATGGTCAGCGAGTGATACCGGGTTGCGGTGAACGGATCCGGCAAACCCTGCAGCACCCCGGCGTCGGTGTGAAACACGGTGCTGGTCTTGCCGTGCAGCAGCTCGGGGGCCCGGCCCACCGTGCCGCCGAAGGCCACGCCGATCGCCTGGTGGCCCAGGCACACCCCGAGCACCGGGACCCGCGCCGCCGCACACGCACCCACCAGGGCGATCGAGGCGCCGGCGCGCTCCGGGGTGCCCGGTCCCGGGCTGAGCAGCACCCCGTCGAAGTCGGCTATCGCAGCAGCCGGGTCGGCCAGCCGGGGATCGTCGTTGCGCCAGACGTCAGCCTGCACACCCAACTGACCCAGGTACTGGACCAGGTTGAACACAAAGCTGTCGTAATTGTCGACGACGAGAATCCGCACGTCCAACAGGCTACCGCCGCCCGGCGCGGGCACCGTCAGTAGTCGACCGGCCCCGCCGGCACGGCGTAGCGCATCCGGGCCACGGGCGGCGTCTCGGCCACCACCAAGTCCGCGGACACCTGCTCGCTGTAGCCCAGGCCGAACCGGATCACGTACTGCTTGTACAGGCCGATCAGCGGATCGGCGGCCAGCGCCTCCTGCATGGCGGTCGGGTCCCCGATCGCGGTCACCACATAGGGGGGACTGTAGGTTCGGCCCTCCAGCAGCAGGGTGTTGCCCACGCAGCGCGGGGCCGAGGAGGCGGTGATCCGCTGGTCCTGCATCTGCACCGCTTCGGCGCCCGCGGTCCACAAGGCGTTGAGCACCGCGGAGATGTCCTGTTGGTGCACCACCAGATCATCCGGGGAGGCGTCGCGGGGGAACCGGCCGTTGGCGTCGCGCTGCGCGTCGGCGAGCGTCACCACCAGGCCGGGACCGTGCATGGCCTCCAAGCCGGCGGCCTGCACCAATTGTTCGGTGCGGTGACGCATGGCCGAGAGCGCGACACCGGAGCTGCGGCCGTGCATCGAGCCGACCTCGTGGGCCAGGGTGTCGCGCTGCTGGGTCAGCTCTTCCACCGTGGTCTGGGCCGAGCGAACCAGATCGACCAGCCGGGGCGCGTCGCCGCGGCGGATCTCCTTTCCGCCGGAGACGCCATGGGTGGCCGCCAACAACAATCCGGCCGCAAGACACACCAGCGGAACTCCGAGCCGCCACGGTGAGCGGTCGCTGGACGGTGGCCCGTTCTGCTTCATGGGCTCTCCCGTTCTCGGCTGGGTTAGCCTACTGGGCTAATCTCGTACCGACCCATACTCGCAGCTTCACGCCGCACCATCCCGAGGTACCGATGCCCAAGTCTAAGGTTCGCAAGAAGACCACCAGCTTCACCCCCTCGGCGGTGAGCCGTACCCCGGTCAAGGTCAAGGGCGGCCCGTCCAGCGGCTGGTTCGTGGCGCTGTTCCTCGGGCTCATGTTGCTGGGCTTGGTGTGGCTGATGGTGTACCAGCTGGGCGCCACCGGACTCGACGCTCCCGCCGCGCTGAACTGGATGGCCGAACTGGGCCCGTGGAACTACGCGATCGCGTTTGCCTTCATGATCGCCGGGCTGTTGCTCACCATGCGCTGGCACTGAGGCCGCCCGGGCGGCTCCGGCGGGTGATGGGAGACGCTGCGTTTCCGGTCGAAAACCCCCATGAGGTGCCCAATCACATCGATGTGATTTATCCCCACTGTGGACAACTCCTGTAGATAACTTTTGAAACCGCAGGTCGACATGACGCACAACGCGCCCGCAACAACCCAGTGGTCTCCGCCCGCCGGCGGCATAGCCGGTTGCGCCGTCATCGGAGCGGTGTTGGCGATCTGCGCCGTGACGGTCGCGACCGACACCCCGGGACGCGTGTTGGCCGGCGTTGCCGGAGTGGGGCTGCTGATATTTGCCGGCATGTCCTGGCGGTCGCGGCCCAAGCTCGCGCTGACCTTCGAGGGACTGGCGGTGCGCGGCTGGTGGCGTACCACGGTGCTGCGCCCCGAGCGCATCACGCGGCTTCGGGTGACGCAGCATCAGCGGATCGGGCGCACAAATCGGCTGCTCGAGATCGAGACGCGCGACGATCAGATGGTGGTCCTGTCCCGATGGGACTTGGGAACCGATCCCCGCGACGTTCTCGCGGTGCTCAATGCGGCCGGCTACACCGGCCGTGATGAAGAGGTGCCCGGCTAGCTAGGCGATGGTGATCGACTCGATCACGACGGGCTCGGTGGGCCGGTCGGCGCGATCGGTCGAGGTGTTGGCGATGGCGTCCACGACAGCCTGCGAGTCGGGGTCCACCACCTCACCGAAGATGGTGTGCTTGCGGTTCAGGTGCGGGGTCTGGCCCACCGTGATGAAGAACTGCGAACCGTTGGTGCCGGGACCGGCGTTGGCCATCGCCAGCAGGTAGGGCTTGTCGAAAACCAGCTCGGGGTGGAATTCGTCCTCGAACTTGTAACCCGGGCCGCCGCGGCCGGTGCCGGTCGGGTCGCCGCCCTGGATCATGAAACCGGAGATCACCCGGTGGAACACCGCGCCGTCGTAGAACGGGCCCGACGATCCGCCGGACGCGTTGGTGGTCGAGTACTCCTTGGTGCCCTGGGCCAGGCCGACGAAGTTGGCGACGGTCTTGGGCGCGTGGTTGCCGAACAGCGCGATCTTGATGTCGCCGCGGTTGGTGTGCAGCGTGGCGGTTGCGGTGGCAATGGGGCTGGAGGTCATGGCATGACAGTGTGCCATTCGCGGCGCGGTGTCCTGCGTCACGGGTAGCGTTGAGCCATGCGCCTGGCCACCGAGACCCCGCTGACCCATCGAGAGCGCCTGACCCGCGGGCTGGCCCATACCGCTGGCGGGCCGGTAGACGTGGCCCGCGGCGCCGTGGGCCTCGGTGGTGCCGCCGTGCACCGGGGAGCCGTCGAACTGCGCAGGCGCTACCGGGAGAGCCAGCTGTCGGACCGGGTCGCCGACGTCGCGGACGCCGCGGCGCGCGAATTGGCCGCCGCTCAGGAGGTGGTCGCGGGTCTTCCGCAGCTGCTCGAGGGTGCCCCGCCGCGCCGCCGGATTCGGCGGTCCTGGCTGGTGCTGGGGGCTGCCGGCGCGGCCTTGGTGGCCGGTGGTGTGGTGGCGGTGCTGATTCGCCGCTCCAACCGGCCGCAGGAGCCCTCGCCGCGCCCGCCCAGCGTCGATGCGCAACCCACCCTCTGACCGAGGGCACTGACGAGCGGGGGACACACAAGGCGACGCTTTCGCGGTCGCGTTGTGGAGCCTAGGAGATTCGAACTCCTGACATCTGCCTTGCAAAGGCAGCGCTCTACCAACTGAGCTAAGGCCCCTGGTGGGACTCGTGGGCCTAGGAGGACTCGAACCTCCGACCTCTTCGTTATCAGCGAAGCGCTCTAACCGCCTGAGCTATAGGCCCGTAGTCGTCTGACGACCGAGCGAGATTACCGCACCAAAGGGCTCCCGGCCAAAATGCACCCAAAAAGCCAGGGCAGACGACGCGGTCAGTCCCGGTCGGCCAGGGTCACCTCCACGCCGCCGACCACGTCGGTGCTCAGGTTGTAGACCACCACACCGAGGGTCGCCATCGCGGTCAGAACCACGATGTTGACCAATCCGATCAAGGTTGCCCCGCCGAAAATCGAACCGGCAGAGACCAATTCGGCGGCACTGTTGTTGGTGAGCAGATCACCGACGTTGCTGTTGAGCTTGCTCCACACCCCCATCGCGCCCAGGGCGACGTAGAGCACGGCCACGGCGATCATCCAGACGAAGAACAGCGCCGTGGACAGCAACAGCGACACCTTGAGCGCACTCCAGGGATCGATCCGCCGGATCTGCATGCTGGCCCGCAGCGGGCCGCGGGGCCCCGCCGTCACCGCTGGGCGGCGGCCGGGGGAGCGCCGGCCCGGTTCAGACAGATCCGGCAGCTCGCTGCCGTAGGCGTCGTCGGCGTGCTTGGCCGGCGCCGCGGCCTTGGGCGCTGCCGGCTTCGCCTGAGCGCCCTGCTGGACCGGTGGCTTGGCCGGCTGGGCCGGCGCCTTGGGCGGTTGTGCCGTCGGCTGGGCGGGTTGCTGAGCCGGCTGCTTGGCGGGCGCCGGCGGAGCCTTCGGCACCTGCTGGGGCGCCCCGGGCGCCGGCGGGGCCGTCGGGGCGGCCGTGCCGGAGACAAACCGGCGGATCCGCTCGTCGACGCCGGGGGAGTGCGCCACCGCGCCGCCGTCTGCCGGTCGGGCAGGGCCGGGCGGGCGGGCCTGCCCGGCGCGCTGCCAGGGCGGGGTCTCCCCGGTCTCGGTGATCCGGGCGGTTCGGCCCGGTGGGCGCTGTCCGGAGTCGGCCGGACCGTTTCCGGCCGACTCCGTCTTGCCCCCGTTGCCCGGGTGGCCGGGCTCGTTCGGTGCGCTCACCCACGGCTCCTTACCTGCGTATCCCCACCGCGCAGCGGCCGGGTGTGAAGTCGGGTCAGCTGCCCGAGTCCTCGTCAGCGGCGTCTTCGTCAGCGTTGCGTGCAATCGCTATCAGTGTGTCGCCATCGCCCAGGTTCATCAACCGAACGCCCTTGGTCTGCCGTCCGGCTTTGCGCACCTGGCGCGCGGCGGTGCGGATCACTCCGCCGCCCGAGGTGATCGCGTAGAGCTCGCTGCTGTCGTCGACGATCAGGGCCCCCACCAGCCTGCCCCGCCTCGAGTCGTACTGAATGGTGAGGATTCCCTTGCCGCCACGCCCTTGGGCGGTGTACTCCTCGATCGCGGTCCGTTTGGCGTAGCCACCTGCGGTCGCCACCAGCAGATAGGTGTTGTCGCGGACCACATTGAGCGACAGCAGCCGGTCATCGGCGTTGAACCGCATGCCCTGCACGCCCGAGGTGGCCCGGCCCATCGGCCGCAGCGCCTCGTCGGTCGCCGAGAAGCGGATGGACTGGCCGTTGGCCGAGACCAGCAGCAGGTCGTCTTCGGCCGAGCACAGCACCGCGCCCACCAGTTCGTCACCGTCGCGCAGGTTGATCGCGACGATTCCGCCCGAGCGGTTGGAGTCGAAGTCGGTGAGCTTGGACTTCTTGACCAGGCCGTTGCGGGTGGCCAGCACCAGGTACGGCGCGTCTTCGTAGCTCTTGATCTGGATGACCTGAGCGATGCGTTCCTCGGGCTGGAAGGCCAGCAGGTTCGCGACGTGCTGTCCGCGCGCGGTGCGCAACGCCTCCGGCAGGTCGTAGGCCTTGGCGCGGTACACCCGGCCCTGGGTGGTGAAGAACAGGATCCAATCGTGCGTCGAGCACACGAAGAAGTGCGCCACGATGTCGTCCTGCTTGAGGCCGGCGCCCTGCACACCCTTACCGCCGCGCTTCTGGCTGCGGTACAGGTCGGTCTTGGTCCGCTTGGCGTACCCGGTCTCGGTGATGGTGACCACCACGTCCTCGCGGGCGATCAGGTCCTCGTCGGCGACATCGCCGTCGGCGGGGATGATCCGGGTCCGGCGGTCGTCGCCGTACTTCTCCACGATCTCGGCGAGCTCGTCGTGCACAATCGCGCGCTGACGTTCCGGCTTGGCCAGAATGTCTTCCAGATCGGCGATCTCGGCTTCGATCTTGGCCAGGTCGTCGATGATCTTCTGGCGTTCCAGCGCGGCCAGCCGGCGCAGCTGCATGTCCAGAATCGCTTGCGCCTGAATCTCATCGATGTCGAGCAGTTCGATCAGGCCTTGGCGGGCCACATCGACGGTCTCCGACCGGCGGATCAACGCGATCACCTCGTCGAGGGCGTCGAGCGCCTTGACCAGACCGCGCAGGATGTGGGCCCGTTCGTTGGCCTTGCGCAGCCGGTAGGTGGTACGCCGCACGATCACGTCGAGCTGGTGCGCCACGTAGTAGCGGATCATCTGGTCCAGGCGCAGCGTGCGCGGCACCCCGTCGACGATCGAGAGCATGTTGGCGCCGAAGCTGGTCTGCAGCTGGGTGTGCTTGTAGAGGTTGTTCAGCACCACCTTGGCCACCGCGTCGCGCTTGACCTCCACGACGATGCGCAGGCCCACCCGGTCACTGCTCTGGTCTTCAATGTTGGCGATTCCCACCAACTTCCCGTCGCGTACCTGCTCGGCGATCGACGTGATGAAGTTGTCGTGGTTGACCTGGTAGGGCAGCTCGGTGATGACCAGCAGCGACCGCCCGCGCGAGTCCTCCTCGATCTCGACCACACCGCGCATCCGGATGGAACCGCGGCCGGTGCGGTAGGCGTCGCTGATGCCCTGTGAGCCGACGATCAGTCCGGAGGTGGGGAAGTCCGGGCCCTTGACCCGCTCCATCACCGCTTCCAGGGTGGTCTCTTCGTCGGCTTCGTGGTTGTCCAGGCACCAGAACACCGCTTCGGCGAGCTCGCGCAGGTTGTGCGGCGGGATGTTGGTCGCCATACCCACGGCGATACCGCCGGATCCGTTGGCCAGCAGGTTCGGGAACCTGCTGGGCAACACCGTCGGCTCTTGCACGCGGCCGTCGTAGTTCGGGACGAAATCGACGGTCTCCTCGTCGATTTCGCGCAGCATCTCCATGGCCAGCGGGGTCAGCCGGGCCTCGGTGTAACGCATGGCGGCCGCGGGATCGTTACCCGGCGAACCGAAGTTGCCCTGCCCGTCGACCAATGGGTAGCGCAACGACCACGGCTGGGCCATCCGGACCAGGGTGTCGTAGATCGAGGCGTCGCCGTGCGGGTGGTAGTTACCCATGGTCTCGGCGACCGAGCGCGCCGACTTCGCGTGGCTGCGGTCCGGCCGGAATCCCGAGTCGTACATCGCGTAGAGCACCCGGCGGTGCACCGGCTTGAGACCGTCGCGCACCTCGGGCAGGGCACGGCCGACGATCACGCTCATCGCGTAGTCGATGTAGCTGCGCTGCATCTCGTGCTGGATGTCGACCGGCTCGATCCGGTCCACCGAATCGTCTCCGGGTGGCAGCGTGGTGTCTGTCATCAGGTCCTCGTTCTGTCAGAAGTCAGGCAGTTCAGATGTCGCGGTAGTTCGCCGGCGTCCGGGCGACTCCTAAACATCCAGGAAGCGAACGTCTTTGGCGTTGCGCGTGATAAAGCTGCGCCGGGCCTCGACGTCCTCGCCCATCAGGATCGAAAACAGTTCGTCCGCGGCTGCGGCGTCGTCCAGGGTGATCTGCCGCAGCACCCGAACACTGGGGTCCATCGTGGTTTCCCACAGTTCCTTGGCGTCCATCTCGCCGAGGCCCTTGTACCGCTGGATGCCGTCGTCCATGTTGATCTTCTTGCCGGCGGCCTTACCCGCTTCCAGCAGGCCGTCGCGTTCGCGGTCGGAGTAGGCGAACTCGGCCTCGTTTCCGCGCTGCCACTTGAGCTTGTACAGCGGGGGCTGCGCCAAGAAGACGTGCCCGTGCTCCACCAGCGGCCGCATGAAACGGAACAGCAGGGTGAGCAGCAGGGTGGAGATGTGCTGGCCGTCGACGTCGGCGTCGGCCATCAGTACGATCTTGTGATAGCGCAGCTTGGAGATGTCGAACTCGTCGTGGATGCCGGTGCCCAGCGCGGTGATGATCGCCTGGACCTCGTTGTTCTTCAGGACGCGGTCGATGCGGGCCTTTTCGACGTTGATGATCTTGCCGCGCAACGGCAAGATCGCCTGGAACATCGAGTCGCGGCCGCTCTTGGCCGAGCCGCCGGCCGAATCACCCTCCACCACATAGAGTTCGGACTTGCTGGGGTCGTTGGAACGGCAGTCGGCCAGCTTTCCGGGCAGTCCGCCCAGGTCGGTGGCGCTCTTGCGCCGCACCAGTTCCCGGGCCTTACGCGCCGCCATCCGCGCCTGCGCGGAGGAGACCGCCTTGTTGATGATGGTCTTGGCCTCGGCGGGGTTGGCCTCGAACCAGTGGCCGAGCTGCTCGTTGCAGACCTTCTGCACAAACGATTTGACTTCGGTGTTGCCCAGCTTGGTCTTGGTCTGGCCCTCGAACTGCGGCTGGGAGACCTTCACCGAGATGACCGCCGCAAGGCCCTCGCGGATGTCGTCGCCGGTGAGGTTGGGGTCCTTGTCCTTGAGCAGCTTCTTGTCTTTGGCGTATTTGTTCACCACGCTGGTCAATGCGGACCGGAAGCCCTCTTCGTGGGTGCCGCCCTCGGCGGTGTTGATGGTGTTGGCGAAGGTGTGCACCGACTCCGAGTAGCCACCGTTCCACTGCATGGCGATCTCGACTTCGTGGCCAGTTCCCTTGCCGTCGAAGTCGACGATGGTCGGGTGGATCGCGGTCTTGGTGCGGTTGATGTGCGCGACGAAGTCGCGTAGTCCACCGGGGTAGTGGAAGACGCGGTGCTTGACCTTGTGCGGGGCAACCGCCTCGGCGGCCTGCTCCTCGGCGGTCTTCGGCGCTTCGGCGGTGTCGCTGACCACCTCGTCGACGACCTCTTCGACCCGCACTCGCTCGTCGGTGAGCTCGATGGTCAGCCCCTTGTTGAGGAACGCCATCTCCTGCAGGCGCCGGGCGACCGTCTCGAAGTCATAGGTGGTGGTCTCGAAGATGTCCGGGTCCGCCCAGAATCGGATGGTGGTTCCGGTCTTCTTACTCTTCTCGCCCTTGCGCAGCGTTCCCGGCACCGACTTGTCGTAGGTCTGGAACCACTCGTAGCCGTCCCGGAAGATGTCGGCCTCCAGGCGCGTCGACAGCGCGTTGACCACCGACACACCCACACCGTGCAGGCCGCCGGAGACGCTGTAGGCGCCTTCTTCGAACTTTCCACCGGCGTGCAGCACGGTCATGACCACGTCGACGGTCGGAACACCGGTCGCGTGCATCGCCACCGGAATTCCGCGGCCGTCGTCGGTGACCTCTACGCCGCCGTCTTCGAGGATGCGGACGGACACCTTGGAGGCGTAGCCGGCCATCGCCTCGTCGACGGCGTTGTCGACAACCTCCCAGATCAGGTGGTGCAGGCCGCGTTCGCCCGTGGAGCCGATATACATACCGGGTCTTTTGCGGACGGCTTCGAGGCCTTCGAGAACCTTGATGGAATCGGCACCATATTTGTTTTGGGCAGCCACGGTCGGGGAGTTCTCCTCAGGTTCGCAAATCACGGCGCATCGCAGGCGCATGCGCGCCGATACCGAGCCAGTCTACCGTGGACCAGCGACGGCGAGTATTTTCTCGGGGTGTTTCTGGCCACCTGATTGCGCCGTGGCGTGCAGAACGCGGTTTGCGGCGTGTCCGGCCGCTGGCCGAAGCCAATTTTTTGCTTGTAGCGGCGCTCAGGCCGCTGATTCGGACTTGGTCTCAGCCGTAGGTATCGCGCGGGCCGCGGCCCGAAACGTGCAACGGACCCTTGCGCCACGAGGGCGCGGTCGGCCCGGTGATCTTCAAGGTCTTGACCACGCCGTCGCCCACCGCGGCGGCGATCTTGGCCAGCAATTGGGCCTGGACCAGGCGTAACTGGGTGGCCCAGGCGGTGGATTCGGCGGAGACGCTGAGCACCCCGTCGGCCAGCCGCGTCGGTGTCGCGTGCGAGGCGATGTCCTCGCCGACCACCGAGCGCCACTGGCCGACCACGGTGCCCTCGGCAACCTGGGCCGACCATCCCCGAGACTGTGCCAGGTCACGGGTGGCCGCGCCCAGTACCTGCGGATCGCGAACATCGGGCCCGGGCCCGGACCAGCTGCGCCGGCCTCCACCGGGGCCCGACGAGCTGCGGCGCAGCGGCGCGCGGCGGCCTTGACCGACGTCTTTGCCCTGGCTGCGGGCCGCTTCGCGGGCTTCGGCAAGGGTCCGGCGCACCAGATCCATTCCCTTGAGCCCGGCCAGGTGCGCCGGCGGCAGCACCGCCGAGTCCTCCGGCGTCTGCTCGTCGGCGGTCATTGGACCTGTCCGATCAACCCGGACACCCTGCCCTCATCGCCTTCGGTGACCTCGATGCGGATCTGACGCGCCTGCCAGTCCGCCGGGATGTCGTCGGCCACGGCCGCGGTGATCAAGACCTGTTCAGCCCCGGCGGCCACACCGGCCAGCGCGCGGCGCCGTGCGGTGTCCAATTCGGCGAAGACATCGTCGAGTAAGAGGACGGGTTCTGCGCCTTCGCCACGCAGCAGCTCATACGAGGCCAACCGCAGAGCCAGCGCCATCGACCATGACTCCCCATGGCTGGCAAAGCCTTTCACCGGGCTTTCGCCCAGGCGCAGCTCCAACTCGTCGCGGTGCGGACCGACCAGGCACACGCCGCGGTCCAGTTCGGCGCTGCGCCGGCGGGCCAGCTCGGCCAGCAATGCCTCTTGCAGGTCGGCCGGAGTCAGAAGGTTCTCGCCGAGGTTCACCTCGAGTTTCGGCCGGTAGGCCACCGCGGCGGTGCGGGTTCCGGGTGCCAGGAGTTGGTAGGCCTTTTCGACTTCGGGCGCCAGCTGATTGACCAGCTCGATACGCGCGGCCATGAGTTCGGCGCCGTGCAGCGCCAGCTGGGAATCCCACACATCGAGGGTGTCGAGCACCGCCCGGTCGCCGCGGTGCAGCGCACCCGGCGCGCTCTTGAGCAGTGCGGTGCGCTGGCGCAGCACTTTGTCGTAGTCCGCGCGCACCCCGGCAATCCGCGGGCGGCGCACACTGGCGAGTTCGTCGAGATAGCGACGACGCTCGCCGGGGTCTCCGCGCACCAGGGCCAGGTCTTCGGGGGCGAACAACACGGCACGCAAGACACCCACCACCTCGCGGGCATGACGCACCGGTGCCCGGTTCAGCCGCACCTTGTTGGCCCGACCGGCGGCGATCTCCAGGTCGACAGCCAGTTCGCGGCCCTCGTTGACCACGATGGTCGAGACCACGGCGCGCGTAGCGCCCGACCGGATCAGAGGTGCGTCGGTTGCCACCCGATGCGAGCCTAACGTGGATGAATACCACAGTGCTTCAACGAGATTGGTCTTCCCGAAGCCGTTGGGTCCGACCAGCACCGTCGCACCCGGTTCCAATTCCAGATCGACGTGCGCCCAGGACCGGAAATCCCGTAGGCCCAGATGGCGGACATACACCGAGAAACCAACCCCTCCCGTCGCCGAATCAGCCGGGCAGGCGAACCGGCATCAACAGGTATACGTAATCCGAGGGCACCGCCGGGAACGGGCCGGCGCCGATCAGCGCCGGGTCGTCGGCGCCGGCCGGGCGCAGCACTGCCGGTTTCTTCGGATCGGTGAAGCCCATCGACACCTTCTCGCTGTGCAGCGAGCTCAGGCCGTCCGTGAGGTAGGTGGGGTTGAACGCGATCGTCAACGGTTCGCCCACGAAGTCGATCGGCAGATCTTCCTCGGCGCGGCCCACGTCCTCGGCACCGGCCGACAGCCGCAGCGTGCCCTCGGAGAGTTCCATGCGCACCTGGGCACCGCGGTCGGCGACCAGGGCCACACGCTTGATGGCCTCGGTGAGCTCGGCCACACCGATCGTGGCGACGGCCAGGTGTTCGGCGGGCAGCAGTTGGCGAAATTTCGGGAACTCGGCGTCGAGCAGCCGGGTTGTGCTGCGCTTTCCACCACTGGTGATGCCCAGCAGACCTTCGTTGCCCACTGCCGAGCCGGCCCCCAGGGCCAGGTGCACCTCGTTGCCGTCGGTGCTGGCCTTGGCCGCTTCGGCCAGGGTCTTGGCCGGAACCAGCACCGCGGCTTCGGTACCCGGCGCGGCCGACCAGTTCAGCTCGCGCACCGCCAGCCGGAACCGGTCGGTAGCAGCCAAAACAACTGTGTTACCGGAAATTTCGACGCGGATACCGGTCAGCATCGGCAAGGTGTCGTCGCGGCCGGCGGCAACGGCCACCTGGCTGATGGCCTCGGAGAACACATCGGCCGACAACACGCCGGTCTCCTCGGGCAAGGTCGGCAGAGTGGGGTAATCCTCGACCGTCATCGTGGGCAGCGAGAATCGCGAATTTCCACAGGTCAACGCCACCCGGGTGGACTCGACACTGACTTCGACCGGCTTGGCGGGCAGCGCCCTGGTGATATCGGACAACAACCGACCGGAGACCAAAACAGCACCGGGAGAAGCGATTTCAGCGGCCAACTGAACTTCGGCGGACACTTCGTAGTCGAATCCGGACACGGTGAGTCCATTGTCGGTGCCGGTCAGCAGCACTCCGGCCAGCAGCGGCACGGTGGGCCGAGCCGGCAGGGATTTCGCTACCCACGCCACCGCATCAGCGAAGTCATCCCGGTCCAGGCGGAACTTCAAGTCGGTCAGACCCGCGTTCGTGGTCGCCGCGTCCATAGCGTCCTCTCGTCATCCCGATATCGAGCTCTACCTTGCGCCTGGCTGGTGAACACTCCCACCCGCGGCCGTGTAACGCCCCATGCCGAAGCGATAGAGCGGTAGGCCACAACCGTAGAGCCTGGCGGGCCTTCTTGAAAGTTAAACATCGACAGTTGGTGCACCCGGCAGGGACGTGCTCGCATCGATGTCACACCCGTTGTGAACAGGCCCGCCGACACTGAATCCCCAACGACCTGTTTTGAAAGAGAAACAAGGGATAACTCCCAGTATTAGTAGTAAGTCCTGTGGATAGTGGGCACAGCGTGGCATCGGCGCTGCTGGGCGGGGGCGGCGGGCTGGGGAGGAGCGGTGAATGACACGCCCGGCGCCGGCGGCGCGACTGTGGATGACGGCGCCGTTGTGTAGTTACCGGGGATCAGTGGGCCGACGGTGGACATGTTGTCCGCAGAGGTATCCACAGGCTCCGACCGTGACAGCTGGTACGGAAGGGTCCAAAGTTTTTTGTCAGCGGAGGCGACGAGAACGGGCAAATCAGCGCTTGGCGCGTTGCCGGATCCGGGTGGTGAGCTCTTTGACTTGATCGAAGACCTCACGACGCTCGGCCATCTCGCCGCGGATCTTGCGCTCGGCGTACATCACGGTGGTGTGGTCGCGGCCGAAAGCCTGCCCGATCTTCGGGAGCGACAGGTCGGTCAGTTCGCGGCACAGATACATGGCGATCTGGCGCGACTGGGCCAGGGGACGGGTTTTGCCCGGGCCGCGCAGTTCCTCCACGGAGGTGTCGAAGTACTCGGCGATGACGGCCATGATGATCGCGGCGCTGATCTGCATGGTGCTGGCGTCGGCGATCAGGTCGCGCAGCACGATCTCGGCAAGGGCCCGGTCGATCGGGGTCTTGTTCAGGGAGGCGAACGCCGTGACGCGGATCAGCGCACCTTCGAGTTCGCGAATATTGCGTTCGATGCTGGTGGCGATGAGTTCGAGCACGTCGCCGGGCACATCAAGGCGGTCCATCTGGGCCTTCTTGCGCAAAATGGCGATCCGGGTCTCGAGGTCCGGTGGCTGAACGTCGGTGATCAATCCCCATTCGAATCGGGTCCGCAGCCGATCCTCGAGGGTGGCGAGCTGTTTGGGCGCGCGGTCGGACGTGATCACAATCTGCTTGTTGGCGTTGTGCAGGGTGTTGAAGGTATGGAAGAACTCCTCCTGGATACCTTCTTTACCCTCGATGAACTGGATGTCGTCGACGAGCAGCACATCGATATCGCGGTAGCTGCGCTTGAACGCAACCTTGCGGTCGTCGCGAAGCGAGTTGATGAAGTCGTTGGTGAACTCTTCGGTGGAGACGTACTTGACGCGCATTCCGGGGAAGAGCCGCTGGGTGTAGTTGCCGGCCGCGTGCAGCAGGTGGGTCTTGCCCAGCCCGGACTCACCCCAGATGAACAGGGGGTTGTAGGCGCGGGCCGGGGCTTCGGCAATGGCCAGCGCGGCGGCGTGCGCGAAGCGGTTGGAGGTACCGATGACGAACGTGTCGAAGGTGTAACGCCGGTTGAGGCTGGCCCCGTCAGCGGTCGGGGAGTCGTCGCTGGGTCGTTCGGTGAAGTAGTTCGGCCAGTCGTATTCGACGTCGGTGGTGTCGTCGTCATCGTCGTCGGCACGGGTGTCTGTGCCGGTGTCGGATCCGGCAACGGGCGCATCCTCGACCGGCTGCGGCGAGATCCGAACACCGAGTTCGACCTCGTGGCCCAGGCGCCGGCACAGCGCGTCGGTGATCTGGGTGCGCAGATGCCGTTCGATCTCGTTCTGCACGAAACTGTTCGGAACCGCCAGCAGCGCAAAGCCCTCGACGATGGCCAGCGGGTGGACCAGTTTGAGCCAGGCCTTCTGCTGGGGAGTCAGTGCCGGTGCGGAACCGTTGGATGAGGGCGCGTCGCCGTTGAGTTCGGCTACTACCTCGTCCCAGAGACTGAGGAACGCAGATCCGGGGTCCTCACTCAAAGCCCCATCCCCCTGGTTCGACGCCGTCCGGTTGGCACCGTGGTGCGCGGGTGCCGTACCGGGACATGCTATCCACACAGTTATCCACAGATGTGGATGAGGTGCGCATTCCGCGGTGAGGCCCCCTGGGCCGGTTGCTCAGCAACGGATACTCCAGACAACAGACGCGATATCTGAAGCGTGATCCGCTTCTTGATCTTCGGTTCGTGGTCGAAAACCGCTCCGGTAAGCGAAACGGCGCTGGCAAGCAAGTTAACAGGTTTCGGGGTGTAGGACTACTCCTTTCAGTCAGATGATTCAAAGGAAAATCGCTATCGCGAGGCGAGTCGATACGCGTGTGACCACTGTGAATATTGGGTCGCTTAAATGTCGGGCCGATCTGGCGGCCGGGCATGCCAGAGGGCAGGGTTTGACCCGGCGAAGCAGCATCAGTACCCTCGAACAGTCGCCCGAACGTCGGCGATACGGCAGCGATCGGCCATTGGCCGGAGCCCGCGCCGGTTACGAGCAAGACGCAGAAGTTCACCGAGCTTACCGAGTGCGTCGCGTGCGGCAGGCACAACGGGATTCCGGTGTGTCGGGCAGGCGCGACGCAAGACGCAACAAGGAGAGTGTGCCGTGGCCAAGGGCAAGCGGACCTTCCAGCCCAACAACCGTCGTCGGGCCCGTGTCCACGGGTTCCGCCTGCGGATGCGGACCCGTGCCGGCCGGGCCATCGTCACCGCCCGGCGTCGCAAGGGCCGTAGCTCGCTGACTGCCTGAGCACAGGCAGTTCGGCGGTGCTCCCGGCTCAACACCGGATGAGACGATCGGCCGACTTCGGTGCGACGGTCAAATATGGCCGACGGGCAGTACAGCCCGACCTGGTGATCTATGACCGGCGGACCGAACCTACCGAGACGTCGACGCCGGATGCCGCCACCGCAACTCCGCCCCAGGTGGGCTTGATCATCGCCAAGACGGTCGGGTCCGCTGTCGAGCGGCACCAGGTGGCGCGGCGTCTGCGCCATGTCGCCCGCACGCTGTTGGCAGAGCTGCAACCCGACGAGCGGCTGGTGATCCGGGCATTGCCCGGCAGCAGGGATGCGACTTCGGCGACGCTGGGTGCCCAGCTGCGCGCCGGCCTGCAATCGATCCGCCGGACGGCCGGGGCGGTGCGCTGATGCACGGGATCGCGGTGGCGCCGGTGCGCGGACTGATCTTCCTCATCCAGCTGTACCGCAACATGGTCTCCCCGCTGCGTCTGCCGAGCTGCCGATTCATGCCGACCTGCAGCCAATATGCGGTGGACGCCCTGAGCGAATATGGGCTGATTCGGGGAAGCTGGTTGGCAGTGGTACGGCTGGCCAAGTGCGGGCCGTGGCATCAAGGCGGTTGGGACCCTATTCCCGAGCGCTCCCAGGGCGCTGGCGAGGGCTGCTGCCCTGGCGAGAACGCCTCTCAAGAACGAGCGGAGGGTGAATACGGTGTCCTTTGATCCGGGCAGCCTGGACTACGTTTACTACCCGGTGTCGGGCATTATGTGGTTGTGGTACAAGGCTTTTAGCCTTCTGCTGGGGCCGGCGAACTTCTTCACCTGGGCCCTGTCGGTGGTGTTCCTGGTGTTCACGCTGCGGGCCCTGCTGTACAAGCCGTTCGTCAAGCAGATCCGGACCACCCGGCAGATGCAGGAGCTGCAACCCCAGATCAAGGCCTTGCAGAAGAAGTACGGCAAGGACCGCCAGAAGATGGCGCTGGAGATGCAGAAGCTGCAGCGTGAGCACGGCTTCAACCCCATCCTGGGTTGCCTGCCGATGCTGGCTCAGGTGCCGGTGTTCCTGGGCCTGTTCCATGTGCTGCGGTCGTTCAACCGCACCAGCACCGGGATCGGCCAGCTCGGCCTGTCGCCGGATCTGAACCGTCAGCTGGGCAACTACTTCTTCAGCGCCGAGGACGTGGGCAACTTCCTGGACGCAAACCTGTTCGGGGCACCGCTGGGCGCGACGATGATTCAGCGGACCGGCCTGGACGCCTTCGCCGAATTCAACCGGGTGTCGGTGATCGCCGTCGGGGTGCCGATCATGCTCGCGGCCGGCATCGCCACCTACTTCAACAGCCGGGCCTCGGTGGCACGGCAGAGTCCGGAAGCCGCGGCGAACCCGCAGACCGCGATGATGAACAAGCTGGCGCTGTACGTGTTCCCGCTCGGCGTGGTGGTCGGCGGCCCGTTCCTGCCCCTGGCGATCATCCTGTACTGGTTCTCCAACAACATCTGGACCTTCGCTCAGCAGCACTACGTCTTCGGGTTGATCGCCAAGGAAGACGAGGCCAAGAAGGAAGAGGCGCTGCGCCGCCGTGCCGCCAACGCTCCGGCTCCCGGAGCCAAGCCCAAGCGGGCGGCCCGGGCGGCAACAGCCGATGCCCTTGAAGCCGAAGCGCCTGAGTCCGATGCGCCCGAGCCGAAAGCCGGTGGGGGCGCGGATGCGGTGAAACGCAACCCGGGCCGCCCCGCCGCGCGGGGCGGACGTCCCGGCGCAGGTGCCAAGCCGAAGAAACGCAAGCGGTAAACCGCCGCAACAAGCCAACCGGTGCAGATGAGCCGCCGGACACGGAGGGAGACGAGATGACTGACACGACGGATTCGGACACCACGGAGCGCGAGGCGACGCCGGAGACCGAGGCCCAGGAGGGTAACGCCGCCCCCGCGGTGGACCTGGAGGACCGCCTGGTGGCCGAAGGGGAGATCGCCGGTGACTACTTGGAGGAGCTGCTCGACCTCCTGGACTTCGACGGCGACATCGACCTCGATGTGGAAGGCCGCCGTGCGGTGGTGAGCATCGATGGCGGCGCGGACCTGACCAAGCTGGTGGGGCGCAAGGGCGAGGTGCTCGACGCGCTGCAGGAGCTGACCCGCTTGGCGGTGCACCAGAAGACCGGCGAGCGCAGCAGGCTGATGCTCGACATCGCCGGGTGGCGGCGCCGGCGGCGGGACGACCTGACCGCACTCGGCGACGAGGTGGCGCGGCGGGTCTTGGAGACCGGAGCCGATGAGGAACTGGCCCCGATGAGCCCGTTCGAACGTAAGATCGTCCACGATGCGGTGGCCGCCGTTGCCGGCGTGCACAGCGAGAGTCAGGGTGTCGAGCCGTCGCGCCGGGTCGTGGTTCGGCGCGACTGACAAGACTTCAGGGCAGGGAATCACATCCGTGTGATTCCCTGCCCGCGGTTCATTCCCGGGAAGCCGGAGGAATGTTTCACGTGAAACATGTCGAGGGAGCACCGGCACCGGAACCATCCCCGGAGGCGGCCGAGGTCTTCGGCGACCGCCTGCCCCTCGCTCGCCGTTACGCGGGTCTGCTGGCGGGAGCCGGTGTCGAACGCGGGCTGATCGGTCCCCGCGAAGTGGAACGGTTGTGGGACCGGCATCTGCTGAACTGCGCGGCGGTCGGCGAGCTCCTTGAGGCCGGCGAGCGTGTGGCGGACATCGGGAGCGGCGCCGGGTTGCCGGGAATCCCGGTGGCGATCGCGCGCCCCGATGTCACGGTGACGTTGGTGGAGCCACTGCTGCGGCGCAGCGAATTTCTCCGTGAGGCCGTCGCAGAGCTCGAGCTGGCGAACGTCGACGTCGTCCGCGGCCGGGCCGAGGAGCGATCCGTTCGGGACGAGGCCGGCGACCGCGACGCGGTTTTGTCGCGGGCGGTTGCGAGCCTAGACAAGATCAGCCGATGGAGCTTTCCGTTGTTGCGCGGCGGGGGCCGAATGCTCGCGATGAAGGGGGAGCGAGCCCAAGCCGAGGTGGACGAGCACCGTGCCACCATGGCGGGACTAGGCGCGAAGGACGTAAGGGTGGTGAGATGTGGCGTGAACTATTTAACCCCGCCCGCGACCGTAGTGGTGGCGCTGCGGGGCGAGCCCACCCGGGCTCGAAGGGGCGCGACGCGACGGGGAACCAGGAGGCAGATATGAGCAGACCAGTCCCGCCGGATGTCACGCCACGTCCCTCCGCGAAGGCCGCCGGGCCCGCGCCCGCCGCGGTTTCACGTGAAACATCGGCCGCCGCGGTTTCACGTGAAACATCGTCGGACTTCGTCGACACCCCGATCGGGGCGGCCGCCGAACGCGCCATGCAGGTGCTGCACACCAACAACCGGCTGCCCCGGCCGCGGCGTCGGCGGGTGTTCACCGTCGCCAACCAGAAGGGCGGCGTCGGCAAGACCACCACGGCCGTCAACCTCGCGTCCGCCCTGGCGGTCCAGGGCATCAAGACGCTGGTGATCGATCTCGACCCGCAGGGGAACGCCAGCACCGCCCTGGGCATCGCGGACCGGAAGTCCGGCACGCCGTCCTCCTACGAAGTGTTGATCGGCGCGATCCCGGCGGCCTCCGCGCTGCAGCAGAGCCCGCACAACGAACTGCTGTACTGCATTCCCGCCACCATCGATCTGGCCGGCGCGGAGATCGAACTGGTGAGCATGGTGGCGCGGGAGAACCGGCTCCGCAACGCCCTGGCAGACCTGGACCGCTTCGACTTCGACTACGTCTTCATCGACTGCCCGCCTTCTCTGGGCCTGCTGACCGTCAACGCGTTGGTCGCGGCGCCGGAGGTGCTGATCCCCATCCAGTGCGAGTACTACGCACTGGAGGGGGTCTCCCAGTTGATGCGCAACATCGAGATGGTCAAGGCACACCTCAACCCGCGGTTGGCGGTGACCACCGTGCTGCTGACCATGTACGACGGGCGAACCAAACTGGCGGATCAAGTTGCCGACGAGGTCCGCCGCTACTTCGGAGACCGGGTGCTGCGCACGGTGATCCCGCGCAGTGTCAAGGTCTCGGAGGCGCCGGGATACAGCATGACGATCATCGAGTACGACCCCGGCTCGCGGGGAGCCATGAGCTACCTGGACGCCAGCCGGGAATTGGTCGAGCGGGATCTGGCGGACGGACACGACGGGGGCCGGCAGTGACCCGCCCAGCGGCCCGAGCCGCCAAGAAGTCAGCCACCGTGGGCACAGGGAGAGGGAGGAGCGCCACCGATGACCGGACCGTCGCGTAAGAAAGGCGGCCTGGGCCGCGGCCTGGCCTCGCTGATCCCGACGGGGCCGGGCGAGGGCAGCGACGCACCGGGGGACCGGGCGGCGGGCCTGGGTCCGCGTATGGGCGATGCGGCTGCCGACGTCGTGCTTGGCGGCCTGGGCACCGCACCGCCGGCGGCCGCGCCGGATGTGGGGGCGGTCTACCGGGAGATCAGGCCGGCCGACATCGAGCCCAACCCGCGCCAGCCCCGGCAGGTGTTCGACGACGAGGCGCTTGCGGAACTGGTGCATTCCATCCGCGAATTCGGCCTGATGCAGCCGATCGTGGTGCGGGAGATACCGGGCTCGTCGCGCTACCAGTTGGTGATGGGGGAGCGGCGCTGGCGGGCGTCGCAACAGGCCGGCCTGGAAACCATCCCCGCGATCGTGCGGGAGACCGAGGACGACAACCTCCTGCGCGACGCGCTGCTGGAGAACATCCACCGCGTTCAGCTCAACCCCTTGGAAGAGGCGGCGGCCTACCAGCAATTGCTGGACGAGTTCGGGGTCACCCACGACGAGTTGGCGACCCGCATCGGACGCTCTCGTCCCTTGGTGACGAACATGATCCGGCTGCTGCGGCTGCCCATCGCGGTGCAGCGCAGAGTCGCCGCCGGGGTGCTGTCAGCCGGGCACGCGCGGGCGCTGCTCTCCCTGGAGGGGGGAGCCGAGGCGCAGGAGGAGCTCGCGGCGAGGATCGTGGCCGAGGGGCTGTCGGTGCGCGCCACCGAGGAGGCCGTCACCCTGGCCAACCGTGCGGGACCCGCGAACCCGGTCGCGCCGCGGCGCAAGCCGATCCAGATGCCCGGCCTGCAGGACATCGCCGAGCGGCTGTCGACGACCTTCGACACCCGGGTGATGGTCAGTCTGGGCAAGCGCAAGGGCAAGATTGTGGTCGAATTCGGGTCGGTCGACGACTTGCAGCGCATCGTCGAGATGATGGACCGGAAAACCTCTTAAGGCCGTGATCAGCCAACGTCCAGGGCTACCGGGCCGTTACGTCACTGTGACGGTACGGCGATCCCGGAACCGAGGTGGCTTCCAATGATGTTGAACGACAGTAGCTTTCGATTTTTCCAGGGGTCGGCCCGCCAAATGGCACCGAGGGTGGCATCCGGCGGCTCGTCCCTCCTATCCTTAAAGGGCTGTCGTGGGCGACAGCGCGGGTTGAGACCGGGAGTCCAGTGTCTGTCCGAATCGCACCCCTGAAGCTGGAGGGTTTCGAGCAGCTTCCCAAGCACGCACGGCGCTGCGTCTTCTGGGAGGTGGATCCGGCGACCCTCCGCGGCGACGAGCACCTGTCGGACCCGGAGTTCGAGAAGGAAGCCTGGCTGTCGATGGTGATGCTGGAGTGGGGGACCTGCGGCCAGGTGGCCACCCCCTCGGCCGCCGCCCGCGGCATCGCGGACCCGCCATGTCTGGGCTACGCGCTCTACGCGCCCCCGCGCGCCGTCCCGCGGGCGCACCGGTTTCCCACCGGGCCGGTTTCCGCCGACGCGGTGCTCCTGACATCGATCGGGGTCGATCCGGCTCCGCTGGCCGACGGGCTGCCGCGGGAACTGATCTCCCGGGTGGTCGAGGAGCTGATGCGCCGAGGGGTCCGCGCACTGGAGGCCTTCGGCCGGACACCGGAGGCCTCGGAGCTGCTGGACACCGCGAGCGCACCGCCCGACGTGGCGCCGGTGCTCGAAGCGGTCGGCGACTGCTCCGTCGAACACTGCATCATCGCCGCGGAGTTCCTGACCGACGTCGGCTTCACCGTGGTGGCGCCGCACCGGTACTTTCCCCGGTTGCGCTTGGAACTCGACAAGGGCCTGGGTTGGAAGGCGGAAGTGGAAGCCGCGCTCGAGCGGTTGCTGGAAAGCGCGCGGCTCGAGGCACCGATCGGTGCGTGTGCGCCGGCGTCGGGGAGTGCGGTTTAGGTCAGGAACCGCCGAGTTGGCCGGTCCGCTCCACCGACAGCTCGTGGGCCAGCAACTCGGCGAAGGTGAAGGTTCCGGTGGGCCGGTCGTTCTTGCCGAGTAGATACAGCCGCTTGACCGCGGCCAGGATGCCTTCGGCGATGGCGTCGCGGGTGGCGGGGGAGGCCAGCATGGCGCGATCACCCGGGCTGGTGATGTAGCCGACGTCCACCTCGACGGTGGGCATCCGGGTCAGCCGCAGCAGGTCCCATGTCCGGCCGTGCGCGCGGCAGTCTTGTAACCCGGTGCGGGCCACGATCTCTCGCTGAATGAAGTCGGCAAGGTTACGGCCGATGGTGGACACCGAACCATGCGAGTTGCCGAAGTGGAAAGACGCCACCCCGTTGGCCGCCGGGCTGACGTGGGTGCCACAGCGCAGACTGATCATGAGGTCGGCGCCCACGGCGTTGGCGGTGGCTGCGCGCTCGGCGTCGGAGGGATTGCGGCCACTGGGGCGGGACAGGAAAGTGTCCATCCCGATGGCCGTCATCCGGCCTTCCAAACGACTTGCCAAGTCCCACAAGATGTCTGCTTCACTGATCGGACCCGACGGCGTCTGGGTGATCAGCCCGTGGTCCCGGCCGCCGCGGCCCGGGTCGATCACGATCCGCTTCCCGGAAAGCCGGGGGCCCGAGCGTCGCACCAGTTCCTCTTCCCGGATCGCGTGCGGCGAACCGCCACTCACCCGGGAAGCCAGGAAGTTCAAGGAGCGCAACGTCTCCGGCCCGCAGATGCCGTCGGCGTACAGGCCGTACTCACGCTGGTAGGACATCAGGGCGTTGTGGGTCTGGATGCCGAAATAGCCGTCCACCAGACCGGTGTAGAAACCCAGATCCTGCAGCCGGGCCTGCAGCGTGGCGACATCGTCGCCGTACATCGGAGCCCCGAACTGGTGATTGAGAATGCGTGCGCCCAGGCGGTAGGACGCTTCTTTGAGTGCCCGGTAGGTGGCCTCGCCGATCACCCCGTCGACAAGCAGACCGCGCTGTTGCTGGAAGGCCCGCACCGCCTGGTCGAGTTCGGCGTCGAAGACGTCGAGCGCCACGTGCTTGCCGGTGCTCAGGTCCGCGTCGGGGCTGTCCACCAGGCCCAGGGCGGCAAGCGCCGCCCGGATCTCCACCACCGCGCCGCTACGGTCGCCACGACGCAGGCCCTCCTGGGCGCCGCGATGCCGACCCGACATTACTGAGACCCTCCGGTTGTCGCTGTTGGCACTGGAGCCGCCGCTGATGTTGCCAGCAGGTTAGCCAGAATTGTCTCAGATCCCAGGGCAAATTTCGAAAACGGAGCGGCCACAAACGGGCCTACAGAGCGCAGCCTCACAAGCCGGCCGGACAGTGCCCGACGTCGCTATGTGGCGTCGGCGAGCTCCCGCAGCAGGGCGGCCTTGCCCTTGGCGCCGACGATCCGCTTCACCGGCTGGCCGTCCTTGAACAGGATCAGGGTGGGGATCGACACCACGTTGAAGTCCCGCGCGGTGTTGGGGTTGGCGTCCACGTCGAGTTTGGCGACGGTGAGCTGGCCGGCCTGCTCGGCGGCGATCTCCTCGAGCACCGGGGCCACCATCTTGCAGGGACCGCACCAGGTCGCCCAGAAGTCCACCAGCACCGGTGTGGTGCTGGCCAGCACATCGGCGGCGAAGGTGGCGTCGGAGACGGTTACCGTGCTGTGGTCGGTCATCGTGGTGCTCCCGTCAGGGTCTCGGTACCGGTGTCGTGGGCATCTGCTGCGTCGGTGTCGTCATGCGATTCTGCCAGCCAGCGTTCGGCGTCGATGGCGGCCGCGCAGCCCGTTCCGGCGGCGGTGATCGCCTGCCGGTAGGTGCGGTCCACCAGATCGCCGGCCGCGAACACGCCCTCCACCGAGGTGCGCGTGCCGGGCTGCTGGACCAGCACGTAGCCGTCCGCGTCCAGCTCAACGGTGTCACGCACCAGCGCCGAGCGGGGGTCGTGGCCGATCGCGACGAACACACCGGTCACCGGCAGGGTGGTCTCCGCACCGCTGAGGGTGTCGCGCACCCGCAGGCCGGTCACGGTCTGCTCGCCTTCCACCGCGACCGGAACGCTGTTGGTCAGGAATCGGATCTTGTCGTTCTCGCGGGCCCGGGCGAGCATGATCTTCGAGGCCCGGAACTCGTCGCGGCGGTGCACCAGCGTCACGCTGCGGGCGAAGCGGGTCAAGAAGGTGGCCTCCTCCATCGCCGAGTCACCGCCGCCGATCACGGCGATGTCCTGGTCACGGAAGAAGAAGCCGTCGCAGGTGGCACACGAGCTCACCCCGCGGCCCAGCAGCTCCTGCTCGCCGGGGATGTTGAGGTAGCGGGCGGCCGCGCCCATGGCCAAGATGACGGCCCGGGCGTGCAGGGTCTCGCCGTCGGCGGTGACGACGGTCTTGACCGGCCCCTCCAGATCGACCGACTCGATGTCCTCCATCCGCAGGTCGGCGCCGAAGCGCAGGGCCTGCTCGCGCATCTCGTCCATCAACTCCGGGCCCATGATTCCGTTGCGGAAGCCGGGGAAGTTCTCCACTTCGGTGGTGGTCATCAAGGCGCCGCCGAACGCGGTGCCCTCGAACACCACCGGGGCCAGCTGCGCGCGGGCGGCGTAGATCGCGGCGGTGTACCCGGCCGGACCCGAGCCGATGATGATCACCTGGTGGGTGGAGGGTGTCTCAGACATCGATGGCCTTTCCGCTGGGATCGGGTTTCACGGGCTTGCAACGTCAGCGTAGGCGGCGATTGTTCCCGAACCGCTGGGGCCGGGTCTAGGGGCGCCGCACGGTGGTGTCGGCCAGCAGCCCGGTGTCGGCCGCACTGCATTGCGGTGCCACCGCCAGCGCGTTGATCGTGCCGGGTGTTGTACCCGCAAGCAGCAGCACCACCGCAGGGCGACCATTGATGGTGATCTCGCGGGCGCCCAGCACCGGGGTGGAAGCCGGATAGCCCAGACCGGTCAGGCAGCCCGCCCGGCGCGCCGGATCGGTGAGCGGGCCGTACTCGGGGCGGCGGTCCAGCAGTTCGAGGAGCTCCGGTTCCGACAGCGGCAGGACCGCGGTGGGTGCGGACTCCACCGTGATGGCGTCGAACGAACGGCGCCCGCTGGAGGTGTCGCCGGGGGACCGGACCAAGGCGGCCGTGCCGAGCCCGATGGCGAGCACCGCGGCGGTGCCGCCGGCCCAGGCGGCGATCCGGTTGAACTGGGGCAGGGGCCGGCTGGAGTGCGCCGGTGGCCCACTGTGGCCCCGGGGCTGTTCCTCGCCCGCATCGACTGGCATGCCGCGGCTTCCGCTCGTTGTGGTGTCGTCGCGCACCATCGCGCGCCGACCTGCTGACCCCCTCGGGCGCCAAGGTTATCCGCCCGCCGGGCCTGCGCACCGCAGCGCCGGGCCCAGGGGGGCGGACCGTTCCAGCAGCGCGGCCAGCCGGGCCCGTCCGCGGGCGCAGCGACTCTTGACCGTTCCCGGAGCCACCCCGAACACCTGCGCGGCGTCGGCCACCGAATAGCCGTGCATGTCCACCGCGATCACCGCGGCCCGCTGGGCGGCCGGCAGCCGGCGCAACGCGGCACGGACCAGCAGCGCGGTATCGACCTGTGCGGTGCGATCGCCGACGGTGGCGTGGCCGGCGAGCAGTTCGATGTGGGTCACGGGGCGGCGGCGCAGCCGGTCCAGGCAGGCGTTGACCACGATGCGGTGCAGCCAGCTGCCCACGGCGGCGTGGTGGCGAAACGACCCGGCCGCCCGGTGCGCCGAGAGCATCGCCTCCTGCAGGGCGTCCTCGGCCTCCTCGGGGCAGCCGGTGGTGAGCCGGGCCAGGCGGCGCAGCCGCCGATGGTGGCGCCCGTAGAGCTCACCGAAGGCGTACGGGTCGCCGGCGACATGCGCGGCCAGAAGTTCGGCGTCACTGCGCTCCGGGTGGCCCATGGGCCGGACAGTAATCAGCGGCGACCCGGTCGGTACTTCACCCGATCGCCTTGTGCACAGGCCCCGGGTGGGGGCGCGCACGGCGACCGGCTAGGACGCCGCCTGCACGGTGATCTCGGAGATCTGCGTGCGGCTCTCCCCACCGGTGTTGCCCATCGTGGTGATCCAGACCAGCAGGTTCGATGTCGGGGCGGCCGAGTCGGCGGTGATCTTGTTGGAACCCGGGTGCAGCGTCTTCGCAGGCGCCAGCAGGGTGGTGTCCTCCAGCCGCGCCGGCTTGGGTGTCGATGCGGACCGCAGCTCGACGCGGGTGCCGGTGCTGGACACGTTCAGCGAGACGCTGCCGATCACCGTGGGGCTGGGCAGCTGCAGGATCAGGCCCACCCCGTTCTTGAAGTTCGGGAAGGGCACGGGATCGGAATAGGTGTCGGTGGACCAGGCGGTGGCCGGGTTCCCGTCGATTGCCAGCCCGGCGTCCTGGGGCCGGTCGGCCTCGCCGCCGGGGGAGAACACCGTCGCCTGGATGGGCTTCACCACGCCACTCGGCCCGGCTGCGCCGGGCAGGGCCGACGCCGACGGGCTGCTCAGGCCCAGTTCGGTCTTGTCCAACCCGTTGACGTCGCCGAAGATGCGGTTGAGCACCGAGGCCAGCACCAGCAGCGCCACCAGGATGACGGCGCCACCGATGCCCAGTCCGATCAGCACCCGGCGGCGCCGGTCGGCGCGTGTCTGGTCGTCCGGCGGCGCGGGCGCCGGCCGGGGCGGCTCGTCGGCGACCGGGCCCAGCAGCTCGGTCTGTTCGTGCAGGGCCGTGGCCTGCTGCAGCAGGTTCGACAGCGTCGACGCGCCGCGGATCCCGCCGTCGGGCGCGATGGCATGACTGGCGGCCGCCGAGATCTGGAAGGGGATGTCGGGGTTGATCGCGTCCGGCGGGATCGGGTTGCCGTTCTCGTCGCGGTCGGCCGGTTGCAGGCCGCCTTCGGAACCCGTCCCGGCGTCGGCCAGCGGCCACCGGTTGACCAGCAGCGCGTAGAGGGTGGCCCCGATGCCGCGAATGTCGTCCTCGGGTTTGGTGTCGGGCAGGGTGGCGGGGAAGGCCAGGGTGACGTCGCCGTCGATGCTGACCCGCACCCGCGCCGGGTTGTCGATGGACAGGGCCACGCCGTTGTGGTGGGCGGCCTCGGCGGCGCTGGCCAGCGATCGGATCGCGCGGCCCGCGCCGACCGGTGACGGCGCCGTACCCGCGACTTCCTGCAGGGAGGCGCCCCGCACCCATTCGGAGACCACCAGTCCGCCCGCACCGACGCGCACCACGTCGAGCACCCGGGCGATTCCGGGTGCGTCGATCTGACTGAGCCGCTGGGTTCGCGTGAGCACACCGGTGAGCTGGTCGTCGGGCATGGTCTGGTTCGGGTC
This sequence comes from Mycolicibacter engbaekii, assembly GCF_002101585.1. Taxonomy (GTDB): domain Bacteria; phylum Actinomycetota; class Actinomycetes; order Mycobacteriales; family Mycobacteriaceae; genus Mycobacterium; species Mycobacterium engbaekii. Next base: position 106,587 of record NZ_LQOT01000040.1, on the reverse strand, counting down.
GACGAACGTCAGCGCCACCTGCCGGTCCAGCGCGGTGTCCAGCGCCTGCCAGAACTGCAGCACCGGCGTGCCGCCGTGCCGTACCAGCAGCCGGTAGCGACCGCCGGCGACGCTCAGCCCCGGGGTCAGCAAGCTGTCGTTGCTGGCCGGCCCGGGGGCCTCGGCGGCCCGCTGGGCAGCCTGCGGAGCAACGGTCCTCGACGCGGCCCGAGGCCCCGCCCCCTCCGAAGGAATGTTGGTCACCTCCGCACCTTTCGGTGTCCTGCCTCCGGCGATGTGCTCCGCAGGCATGTGTGCGGCGGGATTGTTTGTCACATCCCCGCCGACTGTGGGCAAACAGTTGTGCTCAGCGTACGGGACGTCGAGATCGCGAGCAGGCGGGTTCGGCGCGCCGGCCTGCGGCGCCCGTGAACCCATCCGCCGGCGGACCGCGGCCAGTGCGGCCACGGCTTCGGGCACCCCGGCGCGCACCATGACCGCCCCGATGATCGGCAACATCACCAGCGTCAGCACCAGCAGGCGCAGCATCGAGCCCCCGGCGCCGTGGTCGGTCAGCGCCTGCAGGCCCAGCACTCGATCGGTCACCTCGGCCACCAGGCCGGCAGCCAGGGAGGCGGTCAACGTCACCAGCACGGTGCGGATCACGTCCGGCCCCAGCAGTCGCCAGTGCCCGGCGGGCATGCCGGGGCGGGCGGGCGGCCGCAGGGAGCGGCGCAGCAGCAGGTGTCCGACGACGGCCCCAGCGGTAAAGCCCAGGCCGTTGGCCAGCCCCAGGTAGGCGGCGACGAGGTCCGGATCGCTGGTCAGGTGCGGGGCCAGGACGGAGGCACCGATCTTCACCGCGGTGATCACCACGATGATGGCGATCGGCGTCCACGGTTGTTCGCGCGCGTAGAAGACCCGCAACTGCAGCAGCACCATGGCGTAGGGGATCAGCGTGAACGCCGACATGGCGACGGCGGCGCCCAGGTATCCCGCGTCGACGTTGCCGAAGTTGCCGTAGGCGAACAGGGCGCTGCCGATCGCCGGGCCGGCGACGGTCATCACGGCCACGATCGGGATCAGGGTGATCATCATCAGCCGCGTGGCCAGCGACAGATCGGCCAGCACCGCGGGGTCGTCGCCGGCGGCGGCGTTGCGGCTCAACCGGGGCATCACCACGGTCAGCACCGTCACGCCGATCATGCCGAACGGCAACTGCAGCAGCAGCCAGGCGTAGTAGTAGATCGCCGGCCCGGAGGCAGCCGCCGTGCTGGCGATCTGGTTGGTGACCACCAGTCCGATCTGGCTGATCAGGACATAGAGCACCATGGCCGAGGCCATCGTGCCGAAGCGCTTGAGGCGGTCGTCGATTCCCCACAGCGGGCGCAGGCTGATGTGCTCGCGCCGGATCGCCACCAGCAGGACGACGGTTTGGGCGACGACGCCGGCCGTGGTGCCGACCCCGAGCACCAGCAGCTTGGCGTTGCCCATCCGCACCGGGTCCACCGACAGTTCGCCCGGCACCAGCAGGTAGAGCACCAACGTGGCGATCGCGACCACGTTGTTGACCACCGGCGCCCAGGCCGGCGGCCCAAAAATGTTGCGGGTGTTCAGGATCGCCATGAACACCGAAGACAACCCGTAACAGATCACCTGCGGCAGAAGCAGATACGCGAATGCGATGGTCAGCGCCTCGTTGACCTGCGGGTCACCACCGAGCATCAGCCGGACCAGCAGCGGGGCGGCCGCCACCGAGATCACGGTGGTGGCCAGCAGCAGCGCGGTGGCCAGCGTGACCAGCCGGCGGACGAACGCCGCGCCGCCGTCGGCGTCGTCACGTTCGGCGCGGGCCAGCACCGGCACGAAGATCGCGGTGAAGGTCGCCTCCAGCACCAGCGCGGCGATCTGATTCGGCAGCTGGTTGGCCACCGAGAAGGCGCTCGACAACGCCGCGCCCAGGATCGCCGCCAGCAGCACCACCCGAACGAATCCGGTGATCCGGCTGACCAGCGTGGCCAGTGCCATCCCCCAGGAGCGCGACACCACCGCGGCGTCGCTGAGCTCGGGGCGGGCCGGTTGCGATGCGGGCGTGCTCACCGGTCTCCGCCGTCATCTGCGGGCACCCGCGCCGGCTCGGCGGCAGGCGGCTGGTCCGGGAGCGGCTCGGGCCGGTCCAGGTCGGCGCGGTCGGGCTGGCCGCGGAAACGGTGCCACAGCCGTCGCCCGGTCAGCACCGTGAGCGCCGCCGCCGCGGTCATGGTGAACAGGAACAGCACCATGCCGTAGGCGTTGGAGTGCACTGACAGCCGCACCGACTCGCCCAGGGGCAGCCCGTCGGGGGTCTGCAGCGCGGCATCGACCACGAAGTGCTGGTTGACGCGTACCTCGACTGGAACCCGCAGCGGCAGATATCCCGGCGGCAGCTCCAACTCGCCGACATCGGTGACCGACATCCCGGGCGGGGCGTCGACGTGCAGCCGAACCCGGATCGGGACCGCCAGGTCGTTGCGCAGCGCCAGCGGCAGCGGGCTGTGCTCGGTGGCCAGGGTGTAGGAGTCGGCGGGATGGACGATGGTGACCCCGCCGATCAGGTCGGCGACGGTGGTGCCGATGACCCCCAGCCGCTGCGCGGCCAGGCCGTTGCGGGCATTGACCGGTTCGGTCTGGGTCAGGGCCCGCAACATGCCCTCGGCGAGCGGGGCCGTGTAGGCCTCACCGGTCAGCCCGGTGCGGGCGTCGGTGGTCAACGCCGAGGTCAAGCCCCACAGCCGGGCGATGTCGCCGGCCACCATGCCTACGACCTCCGGCCCGAAGCCGCCGGCCGGTTGCTGGGCCGGCAGCGGGCCCGCGGGCGGGGCGGTGACGTCGCGCGACTCGGCGATCAGGGCGGTCAGAGGCCGGGCCACCGCCAGCCCGGACCGCAAGGCGGTGGCCAAGGTGCTCAGCACCGCTCGCGCGTCATCGGCGCGGGGCTTCCAGTAGGCCGGCGGCATCAGAATCTCGTTGCGCGGCGCGGCAGGGTCCTCGGGGGATTCCAGCGCGCGCCACAGCATCGAGCCGAGCGCGTCCTGGCGACGGGCCAGCGCCGAGTCGTGGTGCAGCCGCACCGTCAGCGAACCGTCCAGATAGCTGGGCGTGGCCGGTTCGGTGCCCACGGCGGCCAGCGCCGCGCCGACGGCGGGGTCATACGGCGAGAAGACCAACTGTGGGGACAACCGCCGCGGCGTGACGTCGGCGGTGACGCCGGACTCGCGGGCCGAACAGTCACCGGCAGCGACCACCACCGCGTCGCCCTGCGTGCCGATCAGGTCCGCCGAAGCCGCCGTCAGCCGGCCGTCGCCGAGCAGGACCGCACCGCGGGTCGAGCTCACCTGCAGGATGCGGTCGACGATGTCGGCCGGCTTGGCCACCGCTATCGCCGCCAGCCGGGCGTCGCCCACCCGCGCCAAGGCGTCCAGGTCGGCCTGCGCGTAGGGGGTGGCCGCGACACAGGTGCGCTGCGCCAGCCGCCGCAGCCTTTCCAGCCAGGACCGGGCGGCGTCGCGGCCGCTGCCCGGATGCGAGGCCGTGCTCTCGGGGGAGTCGGCGACCACGTAGCCGTCGGTCATCGCGTTGACCGTCACCAGCAGGTCCGGGTCGACGGCCAGGCATAACGCCCGGTTGACCACCCCGTTGGCGTCGACCGCCGGGCTGGTGGCGAACTCGGCCGCCGACAGCAGCGCCTCCAGGCGACCGCCGGGCGCCAGCGACGCCGCCAGGTCGTCGTCGGTGAGCCGCACCGGCCGGGTGCCCCCGGGTGCCCCCGGGGTCAGCCGGGGCCGATCGGCCAGCGGCCAGAACATGGTGAGCCGCACCGGGTGGGAGATGTCGGGCGGGACCGTCCCGGCGACGCCATCGGAGTCCGGGTCGGTTTTGGGCAGACCGGTCACCGGCAGCAGGAACCGGGCGTCGTCGAGCCGGGTCGGCGTGCCGTAGTCGGGCGTGCCGTTGACGTTCACCAGCACCGGATAAATGCCCGGAAGGTCGACACCCAGGGCCGGCTGGCTGGCCGAACGCAGTGGGGCGGACAGCGTGAAGCGGGCTTCCTGCCCGCGCTGCAGTTCTGCGGCCACGGTGCTGAACGGCCCGACCGGACGGTATTGGTCATGGGCACCGGTGAGGGCGGTGCGCAGCCCGGCCGACGAAGCGACGGCGCCGGCCTGCTCCAGGCGCACCATGACGTCGCGGACCGGCCGGTCGCCGACATTGGTCACCGTGCCCGCGACCGTGACCAGCGGGGCGCTGGAGGTGGTGACGATGTCCGGGGTGACGCGGTCGACGCGGATCTGGACGAACGGCGCGACGTCGGGTTCGCCGGTCGCCGAATGCGGTCCGGCGGTGCACAGTGCCGTGCCGAGAGTCATCAGGAGCGCGGCGATCATCGCCGGGAGGGCTGCCAACCGCCTCGGCACGGGACCCCCACCGCTTCGTCGCGTGTGGGTCACGGGTCCAGCCTGCGACCGTTCTTCGGGTCCGGCGAGAGCTCGCCTGCACGAGTAGGGCGGGCGCGGGAGTGCGTCTGCGGACGGCGCCGGGGAGCCGAAGCCGGCAGCGGGGGCAGGGCGGCCGGGCCGTCGGCCTGCAGGCGGTCGATCAATTCGTCGGCGACCAGCGCCAGCCGGCGCTCGTCGGCGTACGCCAAGCGGGACGGCAGCTCCCGGATCGGCACCCACGCCACTTCGGCGACCTCCACATCGTCGTCGCACAGCTCGCCGCTGGCGAACCGCATCAGATAGTGGTGCACCGTCTTGTGCACCCGGCGCCCGTCGGTGACGAACCAGTAGTCGATGCTGCCCAGGGAGGCCAGCACGCTGCCCTGAACACCGGTTTCCTCGGCGACCTCGCGGATCGCGGTCTGCTCGGCGGTCTCACCGACCTCGATATGGCCCTTGGGTAAGGACCACAAGATCCTGCCCCGCCGGTCCACCCGCCCGATCAGCGCGGCCACCTGTTCCTCGCGGGGACCGTCGATACCGTCCACGACGAGGCCGCCGGCGGATGTCTCATGCACGGTGCGCAGGCGCTCCGGTCCGTGCCGCGCGGTGCGGGGCCGACCCGACGCGGCCCGCCCGGGCGGCACGCTGGTGCTGTGCGCGGCGTCGGTGGCGGGGGATTCGGCGTGGTTGAGCTTCGGTCCGGACGTGCGCCGACCACGGCGCCGCCGACGGCGCCGTCCCGAATTGGCTTCTCCGCCGTCGGCCGACACCCATGTGATAGTAGCTGGCACGCGCAGGCCGACCTGCCTCCCTCGCCGCTTCGCCCGGCTTCGCCGCGGCCGCGGTCCCCGGGGGGTCTTGTGGCGGGGACCCGCTTCGCCCGGCTTCGCCGCGCTCGCGATCCCCGGGGGGTCTTATGGCGGGGACCCGCTTCGCCCGGCTTCGCCGCGCTCGCGATCCCCGCTAAGCTCACCGAACGTGCCTGACGCCCATCAAGACGCCGACCTGCTAACCAAGGCGGCCGTCGCGCTGAACCGGCACGCCGAATTGCTGCGCAGCCTCGGCGAGATGTTCTCTGCAGCCGGTCACCAGCTCTACCTGGTCGGGGGATCGGTCCGCGACGCGCTGCTGGGCCGGCCGAGCCCGGACCTGGATTTCACCACCGACGCGCGGCCCGAGCAGGTCCAGGACATCCTGCGCGGCCGGTCCGACGCGATGTGGGACACCGGCATCGAATTCGGCACCGTGGGCGCCGCACTGCGGGGGCAGCGCGTGGAGATCACCACCTTCCGCGCCGACCAGTACGACCGGGTGTCCCGCAATCCCGAAGTGCGCTTCGGCGACTCGCTCGACGCCGATCTGGTGCGCCGCGACTTCACCGTCAATGCGATGGCGGTCCACATCACCCCGGCCGGACCGGGGGACTTCGTGGACCCGCTGGGCGGGCTGGCGGCGCTGCGCGACGGTGTGCTCGACACCCCGACCGCCCCCGAGGATTCCTTCGGCGACGACCCGCTACGCATGCTGCGGGCGGCCCGGTTCGTCTCCCAGCTCGGTTTCACGGTGGCGCCGCGGGTACGCGCGGCGATCGAGGACATGGCGCCCGAGCTGGGCCGCATCACCCCGGAACGGGTCGCCGCGGAATTGGACAAGCTGCTGGTGGGCGCCGACCCGGCCGCCGGGGTGGATCTGATGGTGGCCAGCGGGATGGGCGACGTGGTGCTGCCCGAAGTCGGCGCCATGCGGATGGCGATCGATGAGCACCACCAGCACAAAGACGTCTACCAGCATTCGCTGACCGTGCTGCGCCAGGCGATCGACCTCGAAGACGACGGCCCGGACCTGGTGCTGCGGTGGGCTGCGCTGCTGCACGACATCGGCAAACCGGCCACCCGTCGCCACGAAGCCGACGGCGGGGTCAGTTTCCATCACCACGAGGTGGTGGGCGCGAAAATGGTTCGCAAGCGGATGCGCGCCCTGCGCTACTCCAAACAGATGGTCGACGACGTCTCCCAGCTGGTCTACCTGCACCTGCGGTTCCACGGCTACGGCGACGGCAAGTGGACCGACTCGGCGGTGCGGCGCTACGTCACCGACGCGGGACCTCTGCTGGGCCGCCTGCACAAGCTCGTCCGGGCAGACTGCACCACCCGCAACAAGCGGCGCGCGGCGCGCCTGCAGGCCAGTTACGACCAGCTCGAAGAACGGATCGCCGTCCTGGCCGAGCAGGAGGACCTGCAGCGGGTCCGACCGGATCTGGACGGCAACGAGATCATGGCCCTGCTCGACATCCCCGCCGGGCCGCAGGTCGGCCGGGCGTGGAGCTATCTCAAGGAGCTGCGCCTGGAGCGCGGACCGCTGACCCGCCAGGAGGCCACGGCCGAACTGCTGGCCTGGTGGCAGACCCAGGGGAACCGCTAGCGCCCCCGCCCCGTCTGAGCAGGTATGGACTACTGCCTGGGCGACGGGATGGGTTCGGCCACCATGTGGACCGGTCCGCCGGACCTCGATCTGGATGGCGACGGTCTGGCCGACGCCATCAGCCTCGACTTCGACGGGGACGGACTGCGTGACGACGCCCTGGTCGACTTGGACGGCGACGGAGTAGCCGATCACCTGCTGCTGGATCTGGACGACGACGGCATCCCCGAGGCCTCCTTCGGCGACGACGGGTCGGGCACCTGGGGGCACGGACTGGCGGCGAGCTCAGCCGACCGCTCGGGCGGGCTGCGCTGGATGGGCCTCGACGACGGCGAGCACACCGGCGGTCCGCTGGTGGATTTCGACGGCGATGGCCGCCTCAACGACCGTTTGCTCGACTTCGACGGCGATGGCCGGGCTGACCGGGTGCTGATCGGCGACGGCGCGGGCGGCTACGGCGCCGCCTATGTCGACACCGACGGCGACGGGAGATGGGACGTCAAGCTCACCGACAGCGACGGTGACGGGGCGGCAGACGGGGTCACCACCTTGTGAGGTCCGGCTACCCGGCCCACGCCGGACGGGGCATCCGGAATCGGCGGTCGAGCGTGCGCATCACGGGGGTTCCCTTGGCGCGTTGCTGTGCCCCGGAGCCCACGGGTGGAACCATCATGTGCGGGTTCGCGCCTGCCGCAGGGCCGGTCGGCATGCTTGCACTGGTCAGCCGCAGCGCGGGGGAGTCGGTCGGTACCGCCGCCGTCCAGCTCTGCGGAACCGACAACTTGCCCAGGGGCATCGCCGTGGCTGCCCGGGCGTGCACTGCCGCGTGAGCACCCGACGACGCTGCCCCGAGCCCTGCGGCCGGCAGGACCGCCGAGATCTTTTTCGGCACGGCGGCCTCGGCGAGCTTGAAGATCAAAGATCCCCACGTCCCACTGGTGAGTTCTATCTGGATCGGTATCTGGGTGAATCGGGTGTAGGTGTTGAAGTACTGGTGTAGCGCGATGACGTCGGTGTAGGCGTCAAGCCACGGGTTTGGAGCGGGCGTCGAGGTGGGCGCGGTCGGGGCCGGGGAGGCTGCTGCACTCTGGGCCAGCCCGGTAGCGGGGTTGGTGGTCGGCGGAGGCTCCTCGAAGCTCTCTAATGAGGCGGCCGGCCCGGACGCCGCGGCGTAGCCGTACATGGCGACCACGTCTTGCGCCCACATCTCCGCGTAGGCGGCCTCGGTAGCTGCGATCGCCGGGAGGTTCTGACCAAAGAAGTTCGTCGCGATCAGCGACGACAACAGGCTGCGGTTGGCTGCAACCGTGACAGGGGGCACGGTGGCGGCAAACGCGGCTTCGTAAGCCGCGGCCGCCATCCGGGCCTGCATGGCTGCCTGCTCGGCCTGAACTGCCGTCTGGGTCAGCCACGCGATGTAGGGCGTCGCGGCGGCGGCCATGGCGGCCGCCGCCGGACCCGACCAGCTGGGCCCGTGCAGCGCTGCCAGCGCCTCGGAGTAACCGACCGCGGCCAGCTCGAGCTGGAGGGCCAGGCTGTCCCATGCAGACGCCGCGGCCATCAACGGACCCGAACCTGCCCCGGTGTACATGCGAGCAGAATTGATCTCAGGCGGCAGCGCCGCGAAGTCAAGCATTCAGAATCGCCCGTTCGGTCCGCTCATCCGCCGGCAGAGTGCCGGGGCATCTTGAACCGACGTGGCGCGACCCGCAGCATGTGGCTGACGGAAGCGCGCGCAAGTGCACCGCCCGCGGCCGCTGCCGGAAGTGCGCCCAGCATGCCGGGGGTGAGTCCCCCTGCCTCGGACTCGGTGGCCAACTCGACGTCCGACAAGAATTGCGCGTCTTCGGCCATGCTGGCCACCGGCACAGCTTCGGCCCAGGCGTTCGGCGCGGACAGCCCGCCCACCGACGTCGCTTCGCCGACGCTGGCCAGCACTGCGCCACCGGCGCCACCCTCGACCGCACCGGCCGTCGCCGCACCGGCCGCCGCGGCCCCGGCTGCAGCAGCCGCGGCGCCGGCACCAGATCCGGCCGCCTTAGCGGACGCCAGCAGGAAGGATCCCCCGTTGGCAAAGGTTCGAACGAGTTGGAGGGCATAGGTCGACGGGCCGGACAGGGTGTTGATCATCGAGATCTCTTCGATCATCAACAATTCCTTGAGCATCGGCGTGATCGACGAGGCGCTTGCACCGGGTCCGGTGGAGAGGCTTTCCAGCTGTTGCGGCAGCGCCGACATCAGATTCGTCAGGTCTTGCGCACCTGCGGATCCGGATGCCCCCGCCACCGCGGCCTCCTGGGCCGCCAATCCGGCCGGGCTGGTAGTCGGCGGCGGTTCGGCGAACGGCGGCAACTCGGTGGCGTGCGACGCCGACGCGGCGTAGCCGTACATCACGCCGGTGTCCTGGGCCCACATCTCTGAGTAATTGGCCTCGGTGGTCGCGATCGCCGGCGTGTTCTGCCCAAATATGTTGGTCGCGCTCAATTGCCGCACCAGGGTCCGGTTGGCCGTGACCGCCGTCGGAGGCACGATGGCTGCCAACGCCGCCTCGTAGGCCGCTGCGGCCGCCCTGGCCTGGCTGGCAGCCTGCGTGGCCTGCGCAGCGGTGGAGTCGGCCCATTGGGCGAACGGAGCTGCCGCGACGACCATCGCTGCCGCGGCCGGACCCGCCCAGGAGTGGCCTTCCAGGCTCGCGGTGATCGACGCATACCCCCGGGCGAAGGCCTCCAGCTGTGCGGCCAGCCCATCCCAGGCTGCTGCCGAGGCGATCAGCGGGCCCGAGCCCGGCCCAGCGTAAATCCTTGCCGACGTGATTTCCGGCGGCAACAAACCGTAGTCCAGCATGTCTACAGCACCCTCCCAGGATTGATCCGAGAAGGTTCGCAACCGAGCGGGACGCGGTCCAACAAGCACCGCGCATGGAGTGCCGGATCGGCGGCTGAGGCCGTCGCCCGATACCAGTCCTGCGAGACGTGAACAGCCTGGTGAAGGCGTTGCAGACGCCAGCGTGGTCGGGTTACGCAGGGCACGAGGCGCAATTGCGGTCACTGTGAGCCAAACCCCGGGCCCACCGGACGCGCGAAGGACGCGCTCAAGTGCCCGGGCGGCCGGCTCTCACTTCGCGCTGGCGCGCTCAGCGCCCCCGGCGCGGGGTGATGCGGCCGGGTCTCACTTCGCGCTGGCGCGCTCAGCGCCCCCGGCCGGGAGGCCCCGCGAAGGCTTGCGCTATCTCCAGCCAGCGCTGCGCGTCCTCGCCGTGCGCCGTGACGTCCAGGTCGGCCAGCGCGCGCCGCTGGGTGACCAGCAGGCAGAAGTCCTCGGCGCGGCCGGTGACCCGCTGGTCGGCGTTGACCGGCCCCCAGGCCCACACCCCGCCCTCGGGGGCGTGTAGTTCCACGTGAAACGGTGCCGCCGGCGGAGTCAGGCCGTGCACGGTGAAGGAGAAGTCACGGGTGCGCACCCCCAGGTGCGCAATCGAGCGCAGTCGCGCCGTCGGGCGCCGCCGCACCCCCAGCGCATCGGCCACATCCAGGCCGTGCGCCCAGGTCTCCATCAACCGGGCGGTGGCCATCGACGCGGCGCTCATCGGCGGGCCGAACCACGGCAGCTTGCGGCCGTCGGCCACCCCCAGCAGCGCTTCGTGCAGTTGCGCACGCGTCGAGCGCCACTGCGCCAGCAGCTCGGCCGGCGGGAGCTGCGCCAGCGCGGCGGCACCGTCGTCGACGAAACCGGTCGGGTTGCGCAGGCCATCGGTCACGGCGTCGGCGAAGCGGGCCTCGTCGACGATCGCGGCCAGCGAGTGCTGGTCGGTCCAGAGCAGGTGACCGATCTGATGGGCGATCGTCCAGCCCGGCGCCGGAGTGGGCGTGGCCCACTGGCTGTCGGTGAGGGGGCCCACCAGCGTGTTGAGCTCATCGCTTTCGGCACGCAGGTCGGCGACGATCGGTTCAGTTTCGGCCATGTTCGTACCTTAGGCCGACCGGCTGGCGGCGGCGCCCGATGAACGCATGCGCGGCCAGGCCTCCCAGGTAGAGCAGGGTGCCGGCCACGATCAACGACGGCGCCTGCCCGTCGGCGGGCATCACCGCCGCGGCGCCCGCCACGGCGATGATGAACGACAGCCAGAACAGCGAGTCCTGGACGGCGAAGACATGGCCGCGCAGGGCGTCGTCGACGTCGATCTGCATGGCGGTGTCGGCGCACAGCTTGACCACCTGGCCGGCCGCGCCGAGCAGGAATCCACAGGCCACCAGCACCGGCAGGTACAGGCCGATGGCGGCGAACTGGATCACCGCGGCTGCCGCCAGGGCGCCGTTGGCGGTGGCGTAGCGGCCCCAGCGGTGCACCGCGGGTGGGGTCAGCACGGTGGCCAGAAACGACCCGGCGCCGGCCGCGGCGACGAACAGCGCCGTGGTGCCCAGGCCGGACACCGTGTGCTCGCCGACATGCCGCACCAGCACCAGTACCAGCAGGGTGTTGATGCCGAAGGCCATCCGGTGCGCGGCCAGCCCGGACAAGGTGGCGGCAACGGTCGGCCGGGCCGCCACCGTGCGGATGCCGTGCATCCAGCCCGTCGTCACCGCGTACAGCGCCGAACCGTGGATGGCGCGTTTGGTCTGATCGGGGCCCAGCACGCGGGGCCCGAAGCGCAGCGCGAGCACCAGGGCGATCGCCACCGGGACGGCCACCACCGCGATGATCGACGCCGCCCCGCGATCGTCGGCGCCCACCAGCCAGCGCGGCAGCAGCATGAAGTTGGCGCCCAGGAAGGCCGCTACCGCGCCGGTCGCGATCGCCAAGGCGTTCATCGTCACGACCTTCTCGCGCGGCACCACGTGCGGCAGCGCCGCCGACAGGCCGGAGGCGATGAAGCGGGTGAAACCGTTGGCGATCAGCGCCGCGCACAACACCGGCAGGTCACCGGCCCCGACGGCCAGCAGGGCCGCGATCCCCAGCACCAGCGCCAGCCGGGCGACGTTGGCCACCACCAGCACCAGCCGCCGGTCCCAGCGGTCCAGCAGCGCGCCGGCGAAGGGCCCCAGAACCGAATACGGCAGGAACAGCACGGCGAAAGCGCCCGCGATCGCCCACGGCGAGGCCGCCCGGTCGGGGTTGAACAGCAGCGCGCCGGCCAGCCCCGCCTGGAACAGGCCGTCGCCGAATTGGCTGGCCGCGCGCAGCGCCAGCAGCCGGCGAAACTCCGGCAGGCCGCGCGTCGACCGCCACAGTGTGGCGGGAACGCGGGTATCTACCACAGAACCTCTTCCAGACACGGGCGGCGGCGCGGCAGCGGCCCCCAACCAGACTACAAATATTGCGGTCGGGTCGATGTTCGGCACAGCACAGCACGAAGGACGGCCCCGGGTGCCATGATGGGAAAATGGCCCAATCCGAAGAACCCGAGGACGCCGAACAGTTCGTCGCGCCCGCTGCACATCGGGTGCGGGCAGGCACGCTGTTGTTGGCCAATACGGACCTTCTCGAACCCACCTTCCGCCGCACCGTGATCTACGTGGTGGAGCACAACGACGGCGGCACGTTGGGTGTTGTGCTCAACCGCCCCAGCGAGACCGCCGTCTACAACGTGCTGCCGCAGTGGTCGGAGCTGGCGGCCAAACCCAAGACCATGTTCATCGGCGGCCCGGTCAAACGTGACGCCGCGTTGTGCCTGGGCCTGCTGCGGGTCGGGGCCGAACCCCATGACGCGCCGGGCCTGCGCCATGTCGACGGCCGGCTGGTGATGGTGGATCTCGATGCGGATCCGGAGACCATCGCGCCCTACGTGGAGGGCGTACGGATCTTCGCCGGCTACGCCGGCTGGACCATCGGCCAGCTCGAGGGAGAGATCGAGCGCGACGACTGGATTGTGCTGTCGGCACTGCCCTCCGACGTGTTGGTGCCACCGCGGGTGGACCTGTGGGGGCGGGCGCTGCGACGGCAACCGTGGCCCACCGCGTTACTGGCGACCCACCCGATCGACATCAGCCGCAACTGACACCCGCCGCCCGGCCGGCTCAGCAGCAGCCGCAACCGCCGCCGCACCCGGAGGCCGGCTCCGGCGGCGCACCGGCCGAGCATCCGCAGCCCGCTCCGCAGCCGGTCTCCACGACCGGTGCGCTGCCTGCGCAGCCGCAGCCCGAGTCGCAGCAACCGGCGGCGCTCGCCGCGGCGGTGTCCGCCGAGAGCCGCGCGGCGTAGCGGGCGCCCTGCCAGGCGCCGGCGGCCAGGGTCGCCAGCGCGCCGGTGATGGAGATGATCAGTGCCAGCAGGGCCATCGAGGCCGGGCCGGCCAGCACCAGCAGACCGCCGGCGCCCAGAATCACCCCGACGGCGATCTGGGCGGGCGCAACGGCCCGCAATACCAGCTGTTCGGGATCACCGGTGAGCGGCCGCGCCAGGGTCCGCACCCCGAACACCAGCGAGACAACCGCCGCAACCAGGCACAACACACCCATGATCAGCATGGGTCCACAATACGATCCGCTGGTCAGCCGGCGGTGCCCACCTGGTGGCGGATCGTGCCGGACTGCACCGGGGCAGGAGGCGCGGCAGGCGGGGGGATGGTGCCCAGCTGGTGCCGCACCGTGCCCGACTGCACCGGCGGGCCAGGAGCCGCGGGTGCCACGGGCGGCGGGGTGTCGCCGGGCAGCTCGACGCGGAAGCCGTTGACGATTCCGTCGGTGGCCGGGGCGATACCGATGGCGCGTCCTGCGCCGGTCGTCACGGTCAGCGACACCAGATACGCGGCATCGCCGCTGGGCACGATCACGTGACGTCGTGAGGTGTTCAGCGTCAAGTCACCGTCGCGGTAGGTCCCCTCGATGATCGAGGAGGGGAACCCGTTGAGGTCCTCCAAAGAGGCGTTGGTGGTCTGCCAGGCCATCAACGACTGGCTGTCGACGAAGCCGTGGGTGATGGCTTCTTTGGGGTCGAACTGGCCGTCCAGCCGGTACACCACGACCTGCGCGTTGGGGGTGTAGAGCGACCCGCCGCGCCGGTCGGCGATCACCGCGAACGCGTCGGGCACGTTGGGGTCGGGAACGTGGCTCCAGCCCGCGGGCATCGGCAGCGTGATGTTCAGCGCGCTGAAACCGGCGGCCTGTTGGGGTTCGAGCTGCACCTTCTTCGCCGCGAAGTAGTCCCGCAAGGTGCCGGACGTGGCCGGCAGCAGGGCGCTCTGCGGTGCCGGCGCCGCGACGGGACCCGCGGTGGACGGCATGCCCGTCGGTGCGGGGGCCACCGGCCGCGGCGACGCCGGCAGCGGCATGGTCACCGGAGCCGACGCCGCGTGGGCGGCCGGCCCGTAGGGGTTCGACGGGGTCGGGGCCAACGGTTCGGCCGCGACGGTGGGGATGCCGGCAAAGCCCGCCGCCATGACGGCGGTGCAGCCGAAAAGAAGTCGCCAGCGGTGCACGGTGTTCGTCATCTCCAGGGTCCTTCCGGGGCGGGCCGGGCAACGGTGCCTCCAAGCCGTGAGACGACGGTAGCCAGGCGCCAACGGCGCCACCAGAGCCGCAACCGACCTGGAACGAAGCCCTCACCGGGTCGCAATCCAACTGATACCAAGCTGTGCCGAACGACCCCGGAAACCGTGCCCTTTACCCTGTTGAGGTGAACGAAGCCCCGACCGCCCAGGGACCCGGCGACCCCAGCGACCAGACACCCCCGCACCGCTACACCGCGGCGCTGGCCGGCCGGGTCGAAGACACCTGGCAGCAGCGGTGGGAACGGGAGGGGACCTTCAACGTCGCCAACCCGGTCGGCTCACTGGCGCCGGCGGACGGCTCGGCGGTGCCCGCCGACAAGATGTTCGTCCAGGACATGTTTCCCTACCCGTCCGGCGACGGCCTGCACGTCGGTCACCCGCTCGGCTACATCGCCACCGACGTCTACGCCCGGTACTTCCGGATGACCGGTCACAACGTGCTGCACGCCCTGGGCTTCGACGCGTTCGGCCTGCCCGCCGAGCAGTACGCCGTGCAGACCGGCACGCACCCGCGGATCCGGACCGAGGCCAACATCGAGAACTTCCGCCGGCAACTGCGGCGCCTGGGACTCGGCCACGACAGCCGGCGCAGTTTCTCCACCACCGATGTCGACTTCTACAAGTGGACGCAGTGGATCTTCCTGCAGATCTACAACGCCTGGTTCGACACCGGCGCGAACAAGGCCCGCCCGATCACCGAGCTGATCGCCGAATTCGACTCCGGAGCACGCACCCTGGCCGACGGCCGGGACTGGGCCGGCCTGTCGGCCGGTGAGCGCGCAGACGTCATCGACGGTCACCGGCTGGTCTATCGCTCGGACTCGATGGTCAACTGGTGTCCCGGGCTGGGCACCGTGCTGGCCAACGAAGAGGTCACCGCCGACGGGCGCAGCGATCGCGGCAACTTCCCGGTTTTCCGGAAGCGTTTGCGGCAGTGGATGATGCGCATCACCGCCTACTCCGACCGACTGCTCGACGACCTCGACGTGCTGGACTGGCCGGAGAAGGTCAAGACCATGCAGCGCAACTGGATCGGACGCTCCACCGGCGCGGCGGCACTGTTCGGCGCCACCGCCACCGACGGCGAAGCGGTGGACATCGAGGTCTTCACCACCCGCCCCGACACCCTGTTCGGCGCCACCTATCTGGTGCTGGCACCCGAGCACGAGCTGGTCGACCGGCTGACCGTTGCCCAGTGGCCCGATGGGGTGGACCAGCGCTGGACCTACGGTGCGGCCGACCCCGCCGCGGCCGTCGCCGACTACCGGAAGGCGATCGCGGCGAAGTCCGATCTGGAACGCCAGGAGAACAAGACCAAAACCGGTGTGTTCCTGGGCAGTTACGCCATCAACCCGGCCAACGGCCAGCAGGTGCCCATCTTCATCGCCGACTATGTGCTGGCCGGCTACGGCACCGGCGCCATCATGGCGGTCCCCGGGCACGACCAGCGGGACTGGGAGTTCGCCGCCGAGTTCGGCCTGCCCGTGCTGGAAGTCATTGCCGGTGGTGATGTTTCGGAGGCGGCGTACGCCGGCGACGGCACCCTGGTCAACTCCGGACCGCTGGACGGGATGACCGTCGACGAGGCCAAGAAGGCCATGACGCAGCGGCTGGAATCCGACGGCCGCGGGTGGGCGCGCATCGAATACAAGCTGCGCGATTGGCTTTTCGCCCGACAGCGGTACTGGGGAGAACCGTTCCCCATCGTCTACGACGACGACGGCCGTCCGCACGCCCTGGACTCGGCGGCGCTGCCGGTTGAGCTACCCGACGTGGGGGACTACTCGCCGGTGCTGTTCGACCCCGACGACGCCGCCAGCGAGCCGTCGCCGCCGCTGGCCAAGGCAACCGACTGGGTGCATGTCGACCTGGACCTCGGTGACGGTCTGCGGGCCTACACCCGCGACACCAATGTGATGCCGCAGTGGGCCGGCAGTTCCTGGTACGAGCTGCGCTACACCGACCCGCACAACGCCGAACAATTCTGTGCGCCCGAGAACGAGGCCTACTGGATGGGGCCGCGGCCGGCCGAGCACGGCCCCGACGACCCGGGTGGGGTGGACCTCTACGTCGGCGGCGTCGAGCACGCCGTGTTGCACCTGCTGTATTCCCGGTTCTGGCACAAGGTGCTCTACGACCTGGGATATGTCAGCTCGCGCGAGCCCTACCGCCGGCTGGTCAACCAGGGCTACATCCAGGCCGCCGCCTACACCGACGCCCGCGGCTCCTATGTGGCGGCCGCCGAGGTGGTGGAGCGCGACGGCAAGTTCTACCTGCCGGGAGCCGACGGCGACATCGAGGTGTTCGCCGAGTTCGGCAAGATGGGCAAGAGCCTGAAGAACTCGGTGTCGCCCGACGAGATCTGCGACAACTACGGCGCGGACACCCTGCGCGTCTACGAGATGTCGATGGGCCCGCTGGAGATGTCGCGTCCGTGGGCCACCAAGGACGTGGTCGGCGCGCATCGCTTCCTGCAGCGGGTGTGGCGGCTGGTGGTCGACGAGGAGACCGGTGACACCCGGGTGCTCGACGGCGAACCGGACCTCGAGACGCTGCGACTGTTGCACCGCACCATCGTCGGGGTGTCGGAAGACTATGCGGCACTGCGCAACAACACCGCAGCAGCCAAGCTGATCGAGTACACCAACCACTTGACCAAACAGCACCGCGACTCGGTTCCGCTGGCGGCCGTCGAACCGCTGGTGCTCATGCTCGCGCCGCTGGCGCCGCACCTGGCCGAGGAGCTGTGGCAGCGGCTGGGCCACGAATCCTCTCTGGCGCACGGACCGTTCCCGGTGGCCGACCCGGCATACCTGGTGACCGACACCGTGGACTACCCGGTACAGGTCAACGGCAAGAAGAGGGGACTGGTCACGGTTGCGGCCGACGCGGACGCCGAGGCGATCAAGGCCGCTGCCCTGGCCGACGAGAAGGTGCAGGCCTTCCTGGCCGGCGCTGCGGTGAAGAAGCTGATCGTGGTGCCGGGCCGATTGGTCAACCTGGTGGTGTGAGCGGCCCGGTCCGGGCCTGCCTCAGCGCGGCCGGACCACCACTTCCTGTAGCTGGGCCTCGGCCGGGGTGTGCAGCGCGGCGGCCACCACTTCGGCGACGGTTTCGGGCCGCAGGAAGCGGCCCGCGTCGTACTCGCCGCCCTCGTAGGCCACCAGGTCCTGCTGCATCTCGGTGTCGACCCGACCGGGGTAGACGGTGGTGACCCGCAGGGCCGGTTCGTCATTGCGCAGCGAATCCGCGAACGCCCGCAGTGCGAACTTGCTCGCCGAATACGACGCCATCCCCGCGGAAACGCGTTGTCCGGCACCGGAGTTGATGAATACCACCTGTCCGCGGGCCTGGCGCAGGGCGGGGAGCAGGGCCAGGGTCAGTGCCACGGCCCCGAACACGTTCACCTCGAAGGTGGCCCGCCACTCCTCGATGCAGGACTCCCCGGCCGCCCCGGGCAGCATCACCCCGGCGTTGTGCACCAGCACATCGAGCTCGTCGACGATCTCGGTGGCCGCTTCGATCTCCTCGGCGTCGGCGAGGTCCAGGGGCCAGGTCGTGGCGCCCAGGCGCTGGGCCACCGCGTCCAGCCGCTCGGACGGCCGCCCGGCCAGCAGCAGGGTGTGGGTGGGTGCCAGTGCTGCGGCGATCGCCGAACCGATACCACCGCCGGCGCCGGTGATCAGGGCCGTCGGCATCAACCGCAGTCCACCGCGCAGTCCGCGTCATCGGCGGGGGCTGCGTCGGCGAGATCGCAGGTGGCCAGCCGCTCCAGCGGCTCCAGCGCCCGGGTCAGCGTGTCCAGCTCCTCTTGGCTGAGCTTGTTCAGCATTGCCGCCAGGGCGGCGTGCCGGTTTGCCAGCGAATCGCGGTGACTGGCCAGCCCCTCCGGGGTGATGTCCACCAGGACCGCACGGAGGTCGGAGGGATCCCGGCTGCGCTTGACCAGCCCGATCTTCTCCAGCCGGCGGATCGCCACCGTCGTGGTGGGGGTACGGACGCGTTCGTGGGCGGCCAGCTCGGTCATCCGGATGGGTCCACGGTCGAGTAGCGTGACCAGGATCGACAGCTGAGCCAGCGTCAGCTCGCCGGTCGGCGTGCCTCCGCTGATGTCCCCGCGCCGCAGTATCGCGAACAATCTGGACAGCGAACGGTGCAAGCTCTCCGCGACCGCCGTCACCTGCGGCGTATCGGCCGTGCCCTCCGTCATAGTTCGCCAGTCTAACCGGCCGCTTCGACTACGGGTGACAGTCGCCGAAGTTTGCTGTCACAACACCTGAGACAAAAATTTCTGCAGCCGCTCGGTGGCCGGCTGGTCAAACATCTGATCGGGCGGGCCGGACTCCACCACCGTGCCCCGGTCCATGAAGACCACCGTGTCCGAGGCCGAGCGTGCGAAGCCCATCTCGTGGGTGACCACCACCATGGTCATGCCGTCGGCGCCCAGTTCGGCGATCAGCGCCAGGATCCCCTTGACCAATTCCGGGTCCAGCGCCGAGGTGGCCTCGTCGAACAACATCACCTGCGGCTCCATCGCCAGCGCACGGGCGATCGCCACCCGCTGCTGCTGGCCGCCGGAGAGCGCCGACGGCCGCGCACCGGCCTTGTTCCGCAACCCGACGCGATCGAGCAGCCCCAGCGCGAGCTCGCGTGCCGCGTCGTCGGGCATACTCCGCAGCTTGCGCGGCGCCAGGGTGATGTTGTCCAGCACGCTGCGGTGCGGGAACAGATTGAAGTGCTGGAACACCATTCCGATCCGCTGGCGCAGTTGGTCGGGGTCGTCGTTGAGCACCGAACGGCCGCCCAGCAGGATGTCGCCGGCGTGGGGTTCATGTAGCCGGTTCAAGGTGCGCAGCATCGTCGATTTGCCGGAACCGGACGGGCCGATCACCGCCGCGGTGGTGCCCGCCGGAACATCGAGGTCCACCCCGCGCAGCACCTGGTTCTTGCCGAAGGACAGCTGAATCCCTTTGGCCGCCAGCGATACCGGGTCTCGAGGGGTTGCCGTCACGTCATCTCCTGACTGGAGATCGCCGGGCGCAGCTCCACGGAGTCGTCGGCGTCGGCGGGACGTCCGCGCCGCAACCGCTGATCGACGACGTTCACCAGATGCGTCAGCGGGATGGTCAGGGCCAGGTACAGCAGGCCCGCCGCCACCAGCGGAGACAGGCTGCCGGTCTGGGCGTTGTAGTCGCGGGCCACCTGGAACAGTTCCCGCTGACCGGCGACAAGGCCCAGGAAGTACAGCAGCGCCGAGGCTTTCAGCAGCGCGATGAACTGGTTGACCAGCGCTGGGAGCACCCGCCGGATCCCTTGCGGGATCACCACCAGCCGCATCGCGGCGGGGTAACCGAAGCCCAGCGCCCGCGAGGCCTCCAGTTGCCCGGCCTCCACGCTCTGAATGCCCGAGCGCAGGATCTCCCCGATGTAGGCCGCGGCCGTCAGGCCCAGTGCCGCAATGCCCAGCGGGTAGGGATTGTTGTGCGTCAGTCCGCTCACCAGCGGCCCGACCGCCAAGCCGATCAGCAGGATGATCAAGACTTCGGGCAGGCCTCGGAAGATGTCGGTGTACACCCGGGCCGGCCAGCGCAGCCACCGGCTGCGCGAGATGCCTGCGACCGCCAGGCCCAGACCGGCCACCAAGCCGATGGCGCCGCCGCTCACGGTCAGCAGCAAGGTGTTGGGCAGACCGGTCTTGATCAGCTCGGGCAGCGCGCGCCGGTACAGGTGCCAGTCGAAGAAGGAGTCACGAAGCTGCGCCAGTGTCGATTTGGGCGCGTAGCTCTGGTCGGCCTCGGTCCGGTGATGCCGGGCCGCGATCGCGGCGAAGTCCGGCAGATGCGGCGTGGCGGCCGATTTCGACCCCGGTTGCCAGTCCGGCGGCAGGGGCCGCGGCACCCAGTCGGTGAAGAGCTGCGGCCAGGTGCCGTCGTCGATCACGGCGTCCAGGCCGGCATTCAGCGCCGAGATCAGTGCCTGGTTTCGCTTGGCCACCGCGTAGGCCTCGAAGCCGGCCGGGGTGAAGGTGTAGCCGATGATCTGTGCCGGGTCGCCGGGCTTGAGTAGGTTCAGCGCGGTCAGCGACGGCGCTACCCAGGCGTCGACCTGGCGGCTTTTAAGGCTGGCGTACAGCGTGATCGAGTCGGGGAAGCGCACCGGTTGGACTTCGAGGGTGTCGACGGCGTAGGCGTCTTCCACGGTGCCCTGAACCACGGCGATCCGCTGACCGCGGGCCAGCGCGTCAAAGCCGGTGATGCCGGAGCCGGCCGGGACCACCAGCGCCATGTAGCCGAAGTCGTAGCCGTTGGTGAAGCCCACCATGCGGCGGCGTTCCTCGGTGGCGTTGATCGAGGCCGAACCGACGTCGAACCGGCCGGACTCCACCTGGGCGAGCAGACCGAAGAAATCGGTGCCCACGAACTGGATTCGCAGGCCCAGCTTTTTGGCGATGGCCCGCAGCAGTTCGTTGTCGAACCCGCTGTAGCGGCCGGTGGCGGTGATGCAGTTGGTCGGCGGGCTTTCGGTCAGGGTGCCGACCGTCAGCACACCGGGGGTGCCCAGCCCCAGCTTGGTCACGTCGATCGAGCTCAGCGGCTCGAC
This sequence comes from Mycolicibacter engbaekii, assembly GCF_002101585.1. Lineage (GTDB taxonomy): Bacteria > Actinomycetota > Actinomycetes > Mycobacteriales > Mycobacteriaceae > Mycobacterium > Mycobacterium engbaekii. The sequence goes on along the minus strand of NZ_LQOT01000040.1, from coordinate 85,623 downwards.
GCCGGCGGTGGTGTATTTGTCCTCGCGCGGCCGTTTGGCGTTGGCGAGATTGCCCGGCAAGGCGACGGCGGCCTCCTGCCCGGGCGGGGAGCACAGATCCGGCCTGGCACCGGCCGGTGGCGCCGCGGCCATGCCGGCCACGATCGCCCAGGTGGCGAAGAGCGCCGCCAGCCTCAGCGCTGGTCGCGCCATCGACACAGCGCCTCGGCGGCGCTCAGGTCGTAGTCCGGGCCGCTGCTGCCGATGGTCAACAGGCTCACCCCCAGCGCTGTCAACGCGTCTGCCTCGGCGAGCACGTCGCTGATGGGGGAGCGTCCGGTTTCGCCGCCGACCGCCGCGGAGTGTTCGATCTCGCCGGGGTCACGCCCGACGGCGGCGCAGTGCCGGGCCAGAACCTGCGCCTTGTGCGGGTAGCTGTCGGCGTCGGCGAAGCTGTGCCACATGTCGGCGTACTCGGCGACCAGTCGCAGCGTCTTGCGTTCGCCGCCGCCCCCGATCAGTGTCGGGATCGCGCGGGTGGGTGGCGGATTGAGCTGAGCCAGGCGGGTTTTGATGAGCGGCAGGGCGTCGGCAAGGTCATCGAGCCGGCTGCCCGCGGTCCCGAAGTCGTAGCCGTACTCCCGGTAGTCCCGAAGCTTCCACCCCGCGCCGATACCCAAAATCAGCCGGCCGCCGCCGATGTGGTCGACGGTGCGGGCCATGTCAGCCAGCAGTTGCGGGTTGCGGTAGGAGTTGCAGGTCACCAGGGCACCGATCTCGATGCGGGAGGTCTGTTCGGCCCAGGCGGCCAGCATCGTCCAGCACTCGAAGTGCGGACCGTCGCGGTCGCCGTACAGCGGGAAGAAGTGGTCCCAGTTGAAGGCGATGTCGACGCCGATGTCTTCGCATCGCCGGACGGCGTCGCGGATCGCGCTGTAATGCGGCGCGTGTTGCGGCTGTAGTTGCACCCCGATGCGAATGGGTCGAGCCATCTGGTCACCTTATCCCCGGAGTCGAGGGGTCGTTCGGCGGTTGCGGCTGGCTTGGCGCCCGCCGGTATCAGGCAAGGGTGGTGCGCAGCAGCTCGACCAGGACCCGCGGCCGATCGCTTTGCACGGAGTGCCCGGCGCCGGAGACCACGTGTGTGGTCAGGCCCGGCGAACGCTGGGCGTACTCGGCGACGTCCTCGGCGGTGACGAACGCCGAGTCCCCGCCGCGGATCAAGGTGGTGGGGGCGGTGATCGCCGAGACATCGGCCCACAGCTCGGTGAAGTCGCCGACCGAGCGCATGGTGTCGTAGCGCCACGTCCAGCTGCCGTCCGGCAGCCGGCGGGTGTTGTGCAGCAGCCCGCGCCGCAGCGATTCGGCATCCCGGTTCGGCGCTGCGGCCTTGGTGACGGCCAGCAGCGAGGCGAAATCCGGGAAGGTCCGGTTCCCTCCGGCCAGTGCCACGGTCCCGCGCTGTGCGGCGCTCATGTCGGCGTGGCGTTGCAACGCCGAGGGCGTGACATCCACGATCGCCAACCGCCGCACCAGCTCCGGCGCGGTGGCCGCCAGCCGGATAGCGGTCAAGCCGCCCAGTGACATTCCGACCAGCAGCTCGGCGTCCGGCGCCAGCTCGTGCAGCAACGGGGCCAGTGTTGCGGCGTTGCGCTGCGGCGAATAGTCGCCGTCGTCGCGCCACGCCGAGCGGCCGTGCCCCGGCAGGTCCACTGCCAGCGCGGGCTCCCCGAGGCCCAGGATGACGGTGTCCCAGGTGTGCGCGTTCTGCGCGCCGCCATGCAGGAACACCACCCGCGGCCCGGCCGCCCCCCAGCGCAGTGCGCTGATCTCCCCGGTGTCGATGCGTTCTACCACCGGTAAGGACCCGGTGAGGCCGGCCTGCTCGGCATTGCCGCGCAACAGCGCGAACTCCGAGAGGCCGGCCAGCTCGTCGTCAGTCATTTCCCCCCCGCGGCCGGTGCGTGAGCTAGCCGATGATGAATTCTTCGAGTTCGGCGCGCGCGACGTCGTCGGGGAGCTGCTTGGGCGGGCTCTTCATCAGGTAGGCCGAGGCGGGGATGATCGGGCCGCCGATGCCGCGGTCCTTGGCGATCTTGGCGGCGCGCACCGCGTCGATGATGATGCCGGCCGAGTTCGGCGAGTCCCACACCTCGAGCTTGTACTCCAGGTTCAGCGGTGCGTCACCGAAAGCGCGGCCCTCCAGCCGAACGTAGGCCCACTTGCGGTCGTCGAGCCAGGCCACGTGGTCGGACGGCCCGATGTGGACGTTCTTGTCCTCGACCTTGCCGGCCAGCGAGCCGGTCAGGTTCGACGTCACAGCCTGGGTCTTGGACACCTTCTTGGATTCCAGACGCTCGCGCTCGAGCATGTTCTTGAAGTCCATGTTGCCGCCCACGTTGAGCTGGTAGGTGCGGTCCAGGGTGACCCCGCGGTCTTCGAACAGCTTGGCCATCACGCGGTGGGTGATGGTGGCGCCCACCTGGCTCTTGATGTCGTCACCCACGATCGGCACCCCCGCGTCGGCGAACTTCTTGGCCCACACCGGGTCGGAGGCGATGAAGACCGGCAGCGCGTTGACGAACGCCACGCCGGCGTCGATGGCGCACTGAGCGTAGAACTTGTCGGCCTCGTCCGAGCCGACCGGCAGGTAGGAGACCAGCACGTCGACCTTGGCCTCGCGCAGCGCCGCGACCACGTCGACGGCCTCGGCGTCGGAGACCTCAATGGTCTCGGCGTAGTACTTGCCGATGCCGTCCAGGGTCGGGCCGCGCTGCACGATGACGTTGGTCGGCGGTACGTCGGCGATCTTGATGGTGTTGTTCTCCGAGGCGAAGATGGCCTCGGACAGGTCGAAGCCGACCTTCTTGGCGTCCACGTCGAACGCGGCGACGAACTTCACATCGCGGACGTGGTACGGGCCGAAGCGCACGTGCATCAGGCCGGGGACCGTGGAGGTGTCATCGGCGTTCTGGTAGTACTGGACGCCCTGGACCAGCGAAGACGCGCAGTTACCGACGCCGACAATGGCGACCCGCACATCCGTCGTTTGCTCAGTCATTTCGACGCTCTCCTTTATCTGCTTTCACTGCTGACGTGCTTGTGTTGTGGTTACCCGAGGCCCGCGTCCGGCGGATCAGGGTTGTTCGGCCCGGCCCTGCGACACGCGTTCGGCCGCGATCAGCTCGTTGAGCCACTTGACCTCCCGCTCGCTGGATTCCAGTCCCAGCTGGTGCAGCTGACGGGTGTAGCGATCCAACGAGTTGCTGGCCCGTGCTACCGCGTTGCGCAGGCCTTCCCGGCGTTCTTCCACCTGTCGGCGGCGGCCTTCGAGAATCCGCATCCGAGCCTCGGCGGGGGTGCGGTTGAAGAACGCCAGGTGGACGCCGAAGCCGTCGTCGGTGTAGTTCTGCGGGCCGGTGTCGGACACCAACTCGTTGAACCGCTGACGGCCGGCGTCGGTCAGCCGGTACACCCGGCGGGCCCGGCGCACCGGGGTTCCCGTCGGCGCGGCGTCTTCGGCGATCACCCCGGCGGCCTGCATACGCCGCAGCGCGGGATACAGCGAGCCGTAGGAGAACGCCCGGAACGCACCCAGCAGACCGGTCAACCGTTTCCGCAGTTCGTAGCCGTGCATCGGAGACTCGAGCAGCAAGCCCAAGATGGCAAGCTCGAGCACTCCGATCACCCCCCTTTAGATGGCGTAGCTACGACCGTTCGACGGTTCGCGCCATAGTATCGCGCCGATATAACCAAACCCAAGTGGCCACCGGCTACCCGATCGTCAGACCGGGGAACCCGGCAGCTCAGGAGGGGTAATTGATGCGTTTGACGGTGCCGTCGCCGGCGAAGGCGATGTAGCCGCTGCCGTAGTCGCTGGAGATGTAGACCGACAGCGTCAGGGCCCCCGGGGTCGTCGGGTCCCGGGCCGGATCGACGATCAGATAGGTGCTTTTCACGTCGGCCGGCTTGATGCCGAGGGTTTCAGCGCCCCCGCGCAGAATCCCGACCGCGGCCTTGGGGTCGAAGGCGCTCACATCGACCAGCACGTCATTGGTGCCCTTGGATGTGGTGGACGGGTCGTCCCAGCCGCCCCGGTAGGGGTAGTCCAGTTTGCGGCGCTCTTCGGTCGGATCGGGCCGCTCGAAAGATGCGTAATCCGGGTAGACCACCAGCCGGTAGCCCATGGTGTCGCCGAACTTCTGCCGGGCCTGCTCCAGCAGGCCGGTGAGCCCCCCGAGCGACTGCAGCTGCCGTGGTGCGGTCAGGACCACCGGCGCGACGCCGTCCGCCTTGGCTCCCGGGTCGGAGGTGAAGTTCAGCGGAGAGCTGGTGTTTCCGTACAGCGCCCAGCCCAGGACCATCCCGACCAGCAGCGCGCCGGCCAGTGCGCCCAGCGCCTTGAGCGCGGCACCGTGCTCGGCGAACTTCGACGGGGCGTGCAGGGTGGGCAGCTTGACCGGCGCGGCCTGGGCCTGCAGGTCGCTGACCAGCGCGTAAAGGTCGCCAAGGGTCACGGCCCGGGTTGCCGCGCGGATCCGTTCCTGATGCTCGGCGCTGGACAGCTGTCCGTCGGCGAGGGCGCTGTCCAGAATTCGACAGACGTCTTCGCGGTCACTGTCTTTGGCTCGGGTGCCTGCGGTCTGTCGCGTTGCCACGGCGACGATAGTAAAAGAATCGTGCCCCGCGGTGATCACGAATCCGCCGGTTGTGGCCGGTTCGGGGCGTTGATCGCCACGGCCCGCGAGTACCCGACGTACTCTGGTCAGCGTGCGATTGCAGCGACAGATAGTGGACTACGCGCTCCGGCGCCGTTCCCTGCTGGCCGAGGTCTATTCCGGACGCACCGGGGTCTCCGAAGTCTGCGACGCCAACCCGTATCTGCTGCGGGCCGCGAAGTACCACGGCAAGCAGAGCGCGGTGGTCTGCCCCATCTGCCGCAAAGAGCAGCTCACGCTGGTGTCGTGGGTCTACGGCGATCATCTCGGACCGGTCTCCGGTTCGGCGCGCTCGGCCGAGGAATTGGTGTTGTTGGCCACCCGTTACCCGGAGTTCTCGGTGCACGTGGTCGAGGTCTGCCGCACCTGCAGCTGGAATCATCTGGTGAAGTCCTACGTGCTGGGCATCGCCCGCCCGCCCAAGGGATCGCGCGGTCGGCGCACGGCACGCGGCGGAGCCCGTACCGCCAGTGAGTAGGCATTACGACGACGGGTCCGACCCTGGCTCGGCCCAGTCCTGGAACGCTGGCGACCGACGTCCACCGGCGGAGCCCGATGACCGGCAGACCACGATCATCCCCGCCGTCGACGACGCGGTGACTGCCGACCTGCGTGATCCGATCGACGCCGTCAAGGCGGCCCTGGACGGAGCGGCACCGCAACGCGAGCCTGCGCTGAGCGCACGGGTCCCGCGGCGCGAGCCGCCGCCGACCAAGCCGGCCACGCCGGCCACGCCGCCCCCGCGGCGTCCCGCGCCGTCCGGTCATGCCGCCCGGCCCGCTGCGCCCAATCCCCTGGAGTGGCTGCGGCGGCATCCGCCGAACTGGAGGTGGATCCGCCGCGGCTGCTATATCGCCGCAGCGGTGATGCTGCTGCTGCCCGTGATCACCTTCGGGATGGCCTACTCGATCACCGATGTGCCCTCGCCGGGCGACATCCGGACCAACCAGGTCTCGACGATCCTGGCCAGCGACGGATCCGAACTCGCCAAGATCGTGCCGCCGGAAGGCAATCGCGTCGACATCGACATCTCCCAGGTGCCGGTGTACGTGCGTAACGCGGTGCTGGCCGCCGAGGATCGCGACTTCTACTCCAACCCCGGGTTCTCGGTTTCGGGATTCCTGCGCGCGATCAAGAACAACATCTTCGGTGGCGACACCCAGGGTGGATCGACGATCACCCAGCAGTACGTCAAAAACGCGCTGGTCGGATCCGAGCGCGCCGGTATGGGCGGATTGGTCCGCAAGGCCAAAGAGCTGGTGATCGCCACCAAGATGTCCAGCGCGTGGCGCAAAGACGATGTGCTGCAGGCCTATCTGAACATCATCTACTTCGGGCGCGGCGCCTACGGGATCGCCGCGGCGACGCGGGCCTACTTCGACAAGCCCGTCGAGCAACTCGACATCGCGGAGGGCGCGTTGCTGGCCGCGTTGATCCAGCGTCCCTCGACCCTGGATCCCGCAGTGGATCCCGAAGGTGCCCTGGACCGGTGGAACTGGGTGCTCGACGGGATGGTGGAGACCGGCGCCCTGTCGGCCGCCGAGCGTGCGGCACAGGAGTTCCCGGTCACGGTGTCCCCCGAGCTGGCCCGCGCGCAGAACATCACCACCGGGCCCAACGGGCTGATCCAGCGGCAGGTCACCCGGGAGCTGCTGGAGCTGTTCAACATCGACGAGCAGACCCTCAACACCCAGGGCCTGCAGATCACCAGCACCATCGATCCCGAGGCGCAGAAAGCCGCCGAGGACGCGGTGGCCACCTACCTCAAAGACCAGATCCCCAACATGCGCTCCGCGGTCGTGTCCATCGACCCGCGTGACGGCGGGGTGCGCGCCTACTACGGGGGCTCGGATGCCACCGGGTTCGACTTCGCCCAGGCCGGGCTGCAGACCGGGTCGTCGTTCAAAGTGTTCGCACTGGTGGCCGCACTCGAGCAGGGCATCGGGCTGGGCTACCAGATCGACAGCTCCCCGCTGACGCTGGACAACGGGCGTACCAAGATCACCAACTCCGAGGGCGAGAGCTGCGGTGTCTGCAACATCGCCGAGGCTCTCAAGCGCTCGCTGAACACCGCCTATTACCGGCTGATGCTCAAGCTCAAGAACGGGGCACAGGACGTCGCCGACGCGGCGCATCAGGCCGGCGTGGCCAAGAGCTTCCCGGGCGTGCCGCACACCCTGTCCCAGGACGGGGGACCGCCCGAAGGCGGTGTGGTGCTGGGCCAGTACCAAACCCGGGTGATCGACATGGCCTCCGCTTACGCGACCTTGGCGGCCTCGGGGGTCTACCACCCGCCGCACTTCGTGGAGAAGGTGGTCAGCGCGGACGGCCGGGTGCTCTTCGACGCGAAGAACGCCGAAGACACCGGCGAGCAGCGCATCCCCAAGGCGGTGGCCGACAACGTCACCGCGGCCATGCAGCCCATCGCCGCCTGGTCGCGTGGGCACAACCTGGCCGGCGGACGGCCGTCGGCGGCCAAGACCGGAACCACGCAGCTGGGCGACACCGGGGCCAACCGGGACGGCTGGATGGTCGGTTACACGCCGTCGTTGTCGACCGCGGTCTGGGTGGGCACCACCGGGGGAGACGAGCCCCTGGTGAACCAGTGGGGCGGTCCGGTCTACGGCGCGAGCATTCCGGCGGACATCTGGAAGGCCACCATGGACGGGGCCCTGCAGGGCACCCCCAACGAGTCGTTCCCCACGCCCACCGAGATCGGCGGGTACGCGGGCGTCCCGGCGGCGCCGCCACCCCCGCCGCCGGTGGAGGACGGCCCGCCGCCGCCGACCGAAACCGTCATTCAGCCGACGATCGAGATCGCCCCGGGCATCACCATTCCGATCGGACCGCCCACCACGATTCAGGTCGCCCCGCCCGCGCCTGCGCCGGCGGTTTCCGAGCCGGGGGCCCCGCCGCCGGCCGAGCCGCCACCGCCGGTGCCGTAGTGCGTTCGTGATCAGGATTCAACGCGACGTTGCCTGCACGCACGTAGGCTGGTCGCCATGCGAATGCAGCGACGCGGGGTGCGAAACGGGCTGCTGAGCACTTCGTCGTTCGGCGCGCCGGGTGACACCCGGCCAGGAATGGTGGAGGCCTGCCCGCCCGACTCTGACCCGCGGAGACATCGCGGCCGGCGGTGACAACGCACCGCCCGTCAGCGCCGGGAATCCACAGCGCTGACGACGAGCTTTTTCTGACGACCACGGACGCCGCACCGGATGCCCCATCGCAGCGCGTGCAGCCCGAGCCCTGCGCGCAGGGCACGGACGACGACGCGGACCTGCAGCAGCGCCTCGAAGTGGTCAAGGCCGCCATGGAGCGGCCGCGCCCCGACGACGACAACACCTGCGGGCCGGCCCACCCGGGCGCCGAGCGCGCGGCCGAACCCGAGGACCGGCGGCGCTGGAGCTGGCAGTGGATCCGGTGGGGCCTCTACATGAGCGCCGTGATGCTGGTGGCGGCGCCCACCATCATCTTCGCAATGGCCTACCGGGCCGTGGACATCCCCGAGCCGGGCGACATCCCCACCAGTCAGGTGTCGACAATCCTTGCCGCCGACGGCACCGAGCTGGCGAAAATCGTTCCGCCGGATGGCAACCGGATCGACATCAGCCTGGACCGAGTACCGGTCCACGTGCGTGACGCGGTGCTGGCCGCTGAGGATCGCGACTTCTACACCAACGCCGGGTTCTCCGTCACGGGGCTGGTGCGGGCAGTCAGGAACAATCTGCTCGGCGGGGACACCCAGGGCGGATCGACCATCACCCAGCAGTACGTCAAGAACGCATTGGTGGGCTCGGAACGAGTCGGCGTCGGGGGATTGGTCCGCAAGGGCAAAGAACTCGTCATCGCGGCCAAGATGAGCCAGGAGTGGCCCAAAGACGAGGTGCTGGAGGCATACCTCAACATCATCTACTTCGGGCGCACCACCTATGGGATCTCCGCGGCGGCGCGGGCGTACTTCGACAAGCGCGTCGAGGACCTCACCGTCTCCGAAGGCGCGTTGCTGGCGGCGGTGATACAGCGGCCGTCCACGCTGGATCCGGCGATCAACCCCGGTCTGGTCCGCGAGCGCTGGAACTGGGTGCTCGACGGCATGGTCGAGACCGGCGCCCTGACACTCAGCGAGCGGGCCAGGCAGAGCTTTCCGGCCACCATCCCGCCGGATCAGGCCCGTAACGCCGACCAGGCATGGGGGCCAAGGGGACTGATTCAGCGCCGGGTCACCGAAGAACTGCTCGACCTGTTCCACATCGACGAGCAGGCCCTGAACATGGAGGGACTGCGCATCACCACCACGATCGACATGAAGGCGCAGCGGGCCGTGGAGAAGGCGGTCACGTCGGCCATGGCGGGGCAGAAGCCGTCGCTGCGGACCGCGGTGGTCTCCATCGACCCCCGCGACGGTGCGGTGCTGGCCTACTACGGTGGTGCGGAAGCGGGCGGCTTCGACTTCGCCCAGGCGGGTTTGCAGACCGGCTCGTCGTTCAAGGTGTTCGCGTTGGTGGCTGCGTTGAAACAGGGGATCGGGCTGGGCTATCGGGTGGACAGCTCGCCGTTGAAGGTCGGGGGGATCAAGATCAGTAATGTGGGGGGCGCCAGCTGCGGGGTGTGCAACATTGCCGAGGCACTCAAACGGTCACTCAACACGTCCTATTACCGACTGATGCTCAAACTCCGGAACGGCCCCGAAGACGTCGCCGAAGCCGCGCACCAGGCCGGGATCGCCACGAGCTTTCCCGGCGTCGCGTTCACCCTGTCCGAGGACGGCCGCGGCGGCCCGCCCAACAATGGGATCGTGCTCGGCCAGTACCAGACCCGCGTGATCGACATGGCCTCGGCGTACGCCACTCTGGCCGCCTCGGGGGTGTACCACCGCCCGCATTTCATCCAGAAGGTCGTCGGACCGGACAACCGGGTGCTCTTCGACAGCACGCCCGCCGGTGAGCATCGGATTCCCGCAGCCGTTGCCGACAACGTGACCGACGCCATGAAGGCGATCCCCAGCTGGTCGGGCGGGCACAGCCTGGCCGGGGGGCGACCGGCCGCCGCCAAGACCGGTACCACCCAGCTCGGTGACACCGGCGCCAACCGCGACGCCTGGATGGTGGGCTATACGCCCACGTTGTCGACCGCGGTCTGGGTGGGCACCGCCAGTGGCACCGAACCGCTGACCAACAAGTGGGGCGGCCCCATCTACGGCGCGGGCCTGCCGGGGGACATCTGGAAGGCCAGCATGGACGGCGCCCTGTCGGGCGATCCGATCGTCGCGTTCCCGAAACCGTCCGAGATCGGCGGCTTCGCCGGTGCGCCGAGGTCGGCGCCCCTGCGCGCACCGGTGTGGGATGCGCCGCCGCCGGCGCCCCCACCGGACGGCGCCGAGCCGCCGCCGGGGCCGCCGGGATTCCCGATGCCGGAACTGTTCCCGCCACCGCCGCCGCCGCCACTTCCGCCGCCGCCGCTGCCCCCACCGGCACCGGGGGTGCAGCCGTGACAGAAACCGGCGAACGCGCGGTCTGCTCGCCGCGTCCGTTGGCGGCCGACCTGCGCAGTGCTGACGACCGGGACTGCCCCAGCCGCACCGACGTCATCGGGCACGCGCTGTCCAACACCATCGGGGGACCGGTGGGGCGTCATGCGCTGATCGGGCGCACCAGGTTCATGACACCGCTTCGGGTGATGTTTTTGATCGCCGTGCTGTTCTTGGCCCTGGGCTGGACCACCAAGTCGCCGTGCCTGCAGAGCACCGGAAGCGGTAGCCCGGATCAGCGGGTGGCCAACTGGGACCACGAGCGCGCGTACTTCCAGCTCTGCTACTCCGATGTGGTGCCGCTCTATACCGCGGAGCTGCTGGACGAGGGCAAGTTTCCCTACAAGTCCAGCTGGGTGGAGAAGGACTCCTCCGGCAAGGAGCAGATCCGCTACGACGGGCTGCCGGCCGTGCGCTACATGGAATATCCGGTGCTGACCGGCCTGTACCAGTACGGGGCGATGGCCCTGGCCAAGACGTACACGGCCATCACCAAGGTGGTGAAGATCCCGGCGCTCAGCGGGGTCGCCGAGGTGGTGGTGTTCTTCGACGTCGTCGCGCTGGGTCTGGCCCTGGCCTGGCTGGCGACGGTGTGGTCCACCGCGGGGCTGGCCGGCCGGCGCATCTGGGATGCCGCGCTGGTGGCGGCGTCGCCGCTGGTGATCTTCCAGATCTTCACCAACTTCGACGCACTGGCCGTCGCGTTCGCCGGGGCGGGCCTGTTGGCGTGGGCGCGGCGGAAGCCGACGGCCGCCGGGGTGCTGCTCGGCCTGGGCGTGGCCGCCAAGCTCTACCCGGTGCTGCTGTTGTTCCCGCTGTTGGTGCTGGGGGTGCGCACCGGCCGGCTGCGGGAGGCCGGCCGCACCACAGCGGCGGCGGCGCTGAGCTGGCTGGCGGTCAACCTGCCGATCCTGGTGTTCGCGCCGCGCGGCTGGAGTGAATTCTTCCGGCTCAACTCGCGTCGCGGCGACGACATGGATTCGCTGTACAACGTGGTGCGGTCGTTGACGGGCTGGCAGGGGTTCGACGGCGACCTGGGACTGTGGCAGCCGCCGGCGGTGCTCAACGGCGTGGTGGCCGCGCTGTTCGCGCTGTGCTGCCTGGGGATCGGCTATATCGCGCTGACCGCACCCCGGCGCCCGCGGGTGGCGCAGCTGGCGTTCCTGGTGGTTGCGGCGTTCCTGCTGACCAGCAAGGTGTGGAGCCCGCAGTTCTCGTTGTGGCTGGTGCCGCTGGCGGTGTTGGCGCTGCCACACCGCCGGCTGCTGCTGGCCTGGATGACCGTCGATGCGCTGGTCTGGGTGCCGCGGATGTACTACCTCTACAGCGTTTCCGACCGCAGCCTGCCCGAACAGTGGTTCACCAGCACGGTGCTGGTGCGCGACCTGGCGGTGCTGGTGTTGTGCGCGTTGGTGATTCGGCAGATCTACCGGCCGCAACAGGATCTGGTACGGGCACACGGGTGGGCCGACGACCCGGCGGGCGGTTCTTTCGACGGCGCGGCCGATGCGCCCCCGGACTGGCTTCCGGCCTGGTTACGGCCCAAGTCTGCGGTACCAGTCCACCGGGAACCGGGGCGGTAGCGGCGGCACGTCAGCTATAGGGTTTGTGCCCGTGCGGAAACCCCCTTGGTTGGCGTGGGCGCTCTGGGACTGCGGAGCCACCGGCCTGAACGCAATCACCATCACCTTCGTTTTCTCGGTCTATCTGACCGCATCGGTCGGGGCGAGCTCCGGTACGTCGGCGGCCAGTTGGCTGGGGCGCGCGATGGCCGTTGCCGGGATCGCGGTCGCGCTGCTGGCCCCACTGACCGGCAGCGCGATCACCGAACCCAGCCGGCGGCGGCGGGCACTGATCGTGCTGAGCCTGACGGTTGCAGGACTGACCGCGTCGATGAGTCTGATCCGCAACGACCCCCGTTACCTCTGGCCGGGCCTGGTGCTGTTGGCCGTGACGGCGGCCTCCAGTGACCTGGCCACCGTCCCCTACAACGCGACATTGCGGTTGGTCACCACCCCGCAGAACGCGGGCAGAGTCTCCGGCTTCGGTTTGGCCGCCGGTTATCTCGGCAGTGTGGCACTGCTGCTCATGGTCTACGTGGGTTTCGTCGCCGGGGAGGGGCCGACCGTCGGTGTGTTGGGTCTGCCGACTGCAGATGGGGTGAACGTGCGGGCGGCGATGCTGCTGACCGCGGCGTGGTTCTTGGTATTTGCGCTGCCATTGCTGAGGGCGAAGCCGAAATCGACCGATGGCCCCGCGGTCGATGTTGCGCAGGTCGCGCCGGGAGGATTCCGCCAGCTTCGAGCCGACCTGGTCGGCGAATGGCGCCGTGACCGCAACATCGTCTACTACCTGTTGGCCAGTGCGGTGTTCCGGGACGGGCTTACCGGGGTGGTGGCTTTCGGGGCGGTGTTGGGCGTCAACGTGTACGGCATCTCGGCGGCGAACGTGCTGTTGTTCGGAGTGACGGCCAGCACGTTGGCCGCCGTCGGGGCGGCGCTCGGCGGCCTGCTCGACGAACGCATCGGTGCCAAGGCGGTGATACTCGGCTCGCTGGCGTCGATGATCGTGGTCGGGCTGGTGTTGCTGGCGCTGTCGGGACCGCTGACGTTCTGGGTGTGCGGCCTTTTGCTGAGCCTGTTCATCGGCCCGACCCAGTCGTCGGCGCGCACGCTACTGCTGCGGATGAGCCCCGCAGGTAAGGAGGGACTGTCGTTCGGGCTCTACACCACCACCGGGCGGGCGGCGACCTTCCTGGCACCGACGCTGTTCTTCACCTTCGTCGACCTGTTCGGGGCCGACCGGGCCGGGCTCGGGGGACTGCTGGTTGTGCTGGCCGCCGGATTGGTCGCCATGCTGCCCATCCGAGATTCCGCACCGCAAAGTGAACTACTGGAACGTCGGTGAGGGCGCGGGTAGTGGCTGCGGGAGCCGCCGACCGTACCGCGGTTTACATAGGCGCAAATTTGTCGTGACCTTGCTGTAACCTCGCGGGGGCGATGACTACCCCTCCCACATCTCCCGACAGTCCATCCGCCTCGCCGATCGCCGTCATCGGGCTGGCCTGCCGGCTTCCCGGCGGCATCGATTCACCGCAACGGTTCTGGGAAGCATTACTGCGTGGCGCCGACTTCATCGACGAAGTACCCGGCGACCGGTGGGACGTCGAGGCCTACTACGGCTCCGAGCCGGGGGCGCCGGGCCGGTCGGTATCCCGCTGGGGCGGCTTCCTGGACACCATCGGCGCGTTTGACGCCGACTTCTTCGGCATGACCGAGCCGGAGGCCATCGCGGTCGACCCGCAACACCGCCTGTTACTGGAGACCTCGTGGGAGGCCGTCGAACACGCCGGAGTGGACCCGGCGGTCTTGGCTCGATCGCAGACCGGCGTGTTCGTGGGGCTGACGCACAGCGACTACGAACTGCTGTCCGCCGAGTGCGGCGCCGCTGAGGGGCCCTACGGATTCACGGCGACCAGCAGCAGCTTCGCCTCCGCCCGGGTGTCGCGGGCCCTGGGGCTGCACGGGCCGGCAGTCACGGTGGACACGGCGTGTTCCTCGGGCCTGATGGCGGTCCACCAGGCGTGCCGCAGTTTGCAGGTCGGCGAAAGCGAGCTCGCCCTGGCGGGCGGCGTGTCGGTGATGCTCGAACCCCGCCGATCGGTTGCCGGCTCGCAGCAGGGCATGTTGTCCCCGACTGGCCGATGCCGGGCCTTCGATGCCGCCGCCGACGGATTCGTCGCCGGTGAAGGCTGCGTGGTCCTGCTGCTCAAACGACTGCCCGAGGCCATCCGCGATCACAACCGCATCCTGGCGGTGCTGCGCGGCAGCGCCGCCAATCAGGACGGCAGCGCGGGAACGGCCGCCGCGCCCTCGAAGCCGGCGCTGGTCGAGGTGTATCAGGCCGCGTTGGCCGCTGCCGGCGTCGAAGCCGCCACGGTCGAGCTGGTTGAAGCGCATGGGCTGGGAAACCCGTCCGCGGACCTGACCGAATACGCCGGACTGGCCGCGGTCTACGGCACCGACGACCGCTGTTTCCTGGGGTCGGTCAAGACCAACTTCGGGCACTGCCAGTCGGCATCCGGACCGCTGGGCCTGATGAAGGCAATCCTGGCGCTGCAGAACGGCACGGTCCCACAGCATCTGCATTTCACCCGACTGCCGGACCAGCTCGCTGGGATAGCGACCAATCTGGTTGTGCCGCGAGAGAATACGACGTGGCCGACCAAGGCGGGCCATCCGCGCCGGGCCGCGGTTTCTGCGCATGGCCTGTCGGGCACCAACGTGCACATCATCGTCGAGCAACCGCCGTTGCCGGCGTTACCGGATACGGCAACGGAATCGGAGACGGAAGTCGGCGGGCAAGCGCCGCTGCTCTTCCCGATATCGGCGACCTCCGCAGACCAGCTGCGTGCGACATCTGCCCGGCTGGCGGACTGGGTCGACGAACACGGCACCGCGATGACTCCCGCCGATCTCGGCTACACACTGGCGCGGCGGCGGTCACACCGGCCGGTCCGAACGGCGGTGGCGGCCAGCAACTTCGTCGAACTCGGCGAGGCGCTGCGCGAGATCGCCGACAATGACCTGGCCTATCGGCCTGCCATCGGACCGGACGGCCGCGGGCCGGTATGGGTGTTTTCCGAACAAGCTCCCCCGTGGACGCCAATGGCGGCGTTGCTCGCCGAAGAACCGGCTTTCGCCGCCGCGATCGCGAAGATGGAGCCGGTTGTCGCCGAAGAGTCCGGCTTCGCACTGGCCGAGACCATCGCCGCCGAGCTGCCGCCGACCGAAGTCGAACGAGTGCAGCCGACGAACTTCGCCATCCAGGTCGCACTGGCCGAAGCCATGAAGAGCCATGGGGTTTCGCCGGGCGCCGTCATCGGGCATTCGCTCGGGGAGACGGCGGCGGCCGTCGTAGCCGGCGGGCTGACCGTGGAGGACGGGCTCCGCGTCGTCTGTCGCCGGGCACGGTTGCTGTCGCGGGTCGTCGGCAGCGGCGCCATGGCCAACGTGGGACTGCCTGCGCAGCAAGTGCTGTCGGAGCTCTCCATTCGTGACGTCTCCGACGCGGTGCTCGCAGTGGTCGAGTCGCCGGTGTCGACAACCATCGGCGGCGACGGCCAAACCGTTCGTGAGCTGGTGGCCGCCTGGCAGCAACAGGGGGTGCCGGCGCGCGAGGTGGCCGTAGCGGTCGCCGCGCACACGTCACAGGTCGAACCGGTCCTCGACGAGCTGGCTCAAGCCCTCGCCGACCTGAAGCCGACAGAGCCCGAGATCCCTTACTACTCGGCAACACTGTGGTCGCCACGGGACCGGCCGGCATTCGACGGCCAGTACTGGGCGGACAACCTGCGTTACATGGCGCGATTCGCGGCAGCCGTGCAGGCGGCGATCAAGGACGGCTACCGGGTGTTCGGAGAGCTGGCGTCGCACCCGAGGCTGGCCGCGGTGCTCGAGCAGAATGCCGGCAGCCTCGACGTCGCGATCGCCGCGCTGGTTGCCATCCCACCGGAGCACCAGTCCTGCAACGGATTGCGCGGGTTCGTCGCTGACCTGCACAGCGCCGGAGCCGCAGTGGACTTCGCTGCGCATTACCCGTCGGGCAAGTTGGTGGAAGCGCCGCTGCCGAGCTGGAACCACCGCGAGCTGATATTCAGCCGGGAGGACGCCGACACTACTCCGCGCGGGGCCGCGATCAGGGCCGTACACCCGTTGTTGGGAGCGCACGTACACCTATTGGAGGAACCCGAACGCCACGTCTGGCAGGGCGACGTCGGGCTTGTGGGGCACCCGTGGCTCGACGATCACCGGGTTCACAACATGGCCGTCCTGCCCGGGGCCGCCTACTGCGAGATGGCTTTGGCCGCCGCCCGAACCAGCCTGGGCGAATCAGCCGAGGTTCGTGACCTGCGATTCGAGCAGATGCTGTCCCTCGACGACTGGACATCGGTGTCCTCGGGGGCCGCGGTGGTGGCGCCCGGGGTCCTCGACTTCGGGGTGCACACCCATCAGGGGCGCGACCGCGTTGATTGTGCGACGGCGGTGTTGGCGGCTGCACCGGATGTCCCGCAACCGTCGGCCCGCGACATCGCCGCGTTGCTGGCCGCACACCCGACCCGCCTGCCCGGCGATGATCTGCGACAAGCCGCCGACCGCGCCGGAATTCAATACGGCCCGGCGTTCTCAGGCCTGGTCGCGGTTCATGTCGGCGACGGCCGGCACACCATCGGCGCCACGGCGTTGGCCGAAGTCGCGCTGCCGGGGCCGACCCGCTCTCAGCAGGGGCTCTATGAAGTCCATCCGGCCCTCCTCGAAGCGTGCATCATGGCCGCTGCCATGCGACCCGATATCCCGCGCGCCGGCGATGGGGGACTGCTGCGGCCGGTTGGCGTGCACCGGCTCCGTCGCCATCATCTGCTCCGCGAGGTGCGGTACTGCCTGAGCACAGTCACGGCTGTGCGAGCCGATGCCTGCGAGGCCGATCTGGAACTGATGGACGGTTCGGGCAAGGTGTTGCTCACCGTCGAAGGTCTGCTGTTCGCGGCCGGCCGATCGGACAGCGAGTCCGCGCAGCGCACCCTCGACGAGCGCCTGCTGACCATCGAGTGGGAGCTCCGCGATCAACCGGGTGCAGCGTCGACCGATGCGGGAAGCTGGCTGCTGTTGAGCATGGCCGATGCCCCAGATACCCTGACCGATCGCCTCGGCAGGGTGCTCAACGGCGAAGGGACGCAATCTGTCACCGTGTCGACGCCGATGGATCGCGGGCATGGGGCAGACGGCATCGCCGAGGTGCTCAATGGCCGAACCGGAGTCGTGGTGCTCACCCCGCCGGCGCTCAACGATTCCCACCCCCCGCAGCGCGGCCGGGACCTCGTGGCTTACCTGCTGGACGTCGTGCGGCAGATGGTGGCGCTGCCCGGCGAGTCACCGCGGTTGTATGTGGTGACCAGAGACGCCGCCGCGGTGCGACCGGCGGATCGGCCCAACCTGGAACAGGCCGGCCTGCGTGGACTGATCCGGGTCGTCGACTCGGAGTATCCGCACCTGAAGATCACCCAGATCGACATAGACGGCGGCGCCGCCGAGCAGGACGAGGCATTGGCCGCCCACCTCGCGGCGCAACTACGCAGCGGGTCCGAGGAGGACGAGACCGCCTGGCGCGACGGCGACTGGTACACCGCGCGGCTGCGTCCCGGCCCCCTCGGCCCAGCCGATCGGCGGACAACCGTGGTCGAACACGGCCACGACTGCCTGCGCCTGCAGCGCAGCGACTCGACCGAACCCGAAACGTGGGAACCGGTGGCCCATCCGCGGATTGCGCCCGGCAGCGGTCAGATCGAGGTCGCGGTGACGGTCGCCGGAGTCGATTGGGCGCAGGCGTCTCCCGCCGAGCCGGGCCTGCAGCAACTGGGCCCGGACTTCGCGGGCGTGGTGACGGCGGTCGGCCCCGATGTCACCGGCCACCGCGTGGGCGACCATGTCGCCGGGATTTCTCCCGACGGCTGTTGGGCAACGTTCGTCACCTGCGATGCCCGGCTGGTGGCCACCCTGCCGGCGGAACTGCCGCTGACTGACGCCGCCGCCTGGCCCACCGCATACGCCACGGCCTGGTACGGGCTGCACCACCTGGCGCGCGTCACATCCGACGACAAGGTGCTGATCCATCGCGCAACCAGCGGCGTCGGGCGGGCCGCAATCGCAATCGCACAAGCGGCAGGATGCCAGGTCTTCGCCACCGCAGACAGCCCGCAGCAGCGACAACTGTTGCGCGACATGGGTATCGGACACGTGTACGACTCCAGCAATCTGGAGTTCGCCGATCGGATACGCCACGACACGGATGGCTACGGTGTCGACGTGGTGCTCAACTCCCTGTCCGGCGTGGCGCAACGCGCCGGAATCGAACTGCTGAGCGCCGGCGGCCGGTTCATCGAGCTGGGCAAGCACGACGTCTACGGCGACACCCGGGTTGGCCTGTTCCCCTTCCGCCGCAACCTGTCGTTGCACGTGGTCGACCTGGCGCTGCTGGCGCACAGCCATCCCGAAACGGTCCAGCGACTGCTGTGCACCGTCTACCGGAATGCGGCCGACGGCGCACTGCCGCCGCCGCACACCACGCACCACCCCTTGCTGGAAGCGGCCGAAGTCCTGCGCCTGGCCGACGGGGACGACTGCGCGGCAACGGTTTTGCTGGACGCGCCGCCGGCCGGCAGCACCGTGGCGGTGATACCCCCGGCGCAGGCCCGGCTTTACCGGGCCGATGGCTCCTACATCGTCACCGGCGGCACCGGCGGACCCGGGTTGTACTTGGCTGCGGAGATGGCCGCAGCGGGCTGTGGCCGCATCGTGCTCAACGGCGACTCGCCACCGGACCGCCAAGCGCAACAGGCTATCGAGCGGTTGCGTGCACTGGGCACCGATATTCAGGTGGAATGCGGTGACATCGCGGAGCCGCAGACGGCGGACCGGCTGGTGGCGGCGGCGACGGCCTCCGGACTGCCGGTGCGCGGCGTACTGCATGCGGTCGGCGCAGCGGGCGGAGCGCCGTTGACCGAGATCACCGATCACCTCGTTGACCACAGCTGGTCGCCGAAGGTCAACGGCGCGTGGAACCTGCACCAGTCGTTGCAGGAAGCCGCGCAACCGTTGGACTGGTTCTGCGCGTTCTCCTCGACTGCGGCGCTGATCGGGTCGCCGGGCCAGGGCGCCGCCGCGGCAGCCGACAGCTGGTTGGACGCGTTCGGACGCTGGCGCCAGGCCCAGGGCTTGGCGGCCACCGTGATCGGCTGGGGGCCGTGGGCCGACACCGGCAGCGGCGCTGACTCCGACGACGGCGTGCACGCTGCGATCACGTGCCCCGAAGCCGCCCGCGCCTTCCACGCCGTACTGAGCTACGGCCGCGCCTATGCCGGCTACGCCCCGATCACCCGTGCCCCGTGGTTGGCGGCACTGGCGCACCGCAGCCCGTTTGCCGACGCGTTCCGGCCGGTGCGCCGAAGCAGTCCCGACGCGCAGAGGTTCCTCGCCGAACTGAAGGAGATCCCGCGCGAGGAGTGGCTGGGCACCATCCTGCGCCTGATCTCCGACCAGATCAGTCTGCTGCTGCGCCGTACCGTCGACCCGGACCGGCCGCTGCCCGAATACGGCCTGGATTCGTTGGCCAGCTTGGAGTTTCGTACCCGGATCGAAACGGAGACCGGCGTCCGGGTCGGTCCTGCCCAGCTCACCACGGTGCGTGGCGTGTCCCAGCATGTGTGCGACCAACTGGCCGCTCGGGTAGAACCGGCGGACTCTCCCGGTGGTCGGTAGTTTGAGTCGGCCGGTAGCTGTCCCATGCTGCCGGCGCAAGTGTTGTTCGCCCGAGAAGAGGAGCAGACGTTGCGGGTAGGGCCATTGGCGTTGGGGACGTTGGCGGACTGGGAACCCGAGGCTGGTCCCACCGTGGTGTGGCAGCCGTCGGCTGCTGCGCTGGCCGCAGCGCGACGGGCGCCGGTGAACGCCGTGCCGGCCAGTTACATGCAGGAACAACACATTCGGGGCTACATCGACCAGACTGCCGTCGGACTCGACTACTCGCGCCTGATGGTGCTCAGTTGCGACATGGCGGGCCGCTGCGATCGACGGGCCATCGACTACATCATCAATGCGCATGTACGTCGGCACGAGACCTACCGCAGCTGGTTCGAGCATGCTGAAGACGGACGCCTCATTCGGCACGTCATGGACGACCCGTCCGATATCGAGTTCGTCCCGGTCGATCACGGCGAACTGGAGCTGCCGCAGGTACGTGCGTTGTTGACTCAGACCCCCGATCCCTTGCAGTGGGACTGCTTCCGGTTCGGGATCGTTCAGGGCA
The DNA here is from genome assembly GCF_002101585.1 of Mycolicibacter engbaekii. Lineage (GTDB taxonomy): Bacteria > Actinomycetota > Actinomycetes > Mycobacteriales > Mycobacteriaceae > Mycobacterium > Mycobacterium engbaekii. The sequence continues at coordinate 65,535 of NZ_LQOT01000040.1, read as the reverse complement.
AGAGCCACTTCACGTTCTTCGCCAGCATCGATCACGTGCATGTGGACGCCGCGGTCGCCGGGGTGACGTTGATGGAGCTCTACTTCATGTACAACGCGCTGGTGGTCGGCGGAGCGCCGCTCGAACTGCCGCCGGCGGGAAATTACAGCGAGTTCTGCATCCGTCAGCACCAGTTCACCTCTGCGCTCACCCAAGAGTCACCCGAGATCCAGGCCTGGCGCACCTTCGCCGAACACAACGACCACAGCCTGCCGGGTTTCCCGCTGCCGCTCGGCGACCCCGCACAGCCGTGCGACGCGGCCATGGTCACCGTCACCATGCTCGATGAACAGCAGACCATCGATTTCGAGTCCGCCTGCACCGACACGAACACCCGCTTCATCGGTGGTGTCCTGGCGTGCTGCGCCCTGGCTCATCACGAACTGACCGGGGAGGCCACCTTCTACGGACTCACCCCGCGCGACACCCGCAGATCCCCGGACGATGACCTCACGCTGGGCTGGTTCACCGGCCTGATCCCGATCACGGTTCCCGTCGGCGAGTCATTTGCCGACGCCGCCAATGCCGCGCAGATCTCCTTCGATTCGGGCAGAACCCTGGCAGACGTGCCTTACCAGCGGGTGTGCGAGTTGGTACCCAGCTTGGGTAAACCACCGCCGAATTTTCCCGTCATCAATTTCCTCGACGCCGGTGCCGCCCCGTTGTCGGCGCTGATCGCCGCGGGACTGGACGACCTGAACATCGGGGTCTACAGCGACGGCCGGTACTCGTATCAGATGTCGCTCTACGTGATCCGGGTCGGGGAGGAGACCGCGGTCACCGCGGTGTTCCCCGACAACCCGGAGGCCCACGAGTCGGTGGCGCGCTACCTGGCGTTGTTGACGTCGGTGTTCGAGCGGGTTGCCGATCAGGGCCGCGGGGAAAAGGTCGCATGAGCCCAGCCCCATTCGCTGTGACACGCACGCGCAGCTGCCGGAGGTGAACTCATCTTCAGCCGGCTAGGCGACTTCGTGGTGCGGCGTCCGTGGCCGGTGATCGGCTTCTGGGCGCTGTTGGTCGTGCTGCTGCCGCTGTTCGCGCCGTCACTGACCGATATGGCGCAGCGCCATCCTGTCGCGGTGCTGCCCGCCGACGCCCCGTCCGTCTCGACTTCGGCGAAGATCTCCGCGGCCTTCGATGAAGACGGCTCGGAAAATGTGCTGACCGTGCTGCTCAGCGACGAGCAGGGCCTGAGTCCCGCCGATGAAGAGGTCTACCGCACGCTGGTGGACCGGCTGCGTCTGGACACCGAACACGTGGTGATGCTGCAGGACCTGCACACCACCCCGGCGCTGCGGGAGGTGCTCGCCAGCAGCGACGGCCAAGCTTGGATCCTGCCGGTCGGGCTGGCCGGCGACTTGGGCACGCCCGAGTCCTACGCGGCATACCTGCGCGTCGCCGACATCGTCCAGCAGACCGTTGCCGGATCGACCCTGACCGCTGACGTCACCGGCCCGGCGGCCACCGTCGCCGATCTGACCGATGCCGGGGCGCGGGATCGCCTGGCGATCGAGTCCGCGATCGCGGTCTTGCTGCTGATCATTCTGGCGGTCATCTACCGCAATCCGGTCACCATGGTGCTGCCGCTGATCACCATCGGCGCGTCGCTGGTGACCGCGCAGGCGGTGGTCGCCGCGGTCTCACTGGCTACCGGAATGGCCGTCTCAAACCAGGCCATCGTGCTACTCAGTGCGTTGATCGCCGGCGTCGGAACCGATTACGTCGTCTTCCTGATCAGCCGCTATCACGACTACGTCCGGATGGGGGCGGGCACGACTGACGACAATCAGCAGGCGGTGCGCCGGGCCCTGACGTCGATCGGCAAGGTGATCGCCGCGTCCGCAGCGACGGTGGCCGTCACCCTGCTGGGAATGGGCTTCGCCAAACTGGGGGTGTTCGCCACCACCGGCCCGGTGCTGGCGATCGGCATCGCGGTGGCTTTCCTCGCGGCCATCACCCTGCTGCCGGCCATCCTGGTGGTGGCTGGGCCGCGCGGGTGGGTGGCACCGCGCCCCGAACGCGCCGCGCGCCTCTGGCGCCGGACCGGGGTGCGAATCGTTCGGCGGCCCAAGGCGTACCTGACCGGGAGCCTGGCCCTGCTGCTGGCCCTGGCCGGCGGTGCGGGGCTGATTCGGTTCAACTACGACGACCGCAAACAACTGCCGGATTCCGTCGCCAGCTCGCTGGGGTACGCCGCTTTGGACCGGCACTTCCCGGTCAACCAAACGATCCCCGAATACCTGCTGGTGCAGTCGCCCCACGACTTACGCACTCCGTGGGCACTCGCCGACATGGAGCAGATGGCATATCGGATCAGCCAGATCCCCGGGATCGCCGCGGTCCGCGGCGTCACCCGGCCCCGAGGTGAGTCACTCGAGGAGGCCCGAGCGACCTACCAAGCCGGTGAAGTCGGCGATCAGCTGGGCGACGCCGCCGGCCTGATCGCCGGGCGCGATGCCGACCTCAACCGGCTGTCCACGGGTGCCCGGAAGCTGGCAAACGGCCTCGGAGATCTACACGCTCAGGTCAGCCAATCCATCGGCAGCGTGCGCAGTCTGGTCGACGCGTTGGCCTACCTGCAGAATCAGTTCGGTGGAAACAAGACCTTCGGGGAAATCGACCAGGCCGCAAGGCTGGTCAACAGTATCCGCGCGCTCGGCGACGCTCTGCAGGTGAGCGTCGCCGGACTCGCGTCCAGCTTCGACTGGGTCGATCCCGTCACCGAGTCCCTCGACGCCAGCCCGACGTGCGATGCCAACCCGATCTGCGGAAATGCACGGGCCGAGTTCCACAAGCTGCAAAACGCCCGTGCCGCGGGCACTCTTGACGAGATCTCGTCGCTGTTCCGGCAGTTGCAGTCGGCGCAGCCCTCGCAGAGCGTGTCGTCGGCGGTCAACGGGCTGAGCCGCTCCCTGCAGTCGGCCGCGCAGTCCCTGCATGCGCTGGGATTCGACAATCCGCGCAGGGTGCAACGGAAGATCATTGAGATGCAGAACGGCACCAACGACCTCGCCGTCGCTGGGCGCCAGGTGGCTGACGGGGTGCAACTCCTCGTCGACCAGACCAAGGAATTGGGCCTGGGACTCGACACCGCGTCGGCGTTTCTCATGACGATGGGCCACGACGCGTCCCAGCCCTCGATGGCGGGGTTCAATGTGCCACAACAGGTTCTGGCCACCGAGGATTTCAAGAGGCTGGCGCACACCTTCGTCTCGGCCGACGGCCATTCGGTGCGGTACTTCATCCAAACCGATGAAGATCCCTTCAGCACCAAGGCCATGGACCAGGTCAACGCCATCCTTGCCACCGCCCAGGCGGCGCAGCCCAACACCATCCTTGCCGACGCCTCGATATCGATCTCCGGATACCCGGTCACGCTGCGCGACATCCGCGACTACTACGAGCGGGACATTCGGCTCATCGTCGTCCTGACCACCCTGGTGGTGCTGCTGATCCTGACCGCGCTGCTGCGCGCGGTGGTCGCCCCGATCTATCTGGTGGGTTCGGTGATCATCTCGTACCTGTCGGCGATCGGGCTCGGCGTCCTGGTCTTCCAGGAAATGCTGGGTCAGCAGTTGCATTGGAGCGTGCCGGGTTTGGCATTTGTGGTGCTGGTGGCGGTGGGCGCCGACTACAACATGTTGCTGGCGTCCCGACTGCGCGACGAATCGCCGCTGGGCGTGCGAACCAGCGTCATCCGCACGGTCGGGTCCACCGGTGCGGTGATCACCGCAGCGGGCCTCATCTTCGCCTCTGCCATGTTCGGTCTGCTGTTCGCCAGCGTGGGGGCCGTGGTGCAGGGCGGCTTCGTGATCGGCGCCGGCATCCTGGTCGACACCTTTGTGGTGCGCAGTATCACCGTGCCCGCCGCGGCCGCGCTGCTGGGTCGGGCCAATTGGTGGCCCGCGCGTCCGTGGCTGCAGCCCCGGCCCGACGGGCCGAAACGCGCAGCCGCCGGCGGCCGGGCGATCGAGACGGTGACCGACGCCTGACCCGAGGCGTCAGCCGGTGAACCCGAAGAAGTTGCGCAGCTTGCCGAGGGTGTCGTCGACGGCGCTGTTGGTCTCCGGTCCCAGAACCTGCACCACGTCCATCCCGGCGGGGTGGACTGAAACAGGTCGGGTGGCGGGGTCGTCATTGCGGGAGTAACCGGCGTCGACCTGCGGCTGCAGGAAGGCGTCGAGCTGGTCGACCACGTCGTCGGGCACGCCGGCGAAGCGCAGCGGCAGCGTCAGCGGCAGGTGGTTGATGGGAATCAGATAGGACGTTGTCGTGGCGCCCCGGGAGTTGACGGTGGACCTGATGTTTTGGGCCGGTACATCAGCGGGCGTGGTGAACGCTGCCGGGGTGTGCACGATCGCGGCGCCGATGAGCGCGTTGGCGACCGACCACAGATTGTCGGGCCGGTCGGGGAAGTCCGCCATGCCGTCGTAGGCAGCGACCACCCGATTGGTGTCGTATTGGCTCTCCACCTCCGGGGGCATGGTGTAGTCCTCGAGTGGCAGACGGCTACCCGGCGGGAAGAGGCCGGAGAGAAAGCTCTTCCCGAAGGCGTGCTTTCCCATGGGGGAGCCGAACGTCGAGAACTGCAGCATGTGCGGCGGCGGCGCGGTGGGGTCGTTGGCGAGCCGGACCTGTTCCTTGTCCAGCGCCATGGTGCCTTGGGACAGGCCGACAACGGCGGCCGGTTCGGTGCCGCGACGAATCACGGCGTCCAGGCTGTCGGTTGCCGCGTCGACCGCGGCGGCAACGGTCACGTTGTCGCGCTGGGTGTCGGGGGCGAACATGGTGGGCACCCACCGGAACATCGCACCGGCCGGGTAGTCGATGATCTCCCGCTTCTTGTTCGGGAAATAGCCGGAGCCGGCGCGCTTGGTGTAATCCGCCCACGGAATGCCGGGCGGTCGAGCGCCGCCGACTGCGTAGACGACGTCCGCGGCGGCTGCCTCGCCCACCGGCGGCGGCGTCGGTGCGGGTGCGGGTGCACCCCAGGGGGTGTCGGTCGGACGTGCCGGGGCCGCGGCAGCGGTTCCGGCGCTCAACCCACCGGCCGAACCGGCGAGCCACACCGCGAGAGCTCCGGCGAGCAGTCGTTTCATCGCTAACCCCTTCAGCACGGCCGGCCCTGTGTCCGAGCCGACTTCCACCTTCTCACAGACCCAGGACACCGGCAGTGCATAAGACACCGCCGACGGCGGCCAGCAGCGCGGCGACTTGGGCCGGCCGGCGTTGCCGACCCCACCTGTGCAGGGCTGCCATGAACTCGCGGGTGGCGTCCGGTGCCACCAGGTAGGCCAGCAGCGGAAGCTCGACGAGCGCAAACGCCAACACATTGAAGGTCAGCAGCGCGGCGACTTTCGTGCCGGTCGCGGCGCCGGAGGCGACGATGATCGCCAACGCGGCCAGATAGTCCACCGACGGCAGGGCGATGCTCAAACCGGCTGCGCCCGCCACCCACAGCGACCGACCTTTGAGCAATCGCTGTGCCCGAGCGGACAATCCGGCCGGGGCAGCATCGGAACGAGCCGCGCCCGTCTCGCGCGGCCGGCCGGCCCATACTCTGGCGAGCAGAACCGCGGCGGTCAGCAGCGCCAACGCGCCGATGACGATCTGAACCCGCGGCAGGGTCAGCCCGGACGACTCCGTCACCGAGGGCGGCAGGACGAACAACACCAGCAGACCGCCGGTTGTCCCCATGACGAAGCCGCCGCACAGGAACGCCATCAGCTGCAGTACCGGCCGGGGCCGGTTCAGCATCAGCAGCGTCAAACCGATGCGAACCGGTTCAATGCTGGTGGCAGCCGCCATCACCAGCAGGGCTATCCACATGCGGCGGCTTGGTCGCGCGGGGACGCGGCCGGCTCAGCGGTCAATCCGGGTGAACTGCTGGCTCTGGTACTGCTCGACGCAGGCGGCCCGGCGCACTTTGCCGCTGGTGGTGATGGGAATCGATCCCGGTCCCACCAGCACAACGTCAGCGACGGTTACCCCGTGGGCCTGGGAGATCGCCGCCTGCACATCGTCTTTCAGGACGGCGAGCCGTTTCGCGGTGTCCTCGGGGGATTCGCCTCGATCCCGAACTTCGATGATGGTGACCAGGGTCTCGTCCTCGTTGACCGGAACCGCGATGGCCGCGACGCGACCCCCGCTGATCTCTTGAAGGGTGGCTTCGATGTCCTCGGGGTAGTGGTTGCGCCCGCGGATGATCAGCAGATCTTTCATGCGGCCGACGATGAACAGCTCACCTTCGGAGATGAATCCGAGGTCGCCGGTTCTGAGCCACGGGCCGTTCGGGGTGCCCTCGGACGCCCGGATCAGTGTCGCGGCGAACACCTCCTGGGTCTGTTCCGGTTTGTTCCAGTAGCCGGCAGCGACATTGGCACCGGCGGTCCAGATCTCACCGACAGTTCCCACTGCGCATTCGGTGCACGTGTCGGGGTTCACGATGCGCACCGCCGGCGACTTCGGGACACCGTAGGTGAGCAGCGGCGTGCCCTCTTCGGTGTTCGACCGCTGCGCACTGCCGCGCGTCAACTTCTCCGACTCGAAGTAGACCGTCTGCGGCGGGCACTCCACGTCGAGGGTGGCGACGTACAACGTGGCCTCGGCCAGCCCGTACGCGGGGTGCAGAGCCCGGGCACGGAAGTTGTAGGGGGCGAAGCGGTTGAGGAAGCGCTCCAAAGTCGCGGGGTGGACGCGTTCGCTGCCGCTGACGATGCCCAACACGTCACCCAGGTCGCGGCCGGCCAGGTCCTCATCGGTGGTCTTTCGCACCGCCAGTTCGAAGGCGAAGTTCGGCGCCGCCGAAAATGCCCGGCGGTGGCTGGCCATGGCTTGGATCCAGCGCGCTGGACGCTGCAGGAACGCCACGGGGCTGGTCAGCTCGCAACGGTAGCCACCGAGGACCGGTGCGATGATGCCCAGGATCAAGCCCAGATCGTGGTAGAAGGGCAGCCACGACACGATCGTGGTGTCGGGCGGTGCCACCCCGTTGAACTCCGGGAAGTAGCCCGCCATGAATTGCCGGAAGTTCACCTGAAGGTTGCGGTGCGTCACCATCACGCCGGCGGGAAGCCGCGTCGAGCCCGAGGTGTACTGCAGATACGCCACACCGCCGGAGTCCACCGGTGGATCCCCCATGGCCACGCCGGCGTCCAGGTCCAACGCGTCGACAGCGACGACGGTTGCCGTGGCTTCCGCCCCGGATTCGCGCACATACTCGGCGACCAGATCTTCGGCCCCGGACGTGGTCAGGACGACGGCCGGCGCGGTGTCGGTGAGCACGGCGCTGACCCGCTCATCATGTGCGCCGGGATGCGGCACCGGCAGGGGCACTGCGATGAATCCCGCCTGGATGGCGCCGAGGAAGGCCGCGACGTAGCCCAGGCCCTGGGGGGCGAGGATGACGGCCCGGTCCCCGGCAGAGCCGTGCTGCTTGAGTTCGCGGGCCACATTGAGGGCACGCCGATAGATCTGTGACCAGGACAGCGTTTCAGCGATCCCTTCCCAGTCCTGCTCGTAATCGGTGTAGGTGTACGCGGGGTCATCGGGGGAGAGGAAAGCGCGCTCGCGCAACAAAGTTAATAGGGACACGTCAGACATGGCGGTGAGGCTACCGTCACAGTGCGACATGTGCCGGGCATCGGTGAGTGGGTGTTCCCGGAACCGGGATTTCGCCGCAGCCCGGGTAGTCCGGTAACCTAGCCGGGTTGCCGACGCAGGCGACCCTCCTGCCGTGGTCACATCCACGGCCGCACTACGACCATAGGAGGTGATGAGGTTCCCATGCGTCCATACGAAATCATGGTCATCCTTGACCCCACTCTCGACGAGCGCACCGTCGCCCCGTCCCTGGAGACGTTCTTGAACGTGATCCGCAAGGACGGCGGAACGGTCGACAAGGTCGACATCTGGGGCAAGCGCCGCCTGGCCTACGAGATCGCCAAGCATGCCGAGGGCATCTACGCGGTCATCGACGTCAAGGCCGCGCCGGCCACGGTGTCCGAGCTCGACCGTCAGCTCAGCCTGAACGAGTCGGTGCTTCGCACCAAGGTGATGCGCACCGACAAGTCGTAGGCGGCTGTCGCAGCCGTTGCGTAGGCTCATGCTGCGAATGCAGCATCATCCAGCGCTGACACCGATCCTAGGAGGGCCCCGTGGCTGTAGGTGACACCACGATCACCGTCGTCGGAAACCTGACCGCGGACCCGGATCTGCGGTTCACCCCTTCGGGGGCGGCCGTCGCCAACTTCACGGTGGCGTCCACACCGCGGGTCTTTGACCGGCAGAGCGGTGAGTGGAAGGACGGCGACGCGCTGTTCCTGCGGTGCAACATCTGGCGCGAGGCCGCGGAGAACGTGGCCGAGAGCCTCACCCGCGGTTCGCGGGTGATCGTCACCGGGCGGTTGCGGCAGCGGTCTTTCGAGACCCGCGAGGGCGAGAAGCGCACTGTCTACGAGGTCGAGGTCGATGAAGTCGGCCCCTCGTTGAAGTACGCCACCGCCAAGATCAACAAGGTCAGCCGCGGCGGCGGCGGGGGCGGCTTCGGCGCGGGCGGCGGCATGGCTGCCGCGGCCGGTCCGTCCGGCCCGCCCGCGGAAGACCCGTGGGGCAGTGCTCCGGCGTCCGGCTCCTTCGGTGGCGCCGACGACGAGCCGCCCTTCTAGACAAACGAACCACTGCACGAAAGAGATAGGTAGATGGCCAAAACCAACAAGCGGCGCCCGGCTCCCGAGAAGCCGATCAAGACCCGCAAGTGCGCATTCTGCTCCAACAAGAAGCAGGTGATCGACTACAAGGACACCTCGCTGCTGCGCACCTACATCAGTGAGCGGGGCAAGATCCGCGCCCGTCGGGTGACCGGCAACTGTGTTCAGCACCAGCGCGACGTCGCGCTGGCGGTCAAGAACGCCCGCGAGGTCGCGTTGCTGCCCTTCACGTCGTCGGCGCGGTAGCCGGCCAAATCCGAGGAAGTACGAAACGATGAAGCTGATTTTGACCGCTGAGGTGGACCACCTCGGGGCGGCCGGAGACACCGTCGAAGTCAAGGACGGATATGGCCGCAACTACCTGCTCCCGCGCGGGCTGGCCATTGTCGCCACGCGTGGCGCGCAGAAGCAGGCCGACGACATCCGGCGGGCCCGCGAGACCAAGCAGGTGCGCGACCTGGACCACGCCAAGGAGCTCAAGGAAGAGCTGCAGGCGCTGGGCACGATCAACCTGCCCGCCAAGACCTCCGGCGACTCGGGCAAGCTGTTCGGCTCGGTGACCTCCGGCGACGTGGTGGCCGCGATCAAGAAGGCCGGTGGGCCGAACCTGGACCGGCGCATCGTCCGGTTGCCGAAGGCGCACATCAAGGCGGTCGGCAGCCACGCGGTGTCGGTGCACCTGCACTCCGAGGTCGATGTCGACCTCACCCTGGACGTCTCCGCGGCGGACTAAGCGGCATCAACGCAGCAGCCCCGGCAGCGCCACCCAGCGGCGCAGCCGGGGCTTCGCTGTGTCCAAAACCGGTCCACGCCGTTAGTTCTGGCTAACTTTTCGCCGCGCCAGCCCAGCAGGGCCGCTTACATTGTTGTGGAATCGCGTCTACCTGCCGGCAATGCAACACGCCCAAGGCGGCAACCTACGGCGACACGCCGGAGAGATTGTCTTCCACAAGCAACACGCCCGCCCTTACCGTTTCCACCTGCGGAGATAACCGACATTACAACCGCCATCCACAAGTCTTCCCCACCATCCCAAACAAATGGCGCACGGGTGTGCACACTTGATCCACACCTTTGTGAACAACCTCGTTTGGTAGGGCCGCCAGCAACGCCTACCGTCAACGCGGCAGGGGACATCGGGGGTGTCGGTGCCCACGGATACTTTCGGGGCGTCAACGTCGAATCGGCGTTCGATCGTGCCAGTGGAGGAGGTGCGGCGCATGGCGGTAGTCGACGACCGTGGTCATTCTGAGCTTGAGGAGCCACCACGCGAGGACGTCGGCCGTCAGCCGCCCCAGGATCTTGCCGCAGAGCAGTCGGTGCTCGGCGGCATGCTGCTGAGCAAGGACGCCATCGCCGACGTGCTGGAGCGGCTGCGGCCCAGCGACTTCTACCGCCCGGTGCACCAGAACATCTACGACGCCATTCTGGACCTCTACGGGCGCGGTGAGCCGGCCGACGCGGTGACCGTGGCCGCCGAGCTCGACCGCCGCGGCCTGCTGCGCCGGGTGGGCGGCGCCCCGTATCTGCACACCCTGATCTCCACGGTGCCCACGGCGGCCAACGCCGGCTACTACGCCACCATCGTCTCGGAGAAGGCGCTGCTGCGCCGGCTGGTCGAGGCCGGGACCCGCGTGGTGCAGTACGGCTACGCGGGCGCCGAGGGCGCCGACGTGGCCGAGATCGTCGACCGCGCCCAGGCCGAGATCTACGAGGTGGCTGACCGCCGGCTCTCCGAGGACTTCGTGCCGCTCGAAGACCTGCTGCAGCCCACCATGGACGAGATCGACGCGATCGCCTCGCACGGCGGGGTCGCCCGCGGCGTGCCGACCGGCTTCACCGACCTCGACGAGGTGACCAACGGGCTGCACCCGGGCCAGATGATCGTGGTGGCGGCGCGGCCGGGTATGGGGAAGGCGCTGTCGTTGAAGACGCTGCTGGCCACCCCCACCGGGTGGACCACCATGGGTGAGGTGGCCGTCGGTGATCTCCTGCTGGGCCCGGATGGGCGGTCCACCCGGGTGGTCGCCGCCACCGAGGTGATGCTGGACCGACCGTGCTTCGAGGTCGAGTTCTCCGATGGCACCGTGATCATCGCCGACGCCGAGCACCAATGGCTCACGGAGACGCGGGCATCGCGCAAGTCGGCGCAGGCCGCAGCTGCCGCATACAACCGCACCAAGAATCAGCGCACCTTCGCCGCGATTCGGACCACCGCCGAGATCGCCGCGACGCTGCGGTGCGACACCGCAGACCAGCGGCTGAACCACTCGGTCACCAACACCCAAGCGCTCGATCTGCCGGAGCGGGAATTGCTGGTCCCGCCCTACACCCTGGGTGCGTGGCTCGGGGATGGCACCAGCGCGTCGGCGCAGATCACCACGGCCGACCCCGAGATCATCATGCGAATCGAGGCGGAGGGCCTGTGCGCTGTGCCCTCGAAGTCTGCGAAGTACCGCTACCGACTGCGCTTGCCGGCCGAGGACGGTGTGGCCGTTCGCAACTGCGCGGTGTGCGGCAACGAGTTCCTGCCCCAAACCAGCCAGGTGCGCACCTGCGGGCGCTCCTGCGGCGGTCGCGCGCGATTCAGTTCGCCGCCGGTGGCGGAGCCCACCTGCCCGCAGTGCGGCGGGCCTTCGGCGGGACTGCGCATGTGCCAGGGCTGCCGTAACACGGTGGGCACACTGCAAGCCCGGCTGCGAACCATCGGCGTGCTCGGCAACAAGCACATTCCCACGGAGTACCTGCGCGGCTCGGAAGCACAGCGCCGGCAACTGTTGGCGGGCCTTCTGGACACTGATGGCACCGTAACCGCGAGCGGTTCGGTGCAGTTCTCGGTAACGGACCGCAGGCTGGCCCGCGACGTGGCGGAGCTGGTGGTGAGCCTGGGCTACCGCTGCCAGACTGCGACCAAGCGGGTGCGCGGACGCACGGAAGCGTCCAGCATCGCCTACACCTTGAACTTCACCACCGATGACCAGGTTTTCGCGTTGGAGCGCAAGGTGATTGCGCACAAGGAACGCCGAAGGGTCAAAGGGACAGCCCGCTCGGGTTCACGGTTTATCGTGGCCGCCCGCCCAGTGCCCAGCGTGCCGGTGCGCTGCGTCGAGGTGGACAACGCCAGCCACATGTACCTGGCCGGCGAGGCCATGATCCCGACCCACAACTCGACCCTGGGTCTGGATTTCATGCGCTCGTGCTCGATCAAGCACCGGATGTCCAGCGTCATCTTCTCCCTGGAAATGAGCAAGTCCGAGATCGTGATGCGGTTGCTGTCGGCGGAGGCCAAGATTAAGCTCGCCGACATGCGCTCGGGTCGGATGAGCGACGACGACTGGACTCGGTTGGCGCGCCGCATGAGCGAAATCAGTGAGGCGCCACTGTATATCGACGACTCACCGAACCTGACCATGATGGAGATCCGCGCCAAAGCGCGCCGGCTCAAACAGAAAGCCGACCTGCGGTTGGTGGTCATCGACTACCTCCAGCTGATGACATCAGGCAAGCGGGTCGAGTCACGTCAGCAGGAAGTCTCTGAGTTCTCCCGTAATCTCAAGCTTTTGGCCAAGGAGCTCGAGGTTCCGGTGATCGCGATGAGCCAGCTCAATCGTGGCCCAGAGCAGCGCACCGACAAGAAGCCGATGCTGGCCGACCTGCGTGAATCCGGTGCCATCGAGCAGGACGCCGACATGGTGATTCTGCTGCACCGCCCGGATGCGTTCGAGCGTGACGACCCGCGCGGTGGCGAGGCGGACCTGATCCTGGCCAAGCACCGTAACGGCCCTACGAAGACGATTACCGTTGCGCACCAACTGCATTTGTCGCGGTTTACGAACATGGCGCACTGACGGGGGCGGTTGTTGGATCTCAAATTTGACTGCACTACCGCTGCACTTATGCAATTAGCGTGAGACACGCCGCATGCGGTTGCGGTACGGGAGCCTGTCGAGGCGGGATCGTCGAGCGGTGTCCGGCATTCGACGGGCCGCGGAAGCGACGGTTTCCGTTCGAAACAACGCCGCGCCGTGGCGCACTTTCAGGTGGTGCCGCGGACAAAAGCACTATTCGCGTTCGTATTGGTCGGCGACGGAGTGTGCCAATATCATCGACGATTCTCGCCTGGAGTTGGCGCAGTTGCTCTACGCCGACTTCGACTTCGCGGTGCGCCGCAAACGCCGGCATGTCCCGGATTTGCTGCTCGCCGAGGCTGATGGACCGGTCATCGTCAATGTGAAACCGCGTGCGCGCTAGATGATCCCAAGGTTCGCTTCAGCCTGGGATGGTCACGCAAGCTCGTGGAGAGTCGTGGCTGGGCTACAAAGTGTGGAGTGAGCCGCCGGCGGCGGAACTCGGCAAGATTAGGTTTCTTGCGGGCTTCCGCAATCCCCGGCATTTTGACGTGTTCTCGCGGAACGAATCCGCCGGGATGATCTCAGCGCCTCACCTTGAGTGAGGCGCTGAGTGTCGACACCAGCTGATGGACACCAGCCAGCCGGATGTCATCGTGCTGAATGCCCTCACATTGCGTTGGGTGCAGGCCGAACTGACGATCGGGATGGACTCGTACAGCCGGTGCGTCATCGGAATCAGATTGACTCCGGTGTCGACGAAATCGTTGGATGCCGCGGCGGTGTTGTATCAGGCGTATCGGCCTCGGCCGCCGGTAAGGACTGGCCAGCTGACGCGGTGTGGCCCGCGCATGGCGTCCCACGGTCGGTCCTGATCGACGTCGACGCGGTCGAAGGAGCGACCGTCGGTGCGGCGGGTCCGCCGATAGTGCCCGAGACCATCGTGATCGACCACGGCAAGAACTACATATCCGAGCCTTTGACGAGCGTTTGCCAGCGGATGGGCATTTCGCTCCAGCCTGCGCGATTGCGGACGGGCCGGGATAAGGGACCGGTGGACAGGTTCTTCCGTACCATCCGCGAGGACCTGCTGCAAGCCTTGCTGGGATACAAACGCAGGATGTGCATTCCCGCGGGCTGGAACCCAGAGGCGGAGGCGTTCTTCTACCTCGATGAGTTGGAAGCAATCATCCGTGAGTGGGCGGCAGTGGTGTATCACCGCCGACCGCATGCCGGCCTCGTCGCTCCGCATGTGCCACGCTACGCATGTCGCTCGATTCACTTGAGGGCACGCCAGGTCTGGCGCCCCGGTCGATGTCCCCCTGCTTGATCCACCTTCGACATCGTGACGGGGTGGATGCCGAGGTCGTCGGAGGTCTGGTTTTGCGGCTTGCCAGCGCGTACGAGCGCGATCGCGCGGGCTCGGAACTCAGCCGGGTAGGGGCGGGGCATGACGGTCAGCCTTTCGTACAGGCGGTCACTTAGTCACCGAATCTGGAACCCAAACGGTAGGGCAGGTCAAGATTTCAACTATTCGTTCAGCAGACCCGACGAGGGGGCAAGATGGATTTGTCGGGTCCATCGTCGGGGAGGCTGCTGTGGGGGCTGAGTTGGTCGCCCATTCGTTGTGCCCCCCAGCCCGCCTGAGCGGAGGGCTGTGAGCGTGTCCGCTCCCGCCCGCGATGACGACGACTTCTCATTTGGTCCTCCCGAACTGTGGGCGACCTACATGCCCGGGCCCGAAACAGTGCCGGCCTATCTCACCAGCAAGTTCGCCGCTCAGTATCGCGTGCTCATCGAAGTGATGCTCGAAGCCCAAGACAAGAGCCTGACCGGACTGTCTCACCAGGAAGTCGCCGACGGCGTCCGCGATTACCTGGCCGCCCGGCTACCGCAGGACATCTTCGAAGGATTGTTGAACGAGGACCGCTTTCACCTCGACGCCCGCCTGGACCGGCTTGTGCAGTGGGGAGTGCTGAGCCGTTGGCAGGACCCTGCCCACACCGGGGAAGACTTCCTTCGCCGCCGGGACCGTTACCAGTTGACACCCCAAGCGGCCCGGCTACACACCTTCTGGACCGAGGAATTGCACGCCGATGAAGAGGCGGCAGCCGATATCACTCTGGCCCCCAGGGCAATTCACGAGCGTCTCGCGGCTTTTATCACTGCAGTACACGCGCACAACTACCAGGATGCGGCGACGGAGTTTCAGAACATCATCCTGCTCCACAACGGGATGGCGACCGCAGCGCGCACATGGCAGCGCGGACTCGCCTACGCACTGTCCGGCGGCCCTGATGCGGACAAACAAGACCTGCTGTGGCGGACGCTGAGCTCCTATGTGGAGATGTGGGGCGAACAGGTCGATATCCACAGCCCCGCCATCGCCGACCTGATGGCCGGCGCGGCGCCGATGCTGACCGAATCGGTGTGGCGGGCCTGCTGCCGCACCGGCCAAGAAAAAGGCGACGACGGCCAAGTCGCCGCCCAGGCGGATCGGTGGCAACGGACCTGGCAGGCGCTCACG
Source organism: Mycolicibacter engbaekii (assembly GCF_002101585.1). GTDB lineage: Bacteria > Actinomycetota > Actinomycetes > Mycobacteriales > Mycobacteriaceae > Mycobacterium > Mycobacterium engbaekii. The sequence continues at coordinate 50,413 of NZ_LQOT01000040.1, read as the reverse complement.
TCATGGTTCGGCACCGATGGGCAGGCCCGCCGGCTGCGCCGCCGACTCCGCGACCTGGTCTCGCCGTGGGCGCGCAACATGCACATCCTTTTGGACACCTCCGGCACCGTCACCCGCCGCGCAGAACTGTTGAGCCTCGCGACCGCTCTCGAACACGCCGCCGACGACACCGCAGCGTGGGCGCTATGGGACACCGCCACCGGGCTGTTCTCGGCTCGGCACCTGCTGCTGCCCGCCGACTCCTCCGACGACCACGCCACCAAGTGGGCCAACGCCGCCGCCGCCCCCATCACTGCCCGATTCCGCGAGCGGGGTGTCCGGGCAGCAGTCGGCCGGCGGCCCTCCATCCCGGACTACTCCGCCGGCCGCGCCGCCGCCCGCCGGGCCCGCGCCGCCGACGCCGCCGCTCGCGCCGCCGCCGAAGCCGCACTAAGAGGCCGGTCGGGGACCGAACTGGCGAGCTGGGTGCACCTGTCGCACAACGAATTCAACTTGTTCCTCGAACTGCTGGGCGCGTCCCACACCATTGACGGGGAGGCGCGGATCGGGGTCACCAGCGACGGGCGGTGGAAGATCCGCTTTGCACCCAGCAAGTCCGCCGACATGACTGTCGAAGTGGCTGGTCCGCACGGCCGGTTGGCCACCCGCAACTGGCGCTTTGAGATGGAGAAGCTCGGGTGATGCACGACCCGGAAAAGCAGCGCGCGTTTACCGCCATGCTCGAGCACCCCGTGCTCGACCGGCGGCGATACCCGCAGCTGTTCAGCCTCGTCGTCCACAACCGCAAGGACATCACCGGCTGGTTCAAGGAGCGCCTCAACTACGACTTGGTCATCACCGAGTCGGCGGCTCGGCTGTTCCGCCGCCCCTTGGGCGACACCCTCACCGCGCCCGTGCGGTACGGCTATCCCGAGGGCTGGCGGCGGGTGCTCGTGCTGACCGTCTTGGCCGCGGCCGTCGCCGAAGACGCCGAAGACGTGACCACCACCCAGGAGCTGTCCGACCGCGTCCGCGTGCTGACCCAGCGCGATGACATCAACCTGCAGGTGTATGACCCCGACAAGCGCGCCGAACGTGCACTGTTTGTCAAAGCCGTTGCGTTGCTGGCGCATACCGGAGTACTTCGGCCAGCCGACGCCGACGATGAAGATCGCCGGGCAGGGTGGGTGGGCCGGAGCGACGCCGTCGGCGGTGCCTATGAAGTCGATCGGCAGCTTCTCCTGCGTCTAGTCGAACCCACATCGCTGGCCGCAGCTCTGGGACGGTGGGGGCAAGCGACGGCCGCGGGGGAGGACGGTGTCGCCAGCCGGCACCGCGTGATGCGCCGCCTCATCGAACTGCCAGCCTGCCTCTACGACGATCTCACCGAACCCGACCGCGCCTACTTGGCCAACCAGCGGGCCCGCCTCGCGGAGTGGTGCCGCGAGATGACCGGCTGGGTGGTCGAACAACGCGCCGAAGGAGTGGCACTGATCGCCTCCGACGAGGAGGACACCGATTTGCCCTTCCCGCGGATGCGGGCGCTCGACTTCGCCGCCCTCATGTTGCTTAACGAACTTCGCACTGTGATCGACGAGCAGCGTGAAGTGAGTGACGGTGAGGTCCTCGCCGCCGCCGGCCGGATCCGTGAGCGCCACCCCAAGGCGCTGAAGAAGGAACTCGACACCGACCAGGCCATCAAAGAGCAAAGCGTGCAACTACTTTCCGCGCTGGATCTGATACGGCGTGTGCCCACCAGCGCCGGTCAGCGCTGGTGGCTGTCACCGGTCGCTGAGCGGTTCCGGGACCCCGAGGTGGTCACCGTTTCCAGTCGCCTCTACAGCGAAGAGGAGCTGGAACAGTGACCGCGTCGGTGGACCGCTTCGGAGATGGAAAGCAATGGCTGGAAGCCGCTCTACAACGGCGGCTGCCCGAGCCGGTGCGAGACCGCTGGCAGCCGCTGCGCGTCGGTGTGGTGAGCCTGTGGGAGTACGATGACGCGGAATTCTGGTACGCCGACGGACGGATGGTGTTGCGCGGCCAGAACGGCGCCGGCAAAACCAAGGTGTTGGAGCTGACCACCCTGATGCTGCTGCGCGGCGAAACCCGTCCGGCCGATCTCGATCCGTTCGGCTCCCAACATCGCAACATGCGCTTCAACCTACTGCCCACCGGGGAGGGCGACGATCCGCGCCCGCCTGCCGATGCCGGACTGGGCTACGCCTGGATCGAATATGGGCGGATCGACGAGAACGGCCGGCCCCGGTTTTACGTGTGCGGCATGGGGATGAGCGCGCGGCGCGGGACCGGAACGCCGAAGGTGAACACCTGGCACTTCATCACCCCATTGCGGCCGGGCAAGGACTTCTACCTGAGCAAAGGTGGCCGCGCCTTGGATTACAAGCAGCTCAAGCAGATCGACGGCATCGACTTGCCCGCCGACGCGACCGCCTACCGCAACCGGCTGGCCCGCGACCTGTTCGGCCTTCCCAAGACCTCATATGACAACCTCACCGCCCTGCTCAAGACGCTAAGGAAGCCCAAACTCGGTGAGGCACTGAGCCCTTCAGTCCTCGAGGAGATGATGCGGGACGCGCTGCCGCCCCTGGACGACCATGAGATCGACACATTGGCCACCGGCTGGGACAACCTCGACCGCCTGCGCGACGCCGTCGAATACACCAAGAAGGCCGCAGTGGCCGTAGCGACCTTCGTGCGTGAGGGTTGGAAGCCGTGGGCCCGCACGGTTGCGCGCCGACGCGCCGACGACTTCACCAAAGCGACCACCAGCCTGGACAACACCACCCGTGACCGCAACAACGCAGACAAGACCCTCGCCAGCGCCTCGGCAGTGGTCACCGAGGCGAAAGCAGAACTGCAGAAAAGCAAGCAGCTGCAACAAGATCGCACGACCGAAGCCACAGAGCTCGCTGAATCCGCGGCCTACCGCGAGGCCGCCGCGGCCACGACGCGCATTGCCGCACTCAAGGAGAAGGCCGAGGGTCTCGAAAAGCAGGTCAGCCGCGCGAAGACCCGTTTGACCGAAGTGACCACCGACCGCGACTCTGCCTCGACCCAGAAGGACAAGAAGGCCGAGGAGATGGCAACAGCCGAGGCAGCACTGGCTACGGCTGTCGGGCAGATCGCCCAGAGGGCCGGCGCCGCTGGCCTCACCGCCTCGATCGAGCAACACCTCGACCCACCCAATGTGGAAGCCTTGCGTGCCGATCATCAACTGCGCCAAGAGCGCTTTACCCGACTCCGTGCGCTGCAGGGCGCCCACCGGCGCGCCGCAGAGGCCGCCGACCGATCAGGCCTGCAAGTCCAACATCGCGAAGCTGACGCCGAGGAAGCCCGCACCGTCCGTGATCGAGCCAAGGGTGCCGTGATGGAGCGTGCGGACGAGCTTCGCCAACAGATCCGAAACTGGGCGGCCGCGGCGACGGTCGAAGCCTGGCCGGATGACACGGTCGAGGAGTGGTGCGACTATGTCAGCGACCTCACGCTGTTTGACGAGGACACCGGAGACACCCCGCAGTCGGAATCCGTTGTGGCGCTGATGCGTGCGCAGATCAACCCGATTCGTCAGCGGATCTCGACCGAAACTCAACAACTAGGCGAACGTCGCGTCCCGATCAAGTCCCGCCATGACGACGTCGAACAACAACTTCGCCAAGTCAGTTCACAAACGGAGACACCGCCTCCCCCGCCGGTGTCCTGGTTCCGGCGCCCCCGACCCGCTGTCGAGGAGGGCCTTGGCGCGCCCCTGTGGCAGCTGGTCAATCCAACTCCCGGGGTCGACGACGCGGTGCTCGCTCGACTGGAGGCCGCCGCCGCGGCCGCCGGGCTGCTCGACGCCTGGATCTCTGCTGACGGGTCGGTGGACAGCGACGACGGCCGCCTCCTCGTCGACACCCAACTCGTTGACACCGGCCACCGGCCCGGCCGCAACCTTCTCGAGGTCCTCGAACCGGATCCTGACGGTGCCGTCGATGCGGCGACGGTCAGCCGCATCCTTGCTGCGATCGGCTGGTGCGACGCCGGCGCGGACGGCAATGGCGGCGACTGGCTGGCCGCCGACGGCAGCTGGCGCATCGGGGGGCTCACCGGTCGCGCCGAGCCTATCGGGCTGGTCTCCTACCTTGGTGCGGCAGCGCGTGCGGCCGCCCGTCAGCGGCGTATTGAGCAGCTCACCGCTGACCTGACCGCCCTGGCCGCAGAGCTGTCGGAGATCGACGGACGGCTGGCCGTCTATCAACAGCGGCGCCAGCAGCTCGACTCAGAAGAAAAACAGCTTCCCGAACGTGGTGAACGTGCGCTGCATCAGGCGGTGACGCTGCTGGCTGAACGCAGCCGCGCAGCCCGAAAGGCGGCGGAGAAAGCCGAGAAGGCCGCTGCGGCCCACCAGGCGCACTTAGCTCTGCGTGATGACGCGTGGTCCGAATTCGGCGACCACGCCGCTCAACACCAATTCCCCACCAAGGACCTCGACAACCTCGCACGTGCCCTGGACGACTACAAAGAACAGCTGCGGGAGCTCGCCGATGCACTCAAGGAGCTGCACAGGGCGCGGGATGCACTAAGGGAAGCCGAACGGACCCTCACTGAACAAGAAGCCAAGCACACAGCGGCCGAGCAGGAGCGCGACGAGCGGATTGCCGAGCATCGCACCGCGCAACTACAACTGGCCACCGCGGAAAAGACGCTCAACAGTGGATTCCGCGAGCAACTAGAACGCAAAGAAAAACTCGACCGACAGATTGCCGAACTCGCGCAGAGCATCGAGAAGACCCAAGAACGACTGCGGGTCGCCACGGGGTCCGAATCCGCCGCCACGGTTCGGCTGGACGACTACGAAGGCAAGCGCAAAGACGCCGAGGGGCGTCGTGACGCGATGATGGCGGCGCTGTGGGAACTCATCGACCACGATCTCGTCGAGCCGCTCGGCATTCCCGTTCCGGAGAAACGATCGGTGGCCTTCGCGCGCGATTTCGCCGCCGCGATCAAACGTGAGATCCGCGATCAAGACGCCGCCGCACTGGTGGAACGGGCACGTCGCCGCTGCGAGCGGGAGAGTGACGTTCTTCGTCAACAGTTGCTACCCGACCGTGACGTCCGGGTGGAAGACGCCGACAGCCCGTTGATGCGAATTAGCGTGCTGATCGACACCGAGCACGGCTGGCTCAATCCTGTCGCCGCGTCCAACGCTCTGGCCGCCCGCGTCCTAGAGCAGCAAGAGCGGTTCGATGCCGAACAACAACGCGTCCTGACGACTCTGCTCGGGTCGACGTTCATCGAACACCTCAAGGATCGCTTGGACTACACCGCCGACACCTTCGCTCGCATCAGCGACCAGCTGGCCGTTCGCCCCAATCGGCAAGGTCACATCGTGCGCGTCGACTGGATGGCCGACAAGACCGACGCCGATGCCGAGGCTGTCGTGGCTGCCCTCCGACAGGGCTACCACCAACTCACCGCCGACCACCAACACACGGTGCGCGACTTTCTACGCCGCCGCATCGAGCAAGCCCGCGCCGACGCCGAGGCCGATGGCGCTCCGCACTGGAAGGAACAGCTGGCCGCCGCTCTGGACTATCGTCAGTGGCTTCGGATCACCTTGAGCTATCGGGCCGGAACGGCCGGCAAGTGGGCAGTCCTCGATGCGGCGCGGCATGGAGCGAAGTCCGGCGGCGAGAAGGTTGTGCTCCTCGCCCAACCACTGTTTGCCGCCGTCGCTGTCGCCTACAACGCTGCCAAAGTACATGCTCCGCGCAGCGTGTGGTTAGACGAGGCGATGACCGGGGTCGATCCCACGGTCAAGGCCAACTTCATGGGTCTGTCCGTCGATTTCGACCTCGACATCATGATCACCGCGTTCGATGAATGGTGTAACTACCCGACCGTCCCGGCGATCGCGATCTACGACCTTGCCCGCCAGGCCAATATCGCCGGCGTGGACTGCCAAACTTATCTGTGGTGCGGCGGGGAACGCGTCGCCGTCGATGTCGATCACCTCGGCGCTGCGACCGCCGCGCCCGCGGCCGGCGAAGGCTCTGATGGTTGAGATTCCAGCGGGACTCAAGGATTGGGCGCAACTCTCGGGGCCGACGCGGGTCCTTGCCGCCGTGCGGCAACGGGCCGCAAAGGGGGCGGCCACCGAATCGGGAACGCTCCGCCTCGATCTCAATCCGCAGCGGCGCCGCGAAGTCGGGCTGTTGCTCGGAAAACCGTGGGAGCTCGGCGGCCAGCCCGTCCGGTTGCAAGCCCTCGCCGCCGCCTTGGCTCCGCACGGCATGTCGGTGCGGGAATTCATCGAAGGCCTCGATGGCACCGAGCTGGTCAACTTGCGCGCCCTGCGCGCCGAGCAGCGCAGCGCTGCAAACCTTGCGGCCACCGAGGAATCCGCGGCGGCGCGCGCGGTTCTCGCCGCGGCCGGAATCGCCAGCCACGCTATCGACAGCTGGATGGCCGACCAGGGATGGCCACGGCCCGGGTCTGGGGAGTTGCTAACCCTCGCCGAGCAGGTTGCGACCGTCTGGCGCGAACTGCCCACCGAAGGCCAACCTCCTATGCCGCTGGCCCAACTGGCCGCACGGGTGGGCGACCACAACGCCCACACTCTCGACACGACGAAACTGCTCGGCCGCGCCGCCGTCCGGCTGATCGCGGCGGCGCACGACCTGCCGAGGCCCACCCGCGGCGGCAGAGTGTGGCGACAAGCCTGGGCCGCGGTGGGAGTGAAATGCGACTGGGTCTCCTCACGTGTTCTCGTCCTCAACTTGCCCCTCGCCGGAGATTCCCCCGCCGCTCGCTGGTGTGGCGCAGCGACCGGGGAACCGCTGTGGTTGACCCTGCGCTCGATGCCCACGCAGTGGAAGCTGACATCGAGCGCCCCCACGGTGTTTGTCTGCGAGAACGTCACGGTGGTGGAAGCCGCCGCCGACCTGCTCGGAGCCGCCTGTCCACCGATGGTGTGCACCGACGGCTATCCCGCCAACGCGGCCCTCGACGTCATCGGCGGGCTCGTAGAAGCGGGGTGCACCTTCCGAATCAGAGCCGACTTCGATACCGAAGGCTTGACGATCGCCGAGCGGATTCACTCCATCGCCCCGAATGCGCAGGGCTGGCGCTACGACTATGAAACGTATGCCCGCCATCTACACCTGGCTCCAAGCTCCGACGCCGTCGGCGACGACACCCTTACACAGCTTCGCCGCCTCTATCAGCACCACAAGATCGCCGTCCACGAAGAATCCATCCTGGATGACCTCCTGAGCGACCTCAATGGCGAAGCGCGAAACTGAAGCGTGCTTTGGTCAACTCGCCCACAAGCCAGCAGCACCTGCGACCGATCACGCGTGTCCCGACTTGTCCAGCGCTGGGGTGGGCGGCCGACGCTGACCCGGCTCCACCTCGGTGACTTGATCAGAAGATTGCCCGTCCTCACCGAAAGGCGGATCGTGGCTCATCACAGTGCTGCCCCGAAGTGACTTCCAGCCAGGCCGGCAGCGAAGCGGGCTGGCTATGAGGTTGTGGAGGCGGCTGCGATGAACGCCCGAGCCCATCGCGGGACTGGCAAATCTGACTCCGTCGATGCCCGCAGGATCGCAGCCGCGGTGGTTTCCCTCGAGCCCGAACAGCTGCGCCGTCCCCGAAGTGACGAAGGTATCCGGGCTGCGTTGCGCATTCTTGTCGCCACCCGTTAGCACATGACGACCGAACGCACTGCGACTGCCAACGCTTTCACTGCGTTGTTGCGTGTGGCTACCATGAGAGTTGATGCACGTAAGCCGTTGACCGCCAGTCAGAATGGTGAGGTCTCCCGCTGGCGCACCCGAGTTGAAGACCTTGTCACCGTCACTGCACGCGCCGAGGCAGTACGGCTGGCCAAGCGCGTCGTTGATCTCAACGAGCAACTCGCGACCAACCAGACGCAGATGATCGATCTCATCCACGCCAGCAATGCCTCTGTACTGCTGGACAAAACCGGCATCGGCCCCGTCACCGTCGCGGTCGTCTACACCGCCTGGTCGCACGCCGGCCGGGTCCGTTCCGAGGCCGCTTTCACCGCTTTGGCCGGCGTCAATCCCATCCCCGCCTCCTCAGGAAACACCGTGCGCCACCGACTCAACCGAGGCGGCGACAGGCGGCTCAACCGGGCACTGCACATGGCCGTCATCACCCGGATGACCCATGACCCCGACACCAACGCCTAGGTCGAACGACGTCGAACAAAAGGGACGCACCACGAAAGAGATCCGGCGCTGCCTCAAGCGCTACCTCGCGCGCCGTCTCTACCGGACCCTGGAAAAACTGCACGCGGAACCCGACGCCAAACCCCAGGCCGCTTGACAAGCCATAGAAGAGTCCACCACACCCACTCCGCCATCGGAGGCAAACCATCGATCACCCACCTGACAACGTTCTTGAACATCACCCCCGAACCGTCGGTGCTGGCCGGTAGCATCGGGCCGAGTGCGACGGCAGAGGAGGTACAGATGGCGGAGATGACCACCAAACCGGCCTTGGATGGGCTCACTGATGCTGATCTGCTTCGTATCGTTGCCAACCCCAAGGTCGGTCGGGAGTGGGCCAAGTTCGCCAAGGTCAATTACGCCGAACTTAAGAGGGGAAATCTGCGGGCGATGCGTGGCGTTCGCATTGCAATCATGAAGCATCACGGCAGGTTCGGGCATTCGCTGGCCCACGCCTGGGAGTCCCTGTTGGACCCCGAGGAAGCCGCTGACCTTGTCGGCGACGTTCTCCTTGTCCACGCGGAGTTGGCCGGGTTCAGCCTGGGACCCACTGGCGGCCGCGCGATGTTGTACGCGCTGGCTGAGGACACCCACCTTGCCGACGCCGTCGCTGTCCGCGACCGACTCGAAGAGTTGTTGGAGGCCGTCGAGCGCGGCGCTCATTTCGATCCTGACGATGAGGCCGAAGACGACGACGAGGAATCGGTTGAGGACACTACGCCGGCTGAAGACCTGGCCGACGAGGCAGACGAGGACGAACCCAACTACGCTGGCGCCGCTGATCTCAAGGACTTGCAGGACCGGGCGGCAGCCCTGCTCGATGAGGTAGCAGATCTGGTTGAGCAACTTCGCGTCGTCTCGGCCGCAATCGCCGAAGGCCGGCCGGCGCCTCATCTGGGCGAGGGCCCAGACAACTGGTCAGATGCGGCCCAGGCGGTGCTGAAAGATGCGGCGGCTGCGGGACTTGAACAGCCCGCCACCCTGCCGGCAGTGGTCGAGCAGCTGCGCACCCTGTTTGAGCAGCGTCTCCAGCAAGAGTCAGAGCGGCGCAGCAACGCACGTCTTGCCTTGGAGATGATCGACGTCCTCCGCAAAGCAGGCCGGGACGAAATGATCGGCGATCAGCTCGCGCTGCACGGATTCACTTCGGTCGAGGAGGTCGAGAAGGCTGCCGGCGTTCAGCCGACCCCGGCTGCGGCCGCCACATCCGAACCTGCCGAACCCGAGGTCGAGGCCGAGTACACAAACCTGCCGGACGAGCCGACCGACGAGGAGCCCCCCGCGGAGGAGTCCGATGCAGAGGAAGACATGTCGGCGGAGGCCGTTGAGGAACCCGCCGAAGCTGTCGCAACGGAGGCCAATTCACCCTCGACGGCACCGCCCATCCCGGAGCCTGCTGTAAGCGACACCTCATCGGCGCCAGCCTCGGCCCTCGCCGCCGCGCCGGCGTCCGCCGCATCGTCCCCGTCTACTTCCACGGCCGTGATCGAAGCGGTGGCGGTGAGCGCCACCGAACCGGACGAGTCGGGTGTATCGCTGGGCGAATGGCCCTGGGACGAAGGTGATCCCCCCCTCGTTGCGCAGCTGTTGCTCGACGGTCGAGAAGCCCTTGCCTACTACCTGGCGACCGCGGCCGCCGAGATCGAACCGCGCCGTCAACTCCTGCTGTTCGCCTGCGCCGCAGCGCATTGCACCCCATCGGCCATTGAATTGTCGCTGTTGCCCTCCGACGCGGACATCAAGGCATTCGACACCAACGAATCGCTGCTGCTGCTCGCTGCCTCACTGCGCGCGGGTCTGCGGCTCGGTTACGCCCCACTCGGTTTGCAGTCCTTGTTGGATACCGCCGACCATGCACTGACCGACTCCTCGGTGCGGGAGGTACTGCATGCCGCGGCCACTGCAGTGCAGCGTGGCCATGGTCGCCGCCAGCCCGAGTCGGGGCCGAGTGCCGAAGAGATGGCGGCGCGGTGGACTGCGCTGGGTGCGGAAGCCGCCAAGCAGTTGGAGAAGCTGCGCGACAAGACGCTGAAGTTCCAGCGCGGATCCAAGGTATTGCGTTACGTGGCCCGGGACGGCCAACCGCTGGCTGACGCCCTCTCCCGTGCTGCCGCCTTGACCGCCGATGGTGTGGCCAGCGCGTCGAACCCCGATTGGGCGCAGATCGAGGACACGGCCGATCAACTGCGGGACCAAAACCGGCGAGAGCGGCTGCTCCTGGACGCCGAAACCGCCGTCAGCACCCCCCAGCAGCGGGCTCGGCGGCCCATCGACGGCCCGGTCAAGAACCAACTTGACGACCTGATCGGTGACGCGGGCGACCTGTTGGCGCGGCTGCTGACCGTGCGGCGGGCCATTCTGACCGCCGGGGACCTCAAAGACATCGCCGTGGGCGACGATCTGGAACGCGCTCTTCATCAGGCGCCCGCCGCCCCGACAGTCAACTCGGTCGGCGAAGCCGCCGTCGCCAACCTTATCGCCTGGCTGCGGGCCGATGACCCCGAGCCGACTGCACAGTCGGTACGGGAAGTCCTCGACGCAGCGCTGCTGGAACTGTTCGAACTGCCTCGCGACGAGCAGGGCCAGCCGCTGCGGGCGCCGACGATAAGTGAAGTGGTCCTTCTGCTGTCGCCGCGCGACCCCGACACGGTGGTCGCCGGTTACCTCGCCAAGGGGGACATCGCCGCGGCCCGGGACTTCATTGCCGCGCATGGTCTGGAAGGTGCGGGATACGACGACCAGATTCAACGGGCCATCAAGAAGTCGAAAGCGGCATTCGAGAACGCCAGGGGCGACGCCGAAGAGGGCGCAGCCCGCCTGCGTGCTCTTTACGTCGATGATATGGCGCGGGAACTCAGTGAGCGGATCGAGCAGATCGGCGACACTCCACGCAATGACCGCTTCGACTTGGCAATCGAGGCGTTGCACGCCATCACCGCCCAAGCCGAGACGGCGCTGATCGCCAAGCGCGACGACTTGACGGCGCGCGTGGACAAGCTGGCTTGTGATGCGGCGAGTAAGAAACGGGTGCTCAATCGTATCGACGCGCGCGATGAGTCGCTGGCGATCAACTTTTTGCGGCTGCTGGAAAACGGTCAGCCGCTGCCCGAGGTGGACGACGGTTCCGGTGATGATTTCAGTCAGTTCGTACCAGGCGTCGTTGACATCGCGGCGAATGCCCAAGCGGCGGGCCAAGATCCGCTCGCCGCAGTACGTCACGCACTGAAGTCAGATGGCAACCCCTCAGTGCGTCCCCTGCGGGACGGCTTGTTGGCCTGGCAGAACCTGAAGACGCGGCGGCGCAGCGGCGAGGACTTCAAGAACCGGCTCGGCGATGTTCTGCGCATGGTGGGACTGACTCCCAAAGCTCAAGGGTGGTACCGCGGTGATGTCTCTCGGCAATCCGCCGGCGGCTATGCGACCGTCCGCGTTGCCGCGAGCCCGGTCGATCGCTCGTATGTGCCGCAGTTCGGAAGCCAGGCCCACGGCGTGTATGACGTTACGCTGGTCTGGGATGTGGTCAGCCCGTCGCGGCTAATGGACTTCATCAGTGAAGCCAACCGAACCCGGCCCAACATCATCTTGTACTTCGGGGCGCTGAGCCTGACTGAACGTCGCCAACTGCGCGCCCTGACCCGCACCACTGCGGGCGGAAAAGGATTCTCGCCCATCATGATCGACGAAGCGGTGGTCGGATGGCTGTCGCATCTGGCCGAACCCGGCTGGCGGTTCACCCAGCGTGTAACCCTGCCGTTCACCACGCTCAACCCCTATCAGCCCAACGCTGCCGGCGAGGTTCCCGAGGAGGTTTTCGTCGGCCGCAGCGACGAGCGGGCTCGGATCGAAAACCCAACCGGGTCGATGTTCGTCTACGGCGGCCGACAGCTCGGCAAATCGGCGCTGCTGCGTCGCGTGGAACGGCTTTACACCGACCTTCGGCCGGTCGGTGACGGTCCCACCGTTGCGGGTAAAGCGGCGGTGTACCTCGACTTGAAGGCCGCAGGCGTCGGGGAAGCCCAGGAACCGTCGGCTTTGTGGCCGCTACTGGGGGACCGGCTCAATAAGTTGGGCATCGTCTCGGTCAAAGCCGCCCGCGGGGGTGTCCAGGAAGTGACCAGCGAGATCATGGGCTGGCTGGAGGCCGAGGAGTCCAACCAACTGTTGCTGCTGCTCGATGAGGCCGACAACTTCCTGACCGCCGACGCCAACTCCGGCGACGGCAAGGTGGGTTGTGAGTTCCCTGTGCTGCAGGCCCTCAAGCTGGTGATGGAAGAGTCCCGTCGCCGGTTCAAGGCGGTCTTCGCCGGCCTGCATCAGGTGCAGCGATTCTTTGACGCCTCCAACACGCCGGTTGCGCACGGCGGGGATGCCATTCCGATCGGTCCGCTGCGCACCCACGACGCCTCCGATCTGGTGGTGTCGCCGATGAAGGCGCTCGGCTACCGATTTGAGAACCCGGAATTGGTGTGGCGGCTGCTGTTGGTCACCAACTACCAGGCCTCCCTGGTGCAGATCGTGTGCGAAGCCCTGGTCAACTACCTGCAGAAACGGCAGATCCCCGAAGGTGGTGGTCGGATGAGCATCGGCGCGGAGGACATCCGCAACGTCTGCTCGGACCCGGCGGTGCGCGACCTGATCGCCCAACGCTTCCGGTGGACGATCAACCTGGATTCCCGCTACCGGGTGATCGCCTTGGTGGTGGCCCTGGGCAGCATCGGGGCCGACCCCGGTGTGGCCTTCACCGTCGATGAACTGCGTGAAGAATGCGAAGTGTGGTGGCCGGAAGGCTTCAGAGCAGATGAGTTGCGCCGCAACGAGTTCGAACGTTATCTCATCGAGATGCAAGGCCTGGGTATTCTGCAGCAGCAGGGCGCTGATCTCTGGGCGTTGAGCAGTCCCAACGTCATTCAGATGCTGGGCACCCCCGACCGGCTGGAAAAGGAACTCCAGGACGCCCATACCCATCTGGAACGGCCACTGGAATACAACCCGACGATGGCGCGGCGCATCATGGGCGACTCCGAGAGCATCGCCGCCTCCCGCTCCCCGTTGACCGACCACGAGTTGACCACGCTGTTCAAAGACACCTCTGTCGCTCAGGTGGTGTTCGGCACCCCCGCGCTGGGCATCGGGCGGGTGGTCGCGGTCATCAAGCGGCAGGCTGACAACGAGAACGTGGCCTCGATCGTCGTGAATTCGTTGCAGTCACCGGACCTAAAGCGGGCGGGGGGCAGAGGCAAACGTGCCCACGTCATCGTCGACCTCACCGCCAGCAGGGCCGACGGCAACCTGGCCCAAATCTGCCGGGAAGCCGCCGGCCGCAAGAACGTCACCGCCACCGTGGTCATCGGCCCCGAATGGCTCGACAACATGCTCACCCTCGACGGGGTAGAGGTGCACAGTCTGCGTCGTTGGTCGGTGACAGGTCTGCGGGCCTGGTATGGCTCACCGTTCGACAGCCCCCTGGAACGGGCCCGGTTACATCGGGTGACCTCCGGCTGGCCGAAACTGATCGAAGAGGTCATGGCCGAATTCTCCAAGGGCCTTGCCCCCCAAACCGCGCTGGACCGCGCCGCAGCGCGGCTGGCCACCCCGGCGCGGGCCACCCAAATCCTCGCTGACAGCTGCATCGACCCCAAGATCGCCAAAGCCTGGGTCCAATCCATTCCATTCACCACCGGCGGACCCGACGGCATCGAACAGCTGCCGGTGTCGGTCGAAGACATCACCGAAGCCCTCTGCGTGGATGGCAAGGACCTGCTCGCCCGGCTGCAAGCCCTCGACGTGGCCGACCAAGACGGAGATGACTGGTCGCTGGATCGGGTCATCCTCGCCGCGGCCGCCACCATCTATTCCGGGCCTGAATAGGTGTGGACGAGCACACCTGGTCGCTGCCCGGCCCCCGCACCCTGATCACCGGCACCCTCGATGAACTCAAACGCGGCCGCCACGTCTGCCTGGTGCTGCCCGCCGGGATGGCTGCCGACCCGTCGGTCACTGACAGCCTCTCAGTCGCGATCGTCGAGGAAGCCAGCCGAATAACCACCGCCCGCCGTATCTTCGCCGACCTTGAGTGCGACTCCCTGCTTGAGGTTTTCGCCCACACCGTCGACCCCGACGACCCGCCGGCCACCGTTCCCGACCTGCTTGCCCACTACCAGGGCGACGGCACCGTGTTCGTCACCGTCGCCGCCGAGCACACCGACCGGCAGCGAGACGAGTTCCCGAAATTCCTGCAACGCCTCGAACAAGACACCCACAACGTGGCCTCCGACAGCCGTCTGTCGCTGGTCGTGATCTGCGGGCGCGGCGACCTTCCCACCTTCCGCGGCGGGGAAAGCTCCGACGTGTCGTTGGCCACCCTGTGGTGGTGGAACCGCATCGCCCGCTGGGACACCGCCGCCCACATCTGCCATCTCGACGGCCCCCGCATCTCCGACCGGTTCCTGGCGGACATCCGCTCGGAGACCATCGTTGAGGTCGCCCGATGGGACCTCGCCCTGGCTGGGCAACTCGCCCAAGACTGGTCCGGGGACCCCGCCGATCTGTCGGAGCACCTAGCCGAAGCCGACATCCCCGGTGACCAGCTCGGCGAGACCCGCGAGGGCTGCGGACTGCGGCCGGCCGAGGGGCTGCTCGAACCGTGGGACGCCGGACTGATCGACGGGTGGCACGACACCTATTCGGCGGCCCCAACGCCGCAACGACTACGCCGACTGGTGTGGGCGGCTCAAGCCCGTATCGTTCTTCCGTGGATCGAGCAACGCCGAGAAGTGTTGCAGCAAAATACTATTGATAAATTAACCCGTAAACGCTTCAACGACGCGTTGCAGACACTGTTCACCCCGCCGCTCAACGATGCCGGGCTGGTCGAGATCGGGCACCTATATCGCATCATCGACGCCCGCCTCGGCCGCACCGAACCCGCTCTGCGCTCCACCGCCTGGCGGCTGCGCGACGCCCGCAACAGAAGTGCCCACCTGCAGCCGCTGAGCCTCGGTGAACTCACCGAACTGATCGCGGCCTGTCGCGATGTTTACTGAGAAGTCCCCCGGGGGCGACGTCGACGCGGCATCGTGAGACGAAACGGAAACGCTGAGTTCAGCGCGCCCCGGGATGCAGCCGAAGGTGAGAACCTACAGCTGTTCGTAGGGGCGCGCCCCCTTCGACGCCACGCCCCTACTTTTCGTGCCGGCCGCGCGCCTCGGACGGTAGAAGTTCATCCATTAAGGCCTGCACGTGTTCGCGGATGTTGTTGCGAATCCCGCGAACAACGTCGAGGGGTTGGCCGGCGGGGTCGTCGAGTTTCCAGTCACGGTAGATCACGCCCGGCAAGTAGGGGCAGGTGTCGCCGCAACCCATGGTGATGACGACGTCGCTGGTGTGGACGGTGTCGGCGGTGAGGATTTTGGGGCTCTTGCCAGTCATGTCGATGCCGAGTTCGGCCATCGCGGTGACAGCGGCGGGATTGATCTGATCGGCGGGTTCGGTTCCGGCGGAACGGACCTCGATTCGACCGCCGGACAGGTGTGCCAGCAGCGCAGCAGCCATCTGGGACCGACCGGCGTTATGCACGCAGACGAACAGCACGCTGGGTCGGCAGAGTTCGGGACTCATCGCTGGGTCCGGGGATCAGGTTGTCGACGCGGTGGGCCGGGCGAAGCTGGACCGCAGGGCCAAGGAGGCGTAGACCAGGCCGACCAGGACGGGCACTTCGATCAGGGGGCCGACCACTCCGGCGAGGGCTTGGCCGCTGGTGGCACCCCAGGTGGCGATCGCCACGGCGATGGCCAGCTCGAAGTTGTTGCCGGCCGCGGTGAACGCCAGGGTGGTGGTGCGGGCGTAGCCCAAGCCCAGCGCCGCGCCCAGAAGGGAGCCGCCGCCCCACATGATCGCGAAATAGGCCAACAGGGGGACGGCGATCCGGACCACGTCCAGGGGCTGGTGGGTGATCTGATCGCCCTGCAGCGCAAAGAGAATCACGATGGTGAACAGCAGGCCATAGAGCGCCCACGGCCCGATGCGCGGCAGGAACCGGGTCTCATACCAGTCCCGGCCCTTCGTGCGTTCGCCGATGCGCCGAGACAGGTATCCGGCCGCCAGTGGGATGCCCAGGAAGATCACCACCGACTTCGCGATCTGCCCCGGGGACACCTCGATGCTGGTTTGCGGCAACCCGATCCAACCGGGCAGCACCGCCAGGTAGAACCAGCCCAGCGCGGCGAACATCACGACTTGGAAGAGCGAGTTCAGTGCGACGAGCACGGCGGCGGCTTCGCGGTCCCCGCAGGCCAGGTCGTTCCAGATGATGACCATGGCGATGCAGCGAGCCAACCCGACCACGATCAGGCCGGTGCGGTATTCGGGCAGATCGGCCAGCAGCAGCCAGGCCAGCGCGAACATCACCGCCGGGCCCAGCACCCAGTTGAGCACCAGGGAGCTGACCAATAGCCGGCGGTCGGAGGTGACGGTGTCGAGGCGGTCGTAGCGGACCTTGGCCAGCACCGGATACATCATGATCAGCAGTCCGGCCGCGATCGGCAGCGAGATCCCGTCGAGCTGGACGGCACTGAGCGCATTGCCCAGGCCGGGGATGATGCGCCCCAACGTCAGGCCTGCGGCCATGGCCAGCCCGATCCAGAGCGGCAGCAGCCTGTCCAGGGTGGACAGCCGTGCCGCCGCCGGGTGGGTCGAGGTTGCGCTGTCAGTCATCCGTCACCGCCTGTGTGGTTTGTTCGCCGGTCAGCAGCAGGTGGCCGGGGCGGCCGCGGATTCGTCGGGCGCGGTGGCGGTGCTGCTGCAGCACACCTGCGGACCAACGACGTCACTGTCGGGGTGTTGCGGGCTGGCGCCGAAGGTCTCGGTGTCGGCGAGTTTGGTGTAGACCTCCCAGCGCTCGTTACCGGGGCCGGTCACCCAGACCTTGTCCTGGGTGGCGAAGCAACACGTGGTGCCGATCTCCTCCGCGGTGAACAGGCCCGATTCACTCAACCGGGCAATCTCGGCGTGCACGACCTCGCTGGAGGCCACCTCCACACCCAGGTGGTTGAGGGTGCCGCCCTGGCCGGGGTTTTCCAGCAGCACCAGCTTGAGCGGCGGGTCGGCGATCGCGAAGTTGGCGTAGCCGGGCTTGACCTTGGCCGGCTCGGCATTGAACAGCGTGGAGTAGAACGCAATTGCGGCATCGAGGTCATCGACGTTGAGGGCGAGCTGAATCCGGGACATGACGAACACCTCCGGCCTGTGAGACATATGTCGAACTCGTGGATGCCGCCCAGCATGCCCACCGTTTCGATATATGTCAATGCATTCTGGCAGAATGGCGGCATGCCCAAAGCGTTGCCGGTGATCGACATGTCCGCGCCGGTGTGCTGCGCCCCGGTGGCCTCGGGGCCGATGAGCGATGCCGATGCGCTCGAGATCGCGCTGCGGCTCAAGGCGTTAGCCGATCCGGTGCGGGTAAAGATCGTCTCGCATCTGTTCGGCTCGACCGCCGGTGAGGAGATTTCCGGCGAGCTGGCCGCGGTGCTGGGTCTGAGCGAGTCCACGGTCAGCCACCACCTGACCCAGCTGCGCAAGGCGGGCCTGGTGGTGTCGGAGCGGCGCGGGATGAATGTGTTCCACCGGGTCCGCCCGGAGGCCCTGCAGGCGCTGTGCACCGCACTGGACCCGAACTGCTGCACCTGAAAGCCAGAATCTCGCTCCTGGTGCGTTAAGCGGTCCGACGAGGAATCCGCGGCCACACCCTCGTTATATATGCGCACGTACGCATGAATCAGGGTGTGCGTAAGCGCCCTCAAAGTCGGCTGGCTACGGCGGTGCTGTGTCGGGAGTAGGGCCGCTGCGCTGACCATCCGGACCTACGCGCGCCCCCTAACGCTGAGTCGCGTAGATTCGTTCAAAACCAAATCCGAGCAACTAAACGCAGCATTCAACGAGAGCCGGCATGCCCGAAGACCACAGTGCAGACGTTCCACCGAATCACCTCTCCGTCGATCCGAGCAGCGCCTTCTATGACGAAGAGGTGCTTCGCCGCGACGTAGGTATTCGCTTCAACGGCGTCGAGAGAACCAATGTTTACGAATACAACGTGGCCGAGGGCTGGGTCCGTGTCGAAATCCCCACCGCGAAGGATCGCCGCGGAAACCCGATGATCGTCAAGCTCAGCGGCACGGTCGAACCGTTCTTCCGCCCGGCGGAATAGCGGATTTCCCGGGGTCACCGGCGCGGTTGTCAACCCGGTGACGGGTCAGCCTGTGGCCCGAGTGGCGCCAAGACCAGGTGACGGCTCGTCCTGACCTGCCGCATTCGGGCGCTTGGTCAGGCCGGCCTCCCGCCGCGGCAGGATCCGGTCGGCCTCAATTCGACCGCGCATCGGTCAGGATCTCCACCAGCGCCGGACCGGGGTGGGAAAGCGCTTCTGCGATAGCAGATCTCAGGTCTGCCGGGTTGCTGACTTGTCTGCCGTATGCCCCGCAGTTCTGCGCAAACGAGGCGAAATCCGGGTTGTGCAGCGACGTCTGCCACACCTCATACTCCGAACTGCGTTGCTCCTGGCTGATCTTGCCCAGTTCGCCGTTGTTGAGCAGGATGTGGGTGATGTCCATGCCGTACTTGACCGCCGTGGTGAAATCGGCAAGGTACTGGCCGAATCCGCCGTCGCCGGTGACGGCGATGATGGGACG
This sequence comes from Mycolicibacter engbaekii, assembly GCF_002101585.1. Lineage (GTDB taxonomy): Bacteria > Actinomycetota > Actinomycetes > Mycobacteriales > Mycobacteriaceae > Mycobacterium > Mycobacterium engbaekii. The sequence goes on along the minus strand of NZ_LQOT01000040.1, from coordinate 31,494 downwards.
GTCCGGCGCGGCGGCCCATGCCCCCATTGCGGCGGGGAATCCGAAGCCGATGGAGCCCAGGTAGCCCGACATCAACACCGCCTGTTGGCCTTTGGTCTCGAAGTATCGCCCGAACGAGTAGGCGTGGTTGCCCACGTCGACGGTGAGTACGGCGTTCGCCGGAGTGAGATCGCTGAGTTCGGCAAAGACCGCGGCGGCTGCGACCCGCCCGCTGGGGCATGCCGTGGTACGGCGGGCTTTCTCCGTCCGCCACACCGACCAGCGCTCGGCGATTTCCGGGCACTGGTCGACCAGGCCCGGGTGGGTGCGCAGACCTTGCCGCAGAGCTGCCGCCGTCACCCCGACATCGCCGAGCAGCGGGACGGCCACCGGGGCGAATCGGCCCAGGGCCAACGGGTCGGTATCGACCTGGATGATCGGCTTGTACGGCGAAATGCCGGTGTGATTGGAAAACGACGCGCCGAACACCACCAGCAGGTCGGCCTTGTTCATCATCCATGACGCGACCGGCGTGCCCGAGCGGCCCAAGGTGCCGCAGGCGAGCGGGTGCTCGTCGGGGATCTGACCTTTGGCTTTGAAGGTGGTCAGTACCGGGGCCTGCAGGCGCTCGGCGAGCGCGACGACAGCCGGCATGTCGAATTTCGCGCCGGCGCCGACGACGATCACCGGCCGGGTTGCGGCGGCGATGCGGTCGATCGCCTGCTCCAGCGGAGCCGAGGGCGGCGCGACCCGCAGATCAGGCATCCGGCCTTCGGGCCCGGAAGCGCGTTGATCCGGGGCTTCGATGATCTGCACTTCATCCGGTACCACCAGGTGGGCGACGCCGCGATCGAGGATGGCGTGTTTGAGCGCCAGGGTCATCAACTCGGCATGCTCGGAGCCGGCGCGCACCATCTCGGAGTAGACGGCGACATCGGCGAACGCCGCCAGTAGATCGATATCTTGAAACGCCCCTTTGCCGGCCACCGCGGAATCGACATTGCCGGACAGGGCCAGTACCGGTGCCCGGTCTGCCTTGGCGTCGTAGAGCCCGGTCAGCAGATTGGTCGAACCCGGTCCGGCGATACCGAAACAGGCTGCCGGCCGGCCGGTGAGCTTTCCGTAGGCCGACGCCGCAAAAGCCGCGGCCCCCTCGTGGCGGATACCGAAATAACGCATTTTCCCTTCGGTTTCGGCCCGATGCAGGGCCTCGGCGATACCGAGATTGGAATGGCCGACCATCCCGAAGACGGTGTCGACGCCCCAGTTGGTCATCGTCTCGACCAGGACGTCGCTGACGGTTCGTCGGGCAGCAGCCGGCGGTGGGGTGCCGACGTAGATGCCGTCGTCGCGGACTTGCACCGGGTAGGTAGGGACATCGAAATCCGGACCGCCGGCAGCCTGGCCGGTGAACGGGTCGAAGTCGAAGCCGTGCCAGGGACAACGGATCTTGTCGTTCTCCAGGGTGCCCTGGCCGAGCGGCCCGCCTTGATGCGGGCAGCGATTGTCGATGGCGCCGTAGCGCCCGTTCAGCTTGGTCAACGCGACGGTCTTGAGTCCGGCCGGGCAGGCCGATACCTGGCCCTCGCTGAGTTCGCCGGGCTCGGCAGCCTTGTGCCATTCCAGTTCTTGGCTGATTTCTCCGGTGCCGTCCTGCACGGTCATAGTGCTGTCACTCCTGCGTAGGGAACTCCGCTGAGGTGCGCGAAGTCACGGTCGAACGTCGTCAGGTCGTCGAGGGTGAAATCAGAGAGACGCCGGTGCCCGCAGGCCCGGGCGAGCACCACCATCAGGTCCACCGAAGCACGCAGGTAGCGGTCCAGGCGTTCGGCGGCCTGCCGCACCGGCAGCCGGGAGCGCAGGCGAGGGTCCTGGGTGGCGATGCCGACCGGGCAGGTGTTGGTGTGGCAGGCGCGCATACCGACGCAGCCGATGGCCTGAAGCGCGCTGTTGGCCAGTCCGATCGCGTCGGCCCCCAAGGCCAGCGCTTTGACCATGTCGGCGGGGGTGCGGATGCCGCCGGTGATGGCCAACGTCACCCGGCTTTGGCTGCGGTCCAGGTGCCGGCGGGCCCGGGCCAGTGCAGGAATGGTGGGTACCGAGATGTTGTCGCGGAAAATTGTTGGTGCGGCGCCGGTTCCGCCGCCCCGGCCGTCGAGAATGATGTAGTCGACGCCGATCTCGAGTGCGGCGTCGAGGTCGCGTTCGATGTGTTGGGCGCTGAGTTTGTAGCCGACCGGGATTCCGCCGGAGACTTCGCGGACCTGCGCGGCGAATTCTTTGAAGTCCGCCAGCGAGTTCCAGTCCGGAAACCGTGCCGGAGAGATCGCGGCCGTGCCGGCAGGCAGGCCACGTACCTCGGCGATCTTTCCCACCACCTTGGTCCCGGGAAGGTGCCCTCCCGTTCCGGTTTTGGCGCCCTGCCCGCCCTTGAAATGAAACGCCTGAACCTTCTGCAGATGCTCGAAGCTCCATCCGAAGCGGGCCGAGGCCAGCTCGTAGAGGTACTTCGAATTCTCCTGTTGCTCCTCGGGGAGCATGCCTCCTTCGCCCGAGCAGATCCCGGTCCCGGCACGTTCTGCGCCGGCCGCAAGGGCCGTCTTAGCCTCCTGGGACAACGCGCCGAAGCTCATGTCGCTGATGAACAGCGGGATGTCGAGGACCAGCGGCCGGTTGGCGTCGGGTCCGATGATGGTTTCGGTACTGACCGGCTCATCGTCGAGCAGCGGCAGTCGTGCCAACTGCGCGGTGAGCAGCTGAATCGAATCCCAGGAAGGCAGTTCGGCGCGCGGAACACCCATTGCAGCTGTGGTTCCGTGTTCTCCGACCTTGCTCAGCCCGTGGCTGGCCAGCTCATGGATTGCGGTGTTGAAGGGTTCTTCTTTCGTGTCGGCGGGTCGGGCCCACCTGCCCTGATAGCCGTCGTCGCCGTAGGGCTGCGGATTGTTCCGGGCGAACTCGGCAACGGCGGTCCGATCGATGTACACGGCCCCGTCGGAGACCCAAGCCGGAAACGTCGCCAAAGCCACCGATGGGTTGATCGGCGAGATGCCGGTCTCGACGTTGTAGCGCCAGCCGTGTACATCGCAGACGACAGCACCGTCTTCGACATGCCCGTCAGCCAGCAGGGCGCCACGATGCGCGCAACGCCCATACAGCGCGGAGACGTCGCCGCCACGGCGGATGAGTACCAGGTCCACACCTGCTGTTGTGACCGGGAAGGGAGCGTTGTCGGGCAGCTCGGCCAGGGAGGCCAGCCTTATGCCGGCAGTCGGTTTCGAGGTCGTCGTCATGGCCACTCCTAGTGGTCAGTCGGGGCAGCCCAGCAGGTGGCCGTCGCCCAGAAAAGCGATTGTTGGCGCAACTAATCCGATCCGGGCCATCGCCGCCAGGGTAGCAGTCAAAATCTGCAACGACTGCCGGTTTGGGAAAACTGCGCGCGTGAACGGCTCCCATTGTAGTTGCGTACACAACTAGCTGGCGGCCGGGTCAACATGGTTGGGACCGCCCGAGTGCGCGGTCCCGTCACGACGTGCGTCGGGGCAGCGCGACGGTATCGCCCGCCACGTCGATAGCCACCTTGCCGTGCAGTGCATAGGCGCGCCTGTTCTCCAGGAGCTCGTGCGCCTCGCCCATGCGAGCCAACGGAAGAGTCGCGCCGATCACCGGCTTCACGAGACCCCGCTCGACCAACGTGGTGAGCGCGTCCAGCTTTCCCCGATTCTGACGCGTGAAGACGAAGTGGTAGGCGGCGTTCTTGCCCCACGCCTCGATGAGGTTCTGCGGCTGCGCGATGTCGACGATGCTGACGACGCGTCCGGAGTCGGCCAGTGCCAGTGGGCTTCGGGTGAGCGCATCACCACCGATCGTGTCGAAGACGACGTCGACGCCCTTGCCTCGCGTCATCTCGACCACGGCATCGACGTAGTCGTTCGAAGTGAAGTCGATCGCCGCATCCGCTCCGAGAGCGCGCACAAGATCATGGTCGCCGGCCCTGGCGGTGGTGACCACCCGTGCGCCGATCGCCTTCGCGACCTGGATCGCGATGGTGCCGACACCGCCCGCGCCGCCGTGGATGAGGATCGTTTCCCCCACGGTGAGCTGAGCCCGCGTCACCAGGGACTCCCAGACCGTTCCGCCGACCAGAGTCAGGCTCGCCGCCTCCAGGTGACTGAGGTTCGCCGGCTTCGGGCCGACTAGGTCCACGTCGGCGACGTGCTGTTCGGCGTAGGAGCCGGGACCGCCGAAGATTCGCGGCGTGTAGTACACCGCATCACCGACGCGGAACTCGGTCACGTGGGATCCGACTTCCTCGATCACGCCGGAGATGTCGTGCCCGATGATCGCCGGCAGCGGCACCTGATCCGCGTAGTCACCGCGACGGATCTGATAGTCGAGCGGGTTGACGGAGGTCGCGTGGACGCGCACGCGTACCTGGCGGGGCTCGACGCTCGGCACCGGGACCTCGCGCAGCTCGAAACCATCGACTCCTCCGAAACGGGTGAGCACCATGGCCTTCATCGAGTCAGTCATATCGGGTTCCCTTGTCGTGGTTAGTAGACCGCGTCGCCGCTGCGGAAACGGGAAGGCTCCTTCCGGGGATGCTCGGAGCGTCAGCGCACTCCGTCGAATGTGAGCTTCAGCAGTGCGTCGATGTGCTGGGGCTCGATCGCCATCGCGTGGAACAGCCGGTATTCGATGACTCCGTAGAGCACATCGCGCAGCGTTGTCACGTCGGCGTCGGGGCGCATCTCGCCGCGCTGTTGGGCCAGGGCTGCCCGCTCGCTGAACCCGGTGATGTTGGGTTCGATGATCCGGTCGAAGACGGCACGTAACAGGCTGGGATCGGACTGGCCTGCGGCGATCACACCCCGGTATGCCGCACCGAAACTTGTGGACGCGATCAGGTCCAGGATTCCCATCAACTGCGCCCGTAGATCGGTGACGATGTCACCGGTGTCGGGGAATACGACGACGGGGTTGAGGCTTTCGGTAGCGGCGTCGAGCACCACCGCCCCCTTCGAGGGCCACCAGCGGTAGATCGTCTGTTTGCCGCAGCCCGCCCGTTTGGCGATTGCCTCGATAGAGACGTTGTCGTAGCCGAGTTCACCGACCAGGGCCAGGGAAGCCTCAAGAATCGCCCGCCGCGAATGCTCGTTGCGTCGGCTGGGGTCGGGCGGAAGCGGCGGCATGTCAGAACCCTAGCCGCCTATGCGCCTCCAAACAATACGAGACGTTCCGTCTTGACAAGAGACGAGACGGACCGTATCGTCGAGATCGTTCACCGGTGGCGGCTCCTCTCGTCGCTCGGGGGTACCGCCAGTAGGAGGAGTCCACAGCAAGGCGTTCAAATCCCCAGCGCCAGAAGCTAAGTCGTGGTGCCGCTACCAGGCGTCCAGGCGGCTGGCCTTTCCCCCCGCCAATGCTCGGCGAATTCGCGCGGAACAACCATCGGAGATGCACGTGTCAAAACTGGCAGGTAGGACTGCCCTCGTCACTGGGGCGACATCGGGCATCGGTCTCGCCGGAGCACAGGCGCTCGCCAAGGAGGGCGCTCACGTGTTCCTCGTCGGGCGCCGCCAAGACGCACTCGACGAAGCCGTCGCCGGCATGGGCACCCCTCACGTCGGTGCCATCCGCGCCGACGTGACCGAGCAGGCCGACCTTGCCCGCGTCGCGTCCACCATCGAGGCCCGGGGAAGCGGGCTCGACATCGTCTTCGCCAACGCAGGTATTGCCGGGGCCGCGCCGTTGGGGGATATCACCTGGCAGCACTACGCTCATACGTTCAACACCAACGTCGGCGGGATCATCTTTACCGTCCAAGCCGCCCTTCCGTTGCTCAACGACGGCGCATCGGTCATCTTGTGTGGTTCCGCCGGCGACGCGAAGGCTTCGCCGGGCACGAGCGTCTACGCCGCGTCCAAGGCCGCGATCCGATCGCTGGCCCGAAGCTGGGCCGCCGAGCTTATCGACCGCAGAATCCGTGTCAATGTTGTCGCCCCAGGACTCACCGAGACCCCCGGGTTGGCTGACCTTTTCGAGGGAGCCGGTGGTGCGCTGGAGGACCTGACTGCCACTGTGCCGATGAAGCGCCGGGCACGCCCGGACGAGATCGGCAGTGTGATAGCCTTCTTGGCCTCCGATGGCAGCACCTACATGACCGGCTCAGAGATCTACGTCGACGGTGGGAGCAGCCAATTCTGACGTCAGTGAGTGGGCCCGCGCGTCCGAGGCCGCGCCGCGGATCACCGAACTGGGTTCTTCCCATTCTGGCAGCGATGATCGCGATGGCGTCCTGCACGCCAGACACGACGACGGCTCAGCCGTCAGCGAGCCTGGGCCGGTTCTACTCGCAACGGATCAACTGGGAGCCCTGCGACCGCTATACCAATACCTCCATTGAGCGCGCTGTCTTCGCCCTGGCACCGACCATCGAATGTGGCCGGCTGAAAGTTCCGCTGAACTACCAAGAGCCGCTGGCCAAGACGGCCCTACTCGCCGTCGCACGGGTACCGGCCCACGGCGAACCCCTCGGATCGCTGGTCATCAACCCCGGCGGGCCCGGCGGTTCCGGACTGTTCGCCACCGCGGCAATGGCGAGTGGAGCAGCGGCCCGTGTGACCGACAGGTTCGACCTTGTCGGATTCGACCCGCGCGGGGTGGGCAGCTCGGAACCGGCCATCGAGTGCTACACCGATGCCGAGGCAGATCGAGGCGAGTTCGTGCTCAGCACTCAGGGCACCGCCGTGCAGTGGACGGAACAGGACACGCAGGACATTCTCGATCGGTGCGCGCAGCGCTCCGGCGGCACCGACGTGCTGGCCAGTGTCGGCACCCGTGATGCAGCCCGTGATATCGACATTCTGCGAGCGGTGCTCGGTGACGAGAAGCTGACCTTCCTCGGGCAGAGTTACGGGACGAGGCTGGGAGCGGTCTACGCCGAGCAGTTCCCGCAGAACGTGCGCGCGATGCTGCTGGACGGCGGTATCGATCCGAATATGGGCACTGGCGCCCGAAGGGTCGCCGCGTACGCGGGGTTCCAGCGCTCCTTCGACCAGATGGCCGCGTTCTGCGCCAACCGGATCGACTGTCCACTGGGCGCCGACCCGGCCGGGGCTACCCAACAGTTCCAGCAGATCGTCCGTCCGCTCTACGAACATCCCGTGCCCGCGTTGGGTACCGATCTAGGGTTCGACGCAGCGATCGGTGGGGTGATCGCCGGTCTCTACAGCGAAGCCGCGTGGCCCCGAATCATCACGGGGATAGCGCAATTGCAGCACGGACGGGGCGACGAACTGCTTCAGCTCGGCTACGACTTCGCGCTGCGCGATGCCGAGGGGCGCTGGCCCAACTTTGCCGAGGCGCTGTACGCAATCAACTGTATGGACGAGCAAAGACTCACCGAAGACCAGGGAAACGGGCTACGCGCGCGGATATTTGAGGTCGCGCCCTTCATGGATCCGGGAGTAAGGCTCGCCGGCGCACGAGACGGCTGCGAACACTGGCCAGTCAAGCCGACGCTGGGGATCCCGTACGCGACCGACATCGTCGGACTGTCGCCCACCCTGGTGGTGTCTATCACCGGTGATCCCACCACACCGCACGCCGGCGGCATCGCGCTGGCGCAGGCGCTCGGCGGTGGCTTGCTCACCGTGGAAGGCGAAGGCCACACCATCGTGATGGCCGGAACCAATCAGTGCGTCAATGAGATAGCTGCTGACTACCTGATCGACCTCACATTGCCGCCGACCGGTGCGTCCTGCGAGCTGTGACCACCGCCTGCACTCCGTCTAGAACGAATTGGTCAGGGCGAACACCAGAGAGTCGTACATCGCCTGCAGCAGCCCGCTGTTGAGAACGCCCCCAAACGTGATGGCATTGAGCGCCGCGCCGATGTTGTCGATGTCGTCGGAGATGTCGACGTAGGTGAGATACCCGTCGGTCGATATGGTCGCGTCCGCGATCTGATCGGGCGTCAGCCCCAGGTACTCGCCGTGCCGGATCAGGCCGGGCACCAGCTCGCCCCACAGGCCCCACGTGTCGAAATTCCCCTGCCAGTCCGAGGCGAAGTCGTTGTCGATCGAGTAGATGGTCGCCGGGTACAGATCATTCGGAGTAATCAGGCCAAGAACGCCTTCGAGATCGAGAAAGTCGATCAGGAAGTTCGTGATGTCCGGACCGAACACCGCCTCGAGGGTGGCCAGGATGTTGGGCCATATTCCGTCTGCGGTGGCGGGGCTGCCGATGAACACGAAGTGCAGCAGTTCGCTGGGGACGCCGGCTGCGGCGAGCTGGGTCATGGCGATCGAGCCGACCGCCGCGCCCTGCGAGTAGCCGAAAACCGCCAAAGGCTGCTCAGCGCTGTAGGCGCCCGGATTGGCTGCCAGGGCGTTCTGCACGGCCAGAACCAGGTTCGATGCTCCGGTGAGGGTGCTGTGGCCCTGTTGCATCAGCTGCGGTGTGGTCAGTACCTGCAGCGCAGCGCTGCACGGGTCGGTGCCGTCCATGTAACAGACCGTCGAGCCGTTCGCTTCGATGTCGAAGCCCAGCGCATTCAGATACAGCGACTGGGCGGCCCGCGCGAAGTCGAGCGACGGGGTGGGCTCAAACGTGCCCCCGATGATGATCGCCGTCTGGCTGCCGGAGAGCGGACCCTCGGCAGCCAACAAGGTCACCTGCGAGTCTGCGGCCCGGGCGATCGGCGCGGTGGCGGCTCCGACGAGTGCCGCAACGGCGGCGGCGTGGGCAAACGTCCGGTATCTGTGCACGGTCGGATCCTTTCATCGTTGCCCGACAACGAACCGGGTTTTCCCCGACCCTCGAAGGGACGGCAGCGGGCAACCCGTGGTTCGTCAGAGGCAGTTTTTACGTGGGCAAACATGGCGGCATCACTCGGAGAACCCCGGTCTGATCGGAGCCACCATGTGATAACGTCATAAATCAGTATCCTATTGCGAGATTGGGTTGCCGCATGACTGTGACCGGTGAACGTCCGAAGATCCAGATCGAGGACGTCGATTTCAACCGACGCGACCACCCGGACCGGCCGTTGCGGCCCATCCCGCCGGGCCGGGACCACTTCGCCGCGCAGTGGCGCCAGATGCGCGAGATCATCTTCGGGCCGTGGATCGACATCGACAAAGAGGTCGAGCCCAACGACATCACCCGGATGCGCGACGACTATTTCTGGCAGCGCGACGAACACATGACCGGCGTCGTCGACGCCTTCGAACGCCTGGGCCACGAGAAGGGCCGGGCGATGTTCGAGCAGGCCCTGACCCAGGGCATCGAAACGGTGCAAGACCCGCCCCAAGAGTTGGTCGACCTCTTCGAGCACCTGGACCAGCTGCCCAGTCAGTTCGATCTGGTCGCCGCCGAGCGCGGCCGGATGCTGGCGATGTCGGCCACGATCTCGGCTACCACGATCATCCGCGGCTGGGCGCTCTACGAGACCGCGATGACCGGCGACATCTCGGCCGCCACCGGGGCCACCGGCCGGTTCGCCGACGACGGCCCGCGCCGCTTCATCGAAACCGCCCGGGTTTTCGCCGAATTCACCCTGCCGGACATCTTCGACCGGCACTCGGAGGCGTTCCAGGATGTGGTGCGGGTGCGGTTGATGCACGCGCTGGCCAGCCGGGGACTGCGCCGCAAGTGGGGTGACGAGCTCTATCTGAAGTTCGGCGAGCCCATTCCCGTGACGTCGTTGCTGGGCTTCGGCAGTGGCTTGCTGCTCAGCCGGCTCATCGACCACGCGTTCGGACGCAAGCTGACACCGGCCCAACTGGAGGATCTCGCCGAGTACTCCTCGTTCTCGGGCCGGCTGTGGGGCGCGCCCGAGCGGCTGCACTCTCCCAACGGGATCGAGTTGATCAAGTCGCTGAACTACGTGTTGGCGCGCGGCGGCAACCCGTCACCGTGGCGAGCCGAACTGGTCGACGCCGTCGCCGGTCCGAAACACCTGGAGACCCTGACGGGGACGCTGCCCGGACCCCTGCGCAAGCTGGTGGCCAAGTACGCCAACCAGATCACGTCGATGATCGCCTTTGCGCCGGCCGGTGTCGTGTTCGGTTTCGAGCAGATCGACGCCATGGTGGCAGGCACCATGTTTGAGCCGCTGGGCTATAACTACCAGCGCCGGGTGCGCACCTTCGAGCGCCTCACCAAACTCAACGTCGGTATCGCCATGGTGGCCGACAGGTTGCCGTGGTCCAATCCGATTCGGGAGCGCCGGAAGAGGACGGGTGCGGTTGCGCGGGAGCGGATCGCGATGCTCAACGAGATCGCCAAGAATCTCAACATCGCCCTGACCTATTCGCACCACGACCGTTCGACATCGGGTGAGGGTTTCACCGGCTAGCGACGCTCGGGTGCGCGCCGGGGCGGTTCCCGCTGGCATCGGGTCGTGAGCCCGTCGGCGACGCCGATCGCGGCTAGTCGGCGCAGCAGTTCGGGTCGAGCGCGGTGCACAGCGCTTGCAGGGCTTCGGGAAGCACCCGGTGGAACACGTTCATTCCGCGCCGCTCGGAGGCCACCAACCCGGCCTTGCGGAGCTGGCTGAGGTGGTGGCTGACCGTCGACTCACTCAGCTCCAGGACCGCGGCCAGGTCTCCGGAGATCTGCTCACCGGTGGTCGAGCTGAACAGGTGCGCCACGATCTTGACCCGCGCCGGATCTGCCAAGGCCTTGAGCCGCAGTGCGATCTCTAACGCATCCCTGTCGCTCATCGGGCCCGAGGCGACCGGCGCACAACACACCGGTGCAGTCATGTCGATCGTGGGCAACGCTTTGGGCACCCAGCCATTCTGCCACACCTTGTTGACATACTTCGAAAAGGTGGCATGCTGGGCGCAGCCCACTAGTTCGACATATGTCTAACAACCGGAGGTGGTTGTCATGTCCCGTATCCAGCTCGCCCTCAACGTCGACGACCTCGACGCTGCCGTCGCGTTCTACGCCAAGCTCTTTGACGCCCAACCGGCCAAGGTCAAGCCGGGCTACGCCAACTTCGAGATCGCCGATCCGCCGCTGAAGCTGGTGCTGCTGGAAAACCCCGGCCAGGGCGGCACCCTGAACCATCTCGGCGTGGAGGTCGCTTCCAGCGAGGCCGTGCACGCTGAGATCGCACGCCTGCGCGAGGCCGGACTGTTCACCGAAGAAGAGCTTGGGACGACGTGCTGCTTCGCCACGCAAGATAAGGTCTGGGCCACCGGACCCGGCCAGGAACGCTGGGAGATCTACACCAAACTCGCCGACGCCGACACCTTCGGAACTGCGGCCGCACCGGCCTCGTGCTGCTAGATCACTGAGACGAACAGGCGGTAATGCATGTCTGAGGTCCGCGCCGTGCGACACCCGGGCGCGGCGGCGCAACTTTCCAGCCTGGATCGGCTGTTGCCCCTCTGGATCGGGTTGGCGATGGCTGCGGGGCTTGCCCTGGGGCGTGCCGTGCCCGGTCTGGGCAACGCGCTGAGCGCCGTGCAGCTCGACGGGATCTCGCTGCCGATCGCCGCCGGGCTGCTCATCATGATGTATCCGGTGCTGGCCAAGGTCCGCTACGACCGCCTCGACACCGTCACCGGCGACCGGCGCCTGCTGATCAGTTCGCTACTGCTCAATTGGGTGCTGGGCCCGGCGGTGATGTTCGCCCTGGCGTGGCTGTTGCTGGCCGATCTGCCCGAATACCGGACCGGTCTGATCGTGGTCGGCCTGGCGCGCTGCATCGCCATGGTCATCATCTGGAACGACTTGGCCTGCGGTGACCGCGAAGCCGCCGCGGTGCTCGTCGCGTTGAACTCGATATTCCAAGTCGCCATGTTCGCCGTGTTGGGCTGGTTCTATCTGAAGGTGCTGCCGGGATGGTTGGGGCTGCCCCAAACCAGCATCGAGGTGTCGCCGGCCCAGATCGCCAAATCCGTCCTGATCTTCCTCGGCATCCCTCTGGTCGCCGGCTACCTCACCCGCTACCTGGGCGAACGACGCAAGGGCCGGGACTTCTACGAGGCCAGGGTGTTGCCGGTGATCGGGCCGTGGGCGCTGTACGGGCTGCTGTTCACCATCGTGATCCTGTTTGCGCTGCAGGGAGATCAGATCACCCACCGGCCGCTCGACGTCGCCCGGATCGCCCTGCCGCTGCTGGCGTACTTCGCGATCATGTGGGGCGGCGGTTATCTGCTGGGTGGCGTACTCGGACTCGGCTATGCCCGCACCACCACCTTGGCCTTCACCGCGGCGGGCAACAACTTCGAGCTCGCCATCGCCGTGGCCATCGCCACCTGGGGCGCCTCCTCCGGCCAGGCGCTGGCGGGCGTTGTCGGCCCGCTGATTGAAGTGCCCGTTCTGGTCGCCCTGGTCTACCTGTCCCTGGCCCTGCGTCCGCGCCTGTTCCCGTCCGATCAAAACCGCGGCGCGGCGGGGCAATCCACGGGGGATTAGTCTCGACCACCGCAGTGGCGTTGCCGGCTGGCTGAACGCGCCCTGACCTATTCCCACCACGACTGCTCGGGCGAGGGCGTCACCGGCTGAGCGACGGCATCGGGCGTGGTAAGAACGCGCGGTTCAGCGCGTTGATGGCCGTGCAACATCCTCGCTCGCTAACCTCGGTATGTGCCGGATTCACAGCCGCCCGACCCGCGCGCCGGAGCCCCTGCCGATATCGAGGCTTCGGCGGCGGGCGTTTCGCCGAGCCCGATCGTCCTCGATGTGGAGGGTTCCGGCGTCCAACCGCCGGTCAGGCCATGGGTGCGTCGGCTGTTCTGGCTGTTGGAGCGAGTGGCCCCCGCCATCGGATCGCGCTGGGCGCTGGAACTGTGGTGCACCCCTCCGGTCATCGAGTCCAGCCTGCGGATGCCGCCCGGAGTTCCTCCTGGCGAGCCGCTGGAGGCGCATTGGGACGGGCATCGGATCGTGGGCGAGTCGTGGGGCGAGGGGCCCCCGGTCTATCTCGTGCACGGCTGGGGCGGGCGGCGCCCGCACCTCGGCATGTTCATCAAGCCCCTGGTGGCATCCGGCCACCGTGTTATCGCGTTCGACCTGCCCAGCCACAACGAGTCTGATCCTGGTGCGCTGGCACCCGGTCGCACCACTGCCATCGAGTGCGCCGAAGCGGTCGCGGCCATGATCCGGACGCACGGGCCCGCACGTGCGGTGGTCGCCCACTCCCTGGGGTCTAACGCGACAGCCTTCGCGGCCTCGTGGGGTACAACGGTCGGAAAGTTGGTGTTCCTGGCGCCGATGGGTGAGTTCCCCATCTACCTGGATCTGTTCGCCGCGCGCCACAATTTCGGCCGACGGATCCGTACCGGCCTGCATCGCCGCCTGGAGCGCCGTATCGGTATGACGCTCGAGGACACCAACATGGTCCGGATCGCAGAGAAAACCGACTATCCGCCGCTGCTGCTCATCCACGACCCCGACGACCCCGAAACTCCCTATGCGACGAGTGAGAAGGTGGTTGCGTCCTGGCCGGGTGCGCGGTTGATGACGACGTCGGGACTGGGCCGGCTGGCGCATTTCCGAATCTTGAGGCATCGCCCCGCGATTCGTGAGGGTGTCGACTTCATCGGGCCGGCCTCCGAGCCGACGCCATAGCGCAGGCCGGGTCGATACGATCGACGACCACCGGATTTCATTCCTCGGAAGCGTGAAAGAGCTTGTACAGCTGACGGTTTAACGCGTGATAGCGGGCCGCTGCCGCGGACCTCTCGACCTGGGCGTCGGCAGTTCTCGAATTAAAGTTAGCCGGATTGAAATGATGCGCCCGCCCCGGGGCCTGGCCTTTCGGTGAACATCGGCGATGACCCACCGGAATCACAAGAGGATTTGGAATGTTCTGCTGACGGGCGTCTGCGGATTACCCGGTCCGAATTTCGGACATGAAAACGGTGACGAGCGGCAAATTCAGGCGCGGCCAGTATTCTGCCCGTGTGCGGGTCAACGCTGGTCGCGGGGGCGGACCCGCGGGCGAACTTATCGGGTGTCGTCTGGAAACTGTGGGCGGCGAACCGGTCCAATTCCTCGAACGGTTCCGCAGCGATCCCGTCGAGGCCAATACGCAAGGACAAGCCCCCACTGATGCCCAGCACCGGGCCGGCCTGAGGAGACGACATGCCCACACTCACCACCGCTGACGGAGTGGAAATCTTCTACAAGGACTGGGGTTCGGGTCAGCCGATCGTTTTCAGTCACGGCTGGCCGCTGTCGTCTGACGACTGGGACAACCAGATGTTGTTCTTCCTGCAGCACGGGTATCGCGTCGTAGCGCACGACCGGCGCGGCCACGGGCGCTCGTCGCAGACCCCCGACGGGCACGACGCCGACCATTACGCCGACGACTTACTCGCGGTAGTGGAGCACCTCGACCTGCGCGACGCCATCCACGTGGGGCATTCGACCGGTGGCGGGGAGGTGGTCCGGTACCTGGGGCGCCACGGCGAAGATCGAGCGGCGAAGGCCGCGTTGATCTCGGCCGTACCGCCATTGATGGTGCAGACCGAGGCCAACCCCGAGGGTCTTCCGAAGTCGGTGTTCGACGGTCTGCAGGCCCAACTCGCGGCCAACCGATCGGAGTTCTACCGGGCGTTGCCCGCGGGCCCGTTCTACAACTTCGACCAACCGGGCGTCACGGCGTCGCAGGCGATCATCGACAATTGGTGGCGCCAAGGGATGATGGGCGACGCACTGTCGCATTACGACGGGATCGTCGCGTTCTCCCAAACCGACTTCACTGAGGACCTCAAGAAGATCACCATTCCGACGCTGGTGATGCACAGCAGGGACGACCAGATCGTGCCGTACATCGCTTCCGGCCCGAAGTCCGCCGCACTGCTCAAGAACGGAACGCTGAAGTCCTACAGCGGCTTTCCCCATGGCATGCCAACCACGCATGCCGACACCATCAACGCGGACCTGCTGGCGTTCCTGCAGTCCCAGCCCTAGGAGATCCGACGATGAGCACATCCGCATTGGTTCCTCCCTTCACCCGGGAGACGGCGACCGCCAAGGTCCGCGCCGGCGAAAACCTCTGGAACACCCGCGATCCCGAGCGGGTCGCGCTGGGCTACACCCCGGACAGCCGGTGGCGCAACCGCTCCACATTCCTGCGGGGCCGAGAACAGATCGTGGAGTTCCTGCGCGACAAATGGGCGACTGAGCTGGACTACCGGTTGATCAAAGAACTGTGGGCGTACGGTGACGAGCGGATCGCCGTGCGGTTCGCCTACGAATACCACGACAGCAGTGGGCAGTGGTTTCGCGCATATGGCAATGAGAACTGGGAGTTCGACGGCGACGGGCTGATGAAAACCCGCCACGCCAGCATCAACGACGTCGCGATCACCGAGGCCGACCGACTCTTTCACTGGGACCGCGCAGGCATCCGGCCGGACGATCACGCCGGTCTCAGCGACTTGGGCCTGTGAGGGCGCCCCAGCTAGATGCTGTACTGCCGCAACCGCTGCAACCGGCGCATGCCCGCGGCGGCCACCTTCTCCGGCGCGGGGCGCAGAGCCACTTCCAGCCGCGCGCGAACATCCGCCGTGTCGAGGTCCGTGCCGATCGCGACCAGATGACTCGGGCCTGAGCCCGCCGGCGCGGTCACCACGTGCACGGAGGTGCCGACGACGTTGACCAGATAGCGACGCTTGCCGATCGCGACGGTGCCCTTGATCCGGTAGATGCCCTGCGGCGGCTGTTCGAGCAGGTCGATGAGCGGTCCCGGATCCACGGCGCCGTCGCCGACAACGGTGATGGAGGCAGCATGCACGTGGTCGTGGTGCTCGTCGTGAGCTTCGCCGGCCTCGTCGAGAAGCAGCTCCCGAAACGACAGCTGCCCGGACTCTTCGGCGTCGCTGACGTCGTAGAGCAGCCGGGGATCCACCCTTCCGGCCATAGCGCCCACCACGTGCGCGTGGGGATTGAGTTCGCGCACCCGGGTCTCGATCCGACGAAGGGTCTCTTCCCGGGCCTCCTCGGCGATCCGATCCAGCTTGTTGACCACCACCAGGGAAGCCACGCCGTAGCGCTGTGGCGGGGCTGTCGCGGTATCGACCGTGTCGAAATGTTCCGCCGCGTCGATGACGTCGACAACACCGCCGTGGCGGATCCGTTCCACCCCGCTGAACCGGATGACCCGCGACACGTCCGCGGGTTCGGCCACCCCGCTTGCCTCGATGATGATCGCGTCGAGCGCCAGCTTCGGGTCGGCCAGCTTCTCCAGCGCCTCGTCGAGCCCGCCTTCGTCGGGCAGATGGCAGATGCATCCGCCGGCGATCGACACCGGCTCGTCGACTTGGCCGGTGACCAGGCCGGCGTCGACGTTGAGTTCGCCGAAGTCGTTGATAATGACGCCGATTCGAGCCTCCGGCGCTCGCAGCACATGGTTGAGCAAGGTGGTCTTGCCCGCCCCGAGGTGGCCGGTCAGCGCGATGACGGGGATAGCGGGAAGGTTGCGGTCGGCCACCGGGCCATTATCGGCGGTCGGCGGGCCGGGGTGTCGCCACGGGGGTGGACGGCGGCCCCGTCAGCTGCCGTACAGGTGCAGCGCCCGGCCGGTGACGGTGGCAACATCACCGCTGAGCCCGGCGATGGGCGGGCCTCCGCGCTGATGGATCACGTTGGCGAGCACTATCACGTAGGTGTCCGACCCCGGGTCGATCCACAGCGTGACTCCGGTGAACCCGGTGTGCCCGAAGCTGCCGATCGGAAAGATCATGCCGCGCGGCCGGGAGTGTGGGGTGTCGATGTCCCAGCCGAGGCCGCGAAGATCCTGTCCGGCGATCGCCGGATAGCTCGCGGACAGCAGGGGATCGGCCGCATTGGGCGACGTCGCATTCGCCTCTTGCGCAGCGGTGTTCGCGGCCACCACCTGGGCGGGGTCGTGCCCGGGCTGCTGGGGTGTCGTCATCAGTTCCAGGGTGGATCGGCGTAGCGGAAACGGGCTCGGGCGCCCGGCGAGCCGATCGAGTAGGGCTTGGGCGTACCTGCCGATATCCCTGGCTGTCGAGAACACGCCGGCGCTGCCGGCCACCCCTCCCATGCGGCGTGCCGTCGGGTCCTGCACGGTACCGCGCAGCAGTTGGTCGAAGTCGGGGTTGATCCCGGGGGTGTCTTCGTCGTGCGCCGTCGGTGCGATGCGGGCCAACAAGTCGGTGTGCCAGCTACCTGGCGGGCATTCGCCGTCGCTGGACGCGCTCGGGTCCACGGCAATGGCAGTACCGCGGACCTGGTGTGGGCCGCAGGCTTTGGCGGCGGGCAGGTAGCGGGTGTCGGCCATGCCCAGCGGCGCAAAGACGTTGTCCCGCACGTAGGTGTCCAGCGGTTGGCCGCTCATGGTCTCGACCAGCGCGCCCAGGACGATGAAACCGATGTCTGAGTAGTGGAACAGCTCGCCGGGGCCGAACTCCAGCGGCGCGGTCAGCGCCCGATGAACACCGCCGGCCTGGTCGGCCTCGGTCAGGCCCCACGGACCCTGGTGGCTCAGATCGCCGCCGATACCCGAGGTGTGGGTGAGCAGCATGCGCAATGTCACCTGGGCGCGTCGAGGGTCATTGGTCGCGTTGAACTCCGGCAGGTAGGTCTGGACGGGCTCGTCGATCTGGACCAGGCCCTGCTCGTACAGCTGCAGGACCGCGACGGCCGTCGCGAGGCACTTCGTCAACGACGCGATGTCGAAGATCGTGTCCTCGGTCATCGGCTCGGCCGGCGCCGGCGAGCCGTCGAGCGCGGGTTCGCCGTCGAGCTTGCGCGCGCCGAAGGCCTGGCTGAGCACGACCGTGCCGGCGTGCCCGATCCGGACTACCGCACCCGGCAGCCGCGGCAGCGCGATCGCGGCGTTCATCAGTTGCGCGACCGGCGCGGCCAGCTCCTGGCGTGGGAGGTAGGGCGCATCCGGACGCGGGACGACCGACACCGTGGCGGACGGGCTGCCGGCCGGCGGCGGCTGATCCGGGTGGCTGCACGACGCCACCGCCCCCACGGCGAGCGCGATGCTGCCCAGGGCGCAGACCCGGCTGATGTGCGCGCGAGACACCGTCCCAGTATCGACGGAGTCGGCCGTTCGGCGAAGGCGATTCTGATCGTCGCGGCGGCGTCAGGCGTCCGGCGGGAACCAGAAGTCGAGGGTCTGCTCCACCCCGCCCCAGTCGATGCCCAGCCAGTCGCCGAAGAAGTCCTCGATGTTGCCGAAGACGCTGTAGAACGAGGCCACCACGGAATAGAAGATGCCCTCCCACCAGCTGCTGTCCACCAGACCGTGGCTCCAGGCATTGAGCCAGGCGCCGAACTGGTCGAAGTCGCCGGAGATGTCGATGTCGGTGATCAAACCGTCGGCGGTCGCCGTGTGGTTGGCCACCTGCTCGGGGGTCAGCCCCAGATACATCATGTGCTCGTAGAGCAGCCCCAGCGGCGAGGTCGAGGTGTGGTCGGCGACCGGGTCGCCGGGGATGGTGTAGGACGTGGTCGCGAACAGGTCGTTCGGGGTCTGGACGCCCGAGAGCAGCGAGGTGCCGAGAAAATCGGGGAGCGGCCCGTCGCCTGCACCGGGCGAGATGCCGTCGGCGCCCACCGGGTTTCCGATGAACACGAAGTGCAGCGCCTCCGGATCCACGCCGTCGTGCGCCAGCTGCGCCATCGCGATCGAGCCGGCCGTGGCGCCCTGCGACCAGCCGAAGATCCACAACGGGTTCTCGGCGTCGTAGGCGTCGGGATTGGCGGCCAGTTCGGCGTGCACCGCCCGGACGATCTCGGCGGCGCCGACGAAACTGCTGTGGTCCTGCTGGATCAGCGCCGGGGTGGACAGGATGCGCAGCGGCGCGTCACACACCACGGCGCCGACGACGCAGGTGTCCAGATCCTCACCGCCGTCGAAGCCCAGCGGCTGCAGGAACAGGTCGGCCGCGGTCTGGGCGAAAGTCGGCGACGGTGTGGACAGGGTCGTGGGTCCGACGAAGAACGCGGTGCCGGAGAGCAGGCTCACGTCGGCATGGGTGGCGTGCGCGACCGGTGTCGCGAGCACCCCGCCGGCCACCGTGCCGGCGAGCGCGATCGGAGCGAGGGCCTTGGTCAGCTTCACGGGGCGGCCTTCCGACGGGGGCGCACAGTCACCTGTAGCTAAAAATCAGACGAGTAAATCCAAAGGTCAAGCTGAGCGCGATCATCGCAGGGGCGCTCGGCCGAAGTCAATGGACGCCCGCCGACACCACCGCGTCGTGGCGGCGCCGTCGAGATCGCCGCGGCTAGGAGAGGGTCCCGAGCGCCGGTGTATCGCGCAGCCCCGACATGTCGGGCAAGGGCTTGCCGCAGATCTGTCGGGCCTGTTCGGGACTCATGCCGAAAGTCGTCAACAGGTGCTCGGTTGCCGCATCGACGGTCGCTTCGGTGTCGCGGTCGGGCCGCTGACTCAGCAGCGTTCCCAGTCCGACGAGCACCCCTCCGGCGATGGCCAGGCCCAGTTCGGGATCGGTGAGCGTGAAGCGGCCCTGTTGGACTGCCGCGGTGATGTCGCGCAGTGCGCGGGGGGACAGGCCGCGGTCGGACAGGATCAGCGTGCTGCTGTTGGCCAGCAGCAGCGCGGTCTCCTGGGGGCGCAGGCGAAACAGTCGCCCGGTGAGGCGGTAGTTGGCCGCGAAGGCCTCGGCGGGGTCGGCGATGTCTGCGGTGTAGCTGTCCAGCAGGGCCCCGATGTTGTCCAGGGCGTCGGTGACCGCTGCGGCGAAGAGTTCCTCTTTGCTGTCGAAGTGGTTGTAGAAGGAGCCCATCCCCACGTCGGCGGCCTGGGTGATCTCGAGCACGGGCACCGCGAGCCGGCCCTGGGCGATGAAGCCCTGGGCGGCCCGGATCAGGGCGGCGCGGGTACGCAACTTGCGTCGTTCGAGTCTGTTGGAAGGGCCGGTCGCCGGCTCGGCGACGTCGCGCGGGGGCGCATCCATGGGTGCAGGCTAGCACCGCAATTCAGTCCTGATGATTTCGTCAACACAGTTGACTGATGCTTTGGTCGTATGTGACGATTTCGTCAGTTGAGGGGTGAAGGGTGACGGTGCAAAGCGTGGAAGACGGGCACAAGCATCTGCACAGCGACCGCGGCGCGCTACGCGGCGAGCACCCCGGCCGCGCCCGCGACCCGCTCATCCGCGTGGTCGACATCGCCTGGCTGGAGTTCGACAAACCCGACCTGGTGCGCGCCGAGGCATTCGCCCGCGCCTTCGGCTTCAGCGTCGCCTACAGCGATCCCGGGCAGGTGCACCTGCGCGGCACTGATCCCGGAGCGCCCTGCGTGTTTCTGCGGCGTGGACCGCAGACAAGTTTTGCCGGCTACGCACTACGCGCCGCCGACGAGGGCGACGTCCGCCGGCTGGCCGACAAGCTCGGGGCGCCCGTGCGCCGACTGCCCGAATCGGTCGGTGGGGTGGGGGTGGCGCTGGCCGATCCCAGCGGGACCGCCGTCACCGTCGTCGCCGGGATGCACACGCTGCCGGCTGCGCCCACCCAAGCCCCGCAGCTCGCCAACACCGGGGGCGCCACGGCACGGATCAACGCCGGAGTGCGTCCGCGGCGGGCACCGGCCCGGGTGCAGCGTCTGGGGCATGTCGTCCTGCAGTCCACCCGCTACCTGCAGACGCTGAACTGGTACCTGGAAACGCTGGGAATGATCGTCAGCGACTTCCTCTACTTTCCCGGCCAACGCGACCGCGGGCCGGCCATGAGTTTCATCCGCTGCGACCGCGGCAGCATCCCCACCGACCACCACACCCTGGCCCTGGCGCTGGGCCCGGCGAACCGGTACGTGCACTCGGCCTATGAGGTCGCCGACCTGGACGCGCTGGCCGCCGGAGGCGAATACCTGCACGAGCGCGGCTACGTCCGGTCCTGGGGCATCGGGCGCCATATCCAGGGCAGCCAGCTCTTCGACTACTGGCGCGACCCCGACGGCTTCCTGGTCGAGCACTACGCCGACGGCGACGTCTTCGACAGCTCCCTGGAGCCCGGCTGGGCGCCGTTCACCGCCTCGGGCCTGGCCCAATGGGGCCCTCCGGCTACCAAGGACTTCCTCGACGCCGGCCCCCGTTCGGCAGGACGCCAGGCGGCCGCCATGCTCACCGCCCTACGGCACGACAACGAGTTCGACCTCAAACGCCTCATCGGCTTGCTGAAAGTAGCTGTCTCATGACCGTTTCCGTCCTGCGCACCTCCAACGCCTGGTGGGTACGCACGCCCACCGGTGCCGCCAAGATCGACACTGCGGCCACCAGTACCGCCGAGCTGCTCGCCGACCGGTCCGCGATCGAGGCCGCCGCCACCGCCGAAGGCACCGTCGCCGTCGACGACCTGGAATTGCTGGCGCCGGTCACCACGCCCTGCCGGGTGGTGGCCCAGATGACCAATTTCGAATCCCACGTGATCGACGCCGGGATGGACCCCAAGGCCGTTCCGCTGACCTTCTTTCGCAAATCGTCGGCGTCGCTCAACGATCCCTACGCAGAGATCATCCGGCCGCCCCACGTGCGCCTGCTGGACTACGAAGTGGAGATCGGCCTGGTCATCGGCCGCGACATCCCAGTGGGCACCGTGATCACCGAGGCGAACCTGGCCGACTATGTCGCCGCCCTGACCATCACCAACGACGTCTCCGCCCGCGACGTCCAACTGCCGCAGACCCAGTTCTACGAGGCCAAGTCCTACCCGACCTTCACCCCCGTGGGGCCGGCGCTGGTACTCGTCGACGCCGCCGAGCTGGCCCGGTTCGGCGACCTGCGACTGCGGCTGAGCGTCAACGGCGAGGAACGCCAGAACGGCCTGGTGGAAGGCGACATGCTGTACCGCCCCCTGCAGGCGCTGCAATCCCTGACCCGATTCCAGCAGCTGGCCCCCGGCGACCTCATCCTGACCGGCACGCCGGCGGGAACCGCGCTGCGTGCCCCCGCCAAGCCGATCGAGCTGATCGGCAACCTGCTGCCGCCCGCGGTCAAATGGAAGGCGTTCTTCGCCCGGCAGGCCAAGAACCGCAAGTACCTGCAACACGGCGACATCGTCGAAGCCTCGACCGCCACCGATGACGGTGCCATCGATCTGGGGTCCCAGCGGCTGACGGTGCGTCACGCGTGACCCGCGGCATGCCATGACGGTTGCCGACCGGCACCGCGGTGGCGACCGTGTAGCGGTCGCGATCGTGGGCGGGGGCCCCACCGGGATCACCGCTGCCACGTTGCTGGCCCAATACGGTGTCGACACCCTGGTGCTCGACCGGTGGCCGCAGGTATACCCCCAGCCCCGGGCCGTGCACCTCGACGACGAGGTCTGCCGAATCCTGGCGCGGCTCGGTGTCGCCGATGCATTCGCCGCAATCTCTCGCCCGGCCAAAGGGCTGCGGCTCATCGACCGGCAACAGCGCGTGCTGGCCGAGTTCAGCCGCGACACCGCATTGACCCGCAACGGTTTTCCGGCCGCGAACATGTTCGACCAGCCCGAGCTGGAAAAGCTGCTGCGGCGCAACCTGGCCCGCTTTCCCACGGCCCGCTTCCGTGGTGACACCGAGGTGCTGGCGATCGCCGAGGCCGCCGACGGCGTGCACCTGCGGATCCGCGACCGGACCAGCGGCGAGACGTCGCGGATCACCGCCGACTATGTGCTGGGCTGCGACGGCGCCAACAGCATGGTGCGCGCGGCGATCGGCGCCCGGATGCGCAGTTGGAGGTTCGATCAGCGCTGGCTGGTGATCGACGTCGGGTGCTCGGCGGACCTGGATCAGTGGGAAGGCGTGCATCAGGTCTGCGACAGCCGGCGCGCCGGCACCTACATGCGGATCGGCCAGAGCCGGTATCGCTGGGAATTCGCCCTGGCAGAACACGAGTCGGCGGCAGACTTCGCCGAACTGTCCGCGCTGCGGCCGTTGATCGCACCCTGGACGCGCGAGGTGGCCGACACCGATCTGCAGCTGCTGCGGGTCGCCGAGTACACCTTCCGGGCCCAGATCGCCGACCGGTGGAGGTCCGGGCGGGTGTTTCTGCTCGGCGACGCAGCGCACCTCACCCCGCCCTTCATCGGTCAGGGGATGGGCGCCGGTCTGCGCGATGCGATGAACCTGGCCTGGAAGATCGCCGGTCACCTGCACCGCGGTTGGCCGTCGAACCTGTTGGACAGCTACCAGACCGAGCGGGCCCGCCATGCCCGCCAGATGATCTCCCTGGCGCTCACCGTCGGACACGCCATGACCGCCGGCGGCGAACTCGGCAGCGCACTGCGGCGCCTGACGCTGCCGAGGGTGCACCTGGTGCCGGGCCTACGCACCAGGATCACCGACTCCCAGACCCCGCCGTTGCGTTCTTCGCCCATGGTGCGCCGGACCGCGAACACCCGCCGTATCGCCGGGCGGTTGTGCCCCAACCCGCTGCTCGAGACGGGACGCCGGCTCGATGAGGAGCTGGGCCGGGGTTTCGGCGTGGTGACCACGCAGGGGCTCACACCGGATCAGCGAGGTCTGATCGACAGCCGGGGAGCCCGGACGGTGTTCGCTGCCCCGGGAACCGAACTGGCCCGCTGGCTGACCCAGCATCGGGTGAGCGCCGCCGTTATACGGCCCGACGGCACCGTGATGGTGGCCGGACGCGACGTCACCGCGGTGTGCCGGGCTGTGCCGCTGTTTCTGTGCCCACGCGAACCCTGACGAATAGGAACCACACTGTGCCCGCTCGCTCCAGGGACGTACCGGTGTACCGGCGCAGCCTCTACAGCCGGTCGGCGATCCTCGACCCCTATCCGCACTACCGGGCGTTGCGCGATCTCGGCCCCGTGGTCTGGCTGCCGCGGCAGCGGCTCTACGCCCTGCCGCGATATGCCGAATGCAAGGCCGCGCTGCGCAACGACGCGCTCTACAGGTCCGGGCACGGGGTCGCGATCAACCCGCCCACCAATCGCCTCTCCCGAGGCACCACCCTCAACAGCGACGGCGCCGAACACGACCGGCGGCGCAAACTCCTTGCCCACCGGATGATGCCCCGAGCGCTGCGCGCCCTGAGCGACAGCGTCGGTCAGCGGGCCCGCAACATCGTCGAGCGCGCCGTGCACCGCGGAGACATCGATGCGGTCGCCGATCTCGCCACCGCGCTGCCGCTGGCCTTCGTGCCCGACCTGGTGGGCTGGCCACACGATCAACGCGACCATCTACTGGACTGGGCGGCAGCGACATTCGATGTCCTGGGGCCCCTCAACTGGCAGGCCGCCAAAGCCATACCCCGCAGCCTGCAGATGCTGCGCTTCGCCCGCCGGATCGCTGCCCGCCGCGACGTGCTGCCCGACAGCATGGCCCACGACCTGCTCGGCTTCGTCGACGAAGGCGCACTGGGCCTCGAAGAGGTGGCGCCGCTGCTGATCGACTACCTCGGGCCGTCGCTGGACACCACGATCAGCGCCATCGCCAGCGCGATCCACCTGTTTGCCACCCACCCGGATCAGTGGGCGCTGCTCAAGGCCGACCCGACGCTGATCCCCAACGCGGTCAACGAGGTGGTGCGCTTCGAGTCACCGTTGCGGGCCTTCACCCGCAAAGCGGCGCACAGCCACGAGGTCGCCGGCATCGGCCTGCCCGCGGGCGCTCGGGTCCTGCTGATCTACGCCTCGGCCAACCGCGACGAACGCGAATGGAATGCCCCGGATGTCTTCGACATTCGTAACGATGCGGGACGCCACATCGGGTTCGGCAACGGCGCGCACGCGTGCGCCGGGCAGGGCTTGGCCCGGCTGGAGACCGCGGCCGTCCTGACAGCCCTGATCGAGCTTGTCGACCGCATCGAGCTGACCGGCGAACCGGCCTGGGCGGTCAACAACATCATTCGCCGTCACCGGCACCTGCCGGTGCGGCTCGTCCCCGCCTGAGCGACTCGGCGCCGCCGCGTTGACGCAGCTAGGGCGACCCTGTCATGATCGCCACAGTCGCCTTTTAAGGTTTCCTGAGTATTTATCTAGGTGTCGCGGGGAGTGCGGATGATGCAACCACGGAAAGCTCTGGCGCCGTTCGTCGCCGCCGGCCTGTTGGCCGCCGGTGTCGTGGGAACCCCTGTCGCCCAGGCAACGCATGCACCCCGCATAGCCCTGCTGTCGGACACCGCGATCTTCGTCGGCGGCACCATGATGCCCACCCCGTCGGCGACATTCGCCCAAACCGCGGCCGATCTGTTCCTGCAGCCGCTGGGGTTCGACGCCGGCGACGACCCGACGGTGTGTTTCATCAGCGGCGGCGACTGCGACGGTCCGCTGCGGGTGCTGACCACGCCGCAACTGTTCCTGCAGGGCTACAGCAGTTTCGCCGGTGCCGCCGAGATCGTCCGGGCGGTGCACGCCGAACTGAACGCCAATCCCGACGCCTACGACGCCGACAACCCGTTGTGGATCTTCGGGTACTCGCAGGGCGCCACGGCCGGCTCGATCGCGATGGCGCAGCTGGCGCACGACGGCGTGGACCCGGAGGCGTTGCACTTCGTGTTCATCGGCAGCCCGTCGGATGCCAACGGCATCTGGCCCAACAGCGAAGGCGAGCTGTCGCTGTCCAACGATCCCTCGCTGCTGTTCGGCAACCAGACGCCCAACGACGCCTTCACCACCACCACATACACCTTCCCCGGCGACCCCGTCTCGGACTACACATCGGCCTCCATCCTCGGGACGTTCTGGGGACATGTGATGTATCTGGGGCTGACCCCGGAGCAGGTCGCCGATCACACCGTCACCGTTGACGGCTTGATCACCAACATCGGTATCTCGGGCGAGATCGATCAGTTCAGCGCCTGGATCACCGCATTTGGCAACGGGTTGACCGACAGCGGCTGGTGGATCAGTCTGTTCAACTCGCTCGTGGAGATGGTGTACGCCGGCTTCGGAAAGATCGAAGACTTCTTCACCGACTGGATGGGCCTGGACTGGGGCGGGGTGGAGGACACCCTGGACTACTGGTTCCCGCTGGTCTGACCCGAGCAGGGCTCAATCGGCCGACCTTGACAACGTACAACCAAATGGTTGTACGATTGGCGGGTGATCACGCTCGACGACGACAAGGTGGACGCCCTGTTCCACGCGCTTGCCGACCGCACCCGGCGGGACATCATGCGCCGGGTTCTCGCCGGCGAGCACTCGGTTTCCGAACTCGCGGTGAGCTACGAGATGAGCTTCGCCGCGGTGCAGAAACACGTCGCCGTGTTGGAGAAGTCGGGCCTGCTCACCAAGCGCCGCAGCGGCCGTGAGCAGTTGGCCCGCGGTGACGTCGCCGCGGTGCGCTCGGTGGCGTCCATGCTCACCGAGTTGGAACAGGTGTGGCGTGGTCGCATCGCGCGTATCGACGAACTCATCTCATCCGAAGAGAGCTAGGAGCGCGCACCATGCCTGTGATCGACGTCCAACACGACCTCGAGACCCTGACCTTGACCATCACCGCCGACTTCGCCGCGCCGGTGCAACGAATCTGGCAGATCTACGCCGACCCGCGCCAGCTGGAAAAGGTCTGGGGGCCGCCGACATTTCCCGCGACCGTGGTCGACCACGACCTCGCTCCCGGCGGCCGCACGAACTACTTCATGACCGGCCCGGACGGTGAGAAGTACGCCGGATACTGGCAGATCATCTCCGTCGACGAGCCGCGGAGCTTCACCTTCGACGACGGCTTCGCCGATCTGGACTTCAACCCGGACCCGCAGATGCCGACCTCCAGGAACGTCTACACCTTCACCGAGCACGAAGGTGGAACCCGCGCGACATACGTGGGGACATATGCCTCCGCCGAGGATCTCCAGAAGGTGTTGGACATGGGTGTCGTCGAGGGCGCGACCTCGGCGCTGAATCAGATCGACACCGTGGTCGCCTCGGTGAATTGACGCGGCGGCGCCACCCCGACGCGTTTGAGCGGGCGTCGGGGTGGCAATCCCAGCCATACGGGCGGCTACAGCTGGCCGCAAGGACGGCAAGGAACCCGCCATGGCCTTCGACCTGACACCGACAGCGGCGCAGCATGATCTGGCCCGTCGCGCCCATCAGTTCGCCGAGTCGGTCATTCGGCCGGTCGCCTTGGACTACGACCAGCGCCAGGAGTTTCCGTGGCCGGTTCTGCAGGAGGCGGCCACCCGCGGCTTCTACAGCCCGCTGTTCTACCGGGACCTGATCGGCGATGCCACGGGACTGTCGCTGCCGATGTTCATGGAAGAACTGTTCTGGGGCTGCGCCGGAATCGGTCTGGCGATCGTGATGCCGGCGTTGGCGCTCTCGGCGATCGGACAGGCCGCAACCCCAGAACAGATGTTGCAGTGGGCGCCCGAATGCTTCGGTACGCCAGGCGATCTCAAGCTCGCGGCGCTGGCGATCTCCGAGCCCGAAGGCGGTAGCGACGTGCGCAATCTGCGCACCACCGCCCGCCGCGACGGCGACGACTGGATCATCGACGGGCACAAGATGTGGATCGGCAACGGCGGAATCGCCAACGTGCACGTGGTCAACGCCGTCGTCGACCCGGAGCTGGGCCACCGCGGCCAGGCACTGTTCGTCGTCCCCGGCGGCGTGCCCGGGCTGGAAATGGTGCGCAAACTCGACAAGCTGGGTTGCCGGGCCTCCCACACCGCAGAACTGCGGTTCGACGGGGTTCGCATTCCGGGCGAGAATCTGCTCGGCGGGCAGGACAGGCTCGACCACAAACTCGCCAGAGCCCGCGAGATCGCCGCCGGGGCTGTGCGGCCAGACTCGGCGACACTGAGCACCTTCGAGCAGACCCGGCCGATGGTGGCTGCACAGGCGATCGGGATCGCGCGTGCCGCACTGGAATACGCGACCGATTACGCCACCCGGCGCGAGGCCTTCGGCGGGCCGATCATCGACAACCAGGGCATCGCCTTCCCGCTGGCCGAGCTCGCCACCGCGGTCGATGCCGCGCGGCTGCTGACCTGGCGGGCGTCGTGGATGGCGGCCAGCGGCATCGAGTTCTCCCGCGGTGAGGGATCGATGGCCAAGCTGGCAGCCAGCGAGACCGCGGTGCGCGTCACCGAGCGCGCCGTGCAGACCCTGGGCGGATGGGGTTACATCAACGACCACCCGGTGGGAAAGTGGTACCGAGATGCCAAGCTGTACACCATCTTCGAGGGGACCAGTGAGATTCAGCAGATGGTGATAGCTCAAGCGCTGGGCGCTTCGGTGGGCACACCGCCACTGCACGTCGAGATCGAGCCGTCGGGCGGACCGTTGAACCGGATGTTCGGCCGCGGTACACCGCTGCGCACCCGGGCGGCCGCCGGCGCGTTGGCGATGCAGCATCGCATCCCCGCACCAGTGCTGCGGGCAGCCATGAAAGTGCTGCAGCCGCCGAGATGAGTGGGCTATCGGCGCCCGGCGAAGGGCAGTGGCCGATACACCTGCAGGGCGCGATAGCAGACCGCGAAATCTGCTTGGGTGCAATCGGTGTCGGCCTCCCCGTCGTGAGCGATCGGTAACGGTCCCTCGACTGCGGTGAAGCTGAACTGCGGGACGCGCAGCTCGTGATAGAGCCGGCTGCGCTGCAGGCGTCCGGTCAGCAACGACCCCAGGACGCGCAGGGTGGACCACCGGCGCCCGCTCTCCAGGATGCGCACGTCCAACAGCCCGTCGTCCATGCGCTGCCGCACCGCCGGCGCGAAGCCGTCGGGCTGGTAGGCCGAGTTGCCGAGAAAGAACAGCGATGTCTGCACGGTCTGGTTGTCGAAGGCGATACGTACGGGCTGTTCGCGGCGCAGCGTCATCAGCATTGCGTAGGCGCTGGCCATCGGCTTGCCGAGCTTGCCCTGCAACCGGTCTCGACGCCGGACGAAGGACGGGTACGCGCCGATGCTGGCGGTGTTGATCACGGTGGTCTCCGAGTTGAAGCGCACCACGTCCACGCGGGAAAGGCTGCCCTCGGCGATCGCCTGGATGGTTTTGGCGGTGGTGTCGCAGCCGATGTCGCGGGCGAAGTGGTTCAGTGTGCCGCCGGGAAACACCGCCAGCGGCAGATCGTGTTCCACCGCCACGTGGGCGGCTGTGGCGACCGACCCGTCGCCCCCGGCGATGGCGAGCACGTCGGCGGTATCGGCGGCGCGCCGCAACGCCTCCGCCAAGTCGTCGCACGAGTTCACCTCGACGACGGACAGGGCCGGCAGGGCTTTGCGCACCTGCGCTGCCACCTTGGCGGCGCGCCCGCCGCCCGATTCGGGATTGACCACCAACGTCACGCCGGCTCCGTCGGGGCGCCCGGTCGCGGGGACACGCAACGCGGTGGCGCGCTGTGGCGGCGGGGCGGCTATCGGCGGCACCAGCTTTGCTCCCAAGACCGCGATCGAGGCGCCGATGCTGAACCCCGCCAGCACGTCACCGGGGTAGTGGGCCCCGGTGGCGATCCGGGAGAGTCCGACCAGGGCGGCCAGCCCGGCCACCGGCAGGCCCAACAGCGAATTCTCCAGACCGACCCCGATGGCGAACGCCGCTGCGCTCGCGGCGTGCCCGGAGGGCAGCGAGTTCGACAGGGGACGCCGGCGGGCGCGCCGCAGCAGGGGCACCAGTAGAATGTTCGGCCGCTCCCGCGGCTGGATGCGCTTGATCACCTGGTTGGTCACCAGGCTGGTGAGCGCCAGGCTGACCACCCCGCGGGCGGCGGCGCGCTGAGTGGCCGGGCCACCGGTCACCGACATGGCTGCGGCCAGCGCCAGCCACAGTTTGGAGTGGTCGGCCGCGCGGGTCAGCGCGGGCATGGTGGTGTCGAGCAGCCGGCTCGGCGAATGTGCGATCGCCTCGAACACCTCGGCGTCGAGTTCGGCGAGACCTTCGGTGATCTGCTCGAGGCCGGAACGGCGGCGGGGAAACGGTGTCATCGCTAGGTCGGCCACGGCAGTGCTCCTGGGTCCAGAGGCGCCGTCGCAGGCGCCGTACCGGGAGCCCTATACCCATTTGGCGATCGAGAAATTCCCCCGATGCTCCCGCACCGGGGTGGGGGGAGCCTCAGTTGCGCGCGGTGATCAGCCGGGTAGCGGCTTCGACGGCGGCCGCTCGGCGTGCTGCGACGGTGTCCGCTTTGTCGGTGGCGGCGTTGGGGTCCAGCCAGGTGGCCCAGGCCATGCCGATGCCGAAAAGCATGACCAAAAGCTCGTCGGGATCCCAATGGGGATCGACATGGCCGCTGGCCTGGGCGGCGGCGATGACGGCGGACCCGATTGCCGGCAACTTGTCCGGGTCGGGCGGGATGAGTTCTAGCTCCTCCAGCCGCGCCCAGGTGATCATGCGGATGTGTTCGGGATGTGTGCGGGCGAGATCGTAGATGTCGCCGACGAATTCGGGCAGCGCTTCGGGGCGCGGGACGACTGCGCCCAGGAACTGCGCGGTGTCGGCGGCGACCACTTCGCGGAACAGGTTCTCCTTGTCCCCGAAGTGGGCGTAGAGCCGCTCCTTGCTTGCCCGGGCTTCTTTGGCCACCCGGTCGATGCGGGCGCCGGCCAGGCCGTGGCGGGCAAACTCTGCGCGAGCCGCGGCGAGGATCTCGTCGCGTAGTTCTGCTCGTTTTCGCATCGAGGGAATCCTAGCCAGCGGTGCGGGTTCGAGGGCCGTTGCAACGACACCGCGGGGCCCCGGTCATGATGCCGGCCGAGCAGCTGAGCGCCACGCCAGCGGATTGAGCGCGCGGTAGGGGTCGGCGGCACGGATGTTCTGCAGGTCGAGCAGATCTGCCTCCAACTGTGTCGCAGTGTCTTCTTTGACCTGCGCGATCCAGGCGTCCGGGCTGGTGTCCGCGGGCCGGGTGGTGGTGATGGCCGGTCCGAAACGCAGGTACATACGTTGCGCGCGGGGCAACAGCGTGGGGCCGACACCGCGCAGCAGCGGCATGGCCATGTCGGGCCGGCCGTCCAGGCGTCGGCTGATCCACTCGCTGGCCCGGCCGTAGAGCCCGTCGCGGGTGGTCATGCTGGTGTAGAGGTCGTCCCCGCCGATGAGGGCGGCGGTCACGATCGGGTACTGGTGCTCGATGGCCACGCGGGCGAAGCCGTAGCGGTTGTCCCACCGCAGCTGGTACTGCTCGCCCTTGAATTTCGAGATCTCCCGCCCGCCGCCCGGGAACACCAGAATCGGCTCGTTGGCCTCCATGAGCGCGGCGGCGGCCTCGGGGGACCCGATGACGGCGCCGTAGGCGGCCACCAGGTCGGCTTGCAGCTTGCCGCCCTTGCCGAACTGGCGGTCGGCCAGGGCGCGCACCTGTTTTCCGAGGGCCTGGCGCACGAAATAGGGGATCATGACCATTTCAGCGGCTGGGACCTGCGTGTGGTTGCCCACCAGCAGAAAGCGGCCGTCGGCCGGCAGGTTCTCCAGACCCTCGACGTAGGGCTGATACAGGCTCATCACCGGTTCCAGGCTGTCGGCCGCAGCAGTGAGCACGGTCCGCAGGAGCCGCTCCCGGGGGGTGCGCGGCGAGCGTTGGGCGAGAACTTCGGGTGAATCGATCACGGCGGCACTGCTCATCTGCGTGACGTTCCTTTCTGGGGGCGGGCGCTGCGG
>NZ_LQOT01000039.1 GCF_002101585.1 Mycolicibacter engbaekii | reverse complement strand
CGCAGCGCCTCAGCAACAATCGCCCGACGATCCGGACCCCCCACCGACGCAGCACTCTTCTCGCTCAACTCAACCTCCCCGTGAGCCACGCGAGCAGCTCGTCATCTGTCATACAGACCGAGCAGTCGCATCCAGTCGCTCGAACCCATCCCGCTGATAGATCTCCACACAGCTGGAGCGACGAATCTTGCCGCTGGTGGTGATCGGGATGGCGCCCGGCGGAACCAGAACCAGGTCCCCGCTCACCAAGCCGTGCGCCTTGGACAGCGCGGCGGTCACCTTACGTCGAACCTCGGTCAGCCGATCCAGGATCTCCTCCTCGGATCCCCCCTTGTTCTTCAACTCGGCGATCGTGACGAGCTGCTCGGACTCGCTGTTCGGGATCGAGATTGCCGCGACGCGCCCACCGGTGATCTCCTGGACGGTGGCCTCGATGTCGTCCGGATAGTGGTTGCGTCCATCCACGATCAGCAGGTCCTTGATTCGCCCGACGATGTACAGTTCGCCGCCGGAGATGACGCCGAGGTCACCGGTCATCAGCCAGGGTCCCTGCGGCGTCCCGGGCGACGGATTGACCAGCTTGCCGCCGAAAGTCGCCTCAGTGGCTTGCTGGTTGTGCCAATAGCCGGCCGCAACGTTGGGGCCGTGCGCCCAGATCTCGCCTACCTTCCCCTCGGGGTTCTCGGTCTGGGTTTCCGGGTCCACGATACGCACGGTGCACGCGCGTGGCACCCCGCAGCTGACCAGTTCCACCCCGCCCTCGGCCCCACCCGGCTCAGCGGTCCCTGCCGCCAGCTTCGTGTAGTCGAAGCGCGCGGTCGGCGGCGGGTTGCCAGGAGTGTTGGAGGTGAGGTAGACGCTCGCCTCGGCCAGCCCGTATCCGGGCCGCAGCGCCGCCGGGTTCAGGTCGAACTTGGCGAACCGGTCGACGAACCGGCGCAGCGTCGCGGCGTGAATCCGCTCGGCACCGAAACAGAAGGTGTGCACGTTGCCCAGGGTGAGCCCGGCCATGTCCTCGTCGGAGGTCCGCCGCACGGCCAGCTCATAGGCGAAGTTCGGCCCGCCGGTGAAACCGACCGGGGCCTTGGCCAGTTCCTGCATCCACCGGGACGGCTTGGCCAAAAACGCCATCGGGCTCATGTGCACCGTGTGCACCTGCAGCACCATCGGGTAGATGACGGTGCCGAGCAGGCCCAGGTCGTGGTAGAAGGGCATCCACGACACCACGTTGAGCTCCGGCGGTGCCATGCCGCCGGTCAGCGCGAAGGTGTCCGAAGCCATCTGCACCATGTTCGAGACGGCGTTGGTGTGGGTGACCATGACACCGGCCGGGGTACGGGTCGAGCCGGACGTGTACTGCAGGAACGCGACCTTGGTGTGCGCGGTCGCCGACGGCGCGAACGCCGGCTCGGAGTCCAGGTCCAGGGCGTCGATCTCGATGACCACCGGCGTCTTGCCGGCCAGGCCCTTGATGGAGCTGGCGATGTCGCCGACAGCCGCCGTCGTCGTCAGGATCGCCGAGGGCGAGCTGTCGCGCAGGGCCGCCGACACCCGCTCGTCGTGCACGCCGAACATCGGCACCGGCAACGGAACGGCGATCATGCCCGCCTCGAGTGCACCGTAGAATCCGACGACGTACTCCAGGCTCTGCGGCGCCAGGATCGCGACCCGGTCGCCCGGCGACGCGCAGGTCGCGAGCTCGGCAGCAACCACGCGCACCCGGTTGCGCAGCTGGGACCACGTCAGGGTCTCCCGGTAGCCGGCAGGGTCGACGTCGTAGTCGATGAAGGTGTAGGCCGGGGCATCCGGCTTGTCCCGTTCCAGGTTCGCCAACAGGGTCGGGATGTGCGTTTCATGTGCCGACATTGCGTTGTCTTCTCCTTGTGCTGTCACCCTCACCTGCGGAGCTCTTCGCCCCGCACGGTGTCCGAGCTGACGGTTTCGCTGTGCACGGTCCCTGCACAGCGGAGGTATGCAATTGGGTGAGCGACATTTAGGGATGCTTCCCCCGCGAGATCAGACGTTGCGAGCACCCCAAACGGAATTGCTCAGCTGAATACGTCAACCCCAGCGCAGGTCGGTTGCTGGCAGTGCCGAGCCAAGACGGGGGCGGGGACCTCCAGGCGCCGAGATCGCCCGGCAGCCATGGCCGGTGCGGAGGATTCGATCATCGACACGGGTACCCCTTCTGGATGTATGGAACCTTCGCAAGAACTCCTTGGACCCCGACATCCCAGGTGTTTCCCTCCCGCGGAGGCTATCACGGTCGCACAGCTGACAGGCAATTTGTGGCTGTCAAGCAGCGCAGATACAGCAGTCCGCCATAGTAGCGGAGAACTCATTACCGCACCACCGATGTCGCCCGTCACGGCGGCGAATCCAGGACTGCGCGCCGGGCGGAAATGGCGGAGATGTCAGCGCTCGAGCAGCCGCGCGAGCTTGCCTTCGATGTCGCCGACCAGTTCGGTCAGGTGATCGTTGAGGTAGAAGTGGTGACCGGGCGCGGTGAACACCCGCGCACTGAACTCCCCGGTGGTGCGCTGCGCCCAGGGCCCCACTTTTTCGTCGGTCGCGACGTCGTCTTCGTCACCATGGAAGGCGAATATGGGGCACGACACCTGCGCCTCCGGCGGGCAGTCGTAGTTCGCGATGGCTTTGAGGCCGCGCAGGGTGGGCAGAATCTTGGCCGCGAACTCCTCGTTCTCCAGGAACTCGGGGTTGACGCCCGTCATCGAGCTCATCGCATCCAGCAGGCCGCGGTCGGACTCGGGGATGTTGTCGTAGCCCGCCCGTCCCGGAGCCCCGGCCGCCGAGACGAACAGGGCGGCGATCCGGTGTCCGTCCGCCTCGAACCGGCGCGCGACCTCGAAAGCCAGCAGCGCGCCCATGCTGTGCCCGAAGAAGGCCACCGGCCCGTCGGAGGACGTGGGCGGCGCAACGGTCTTGCAGACCTGGTCGGCGAGGTCGTCGATGCTGGTGAAAGCGCCGAGGTCATGCGTTCCGCCCTTGCCGGGATACTGCACCCCGATCCGTTTGACGTCGGTGGTGAACGCCTTGGAGAACTCGACGTAGTACTGCGGCGATCCGCCGGCGTGCGGGAAGATGTAGAGCTTCGGCGTGCGGTCAGTCACGCGCCAACCCTACCGGCGGCCCGCCGTACCTCTGGGAGTCCCCGGCCCCGGACCGGCCCACCCGGGGCACGGGGCGCTAGCCGGTTGCGGCGTCGGGCTGCGCGAACGGCTCCCCCAGCTGCGGCACCGGGGTGTAGCCCTTCCGGCGTGCCTGGGCCGCGCCTCGGCGGATGAGCGCCGCGGTGGCCACGAAACCGCCGTGGTCGACGCCGATGAACGGGGTCAGTAGCCGGTTGTGCACGAAACCGATCGCCAGCCCGGAAGCCGGGTCGGCCCAGCCCATCGAACCGCCCAGCCCGATGTGGCCGTAGCCGGGCAGCGCGGAACCGAACGGAACCGCGTGATAGCCCAGATGGAACGCCAGCGGGATCACGACCGTGCGGTCCAGCTGCAAGGAGCGCCGGCCGTTCAGGCCGTCCACGGTCCGCCGCGACAACAACTGGGTGCCGTCGATCTGGCCGCCGTTGGCCAGTGCGCCGTACAGGCGGGCCAAGCCGCGCGCGGTGGCCACCCCGTTGACGGCGGCGGCTTCGGTGTCCAGCAGCGGGATGTCGCCGCGCACCGCGTCCATCACACCGGGGAAATAGATCGCGCCGAAACCCCCGTAGGGCAGCAGCGCGGCGGCCTTGGGCGCCAGCAGGTTCACCATCCGGTTCGATCGGCTGCGCTGGGGCATGATGATCTCCGCGGCCCGGGTCGGCGCGTCGACCGGCGGACGGCCCAGGTGCAGTCCGTCGATTCCCAGCGGCCCGGCGAGCTCGGAGCGGAACAGCTCCCGCATGCTCATGCCGGTGACGCCGCGGGCCAGCCCGGACAGCAGCCACCCATAGGTGAGTGCGTGATAGGCGGGCTTTCCGCGTTCGGGCCCCGGGGCCGCCGCGGCCAGCCGCGCCTCCATCGCCCGGTGGTCCAACAGGTCGGCCCTGCTGACACCGTTGAGGTGGGTCAGCCCGGCCCGGTGCCCCATCAGCTCGCGCACCGTGATCGCGGCCTTACCCCGGGCCGCGAACTCCGGCCAATACCGGGCGACCGGCATGTCGTAGTCGATGAGGCCGCGGTCGACCAGTCGGTGGATCACCGTCGAGGCCGCGCCTTTGGTGGCCGAGAAGACCATCGCGCCGGTGTCGGCCGACCAGGGAACCCGCCCGGCCCGGTCCGCCCAACCGGTCCAGACGTCCACGACCGGCTTACCGTCCAGGTACACAGCCAGGGCGCCGCCGCCGAAGCGCCGGCCCGGGAACGCCGCCGCGAAGGCACGCACCGCCCAGGAGAAGTTCGGGTCGGCCGCGCCGCGTATGTTCGCCGGCAAACCTGCCGCCGAGCCCTGGAAAAACTGTGTCATACCTGGCAATCTACTCCGCCGGAAGGCTGCCATAAGTCGAATTACCGCAACCGACAGATAGATTCGGGTGCGACGCCTAGTCCCAGACTGCCTCGAGGATGCGCTGGGCCGCCAGCGCGGGGGTCAGCTCCCCGCTGAGTACCTGTTCTTCCACTTCGGTCCGCACCGCGCGCACCGCGGGGGCGGACAGCGCGCGTTCGAGCACCGCGTCGCGCACCAGCTGGTGTGTCCACTCCACCTGCTGCGCCCGCCGCCGGGCCTCGAACTCGCCGGCGTCGATCAGCGTCTGCCGGTGCCGCTCCACCGTCTCCCAGAACTCCGCCACCCCGGTGCCCTCGATTGCGCTCATGGTCAGCACCGGAGGTCGCCAGAGCGTCTCACGCGGGTAGATGAGCCGGATCGCTGCCGACAGTTCCCGGGCGGCGGCCCGCGCCTCGGCGAGGTGGTGGCCGTCGGCCTTGTTGACCACCACGATGTCGGCAAGTTCCAGGACACCCTTTTTGATGCCCTGCAACTGGTCCCCGGTGCGGGCCAACGTCAAGAAGACGAAGGTGTCGACCATGTTGGCGACGGTGACCTCGGACTGGCCGACGCCGACGGTCTCGATCAGAATCACGTCGAAACCGGCGGCCTCCAACAGCACCACCGTCTCGCGGGTGGCCTTGGCGACCCCGCCCAGAGTTCCCGACGTCGGTGACGGCCGGATGTAGGCGCGTTCGTGCGCGCCGAGCCGCTGCATGCGGGTTTTGTCCCCGAGGATCGACCCGCCGGTGCGCGTCGACGACGGGTCGACGGCCAGCACCGCCACCCGGTGCCCCTGCTCGACGAGGTGCATTCCGAGCGCTTCGATGGTGGTGGACTTGCCCACACCGGGAACACCGGTGATGCCCACTCGGCGTGCCCCGCCGGCATCCGGCAGCAGAGCCAGCAGCAGTTCCTGCGCCTGCTGACGGTGGTCGGGTCGGGTCGACTCGACCAGGGTGATCGCCCGGGGAAGCACGGAGCGGTCCCCGGCGCGCACCGCCGCCGCCAACTCGGCGACGGTGTCGGACACGTTGTCGGCCATCTACGCGTGGTCTGCGGCCGGTCCTGCGGGGTCGGAGAGCTCATAGCCCCGCCGGGCCGCGAGCGTGTGCAGCAGGTCCACCGCGGCGTCCGCGATCACCGTGCCGGGCGGGAAGATCGCGGTCGCCCCGGCGGCATAGAGCTCGTCGAAGTCTCCGGGCGGGATCACCCCGCCGACCACGATCATGATGTCGGGCCGGCCCACCTGCGCCAGTGCGTCCCGCAACGCCGGCACCAACGTCAGATGGCCGGCGGCCAGCGACGACACCCCGACCACGTGCACGTCGTTGTCGGCGGCCTGGCGTGCCACCTCGTCGGGGGTGGAGAACAGCGCGCCGACGTCGACGTCGAACCCGATGTCGGCGAACGCGGTGGCGATCACCTTCTGGCCACGGTCGTGCCCGTCCTGGCCCATCTTGGCCACCAGGATGCGGGGCCGGCGGCCGTCGGCCTCGGCGAACTTCTCGACCAGGGCGGTTGCGCTTGCGATGTTGCTGCCCTTCCCCACTTCGTCACGGTAGACGCCGGAAATCGTCCGGATCTCGGCCTGGTGGCGACCGTAGACCTTTTCCAGCGCGTCGGAGATCTCCCCGAGCGTCGCCTTGGCCCGGGCGGCGTCGATGGCCAGCGCCAGCAGGTTGTTGCCCAGGCCGTCGGCCCCGGCCGCACCACTGGCACCGGCCGCGCGGGTCAGCTCGGCCAGTGCGGCCTGGCAGGCGGCCTCGTCACGTTCGGCGCGCAGCTGCTCGAGCTTGGCCAGCTGTTCGGCGCGCACCCGGCTGTTCTCGACCTTGAGCACCTCGATCTCTTGGTCCTCGGCGACCTGGTACTTGTTGACCCCGATCAACGGCTGGCGCCCCGAGTCGATGCGGGCCTGGGTACGCGCGGCGGCCTCCTCGATGCGCAGCTTCGGGATGCCGTCGCTGATGGCCTGGGCCATCCCGCCGTGCGCCTCGACCTCGGCGATGTGGGCCCGGGCCCGTTCGGCCAGCTGGTGGGTCAGCCACTCCACGTAGTAGGACCCACCCCACGGGTCGATCGGCCGCGTGGTGCCCGACTCCTGCTGCAGCAGCAGCTGGGTGTTGCGGGCGATGCGGGCGGAGAAGTCGGTGGGCAGCGCCAACGCCTCGTCGAGGGCGTTGGTGTGCAGCGACTGGGTGTGGCCCTGCGTGGCGGCCATCGCCTCGATGCAGGTTCGGGCGACGTTGTTGAAGACGTCCTGGGCCGTCAGCGACCATCCCGAGGTCTGGGAATGCGTCCGCAGCGACAGCGATTTCGCGCTCTTGGGGTCAAACCGTGCGACCAGCTCGCTCCACAGCAGGCGGCCCGCACGCAGCTTGGCGACCTCCATGAAGAAGTTCATCCCGATGCCCCAGAAGAACGACAGCCGGGGCGCGAACTTGTCGATGTCCAGTCCGGCGTCCAGACCGGCCTTGATGTAGTCCACGCCGTCGGCCAGCGTGTAGGCCAACTCCAGATCGGCCGTGGCGCCCGCCTCCTGGATGTGGTAGCCGGAGATGGAGATCGAGTTGAACTTCGGCATCTTGGCGCTGGTGTAGGCGAAGATGTCGGAGATGATCCGCATCGAGGGCTTCGGCGGGTAGATGTAGGTGTTGCGCACCATGAACTCTTTGAGGATGTCGTTCTGGATGGTGCCGGCCAGTTTCTCCGGCGGCACCCCCTGCTCCTCGGCGGCAACCACGTACAGCGCCAGGATCGGCAGCACCGCACCGTTCATGGTCATCGAGACGCTCACCGCGCTCAGGTCGATCCCGTCGAACAGCTGCCGCATGTCCAGGATGGAATCGATTGCCACCCCGGCCATTCCGACGTCACCCTGTACCCGCGGGTGGTCGGAGTCGTAGCCCCGGTGGGTGGCCAGGTCGAAGGCCACCGACAGACCCTTCTGGCCGGCCGCGAGGTTGCGGCGGTAGAAGGCGTTGGAGTCCGCCGCGGTGGAGAATCCGGCGTACTGACGAATGGTCCAGGGCTGGTTGACGTACATCGTCGGGTAGGGCCCGCGCACGAACGGGGCGTCGCCGGGGAAGCTGTCCAGCGGGTAGCCCTGCGCGACCGCGGCGGCCCGGTCGGCGGCGGTGTACACCGGCTTGACCGCGATACCCTCCGGGGTGTCCCATTCCAGCTGTTCGGGAGCGTAGCCGTGTGCGGCCGCGGCGCCCGCGACGTACTCGGCGACCGCTTCGGCGGTCACCGGGTCGGCGGTGCGCTCCCCGTGCAGGGCGACCTCGGCGAAGCTGCCCAGGGTGTTGTGCGAAGTGCTGGTGGTCATGGCGCTCAGGCCCCCAATCGGGTCAGTAGGTCCGACAACACCGCTACGGCATCGATTTTCATCGTCAGGTAGTCGTCCGGCCGGTTTTCGGGGTCGCCCTGGTCCCCCACGGCCTTCGCCGGGCCGGCAAGGTAGACCCGGGCGATGCCTGCGGCGCGCGCCGCCCCGACCACCGCGGCGGCTTCGTCGCCGTAGCGGGCGTCGCTGCCGCACAGCACCGCCACCTCCGGCGAGCCGGCCTGCGCCGCAGCCGCGGCCACCTGCTCGGCGCCGACCGTCCCGGGGTTGATCGCCGCGATACCGCCGGAGGCCAGCAGGTTGGTGGCGAAGGTGGTCCGGATGTTGTGTTCGGCCATGGGCCCCAGCGGCAGCAGCAGCACCTGCGGCCGGGCGCCGGTGCGCGCCAGGTAGGCGTCGGAGCGGTCGCGCAGAGCCTCGAACTGCGCCGCGTAACGCCGCAGGCCCGCCGGGTCGGCGGTGGTCGCCGAGGCCGGCAACGGCGGCTCGTCCAGGTTGGGGTACTCGTTGACCCCGGTGATGGCGCTGCGCCGGTGGGCGACGTTCTCGGCCCGGGCGGCGGCGACTCCGGCGATCCGCTCGCCGAGGTGCTCGCGGGCGGCCTGGAATCCGCCGAGCGCTGCGTATTTTTCGAGCTCCTGGAACTGCCGCCACGCCTGCTGCGCCAGCTGCTCGGTGAGGTCTTCGACGAACCAGGATCCGCCGGCGGGGTCCAGCACCTGGCCCAGGTGCGACTCCTCCAGGAGCAGCAGCTGGGTGTTGCGCGCGATCCGCCGGGAGAACGTCGCCGAGGTGCCCGGCTGCCCGCCGGGGATCGCAGTGTCGAACGGCCAGACCAGCACGGTGTCCGCGCCGCCGACGCCGGCGCCGAAGGCAGCCAAAGTGGTGCGCAGCATGTTCACCCAGGGGTCCCGCTGGGTCATCATCGCCAGTGAGGTCTCGGCATGAATCAGGGCGCCGCCGGCTTCCGGCGCTCCGGCCACCTCGGCAACCCGCGCCCAAAGCTGGCGCGCCGCACGGATTTTGGCGATGGTGATGAACTGGTCATCGTCGGCGGCGATCCGGAAGCTGATCTGGCGGGCGGCGTCGGCCACCGGCAGGCCGGCTTCGGTGAGCAGACGCAGGTAAGCGACCGCCGCGGCCAGCACTCCCGCCAGCTCGTCGGCGGCACCGGCGCCCAGGTTGTGCAGGCCGGGACCGTTGACGGCGATGGCCCGCACGCCCCGGCGCTCGGCGCAACGCGTCGCCACCGCGACCACGTCCTCGGTGGACGGCGCCGCGCGCTGCGTCAGCGGCGCGGTCAGCGGATCGGCACCCAGGTCCACCGACAGGTTGGCCCGATCGCCCGGTTCCAGCGCGTCGACCAGGGCCAGCATGGTCTCGGCCGCGGCGGTGTAGTCGCCGGCGCCCGCTCCGTCGAGGAGCACCGGCACCAGGCCCAGGTAGACGTCGTCGAAGACCTGCCGCAGCTGCGCGGCCGGTACGCCCTCCTCGCCGACCCGCAGGACCAGGGCGCTGGCGCCCTCGGTCAGCGCCGTTAGGACTGCGGCGTTGGTGTCGGCGGCAGAACCCGAGCCGTTGGGAAACGCCTCGGCCACCTTCCATCCGGTGTTGACGTCGCGGGTGGGGTCGGCGCCGCGGACGAAGGGCCACTGGCCGGGCAGGGGCTGCTCGGGCAGTGCGTCGAACGAGGTGTAGAGCGGGCGAATGGCGAATCCGCCGTCGCCCGCCAGCCCCTCGACGGGGGTGTCCAGCAGCCGTTCGGGCTCACCGCCGGTCTCCGCCTCGATGTCGGCGGCTTCGCGGCGCGTGCTCTTGGCCAGCACCCCGGCAACAGCGGCACGCCACCGAGCCCGGGCCTGCTCCATACCGGCGGGGTCTGCGGACACGTCGATTGACACCGGAAACTCCTGTGGTTACTCGCGGGTAGCTCTCGAAGTGCTACCCGACACGTGTCAACCAGGCTAAATGATCCCCATCGGCCGGCACGGACGAGGTATGCCCACCGGCGAAACTCCATTTGAGCGACGCAATGCGTTCACCGACGGCCCGTAGTCTTGCTGCCGTGAGGACCGCCGCGACCCGTTTCCCACACGTGCTGCGCGGCGCGTGGTCGACCTTCGTCGCCACCGCGCGCCAGGTCGCCCTGCGGCGGCTGGCACTGACGACGGCGGTGGTTGTGAGCCTGCTGGCGGTGGCCTGGCTGGTTCCGGTGCCGACCGCGGTCCAGCTGCGCGACTGGGCGCAGACGCTGGGGCCGTGGTTCCCGGCGGCGTTCCTGGTGGCGCACACCGTCGTCACGGTCTTCCCGTTCCCCCGGACCGCCTTCACACTGGCCGCCGGTTTGCTGTTCGGCCCCTGGCTGGGCGTCGTCCTGGCGGTGGTGGCCAGCGCGCTCAGTGCCGTGGGAGTGCTGATCCTCATGCGTGTCTTCGGTTGGCAGCTGAGCCGGGTGGTCAACCATCCCCGTCTC
This sequence comes from Mycolicibacter engbaekii, assembly GCF_002101585.1. Taxonomy (GTDB): domain Bacteria; phylum Actinomycetota; class Actinomycetes; order Mycobacteriales; family Mycobacteriaceae; genus Mycobacterium; species Mycobacterium engbaekii. Next base: position 43,158 of record NZ_LQOT01000039.1, on the reverse strand, counting down.
GACTCGCTGGACGCCCGGTTGCGCCGGCGTGGCTGGCCGGCGGTGATATCGCTGCGCCTGATTCCGGCGATCCCGTTCTCGGTGATCAACTACGCCGCGGGCGCCTCGGCGGTGCGGCTGGCGCCCTACACCCTGGCCACCCTGGTCGGGCTGCTGCCGGGGACGGCCGCTGTGGTGGTGCTCGGGGACGCCCTGACCGGAGACGTCAGCCCGCTGCTGTTCGCGGTGTCGGCGTGCACCGCCGCGGTCGGGGTGTCGCTGCTGGTCTACGAGGTGCGCGCGCACCGACGGGAGCAACCGGCCGGGCCGGGTGCACCGGCCGATGCCGAGGCGGGAAGCGATGCCCCGGTGACGTGTCCGTCCGGCCGCCGCTGAACCCGGGCAGCCGGCCGTTGCCGGCGGGGCCGGGCCAACAACACGGGGCGCTGCGCATTCCGGCAACAATTCGGTGTAAGGCCCTCCGGCTTTGACCGCCGGCAGTACCGGCCGTCGTTACAGTCGAATACGTGCCCTTGGGCCGGCACGACAGCAATTCGCAATGTGCTCGACGCAACTGAAGGGACCGGATCAATGGCTGATCGCAGCGCTGCGGTGCGTAAATATCTGACCGAAATGATCGGGACGTTCGTATTCATGTTCGCGGTGCTGGGAATCGTCTTGTCCGGCGCCGACTGCGTTGCCGCCACCGCACTGGGCATCGGCTCGGTGCTGATGGTGATGGTCTATGCCAGCGGGCACATCTCCGGTGGCCATCTGAACCCCGCCGTCTCGGTCGCGGCGTATCTGAGGGGCGCCCTGCCGCTGTCCGACCTGGGCCCCTACATCGTTGCGCAACTGGTCGGCGCGCTGGCCGCGTTCAGTGTGGGCTTCGGGCTCTGGCACGACAAGTACGCCGGCGGGGCACTTGACCTGACCGGCAACCTCTGGCCGGCGTTCCTGGCCGAACTGGTCTTCACCTTCGCGCTGTGTTACGTGGTGCTGCACACCGCCACCAGCAAAGACAGCGCCGGCAACAGCTTCTACGGCCTGGCGATCGGGTTCGTGGTGACCGTCGGCGTGGTTGCGGTGGGCGCCATCTCCGGCGGCGCGTTCAACCCCGCCATCACCTTCGGCCTGATGCTGTCGGGGGTCTTCGCCTGGAAATACCTCTGGGTGTACCTGATCGCCCAGCTCCTCGGTGCGGTCGCGGGCGCCTACGCCTACAAGGCCACCACCCTCGACGAGCACACCGCGGCAACCCGACGGGGATAACCGCTCGGACCTAGGACTCGACGCCTCGGGCCCCGCCACCGGCGGGGTGCGGGCCCTGGACCGTCATCGCGGCGAACACCATCAGCAGCAGCACCGCGGGAACGATGTTGGCGATGCGGTTGCGCACCCGCAGGTGGATGCCGAGCGCCCCGGCGAAGTACAGGGTCAGCAGCCCGGTGGTGAGCCGCGCGACGGCCGGGAAACGGAACACCGCCGCCAGGCCCACCGCGGTGGCCGCCTTGGCCACCGGAACCGCCCAGCGGACCTCGGCGGGAATCCGCATCGCATCCATGTTCTTGGCCACGTACGGCACCGGAACCGCCGAGGCGACCGCGTCACCGGCCAGAAACGCCGCCAGCGCCGCGTAGCTCGACCGCGCCGTCAGCGCCCTCACGCCAGACCGGGATCGAGCTGGGGTGGCAGCACCGAGCCCTCGACCGGCTTGCGGGCATCGGCCTCGGCCTTGGCGACCGCCTGCGCGATCGCCGGATCGGTCTGAGTGGTGAACCAGTCGGCGACCTCTTCGCTGTCGTCCTCGTACCGGTTCGGGTGGTCGTCGACCGGTGAGGGCTGATAGCGGAACACGCCGTCCTCGCCGGGCGCGCCCAGCAGCTTGGTGAAGCCCTGCAGGGCGGTGCCGAAATCACTGGGCACCACCCACACCTTGTTCGCCTCCCCGCGCGCCATCTCCGGCAACACCTGCAGATATTGGTAGGCCAGCAACTCCGGGGTGGGCCGGGCCGCCTTGATCGCCGCGAAGGTCTTCTCGATGGCTTTGGCCTCACCCTGTGCCTGCAGGTACGCGGCGGCGCGCTCACCTTGGGCCCGCAGCATCCGGGACTGCCGCTCGGCCTCGGCGGCCAGGATCGCCGCCTGCTTGGCGCCCTCGGCGGTCAGGATCTCCGCCTGCTTCTGGCCCTCGGCCTGTTTGATCGCCGCCTCGCGCTGGCCCTCGGCGGTCAGGATCATGGCCCGCTTCTCGCGGTCGGCCTTCATCTGCTTTTCCATCGACGCCTGGATCGACGGCGGCGGGTCGATGCTGCGCAGCTCCACCCGGGCCACCCGCAGGCCCCACCGGCCGGTCGCCTCGTCAAGTACTCCGCGCAGCTGGCTGTTGATCACCTCACGCGAGGTCAGGGTCTGCTCCAGCGTCATCCCGCCGACGACATTGCGCAGCGTGGTGGTGGTCAGCTGTTCCACACCGACGATGTAATTGCTGATCTCATACACCGCGGCCTTGGGGTTGGTCACCTGGAAGTAGACGACGGTGTCGATGTTGAGTGTCAGGTTGTCCTCGGTGATCACCGGCTGCGGGGGAAAGGACACCACCCGCTCCCGCAGGTCGATGCGGGCCCGCACCCGATCGATGAAGGGCACCAGCATCGTCAACTGACCGCTGACGGTCCGGCTGTAGCGACCCAGCCGTTCGATCACCGCCGCCTCGGCCTGTGGGATCAGGGCGACCGATTTGGCCACCACGATCACCGCGAACACCACCAGCACGGCCAGCAGCAGCAGGCCGGTTGTCACACCCTCCATGACGTGTCCTTTCGTTACACGATCTTGCCGACCACCGCGGTAGCCCCGTCGATGTGCATCACGGTGACCTGCTCCCCCGGTTCGAACACGTCGCCGTCGGCGAGCGGGCGGGCGGTCCAGACCTCGCCGTTCAGCTTCACCCGGCCGGCGTGCAGTTCGACGCGGTCGAGCACCAGGGCGGTCTTGCCCTGCAGCGCCAGCACCCCGGTTTCGTCACCCGTGCCCGCCCACATCCGGCGGCGCAGCGCGGGTCGTACCAGCACCAGCAGCAGCACCGAGACCACCAGGAACACCGCGCCGTCGGTCCACAGCGGCCAATCGGTCAACGCACTGGCGGCCGCCGCCGAGAGCGCACCGCCGGAGAGCATCAGCAGGAACATGTCACCCGTGAGGGCCTCGGCTCCCGCGAGCCCAAGTGCGAAGACCAACCAGATCAGGGCAGTCGGCATGCGGCCAGAATAGCCCGAGAACACCCCGAACCTGTGCGGTCCGACAGGGACAAATCGGACAACTACACTGCCTTGCATCATGTGGTGCCCGAGTACTTCGCTGGCGGTGTGGGCCAACGCCTGGCTGGCGGGCCTGGCCGCCCCCGACGACGTGTTGGACGCCCTCTCGGCGTGGGCACCGATGCAGGCGGTGGCGGCCTATGACGTGATCAGCATCGGCGAGGCCGCGGTGCCCTGGGCCGGGGGCGGCGATGGCGGCGCGGCCGCACTGCTGCAGTTGGTGCGCGGCGCCGGCACCGCGGCCGGCGACGGCATCCGGCCGGTGTTTCCGGTACCCGGCGATGTTCGGGGGCTGCCGGCCGGGACGACGTTTCAGCGCGAGGCGATTCTTGCCGGTGAGGCCGTAGTGATCGGTTCGGCCGACGCCTCGCCCCCGATCGGTCTGGTGCCGGCCTACTCCGAAGACGCCGACGACGAGTCCGCCGCCGAACTGTGCTGGACCGCCTTCCCGCTGACCGGCATGCCGGCCGCCGAACACCACGATCTGGGCGAGGCCGAATACGGCTTGCGGTCTGCCATCCGCACCGCCACCGACGTGCTGGGATCCACCGGTTCGCGATGGGCCGACTACGGCGTGGAGGACCCACGACTGCAGGTCGAACAGCTGGTGGAAGCCGTACTGCTGCACCGGATTCCCGAGCACGCCCCGCCGCGTGCGGTCCGCGTTCTGCACAGCGCCGCGCACGTCGAGGCGATCCTGACCGTCAGTGCCGATCTACTGACCGCGAGCGCACAGTCGGCCGCCGCGGTCCAGCGCGCCGTCGACGCGGTTGCGCCGCTGAACACGGTGGTGCGTTCGGCGCGCAGCGCCGCGGTGACGGCGATCCTGCACTCGGCCTGGCGGCGGTAGCCGCCGCCGATCAGCTGTCCGGCGCCACGATCGCGGCGCAGTGCGCCGCACCGCACGACGCACCGTTGACCCCGAACCCGCAGCCCAGGCCTTCTGAACCCGCGGCCCGTTGCGGCGCGGCACCGTCGCGCAGCTCCTCGATCAGGCTTCGGGCAAGCCGGGCCAGCCGGTTGTCCGCGTTCGGGGTGGCCGCCCGTGCGTAGGCGATACCGGCCGCCTGCGCCTGGGCCCGGACCTGCGTGTCGAGATCCCACACCACCTCGATGTTGTCGCTGAGAAAGCCGATCGGGCACAGGATCACCGCCGGGACACCTGACTGCGCCAGCGTGGCCAGGTGCGCCTCGACGTCGGGCTCCAGCCAGGGCACCTGCGGCGGGCCGGACCGCGACTGCCACACCTGGTCGTAGTCGGGGTAACCCGCAGCCGCCGCCACCAGCCGCGTGGCGTGCGCGACCTGGCGGCTGTAGAGCTGCGGACCGTAGCGCTGGTCGGCGCGCACCGGGATCGAATGCGCGGTGAACACGAGCCGGGCGTCCGATCGCAGCGCCGCGGGCAGGCTGTCGGCGGCGACGGCGATCGCGTCGGCGAACATCGCCACGAACAACGGGTGATCGAAGTACTGGCGCAGCTTCACCAGTTCCGGGGCGCCGTCGCCGGCGGCCCGCCGGGCTCGGGCGATGTCCTCGGCATACTGCTCACAGCCAGAATATCCGCCCCACGCCGAGGTGGCAAACACCGCGGCGCGTCGCACGCCGTCGTCCGCCATCGCCGCCACGGCGTCCTCGACATAGGGCTCCCAGTTGCGGTTGCCGAAATACACCGGCAGTCCGGGCAGTTCGGCGCGCAGCTCGTCGGCCAAGGCCCGGTTGATGCCGTTGATCGGCGAGACACCACCGAAGTGCAGGTAGTGCTCGGCGACGGCGTCGAGCCGGGCCGGCGGCACACCGCGCCCCCGGGTGACGTTCTCCAGAAACGGCCGCACCTGCTCGGGCCCTTCGGGCCCGCCGAATGACAGCAGCAGGACGGCGTCCAGCTCCATCTAGAGCAACTGGGTGTGCGCGCCGCCGTCGGCGTAGACCACCGTTCCGGTGGTGGCCGGCAGCCAGTCGGACATCAGGGCGCACACCGTCTTGGCCACCGGTGTCGGGTCTTTCATGTCCCAGCCGATCGGGGCCCGCTGGTCCCAGCCCTCTTCGAGCAGGCGGATCTGCTCACCGGCGCCTTCGCCGAGCGCCCCGCCCACGATCGCGCTCATGGCCAGGGTCCGGATTGGCCCGGCGGCAACGAGATTCGACCGCACGCCGAGGGGTCCGGCCTCGCGCGCGACGAAGCGATTCACCGATTCCAGGGCGCTCTTGGCCACCGTCATCCAGTTGTAGGCCGGCATCGCCCGGGTCGGGTCGAAGTCCATGCCCACGATGGAGCCGCCGGGGTTCATGATCGGCAGCACCGCTTTGGCCAGCGACGCGTACGAATACGCCGAGATGTGGATGCCCTTGGCCACATCCTCGTAGGGCGCGTCGAAGAACGGGTTGACGCCCATGCCGGTCTGCGGCATGAATCCGATGGAGTGCACCACACCGTCGAGCTTGTTGCCCTCGCCGATCACCTCGGTGACGCGTGCGGCCAGCGTGTCGAGGTGCTCGTTGTTCTGTACGTCGAGTTCCAGCAGCGGCGCCGGCTCCGGAAGCCGGTCGATGATGCGCTGGATCAGCCGCAGCCGGTCGAACCCGGTGCAGACCAGCTGGGCGCCGGCCTCCTGGGCGACCTTGGCGATGTGAAACGCGATCGAGGAGTCGGTGATGATCCCGGTGACCAGGATCCGCTTGCCTTCGAGAATGCCTGCCATTGAAGTTTCCCTATCTTGGTCTCTGAACGGTTCGTTAGTGGCCCATGCCCATGCCGCCATCGACGGGGATGACCGCGCCGGCGATGTAACCCGCGTCCTCCGAGGCCAGGAAGCTCACCGCCCCGGCGACCTCCTCGGCGGTGCCGACCCGCTTGGCGGGGATGAAGTCCAGGGCGCCGGCCTGGATCCGTTCGTCGAGCGCACGGGTCATCTCGGTGTCGATGTAGCCGGGGGCGACGACATTGGCGGTCACGCCGGCCTTGGACAGCTCGCGAGAGATCGAGCGCGCCATGCCGATCAGGCCCGCCTTGGCCGCCGCGTAGTTGGCCTGGTTGCCGATCCCCCACATGCCGGAGACCGATCCGATGTAGATGATCCGGCCGAAGCGCTTACGCTGCATGCTGCGCGACGCCCGCTGGGTGACCCGGAAAGCGCCGGTGAGGTTGGCGTTGATGACCTCTTCGAAGCGCTCCTCGGTCATCCGCATCAAGAACGCGTCCTTGGAGATGCCGGCGTTGGCCACCAGCACCTCGACCGGACCCTGGTGCTCCTCGACTTCGGTGAACGCACGGTCCACGGCCTCGTTGTCGGTGACGTCGCACACGACACCGAACAGCCCCTCGGGGACCCCGGAACCACGGTGGGTGACCGCCACCTTGTGGCCGTCGGCGGCCAGTCGCTGTGCGATCGCCAGCCCGATCCCCCGGTTTCCACCGGTCACGAGGACCGAACGGGACACGAATGGCGGCTTTCCGGTGGGCGTTTCGCTGTCAGTCACCGGCATAACCTATCAGTGCCCGGCGTTGACTCTGCGCTCACCAAAGCGCCCACTCGCACTTTTGCCTGGTAGCCGCAGAGTCAACGAGGAGGTGGGTCAGGCGGGCAGGCGGCGGTTGAGCAGCAGTGCCGCCAGCGCGGCCAGCGCCAGGACGAACGAGCCCAGCCGCAGCCAGCCCGTGCTGGCGTCGCCGCGGATGGTCTCGAAGCCGATCTGGTCCTGCAAGGTGGCGTAAACCTCTTTGAGCTGGGTCAGGCTGGAGGCGGTGTAGGCGGTGCCGCCGGACAGATCGGCGATCTTCTTCAACGAGTCGTCATCGACCGGCACCGGCTGGCGCTGCTCGTTGATCTCGACGTAGCCGTAAGCCGTGCCGAACGAGATCGTCGAGACCGGCACCCCTTGATCCTTGGCGGTGCGCGCCGCGGTGAACGCCCCCTTGGGGTTGTCGGGATTGGACGGCACCGTCTCCTTGCCGTCGGACAGCAGCACGATCCGGGCCGGCGGCGGGGTGTCGCCCCCGCCGATGACGGCCCCCACCGTGGCGATCGCCTGCAGCGCGGTGAAGATGCCTTCGCCGGTTGCGGTCCGGTCGGCCAGTTGCAGTTTGTCGATCGCGGCCTTGGTCGCCTCGCGGTTGGTGGTCGGCGAGGTCAACACGGTCGCGGTGCCGGCGTAGGCGATCAGGCCCAGGTTGATGCCGGCGGTCAGCTCGTCGGCGAACTGCTTGCCGGCTTCCTGCGCGGCGGCCAGCCGGCTCGGCGCGACGTCGGTGGCCCGCATCGACTGCGAGACGTCGATCACCAGCATCACCACCGCGCGGTTGCGCGGAATCCGGACGTCGTGCGTGGGGCCGGCCATCGCGATGGTGAACAGCACCATCGAGGTGACCAGCAGGATCGCCGACAGGTGCCGCCAGCGCGTCGGCGTCTTGGGCGCCACGCTTTCCAGCAGCTCCATGTTGGCGAACCGCAGAATCCGGCGGTGCCGCGCCACCTGCATCACGACATACAGCGCGACCAGACCCAGGATCACGAGCAGGAACAGGAAGAACCACGGGTGCGCGAAGCCCGACAGGGTCATCGGCCCCAGTAGCGGCAGTGTCATAACAGACCTGTCTGGTAACGGGTCGAGGTCACGGTGTACCCGCCAGCGCGCCGCGCCGGCGTGACTCGACGAATCGGACAATGTCGGCGATCCAGTCCCGGTCCGTCCGCAGGCTCAACAGCGGTGCGCCGCAACTGCGCAGCGCCCGCGCGACGTCGGCGCGGTGGGCCACGGCTGCCCGGGCGAAATCGTCCCGCAGCTTGGCGTCGATGGTGAACTCGCGGGTGACCCCGGTTTCGGTGTCCTGCAGCACCACGTCGCCGACGTCGGGCAATTCCACGTCGCGCGGATCGAGCACCTCCACGCCCAGCACCTCGTGCCGGGCGGCGATCGCCCGCAACGGGCGCATCCAGTTGATGGGGCCCAGGAAGTCGCTGATGATCACCGCCATGCCCCGCCGCCGCTCGGGCCGGCGCAGCGCGTCGATGGCCGCCGCCAGGTCGCCGCGAACCCCCACCGGGGCCCGGGGCGTGGTGGCGATGGTGCGCAACAGAGTCTGCTCGTGGTTGCGCCCGGACCGTGCCGGCACCCGCACCACGCGCTCGCCGTTGGCCACCAGCGCGCCCAGCCGGTTACCGCCCCCGCTGTTGAGATAGACGATGGCCGCTGCCGCGGCCACGGCCAGATCACGCTTCTCGCAGCCGGCGGTGCCGAAATCCATGCTGGCCGACATGTCCACCACCAGCCAGGTCTCCAGCTCGCGGTCGGCGATCATCTGCCGAACATGCGGGTGGGTGGTGCGCGCGGTGACCGACCAGTCCATCCGTCGCACGTCGTCGCCCGGCTGATACAGCCGGGATTCGCCGGGCTCGGAACCGGGGCCGGGAATCAAGCCCAGGTGGTCGCCGTGCAGAACACCGTCGAGCTTGCGCTTGACGGTCAGTTCCAGGGTGCGCAGTGCCGCCGCCAGTTTGGGGTCGCGGATCTCTCCGCGCAGCATCGACGGCGGAGCGGTGCTGGTTCCGGCAGGCTGCGACGATCCAGCCCCGGTGTCGGGCTCGCTCACCGACCGCCGGCCACAGCCGCCGCGGTCGGGGCACCCGGTGCCGGCGAGTGCTGCTGCGGAACGGCGTTCACCTGCGGCAGCGGCACCGTCTGCAGCAACCGGTTGATGACGATCTCCGGGCTGATCTCATCGGCGAGCGCGTCGTAGGACAACACCAGCCGGTGCCGGAGCACATCCGGAATGACCTCGATGACGTCTTGCGGGATCACGTAGTCGCGGCCGCGAACCAGCGCCAGCGCACGGGCGGCGGCGATGATGCCCAGCGAGGCACGCGGCGACGCGCCGAACGACAGCCAGTTCTTCACGTCCGGCATGCCGAACTGCTCGGGTTGGCGCGTCGCGGTGATCACCCGCACCACGTAGTCCACCAGTGCGTGGTGCACGAAGTTGTTGGCCGCCAGGGTCTGCAGCCGCACCAGGTCTCCGGTCCCGAGGATCTGCTTGGGCTCCGGCGGCGTGACACCCATCCGGTAGATGATCTCGCGCTCTTCCTCCGGCGAGGGGTAACTCACGTTGATCTTGAACAGGAAGCGGTCGCGCTGCGCTTCGGGCAGCGGGTAGACGCCCTCGTGCTCGATCGGGTTCTGCGTGGCCATCACCAGGAACGGGTTGGGCAGCGCGAAGCTCTTGCCGCCGATGGAGACCTTGCGCTCCTGCATGACCTCCAGCAGTGCCGACTGCACCTTGGCCGGCGCTCGGTTGATCTCGTCGGCCAGCAGGAAGTTGGCCATCACCGGACCGAGTTCGGTGTCGAACTCCTCCCGGCCCTGGCGGTAGATCCGGGTGCCGATGATGTCGGTGGGAACCAGGTCCGGGGTGAACTGAATCCTGGCGAAGGAGCCGCCGACCACGCGGGCGAAGGTCTCCACGGCCAGGGTCTTGGCGACGCCGGGCACACCTTCGAGCAGCACGTGCCCCTTGGCGAGCAAGCCGACCAGGATGCGCTCGACGAGCTGGTCCTGGCCGACGATGACGCGCTTGACCTCGAAGATGGCCCGCTCCAGCGTGTGTACGTCGGCGGCGAGCCCGCTACCGCCGACTGTGCCTGGCTCGGCACCGGCCGAGCCGGGGAAACCGCTGGCGCCCGCGGGCGTCCCATCCGATGACGTCATCGACAAATCCTCCACAAAGGTCGGTCAGACACAACTGCTTGCACGGCACACGCCGAGGGGGCAGCGTTGTGCCCTCGTTTCACTATTCCAGGGTTCGAAGCATCCGTCGACGCCAAGCCCGGTCCCGGCGCGTCAGTACTCGATGATCCGGGTCAGATACGGCGTCATCCCGGCGGTCCGCACCGGGCTGACGACCACCTTGCCGGCACTGCCGGAGGCTTCCAGCATCTTTCCGCCGCCCAGGTACATGGTGACGTGCTGGCCGCCGCCGGGGCCGTAGAACATCAGGTCGCCACGGCGGGCCTGGCTGGGCGGAATGTGCCGGCCGGCGTTGTACTGGTCGCCCGAGTACCGCGGGATGAGGACCCCGACACCGGCGAAGGCGTAGCGCATCAGGCCCGAGCAGTCGAAACCGACCGTGCCCGCGCCGGAGTCGACGCCCTTGCTGGGACCGGTGAGCGAGCCACCGCCCCAGGAATAGGGCACCCCCATCTGCGATCCGCCGCGACGGATGACGTATTCGATGGCCTGCTTGCCCTGTACCCGCTTTCCGGGCGCCACATTGCCGGTGGCCTCGTCGCCGACATTGAACCCGAGGCCGGCCAGGAATTTGCGGCCCAGGTCCATGGTGGTCTGGGTGGCCTGCGCGGTGGCCTGCAGCGACGCGTTGGCGATCGCCAGCGGATCACCGGGCGCCCCCGCGCTGATCGTCGCCGGCAGCGTCGGGTCCCAGCCGGGGTCGGCAGCAGCGGGCCCGGCCAGGCCCAGCATCACCGGGATCGCCACCACCAGCGATCCGAACAGACGAGATAGACGTAGTGCACTCAATCGCATTGCTCCGCCGTCAGTATTCGATGTATCGGACTACGAAGGGCGTCATGCCGCTCTTGCGCACCGGCGATACCTTCACCACCTGGCCCACGTCCGGGGCCTCGAGCATCAGGCCGTTGCCGAGGTAGAGCGTGACGTGCTGGCTGCCGCCGGGACCGTAGAAGATGACGTCGCCGCGCCGCGCCATAGCCGAGGGGATCTGGCGGCCCATCTTGTACTGCGAACCGGAGTAGTGCGGCAGCTTGATGCCCACTCCGGCGAACGCGTAGAGGATCAGCCCGGAACAGTCGAAACCGACCGTGCCGGAACCCGAGCCGATACCGCGTCCGGGTCCCGCGGCGGTGCCACCGCCCCACGAGTACGGCACGCCGCGCTGCGAGAGGGCACGGCGGATCACGTATTCGGAGGCCTGCTTGCCGTATACCCGCGGGATCTTGCCGTTGTTGATACCGGTGTCGTCGGGCTTGGCCAGCCCCAGCGACTGCAAGAATTTCTGGCCCAGGTTCGCCGTCACCTGCGCCGAGGTCTGCGAGATCCCGAGCACCTGGTTGATGACCGCGATCGGGTCCCCGGGGATGTTCGCGCTGGGGATCATCGGCAGGGTCGGGTCCCAGGGGCCGTCCCACCGCTGGGGCTGTTGGGTGTTCGCCGGGCCGCCGCCGGGCGCGCCGGGATTGCCCCACCGGTCACCGGCGGGGGCGCCGGCCGGTGCTTCGGGTTGCGCGTGGCCACGGGCGGCCACGAGCTTGGCCTGGGCCTCGGTGCGTCGTGCCGCCAGCCGGTCGATCTCCTGCTGTTGTTCGGCGAACTTGCGCTGGGTGTCGGTGAGCGCTGCCACCGCGGCATCCTGGCTGGACTGTGCCTGCGCCACCGCCTGGTCGGCCTTCTGCTTGGCCAGCCGGGCAGCCGATTCCTTGTTGACCTGCTCGGTGCGGGCCCGTCTGAGGTTGTCCAGCGCCTGCTCGGAACTGAGCGCGAGCAGCTGGCCGGCCGCGGCCGTGGCGATCATGTCGGTGGGGTTGGCGGCGGTCAGGTAGCTGTCCGAGGGGCCGTTGACGTAGGTGGAGGCGGCGAAGGTGTTGAACCGGCGCTGCGCGGCGGCGATGGCGGCGTCGGCGTCGGCGATCGCGCGATGGCCGGCCTCCACCTCCTGCTGTGCGGCGTCGGCTTCCTCGCGCGCGGTCTGCAGGTCCACCAGGGCCTTGTTGACGCCTTCCTTCTCCTCGGCAATCTGGGCGCCCAGGTTCTGCAGCTGCTGGTTGGCGTCGGCGACGTCGGCGATCAGCGCGGCGATGCCGTCGGGGTCGCGGGCGGGTTGCGCGGCTGCCAGCCCGGGGGTGCCCAGCAGGAGGGCAGCACTGAGCACCGACACCGTCATGGGTCGGGCGAACCGGGTCACCGGCGGGAATGCAGAGCCATCGGAGCCACAGCGGATGCGTCTCATTCGGCTTGGATCTCCTCGGACTCAGGCAGGCGCCGTGCTTACACCGGCGGCACAAGCACAGGAGCAACACCTACATCAGTTGCGCCTTTTGAGACCATACGTCACATCAGTCACGGGAGAACCGTTCGTAACAAACTACATTGTTGTAATTAAGCGGCTTGTGACCATTCGGTGACCTGATGCATTTTCGCGACCGCTCGCACAGCACAATTCCCCGCCCGGCACGGGCGGGGCGCAGAGATCTCCGCTACTACGCGGCGGCGGGGCGCTCGGCAGCTTTTCTGCTGCGTCGCTGCAGGAATCGGGTGCCGACGGCCGCCGCCGCCACCCCGATCAGCAGGACCACCGTCATCCCCGTCCACGGCAGATCGGGGGTGGTCAATTCGTGCAGGAAATTCTGCGCCGACGTAACCGGGTCACCGGTTTTGGCGTGATCTTCGGCGGCCTCCAGTTTTGCCCGATGAAACTGGCCGCTGTAACTGCCGACATAGTTATTACTGAGCACCAGGACGGTCGCCTCGGGATAGTCATAGCCCACCACGGTGGCCACGTCGCGCAGCGCAGTGTCCATCCCGGGGTTGCGGGCCACCTCGATGATCTTGAGGTCGATCCCGTCGTGGGCCGCCTGCGCCACCACGTCGCGCAGCGCCGGCACATCGGCCGCCGGCGCGCTCACACCGTCGGCCGCCACGGCCACCTTGACCAGTGCCATGCAGTCATCGGGCGGCGTGGAGGGGTCGAGTCCGACGGTGATGCAGAGCTCGCCGGGAATGTAGGCCGGCGGGTGCTGGATCGTCACGGAAGATGACGGTATCAACCCCCGTCAGGTGAGGTAAACCTTACTTTATACAGGACAATCGTACTGTTAGAGTTGTCCCGCCCGTCGGCGCGGACCCGTCGATGGATGAGGACTCGATCTCGGGGAGTTGAAGTGAGCAGCAAAGATTCGGTGAATTCGTTCGGGGCGCGCGACACTCTCACCGTCGGCGACCAGAACTACGAAATCTTCCGCCTCGACGCCGTGCCCGGCACCGACAAGCTGCCCTACAGCCTCAAAGTGCTCGCCGAGAACCTGTTGCGCACCGAGGACGGCGCCAACATCACCTCCGATCACATCAACGCGATCGCCAACTGGGACCCGGCCGCCGAGCCGAGCATCGAGATCCAGTTCACCCCCGCCCGGGTGATCATGCAGGACTTCACCGGCGTGCCCTGCGTCGTGGACCTGGCCACCATGCGTGAGGCCGTCACCGCCCTGGGCGGCGACCCCAACAAGGTCAACCCGCTCTCGCCCGCGGAGATGGTCATCGACCACTCGGTCATCCTCGACGTCTTCGGCACCGCGGACGCCTTCGAGCGCAACGTCGCCCTCGAATACGAGCGCAACGCCGAGCGCTACCAGTTCCTGCGCTGGGGCCAGGGTGCCTTCGACGACTTCAAGGTCGTCCCGCCGGGCACCGGCATCGTGCACCAGGTCAACATCGAATACCTCGCCCGCACCGTGATGGTCCGCAACGGTCAGGCCTACCCCGACACCTGCGTCGGCACCGACAGCCACACCACCATGCAGAACGGCCTGGGCGTGCTGGGCTGGGGCGTCGGCGGAATCGAGGCCGAGGCAGCCATGCTGGGCCAGCCGGTGTCGATGCTGATCCCCCGCGTCGTCGGCTTCAAGCTGACCGACGAGATCCAGCCCGGCGTCACCGCCACCGACGTGGTGCTCACCGTCACCGACATGCTGCGCCGCCACGGTGTGGTCGGCAAGTTCGTCGAGTTCTACGGCAAGGGTGTGGCCGAGGTGCCGCTGGCCAACCGCGCCACGCTGGGCAACATGAGCCCCGAGTTCGGCTCCACCTGCGCGATCTTCCCGATCGATGAAGAGACCATCAACTACCTGCGCCTGACCGGCCGCAGCGACGAGCAGCTCGCACTCGTCGAGGCCTACGCCAAGGCGCAGGGTATGTGGCACAACCCCGACCACGAGCCGGCCTTCTCCGAATACCTCGAGCTGGACCTGTCCACCGTGGTCCCCTCGATCGCCGGCCCGAAGCGTCCGCAGGACCGGATCCTGTTGTCGGAGAGCAAGACCGCCTTCCGCAAAGACATCCACAACTACGTCGAGGAACAGCACCCGGCGCCGGAGACCAAGCTCGACGAAGCCCTCGAGGAATCCTTCCCGGCATCCGACCCGGCCTCGCTGTCCTTCGCCGACGACGGTGCCGTGGACGTGCAGTCCGCCGCCAACGGCGCCGAGGGCCGGCCGAGCAAGCCGATCCGGGTCACCGGGGAGCGCGGTGAGTTCATCCTCGACCACGGCGCCGTCGCGGTCGCAGGTATCACGTCCTGCACCAACACCTCCAACCCCTCGGTGATGATCGGCGCCGCACTGCTGGCCCGCAACGCCGTCGAGAGGGGCTTGTCCTCCAAGCCGTGGGTCAAGACCAACATGGCCCCCGGCTCGCAGGTCGTCACCGACTACTACGAGAAGGCCGGCCTGTGGCCCTACCTGGAGAAGCTCGGCTTCTACCTGGGCGGTTACGGCTGCACCACCTGTATCGGCAACACCGGCCCGCTGCCCGAGGAGATCTCCAAGGCGGTCAACGAAGAGGACCTGACCGTCACCGCGGTGCTGTCGGGTAACCGCAACTTCGAGGGCCGCATCTCCCCCGACGTCAAGATGAACTACCTGGCCTCCCCGCCGCTGGTGATCGCCTACGCGTTGGCCGGCACCATGGACTTCGACTTCGAGACCGATTCCCTGGGCAAGGACAAAGACGGCAACGACGTCTACCTGCGCGACATCTGGCCGTCGGCCCAGGAGATCGACGACACCATCAAGTCCGCGATCAACCAGGACATGTTCCGCAAGTCCTACGCCGACGTGTTCGCCGGTGACGACAACTGGCGCAACCTGCCGACCCCCGACGGCGACACCTTCGCCTGGGACGAGTCCTCGACCTACGTGCGCAAGGCCCCCTACTTCGACGGCATGGGCCTGGAGCCCGAGCCGGTCTCCGACATCAAGGGCGCCCGGGTGATGGCACTGCTGGGCGACTCGGTCACCACCGACCACATCAGCCCGGCCGGCCCGATCAAGCCCGGCACCCCGGCCGCGGACTACCTCGACGCCCACGGTGTGGCCCGCAAGGACTACAACTCGCTGGGCAGCCGCCGCGGCAACCACGAGGTCATGGTTCGCGGCACCTTCGCCAACATCCGCCTGCAGAACCGCCTGCTGGACACCATCGGCCTGGAGGGCACCCAGGGCGGCTACACCCGGGACTTCACCCAGGAGGGTGGCCCGAAGGAGTTCATCTACAACGCCTGCATGAACTACCAGAAGGCCGGCATCCCGCTGGTGGTGCTGGGCGGCAAGGAGTACGGGTCGGGCTCGTCACGCGACTGGGCGGCCAAGGGCACCACGCTGCTGGGCGTCAAGGCGGTCATCACCGAGTCCTTCGAGCGCATCCACCGCTCGAACCTGATCGGCATGGGTGTGATCCCGCTGCAGTTCCCGGCCGGCGAGTCCGCCGGGTCGCTGGGTCTGGACGGCACGGAGACCTTCGACATCGTCGGGATCGAAGAGCTCAACTCCGGTAAGACGCCGAAGACGGTCAAGGTCACCGCCACCAAGGAGAACGGCGAGAAGGTCGAATTCGACGCGGTGGTGCGCATCGACACCCCCGGTGAGGCCGACTACTACCGCAACGGCGGCATCCTGCAGTACGTGCTGCGCAACATGCTGAAGTCGGCCAAGACCGCGTAGTCGGCGATCACCATGCCCAGGGTCAGCGAGGATCACCTGGCGGCCCGGCGCCGCCAGATCCTCGATGGCGCTCGGCGCTGCTTCGCCGCTTACGGCTACGACCAGGCGACGGTGCGGCGACTCGAGCAGACCATTGGGCTGTCGCGCGGGGCGATATTTCATCACTTCCGCGACAAGGACACGCTGTTCTTCGAACTGGCGCGTGAGGATGCGCAGCGCATGGCCGATCTGGCTTCCCGCGAGGGCCTGATCGGCGTCATGCGGGACATGCTGGCCGCGCCGGAGCAGTTCGACTGGCTGGCCACCCGGCTCGAGATCGCCCGCAAGCTGCGCCACGATCCGGAGTTCGGCCGCGGCTGGGCGGAGCGGTCAGCCGAATTGGCCGCTGCCACAACGGATCGCCTGCACCGTCAGAAGCAGGCCGGCCGACTGCGCGACGACGTGGCCGGCGACGTGTTGCACTGCTATCTGGACCTCGTGCTCGATGGACTGGTTGCGCGGCTGGCCTCCGGCGAGGATCCGCAGCGCCTGTCGGCGGTCCTCGACCTGGTCGAGGACTCCGTGCGCCAGAGCTGATTTCGGCTAGAGATCAATTTTCGCGCCGAGCGTGTACTCAGAACGAATTCTTCGCCGAAATCTCGCTCTGAGTGCACGTTCGGCGAGATGCCCGGAGTTGCGCTAGCGCGAGCGCGTCCGGTGGTTGGGACCACCGCGACTGCGCATCACCGCGCCGGACTCCCGCAGCATGCTGTGCACCGACCCGTACGAGCGCCCGGTCGACGCCGCCAGCGTGCGGATGCTCGCCCCACGCTCGTAGGCGTTACGCAACTCGACCAGCTGACGGTCACGTAGCTTGTTGGATTTCGTCGTCGTTGCCACGTCCCCACACCATCCCCTCGCCGCCTTGACCACTTCAGCGTAGGAAGACGGCCGGGCGCCGGGGCGACTTTGGCACAAATGCGGGCAATCGGCACCGCCGGGCCCCGACGGGGCGCTAGGCCAGCTCGATCAGGTCGCGGTAATCGGCCGACCAGTGGTCCTCGGTGCCGTCGGGCAACAGCACCACCCGCTGGGGGTCCAGCGCTTCGGCCGCACCCGGGTCGTGGGTGACCAGCACCACCGCCCCGGCGTAGCTGCGCAGGGCGTCGAGCACCTGCTCGCGCGACGCGGGGTCGAGGTTGTTGGTCGGCTCGTCGAGCAGCAGAACGTTTGCGGTGGACGCCACCAGCCCCGCCAGTGCCAGCCGGGTCTTCTCGCCGCCGGAGAGCGTGCCGGCCGGCTGGTCCAGCTGCGCCCCGGTGAACATGAACGCGCCCAAGAGCCCACGCAGGTCCTGCTCGGAGGTGTCCGGGGCCGCATGGACGATGTTCTCCCACACGGTTGCGGCGTTGTCGATGGTGTCGTGTTCCTGGGCGAAGTAGCCGATCTTGCACCCGTGACCGGGCTCGAGCTGGCCGGCTTCGGGGGTTTCGACGCCGGCCAGCACGCGCAGCAGCGTGGTCTTGCCGGCGCCGTTGAGCCCCAGCACCACGACCCGCGAGCCGCGGTCGATGGCCAGGTCGACACCGCTGAACACCTCCAGCGAGCCATACATCTTGGTCAGGCCACTGGCCATCAGCGGAGTCTTGCCACACGGGGCCGGGGTGGGGAACTTGATCCTGGCGACCTTGTCGGCCACCCGTTCCTCATCGAGGGCTGCCAGCATCCGGTCGGCGCGACGCAGCATATTCTGCGCCGCAACCGCTTTGGTGGCCTTGGCGCCCAACTTGGCGGCTTGGCTGCGCAGCGCGGCGACCTTGCGTTCGGCGTTGGCGCGTTCCCGGCGGCGGCGCTGCTCATCGGTGGCTCGCGCGTCGAGGTACTTCTGCCAGCCCATGTTGTAGACATCGGCTTCGCCGCGCACCGCGTCCAAAAACCACACCCGGTTGACCACGTCGGCCAGCAGGTCCACGTCGTGACTGATCAGCACCAGTCCCCCGCCGTGGTTCTTCAGAAAGTCACGCAACCAGCCGATCGAGTCCGCATCCAGGTGGTTGGTCGGCTCGTCGAGCAGCAGGGTGGTGTTCGAGCCCGCTCCACCGGAACCGCCCTCGCCGGCAGCGAACAGGATCCGGGCCAGCTCCACCCGGCGGCGCTGGCCGCCGGACAGGGTCCGCAGCGGCTGGGTCAGCACCCGGTCGGGCAGGCCGAGGCTGGTGCAGATCCGGCCCGCCTCGCTCTCGGCGGCGTACCCTCCGAGCGCGGCGAAGCGCTCTTCGAGCTGACCGTAGCGCCGGATTGCCCGGTCGCGCTCGGCGTCGTCGACGACCTCGGCCATCAGCACCTGCTGCTTCTCCAGGTCGGCCAGGATGGCGTCCAGTCCGCGAGCCGAAAGCACGCGGTCGCGGGCCAGCACGTCGAGGTTGCCTTCCCGCGGGTCCTGCGGCAGGTAGCCGATCTCACCGGTACGGGTGATGGTGCCGGCGTAGGGCTCGCCTTCACCGGCCAGGATGCGCAGGGTGGTGGTCTTGCCGGCGCCGTTGCGGCCGACCAGGCCGATCCGATCTCCGGGCTGTACCCGCAGCACCGAATCAACCGAGTCGAGCAGGGTGCGCGCTCCGGCGCGGACCTCCAGGCCCGTTGCGGTAATCACGCGCGCAGTACTCCTGTCGTGTTCTGGCTACTTATCGTCGGTAAAGGCCGGCGGGCGCTTCTCGGCGCGCGCAGCGACGGCTTCCTCGAAGTTGCTGGTCAGCAGGCGCACGTAGAGCTGTCCGAGCCCCTCGGCCTGCATGTGCCCCTCCAGACTACCGGCGTCGAGTCCGCTCCAGAGCGTCCGCTTGGTCAACTCGGCCCCCGGCCGGGAGAAGCCGGCGATCCGCTCGGCCATCTCGTAGCAGGTGTCCAGCAGGTTCGGCTGCTCCACCACCCGCGAGACCAGGCCGATTCGTTCGGCTTCGGCGGCGTCGACGTCGCGCCCGGTGAGCATGATCTCAAACGCCCGCGACGTTCCGATCGCCCGGGGCAACAGGTAGCTCAGGCCCAGCTCGCTGGCGGTCAGACCGTTGTTGATGCCGGCGGCCCGGAAGTAGGCGCCCGACGCGGCGACCCGGATGTCGGCCGCCAGCGCCAGGCATAACCCACCGCCGATGGCTGCGCCGTTGACGGCCGCGATCACCGGCTGGTGCAGGCGCCGCAGCCCCAGGATGATGTCGTCGAGCAGTTCCATCGAGCGCAGGCCGAACGTGGGCCTGGTCAGGCCCTCCACGTGCGGAACCGAACCCGCGGACTTGTGGTCGGCGCCCGAGGAGAATCCCCGGCCCGCCCCGGTCAGCACCACCACCCGCACCAAGTTGTCGTAGCTGACCTGCGCCAGCGCGTCGCGCAGCGGGACCATCACGTCGAACGCCATAGAGTTCATCCGCTCCGGGCGATTCAGCGTGATCAGGGCGACGTGCGGACGGGGACGCTCTACCAGGATGAATTCGGATTCAGAAGACACCGAAGCACGCTATCGCGTGCGCGCCCTCAGACCTGGTCGGGCTTGTCCGCGGCGTTCTGTTCGGCCAGGGCGGCCTCGATGTCGAGATCCTTGACCTGCTGCACCAGGTCCTCCAACGCCGCGGCGGGCAGGGCGCCGGCCTGGTTGAACACCAGCGTGCCCTTCTTGAACGCCATCAGCGTGGGAATGGAGCGGATCTGGGCGGCGGCGGCCAACTGCTGCTCGGCTTCGGTGTCGACCTTGGCGAACACCACGTCCGGGTGCTTCTCCGAAACCGCCGCGAAGGTCGGCGCGAACGAGCGGCACGGGCCGCACCAGGAGGCCCAGAAGTCGACAAGGACGATGTCGTTGTCGGCGATGGTTTCTTCGAACTTCGCTGCGGTGAGGTCTTGAGTTGCCATGACAGAGCCAACGTCCGGCGACGTCGCGGTGTTCCCGCGGGTCGTTTTGCAGAGGGCAAGCGGTCTCCACAGCGGGCTCACAGCTGAGATCTAGGTGCTCGCTAACTCGACCATTGACGGTGATAGCACCGGCAGCGGCAACCGCCGCGGGCTCATCCCAACGAACGGAGACGCCGATGTCCCCCCGCCTGAGCACACCCACCCGTAACCGCACGATCGGCGCCGTGACCGGAGCGACGGCGCTGGTGGCGGCCGGGCTGTTCGTCCCGGCATTGGCCCACGCCCACGGCGACCACGTGATGGGTACGGTCTCCTCGGTGTCCGGCGACACCCTCGAGGTGTCTCGCGCGTCGGGCACCACCACCGTTTCGCTGACCGACAGCACCCGCATCTTCGAGTCGGTGCCCGCCCAGCGCGGCGAGATCACCACCGGCACCTGCATCAAGGCCGGCACCGGGCGCGACAGTGCTCCCGCCGACAGCGGCGCCATCACGGCGAAGTTCGTGGCGATCAGCGACGGTGCCTGCACGCAGCCGCCCGCCGCGACGGCTGACACCCCGGCGCCCGCGAAGGCGCACCACGGCGTCCGCGGGGTGGTCGAGTCGGTCTCCGGTGACACCCTGACCGTCGGCGGGCCGTCGGGGCCGACCACGGTCACGCTCAACGACGACACCGACTTCCGCCGGATGGTCACCGTCAGCGCGCCGTCGATCAGCGCCGGCAAGTGTGTTGCCGCCGGCGGCACCACCAACGCCGACGGCGTGCTGCAGGCCGCCCGGGTCACCGTCTGGGCCGGCGACGGCGACTGCCCCGAGTAGGGGGGCTCGGCCCACACAGGCACGGCTGCCCTGTCGGTGGCACGTGGCAGTGTCTGGTGGCATGACGACTGATGCGAGCACAGTGCGGCTGGTCGAATGGAATGTCGCAATGGGGCTGCACGGCAAAACCCATCTCCTACAGGCTTTAGCGCCTGACATCGCTGTTCTCCCGGAGTCGGCGCACCCCGATCGGGTCGGCGATGCGTTGGCAGCTGTCGGCGCCACCTCGGTGCAGTGGGTCGGCTCCAGTCCCAACAAGGGTCTTCTGGTCATCGCCTTCGGAGACTGGACCTTTCGAATCGACGACGCTTACGATCCCGGCTATCAGTGGGTGATGCCACTGCATGTCGACGGCCCCGTCCAGGTCCGGATGCTCGCGGTATGGGATATGAACCATCGCGGACGCGGGCACCAGAGGGCCCGAAGGTTGGGCGCATGCGCGCCTCGATGGAGCACTATGCCGAGTTCCTCTGCGGACCCGCGGATGTGACTGTCATCAGTGGTGACTTCAACAATTCCGTCTACTGGGACGAGCCCGGCGGCCAGGTCAGGTTCGGCGACTTCATGGATCTGTTGCAGTCGCACGGACTGGTCAGCGCCTACCACCACCAGCATGGCTGCCTACCTGGCACCGAGGCGCACCCCACCCTGTGGTGGACCCGCAACGCCGACAAGCCGTACCACGTCGACTACACGTTCGTCTCCCCCGCCGCCGTGATCGACAACGTCACCACGGGATCGCACACCGAGTGGCTCGCCCACAGCGATCACGCCCCGATGACCGTCGACCTTCGCGTCGTCCCGAACAGGACAGTCCGCAGCCCCGTCGAGGCAAGCACCGCGCAATCAGCAGACAGACAGCCCGATTCAACCCCGCAACAGGAGACAAGGATGACTGGAACACACCAAGCGCGCTTCGACCTCGCGGTCGGTGAGCTCGACGACATGATCTGCGGCAATGACGGGAAGAACTTCACGCAGGCCTTCGGGCCCAGTCACTTCACCGCAACCTGGTCGAACGGCCACGTGGCCGAGGTCAGAATCTGGGGTCCGCGCGTTCTTCAAGACGGCTCGACCGGCGCCCGAATGCTCGATCACTGCTGGCGGAAGCGCCCGATCGACATCAATGACCTCCCCGCGAGAGTGGCGCAGCGCATCCGTGCCGCGAGCCGTTGACTGGCAGCCATCGCCAGGCAACTTGGTCCCAAAATTTGAACTAGCGTCCCACTTGTCGGTCCATGCCAGTATGGTCGGCTCCATCGCGTGTCAGGTGCGCTGACAGGAGGTGGCATGGACGCGTTCGGCGTTCTGCGCGAGGTACTGGAGGACTACCAAGGTTTCGTCTCCGGCTTTTTGGAGATCAAGGACGACACGATCCGCGCCAAGGTCGAGTCGGAGATCGACGGTGGGCTGCTCTGGCCGGAGCCTTGGCTGGCACTTAACCCGGCATTCGAGTCAGGTGGCACAGTCAGCGACCTGGTCAAGCAAGAGGTACTGCACGCCGAGGCTGCAAACATCTTTCGTGCGCGAACCGAACAGGATCCCGTCGGCCGCGAGATCACCTTCCATCGTCACCAAGCCGACGCCTTCGACATCGCCAACCGCGGAGAATCGTATGTCCTGACCACCGGCACCGGCTCGGGCAAATCGATGTCCTACATAGTGCCGATCGTTGACCGGGTGCTGCGGGAGGGCTCGGGCAAGGGCGTACGCGCCATCATCGTCTACCCGATGAACGCTCTTGCCAACAGCCAGTTCAATGAGTTGGAAAAGTTCCTCGGCAAGACCAACCCCAAGGTCACCTTCGCCCGCTACACCGGGCAGGAAGGCCGGGAGGAGCGCGAGGCGACACTGGAGTCTCCGCCCGACATCCTGCTGACCAACTACGTCATGCTCGAGCTGATGCTGACTCGCCCGAGGGAGCGTCAGGCGTTGATCGCCAGCGCAGAGAATCTGTCTTTTCTGGTACTCGACGAGTTGCATACGTATCGGGGCCGCCAAGGCGCGGATGTAGCGATGCTGATCCGTCGGCTGCGTGGCGCGGTCGCCCATGCCGCCGTCCAGTGCATCGGGACCAGTGCGACACTCGCCGGGCCCGGCACCAAGGCCGAGCAACGTCAGCAGGTCGCCGAGTTGGCCACCCGCATATTCGGCGTACAGATCCCCGCCGCCAACATCGTCGGTGAGACCCTGCGCCGAGCGACCACCGGGGAGGCCGCACCGGCCGCCCTGCACAGCAGGCTCAGTCTGCCCACGCCATCAACCTGGGAACAACTGCAGGCCGATCCGTTGGCGGTCTGGACCGAACATCACTTCGGCCTACAAAAGGACGACGAAGGCAACCTCGCCCGCCGCCCGCCTTCCAAACTCACCGACGCCGCCAAAATCCTGAGCGCCGACACCGGTGTCGACCACCAGGTCTGCCACACGAAGCTGCAGGAGCTGCTGCTCGCCGGATCGCAGGCCCGCGACAGCAGCGGCCGCACCCTGTTCGCCTTCAAACTGCACCAGTTCATCGGTAAGGGCGACACGGTCTACACCACGTTGGAACCGCCCGGCACCCGATACCTGACTACGCAGTATCAGCGCAGTGCACCGGGACGCCCGCTTGGACAGCCGCTGTTCCCGCTGGCCTTCTGCCGAGAGTGCGGCCAGGACTTCCTGGTGGTCAATCTGGAGCGCGGCGGTGAGAACTTCAGCCCACGCAGCCTCCGCTCGGATCTCGCCGAAGAGCCCGATGCCCAGGGACTGCTGTACATCACCGAGGCGCCGTGGCCCGATGTCCGGGACCCGGCCCTGCTCAACCTGGTGCCCGACGACTGGGTGGTCGACACCGGGTCGGGCCGGGTCCTCGACAAAGCGCGAGAATCGAAGCTGCCCGCGTCGCTGCGGGTTGATGAGTACGGCACAATCACCGACGACGGCATGCCGGTCGCTTTCTTCGAACGCCTACACTTCTGCCCGTCATGCAAGACCAGCTACGAAAGTGCCCGCCAGTCGGAGTTCTCCCGAGTCGCCAGCCTGGGCACTGAGGGACGTGCCAGCGCGGTCACCGTGTTGTCGCAGTCGGTGGTCCGCACCCTGCGCCAGGAAACCGACCTCGATGACGTCGCCCGGAAATTTCTGGCCTTCAGCGACAATCGGCAGGACGCCAGCCTGCAGGCCGGTCATTTCAACGACTTCGTGCTGGTCGCGCTGATTCGCTCGGCGCTGTATCGCGCCGCCCGCGACCACGCGGGTCCCCTCACTGACGAGGACCTCGGACCCGAGGTGGTCGCCGCACTCGGTGGCACCGCCTTGAAGTTCTTCGCCCGCGATGAGGAGACGGCCGAGGAACCGGTCCCGCGCAAGAAGATTGCCCGTGCCCTGCGGGCCGTGGTGACCTACCGATTGTGGGCCGACCTCAAGCGCGGGTGGCGCATCACCATGCCCAACTTGGAACAGACGGGCCAATTACGGTTGGCCTACGACGGTCTGGCCGCACTGGCCTCCGACGATTCGAAGTGGTCGAACCGCGGCGAGCCGCTGGCGAGCGCCGACCCGCAGACTCGCCACGACCTGATGCATGTCTTGCTCGACGAGCTCCGCCGGAATCTGTGCATAGAGACCGAATTCCTCACCGAAGAGAAATTCGACGCAATGCGCCGCACCAGCCGAGAGTGGCTGAAAGATCCATGGGCGATCTCCGAGGAGAATGGCACCTACAGCGGGACCGCCTATCCGGGCAGCCGACCGAAGACGGCGGGAACGGGGGCAGACCTCTACCTGTCCGGGCTGGGCGCCTACGGACGCTGGCTGCGGCGCCCCAACCGCTTCCCGGGACATCCGCATGAGATCAAGACCGACGATGCCCAGTTGATCATCGAAGCGCTGATGGAGACACTGGCCACCGCCGGAATCCTGGCGCGCGTCAAGGTCCCGAAGCGTCCGACCGGCTACCGGGTCCGCGCCGACCTCATCGAATGGCATCCAGGGACCGGTGAGCACCGTGCACCCGATCCCCTACGCGGCAACCGGGCTCAAGGCCGGGTCAACCCCTACTTCCGCGACCTGTACGCCGGAACCGCGCAGGCATTGATTGGATTAGAGGCCCGCGAGCACACCGCCCAGGTGGAGGCGGCCAAACGTCAGAGACGCGAGGACGACTTCGGCGCTGCCCGCCTTCCGGTGCTGTACTGCTCGCCCACCATGGAACTCGGCGTCGACATCAACAGCCTCAATGTGGTCGGGATGCGTAACGTGCCGCCCACCCCGGCCAACTACGCTCAACGGTCCGGCCGGGCTGGGCGGTCAGGGCAACCGGCGATCGCCCTGACCTACTGCGCCACCGGAAACGCTCACGACGCCTACTACTTTCGGCGCAGCCAGGACATGGTCGCCGGCGCTGTCGCCCCACCCCGGCTGGAATTGGGCAACCAAGATCTCGTACGCGCCCACGCGCATGCCATCTGGTTGGTCACCTGCGGGCTCGACCTCAAGGTCAGCATGGTCGACCTGCTCGACATCGACCAGCCCGGTCTGCCGCTACGCCCTGAGGTGCTTGCGACCATCGAGTCCACGGCCAGCCGCGCCGCAGCCACGGAGGCAATCACGCAGATCCTGTCCGCCGCAACCGAGGTCACCACCGCCCCCTGGTGGTCGCCGAGCTGGGTAACCGAGACCGTCGAGCGTGCCGCCATGCGATTCAACAGTGCCGCCGACCGTTGGCGCGGCCTGTATCGCGACGCGCAGACCGAACTGGACAGCGCCAACACCACACTGAAGACCATCGGCGCCTCCGAGGCATCCAAACAGCGTGCCCGCGGCCGGATCTCGGAAGCCCGCGCCGCGCTCGACCTGCTCAAAGGCCAGGTCGACGACATCATGCAAGGCGATTTCTACACCTACCGCTACTTCGCCTCGGAAGGGTTCCTGCCCGGCTATTCGTTCCCGCGGCTGCCGCTGTCGGCGTTCATCCCCGCCGAGCGGCGTACCCGCAACGGGGAGGGTGACTTCATCCAGCGTCCACGGTTCATCGCGATCAGCGAGTTCGGACCAGGCGCCTTCATTTACCACGAGGGCGCCCGCTACGAGGTGACCCGCGTCGGCCTGCCCGCCCGCGAGGACGGCACCGGAGTCGCCATCACCGAAATCAAGCGCTGTGGAGCCTGCGGCTATCTCCACGACTCGACCACGGTGGACGTCTGCCAGCACTGCGCCAGTCCGACCCTGGACACAATGCCCAACCTGATGCGACTTCTGTCGGTCAAGACCCGTCGCCGTGACCGGATCAGCGCCGACGAGGAGGAGCGGCAGCGCGCCGGGCATGAGATCCTCACCTCCATCCGGTTCGTGCCGCACGGCGAGCGCGCCGGACAGCTCACCAGCACGATCAGTGCAGGCAGCAACCTCCTGGGCACAATCACCTATGGAGACACCGCACTGATCCGGCGGATGAACGTAGGCCTGCGGCGCCGCAAGGACAAAGATGTCCGCGGCCACGTGCTCGACACCGTGGATGGCCGCTGGTGCAGCGAAGCCGATCTGGCCAAGAACGTGCACGGAGAGGCACCGCGTTATCAGCGGGTGATCCCGCATGTCGAGGACCACCGAAACGCGCTGCTGCTGCATCTGGATCCGTCGATCCCAACCGAGCAACGCATGGCCGCCGCGTACGCCCTCAAACGCGGCATCGAGACCGTGTACCAACTTGAGGACAGCGAACTGGCCACCGAGGCCCTGCCGAGTAATACCGGGGATCATGCCTGGTCTCGACTGTTGTTCTTCGAGGCCGCCGAGGGCGGTGCCGGTGTCCTGCGCCGGCTGGCCACCGAGGACGGCCAGCTACGCGCGGTGGCCCGAAAAGCCTTGGAGATCCTGCACTTCGATCCCGACACCGGCGAAGATCGCAAACGCGCACCACACGCCACCGAGGACTGCGCGCAGGCCTGCTATGACTGTCTGTTGTCGTATGCCAACCAGTGGGATCACCAACGCCTAGACCGGCACTGCGTCACCGAGCTACTCCAGCAGCTCACCACGGCGACTATCGCCGTCGGCGCCGGGGGCCAGGAGCGCTCCGAGCACCTGACGAATCTCACACAAGCCTGTGACAGCGAACTGGAGCGCAGGTTCCTCGCACTGCTCGACGAACATGGCTACCGACTGCCGGACGATGCGCAGCAGATCGTCGACGGGTATTACGTGCGGCCAGATTTCGCCTATCACACCGGCGGAATGGACGTGGCGGTCTTCATCGACGGCCCCGTCCACGATTCCGCCTACCAACACGAGAAGGACGAGCAGGCACGGATGAAACTCGAAGACGAAGCCGGTTGGTTGGTGCTGCGGTTCGGCTACCAAGATGCCGACGCAGGATGGCTCAAGACCTTCGCAGAAAAGAGCGACATCTTCGGCCCCCCGAAAGCGATCTGATGACAGTCCTCGACTACCCCGCCGGCGCTTTGGTCACCGCTCGCGGCCGGGACTGGCTGGTCCTGCCGGGATCCCCCGAGGGGGCACTGCTGGTCCGCCCCCTCGGCGGTCACGAAGACGAGACGACCGTGCTGCTGCCCGGTATCGACGAGTTCGCCGCGGCGACGTTCGACCCGCCCAGTGTCGAGGACCGCGGCGACGCCACCCGGGCCCGCCTGCTGCGAGACGCGCTACGCCTGTCGTTCCATGCGGGCGGCGGTCCGTTCCGCTCGTTCGCCCGGCTAGCGGTCACGCCGCGCAACTATCAACTGGTGCCGCTGCTGATGGCGGCCCGCCAGAACACGGTGCGGCTGCTGATCGCCGACGGGGTCGGGATCGGCAAGACGGTGGAGGCCGGATTGATCGCCGCGGAGCTGTTGGCCACCGGTGACGCACAACGGCTGGTGGTGCTGTGTTCACCCCAACTGGCCCCACAGTGGCAGAGCGAACTGCTGCATAAGTTCGGTATCGATGCTCAGCTGTTGTTGCCGTCAACGGTCAACCGACTGTCCCGCAATGTCCCCTTCGGCTCGAATCTCTACCAGCACTATCCGCACCTGGTGATCTCCACCGACTTCATCAAACAGAAGACCCGCCGCGACGAATTCGCCCTGAACTGTCCGGAATTGGTGATCGTCGACGAAGCTCACACCTGTGTGGCCTCGGCCGGAACGGGCGGCGGCAGCCAAGCACATCTGCGCTACACACTGCTGCGCAAGCTTGCCGACGACCATGACCGCCACCTGCTGCTGCTGACCGCGACCCCGCACAGCGGAGACGACACCGCCTGGCAATCCCTGATCGGGCTGCTCGACAATCGTTTGGGTGACCTGCCGACGGACCTGTCCGGCAAGGACCGCGAAGAGGACCGGAAGCTGCTGGCGCAATATATGATCCAGCGCCGCCGCGCCGATATC
The DNA here is from genome assembly GCF_002101585.1 of Mycolicibacter engbaekii. Classification (GTDB taxonomy): domain Bacteria; phylum Actinomycetota; class Actinomycetes; order Mycobacteriales; family Mycobacteriaceae; genus Mycobacterium; species Mycobacterium engbaekii. Next base: position 15,049 of record NZ_LQOT01000039.1, on the reverse strand, counting down.
CGTGAATACCTCGACGAGGACACCCCATTCCCGCAGCGGGAAACCGGCGAGACCGCCTACAAACTCACCGCCGGCTACCGTGCGCTGTTCGACGACGTGATGGATTACGTCCGCGAACAGGTCACCGACCCCAAGCTGTCCGCAGTGCGCCAGCGAGTCCGCTGGTGGTCTGCGATCGCACTGCTGCGCTGCCTGGCCTCCAGCCCAGCCGCCGCCGAGCAGACCCTGCTCAACCGCTCCGCGGTGGCGGCCACCGCAGACGACACCGATGAGGCGGTCATTGACGCCTACGCCGAACCACGCGTGCTGGACTCCGATCTCGATGACGCGACCGAGGCCGAAGACATCACCGTAGGCGCCGACACCACAGCCACCAGCGACAGCCCCGACACCGGAGCCCGAAAGCGGCTGCGAGAGTTGGCCGCAGCGGCGGCAGCGTTGCGGGGACCGCGCCACGACGCCAAACTCAAGCGGGCCATCCCACTTATCAAGGACCTCATCTCCGACGGGTTTCACCCGATCGTGTTCTGCCGCTTCATTCCAACCGCCGAGTATCTGGGCGAGCACCTCGGCGCTGCCCTGGCCAGGGTTCCCGGGCTGAGGATGGAGGTAGTCAGTGGAACGTTGCCGCCGGAGGAGCGCGAAGAACGGGTCGCCGCGCTGACCGCACACGACGGTCCGCGGCTCCTGATCGCCACCGACTGCCTGTCGGAGGGCGTCAACCTGCAGGACGGTTTCAGCGCCGTCGTGCATTACGACCTGGCCTGGAACCCGACCCGCCACGAACAGCGGGAGGGCCGCGTCGACCGGTTCGGCCAACAGGCCCCGGTGGTGCGCACCGTCACCTATTACGGGGAAGACAACGGCATCGACGGCATCGTGCTCCAGGTGTTGATCCGCCGCCACGAAAACATCAAGCGCAGCATCGGGGTGTCGGTGCCGATCCCCGTCGACTCAGCCACCGTGATGAAGGCGATCTGGGAGTCGCTGTTGCTGCGCGGCAAAGACGCCGAACAGCTCACCCTGGACTTCGCAACAGCCACCTCGGCCTCCCTGGCGGAGCAGGTTGAGGTCGCCTGGTCGGATGCCGCCGAACGCGAGAAGGCGTCCCGGTCACGGTTCCGGCAGGCCGGGCTCAAGCCCGACACCGTCGCCCAGGCACTGACCGAAGTGCGCCGGGCCCTGGGCGGGCCGGCCGACGTGGAGTCGTTCACCCGCACTGCGCTGTCGCTGTTGGGGGCGGCCGTCAGCGACACTGCCGACGGGTTCACCACTCGTATCGACACCCTGCCCGCCGCGGTGCGTGACCAGCTGCCACCCACCAAAGCTGCGACGCTGACCTTCCACCGGTCCCTGCCGATGCCGCCGGGCCACCACGTATTGGCCCGCACTGACACGTGCGTGGAGGCCCTGTCGCGCTACGTGCTGGACGCAGCCCTGGATGCCCGGTTGGATGCTGCGGCCCGGCCGGCGCGGCGCGCCGGCGTGATGCGCACCGACGGGGTCCGCAAGGTGACCACCTTGCTGATGGTGCGTCACCGGTTGGAGATCACCCTGCCCGGCACGGCTACCACCGTCACCCAGGTCGCCGAAGAGGCCCGCTTCGTCGCATTCACCGGCAGCGGGGACACGCTGACCTGGCTGCCGCAGTCCGAGGTGGACGCATTGCTGACATTGAGCCCGTCTGGCAATGTCGATGACGTCCTGGCCCGAGCCCAATTGGGCCGCGCCCTTGACCGGCTGCCCGCCCTGGCCGCACAGCTCGCCACCACCGGCGCCGATGCCGCTGCAGCGTTGGTGACTGAGCACCAGGCAGTGCGTACCGCCGCCAAAGCCGGCGGCAGAACCCCCCGGGTGAAGTTCCTACCGCCCGCCGACGTTCTCGGTGTGTATGTCTTTCTGCCCGACGGGAGTTCCACATGACCACCGCATCGGTGTTCCGCGCGATCCGTAGCGTCGGCACCGCCCTGCCCTCCGAGGCGATCCCTCGGGCCAACGAGCTGCGGTTGCCCGGTCAAACCGCCGAGGCATACCAGCTGCCGCCGGGTATGGCCATCAACGCCGCCATCGCCCGCGCTTGGGAAGCCATGCTGGGCGCCCACGCCAAATGGCGAGCCGCACTGGAGAGATTGCCCGCAGGCGACCCCGCCACCAAACTCACCCGCGAACGCTGGCTGCTGCCGCTGCTCTACGAACTGGGATGGGGCCGCCCCGAGGCCATCAGCGGCGGGCTGGCGGTTCCGCCGGGCCTGGGTGAGACCGATGCCCCGCATTTCCCGATTTCCCATCGGTTGTCGTGGCCTGATGCCGCCGCCCCGGCCGCGTGGGCCCCACTGCACCTGCTCGGCGCCGGCGTCGAACTGGACACCAAGACCCCGTCGGTGACCGCCCGCGCCCCCCAAGCCATGCTGCAGGACTACCTCAACCGTGAGGACCGCGCCCTGTGGGGGGTGCTGTCCAATGGGCGAGTGCTGCGGCTGCTGCGAGACGCCTCCACGCTGACTCGGCAGTCGTTCGTCGAGTTCGACCTGGATGCGATCTTCACCGACCAGCTCTACGCCGACTTCCGGGTGCTCTTCTTGACCCTGCACGCCAGTCGGTTCGCCCCGCAGCTCGACGAGAAGGCCGCCAAAGCAGCCAAAAAGGCCGCCGCCGAAGCCGATAACGACAGTGACGACGCGGACGCCGACCTGGATCAGGCTTCACCCAAACTGGACAACTGCCTATTGGAACGGTGGCGCACCACCGCCATCGATGACGGCGCCCGCGCCCTGCTGAACCTGCGCGACGGCGTGGCAGTCGCCCTGCAGGAGTTGGGCACCGGATTCGTCTCCCACCCCGCCAACACCACACTGCGCGACACCCTGGCCGTCGCGGCAAATGCCGACAAGGATCTGCATCGCGCGCTGCTGAACATTGCCTACCGGCTGATCGTGCTGTTCGTCGTCGAGGACCGCGATCTGCTGCATCCCGCCGACGCCTCAGCGGCGGCCCGCCGGCTCTACGCCGACTACTTCTCCACCGCCCGGCTGCGCCGCCTGGCCGACCAGCCGATCGGTGGCTGGCACACCGACCTCTGGGAAGCCCACCGGATCGTCACCGACGCGCTGGCAGGCGACGGGCTGCCGCAGCTCGGGCTGCCCGGGCTGGGCGCGAGCATATTCAGCCGCGACGCCCTGGCCGTGCTCGACGGCGCGGTGCTGCCCAACCGCAACCTGTTGGCCGCGGTCCGCGCCCTCGCACAGATCAATGACCCGGTCACCGGAGCACCCCGCCGCGTCGACTACCGCAACCTCGACAGCGAGGAACTCGGTGGCATGTACGAGGGCCTGCTGGCCTACACTCCGCGATACCACGCCGACGACCGCACCTTCACCCTGGACACCGCGACCGGCAGCGACCGCAAGAAGTCCGGCTCCTACTACACTCCCTCCGCGCTGATCGCGCTGGTCCTCGACGAAGCCCTTGACCCGCTGATCGCCGAGGCCGTTGGTGGCCCCGACCCGCAGCAGGCGCTGCTGGACCTGACCGTGGTCGACCCGGCCTGCGGCAGCGGGCATTTCGTGGTCGCCGCGGCCCGGCGCATCGCCGCCGCACTGGCCACAGTGCGCACCGGGGAGACCGAACCGAGCCCAGCCGAGCTGCGCGCGGCCACCGCCGACGTCATCGAGCGCTGCGTGTACGGGGTGGACCTCAACGATCTCGCCATCGAGATCACCAAAGTCGCGCTCTGGCTCGAAGCGTTCGACCCTGACCGGCCGTTCCCCTTCCTCGACGCACACTTTCGGGTCGGCAATGCCCTCCTGGGCACCACCCCAGAACTGCTGCGCCACAACATCCCGGACACCGCCTTCGCCGTGCTCGGTGATGACGACCCCGACTGGACCAAGAAGCTCAAGGCCCGCAACAAAGCCGAACGCCTATCCGACGATCAACTCAGCCTGGCATTGGGGCCAGACACCCTGGACGTGGCGACTGGACGATTGACCAAGGCCGCGCTCGACGCCGACGCCGGGCACGCCGCGTCGGTCGCGGCGATGCGAGCCCGCGCCGACGCTTGGCGTCGCCTGGAAGAAGACCCGGAGCTGATCGCCGCCAAACGGGTGGCTGACGCCTGGTGCGCGGGGTTCGTCCAGCCCAAGACGGGGGCAACCACCTCGGGGCCGGGTATCACGCATGCCACTTTGCGCGCACTGTCGGAGAACCCGGACTCGGTGCCGGACAACGTCATCGACCTGATCGATCACCTGGCGCGCCAATACCGGTTCTTCCATTGGCATCTGGAGTTCCCCGGCATCTTCACCGTTCCGGAGGATGGCAGCGCCGAAGCTGCAACGGGTTGGAGTGGCGGATTCTCGTGTGTGGTCGGCAATCCTCCGTGGGAGACACTGCAGCTCGAGGACAAGCAGTTCTTCGGCAACATGGGCCGCACCGATATCGAGAAGGCGCCTAACGCTGCCGCCCGCAAGAAGATGATCGCCAAGCTGGAGGACTCCGAACCCGACCTGTTCCAGCTCTATCAAGCCGCACGCCGTCAATCCGACGCCACCAACCACCTCGTACGCGGCGGCCGCTTCCCACTGACCGCGCAAGGCAAGATCAACACCTACAGCGTGTTCGCCGAGAACATGCGCACCGCCACCAGTTCCCACGGTGCGGCCGGCATCATCACCCCCACCGGGCTGGCCACCGACAAGACGACGTCGGAATTCTTCAAAGACACCCTGAGCAATCGGCGGCTCTACGCGTTCTACGACTTCGACAACGAGGCGAAGATCTTCCGAGACGTCCACCACGCCTACCGGTTCGCGGTCACGACCATGACCGGCACCCGACGCCCGGCAGAGCGCACCAAGTTCGCCTTCCTCAACCGGCATGTCTCCGACGTCCCGGAAAAACGGTTCGAGCTCACCGCTGACGAGGTGCTCGCGCTCAACCCCAACACCGGAACACTGCCGATGTTCCGCAGCCGTGCCGATGCCGACATCACCCTCGGCATCTATTCCCGCCATCCTGTCCTGATCCGCGACGACGACGCCGACGGCAATCCGTGGTGCCTATCGTTCAGCCAGGGCCTGTTCAACATGGCGTCCGACGCCGGACTCTTCCGCACCGCAGATGAGCTCGCCTACGCCGGCTTCAACGGGTGGTCCTACGAGCGGGACGGCACTGAATACGTCCCGCTGTACGAAGCGAAGATGCTCAGCCACTTCGATCACCGGTTCTCCACCTACAAAGACGCGACCCAGGCGCAGTTGAACGTCGGCACGCTGCCCAGGTTGTCCGACGAGCAGCACGACGACCCGAATCTGGAGCCGCTGGCACGGTATTGGGTGAAGCGATCCGACATCGACACGGTGCTCAGCGAGCGTTGGGACCGTAAATGGCTGCTGGGTTGGCGAGATATCGCCCGCGCCAGCGATTCTCGGACCTTCGTTCCATCGGTGTTTCCCAAGGCAGCGGCCGGCGACCCTTGCCTCCTCGCGCTGCCCCAAAGTTCGGCAAATGGTCCCCTGCTCCATGCAGTTTGGTCAAGCTCTGTCTTTGACTATGTGAGCCGCCAGAAGCTCAGCGGAACCCACATGAAGTACTTCACCACCAAGCAGCTGGCGTGCCCCGCACCGGAATACTTCGTTCGTCCCGCGCCGTGGCACCCCGCCGCCACCCTCACCGACTGGCTCCTCCCCTACGTCCTCGAACTCTCCTACACCTCTTGGCGATTGCAGCCCTACGCCCAAGACCTCGGCGATAATGGACCGCCGTTCCGTTGGGACCCCGAACGCCGCGCACTGCTGCGCGCCGACCTCGACGCCGCCTTCCTGCACATCTACGGCCTTTGCCGCGACGAGGCTGAGCACGTCCTCGACTCCTTCTTCGTCGTCCGCAAATACGAGGAACGCGACTTCGGCGAGTACCGCACCCGCCGCCTCGTCCTCGAGGCCTACGACCGTATGGCCGCCGCCATCGCAAACGGCGGCACCGACTGGAAGCCGCTGGCGGACGTTCCTGCCGGCCACGGGCCGCGGCATCAGAAGTGAGGGGATGGCGCATGCAGGCGCCCGTCGAGGACGGCAGACATGACTCCACACCGCCAGTAAGGTTGCCCTCGGGTGCCCGCAACAGAAAGGGGGACCGGTGCTCACCAGGCTGCGGCTGAAGAACTTTAAGGCGTGGGCAGACACCGGCGATGTCGAACTTGCGCCTTTGACCATTCTGTTCGGCGCCAACTCGGCCGGAAAGTCGAGCCTGCATCAGTTCCTCCTGATGCTTCGGCAGACGATCGAATCCCCCGACCGCCGGCGCGTCCTGCACACCGGCGATGACCGGACACCCGTCGACCTGGGCAGCTATTCGGGCCTGCTGCGCAGCTCTGGTACCGAGCTTCCCCTTGAGTTTGAACTTGACTGGCGCCGAAGAAGCCAGCTTCGGGTCGACTACGCGCGCAACAACAGGCGATTCAGCGGTCGCGACCTGGGTTTCAGAGCGGCGATCAGCGCGACGGCCGACACGCCACCACGGTTGCGAGTCGACAGCTACGAGTATCGCCTCGGCGCCGACGTCCCGAATGTCCTGCGGCTGGGCAGTGCGCGGAACAGCAAGGGCGAGTATGAAATCCGCGCCGAGGGAATCGAACTGGTGCGCACGATGGGCCGTAAATGGCCGGTGTCGGCGCCCTCTCAGTTCCACGCCTTCCCCGACGACCTGCCGACCCGCTACCAATACCTGGATTTCGCCGCCGACCTGACGCTGGCGCTGGAAGAACAACTGCGCGCAATCACCTATCTGGGGCCACTGCGCGAGAAGCCGAACCGGTTGTATCGATGGTCCGGCGAGGAAGTCGGCCATGTCGGCTGGCGCGGTGAGCACTCCATCGAAGCCCTCCTGGCCGGCCGCACACGGAAGTTCAACTTCGCGGCGAAGCATAAATTGCAGCCCCTGCAGGTTCTTGTTGCGAAATGGCTTCGCGATCTCGGCGTCATCGACAAGTTCTCGGTCGCGCAGATCGGGGCAGGGCGCGACGAGTACGAAGTGCGCGTGACCAGCCCGCGCAGCAGGCAGGAAGTCCTGCTGACGGATGTCGGATTCGGCGTCTCCCAAGTCCTGCCAGTGGTCGTGGAGGCGTTTTACTCCGCTCCGGGCTCGACCGTTGTCATGGAGCAGCCTGAGATCCACCTGCATCCCGCCGTTCAGGCCGGTCTCGCGGATCTGTTCATCGCCGCTATCTCGGCGCGCGAGAACAGCTCGCCGCGCGAGACCCAGTTCATCATCGAATCCCACTCCGAACACCTGCTCCGGCGCCTGTTGCGAAGGGTCGCCGAAGAGGAGGTCGATCCCGCGGATGTGCGGTGCTATGTGGTGAATCCCGGAAAAGGTGGGTCGACCATCGACGCGCTGGATGTCGATGAGTACGGCAACGTGCACAACTGGCCGGAACATTTCTTCGGCGACCCCGCAGCGGACATCATCGCGCAATCCCGAAGTGCCCGAGTTCGTCGAAGTGCCGGACCGCGATGACGAAGGTGATCGACACGAATGTGCCTTTGGTCAGCAAACTTCCGGCCGACCACCCTGCAGAACTCGTCGACGCCTGCGAAGTGATGCTCGAAGATATCATCGAAGGCAAATTTCCCGTCGTCACCGACCTGGCAGGTGAGATCGTTGAAGAGTACTTCCACAAATTGAGTCGAAGCGGTCAGCCCAGTCTGGGGGATGCATTCGCCCGCTACGTGTTCGAGAACCGATATCACTGGGACGACTCAATGCGCCCAGACATCGATCCTGGGGAACCCGACACCAACACCTATGGCGTGCTGGGCGGCGACCACGATGAGATCGATCCGTCCGATCGAAAGTTCGTGGCAGCTGCCAAGGTCGCCGGCGCTCCGGTGGTCCAGGCCTCCGACACCAAGTGGCTCGACTGGGGTGCGGTCCTGGGCCGCCACGGTGTGCGCGTCGAGTACGTCCACGAACCCTCGATCCGAGCCGCCTACCGCGTGAAGTTTGGGCGGGATGCGCCATGACCGAGTTCGCCCGATTTCCGTCGACCCCGTACCTGGTTCGCCCGCCGGGAGTCGATGTCCGCGGCGACAAAGTCCTCACCGATACCGAACGTGCGGAGTTCTTGGCTCAGCCGTTGCACGTTGACGAGAAGGTCGACGGCCAGAACCTCGGCATCTCAATCGGCAGCGACGGGCTGCGGTTTCAGGCGCGAGGCAGTTATGTTCAGCCTGGCGGGCGCCACTTCCGGGGCCTTGCGACGTGGATAGCGCCGCGGCAGCAACGGTTCATGGACGGGCTCAGTGACGAGCTGATCGTCTTCGGTGAATGGTGCACGGTCGAGCACAGCGTGCACTACGACAAGCTGCCCGACTGGTTCCTGGTGTTCGACGTCTACGACCGGGCTACGAGGTTGTTCTGGGAGCCCGACATGCGTGACGCACTCGCGGACGACCTGGGCTTATACACCGTCCCCTTCCTCGGAGCCGGTCGTTTCGACCTCGATGGTCTGATGAGGCTTATGACTCAGAGCAGGGTGGGGCATGAACAGATGGAGGGTGTCGTCGCCCGAACGGTTGGGTCCGACTGCCAGCAGCGTCGCGCAAAGATTGTCCGACCGGAGTTCGTGCAGCAGATCGACCAGCATTGGATGTCTGGGCCGCACAAGATGAACAGGCTGGCAACAATTTCCACAGGTCGCAGGCGTGAGCATTGATGAGAATTGTGATACGCCGAGGACCCCGAGTGGGCACACCGCTCAACGTGACAACGACCGCGCCGCAGGTAAAGCCCTCGGACAGGAGGCGTTTCGACCGTGAGCCGGAACACCCCAGCAACGGCGTGGATGCATTCCAGCCGGAGACGCGCGCGCAACTCGACTGCTCGGCGCCGCCGAAGGAAGGCATCGGATCGATCCGCTCGAAGCCCAGCTGTTTCCGCTCAACATCGCACCGCGCTCAATGAGATACCAAGGAAGCCATGCCCACACTCGCCATCGACAAGGGGTTCCTGAACGACCTGGCCAAGCTGGAGAAGCCAGTCTTCAAACGCGTCACCGAGGTCTTCGATGAGTTCGACTCCGCCACCCACACCGGGCTGCACCTGGAAAAGATCGCCAAGGCCCGCAACCCGCGCTTCCGGTCCATTCGCATTGACCAGTTTTGGCGGGGCATCGTGCTGGCACCCGAGCGCGGCGACGTCTACACGTTGCTGAAGGTTCTCCCCCACGACGACGCCTATGACTGGGCACAGCGCACTAAGCTCTCGGTCAACGCCGCCACCGGTGGCATCGAGATCCGTGACGAAGCCGAACTCGACCGGCATATTCCCCATCAGCCCGAGCCGGCATCCACCGGGGCGGCCCCCCTGTTCGCCGACATCAGCGACGGCACACTGACCAAACTCGGCATCGACGCACAGGTGCTCTCGTTCGCCCGCACCGTCACCGACGCCGCCCAGCTTGACGCGGCGAAGGCATTTCTGCCACAAACCCAGTGGGAAGTGCTGTTCGGGCTGGCCGCCGGCTACACCCCCGAAGAGGTATGGGCGGAACTGGGCGCGGTGATCCTCGACGAACCGGTCGACACCGAGGATCTCGACGCCGCGATCCTGCGCAGCCACGATCGGGTCATGCTGGTCGAGGGCCCGGATGAGCTGATGGATGTCTTCGCCTACCCGTTCGCCACCTGGCGGGTGTACCTCCACCCCACCCAGCGCGCTGTCGTCGATGCCGCCTACGGGGGACCGGCCCGGGTCACTGGTGGTCCCGGCACCGGCAAGACCGTCGTGGCCCTGCACCGCGCACACCGGCTTGCGCAACGCGGCGAGGGCAAGGTTCTGGTCACCACATTCACCTCCACCCTGTCTGAAAGTCTGCAAGACGGTCTGGACATGCTGGTCGATGACGACGCCGCCGAACGGCGCTTAGAGGTCATCCACATCGACAAGCTGGCGCACCGGGTGTTTCGGTCCGCGCACGGAGCCCCGCATCTGCTTGAGTCCGGTGATGAGGACGCGTTGTGGGCGGAGCTCATCGACAGCCTCGGGTTGAGCTTCACCCCGGTGTTCCTGGCCGAGGAGTGGCGGCAGGTGGTGCTGGCGCAGCGTATCGACACCGCTGAGGCTTACATGGCGGCCAAACGAACTGGACGCGGTCGGGGGCTGGGATCGGTCCAGCGGGCACAGGCCTGGCAGGCGATCTACGAGTTCGAGCGCGCCCTGACCGACCGCGGGTTGTGGACGCATGAGACTGTGCGCCGAGAGGCTACTCGACTGTTGGAAACCACCGCCAACAAGCCATATCGCCACATCATCGTCGATGAGGCGCAGGATCTCAGCCCCGACCAGTGGCGGCTGCTCCGTGCCGCCGTGCCCGAGGCACCCGACGACATCTTCATCGCCGGCGACACGCACCAGCGGATCTACCACAATAGGGTCAGCTTTCGCGAGGTCGGCATCAACATCGCGGGCCGCTCGACGCGACTCAACCTCAACTACCGCACCACGGCGGAGATTCTCGGTTGGAGCATGGGATTGCTGCGCGGCCAGCCGATCGATGACATGGACGGCGGACTGGAGTCGATCGCCGGGTGCCAGTCTCACGTGCACGGTCCACCGCCGCGGCTTGAGGGCGCCGCCGACGCAGGCGCCGAGGCCGCTCTTGTTGCTGCCGTCGTGTCCAACTGGCTCGCTGCTGGAGTCGCACCCAACGAGATCGGAATCGCGGTACGCGCCAAATGGTTCGCCACCCAGATCGAGAAGGCGCTGGCCTCCGCGAGCGTCGCATCGGTGCGGCTGGCCGAAGCCTCCGAGTCCGATGACGACGCGGTGCGCGTGGGGACCATGCACCGGATGAAGGGCCTGGAGTTCCGCTGCGTCTGTGTTGCCGGAGTCAGCGCCAAACAGGTACCCGAACCCAACGCCGTCACCGCGATCGAGGACGACCGGCAGACCCACACCCAGGATCTGGAGCGGGAGCGCTGCCTGCTGTTCGTGGCCTGCACCCGGGCCCGCGAGGAACTCGTCATCACCTGGCATGGCGAGCCCAGCCCTTTTCTGACCGCACTATCAACGAACTGACACAGGAGACAGCATGACCCGTCTGTCGACATTGCTGGACGAAATCGACTCCGGCGCCGTGCTGTTGCCTGAGTTCCAACGCGGCTACGTGTGGAACCGCGACCAGGTCCGCGGTTTGATGCGCTCGCTGTACCGCGGCTACCCGGTCGGTGGTCTGCTGATGTGGGAGACCACCTCCGAGGACATCACAGTGCGAGGCGCGGCCGGCGGCAGCGGCACCCGGCAGCTGCTGCTCGACGGCCAGCAACGCGTCACTTCGATGTACGGGGTGATCCGCGGCACGCCGCCACCGTTCTTCGAGGGTGACGCGAACGCGTTCACCGGGTTGCACTTCAACGTCGCAACCGAGACGTTCGAGTTCTACGCACCGATGAAGATGGCCGATGACCCGACCTGGGTGAACGTGACCGAGCTGTTCCGAAAGGGCCCGTTCGAATACCTCACCGCATTTCCCGACGTCGAACGCGATGTGCTCAACACCTACCTGGAACGGCTCAACCGGATCAAAGAGATCGAGAACCGGGACTTCAATCAGGAGAAGATCACTGGCTCAAGCAAGACCGTCGACGAAGTGGTCGATATCTTCAACAAGGTCAACTCTGGTGGAACCAAACTCACCAAGGGTGACCTCGCTCTGGCCAAGCTCTGCGCCGAGTGGCCCGATGCCCGCAAGGAGCTGCGTGAAAACTTAGAGCGCTGGCGCGCTGCGGGTTTCAAGTTCTCGTTGGACTGGTTGCTGCGCAACGCGACTGCGGTGGCCACCGGCCGTGCGCTGTTCTCCTCACTCGGGACGGTAGGTGCCGACGAATTCGAAGTCGCGCTCCAGAATTCGGTCAACCACGTCGGCACCTTTCTCGATGCCGTGTCCGGCCGCCTGGGACTCGACCATGATCGGGTCCTCATGGGCCGCTACGCCGCCCCGGTGATCACGCGACTGCTTCACCTCAACGGCGGGCGGTTCGCGGACAGCACGCACCGAGACAAGGTGCTCTACTGGTATGTCCACTCTGCCTTGTGGGGCCGGTTCAGCGGCTCCACTGAGACCGTGCTGCAGCAGGATTACGAAACGGCCGAGCGCGGCGGGATCGATGCCCTGATCGCGACATTGGAGCGCGCCCGGGGCGGCCAACTGACTGTCGGACCCGACGACTTCGCAGGCGCGACCCGCGGGGCACGCTTCTACCCCCTGCTGTACCTGCTGACCCGTGTCGATGGCGCCCGCGACTTCGGCAGCGGACTGGAGCTGCGCGCCGAGTTACTGGGCAAGCTGACGTCCCTTCAAGTGCATCACATTTTTCCGAAGGCGCTGCTGCGCAAGCATGGCTATGACCGTGGCGACATCAACGCACTGGCGAACTTCTGCTTCCTCACCCAGGCAACCAACATTGCGATCGGGATGCGCGACCCGGCTGAGTACCTGCCCGAGGTTGCCGCCAAGCACCCAGGGGTCCTTGAGTCACAGTGGATTCCCGCCCACCCCGAGCTGTGGCAGGTCGAGCGTTACCACGATTTCCTCGCCGCCCGCCGCGAGCTGCTGGCCGAATCCGCACAACGGTTTCTCGCGAGCCTGCTCAGCGCAGAAAGCGCACCCGAAGGCGCAGCCTTGGAGCCATTACAGGTCGCCGACGAAGTCGTGGATGACCCGCGCGCCCAGCAGGTACAGGCTGCGATCGCCGAGCTGACCGAGCGAGGGTTCGCCACGCCCACCGTCGACGCTGAGATCGCCGATCCGGCCAGCGGGGTTCCATTGGCGGTGGCCGAGGCGTTCTGGCCTGACGGATTGCAGACAGGCGTCGGCGCTCCCGTCGTTCTTGAGCTCGACCCCGATGACGCTGATCTTCCTCGGCTTGAGGAACTCGGCTACATGGTGTTCACCTCGGTCGATGCCCTCCGCGGTTTTGTGGACAAAGAGAGTGTCGATGCCGCCGGGGAGCAGGCCGAGGTGACCGAAAGCCCTGAGGCCGCGGGGGATAGCGACGAGGTGCAGCGGGAGTTCGCCAGCCGGATGGTCGACTTGTACCGGCGTGCGCTTGCCGAAGTCGGCGTACACGCTAACTATTTCCGCAGCATGATCGCCGAGCTCGGTCCGCTGGCAACCGCGCACAAGTTGCTGGCGGCGCCCGCGGTATCCGACGGCTTCGCCGCACTGTGGGAACGCGGACGGATGGACCTCACCGTGGAAGCCGTCGTGGTGGAGCCTAAGTTCGCGGAGTTGTTCAGCACCGATGAGATCGCCGTGGCGCAGCGGCGGTTGGAGCAGTTCGGGTATGCCCGATGAACTCGCCGGCTCGCCAACTCGGGCAGATTTGCAACGTCAGGGGAGTCGGCGATGCCGTTGCACAGCGGTGAGGTATTCGCTGGCTTCAAGATTGTGCGCCTCTTGGGCTCCGGTGGCATGGGTGAGGTCTCCTGGCTGAACATCCTCGACTCCCACGCCGTGATGCCCTGAAAATACTGCCGAGCAGCATCTCTGGAGACAGAGAATTTCGCCTGCGTTTCGCGCGAGAGGCCGACCTGGCGTCGACCCTGTGGCATCCGCACATCGTGGGTGTGCATGACCGAGGCGAATCTGAAGGCCAACTATGGATCTCCATGGACTTCGTGGACGGACTCGATGCCGGCCGAAAGCTTGCCGAATCGCACCCGTCAGGGATGCCAGTCGATGAAGTCTTAAGGATCGTCACCTCAGTGGCAAGTGCATTGGACTATGCCCACAAACGGGGCCTACTGCACCGCGATGTCAAGCCGGGGAACATCATGCTCGCCGACGCAGACGACACTGCTGAGCAGCGAATCTTGCTGACCGACTTCGGGATCGCCCGCACCATCGACGAAATCAGTGGTCTTACCGCGACCAATATGACCGTCGGCACGGTAGCCTACTCCGCGCCCGAACAACTTATTGGCGAAGAAATCACAGGTCGCGCCGACCAGTATGCACTGGCCGCCACCGCCTACCACCTGCTGAGCGGTTCTCACCTGTTCCCGCATTCGAATCCAGCTGTCGTCATCGGTCGTCACCTCAACTCCGCGCCGCCTTCAATCGCCGACACCCGGCCCGAACTGGCCGCCCTCGATGAGGTGCTGGCATCAGCCCTCGCGAAGGATCCTGGCGAGCGGTTTGCCCGATGCACCGAGTTTGCTCACGCTCTGGCAGAACAGATATCCGCACCGCCGGACACTGTGCGCGCGACACGTGCTCGGCCAGTTTCTACAGCGCGCCGAACACCGCCGAACACACCCGCGCCAGTAATTGCACATCCTGACAAGTCGAACGCCCCTGGCGCGCGATCCCGGAGAGGCTTACTGGTAGCCGCAGGCACAGCAACGGCTCTTTCCAGCGCCGTGGGAGCCGCCCTCGCCTGGCACCCGTGGACAAGACACGACAGCTCCGCCCCCAGCAGCCGTTCGATAGCTTCCGCCACCACAACGATTGCCCCAGTCATTACCGCCCCGACTCCTCCACCACCTCCACCGGTGTTCGCAGCATCAGATATCGACACCGTCTTGCTCAAGCCGTCGGAGATCGCGAATATGACCAGCGACCACTTCCGCGGCTATTCACCCGACGGACACCTGGAAGTCCTCGCCTCTTCGTTAGGTATGTCGGACAACGCATTCGCGATCGATCCGCCCGACTGCGCCGGCGTCATCTTCGGCGCCGAACGACAGGTGTATGCCGACACCGGCTACCAAGCGATCCGCGACCAGACGCTCGGCAAAGACGGGACCACTATCGACGGATTGATCGAGCAGACCGTTGTCGTCTTTCCCACAATTGCAGAGGCGCAAGCAAGCCTGTCCGCATCGACATTCCAGTGGCGGAAGTGCGCTAGCGGTCACCCCGACCCCGACCCGCGCTTCCCGGCCGCGACGCAGGTGGAATTTTCGATCGGGTGAGGTGAGCCCCTCGTAGTGGTCCAGTTGTTGTGCGACTCTGATGCCCGGTGTTCGGGCAGGAAGAATCAGCAAC
>NZ_LQOT01000038.1 GCF_002101585.1 Mycolicibacter engbaekii | reverse complement strand
CCTTCAATCATTCGGCTACGACACGCCGGACCTCACCAGCCGGCCCAGCTCGTACACCACTCTGCTGGACGCAACCTACTGGAGGGCAAGTTCAGGCGAAGCTGTAGTCCAAGCCTTTCGCCACGTGTCGCTGTTGCGATGGTGCCAGTGTTGGCTGGATTCTTGATCCCGTTAGCGTGCGCAGAGTTGGCGCCGGCGGAGGCCGCCTCGGCGATTCCTGTCGAGTTGCTTAATGATTATCAGGGTGCAACTGACCCATTCCCATTCCCGGGCTATGATGACGCCTATTCTTACGTGTATGAGAATCCAAACCTGGATGCGGATGACATATGGACTGCATTCCTCTGGTATTACGATTTCGGCCTTGCTAGTTCATATTATCGCCCGAGTTTCGGCTCAACCGCCGAATATTACTTGTTCATACAGAACGACTTCGCGCATTGGTATTATCTCGGTATCACCGATCAAGCTAATTACCCCCTGAACCCTTCGCAACTTACGTTCAATCTACTTGGAGCGAATTTCCTGGCGGATCAGGGTTACGGCTTAGAGGTTGATCCCGAGAATCCAACTCATCCGAGCTCGTGGCCTGAGTACTATCAATGGCTCTACTGTTGGGAAAGAGATTGCAGTGCGTACGGTGTTTTAGGGCCAGGTTTAGACGCCTTATTTACTCCGCATCCCGATCTTTCTTCCTATGATCTCCTCCAATCCCTGTTAAACCCGACAAGCAATTACGGCCCGCATGACGCCAGCATTTTCCTTGCCGATGCCATCTATGGCATTATCGGGCCAATGCTTCAGTTCGGCGAGACGGTCGGCCTTAATTTCGGACCTATCGGTGAAATATTCAGCGCGGGCGAGATGCTGTCTTTGGCGACCGAGTTCGCGTCGCATTGGGATGGCTATCTGGCCGGCGACCCACTGGATGCGACGCATGTATGGATTCAGATGCCACAATTCCTATTTTCCGGCGCCGCCTTGGTAACTCAAGGAATTCCAGCTCTTGAGGTTGCTGGCACGGCATTCGGTGTATTCGGGACTGCGTTGGGTGCGCTCGACACTTTGGTTACCAACTGGTGGGGATAGTGTAGTGAACACTTATCCGTTGTTATTTCATCCGCACTCCTAAGTGGTCCCCGGAATCTGTGGCTTCCATGATGCAGTCTTCGCAGGCATTGGATCCGAAACTTCGCGCCAGACGTCTCCGCTCAGAGCCAACGGCGTTCGATGTCTCCGTGAATCCCCCGGCGTTTCCGGCCGCTCACGGGTTTGCGAACTCAGTGATCTTCTGGGTTCGGTACTGACCGTAGTAGGGGGCTTCGTGCTCGGATGGTGGTATGTCGGCGCAGTAGCTGTTGATGCGGCGGTGGTTGAACCAGTCCACCCATTCCAGGGTGGAGACTTCGACCTGGTCGATGGTGCGCCACGGGCCGCGGGGCTTGATCAGTTCGGTCTTGTACAGGCCGTTGATCTGGTTGGCGGGTCCAGATCGCGTGCTCGATCGCATCAAGCACTAACGCGCTGGTCATCGTGGTAGCGGTGCGCCACCCCACGATCCGTCGGGAGTAGGTGTCGATGACGAACGCGGCGTAGACGAAACCCGACCAGGTCGACACGTAGGTCGTGTCGGCCACCCACAGCCGGTTCGGTGCGGGCGGGTTGAACTGGCGCAGGACCAGATCACGTGCCCTGGCGTCTTGCGGATCAGGGATGGTCGTGCGCCGAACCTTGCCCCGGTGCGCCCCGCGCAGCCCCATGTCGTGCATCAGCCGTTCCACGGTGCAGCGGGCCATCGCCACACCGTCGCGGTTTAAGGCCAGCCACACTTTGCGGGCCCCGTAGACGCGGTAGTTGCACTCAAACACCTGTCGAATCTGGGGTTTGAGGTCCTCGTCGCGGGCAGCTCGGGCCGAGCGGCCTCGGGGCATGGGCGTCGTAGTAGGTGCTCGGTGCGATCTTGACGCCATGTGCGGTCAGCACCCGGCAGATCGGCTCGACACCGAAGCGGTCCTTGTTCTGGTCGATATAGGTGCAGATCAACGAGGCCGGCGGTCGAACTCCGCCGCGAAAAAAGTCGACGCCGACTTCAGAATCTCATTAGCTCGCTTGAGCTCCCGGTTCTCGGCGCGAAGCCGCCGCAGTTCCTCCGCCATCTCGGAGGTGACACCGGGGCGCTTGCCCGCATCGACCTGGTCCTTGCGGACCCAGGTCAACAAAGTCTGCGCGGTCCCGATGCCCAGCTTGGACGCCACCGACTCGATCGCTGCCCATTCCGACGGATACCCGTGACGGACCTCGGCAACCATGCGCACCGCACGTGAACGCAACTCGGCCGGGTACCTACGCGGAGAACCTTCTGACATGAGTCCATCCTTCACAAGAAGTGGAGCCTCCAGACTCACCGAAGGGATTCAGTACCGAACCCAGAAGATCGCTGAGTTCTCAAACCCGTGAGCGTCCGGAAACGCCGGGGGGGGGGGATTTAACTTTGGTCCATGCGCGATAGTGCCCCGTGGGGTGGTGGACTTCGGATCGGCGTGAGTCACGCGTGGTGATCAACGAGTCATGCTGGATGCTA
>NZ_LQOT01000037.1 GCF_002101585.1 Mycolicibacter engbaekii | reverse complement strand
CAAGCCGGTGGCTCCCGTACCGATACCGGTACCGGTGCCGGTCCAAGTTCCGGCACCGGTGCAGGTTCCGGCCCCCGCCGCGCCGGTGCCCGCCCCGCAGATCCAGCAACCCGAGCTGCCACCGCTTTTTCGGCCTCCCGCCCAAAAGCCCTCCAACAACGGCGGCAATCCGTCGTGGCTGCCCGATAACGATGGCGGTGGCAAGAAGGGCGGTAACCCGTCGTGGTTGCCGGACAACGACGGTGGTGGCAAGAAGGGCGGTAACCCGTCGTGGTTGCCGGACAACGATGGCGGTGGCAAGAAGGGCGGTAACCCGTCGTGGTTGCCGGACAACGACGGTGGTGGCAAGAAGGGCGGCAATCCGTCGCCATGGCTGCCCGGAATCGGCACCAACGGCGGCGGGGGCAATCCCTGGATCCCGGGCCTCGGCGGCGGGAGCAACGCCCGCGGCGGCGGAGGCGGATCCTGGTTCCCCGGCTTCGGCGGGGGCGGCCAGGGTGGTGGCGGCAACAGTGGCGGCTGGCCCTTCTGAGCAGGCGCAGAATCCACTAGCCTGACGCCGTGGACTACGCCGCAGCACTGCTCGATGAGACCCGCGGATTCGGCGAGCTGATCCGCGCCGGCGATCCCGAGCTGGCGGTCCCGACGTGCCCCGGATGGAACCTCAACCAACTCTTCCGGCACTACGGACGCGGAAACCGTTGGGCTGCACAGATCATCGCTGACCGGATGGACCACCCGCTGGATCCGCGAGACGTCGCCGGCGGCAAACCCCCCGCCGAGCCCGACGCCGCCATCGACTGGCTCCACGAAGGGGCGCAACTGGTACTGGACGCCGTCGCGCAGACGGGGCCGGACACGCCGGTCTGGACCTTCACCGGCCCGCGCCCCGCCGCGTGGTGGGTGCGCCGCCGGCTGCACGAGGCCACCGTGCACCGCGCCGATGCCGCGCTGGCGCTCGGCGATGCCGTTGCGGACTTCACGTTGCCTGCGGAGTTGGCCGCCGACGGGATCAGCGAACTGCTGGATCTGACGCCGGCACTGCTGGCGCGCAACGGGCAGACACCGGCGCTTGCCGAGGGCCAGAGCGTTCACCTGCACGCCACCGACGAAGGCCTCGGAGCGGCGGGGGAATGGACGATCAGCCGGCCGGCCGGCGCCGACACGGTCAGCTGGTCGCATGACCATGGCAAAGGTTCGGTGGCACTGCGGGGTTCGGCCCTCGAGCTGTTTCTGGCGGTCACGCGCCGGGTCGCAGTCGCCGAGACCGGCATCGCGGTCTTCGGCGACGCCGCGGTGTGGCAGAACTGGATTGACCACACCGCCTTCTGATCGGGCGGTAACTTGGGCGAGCATGAGCACATCGGAGATCGCAACGGTACTTGCCTGGCACGACGCCCTGGCCGCCGGTGATCTAGACACGCTGGAACAACTGTCCAGCGACGATATCGAGTTGGCCGACGCCGACGGCGCCGGTCAGGGGCTCGACGCATTGCGCCAGTGGGCCGCGTCAGTCGAAGTCAGCGCCGGTATCGGCCGGATGTACTTCCATGACGGGGTGGTCGTGGCCGAACTGACCCCGGCGGGTGGCGGCGTGGCCCAAGCGGTCGCCTTCCGGGTGGTGCACGACCACGTCACCGCGGTGTTTCGGCACCAGGACCTCGAAGAGGCCCTGGCGGCGACGGAACTCACCGAGGGCGATCGAGTCGATTAGTCCCCGGCGGGGATCCGCTTCACCCGGCTCCGCCGCGTTCGCGATCCCCGCGGGAACTCTGGCGGGGATCCGCTTCACCCGGCTCCGCCGCGCTCGCGATCCCCGCTAAGCTCGACGCCATGCGCGGGATCATCCTGGCCGGTGGCTCCGGTACCCGCCTGCATCCGATCACCATGGGCGTCAGCAAACAGCTGCTGCCGGTCTACGACAAGCCGCTGGTCTACTACCCGCTGTGCACGCTGATGCTGGCGGGGATTCGAGACATCCAAGTGATCACCACGGGCCACGACGCCCCGGCCTTCCGGCGATTGCTCGGCGACGGTACGGCATTCGGCGTCGACATCAGCTACGCCGTCCAAGAGCAGCCGGACGGACTGGCGCGGGCATTCGTGATCGGCGCCGACCACATCGGCACCGACAGCGTTGCGCTGGTGCTGGGGGACAACATCTTTTACGGCGCCGGTTTGGGAACCAGCCTACGGCGCCACCAATCACCTTCCGGAGCCGTGATTTTCGCTTACTGGATGGCCGACCCGTCGGCCTACGGGGTGGTCGAGTTCGATGCCGGCGGTTCCGCGGTGTCGGTGGTGGAGAAGCCGGTGACGCCGAAGTCGCACTACGCGATTCCGGGTCTGTACTTCTACGACAACGATGTCGTGGAAATCGCCAAGGGCCTCAAACCCTCCGCGCGCGGCGAATACGAGATCACCGACATCAACCAGACCTACCTGGAGCAGGGCCGGCTCACGGTGGAGACGCTGGCCCGCGGCACCGCGTGGCTGGACACCGGTACCTTCGATTCCCTGCTGGACGCCGGCGACTACGTCCGCACCGTCGAACGCCGGCAGGGACTCAAGATCGGCGTCCCCGAAGAAGTGGCGTGGCGGATGGGTTTCATCGACGACGATGCCCTGGCAGCGCGCGCCGCAGCCCTGTGCAAGTCCGGCTACGGGGACTACCTGCGGGGACTGCTGGCTCGGCCGTGAAGCCGCTCAGGGCCGGTAGCTGACCAGGAAGTTGCCCAGCCGCTCGATGGCGCTGGACAGGTCCCGGGCCCACGGCAGGGTCACGATGCGCAGGTGATCCGGCGCCGGCCAGTTGAACCCGGTGCCCTGGGTGACCAGGATCTTCTCCTGCAGCAACAGGTCCAGCACCAACTGCTCGTCGCTGTCGATCGGGTAGACCTCGGGGTCCAGTCGGGGGAACGCGTAGAGCGCGCCGCGGGGCTTGACGCAGGTGACGCCGGGGATCTCGTTGAGCTTGTTCCACGCGACATCGCGCTGTTCGAGCAGCCGCCCGCCCGGCAACACCAGGTCATCGATGCTCTGGTGACCGCCCAAGGCCACCTGAATGGCATGCTGGGCCGGGACATTCGGGCACAGCCGCATGTTGGCCAGCAGGTTGATGCCCTCCAGGAAACTGGTCGCGTGCTCCTTGGGGCCGGTGATCGCCACCCAGCCGGACCGGTAGCCGGCCACCCGGTAGGCCTTCGACAGGCCATTGAAGGTCAAACACAGCAGATCCGGGGCCAGGGTGGCCAGGCTGGTGTGTTCGGCGTCGTCGTAGAGGATCTTGTCGTAGATCTCATCCGCCAATAGCAGCAGCTGATGCTTGCGGGCCAACTCGGCGATCTGGCTGAGCACCTCGCGGCTGTACACCGCCCCGGTCGGGTTGTTCGGGTTGATCACCACCAGCGCCTTGGTGCGTTCGGTGATCTTCGATTCGATATCGGCGATGTCGGGTTGCCAGTCCTGCGTCTCGTCGCACAGGTAGTGCACGGGCGTGCCGCCGGCCAACGACGTCGAGGCCGTCCACAGCGGGTAGTCGGGGGCCGGGATCAGCACCTGGTCGCCGTTGTCCAGCAACGCCTGCAGTACCAGCGAGATCAGCTCGGACACGCCGTTGCCGAGGTAGACGTCATCGACGTCGAAGCGGGGAAAGCCCTCCACCAGTTCGTAGCGGGTGACCACCGCGCGGCGGGCCGGCAGGATGCCTTGGGAGTCCGAGTAGCCCTGCGCGTACGGCAGCGCCTGGATCATGTCGCGCATGATCACATCGGGTGCCTCGAATCCGAACGGTGCCGGGTTGCCGATGTTGAGCTTGAGGATGCGATGCCCCTCGGCCTCCATGCGGGCCGCATGGGCGTGGATCGGACCGCGGATCTCGTAGAGGACGTCTTGCAGCTTGGTCGACTGCGCGAACGTACGCTGCCGTGGCTGGCTGCCGGTGGCAGACCACGGCGTTTGATGCTGCAACGGATGAGCGGTCACGTTGACAATGCTCCCATAGCTGTCCAATCAAAATTTGCCAGAGAAACAAGTTGGGGCCGTATGTGCACCCATACGGCCCCAACCCGTTATCTCTAGCGTTTGCCCGGCGGCCGCGCCCCGCGCTGGATGCCCAGGCCCTTCACCGGCGGCTGCTCCTTGGGCGCCTCGGCTGCCGGAGCCGGCTCGGGTGCCGCTTGCGCGGTCTCGGGCTCGGCTGTCACCGGCTCCGCGTCCGCGGCAGCAGGCTGCGCGGCCGGGGCGGCCGGGGCCGCCTTCTTGGCGCCGGGGCGACGGGCGCCCGCAGCCATACCCAGACCCTTGACCGGTGCAGCCGGTGCCGCCGGCGCCGCCGACTCGGCGGGTGCCGCCGGTGCCGCCGGTGCGGCGGACTGCGCCGGAGCTGCAGCGCTGGTCTCGGCGGCCGGTGCTGCGGCGGCCGGGGCCGCCTTCTTGGCGCCGGGCCGCTTGGCCCCACCGGCGAGCCCCAGTCCCTTCACCGGGGCTGCCGGAGCCGCGGGTGCGGCAGCGGTCGCCTCGGCGGCGGGTGCTGCGGCGGCCGGGGCTGCCTTCTTGGCGCCGGGCCGCTTGGCCCCACCGGCGATCCCGAGCCCCGTGACCGGCGCCGCCGCGGCGGGCTTGGCCTCGGCAGCCGGCTTCTCCAGCGTCGCGGTGGCCGCAGCAGCCGGTGCCGCAGCCTTCTCGGCCACCTTCTTCGGCCCGGCCTCGGCGGCGGCCGCGGCCGCGGTGCCCTTGGCCGGCAACGTCACCGTCGACATGTCCAGGGACTCCAGCAGCAGCTGGGCGATGTCGCGCACGTCCACGTCCGAACGCCCGGAGGCTTCGATGCGGTCGTCGACACCGTCGCTGACCATCACCCGGCAGAACGGGCAGCCGGTGGCGATGGTGGAGGCGCCGGTGGCCAGCGCCTCGTCGACGCGGTCGTGGTTCACCCGCTTACCGATGTGCTCTTCCATCCACATCCGGGCGCCGCCGGCGCCGCAGCAGAAGGAGCGGTCCATGGTGCGCGGCATCTCGATCAGGTTGGCACCGGCAGCGGCGACCAGCTCGCGCGGCGGCTCGTAGACCTTGTTGTGCCGGCCCAGGAAGCACGGGTCGTGATAGGTGATGTCACGCGAGACCGGCGCCACCGGAATCAGCCGCTTGTCGCGGACCAGGCGGTTGAGCACCTGGCTGTGGTGCAACACCGTGTACTCGCTGCCCAGCTGCGGGTATTCGCGGGAGATCGTGTTGAAGCAGTGCGGGCAGCTGGCGATGATCTTGCGGTCCGGCTTGTCCAGGCCGTCGAAGACCTCGTTGAGCATCTCGACGTTCTGCGAGGCCAACTGCTGGAACAAGAACTCGTTGCCGGCCCGTCGGGCGGGGTCACCGGTACACGTCTCGCCGGTGCCCAGCACCAGGAACTTCACGCCGGCAGCGGCCAGCAGCTCCGCGGTGGCCTTGGTGGTCTTCTTGGCGCGGTCCTCGTAGGCACCGGCGCAGCCGACCCAGAACAGGTACTCGAAGCCGTCGAAGCTGTCGACGTCCTGGCCGTAGACCGGAATGTCGAAGTTGAGCTCATCGATCCAGGAGGTGCGCTCCTTGGCGTTCTGGCCCCACGGGTTGCCCTTGTTCTCCAGGTTCTTGAACAGCACGCTCAACTCGGAGGGGAACTCCGATTCCACCAGCACCTGGTAGCGGCGCATGTCCACGATGTGGTCGATGTGCTCGATGTCCACCGGGCACTGCTCGACGCAGGCACCGCAGTTGGTGCACGACCACAGCACGTCGGGGTCGATGACCCCGCCTTCCTCGGCGGTGCCCACCAGCGGGCGGACCGCCTGCTCCGGGCCGGAGCCGCCGATACGCTCGAAGCCCTTCTCCGGCACGTGGTGGCCGGGCAGGGGTTTGGCGTCGGCCAGGTCGACCTCGCCGGTCGGCATCGGCTTCTCGCCGAGCAGGTAGGGGGCCTTGGCCATCCAGTGGTCGCGCAAGTCCATGATGACCAATTTGGGGCTCAGCGGCTTGCCGGTGTTCCAGGCGGGGCACTGCGACTGGCAGCGACCACACTCGGTACAGGTGGCGAAGTCGAGCATGCCCTTCCAGCTGAAGTCCTCGATCTTGCCGCGTCCGAACACCGCGTCTTCGGGCGGGTTGTCGAAGTCCAGCGGCTCGCCCTGGTACTCGATCGGCAGCACCGGGCCCAGGGCGTTGGGCAGGCGCTTGAAGGTGACGTTGATCGGGGCCAGGAAGATGTGCAGGTGCTTGGAATGCAGCACGATCAGCAGGAAGCCCAGCGCAACACCGACGTGCAGCAGCAGTGAGACGGTCTCGATGGTCTCGTTGGCCGACAGGCCCAGCGGCGCCATGATCTTGCCCATGAGGTGGGACAGGTAGGCGGCCTTGCCGTAGGGCAGGCTGCCGGTGTTGGCGGCGGCCCCGCGCAGCAGCAGGAACGTCCACACCACGTTGAGGATCATCACCAGGATCAGCCACGCGCCGCCGTTGTGCGAGCCGTAGAACCGCGAGGACCGGCCATGCTCGGCCGGGTTGCGCAGGATCCGGATGATCATGAACACGAAGATGGACAGCGTGACCGCGGTGATGAAGAAGTCCTGCATGAAGCCCAGCACGTCCCAGCGCCCGATCAGCGGGATGGCGAAGTCGTGCTGGAACATCTGCCCGTAGGCCTCGATGTAGACCGTGATCAGGACGAAGAACGCCCACATGGTGAAGAA
The DNA here is from genome assembly GCF_002101585.1 of Mycolicibacter engbaekii. Classification (GTDB taxonomy): domain Bacteria; phylum Actinomycetota; class Actinomycetes; order Mycobacteriales; family Mycobacteriaceae; genus Mycobacterium; species Mycobacterium engbaekii. The sequence goes on along the minus strand of NZ_LQOT01000037.1, from coordinate 2,030 downwards.
GTGGGCGATACCCGGGATGGACCACTTCAGCAGCTTGGCCTGCCCGGCGACCTCACGGATCTGCGTCTCGATCCGGTTCCGGATGTCCGAAGTGCGCTCAGGCCCGACCTTCTGACCGGATTTGACCAGGTTGAACAGCCAAAGTACCCGGCGTGCGGCCAGCGCGCCCACAAACGCCGTCATGGACAGGCCGACCACCAGCCTGATCAGCATCTGGGTATTTTCGGTCACGGAGAGCCTCTCCCATCCACAAGTTACCGGCGAGTAACTTCATCATAGTTACTGATTAGTAACTTACCGCCAATCGTGCGCAGGGCCAGTTCAAGCCCTGCTCGGTGCTCGCTCATAGTGCCACCTCGGGGCCGCTCAGCGCGACAAAGGCTGGCCTAACTGTATCGGCCGACGACCGTTCCGACGGGCGATCGCGGGTGGGCTGCCGATGCGGTATTCAGCGTCCGGGCAGCGGGATCACGATCGAGGGCGGCTGTCGTGTGGTGGTGGGCGTCACGGATGCGGTCGTGGTGTTAGGCGCGGTGGTGGTGCCCGGAGGTTCGGTGGTGGTCGGCGGCTCGGTGGTGCTGGCAGTGGTGGTCGGCGGTTCGGTGGTCGCCGGCGGCGGGGCAGTCGGGGGCTCGGTCTCCGGGGCGGGCGGCTCGCTTGCGCCCGGCGGGGCACCGGGCGGCACCCACTGCGGGGCCGGGGCGCTGCGTTCCCCGGCGGGGGCGGTGGTGGTCGGCGTGGCCGGAGCCCCGGGTTCGGACTGCCGGTGCACCAGGCGGACCATGCTCCACACCAGCAGGGTGATCAAGATCGCCGTGAGCGCGCCCAGGCCGACCAGCGCGACCGGCCGCTGATACCACGGGGTGGGTGGCGTTGACCGGTCGCGCTGGCGGTACTGGCTCTCGTAAGCCGGCTCGCTGTAGTCGCTGTAGCCGCCGTAGTGGCCGTTCCCGCTGTAGTCGGCCATCTGGGTGGGCTCGTGGTGCGGGTCGTCCGGCGTTCGGCTCACACCCGTCGAGGGTAGGCGCCCCGTCTGACGAAATGCCGCGCCAGCACCTGACGACAAGCTGTGCGACCTGGGGAAACCGCCTTAGCGGGGGGCGCGGCGTCGCCGGGCGGCAACGAAGACGGCGCGCCAGCCGAGCAGGAAAACCGCGGTCACCGTCGAAGCGACCAGGATGAAGCTCTTGGCCACGCCGGCCGAGGTCGCTTCGCGCAGCAGCATGCCGACCAGCACCGTCGAGACCCAGACGGTGACCCCGGTGGGCCATACGGCGGTGGGCCTGCGCCAACCGCGGCTCAGCAACCAGCCCAGCACCGTGCCGCTCAGAAAAGGCCAGGTAGTGGTCGCCAAGCCGGTGATGGTCAGGCCCTCGTCGTGGCTACGGCGGCCCAGCGCGCAGAAGATCAGCACGGCCACCACATCCATGCCGAGCCAGGCCGGCTTCTGCGGTTGCATGCGGCGAGAGTACCGGGGAGCCGGCCTACCGGTGCGGCGGCAGGGTGATCACCGTCGGCAGATCGGGCAGCTTGGGCACCGGCGGGATGGTGATCACGGACGGCAACGCCGGCAGGCGCGGCCGGTAGCGGTTCGGCGGCTCTTCGGGAGGCGGCGCCTGCTGCGCCGGAGGCTGCGCGGGCGCCTGCCGGGGCGGGGCCGGCGGCGCGGTGGTGGGGGCGCTCGACGGCGTGGTGGTGGTGCTGGTCGCGCTGCTGGTGGTGCTCGACGAGCTGGTGGTCTGCGGGGTCGTGGTGCCGCCGGGGCCGCGACTGGTCAGCTGGATGATTCCCCAGATCACCAGCCCGAGCATCACCGCGATGAGCCCGAACCAGGCGATCAGCACCGAGCGGCGGCGAAACCACGGGAGCGCCGGCGGCGCCGCGAAATCAGTGGTCGGCGCCGCGGGCTGCTCCTCGAAGGGGTTGTAGGCGGCGGCGTACTGGGTGGGCGCACCACCGGTGTGATGGCTCGGATCGGCGGGGTGCGGCCCGGGACGGGCGGGGCCCAGGGGCGCCGCCCGTCCCGGGCC
>NZ_LQOT01000036.1 GCF_002101585.1 Mycolicibacter engbaekii | reverse complement strand
GCACAATCCCCAGCCGTCGCCGCCGCTGTTCGGCCCGCCCAAGGGCGGTGGCCGCGGCGGCGACGGCTGGGGACCCGGCCGCGGGCGCGGCGGCGGTGGGCCCGGTGGCGGGCACGGCCGCGGCGGCGGCGGGTTCCCGTTCCCGATACCCGGCCTGCGCTTCTGAGCGGGCGTTCACTTCCCCAACGCTTGTAAGATGGACTAAGAATCCGCTGGCAGTGGAGGAGGTGCGGTGGACATCGTCTTGGGGGTCTCGATGGCCCCGCCGTCGGTCCGCATGGTCCTGGTCGAAGGCGAACGCGCCGGTGGTGTCACCGTCGACGAAGACGGCTTCGAGGTCCAGGCCGGCGACGCGGCGCTGCCCCACCAGGTGGTCTCCGCCATCCTGGGCACCCAGGAGAGTGCGCGCGAGAGCGGCTACCGGCTGGCCGCCACGGGGGTGACCGTCGCCGACCAGCTGCAGGCGGGTCGGCTGCGCGACGCCCTGGCCCAGCACCGGGTCGAGAACGTGATGTTGGTGTCGGCGTTCTTGGCGGCGGCCGCACTGGCGCAGACGGTGGGCAGCTCGGTCGGCTACCAGCGGACCGCGCTGATGTTCGTCGAGCCCGACGGGGCGACCCTGGCGGTCGTCGACTCGTCGGACGGCTCGATCACCGAGGTGCAGCGGGTGACGCTGCCGCCCGATGACGCCGCCGCGAAAGGCGAACTGACCCGGCTGGCCGCCGAGGCCGGCCGCCTGCCCTCGCAGCCCGAGGGCTTGTTCGTCGTCGGCTCCGGAGTCAACATCGGCGTCGTCAAGCCCGCACTGGATGCGGCCAGCGCACTGCCGGTCAGCGTGCCCGAGGAGCCGGAGACCGCGTTGGCGCGCGGCGCGGCGCTGGCCAGCGCGCACACCCCGCAATTCGACTCCTCGACGTCGGCGCTGGCCTGGGCCCGCGACCCGGGCACCGGCATGATCGACCCTGAGCTCATCGCGTTGGGGTACGCCTACCCCGCCGATTACGACGCCACGGTGGGCGAGTACGCGCTGGCCTACAGTGCAGTCCCCGACGATGCCCCCAGCGGCTACCTGGACCTCGACGCAGACCCCTTCGACGGCACCGTCCTCGACCCCGACGACAGCTACCCGCCCAGTTCGGCGCTCGGGGTCGTCGACGACCGGGAGCCGCTCCTGCGGCGCAGGCCATTCCTGCTGGCCAGCAGCGGACTCGCCGCGTTCTTCGTGGTCGGGGTCTCCAGCTTGGCGGTGGCCCTGGCGGTCAGCATCCGGCCCACCGCCGCCGACCATCCGGCGCCCAGTGGGCACATCATCGCGCCCACCCAGCAGGCACCCGCCCCGGCTCCCGCACCCGAAATGGCGCCCCTGCCGGCGCCCGAGCCGCCGGCCGTCAAGGTCCCGGTGGCTCAGCCGGTGCCCGCTCCCGCGGCCCCGGCGCCCGCGCCCGCGCCCGCGGCCCCAGCAGTGCCGGTG
>NZ_LQOT01000035.1 GCF_002101585.1 Mycolicibacter engbaekii | reverse complement strand
CCACCGTGGCCACCCGCGTCACCGGCACCACCGGCTTCACCAGAGTTCGCGGCACCATCGGCGCCGTTGCTACCGGCGAGTCCGTCGCCGCCGTCGCCGGCGTCACCACCGTCGCCGACGGCGCCCGCGTTGCCACCGGCTCCGCCGTCACCGCCGGTGATGCCACCGCTGCCGCCGTGGCCGCCGCGACCGCCGTCGCCCGTCTCGGCGCCGCCGTGGCCGCCGGCGCCGCCGTCACCGCCCGAGCCGGTCTGGCTGCCCGCACCGCCGTTACCGGCGTCGCCGCCGTTGCCGTTGTTGCCGGCATTACCACCGGCACCGCCGACACCACCGTCGCCGGTACCCGTGCTGTTACCGCCATCGCCACCGTTACCGCCGTTACCGGATTCGGTGCCACCGGCACCACCGGCACCACCGGCAGCACCGTTGTTGCCGTCGCCGCCCTTGCCGGCATCGCCGCCGTTGCCGTTGTTTCCGGCGTTACCACCGGCGCCGCCGACACCACCGTCGCCGGTACCCGTGCTGTTACCGCCGTCGCCACCGTTACCGCCGCTGCCGGATTCGGTGCCACCGGCACCACCGGCACCACCGGCACCGCCGGTGTTGCCGTCGCCGCCCTTGCCGGCGTTACCGCCGTTGCCGTTGACGCCCGCGTCGCCGCCGGCGCCGCCCTTACCGCCATCGGCCGAACCGTCGTTGGAGCTGTAGCCGTCACCACCGCTACCGCCGTTGCCGCTGACCGGTGCGGCGTCACCGTCGGTGCCGTCGCTGCCGGCGGAACCGGTTCCGCTGGCCCCGCCGCTGCCGGCCGCGCCGCCGGTACCACCGGCGCCGACCGTGCCGGTGTCGCCACCGCGACCGCCCTGACCGCCGTCGGGGTTGCCCGCGCCACCGGCAGCTCCCTGGCCGCCGTTGCCGGCCGCGCCCGCGTTGCCACCGGCACCGCCGTCACCGCCGTTGCCGTTGGTACCCGCGGCACCGTTGGTCGCGCTGCCACCGGCACCGCCGGCACCCGCGGCACCACCGGCGCCACCGTCGCCACCGTCACTGCCGGCCCCGCCGTTTCCGCCGGGCACCGTGGCATCCGCGCCGTCGAACCCGGCACCGCCGTGGCCGCCGGCACCACCGTTACCGCCCAGGCCGCCGGCGCCACCGGAGCCTACGGCCGAGCCGCCCGCACCGCCGGCACCACCGGTACCGCCGGCACCGCCCGCAGTGCCGTCGGAGCCGGCAACACCCTCGGCCGTGCTGTTCGCACCGCTCAGACCCGCGGAGCCGTTACCACCGCTGCCGCCCGCGCCGCCGTTGCCGTGGTCACCGGCGTCGCCGCCGGCGCCACCGTTGCCACCGGCGGTTCCCGGCGCCGCACCGGGGTCGGCGGCCGCGTCATAGCCGGCACCACCGTTACCGCCGTTGCCGCTGGCCGGTGCCGCACCGTCGGCGCCGTTACTGCCTGCAGAACCGCCGGCCCCACCGCTGCCGGCCGCGCCGCCTGCACCGCCGGCGCCCACCGTGCCGGTGTCGCCACCGCGGCCGCCGTTGCCGCCGTGCGGATTCGCGGCATTGCCGTTCGCACCGTGTCCGCCGTCGCCGGCCGCGCCGGCGTTACCGCCGGCACCGCCGTCACCACCGTTGCCGTTGGTACCCGCGGCACCGTTGGTCGCGCTGCCACCGGCGCCACCGGCACCGGCCGCACCACCGGCACCACCGTTGCCACCGTTGCTACCGGTACCGCCATCACCACCGGGCACCGTGGCATGAGCGCCGTCGAACCCGGCGCCGCCGTGGCCGCCGGCACCACCGTCGCCGCCGAGGCCACCGGCGCCACCGGCACCGGCAATCGAGCCGCCGGCACCACCGGCACCGCCCGTACCGCCGGCACCGCCGGCCGTGCCGTCAGAACCGGCAACCCCCACCGCCGTGCTGTCCGCACCGACAGTGCCCGCGGCGCCGTTGCCACCGTTTCCACCGACACCGCCGTTGCCGCGGTCACCGGCGTCGCCACCGGCGCCACCGTTGCCACCGGCGGTTCCCGGCGCCGCACTCGGGTCGGCGGCCGCGTCGTAGCCGGCACCACCGTTGCCGCCGTTACCGCCGCTGGTCGGGGTGCTTCCAGCGTCGCCGTCCGCGCCGCTGGTCGCCCCCGTGCCACCGGTGCCGCCGGCGCCGCCCGCACCGACGTTGCCGCCGCGTCCACCGTTTGCGCCGTCGGGGTCGGCTGCGGTTCCGTTCGCGCCGTCACCACCATTGCCGGCCTGGCCGCCGCCACCACCGTTGCCCGCACGTCCGCCGACGCCAGTCGTGCCACCTCCGGCACCGCCGTCACCGCCCGCACCGCCGGTGCCGCCGTTTCCGCCGTCGAAGCCGTCCCGGTGGCCGGGGCTGCCGTCGGCACCGTGGAAGGCGTTGCCACCGAAGCCGCCGTTACCGCCGTAGCCACCGGCACCGTCGCCGCCCTTGGATGCGAACGTTCCGCCTCCGCTCGAACCGCCGGCACCGCCTGCGCCACCTGCGCCACCGGAGCCGCCCGCGCCGCCGGCGTAGCCGTCCAGGTGTTGGGCGTCGCCGTTGGCGCCGTTGAGACCGTCGGCGCCGTTACCGCCGTTACCGCCGTTGCCACCCACGCCACCGGCGCCGTGCGCACCGTTGTTGGCGCCGGTACCACCGGCACCGCCGTTACCGCCGGCACCGCCGTTACCGGCGTCGGAGCCGTCGGCTCCCGGTGCCGTGCCGTTGCTGCCGTTGAAACCGTTACCACCAGCGCCGCCGGCACCACCGACACCGCCGTTGCCGGTCACGGCCTGGGAACCGTCTGCGTTCAGGCCGCCCTTACCGCCGCTGCCGCCGGCGCCGCCGTGGCCGCCGGCGGTGCCGTCCACCGCACCCGCGGTGCCGTTGACACCCGCCACACCCGCACCACCGGCTCCGCCGTCTCCGCCGATGCCGCCGACGCCGCCGACTCCGGCGGCCGCGAAGGTGCCGTTGCCGCTGGCACCACCGGCACCGCCCTTACCGGCGTCGCCTCCGGCGCCACCGTTCTGCCCGGCATAGCCGTCGCGGTGCCCGGCGTCACCGGCGGCACCGTCATCACCGTGCGCACCCTGCCCACCGTTGCCGCCGTTACCGCCCACACCACCGACACCGTGGGCACCGGCGACCGCACCACTGCCGCCGACACCACCGGCACCACCGGCACCACCATTGCCACCACGCGTGCCATCGTCACCCGACTCGGCACCGTTGAGCCCGTTGAGACCATTACCGCCGCGGCCACCAGCACCACCGGCACCACCATCACCGGTCGCAGCCAGCGAACCATCGGTGTTCAGGCCGCCCTTACCGCCGTTACCGCCGGCGCCACCGGCACCACCGGCGGTGCCGTCCACCGCCCCGGCGGTGCCGTTGACACCGTCGAAACCGGTGCCACCGGTACCACCATTGCCACCCGCGCCGGCCACGCCGTCACTGCCGGCGACCGCAAAGCTGCCATTACCGCTGTCACCACCGGCACCGCCCTTACCGGCATTGCCACCGGCGCCACCGTCCTGGCCGGCCTGACCCGCGATCTGCTGCGCAGTGCCATTGGCGCCCGCGGCACCATGCGCACCCTGCCCACCGTTGCCGCCGTTACCGCCCACACCACCGACACCGTGGGCACCGGCGACCGCACCACTGCCGCCGACACCACCGGCACCACCGGCACCACCATTGCCACCACGCGTGCCATCGTCACCCGACTCGGCACCGTTGAGCCCGTTGAGACCATTACCGCCGCGGCCACCAGCACCACCGGCACCACCATCACCGGTCGCAGCCAGCGAACCATCGGTGTTCAGACCGCCCTTACCGCCGTTACCACCGGCGCCACCGGCACCACCGGCGGTGCCGTCCACCGCACCCGCGGTGCCATTGACACCGTCAAAACCGGTGCCACCGGTACCACCATTGCCACCCGCGCCGGCCACGCCGTCACTGCCGGCGACCGCAAAGCTGCCATTACCGCTGTCACCACCGGCACCGCCCTTACCGGCATTGCCACCGGCGCCACCGTCCTGGCCGGCCTGACCCGCGATCTGCTGCGCAGTGCCATTGGCACCCGCGGCACCATGCGCACCCTGCCCACCGTTACCGCCGTTACCGCCCACACCACCGACACCGTGCGCACCGGCCACCGCACCACTGCCACCAACACCACCGGCACCACCGGCACCACCATTGCCACCGCGCGTGCCGTCCTCACCCGACTCCGCACCGTTGACACCATTGAGACCATTACCGCCACGGCCACCAGCACCACCGGCACCACCATTGCCGTTGGCACCCTGCGTGGTGCCGTCGGCCTCTAGGCCGCCCTGGCCGCCGTTGCCGCCGGCCCCGCCAGAGGCACCAGCCGTGCCATCAGGGTTTTCCGCGGTGCCGTTGAGACCGTCCAGGCCGGTACCACCGACACCACCGTTGCCACCGATACCCGCGACGCCGTCGGCACCACTGGCCGAGTAGCTACCGCCGCCACTGGCGCCTCCGGCGCCACCCTTGCCGGCATTGCCACCGTTACCGCCGTCTTGACCGGCGTAGCCGGCCGCGTGCTCGCTGTCGCCGCCGGCACCGTCACCGCCGTCGGCGCCATTGCCACCGTTGCCGCCGTTACCACCCAGACCACCGATGCCGTGAGCGCCGACAGTGGAGCCCTGGCCGCCCTGGCCGCCGTTGCCACCCGCGCCACCGTTTCCGGCGTTCGTGCCGGCAGCGCCCGGCTCATCGCCGTGGAAACCGTTGAAACCGTTACCGCCGGCGCCACCATCACCGCCGATACCACCCACGCCCTGAGCGGCGTAGGAACCGTCTGCGGACAGACCACCGGCACCACCGTCACCGCCGTTGCCCCCGTGGCCACCACCGGTGCCGTCAATGCTGCCCAGGACACCGTTGGTACCCAGGAACCCGTCACCGCCGGCACCACCATTGCCACCGACTGTGGCCGCGCCATCAAGCCCAGCAGCACCCTGGCCGTTGCCGTCACCGTCGGTGCCACCGGTCCCGCCGGCGCCGAAGTCTCCGCCCCTGCCGCCCGCACCACCCTGGCCGGCATCGGGATGCTCGGCCGTGCCGGCAGCGCCCTGACCACCGGCACCTGCAGTCCCGGCATTGCCGCCGTCACCGGCCGCACCGCCGGCGCCGGTGATACCGGCGGCACCATTGGTGGCGCTACCGGCAGCGCCACCGGCACCACCATTGCCGCCCGCGCCACCGAATCCGGCGTCTCCGCCGGCCCCACCGTTGCCATCGCCCTCGTCGTCGAAAGTGCCCGCCGCTCCGTCGGCACCACGGCCACCGCCACCGCCGGCAGCACCCTTACCGCCGGCACCACCGCTGCCGGCGTTACCGATCACCGAGCCGCCAGAACCGCCGGCACCACCGGCGCCACCGTTGCCGCCAGCACCGCCGGAGGCCCCGGCACCGCCCGCGAGCGTGGCATCGGCACCGGTCACACCGGCAACGCCGTCGCCGCCCACACCGCCAGCGGCGCCATTGCCGTGCGCGCCACCGTCGCCGCCGGCACCACCATTTCCACCGGAGGAACCGTCGCCATCGGCCAACAGGCCGGTGCCGTTACCGCCCGCACCTCCTACGCCGCCATTGCCACTGATCCCGACGGGCAACTGGCCGTCGGCTCCGGGACGCCCTGCGTTGCCCCACAACCAGGACATGAACTTCTCACCCGCGGCACCGCCGAGGCCGACCACCGTGCCGATCTGGCCGCCGGCGCCACCATCGCCACCGTTGCCACCACCGAGTGCGCCATCGCCACCGAGACCGCCGGCGCCACCATCGCCGGCCAGACCCGCATTGCCCCCGACCCCACCGCTGCCGGCAGCACCGAAGTGTCCACCCACACCACCGACGCCGCCACGGCCACCGCCGCCGCCATCGCCGCCGAGACCACCGGCACCACCGTTGCCGCCCAGGTCGTCCAGGCTCACACCGCCGGCGCCACCGACACCACCGGCACCACCACTGCCGCCGGCGCCGCCGGCGCCGCCCAGGCCACCGATGCCGAGCACAAACCCGGCCGCACCGCCGGCACCACCATTGCCGCCAAGACCACCGGTGAGGCCGTCGCCACCGGCAGTGCCGTTCAAGGCGCCCAGCACCCCATCGAGACCCGCGGCACCTGCCGCACCGACCGCACCCGCGCCGCCGGCGCCACCGGCGCCACCGAAACCGATTCCGAACAGGCTCACCACGTCGCCGCCGGCACCACCATTGCCACCGGCCACCAACGCGTCGATCGACGCCCCACCCGCGCCGCCGGCGCCGCCATCGCCGAACAACCAGCCACCGACACCGCCGGCGCCGCCGGCACCGCCCTCCACACCGAGACCGCCGACACCACCATTGCCGAACATGCCGGCGTCACCACCGACACCACCAACACCACCGGCGATCCCGGCCACGCCCTCTGCGCCGGCTCCACCATCGCCGAACAGGAAACCGCCGTCACCGAGGTTTCCGAACCACCCCAGCGAACCGAACAGCGTCTCGTTGGTCCCCGTGAACCCATCGATGCCGTTACCGATCAACTCACGACCGAACAGGTCCACCCACGGCTGGTTGATCAGGTCGAGGAACTGCTGGTTGTCGGCGATGAAGTCCTGGCTCAGGTTGTACAGCGGTAGATACAGCTGCTCGTGGTAAAAGGACGCCACGGCCAGGTCGAACTGCTCGAACAGGTCATAGATGAAGTCCGCATCCGCCGCGCCGGGGTCCGCAAACCAGCCCGACCAGACGTCGGCACTCTCAGCTGGGTCCGACAGGCCCGACCAGAACACCGGGTCGAACAGGTCCTCGATATCCGCGGAGGCCACGGGCGCCGGGCCGACGCCGAACGCCAAAAACGCCGCAACAGCACTGCCCGCCCCCACCACAGAACGCCCCACCGAACGCCGACCCGACGAACGAACAACTTTGCTGGCATCCCGCCGGCCCATGGCGCAACCTCTCATAGCTTTTACTTAGATTTGAAGCAGGTTCGAATTATGGTCGTTCGTTTACTTTTCGCAACTTTAACGACTATTTTTGTGGCAAAAGCCACAAACAGTCCCCGCTTGTGACGTATTCTGGCTACCAACACCCGCAGCTCACCCACATAAATGAGAGCTTGGCCACACTGCGGGGTGAGTTCGAACACAGTCGCTCCCAATGGCTTATTTGGTGGAAATTTTGGTTAACTTCAGGAATCTGCATCGACGGAGGCGCGGTTCACTTCGTACTACCGCCGGGGGTTCAGGGGCGCCCGCATGACGCGGATGGGCGCTTTAACTGCAGTTTGCTGGCATCACAAATGGAGCAGAAAAAGGACGCCGCACATACCGCCGACGGCGCACCGAGCCGCCGTGGCCTTGGCGACTGGGGACCGCAACCGGGTCATCCTTGCTGGTACTGCCCACAATCCGGGGGTCGCGACCAAGGGGGGATCGGCGAAACAACACCACGCGCGGTGGCGGACTGGGCAAGCGCAACTCTGCCACCTGACACTCTGCGGTGGTTCGGGCTCAAGATCATCGGCAAAACTGCCCAAATTCCGCTGGTATGGTGTCGCCCAGACGGCGGTAAAAGTGCGTAGATGTGGAACTAGAGCCACAGCTACGGGGTTGGGGAGCCGATCCATCCGTGTGAGTCGACGACTGCCCGCCCGTGTTGGGCCTACTCGCACTCCGAGGAACGGTAGATGATGTCGAACGCCAGCGAAGCGGTTTTGCCGCTTTCCCCTGCGCGCACGGTCCTCGTGGTCAGTCCCGGAGACTCCCGGCCACAATGGCAGCCACCGACGGAATCTTTCACCGAGGGGCTCTCGTGGTTGGAAGGCGCACTCGGTGAAGCGGTCACCGCGCACGACGGCGAGCGGCTGTCCGAACGGGACCACGCGGACCGGTTCGCCGCCGGGTTCGCCGACGCCGGCAACGCGGTGGCCTGCGCCCTTACGTTGCAGCGCGCTCCCGGGGCATCGATCCGGCCGCGAATCGCCATACATGCCGACGAGGCGCCGCTGGTCGAACCCAGCGCCCATCCGCGTTCCCTGGTGAACCGCGCGGCCCGGCTGTGCGACCTGGCCCACGGCGGTCAGACGGTAGTGTCAGAGACCGCCCACCAGCTGGTGGCCGATCGACTGGGACCCCAGACGCGGCTGCTCGACTTGGGCGCCTTCCGGCTGCGCGGGATCCCCTACCCGGAGCGGGTGTTCCAGCTCTGCCACACCGGGCTGCCCACTGAGTTCCCACCGTTACGGACGGGACGTACGGTTCACGAGCCTTATTTCCCGACGCCGATGACGAGTTTTGTCGGCCGGGAAGCCGAGCTGGCCGAGCTGCGGCGGCTGGTCGACGGCAACCGCCTGGTAACGCTGACCGGTGCCGGTGGCGTTGGGAAAACCCGCTTGGCGCTACAACTGGCCGAGGAGTTCGTCGACCGGTTCCGGGACGGCGCATGGTGCGTGGATCTGGCGCCGATCACCGATCCGGAGTTGGTTCCCGAACGGGTGACGCACGTGCTGGGCCTGCCCGACCGCCCGGACCGCTCCCCGGTCGACACCCTGGTGCGCTTCATCGCAGATCGGCAATTGTTCCTGGTGCTCGACAATTGCGAGCATCTGCTGGACGCCTGCGCGCGGCTGACTGCCACCTTGTTGGCTACCAGCGCGGAGCTGACCATCGTGGCGACGAGTCGGGAACCCATCGGGGTGGCAGGGGAAGTGACCTGGAAGACCCCGTCGCTCTCCCTGGTCGATGAGGCCGCCGAGTTGTTCCGCCACCGCGCTCGCCTGGTCCGGCCGGGTTTGATCGAGACCAGCGATGATGCGGAGTTGGTCACCGAGATCTGCCGCCGGCTGGACGGGGTGCCGTTGGCCATCGAGCTGGCGGCTACCCGGGTGCGGGCTTTGTCGCTGACCGAGATCGCGGACGGACTGGGCGAGCGCTTTGCCCTGCTGACCGGCGGTGCCCGCACGGTGGTGCCACGCCAACAGACGCTGCGTGCTTCCGAGGACTGGTCGCACGACCTGTTGAGCGAATCCGAGCGCGTGGTGTTTCGCCGGTTGGCGCCGTTCATGGGCGGGTTCGACCTCGATGCCGCCCACGCGGTGGCCGGCGGCCCCGACCTGACCCGCGCACAGATCATCGACAAACTCACCCAGTTGGTGGACAAATCGCTGGTGGTAGCCGACAACGCCGGAGAGGCGACGCGGTTTCGGCTGTTGCAGACGGTCCAGCAATACGCTCTGGAAAAGCTTGAGCAGTCTGGGGAATCGGAGACCATCCAGGTACGACACCGCGATCATTACACCGCGCTGTTCGACGACGGAGTGTCCGCCGGGTACGGGTGGCATGTCGCCCAGGCCGAACTCGAGATCGACAACCTCCGGGCCGCCTTCACCTGGAGCCGGGAGTACAACGACATCGAGGCCGCCGCCCGTTTGGCTTCCTTGCTGCTTCCGCTGTGGATCCACAGCCGGACCTTGGAGGGTCTTGCCTGGTTCAACACCGTGCTCGCCGCCGGCAACGCGACGGCGCCCGGCGCCCGTTCCCGCGCGCTGGCGGATAAAACGATCTTGGAAGCGGTGACCGGAAACTACGGACAAGTCGAACAGGCCGAGGAAGCCGTCGCGCTGGCGCAGCGCCTGGACGAACCCGACCTGCTCGCCTGGGCACTGGCCGCCTGCGGATTCACCTGTAGCTACAGCCCCGAACTCGCGCTGCCCTACTTCGAGCAGGCCATCGCGCTGTCCCCCGCTTTGAACGACGACTGGCGACTGAGCCAGATATATGCCATACAGGCGTATTCGGCTTTCGTAGCAGGTGATCTCGCCGCTACGCGCCGTGCGGCGGACAACGGTGCCGTGCTCGCCGAGGCCATCGGTGACTGGTCGGTTTCGCGCCTGTGCCGGCTATGCCTGGGTCTGACGCACCTGCATCGCGCAGAGCTGGACAACGCCGTCGATCAGGCCAGACACGTGGCGCTGGAGGCCGAGACGGCTGGTGACCCGCTGTTCAGCGCCCAGAGTCTGACGCTGCTGGCTGAAGCGCTCGCCTGTCAGGGGCATCTGAGAGCTGCGCGGGCAGCGGCGAACGCATCGGTCGAGGCGGCCGCCGAACTCATCGACTTCCATCGCGGCATCAGCTTCGGAGCGGTGGCCGACACGCTGCTTGCCGCCGACGATGTGTCCGGGGCGCGCGGTGCCGCCGACGCGGCATGCGACGCCTGCGCGCTGCCCCAACTCCTGGCAATCAACGGCAATCCAGTCGCCCGGGTGGCGCTGGAAACCGGCGACGTGGCCGCGGCACGCCGCTGGGCCGACGCGGCGCTGTCGGTGGGCATGGGCTTCCACCGGATTCTGCTGCTGGAGGTCCGGAGCCGGGTGGCCCTGGCCGAAGGCGACCCCGAGCAGGCCAAACGAGACGCGCTTGACGCGCTGACGCTCGCAACAGAATCCGAGGCCTATCTGGCCGTCGCCGAGCTGCTCGAGGTGCTGGCAGCCTGCGCCACCACATCCGGCCGCCACGACGAGGCTGCCCGGTTCCTCGGCGCGGCGAGCGCCGTCCGACGGCGAACCCGCGCTGTCCGGGCCAAAGTCTACGACGCCGGCTACAAGTCCACCGTCGATGCTGTGCGAGAAGCCTTGCCGCAGAGTGTTTTTGAAAGTCGGTGGGCGCAAGGCGCCGCGTGGTCGATCGCGGAGGCCATTGACCACGCGCGCCGGGGCGACCCGAAGGGCAAAACCGAGACCAAACGTCCGTCCAGCGGTTGGGCCTCGCTGACTCCGGCCGAACAAAACGTCGTCCGGCTGATCAGCGCCGGGCTGCGCGACAAAGACATCGCCGCGCAGCTGAGCGTCTCGCCCCGAACCGTGCACTCACACCTGAACCGGATCTACACCAAGCTCAATATCTCTTCGCGCCTGCAACTCGCCCATGAGGCGGCCCAGCGTCTCTGACGCCCGGCAGCCGGCCGCGCGGCGTCTCAGGCGACCCGTGGCTCGGGTTCGGGCTCTAGCTCGGGTTCGCGCTTGAGCTCGGGCTCGGGCTCGGGCTCGGGCTCGACGAAGTGCCACCGTTTCCAGTGCCGGGTTTCCTCGGCGTTCAACTCCCGACCCAGCAGGGTGGTGACGGCGGCACCGTGCTCGAGGTAGAGCTCCTCGTTGCGGCGCCAGGCCGCCAGGTACCGGTAGAACGGCAGCCACGGGTGCAGGTGATGGATCAGGTGATAGTTCTGCGACAGCATCAGCGGAGCCAGCAGCCATTCCATCCCGACCCGCAACCGGCTGGCGCGATACCGATCCTGGCGCTGCGTGACGTCGATCCCGTGGTGCGGCAGCCAATCGAACGCCCAACCGATGATGAACAGGCCGAGCCGTTGCGGAATCAGCACGACCTCGGCAAGCAACCAGAGGTGGTCGGTCAGGATCGCGCCCACGATCAGGGCGATCGTCAGGGGCAACACCACCGAAGTCTCGGCGACTTCGGCAACCGGTCGGCGCCAGGAATGGCGTATGCGCTGCCGCAGCTTGCGGGTGTACCAGGCCGCGTAGAAGACATCGATCAGCGCCCAGCGGAAGGGCAACTGCCAGGTCGGTGCGTGGGTGGCGAACACATCGGGATCACGCTCGGGATCGTTGGTGTGGCGGTGATGTTCGCCGTGGACGTACCCGAACGAGGGCAGCGAGAACGACGGTGACACGAACAGCCAGGCCAGGCGGCCGACCACGGTATTGACCCAGCGCACCGAGCAGAAGGAGCGGTGCAGCGCTTCGTGCGCCACCGAGAACATCACGTAGGTGACCGCGGTGCTCAGCGGGATCACGACCCAGGGCGGCAGAGTTCCGCGGGCCGCCCCGATGGCGACCCCGGCGAAGACGGTCACAGCGCCGACCGCGAGCCAGAAGGTCGGCCAGGCGAAGGTGGGGATGCCCTCCCCGGGATGCGGGTGTCGTGGCCGTGGTGCCGCGCGCGACTTGCCCGGCACCTCAACCACCAACCACACGAGACCTCCAACGTGAGCGCCAACGAACCTGGGAAACTTTTAAGAGCAGCTGAAAGATTACAGCGACTGTCGCGGCGGCGCGACCGCCGATAGTCCGTTGTCCGGCAACGTGTTTATCACATTATTGACGCCGCCGTATAAAGCCGCTGGTCGCTGATCGAAAGCTGGTCAGGACGCCTGTGGGCGGGTCGGACCTACCCGCATCGATCCGTGACCGAACCTAGCGCCGGCCACTTTGTCGGCCGCGTCGCCGAACCGGACGAGCCGGCTCCGGGCCCGACGTACGCGGCGAGCGCCCCCACGGTCAGCAAGCACACTTACCTATGCGGGATGGAGGCGACCGCCACCGTCGCCGGACCGTACGACGCCGTCAGGCTCCGTACACCGGAACCGGCGGCCGCGACGCCGCCAGCAGGTCGGTGACGACCGGCCCCAGCTCGGCGGGGTCCCAACGAGCGCCCTTGTCGGCCTGCGGGCCGTGCGCCCAGCCCTCGGCAACCCGGATCTTGCCGCCTTCGACCTCGAAGACCTTGCCGGTCACATCCCGCGACTCCACGCTGCCCAGCCACACCACCAGCGGGCTCACGTTCTCCGGCGCCATCGCGTCGAAGTCCTGGCCCTGGGTCGCCATCATGTCGGCGAAAACAGTCTCGGTCATACGGGTGCGCGCCGACGGGGCGATCGCATTGACCGTGACGCCGTAGCGCCCCATCTCGGCAGCGGCGACCAGGGTCATCGCGGCGATACCGGCCTTGGCGGCCGAGTAGTTGGCCTGGCCGACACTGCCCTGCAGGCCGGCGCCGGAACTGGTGTTGATGATGCGGGCGTCCACCGTTTCGCCGGCCTTGGAGCGCGCCCGCCAGTAGGCCGCGGCATGCCGCATGGTGGCGAAGTGCCCCTTGAGGTGGACTGCGACGACGGCGTCGAACTCCTCCTCGCTGGTGTTGGCGAACATCCGGTCCCGGACGATGCCGGCGTTGTTGACCAGGACGTCGAGCCCACCGAAGTGGTCCACCGCGGCCTGAATGAGCGCCGCGGACTGCTCCCAGTCGGCCACGTTCGAACCGTTGGCGACGGCCTCCCCGCCGGCTGCGACGATCTCGTCGACCACGCCCTGGGCAGCACTACCCCCACCGGCCGGTGAACCGTCCAGCCCGACACCAATGTCGTTGACCACGACCCGGGCGCCCTCAGCGGCAAAGGCGAGCGCGTGTGCCCGCCCGATTCCGCCGCCCGCTCCGGTGACGATGACCACGCGGCCGTCGAGAAGTCCCATCAGTGCTCTCTCCTTTATTTGTTGGCGCTCGTAACGTCCAGGTAGACCGGCGGCTCCCCGCCGCCGTGGGTTTCCAGAGTGGCGCCGCTGATATAGGAGGCGGCATCGGACGACAAGAAGGCGGCTGCCCAGCCGACATCGACGGGCCTGGCGAGCCGGCCCAGCGGCACGGTGGCCGAAATTGCGGCGATCGACGCCGCGTCGCCGTAGAACAGTTCGGACTGCTCGGTCTCGACCATGCCGACCACCACCGAGTTCACCCGGACCTTCGGGGCCCACTCGACAGCCAGGGTGGCGGTCAGGTTGTCCACGCCGGCTTTGGCGGCACTGTAGGCCGCCGAGCCCGGTGACGGGCGGTGCCCGCTGACACTGGTGATGTTGATGATGGAGCCGCCCTCCGCCTGGGTCTGCATCACGGCATTGGCGTGCTGGGCGACCTGCAGCGGCGCCAGCAGGTTGAGCTCGATGATCTTGCGGCTGAAGTTCGCCGAGGCCTGGGCGGCCGCGGCGTGCGGCGAGCCACCGGCATTGTTGACCACCACGTCGAGCCGACCGTGCTTGGCGACAATCGCCTCGATCAGTCCTTTGACCGCGTCATCGTCACGAACGTCGCACCCGTGGAATTCATACGGCAGGCCGTCCACCGGTCGCCGGGCGCAGGTCACCACCGTCGCGCCTTGGTCGGCGAAGACGGCACTGATGCCCGCGCCGACGCCGCGCACCCCACCGGTCACCAGCACCACCTTGCCGGTCAATCCAAGCTTGATCGCATCATCCACTGTGCTAGCGTACCAAGCAAGTGCTTGCTTAGGTATCCAAGTCCTCAATACGACAGGGAAGTCCGCCCATGCCGATCACAACCACAACCGTCGAGCCGGGGATCGTCGCGGTCACCGTCGACTACCCGCCGGTCAACGCGCTGCCGTCGCGCGCCTGGTTCGAGCTGGGTGACGTCATCACCGCAGCGGGCAAGGACATGTCCACCCACGCGGTCATCCTGCGGGCCGAGGGCCGCGGCTTCAACGCCGGTGTCGACATCAAGGAGATGCAGAACACCGAGGGCTTTACTGCCCTGATCGACGCCAACCGGGGTTGCTTCGCCGCCTTCAAGGCCGTCTACGAATGCGCCGTGCCGGTGATCGCCGCGGTGAACGGCTTCTGTGTCGGCGGCGGTATCGGCCTGGTCGGCAACGCCGACGTGATCGTGGCCTCCGACGACGCCAAGTTCGGACTGCCCGAGGTGGAGCGCGGCGCACTGGGCGCGGCCACTCACCTGTCTCGGCTGGTACCGCAGCACATGATGCGCCGACTGTTCTACACCGCGGCAACAGTGGACGCGGCCACCCTGCACCGGTACGGCTCGGTGCATGAGGTGGTTCCGCGGGCCGAGCTCGACGAGGCCGCGCTGCGGGTGGCCCGCGACATCGCCGCCAAGGACACCCGGGTGATCCGGGCCGCCAAGGAGGCGCTGAACCTCATCGACGTGCAGAAGGTCAACTCCAGCTACCGGATGGAGCAGGGATTCACCTTCGAGCTCAACCTGGCCGGGGTCGCCGACGAGCACCGCGACGCGTTCGCCGGCACCGAGAAGGGGAAGAAGTGACGACCAAGGTAACCACCCTCGACGAGGCCGTCGCCGAACTGCGCGACGGCATGACGATCGGCATCGGCGGCTGGGGCTCGCGCCGCAAGCCGATGGCGTTCGTCCGCGCCATCTTGCGCACCGCCGTCAAGGACCTGACCGTGGTGAGCTACGGCGGCCCGGATCTGGGGCTGCTGTGCTCGGCGGGCAAGGTCCGCCGGGTCTACTACGGCTTTGTCTCGCTGGACTCGCCGCCGTTCTACGACCCGTGGTTCTCCCGCGCCCGCACCACCGGCGCGATCGAGGCCCGGGAGATGGACGAGGGCATGCTGCGCTGCGGGCTGCAGGCCGCCGCCCAGCGACTGCCCTTCCTGCCGATCCGGGCCGGGCTGGGCAGCTCCGTGGTCGACTTCTGGGAGGGCGAGCTCAAGACCGTCACCTCTCCTTATCCCGTCGATGGCGGACACGAGACGCTGATCGCAATGCCGGCGCTGAACCTCGACGCCGCATTCGTGCACATGAACATCGGCGACGAGCGCGGCAACGCCGCCTACACGGGGATCGATCCGTACTTCGACGACCTGTTCCTGATGTCGGCGCAGCGCCGCTTCCTGTCGGTCGAGAAGATCGTGCCCACCGAGGAACTGATCGCCAGCACCTCACCCCAGACCCAGCTGATCAACCGGATGATGGTGGACAAAGTTGTGGAAGCCCCTGGGGGCGCCCACTTCACCCTCGGCGCAGCGGATTACGCCCGGGACGAGAAGTTCCAGCGGCATTACGCCGAGGCCGCCAAGTCCGATGAGACCTGGGCGGAGTTCAAGGCCACCTACCTGTCCGGTAGCGAGGACGACTACCAGGCTGCGGTGAAGAAATTCGGAGCGGAGGCCCAAGCATGACAGACTCACCCACTCGCGCGGAGATCTGTGCCGTAGCCTGCGCCGAGCTGTTCCGCGACGCCGGCGAGATCATGGCATCACCCATGGCCACCGTGCCCACGGTCGGCGCTCGGCTCGCCCGCCTCACCTTCTCCCCCGACCTGGTGCTCACCGACGGCGAGGCCCGTATCCTGGCCGACACCCCGGCGATCGGCAAAGTCGGTGCGCTGGAAGGGTGGATGCCGTTCAACCGGGTCTTCGAAACCCTCTCGTGGGGCCGGCGCCACGTGATCATGGGCGCCAACCAGATCGACCGCTACGGCAACCAGAACCTGTCGGCGTTCGGACCGCTGCAGCACCCGACGCGGCAGATGTTCGGGGTGCGCGGCGCACCGGGCAACACGATCAACCACACCACCAGCTACTGGGTGGGCGCGCACTCGTCACGGGTGTTCTGCGAGGCCGTCGACATCGTCTCGGGCATCGGCTACGACAAGGTGGACCCGAACAACCCGGCGTTCCGCTTCTTCAACCTGGGCGGCGTGGTGTCCAACCTCGGGGTGTTCGACTTCGGCGGTCCCGACCACCAGATGCGCGCCGTCTCACTGCATCCCGGGGTCACCGCCGACGAGGTCGCCGACAACACGGCGTTCGAGGTACACGGTTTGGCCGACGCCCCCGCCACCCGGCTGCCGTCCCCGGAGGAGCTGCAGCTGATCCGTGAGGTGATCGACCCGAAGTCGCTGCGGGACAAAGAAGTGCGCGCATGAGGTTGAAAACTCCCCTGACCGAACTGGTCGGCATCGAACATCCGGTGGTGCAGACCGGTATGGGCTGGGTGGCCGGCGCCCGGCTGGTGTCGGCGACCGCCAACGCCGGCGGCCTGGGCATCCTCGCCTCGGCGACCATGACGCTCGATGAGCTGGCCACCGCGATCGCGAAGGTCAAGGCAGCCACGGACAAGCCGTTCGGGGTGAACATCCGCGCCGATGCCTCCGATGCCGGCGACCGGGTGGACCTGATGATCCGCGAAGGCGTCAAGGTGGCGTCGTTCGCGCTGGCGCCCAAGGCCGAACTGATCGAGAAGCTCAAAGAGGCGGGCGCCGTGGTGATCCCGTCGGTGGGCGCGGCCAAGCACGCCAAGAAGGTGGCCTCCTGGGGCGCCGATGCGGTGATCGTGCAGGGCGGCGAGGGTGGTGGGCACACCGGTCCGGTGGCGACCACACTGCTGCTGCCTTCGGTACTCGACGCCGTCGCGGGCACCGGGGTGCAGGTGATTGCCGCCGGTGGATTCTTCGACGGCCGCGGCCTGGCCGCCGCGCTGTCCTACGGCGCCACCGGCGTCGCGATGGGCACCCGATTCCTGCTGACGGCCGACTCGACGGTCCCCGACGCGGTCAAGCAGCGCTATCTGGCCGCCGGTCTCGACGGCACGGTGGTCTCCACCCGAGTCGACGGGATGCCGCACCGAGTGCTGCGCACCGAGCTGGTGGACAAGCTCGAAAGCGGCTCTCGGGTGCGCGGTTTCAGCGCCGCTATCCGCAACGCCGCGAAGTTCAAGAAGATGTCCCAGATGAGCTGGCCCACCATGGTGCGCGACGGCTTGGCCATGCGACACGGCAAAGAGCTGACCTGGTCGCAGGTGCTGATGGCCGCCAACACCCCGATGCTGCTCAAAGCGGGTCTGGTGGAGGGCAACACCGAAGCCGGCGTGCTCGCCTCCGGCCAGGTCGCCGGCATCCTGGAGAGCCTGCCGACCTGCGCGGAGCTGATCACCTCGATCGTCGACGAGGCGGTCGAGCAGCTGCGGGCGGCCAGCTCCTTCATCGCCTGAGCCCCCGATCCCGCGACGCCGGCCCGTGGGCCGGCGTCGCGCGATTGTCCTGCGGGGAACGCGTTGATCAGGCCTCAACCATCAACAACGTGTGTCCGCTCGGATCGCGGAAGAAGAACATCGGCGGAACGGGGTCTCCCTGCCGCATGATCTCTGCGTCGACATCGACTCCGAGCTCCCGCATCCCGGCGTGTGCGGCATCGATGTCGTCGGTGTTCAGCGTAATCCCGGTGTCGGCCGGCTCAACGGGGCCACTGCCCGGTGGCGGCGGAGCCAGCGCAATGCCCGCCAGGCCCTGCGGCGGGTAGACCTCGACCCATCGGTAGCCGTCGCCCATGTGGATGTCGGTGCGCTTCTCGAAGCCCAACGACTCGTAGAACGCGATGGCCTTGTCCTGGTCGACGGTGGGCACACAAACGAGGTTGATCGACTTCAGGCCGATCTTGGCGGTACTCATCTTGCTCCTTCTCGGTTGGGGACACTACGAACTGGCGCCATAGAGCTGTGCGAGTTCCGGTGAGCTCGCCCAGCGGCTGTAGGTGGGGCTCTGCGGCCAGCCGTCGGGTGAGTCCTGCCACTGTTCCTGGCGCCCGTAGGGCAGCACATCGAGCAACGAGAACACGTGGCCGAGCTGTTCGGTTCCGCGCCGGTTGGTATGCCAGGTTCGATACACCGCATTGCCTTGCCGCAAAAAGACATTCACCGCGAACTGTCCGCCCGGCGGTGCACCGACGTCGGCCCCGAACGAACTGTTGGCGGTGCTGTACCAGGCCATCTGATTGCCGACGCGCCGCTTGTAGGCGATCACCTCGTCGATGGGCCCCTGCGTGACAATCACGAACCGCGCGTCGTAGGCGCCCAGAAATTCGAGGCGGGTGAACTGCGAGGCGAAGCCGGTGCATCCCGCGCACTGCCACTGCTGGCCTGGAGACCACATGTGGTGATAGACGATCAGCTGACTGTTGCCCTCGAACACCTCGGCCAGGCAGACGGGCCCGCGTTCGCCCTCGAGCACGTAGTCGTCCATGGCGACCATCGGCAGACGGCGGCGCTGCGCGGCGATCGCGTCCAGCTCCCGGGTCGCCGCTTTCTCGCGGGCGCGCAACGCATCCAGCTCGCGCTGCCAAGTCTGATGGTCCACCACCGGAGGCACCCCGGAACCCGCCATCACGAGAACTCCCATTGCTATGTGTACAACGTCCACATTGACTATGTTCACACCGTACACTTTTTCCCGAGGGGGCTGTCAAGAGGTGTCAGGGATACGGGGCTACCACCACGGCGATCTGGGCGCGGCACTGATCGACGCCGGTCTGCAACTGACTCGCCTCGGCGGGCCGGAGGCCCTGACCGTGCGGGAGGCGACCCGGCGCGTCGGGGTCTCCCCCAACGCCGCCTACCGCCACTTCGCCGACCGGGAGGAACTGTTGAGAGCGGTGGCGGTCGCCATCTGGGACCGCATGGCCGCACGGATGAGCCCACCAGCAACCAACCGAGGCACCCCGCAAAGCCGGGCGCGCAACCAGCTGCGCGCGGTCGGACTCGGCTACATCGGATTCGCCCTGGACGAGCCGGGGTGGTTCACGGTGGCCTTCTTCGGCTCAGGCGTCACCGCAATAGGTGACGGCCAAGTCCCTCCGCCGTTTCGGGCGCTGGTGGAGGCACTCGACGCATTGGCCGACACCGGTGTGCTGCAGCCCAAGCGGCGCATGGGCGCAGAATGGCCGTGCTGGTCGGCGGTGCATGGGTTCGCCGAGTTGGCCCTGCGTGGACCGCTGCACGGCGCCCCGCGCCCCGATTTGGACGCGCTGGCGCAACGCACGGTCGACGACATCATCTCCGGGCTGGTGGGCTAGGCCAACCGGCCCGGACTGTGCTGCCGGCGGGCGCCGGCAGCACTGCCGTCAGCCGAGCCGCTCGATGATCGTGACGTTGGCGGTGCCCCCGCCTTCGCACATGGTCTGCAGGCCGTATCGGCCGCCGGTGCGCTCCAGTTCGTTGAGCATGGTGGTGAACAGCTTGGCCCCGGTGGCGCCCAGCGGGTGGCCCAGTGCGATCGCCCCGCCGTTGGGGTTGACCTTGGCCGGGTCGATCGGGAACTCCTTCATCCAGGCCTGCACCACCGAAGCAAACGCCTCGTTGATCTCGACGACGTCGATGTCGTCGATGCTCAGCCCGGTCTTCTCCAGGGCGTAGCGGGTGGCCGGGATCGGGCCGGTCAGCATGATCACCGGGTCGTCGCCGCGGGCGCTGATGTGGTGGATGCGGGCGCGGGGAGTCAGGTTGTGCTCCTGCACTGCGCTTTCGGAGGCCAGCAGCACCGCGGCCGACCCGTCGCAGATCTGGCTGGAGACCGCCGCAGTCAGCCGGCCACCCTCCACCAGCGTCTTGAGGCCGGCCATCTTCTCCAGGGTGGACTCGCGCGGGCACTCGTCGACCCGGAAACCGTCGACGTCGATGATCTCGTTGTCGAAACGCCCCTCGGCGATCGCGGTGAACGCCCGCTGGTGGCTCTGCAGCGCGAAGCGCTCCATGTCCTCGCGGGAGATGTCCCAGCGCTCGGCGATCATCTCGGCGCCGCGGAACTGCGAGACCTCTTCGTCGCCGTAGCGCTCCAGCCACTTCTTCGACTCGTTGGTCGGGGAGGTGAAGCCGAACTGCTCGCCGACGACCATTGCCGACGAGATCGGAATCCAGCTCATGTTCTGCACGCCGCCGGCGACAATCAGGTCCGCGGTGCGCGACATGATCGCCTGCGCGCCGAACGAGATGGCCTGCTGAGACGAACCGCACTGCCGGTCGACGGTGACCCCGGGCACCCCCTCGGGGTAGCCGGCCGCCAACCAGGCCAGCCGGCCGATGTTGCCGGCCTGGCCGCCGATGGCGTCCACGCAGCCGGTGATCACATCGTCGACCGCAGCCGGGTCGACGCCGACGCGGTCCAGCAGACCGCGAAACGCCAACGCCCCCAAATCAATAGGGTGAATACCCGCCAGCGACCCGTTACGCTTGCCCACGGCGGTGCGAACGGCGTCGATGACGTACGCCTGCGATACTTGAGCGGCCATTTTCAGACTCCTTCTTTGGTGATTCCACCCAGCACGATGGCGAGGTATTGCCTGCCGACTTCCGCGGCGGTCAGCGGTCCACCCGGTTGGTACCAGCGCACCGATACCCAGGTGGTGTCACGAATGAAGCGGTAAACCAGGTCGACGTCGAGGTCGGGCCGGAAACATCCCGCTTCAATGCCCTGCTGCAGCACGTCAAGCCACATCTTACGTTGCTGACGGTTGCGTTCGTCGACGTAGGAGAACCGCTCGTGAGACGACAGCCGCTTGGCCTCGTCCTGGTAGATCACGACTTGGGCGTGCCGATGCTCGATCGCGTCGAACGACGCCAGGAACAGTCCCTTGAGCCGTTCCAGGGGATCGCTTTCACGATCGATGATCTGCTGATAGCGGGCGAACAGCCAGTCCAGAAAGTCGCGCAGCACCTCGTCCACGATCTCCTCCTTGGAGGAGAAGTGGTGATACAGACTGCCGGACAAGATCCCGGCGGCGTCGGCGATGTCGCGCACAGTCGTGGCGCGCAGGCCACGCTCGGCGATCATCTCCGCCGCCAGATTCAGGAGTTCGTCCCGGCGAGTCATGGCTTCAGGCGCGCTGGCTGGAAACCGAGATGACCTCGCCGGTCAGGTAACTGGAGTAGTCGCTGGCCAAGAATGCGATGGTGGTGGCGATCTCCCACGGCTCAGCGGCGCGACCGAACGCCTCGTCGCCGGCGAGCCGGTCCAGCAGCTCTGCCGAGCTGGTCTTCTCCAGGAACTTGTGCCGCGCGATGGACGGCGAGACGGCGTTGATGCGCACCCCGTACTCGACCGCCTCGATCGCGCTGCACCGGGTCAGGGCCATCACGCCGGCCTTGGCCGCTGCGTAGTGCGACTGGGAATGCTGGGCGCGCCAGCCCAATACGCTGGCGTTGTTGACGATCACCCCGCCGTGGGAAACACCGCGGAAGTAGCGCAGCGCCGCCCGGGTCGCCCGCATCACCGAGGTCAGCGTCACGTTGAGCACGCGGTCCCACTCGTCGTCGGTCATGTCGATCACCGGGGTCTGCCCGCCGAGTCCGGCGTTGTTGACCAGCACGTCGAGCCGGCCCATCTTCGCCACGGCCTCGTCGAACAGCGCGTCCACCGCGGCAGTGGAGGTGACGTCACAGACCACCGCCTCGACGCGGCCCAGCCCCAGGGCGGCCAGGTCGTCGCGGGTCTCGGAAAGCCGCCGCTCGTGGTAGTCCGAGACCACCACGTCGGCGCCTTCCAGCAGCGCCCGGCGCGCGGTGGTGGAGCCGATGCCCGTGCCGGCGGCAGCCGTCACCAGGACCGTCTTGCCCTGCAACAGACCGTGCCCGCCGATCTCTTGCGGCGCCTTGGACAGATCCGAAGTGGCGCTCATCCCTTTGCCTCCCGGGGTAGGCCGAGAACACGCTCGGCGATGATGTTGCGCTGAATCTCGTTCGACCCGCCGTAGATGGTGTCGCTGCGGGTGAACAGGTAGAGCCGCTGCCACTCGTCGAACTCGCCGTCGCGCAACACCATCGAGTCGCGCCCGATCACGTCCATGGCGAGTTCACCAAGGTCACGGTGCCAGTTGGCCCACAGCAGCTTCGACACACTGTCTTTGGCGGCGGCCTGGCCGCCTCCGTCGACATCCATGGTGGCCATCGCGTAGGACCGCATGGACCGCAGGCCCACCCAGGACCTGGTCAGCCGCTCACGGATCAACGGATCCTCCGCGGCGCCGTTGCGCTGCGCCAGCTCGGCGAGCGCGGAGAGTTCACGCGCGTACCGGATCTGCTGGCCCAGCGTCGATACGCCCCGCTCGAAGGTGAGCGTGCCCATCGCGACCTTCCAGCCGTCGCCGGGCTCGCCGACCACCAGATCGGCGTCGGTGCGCGCGTCGTCGAAGAACACCTCGTTGAACTCCGAGGTGCCGGTGAGCTGCACAATCGGCCGGACCTCGACCCCGGGCTGGTCCAGCGGCACCAGCAGGTAGGACAGTCCGTTGTGCCGCTTGGAGCCCTTCTCGGTGCGGGCCACCACGAAGCACCACTGCGACAGGTGCGCCAGTGACGTCCACACCTTCTGACCGTTGATGACCCACTGGTCGCCGTCGAGCACGGCGGTGGTGGCCACGTTGGCCAGATCGCTGCCGGCGCCCGGTTCGGAGTAGCCCTGGCACCACAGCTCGGTGACGTTGCGAATGCCGGGCAGGAAGCGTTGCTGCTGCTCGGGTGTGCCGAAGGCGATGAGGGTCGGCCCCAGCAACTCCTCGCCGAGGTGATTGACCTTGTCGGGGGCGTCGGCGCGGGCGTACTCCTCGTAGAACGCCACCCGGTGTGCCACCGACAGGCCGCGCCCGCCGTGTTCCACCGGCCAGCCCAGGCAGGTCAGGCCGGCGTCGGCAAGATGGCGGTTCCACGCCATCCGCTCCTCGAACGCCTCATGCTCACGACCCGGACCCCCGAGGCCCTTGAGCTCGGCGAACTCCCCGACCAGGTTGTCGGCCAGCCATGCACGGACCTCAGCCCGGAACTCCTCGACTGCTTGCACCCCTGTAGGCTAACCTACCAAGCACTTGCTCGGCTACGAGCCGTCGAGCCCAGGGAGCCCGCGCTGGCGGCAATACAGAGTTCAGCGACGGGGAGGAGCAGCGCCTATGAGTTGCGCCGGCGACGATGCAGAGCGGAGCGATGAGGAGGAGTGGCGCCCATGAGCACAGAACCGCAGACCACACCTGCGGCCCTGGACCACATCGCCCGTGCGCTTCCCGACCATGACGCCCTGGTCACCGAGGATCACCGCTTTACCTACGCCGCCCTGCGCGACGAGGTGCGGCGGGCCGCTGCGGCCCTGATCGCCCTCGGCGTGGAGCCCGGCGACCGGGTCGCGCTGTGGTCGCCGAACACCTGGCACTGGGTGGTCGCCTGCCTGGGCACCCACTACGCCGGCGGCGTGCTGGTTCCGCTCAACACGCGCTACACCGCCGCCGAAGCGACCGACATCCTGGTCCGCAGCGAAGCCAAGGTCTTGGTGGGCATGGGCCGATTCCTCAAGTCCGACCGCCTCGCCGAACTGGACCGCGACCAGCTGCCCGCACTGCAACACGTCGTCCGCGTGCCCGTCGAGGACGCCGACGGCACCTGGGATGCATTCATCGCCGCCGGCGACGGTGTGTCGGGCGCCGACATCGATGCCCGCGCCGCCGCCGTTCGCCCCGGCGACCTGTCCGACATCCTGTTCACCTCCGGAACCACCGGTCGCAGCAAAGGCGTGCTCTGCGCGCACCGGCAGTCGCTGGCGGGCCCGGCGGCCTGGGCGGCGTGCGGCCAGATGACCGCGCAGGACCGCTACCTGTGCATCAATCCGTTCTTTCACAACTTCGGCTACAAGGCCGGCATCCTCGCCTGCCTGCAGACCGGGGCCACCTTGATACCGCAGGTCACCTTCGATGCGGCCGGCGCGCTGCGCGCCATCGAGGAACACCGCATCACGGTGCTGCCCGGGCCCCCCACCATCTACCAGACGCTGCTCGATCACCCCGACCGCGACCGCTACGACCTGAGTTCGTTGCGGTTCGCGGTCACCGGCGCGGCCACCGTGCCGGTGGTGCTGATCGAGCGCATGCAGACCGAACTCGACATCGACATCGTGCTGACCGCCTACGGGCTGACCGAGTCCGGCGGCTTCGCCACCATGTGCCGCGCCGACGACGACGCCGTCACCGTCGCGACCACCTGCGGGCGGCCGATCGGCGACTTCGAGCTGCGACTGAGCACCGGTGGTGATTCGGATTCCGGCGAGGTACTGCTGCGCAGCTCCAACATCATGCTCGGCTATCTCGACGACCCGCAGGCCACCGCCGCGGCGATCGACGAGCAGGGCTGGTTGCACACCGGCGACATCGGGACCGTGGATGCCGCCGGAAACCTGCGGATCACCGACCGGCTCAAGGACATGTACATCTGCGGTGGATTCAACGTCTACCCCGCCGAGATCGAGCAGGTGCTGGCTCGCCTCGACGGCGTTGCCGACGTTGCGGTGATCGGGGTACCCGATGACCGGCTCGGCGAAGTGGGCCGCGCCTTCATCGTGCGTCGACCCGACTCGACCCTCGATGAAACCGCGGTGATCGCATACGCCCGTGAGCATTTGGCGAACTTCAAGGCACCGAGATCGGTGACCTTCACCGACTCCCTACCGCGCAATCCCGGCGGCAAGGTGGTCAAGCATGAGTTGAGAGAGTGGGCCTGATGGACCTGAATTTCGATGACGAGACCGAAGCCTTTCGTGTCGAGGTGCGCGACTTCCTGGCCGCGAACTCCGACAAGTTCCCCACTGAGTCCTACGACACCGCGGAGGGTTTCGAGCAGCACCGTCGCTGGGACAAGGTGCTTTTCGACGCCGGCCTGTCGGTGATCGCCTGGCCGAAGAAATACGGTGGCCGCGACGCCACCCTGCTGCAGTGGGTGGTCTACGAGGAGGAGTACTTCCGCGCCGGCGCACCGGGGCGAGCCAGTGCCAACGGCACCTCGATGCTGGCTCCGACCCTGTTCGCACACGGCACACAGGAGCAGCTGGATCGGGTGCTGCCGAAGATGGCCAGCGGCGAGGAGATCTGGGCGCAGGCATGGTCGGAGCCGGAGTCCGGCAGCGACCTGGCGTCACTGCGCTCGACGGCCACCAAGGTCGACGGCGGCTGGAAGCTCAACGGACAGAAGATCTGGAGCTCGCGCGCCCCGTTCGGCGAGCGCGGCTTCGGGCTGTTCCGCTCCGACCCGGAGGCCCAGCGCCACCACGGCCTGACCTACTTCATGTTCGACCTGAAGGCCGACGGGATCACCGTGCGCGCCATCGAGCAGCTCGGCGGTGAGACCGGCTTCGGCGAGATCTTCTTCGACGACGTCTTCGTGCCCGACAACGACGTGATCGGCGTGCCGAACGAAGGCTGGCGCGCCGCCATGAGCACATCGAGCAACGAGCGCGGCATGAGCCTGCGCAGCCCCGCCCGGTTCCTGGTGGGCGCTGAAAAGCTGGCCGCAATGTGGCGAGAGCACGGCAGCGATCCGGTGTTCACCGACCGCGTCGCCGATGCATGGATCAAGGCCCAGGCCTATCGGTTGCAGACGTTCGGCACCGTGACCCGGCTGGCCGCCGGCGGTGAGCTGGGTGCGGAATCCTCGGTGACCAAGGTGTTCTGGTCCGATCTCGACGTCGCGCTGCATCAGACCGGCCTGGACATCCGCGGCGCCGACGGGGAACTCGCCGACGCCTGGACCCACGGTTACCTGTTCTCGCTCGGCGGGCCGATCTACGCCGGCACCAACGAGATTCAGCGCAATATCATCGCCGAGCGGCTGCTGGGCCTGCCCCGGGAGAAGAAATGAAATTCGACCTAGACCAAGATCAGCGCGACTTTGCGGCCAGCATCGACGCCGCCCTGGGCGCCGCCGACGTTCCCGGCGCGGTGCGCGCCTGGTCACAGGGTGACACCGAGCCGGGCCGCCGGGTGTGGAACCAGCTGACCGAGCTCGGGGTGACCGCACTGGCGGTTCCGGAGGAGTTCGACGGCATCGGCGCCCACCCCGTCGACCTGGTGCTGGCCGTCGAGGCGCTCGGCCGCTGGTGCGTGCCCGGGCCGGTGGTGGAGTCCATTGCGGTGGCGCCGCTACTGCTCGCCGGCTCCCCCGATGCCGGTTCGCAACTGGCCGGGCTTGCCGCCGGCGAGCTGATCGCCACCGTGGCGCTGCCGCCACACGCCCCCCGGGCCGTCGACGCCCAGGCCGCCGACCTGGTCCTGCTGGCCGAGGACGGCCAGGCCGGCACGGCGCAGGCCGGCACCCGCCACGCCTCGGTGGACCCCAGCCGCAGCCTCTTCGACGTCGCCGCGACCGGAACGACTTGGGACGCCGACACCGCCCGCGCCTACGAGATAGGTGCCCTGGCCACTGCCGCACATCTGATCGGGGCCGGTCAGGCGATGCTGAACACGGCCGTGGAGTATGCCAAGCAGCGCACCCAGTTCGGCCGGGTGATCGGCGGCTACCAGGCCATCAAGCACAAGCTGGCCGACGTGCACATCGCGCTCGAGCTGGCCCGGCCGCTGGTGTACGGGGCGGCCTTGTCTCTGGCTGATTCCGCGGCCGGACCGCTCCATGCCGACACCGCCCGCGATGTCAGCGCCGCGAAGGTGGCTGCGTCCGACGCGGCGCTGCTCGCTGCGCATTCGGCCCTGCAGACCCACGGCGCCATCGGCTTCACCAGCGAATGCGATCTGTCGCTGTGGCTGCTGCGGGTGCAGGCCCTGCGGCCCGCGTGGGGTAACCCGACCGCCCACCGGCGGCGAGTGTTGGAGGCGATCTAAGTGGCCCGTAACGACGAACGCGACCTGTTGCGCCAGACGGTGGCGGCACTGGTCGACAAGCACGCCACACCCGAGGCGGTTCGGGTGGCGATGGATTCCGAGCGTGGCTACGACGAGACGCTGTGGCAGCTGCTGTGCGAACAGGTCGGCGCCGCTGCTCTGGTGGTGCCCGAGGAACTCGGCGGTGCGGGCGGCGAACTGGGCGACGCCGCGGTCGTTGTCGAAGAACTGGGCAAGGCACTGGTACCGACCCCGCTGCTGGGCACCATCCTGGCCGAGCTGGCGCTGCTGGCAGCGGCCGAGCCCGACGCCGAAGCGTTGGAGCAGCTGGCCGAAGGCGGCGCGATCGGCGCGGTCGTGTTCGGCGACGACTACGCAGCCAACGGCGATATCGCCGACATCGTGGTCGGCACCGACGGCAACCAGCTCACCCGCTGGACCGAGTTCGCCACCCAGCCGGTGGCCACCATGGACCCCACCCGGCGCCTGGGCCGGATCACCCCCACCGCCACCGCGCCGATCGGGGACGACCCCGGCATCGCGGACTACGCGGCGATCCTGCTGGCGGCCGAGCAGATCGGCGCCGCGACGCGCTGCCTGGACCTGACCGTGGAGTACACCAAGAGCCGGGTGCAGTTCGGCCGGCCGATCGGTAGTTTCCAGGCGCTCAAGCACCGGATGGCCGATCTGTACGTTGCCGTGTCGGCGGCCCGCGCCGTCGTCGACGACGCCGTCGCCGAGCCCTCGGCGACCTCGGCCGCGCTGGCACGCGTGGTCGCCAGTGAGGCGTTCAGCAAGGTGGCCGCCGAAGCCGTGCAGCTGCACGGCGGTATCGCGATCACCTGGGAAAGCGACATCCAGCTGTACTTCAAACGCGCGCACGGCAGTTCACAGCTGTTCGGCCTGCCGGCACAACATCTTCGCCAGCTGCAGACCGAGGTGCTCTAGAGGCGCGTTACGGTAGCCCTATGTGTACCCGACTGGTTTATCTCGGACCTAACGGCAACATCATCACCGGACGGTCGATGGACTGGAAGCTGGATTTGGCGACCAACCTCTGGTCGCTGCCGCGAGGCGTGAAGCGCGACGGCCGGGTCGGGCCGAACTCTGTTGAGTGGACCGCAAAGTACGGCAGTGTGGTGGCCACCGGCTACGACATCTGCACCACCGACGGCCTGAATGAAGCCGGGTTGTCCGCCAACCTGCTGTGGCTGGCTGAGTCGGTGTATCCGCAGTACGACGGCAGCCGTCCCGGACTGTGCATCTCGACCTGGGCGCAGTACGCCCTGGATAACTTCGCCACCGTCGCCGAGGCCGTCGCAGCGCTGAGCACCGAGGCATTCGCGGTGGTCACCGACGGCGTGCCCGGCGAAGACCGCCTGGCCACCCTGCACCTGTCACTGTCGGACGCCACGGGCGACAGTGCGATCGTGGAATACGTCGACGGCAAACAGATCATCCACCATGGTCGGCAGTACCAGGTGATGACGAACTCGCCGATCTTTGATCAACAACTCGCGGTCAACGCCTACTGGGAGCAGCTCGGCGGCACCGTCATGCTGCCGGGCACCAATCGAGCCGCGGACCGATTCGCGCGAGCATCGTTCTACGTCAACGCGATTCCGAAATCCGAGGATGTGAAGATCGCACTCGCCTCGGTGCTCAGCGTGGTCCGCAACGTATCGGTGCCCTTCGGCATCTCCACTCCGGGCGAGCCGAACATCTCCTCGACCCGCTGGCGCACGGTTGCCCACCACACCCGCAAGCTGTACTTCTTCGAGTCGACGCTGACACCCAACGTGTTCTGGGTGGACCTGACCAAGCTCGACTTTGCCGAGGGCGCCGCGGTGCGCAAACTCGACCTGGGCTCCGACGACAGCAATATCTTCGCCGGTGAGACATCGTCGGACTTCGAAGTCGCCGAGGCGTTCACCTTCCTCGGTCTGAACAGGTGAGGGCGGCTCGCCGCACGGTCCTGCTCTCGGTTGGGCTGGCCGCCCTGATGTTGGCCACACCGGCCGCCGCCGAACCGGGGCCGCAATGGTCTGGACTGGACGCGCGCGCATACGCCGGCCCCATTCCCGCCGAGGGAGATCTGATCACCTCGGTGCCGCTCAACCCGGCGCTGTCGGTGAATGGCGCGGCCCAGGCATTCCGGATCCTCTACGCCACTCCCGATCAGCACGCCCGGCCCGCGGTGAGCACCGCCGCGGTCTTCGTACCGCGTGGGGCGCCCCCGGCCGGGGGATGGCCGGTGATCGCGTGGGCGCACGGCACCGTCGGTCTCGGCGATGACTGCACCCCGTCGGCCCGGCCACGCAGCTCGCGCGACAACGAATACCTGTCGCACTGGCTCGACCAGGGTTATGTGGTGGTCGGCAGCGATTACGTCGGGCTCGGCACGCCGGGGCTGATGAGCTATCTCAACGGCTCCACCGAAGCGCACTCGGTGATCGACTCCGTACGAGCCGTCCACCAGATGGACCTGCCGCTGTCCCCCAAGTGGGCCATCGTCGGCCAGTCCCAAGGCGGCGGCGCGGCCATCAACAGTGCCTGGTGGGCGTCGCGGCTCACCGCCGGAACCGGTCTGGACTATCGCGGCGTGGTGGCCACCGGCACACCGGCCAACATCGAACGGGTGGTCATGGAGGCCGGACCCGATCTGCCGTCGGCGCCGGTGCCTCCCGCGGCGATCAGCTACACCTCCTACATCGTGGCCGCCCTGCGCGAGGCATTTCCCGCAATTCCCATCGACAGTGTGCTGACTCCTCGCGGGCGCGAGCTGGCAGATCGGGCGGAAACGGTGTGCAAAGCAGAGCTGGATCGGCTGGCTGCCGGAACCACGCTGAACCAGCTGTTCAGCGCGCCGGTGAGTTCGCTGGACGGTATCGCCGCGGCGCTCGACGGCTTCCTGGGCACCCCGACCGACGGCTATGACCGCCCGATCTTTCTCGGCCACGGCCAGCACGACACCGACGTTCCACTCCGGTCCGGTCAGACCCTGTATCAGCAGCTGATCGACCATCACCAGAATGTCGAGCTGCACGTCTATCCTGACGACCATTCCGGCACCGTGCTCGCCTCCGTGCCGGACTCCACCCGGTTCCTCCAGCAACTGATGACAGGGTGAATCGCATGACCAACCCTCTCGACCGCGCTTCGCTACGCGCCGGGATTCCGCCGTTCCACGTGATGGACGTGTGGTTGGCTGCCGCCGAACGCCAGCGCAGCCACGGCGATCTGGTGAACCTGTCGGCGGGTCAGCCCAGCGTGGGCGCCCCCGAGCCGGTGCTCGCCGCCGCGGCGGCGGCACTGCGGACAGGCGATCTGGGTTACACCGTGGCGCTGGGTATCCCGGAGCTGCGTGCGGCCATCGCCGACTCCTACGCCCATCGCTACGGGCTGAGCGTCGACCCTGACGACGTGGTGGTGACCACCGGCTCGTCCGGCGGTTTTCTGCTGGCCTTCTTGGCCTGCTTCGACGCCGGTGACCGGGTGGCGATCGCCAGCCCCGGCTATCCCTGCTACCGCAACATCTTGACCGCGCTGGGCTGCGAGGTGGTCGAGATCCCGTGCGGCCCGGCGACCCGCTTTCAGCCGACCGCGGCGATGCTCTCCGAGATTCCCGGGCCCTTGGCCGGTGTGATCGTGGCCAGTCCGGCCAACCCGACCGGCACGGTGCTCGAACCGGCGGAGCTTGCCGCGATCGCCACCTGGTGCGACTCAGCCGGAGTGCGGTTGATCAGCGACGAGGTGTACCACGGCCTGGTCTACCCCGGCGCACCGCAGACCAGCTGCGCCTGGGAGACCTCGCGCAACGCCGTGGTGGCGAACAGCTTCTCGAAGTACTTCGCGATGACCGGGTGGCGGCTGGGCTGGCTGCTGGTGCCGCCGGCCTTGCGCCGTGCGGTGGACTGCCTGACCGGCAACTTCACCATCTGCCCTCCGGTGCTGCCACAGTATGCGGCGGTGGCCGCGTTCACTCCGGAGTCGATCGCCGAATCCGACGGGCACCTGCGGCACTACGCCGCCAACCGGGAGCTGCTGTTGGACGGCCTGCGTGACTTGGGTATCGACCGGTTGGCGCCCACCGACGGCGCCTTCTACGTCTATGCCGACATCGCAGAGCACACCGCAGACTCACTGGACTTCTGCGCGCGCCTGCTGGCCGACACCGGGCTCGCCCTGGCGCCCGGAATCGATTTCGACACCGAGCGCGGCAACACCTATGTCCGTCTCTCCTTCGCCGGCCCGACCGCCGACATCGAGGAGGCACTGCATCGGCTCCGGGACTGGCTGCCCCTCCGGTAGGTTTACCCCAAGCTGGAAATACCTGACCGAAGGGACCACTGCTATGCGCACTTCCACGACCTCTCGCCTGGCGCTCGGCGCGGCAGCAGTCGGCATGCTCGGCGCGGTGGCCGCAGCAGCGGCCCCGTGGAGCACCTCACCTGAGGCCGATGCCGCGCCCGGCCAGTGCACGGCGGCGGGGCTGTCCAACACCGCCAGTGGCGTGTTGAGCCAGGCGGGCGCGTTCCTGCACGACCACCCGGAGGCCAACGACGTGCTGACCTCCGCGGCCACCATGCCCGCGGACCAGGCCAAGTCCTCGGTCCAGGGCTACTTCATCGGGCACCTCGACCAGCTGACGACCCTGCAGGGCATCGCCCAGCCGCTCACCGATCTGAAGAACGAGTGCGGGATCGCGGTCTCGCCGACCCAGCTGGCCATGCTGCTGGAGACCGTCAGCAAGTAGGCCGGGGCGATGGCCCTGGTGATCACTGAGCCTGAACGGGCCGCGCTGGCGCAGGCGGCCGGTTTCGGGCTGTTCGCCGCCATCACCGGACGCCGCTCGCGCCGGTTCCCGGCCGGCGGCGCCATCCCGGCAGGCGCGCTGGCCTACACCAGCCGCCGTCCGGTGCAGCCGTTGTCCGAGGTCGAGCGGGCACTGGTGCTGTCGCTGATGGCCGGCGCCACCGGCTGGCATGACGGCATCGCGCACCATCCGGGGTACGCCCCGGCGCTGCCGAACTATCCGGGCAGCGCCACCGGGCGGGCTATGCCGTCGGCGGCCGGTTTTCACACCAGCCAGCTGTTCTTCACCGACGACACCGGCTGTTACCTGCTGCCCACGCGCGACCAGCAGCCACAGCAGTTCGACACCATCGAACAGTGGATAAGTCATACCGCCGACTCCTATGTGCGCCTGTCAGATTCACGTCTGGAGTTGCCGCGCGAAGAACCGTATATGGAAGGTCACAACACCTGGATCGGCAACCATCCGGGCAGCCTGCTGGCCTTCAACGTGGCCGACCTGGCCGAACATCTGCTGGAGAATCTGTGGTTCTTCGCGGCGAACGGCTACCCGATTCGTGATGACGTCAACGACCGTGAGATTCCCGGCGTTTCAGCCTTTTCCGGTCTAGCCCATGCCGACGACCCGATACCGTTGTCGTTCGTCGAGCAGTACACCCTGACCGAGGCCAGTGCCGAGCTGTCGATCGCTGCGCACAACGGTGCTCTGGCCTTGCAGGCGATGGGCTTGGGAGGCTGGATCTTCGACGGGTTGGACCGGTTGTCGGTGCTGGGCGGCTCGGGCGATCCGCGCGCACCCGGTCTGGGTTTCGTCGCCGACACCGATCCCCGCTGGCCTTTCCCGAACGTCACCGGCCTCCCCGGTCACTTCGAGACACTCAGCCCTCCGCATGTCGCCTCTGTCGCCGAGGGTGTCCGCAAGCTGGTGGCCCGCAAGTTCGGGCCCGGTGGCCCCTCGCACCCGGAAACGCCGGGGCCGTGGTCGGACAGCGCGGCGGTGCGCGGCTCGGCTCTGCCGCCGGACGGCATCGCCGAGCTGGTCACCTGCGAGGCGTCCTACATCTACGACACTTTCGGCAAGCTGCCGGGCACCGTCCCGACCGTGCACGTGTTGATGTATCTGCAGGCGCAGCATCTGGACACCGACTTCTACGACCGGTTCTACGCCCCGGGGGCCTATCTGCGCACCCACGCCGAGCACCAGCGATGCTGGCACGGCTCATGAGCGGCGGTGCACCGCCCCGGTGATGGTGTAGCCGAGTCCGATTGCCAGCAGAGCGAACTTGACCGACGCTGCGCCGCGGGCGCGCCGGGCGTTGGCGTCGAGGTCCACCCCGTCGAGTACCCGCAGCAGCGCCACCCCCTCGACCGCGTCACCGGCGACCGCGGCAATCGGGAGCAGCCGCAGCGCGATCGGATGGCCGCGGCGCCGGCGGGCACGCTCGATGAGCAGCAGCGCCGTGGTGCCGTAGGTCAGCATGTAGCCGAAATCGAGCCACAGCGACCAGCGCGCCCAGCGCCGGCCCTCCGGTCCCCAAACGTCCAAGATCTGCTGGGTTCGCTCGCGGTTGCCGGCCAGTTCGAAGGGGATGATGCCGGGCCCGCCGGTCTTGCGCATCCCGCGGTCCAGCACCAGCATCACCGCGGCGTATGCAGCGGTCGCCGCTGCCGACCAACCAAGTCGCCTCACCCGCTGCATGCTAACCAGGCAGCCGGCCCAAAGCACTACAACCAGGTGTCGTCGGTGGTGGCGGTGAGGAATGCTTCGAGGTCGTCGCGCCAGTGCGCCGGCGTGGTCTTGTCCGGCTCGATACCGGTGTAGTCGCCGCGATAGAACAGCAGCGGCCGCGGCTTCACCTTCGGTACATCCGAAAGCGACTGCACCGCACCGAATACCACGAAATGGTCGCCGCCATCGTGCACCGAGGCCACCGTGCAGTCGATGTGCGCCAGCGACCCGGCCAGGATCGGCGACCCCAGTTCGGACGGCTGCCAGTCCACACCGGCGAACTTGTCCGGCTCGCGCGAGCCGAACCGGGCGCAGACGTCCTTCTGCTCCTCGGCCAGGATGTTGACGCAGAATTTTCCGCTGGACTCGATGGCCTGCCAGGACCGCGACTGCTTGGTCGGGCAGAACAGCACCAGCGGCGGATCCAGGGACAGCGCGGCGAACGACTGGCAGGCGAACCCGACCGGCACCTCGTTGTCGACCGTGGTGATGATCGTGATGCCGGTGCAGAACTGGCCGAGCACATTGCGAAACGCGCGCGGGTCGATCCCGGGTTCTTCGGTCACAGCTATTGCATACCCACGGTGAAGTCATGCCCCCAGAGGCTGACAGCCGTGCTCTCCCGGGCCACCCAGTCCTCGTCGTCGACCTCGAGTCCCTCACAGCCGAACTCGACCTGAAAACCGCTGGGCGCCTTCATGTAGAACGACAGCATCTTGTCGTTGACGTGGCGCCCCAGCGTGGCGGCCATCGGAATCTTGCGGCGTGCGACGCGGTCCAGGCAGAGGCCGACATCGTCGGCGTTCTCCACTTCGACCATCAGGTGCACGATTCCGGTGGGCGTCGGCATCGGCAGAAACGCCAGGCTGTGGTGACGCGGGTTGCAGCCGAAGAACCGCAGCCAGGCCGGGTCGCCGTCGGCCGGGCGGCCGACCATCTGCGGGGGCAGCCGCATCGAGTCGCGCAGCCGGAAGCCGAGCACGTCGCGGTAGAAGTGCAGTGCCTCGGCGTCGTCCTTGGTGGACAGCACCACGTGGCCCAGGCCCTGCTCCTCGGTGACGAACCGGTGACCGTAGGGACTGACCACCCGGCGGTGCTGCAGTGCCACCCCGTGGAACACCTCCAGGTGGTTGCCCGACGGGTCGTCGAAGGCGATCATCTCCTGGACGGAGCGCTCGGCCAACTCGGCCGCGGTCGCCTCCTTGTAGGGCGTGCCCTCGGCCTCCAGACGTTGCCGGATGTCGGCCAGCCCTTCGGCGTTGGCGCATTCCCAACCGGATACCAGCAACCGGTCGGTGTCACCGGGCACCACCACCAGCCGAGCCGGGAACTCATCCATCCGCAGGTACAGCGCACCCTCGGAGGTGCCGGATCCCTCGACCATGCCGAGGACTTTCAGCCCGAAGTCCCGCCAGGCAGCCATGTCGGTGGCCTGGATCCGCAGGTAGCCCAGTGAACGGATACTCATCGGTGATGCCTCCAGCTAGCTCGTCGTTGTCCCAGCCAGGTCCAGTTCGATCAGACCATGGTGTCGCCGGGCGGCAACCCGAACTCGTGGTTACCGAAGATCATGTATGCGCGCTCGGGGTCGTTGGCCGCGTGCACCCGACCCGCATGCGCGTCACGCCAGAACCGCTGCACCGGTGCGTCATTGGACAGCGCCGTGGCTCCGGCCGCTTCGAACAGCCGGTCGATGGAGGCGATGGCCCGGCCGGTGGCGCGAACCTGGTCACGCCGGGCCCGGGCCCGCAGCTCGAACGGGATCTCCTTGCCGGCGGCCAGCAGCGCGTACTCGTCGCCGACGTTGCCGATCAGCTGACGCCACCCGGCGTCGATGTCGCTGGCGGCCTCGGCGATGCGGACCTTGGCGAACGGGTCGTCCTTGGCCTTCTCCCCGGCGAACGCCGCACGCACCCGCTTGCCCTGGTGCTCGACGTGCGCCTCGTAGGCGCCATAGGCCATGCCCATGATCGGCGTCGAGATGGTGGTCGGGTGAATGGTGCCCCACGGCATCTTGTAGACCGGCGCGGTGTTGGTCTTGTAGCCGCCGGCGGTGCCGTCGTTCATCGCCCGGTAGGACAAGAAGCGGTGCCGCGGCACGAAGGCGTCCTTGACCACGACGGTGTTGCTGCCGGTGCCACGCAGGCCCACCACGTGCCAGACGTCATCGATGCGGTAGTCGGAGATCGGGATCAGGAAGCTGCCGAAGTCGACCGGCTTGCCGTCCTTGATCACCGGGCCGCCGAGGAATGCCCAGGTGGCGTGGTCGCAGCCCGACGACCAGTTCCACGAACCGTTGACGATGTAGCCGTCGGCGGTCTCGGTGACCACACCGGCGCCCATCGGCGCGTAGGACGAGGAGATCCGGACGTTCGTGTCCTCGCCCCAGACGTCTTCCTGGGCCTGCTGGTCGAACAGCGCCAAGTGCCAGTTGTGCACGCCGATGATGCCGGCCACCCAGCCGGTGGAGCCGCAGGCACTGGCCAGCCGGCGCACCGCCTCGTAGAAGATGGTGGGGTCGCACTGCATTCCGCCCCACTGCTCG
This sequence comes from Mycolicibacter engbaekii, assembly GCF_002101585.1. Classification (GTDB taxonomy): domain Bacteria; phylum Actinomycetota; class Actinomycetes; order Mycobacteriales; family Mycobacteriaceae; genus Mycobacterium; species Mycobacterium engbaekii. The sequence goes on along the minus strand of NZ_LQOT01000035.1, from coordinate 157,409 downwards.
GGCTGCAGCAGCCGGAAGAAGCCGATCTCCTCGAGCGCGGCGACGTTGGCGTCGGGCAGCTTACGCAGGTCTTCGGTCTCCTGGGCGCGTTCACGCAACTGCGGCAGCAGGTCGTCGATGGCGGCCAACACCGACTGCGCGTCACGCTGTTGAATGGACGTCACTAGATTGCCTCCCAGGAGTGAACAGGTTCTTCCGGCCCGTTTTCCAACCAGCCTAGTGTGAGATTAGAACACGTTCCGATTTGTGTCGAGCAGGGCGTTCCTGCTGCTGGTGGCGATACCGGACCGCTTTTCTGTAACCTGTTCTAGTTGTGACCGAAGATGAAGGGCGGCCCGTGACGGAGACCATTCCGGACGAACCACTCGGTGCTCATGTGCTGGAACTGCAGATCACCGCAGTCGTCACCGAAACCGACGACGCCCGGTCCCTGGTTTTCGGCGTTCCCGACGGACCGGACGACCCAGAGATCCCCGAGCAGCGGCTGAAGTACTCGCCGGGCCAGTTCCTGACGCTGCGCGTTCCCAGCGACCAGACCGGCTCGGTGGCGCGCTGCTATTCGCTGTGCAGTTCGCCGTTCACCGACGATGCGCTGACGGTCACCGTCAAGCGCACCGCACAGGGCTACGCGTCGAACTGGCTGTGCGACAACGCCCACCCGGGGATGCGCATGCACGTGCTGGCGCCCTCGGGCACCTTCGTGCCCAAATCGCTGGACACCGACTTTCTGCTGCTGGCCGCCGGCAGTGGAATCACCCCGATGATGGCGATCTGCAAGTCGGCGCTGTCGCAGGGCAGCGGCAAGGTGGTGCTGGTCTACGCCAACCGCGACGAACGGTCGGTGATCTTCGCCGCCGCGCTGCGCGAGCTGACCGCCGCCTACCCCGACCGGCTGACGGTGGTGCACTGGCTGGAGTCGGTCCAGGGCCTGCCGTCCCGTGCCGCGCTGGCGCAGCTGGCCGCGCCCTACACCGATCGCCAGGTCTTCATCTGCGGCCCGGGCCCGTTCATGCAGGCCGCCCGCGAGGCCCTGGAGGACTGCGACGTTCCCGCCGAGCAGGTCCATCTGGAGGTGTTCAAGTCGCTGGAGGGCGACCCGTTCGCCGCGGTGACGATCACCGAAGCGCCGGAGGGCGAGCAGGCGGCGGCGCCGGCCACCGTCACCGTGGAGTTGGACGGCGAACAGCACGAGCTGGTGTGGCCCCGGCACGTCAAGTTGCTCGACCTGCTGCTGGACAAGGGCATCGACGCTCCGTTCTCCTGCCGGGAGGGCCACTGCGGCGCCTGCGCCTGCGAGTTGAAAAAGGGCAAGGTCACCATGGAGATCAACGATGTGCTGGAGCCGCAGGACCTCGCCGAAGGACTGATCCTGGCATGCCAGGCCCACCCCGAGACCGATTCGGTGGAAGTGACCTACGACCAGTGATCGCGGGTCTAGGTTGGTGCGACATGAAGCGGTTGCTGATGGTGCCGGCCGCGTTGACGTTGCTGGCCGCGCTGATTCCGCCGGCGATCGCGTCGGCGGCCAGCGACTCCAAGACGTCACTGTTCCCGGTCAACGAAGCTGATCAGCTCCAGACCCACAGCTGGGTCGACTGCAGCGCACCGCCGCTGTGCAGGTTCACCGTCGGGGTGCGGCTGCAGACGCCCGGGGGCCTGACCGGCTTCCCGCCCGACCTGTGGGCACGCCAGAGCACCGAGATCCGCTCGTCGAAGCGGACCGCCTATCTCGACGTGCACACCGACGGCGGCGAGGGCTGGTTCAAAGACCGCGGCGGACCGGGGACCAAGGTGTTCAAGGACGGAACCGGCGCGGTGATCCAATCGATGTACTACGGCGAGGGCCCGCCGGAGAAATACCAGACCAACGGCAGCATCGACGTCCTGGAGTATTCGACCGGCCAGCCCAAGACGGACGCCAACGTGATTGTCTGCACCCACGTGCAGGTGGTCTACGCCGGCGTCAACCTCACGACGCCGTCGACGTGCGCTCAGACGGTGTTCTCCTAGCCCCGGCCGCAACGCGCCCCGCGGGCCGGCTCATCCCCGGCGGGACGATTCGCCCTCCGGGCGCAAGACCACGAACGAGTGTCCCGGTAGTACGGTCGCGTCGGCCACCGTCTGGGGCGCCCCCCAGGCCAGCACCGGCTCACCCCGAACCGGCACGCTGACCTCGGCATCGCTGAGATTGCAGATCAGCAGCACCGGGCCGCGGCGCATCGCGATCCATCGCCTGTCCTCGTCGTAGCCGATCTCGCTGGGTGCCAGCCAGGAACCGTCCGTGCCGGTTTCCCTGCGCAACCCGACCAGCGCCCGGTAGACGTCCAGCAGCTGGGCATGGCGTTGGGCGTCGAGCTCGGCCCAGTCCAGTTTGGACCGCTGAAAGGTCTGGGGGTCCTGCGGGTCCGGGATTTCGTCGGCGTCCCAGCCGTGATCGGCGAACTCGGCCTTGCGGCCTTCGACGGTGGCCCGCGCCACCTGCGGGTCTTCGTGCGAACTGAAGAACTGGAACGGCGTCAGCGCACCCCATTCCTCGCCCATGAAAAGCATTGCGGTGTAGGGAGAAAGCAGCGCCAGCGCCGCCTTGACCACGAGTTGGCCCGGCGTCAGGTTCTGCGACGGCCGGTCCCCCAGTGCCCGGTTTCCGATCTGATCGTGGGTGCAGGTGTAGGCCACCAGCCGGGTCGCCGGAATCTGCGACTTGGGCACCGGCCGGCCGTGCCGCCGGCGGCGGAACGACGAGTAGGTGGCTGCGTGGAAGAAGCCGTTGCGCAGCGTGGTCGCCAAGGTGGCCAGGCTGCCGAAATCGGCGTAATAGCCTTGCCGCTCCCCGGAAACCGCCGTGTGGATGGCGTGGTGGACGTCGTCATCCCATTGCGCGTGGATCCCGTAACCACCGTCCGCACGGCCGGCAATGGTCCGCGGATCGTTGCGGTCGCTTTCGGCGACGAGCGACAACGGCCGGCCCAACTGTGCTGCAAGGGCATCGGTTTCAGCGGACAGCTCCTCAAGAATATGGATGGCCGTGGTGTCGACCAGTGCGTGCACCGCATCCAGCCGGAGACCGTCGGCGTGAAAGACCCGCATCCAGCGCAGTGCGCAGTCGATGATGTAGCGACGAACTTCGTCGGAGTCGGCGCCGTCGATGTTGATGGCCCTGCCCCACGGGTTGCGCGTCTGCGACTGATAGGGCCCGAAGCGCGGCAGATAGTTCCCCGAAGGGCCGAGATGGTTGAACACCGCGTCGATCAGCACACCCAGACCGCGGCCGTGGCAGGCGTCGACAAAGCGTGCCAGCCCGTCGGGCCCACCGTAGGGCTCGTGCACCGCGTACCACAACACGCCGTCGTAACCCCATCCGTGGGCACCGGAAAAGGCGTTGACCGGCATCAGCTCGACGAAGTCGACGCCCAGGCCGACCAGATGATCCAGCTTCTCGATGGCCGAGTCGAACGTTCCGCCCGGCGTGAAGGTGCCGACATGCAATTCATAGATCACCGCACCGTCGACACGCCTGCCCGCCCAGTCCTGGTCGGTCCAGGCCGGCCCGGTCTCGTCCCACAACGCCGAGCGCGCATGCACGCCGTCGGGCTGTCGGGCCGACCGCGGATCCGGCAGCACCTGCGGATCATCGTCGAGCAGGAACCCGTAACGGGCGTCGGGCGCCACTTCGAGCGCGGTGCGCCACCACCCGCCGCCCGTCGGGGACATCGGGTAGGTCACCCCGTCGACATCGAGGCGAACGACTTCCGGAGTCGGGGCCCAGACGGCGAAGTCAGCCATCGACGCGCTCCAGCAGAGCCACCGGCAGTTCGGCGAACAGTTCGACCGCCGACACCGTTCCGCGATGGCCGACACCGGAGAACGCGTCGGTCCAGGTGCCCGGCGGGAGGTCGACGACCGTGCCGTGCCAGCCGGTGCCCTGCAGGCGCACCGTCCACCGACTGACCGCCACCACGACATCCTCGCCGCGCCGAAACGCCACGACGTGTTCGCCCGCCGGGCCGGATGCCGGCACCGGGTGATGCCCGCCACGCAGGAAGGTGTCCGGGCGCGCTCGTCGCATCTGCAACGCCGCAGCGACAACCCGCATCTTCGGGGGGCGCAAGGACCGAAGCGCGTCGCGGCGCGCGGCGTAGTCCACCGCCCGCCGGTTGTCCGGATCCACCAAGCTGTCGTCGCAGAATTCGGTGCCCTGGTAGACATCCGGGATACCCGGAACGGTCAGCGCCAGCAGTTTCTGCCCCAGGACGTCGCTTTCGATATACGGGGCGAGTTCGCGGGCGAGTTCGGTCATCTCCCGTGCGATAGGTCCGTCCAGGACGGCATCGAGCCAGCGATGCAGCGCGCCCTCGAACTCGGCGTCGGGGGCGTGCCACGTCGTCCGCCTGGCCGCTTCGCGAGCTGCCTTTTCGGCATAGGAGTGCAGGCGCTCGCGCAGCGCGGAACTCACCCGGCCGTCGAGAGGCCACACGCCGAAAATGTTCTGCCACAGAAAAAGCCCGGTCGCCAGATCAGGCGACGGTGTCCGGGCCTCCCATCGGGCGACGAAGTCCGCCCACAACGATGGCACCTGCGACAGCACCCCGATACGGGCCCGTACGTCCTCGCCGCGTTTGGTGTCGTGGGTGGACAGGGCGGTCATGGTGCGGGGCCAGTGTTGAGCTCTGGTGGCGGCACGGTGATGAAACTCCGCGGCGCCCACTCCGAAACAGCTCGGGTCCCCGCCGACTTCGTTGAGCGACACCAGCCGCGCGTCGCGATAGAACTGACAGTCTTCGATCGCCTTGGCGGTCACCGCTCCACACAGCTGCTGCAACCGCACCGCGGCATCGCCCCCGCCGGCGATCGCTGCGGCGACCAACTGCAGTGGCTCGTCGAAATCGGGCCGCTGAGCGCGGACCTGCCCCAGCGCCACCGGCAGGATCGCCGTCAGGCCCAGGTAGTCGCTGCGATAGACGCCGATGCGCCCCAGCAAGGCCACGATGGCATCGGTCAGCTGCGGATGGTCGGCGCCGGTGGCGGCCACCACGCAACGGTGCAACCGCGCCAGCTCGCTGGACAGCGTCTCGGTTGCCGCGATCGCCTTCTGCTCGGCCACCAGGGCCGGCATCGCGCGATAGTCGATTCCCGCGGTTTCGAACAGTTCGGTCAGCGCCGGCTCTCCTTCGGGGTCGATGAACAGCCCCCCGATCTCGCGCAGGGCGTCGTAGCCGGTGGAGCCCGCCACCGGCAGGCTCGGTTCGAGTGCCTCGTCGACGGCCAGAATCTTCTCGACGACGATCCAGGCGTCAGGACCCGCCAGCTCACGCAGCCACGCGAGATACCCCTGCGGATTGGCCAGCCCGTCTGGATGATCGACCCGCAGGCCGTCGACGATCCCGTCGGCGAACCAGCGGGACACCTCGGCGTGCCACGCGTCGAATACGGCGCGGTCCTCCTGACGCAGGCCGGCCAACGAGGTGATCGAGAAGAAACGCCGGTATCCGCAGCTGCCGTCACGCCAGCCGACCAACCGATAGTGCTGACGATCGTGGACTTCGGCGCCGCTGCCGCCGCCGGTCCCCGGCGCGATCGGCCACACCAGATCACCCAGCCGCAGCACCTGCCCGTCGACGGTCAGATCGGCCACGTCGGCGTCAGATCCCAGGACCGGCAGTATGACCCGGCCGTCACCGATGTCCCAGTCGATGTCGAAGAACGCGGCATACCGCGAGGAGCGGCCGTGCGTCAGTACGTCCCACCACCACGGGTTCTGCTCCGGGCGTTGTATGCCGACGTGGTTGGGAACGATGTCGATCACCAGGCCCATGCCCCGAGCCCGGGCCGCGGCGGACAACCGGGCCAACCCGTTTGCGCCGCCCAGCTCCGCGGAGACCGTGGTCGGGTCGGTGACGTCATAGCCGTGCGCCGACCCGCGCACCGCGGTCATGACCGGCGACAGATACAGGTGCGAAACGCCGAGTTCGTGGAGGTAATCGAGCTGCTCTTCGGCATCGGCGAAGGTGAACGCGAATCCGCTTTCCGGGCCCCTCAGCTGTAGCCGGTAAGTGGACAGCACCGGGCGGGTCATACCTCAGCGTACTTTCCGCAGGACGAGCAGCGAACGCCCGCGCACCGATACCTCTTCCCCCGCGCGAACAGGCTGCGCCGTGGGCGATGCCGGCTCCGCGGTGTCCATCTCAACGGTCCATTCCTGCGCGTATTCTTCGCCGGGAACGGCAAACCCGACCGTCTCCTCGTGCGCATTGAAGCACAGCACAAACGAGTCATCCACCACCCGTTGACCGCGCATGTCAGGCTCGCGGATCGCCTCGCCGTTGAGGAACACCATGACGCATTTGTCGAATCCGTTGTCCCAGTCATCGGAGCTCATCTCACGGCCGGCGGGATTGAACCAGGTGACGTCGCCGATCTCGTCGCCGTGCCGCACCGGACGTCCCTGCAAGAACCGGCGCCGGCGAAACACCGGATGCTGTTTGCGAAGCCGCGTGAGGCCGCGGGTGAAGCTCAGCAGGTCGGCGTTGGTCTCGGCCAGTGACCAGTCCATCCAGGCCAGCTCGGAGTCCTGGCAGTAGGCGTTGTTGTTGCCGTGCTGGGTGCGGCCCAGCTCGTCACCGTGCGCGATCATCGGTGTCCCTTGCGACAGCAGCAGGGTGGCAAGGATGTTGCGCATCTGTTGCCCCCGCAGCGCCTCGATGTCCGGGTCGTCGGTGGGTCCCTCGACGCCGCAGTTCCACGACCGATTGTGACTCTCGCCGTCGGAGTTGTCGTCGCCGTTGGCCTCGTTGTGCTTCTCGTTGTAGGACACCAGGTCGCGCAAGGTGAACCCGTCGTGGGCGACCACGAAGTTGATGCTGGCGCCGGGCCGGCGGCCGGTGTTCTCGTAGAGATCAGACGAACCGGTGAGCCGGGATGCGAACTCCCCCAGCGTCTCCGGCTGACCTCGCCAGTAGTCCCGCACGGTGTCCCGGTACTTTCCGTTCCATTCGGTCCACAGGCCGGGGAAATTGCCCACCTGATAGCCGCCTTCCCCGACATCCCACGGCTCGGCGATCAGCTTGACCTGGCTGACCACCGGGTCCTGTTGAATCAGGTCGAAGAACGCCGAAAGCCGGTCTACGTCATAGAACTCGCGAGCAAGTGTCGATGCCAGGTCGAAGCGAAACCCGTCGACGTGCATCTCGGTCACCCAGTACCGCAGCGAGTCCATGATCAGTTGCAGCGCGTGCGGGTGACGCGCATTGAGGCTGTTGCCCGTGCCGGTGTAGTCCATATACCGGCTGCGGTCGTCGTCGACGAGCCGATAGTAGGCGGCGTTGTCGATACCGCGGAAGCTGATGGTCGGACCCAGGTGGTTGCCCTCGGCGGTGTGGTTGTAGACCACATCGAGAATCACCTCGATGCCCGCTTCGTGGAAGCTGCGCACCATGGTCTTGAACTCCGCTACGGCCGCCCCCGGTTGCCGACCTGCCGCGTACTGGCTGTGCGGGGCGAAGAATCCGAAAGTGTTGTAACCCCAATAGTTCCGCAGACCCATCTTCAGCAGGCGGTCGTCGTGCATGAACTGGTGTACCGGCATCAGCTCGACAGCGGTGATGTTGAGGGCCTGCAGGTGGTCGATGACCACCGGATGAGCCAGTCCGGCGTAGGTGCCGCGAAGCGCCTCGGGAATATCTGGATGCCTCTGGGTCATGCCCTTGACATGGGTCTCGTAGATGATCGTTTCGTTGTACGGGGTCATCGGCGGCCGGTCGGTCGCCCAGTCGAAGTACGGATTGATCACCACGCTGGTCATCGTGTGTCCCAGCGAATCGACCCGGGGCAGCGAATCGGCCTGCGGAAAGTCGCCTCCGGCCGCCATGTCGTAGGAGAACAGGGCCTGATCGAAGGAGAAATCGCCCGCGAACGCTCTGCCGTACGGGTCGAGCAACAGTTTGCTGGGGTCGCATCGGTGTCCGGACGGCGGGTCGAACGGCCCATGGACCCGGAATCCGTAGTGCTGTCCCGGCGCCACCGACGGCAGATAGGCGTGCCAGACATAGCCGTCGACCTCCTCGAGCGGGATGGCGGTCTGCTGGCCGTCGTCGCCGATCAGGCACAGCTCGACCCGCTCGGCGATCTCGGAGAACAGCGCGAAGTTGGTTCCCCCGCCGTCATAGCTGGCGCCGAGCGGGGCGCGGTTGCCCGGCCAGACCTCAAGCGGCAGGGGCGGGTCGCCGATGCGATCCGCGGCGGCGGTCACGGCCTCGGCCTGGTCTGGGGTAACGCTCATACTCACTCCATCTCGTCGGCACCGCCGGCGCCGTTGCCTGAGCCGGGGCTACCCGCCTGCTGGGCGGTCAAACAATCGCCGCGCAGCGACGTTGAAACGCACCGCAGGGGGGTATAGGCGTTGTCGTGGTGCCCGAGGACCTACGCCGGCTGGCGGCGGCGCACGGCGTGGCCACGGCCTATCGCAATGAGCGCCGCGAGTTGGTGCAGGTCGACGCCGATGTTGTGATCCGGGTGCTCGGGTTGCTCGACGTCGCGGCCGCCAACGCAGCCGACCGGCAGCGCGAGTTGCTCCGGCTTGCGCGGGGCGACCGGCCGGGTGCGGCGCCGTCGACCGCCGCCGTCCGGGTGACCGGCCGGCCGCAACCGTTTCCCGGAGCCGTTGCGCTGGTGGGCGAGGACGGGCAGCACACGGTGGTGCACGACGAACTGCCCGCCGGGCTCTCGCCGGGCTGGTATGACGTGGAGCTGCGTTCGGGCCGGCGGATCACCCTGGTGGCCGCTCCCCCGCAGGTGCCGCAGGCCCCGCCCGCGTGGGGATGGATGCTGCAGCTGTACGCATTGCGGTCCGCCCGCTCCTGGGGCATCGGTGACCTGGCGGATCTGCGGGATTGGATCACGTGGACCGCCGCCGAGCACGGCGCCGCGGCGGTGCTGCTCAACCCGCTGCATGCGCCCGGGCCGACGCATCCGGTGCAGCCTTCGCCGTATACGCCGTCGAGCCGGCTGTTCGCCAACCCCCTGGCCCTGTGCATCCGCGACCTCGGCGCCTACCACCGGGCCGACCCGGAGACCCGTGCCGAAGTCGATGCGCTGCGTGTGGCCGCCGACACCGCACGCATCGACTACGACCTGGTCTGGGCAGCCAAACGCGCCGCCTTGGAGTTGCTCTGGCGCGCAGACGGGCGCCCGGGGCTCGCGGAGCCGGCCGGCGCAGCCCTGCGTGACTGGGCCACCTACTGCGCGCTGGCCGAATGCCATGGCGGTCGCTGGTCGACTTGGCCGGCGCCGCTGCACGACCCGGCCGGGCCCGCGGTGGCGGCGGCCCGGCGGGAGCTCGCGCCACGGATCGCATTTCATGCCTGGGTCCAGCAACGCTGCAGCGAGCAGCTTCTCGCTGTGCAAACCGCCGCCAAGGACACGGGCATGGGTGTGGGCGTGCTGCACGATCTGGCGGTCGGCGTCGACCCCGATGGCGCCGATGCCTGGGCCCTGGCCGACGTGCTGGCCGGTGCGGCCAGCGTCGGGGCACCGCCGGACACCTTCAGCCCGCACGGGCAGGATTGGCGGCTGCCGCCCTGGCGGCCGGACCGGCTGGCCGCCACCGGCTACCGCGCGGTGCGCGACATGCTGCGCGCCGTGCTGGCCCATGCGGACGGCGTGCGTATCGACCATGTCGCCGGGTTGTGGCGGCTGTGGTGGATCCCACCCGGCGAGACGCCGGATCGCGGCACCTACGTCCACTACGACGCCGACGTGATGCTCGCGGTGCTGGCCCTGGAGGCACATCGCGCCAACGCCGTCGTCATCGGCGAAGACCTGGGAACGGTCGAGCCGGAGGTCTCACGGGCGTTGGCCGACAACGGCATACTCGGGTGCGCGGTCTCCTGGTTCGTCCGCGATCAAGCCGCACCCGGCCAGCCGCTGCTGCCGCCGGCGAAGTGGCCGGCGCAGGTGGCCGCCAGTATCTCCACCCATGACCTGCCCACCGCGGCCGGATTCTTGCGGGCGGAGCACGTGCGGGCACGCGCCGAACGGGGCCTGCTCGACGACGTCGCGGCCGCACAGCGCGCCGCCGAGGCCGAACGGGCCGAGTGGCTGGCGCTGCTTCGGTCTGCAGGCCTGCTCGAGCCGGTAGACGACACCGAGGCACCGGACGAGCCGCGGATCATCGACGCCATGCACCGCTTCTTGGCCGCCACGCCCTGCCGGCTGAAGCTGGTCTCGCTCTACGACGTGCTGGCCGATCCCTGCCAGCCCAACCTGCCCGGCACGGTCGACCAATACCCGAACTGGCGCCTGCCGCTGCCGGAGTCTTTGGAGCAGCTGCGCGGCGACGCGCGCATCGCGCGCACGGCGGCGGTGTTCTCCCGCCGTCGAGGTCACCACGCGCCCGGCCGGTAACCGCGGCCGGATTGGGGTACATGTCGAGATATGGCCACCGACGCCCACGACGTATCTGGTCAGAACCTGCCAGACCCGGCAGCGGGGAGCCACGTCGAGCACGGCATAGTCGAGCACCCACGCGCGGAGGACTTCGGCGACGCCGCGGCCCTGCCCGCCGATCCGATCTGGTTCAAGCGTGCGGTGTTCTACGAGGTACTGGTCCGGGCGTTCTACGACTCCAACGGAGACGGCATCGGCGATCTGCGGGGCCTGACGGAGCGGTTGGATTATCTGCAGTGGCTCGGTGTCGACTGCCTGTGGCTGCCGCCCTTCTACGATTCACCGCTGCGCGACGGCGGCTACGACATCCGGGACTTCTACAAGGTGCTGCCGGACTTCGGCACCGTCGACGATTTCGTCGAACTGCTCGATGCCGCGCACCGGCGCGGCATCCGGGTGATCACCGACTTGGTGATGAACCACACCTCCGACAGCCACCCGTGGTTTCAGCAGTCCCGGCAGGACCCTGACGGTCCGTACGGCGACTTCTACGTATGGAGCGACACCAGCGAGCGGTACACGGGAGCCCGGATCATCTTCGTCGACACCGAGGAGTCCAACTGGACGTTCGACGGCGTGCGCAAGCAGTTCTACTGGCACCGGTTCTTCTCCCACCAGCCCGACCTGAACTACGACAACCCGGCGGTGCAGGAGGCCATGATCGACGTGCTGCGGTTCTGGCTGAACCTCGGCATCGACGGTTTTCGCCTGGACGCGGTGCCCTACCTGTTCGAAAGAGAGGGTACGAACTGCGAAAACCTGCCCGAGACACACGACTTCCTGAAGCGGTGCCGAAAGGTGGTCGACGACGAGTTCCCCGGCGCGGTGCTGCTGGCCGAGGCCAATCAATGGCCCACCGATGTGGTCGCCTACTTCGGCAACCCCGAGACCGGCGGCGACGAATGCCACATGGCCTTCCACTTCCCGCTGATGCCACGCATTTTCATGGCGGTACGCCGCGAGTCGCGCTTCCCGATCTCGGAGATCATGGCGCAGACTCCCCCGATTCCCCAGCGTGCGCAGTGGGGGATCTTCCTGCGCAACCACGACGAGCTGACATTGGAGATGGTCACCGACGACGAGCGCGACTATATGTACGCCGAATACGCCAAGGATCCCCGTATGAAGGCGAATGTCGGAATTCGGCGTCGTTTGGCCCCGCTGTTGGACAACGACCGCAACCAGATCGAACTTTTCACCGCGTTGCTGCTGTCGCTGCCCGGTTCCCCGATCATCTACTACGGAGACGAGATCGGAATGGGCGACATCATCTGGCTGGGCGACCGCGACGCGGTGCGCACCCCGATGCAATGGACCCCCGACCGCAACGCCGGCTTCTCCACCGCGAACCCCGGCCGGCTCTACCTGCCTCCGATCCAGGACGCGGTCTACGGACATCAGTCGATCAACGTCGAGGCGCAGCGCGACACCTCGACGTCGCTGCTCAACTGGACCCGCACCATGCTCGCCGTCCGACGCCGCTATGCGGCTTTTGCCCTCGGCGAGTTCCGCGAACTGGGCGGTTCCAACCCCTCGGTGTTGGCCTACGTGCGGGAAATCCCGGGCGAGCGTGGGCGCGTCCAGGGCGACACGGTGCTCTGCGTCAACAACCTGTCACGCTTCCCCCAGCCGATCGAGCTGAACCTGCAGCACTGGGATGGCCACACGCCGGTGGAACTCACCGGCTCGGTGGAGTTTCCGCGGATCGGAAAGCTCCCGTACCTACTCACGCTGCCCGGGCACGGCTTCTACTGGTTTGAGCTGTGCGAGCCGAAGGAGAAACTGTCATGACTGCTGGCACCGGAGACCCGGCGCGCCTGCCCTGGGCGGAGTGGTTACCCACGCGGCGCTGGTACGCGGGACGAAACCGGCAGGTGGCCGATGCCAAAGCCGCTCTGGTGGTGGAGCTGGGCGACGGGCTGCAGCTGGTGATGATCGACATCGGCTACACCGACGGCACCGCCGATCGCTATCAGGTGATGGTCGGCTGGGATGTGGACCTGGCTCCCGAGTACGCCCAGATCGCCGTGATCGGAACCACCGGTGGCCGTACCGCTTACGACGCGCTGTACGACTCTGCGGCTACCCGAGCCCTGTTGTCGCTCATCGATTCCGCGGCGCGGCGCGGCGACATCACGTTCGTCCCGCAGCCGGGGGCGACGCTGCCGACGGGGGCCGAATCCCGGGTCTCGGATGCCGAGCAGAGCAACACCAGCGTCATCATCGAGGACAAAGTGGTGCTCAAAGTGTTCCGGCGGCCCAGGGCCGGTATCAACCCCGACATCGAGCTCAACGCGGCGCTGGGACAGGCGGCCAATCCCCATGTGCCGCGCCTGATGGGCTCTTTCCAGCTTGAGCTGCCCGGCGACACCGGCGTGGTGCCCTACGCGTTGGGCATGGTCAGCGAGTACGTGGTGAACGCCGCCGAGGGCTGGGCGATGGCGACCGCGAGCGTGCGCGACCTGTTCGCCGAGGCCGACCTGTATGCCTATGAGGTGGGCGGCGATTTCGCCGGCGAGTCCTACCGGCTCGGTGAGGCGGTCGCCTCGGTGCACCAGACACTGGCCGACACCTTGGGGACTTCGCGATCGGCCTTCCCCGCACCGACACTGCTGTCGCGTCTGGCGGCGACGGCTGCATCGGTGCCCCAGGTGCGTCCGCACCTGGCCGCCATCGAGCAGCGCTATACGGCACTGGCCGGGCAGACCGTCGCGGTGCAACGAATCCATGGCGATCTCCATCTGGGTCAGGTGCTGCGAACCCCGGCCGGCTGGCTGTTGATCGATTTCGAAGGCGAGCCCGGCACTCCGTTGTCGGAGCGCCGCAGACCCGACTCCCCCCTGCGGGATGTCGCGGGGATCTTGCGGTCCTATGAGTACGCCGCATACGGCAAGTTGGCCGACCTGTCGCGCGACGGGCTCGACCGGCAACTGGCGACCCGGGCCCGTGAGTGGCTGGACCGCGCCCGCAGCGCGTTCTGCGAGGGGTACGGCGCGCAGTCCGGTACCGACCCGCGCGAGTCGGCAGCGTTGCTCACCGCCTACGAAGTCGACAAAGCGGTCTACGAGGCCGGCTACGAGGCCAGCCACCGGCCCGCCTGGCTGCCGATTCCGCTGCGGGCACTGACTCGGCTCACGGCTGCGTGAGGGGCTCGAACCACAGGGCCGACAGCGCGGGCAGCACCAGCATCGCCGATGCGGGGCGGCCGTGCCAGGGTTCGTTTATGGCGTCCACGCCCCCGAGGTTGCCGACGCCGGCACCGCCGTAGTCGACGGCATCGGTGTTGAGTATCTCGCGCCATCTGCCGGCGAACGGCAGGCCCAGGCGGTAACCGCTGTGCACCACACCGGAGAAGTTGAACACCGCGGCCAGCACCGATCCGTCGGTTGCGTAACGCAGAAAGCTCAGCACGTTGTTGGCGGAGTCGTTGGCGTCGATCCACGAATAGCCGGCCGGACTGACGTCTGCGCTCCACAGCGCGGCATGGCGGCAATAGATGTCATTGAGATCGCTTGTCAGGAACTGTATCCCGGCTGACAATCCGGATTCCTCCTCTCGTGGGTCGAGCTGGAACCAATCCAGGCCGCGTTCCTCAGACCACTCCGAGCGCTGGCCGAACTCCTGGCCCATGAACAACAGTTGCTTGCCGGGATGGGCCCACTGATAGGCCAGCAGAGTGCGCACCCCGGCCGCCTTGGCGCAGTCGTCCCCGGGCATACGGCTCCACAGCGTTCCCTTGCCGTGCACCACTTCGTCGTGGCTGATGGGCAGCACGAAGTTCTCGCTGTAGGCGTAGAGCATCGAGAAGGTCATCTCCTGGTGGTGGTAGGAGCGATGCACCGGATCGTGGCCGAGGTAGGCGAGCGTGTCATGCATCCATCCCATATTCCATTTCATGGAAAAGCCCAGTCCACCAAGACTTGTCGGCCGGGTAACGCCGGGCCACGATGTCGACTCCTCGGCGATGGTGACGATTCCCGGCGCCGACTTGTGCGCTGTCGCGTTCATCTCCTGCAGGAACTGCACCGCCTCAAGATTCTCTCGACCGCCGTAGGCGTTCGGGGTCCAGCCGCCCTCGGGCCGCGAGTAGTCCAGGTAAAGCATCGATGCGACGGCGTCCACGCGCAGACCGTCGATGTGGAATTCGCTGAGCCAGAACAGCGCGTTGGCCACCAGAAAGTTGCGCACTTCGGGCCGGCCGAAGTCGAACACATACGTTCCCCAGTCCAGCTGTTCGCCGCGCCGCGGATCGGCATGCTCATACAACGGGGTGCCGTCGAAACGACCCAGCGCCCAAGCGTCTTTCGGGAAGTGCGCCGGGACCCAATCCACGATGACACCGATGCCACCGCGGTGCAGCGCGTCGACCAGCGCCCGGAAATCGTCGGGAGTGCCGAAACGAGCGGTTGGGGCGTAGTAGGAGGTGACCTGGTATCCCCACGATCCGCCGAAGGGGTGTTCGGCGACCGGTAGCAGCTCCACGTGGGTAAACCCCTGCTCCACAACGTAGTCCGTCAGCTCCTCGGCGAGCTGTCGATAGCTGCGCCCCGACCGCCAGGATCCGAGGTGTACCTCGTAGATGCTCATGGGTTCGAACACCGGATGTGCCGACGCACGCCGGGTCATCCACTCTTGATCGGTCCAGGTGTGGCGACTGACGGTTACCCGAGATGCCGTCCGCGGTGGAGTCTCGGCGGCGAAGGCCATCGGGTCGGCCCGTTGCGTGACGACGTCGTCCGCGCCGTGAATCCGGTATTTGTACAGGCCGCCGATGGGGAATCCCGGCAAGAACAGCTCCCATACGCCGGAGCCGCCGAGTACCCGCAGAGGTGCGCCGATGCCGTCCCAGCCCGTGCTGTCGCTGATCAGGCCGACCCCTTTGGCGCCCGGCGCCCACACCGCGAACGACACCCCGGTCACCACGCCGTCCGGGGTGTCGAAGGTACGTGGATGCGCACCCAGCACCTGCCACAGCCGTTCGTGGCGGCCCTCCCCGAACAGGTGCAGGTCGACCTCGCCCAGCGTCGGCAGAAATCGATAACCGTCGGCCTCGATGCGGGGCGGCCCGGCGTCGGGATAGTCGACCTGCAGCCGATAGTCGATCAGCCCGGTAAAGGGCAGCGTGGCGGTGAAAAGTCCGTTGCCCCGGGATTTCATGGGCACCCGGTCGTCGCCCACCAGGACCGTCACGCCGCGCGCGGCCGGGCGCAGCGTTCGAATCACCGTGTGTCCGCCGTGCTCGTGGGCGCCCAGGATCGCGTGCGGGTCATGATGCGTTCCCGACAACAACCGCGCCATGTCCTCGGGCCTGACGTCGTCGGGCCTCACGCCGTCGGCCCTGACGGCCTCGGGCCTGATGTCCTCGGCCTTCATGCGCGGCCCGCCGCGCCTGCCCATGCGCGCCCGGAGCGGCGCACCACCTCGATTCGGCCCGGCACCCACCACTCCGTTCGTCGGCTGCGATCCGGGCAGTGGGTACCCGCGGCGGCCGAAAGCTACGCGAAGTGGCGACACGCATCCCGGCGGCGAACGCCGCCGGTGGGGTCTAGCCGCGCGGCAACCCCAGCAGCCGCTCGGCCGCCAGCGTCAACAGGATCTGCTCGGTGCCGCCGGCGATCGACAGGCACCGGGTGTTGAGGAAGTCGTGCACCTGGCGACCGGCCACCGCGCCGGCCCCCTCGGCCACGTCCATCCGGAACTCCGCCAGGTTCTGCCGGTAGCGCACCCCGATGAGCTTGCGCACCGAGGACTCCGAACCCGGGTCCTGGCCGCCGACGGCGAGCTGGGCGATGCGTTGATCCAGCAGCGAACCCGCTTGAGCGGCGATGATCAGCCGGGCCAGCCGCTCGGCAGTGGCCGTGTCGGGTTCGGATTCCGCCAGGGTCCGCAGCAGTTCCTCCATCGGATTGCCCAGCGCGGTTCCGCCGGCGATGGCAACCCGCTCATTGGCCAGGGTGGTCCGGGCAAGTCGCCAGCCGTCGTTGACGTTGCCCACCACCAGTTCGTCGGCGACGAACACGTCGTCGAGGAAGACCTCGTTGAACAGGGCGTCACCGGTGATCTCGCGCAGCGGGCGGATGTCGATGCCCTCGGAGGCCATGTCGATCAGGAAATAGGTGATGCCCTTGTGCTTCGGCGCCTCGGAGTCCGTCCGGGCCAGGCAGACGCCCCACTGCGAGTCATGGGCCCGCGAGGTCCAGACCTTCTGGCCGGTAAGTCGCCAGCCACCGTCGACCTTCACGGCCTTGGTGCGCAGCGCCGCCAGGTCCGAGCCAGCACCGGGCTCGGAGAACAGCTGGCACCAGAAGATCTCGCCGGTCAGTGTGGCCGGGATGAATCGCTCGATCTGCTCGGGGGTGCCGTGCTCGAGAATGGTCGGCGCCGCCCACCAGCCGACCACCAGGTCCGGACGCTGGACTCCCGCGGCCGCCAGCTCCTGGTCGATCACCAGTTGCTCGGCCGGCCCGGCGGCCCGCCCGTAGGGAACCGGCCAATGCGGCGCCAGCAGGCCCGCTTCGGCCAGCGCCGCCTGTTGCTGCTCGGCGGGCAGCGCGGCGATGCGGGCCACCTCCGCGGCGATCTCGGGCCGGACATCGGTGGCCTCGCCGAGGTCCACCTCCAGCCGGCGGCGCACCCCGTCGCGGGTCAGTGCCGCGGTGCGCCGCAACCAGCGCTCGGGCCCGCCCAACGCCTGCCCGATGCCGTAGGCGCGGCGCAGGTACAGGTGCGCGTCGTGTTCCCAGGTGATGCCGATGCCGCCGAGCACCTGGATGCAGTCTTTGGCGTTGGCCTTGGCGGCGTCGATGCAGATGGCGGCGGCGACAGCGGCGGCGATCGCGAACTGCTGGTCGTCGGGGTCGCCGGCAGCGCGCGCCACATCGCTGGCCGCCACCGCGGCCTGGTCAGCCCGGCACAGCATCTCCGCGCACAGGTGCTTGACGGCCTGGAAGCTGCCGATCGGCTTGCCGAACTGTTCCCGCACCTTGGCGTAGGCGACGGCGGTGTCCAGCGCCCAACGGGCCACCCCGGCCGCTTCGGCGGCCAGCACCGTGACCGCTAGGTTCTCGATCCGGTTTCCGCCCTCCAAGAGCACCGCCGGCGCGGCCGACAGCGTGACCTTGGCCAGCGGCCGGGAGAAGTCGGTGGCCGGCAGGGGTTCGACGGTCACCCCGTCGGCGCGGGCGTCGACCAGCACCCAGTCCTGGCCGTCGGGGCCGACCGGCGCCAACAGCAGCCCGTCGGCGGTGGCGCCGAGCACCCGCTCGGCGGTCCCGGAGGCCTGGCCCGTCGCGGCGTCGAAGCTCACCGCCGCCGAGTCGGTGTCGGTTGCCACGCCGGCAACCCGCTCGCCCGCGGCCAGGGCTTCGGCCAGCTGGGGATCGGTGATCACCAGCGTGGCCAGGGCGGTGGTCGCCACCGGCCCCGGGACCAGGGCTTTTGCCGCCTCATCGACCATCGCACAGAGGTCCTCGAGGCGCCCGCCGGCTCCACCGGATTCCTCGGGGACCGCCACCCCGAACAGACCCAATTCAGCCAGTCGAGCGAAAACGGTTCGCCAGGAATCGGTTTCGCCCAGTTCCGCGGCGCGAATCGCCTCGGTGGTACCCGCCGCAGCGGCCCAGTCGCGGACCAGCTCGCGGGCGGCGAGCTCGTCGTCGGTGATGGTCACGGACACGCTGGGCACCTCCGGGTCGAAACTGACTTGATGGCGGGTGGGCCTGGAAGGCCACCCCACCCACTAGAACGTGTTCTAATAGTGCCAGCGTCGGAGCGTCAAGTCGAACCGTTATGGCTGGACACGTCGGGTCCGGCCGATGTCGGGAGTAATAAATTCAACTACGCGGTGCGTATCGTTATCAGCCAGAGGATCAACGGAGGGAGGCGCGCAGCACATGTCGTCACCAGCCGAGGGCAACTCAGGCCGAGGATCGGCCAGCCAACCGCGCGAGGTGGTCAATGTCGCTGTGCTCAACGAATCCGACCTAGGCTCTGAAGCGCAGCGCGAACGCCGCAAGCGAATTCTGGACGCGACGCTGGCCATCGCCTCCAAAGGCGGCTACGACGCGGTGCAGATGCGTGCCGTCGCCGACCGCGCCGACGTGGCCGTCGGCACGCTGTACCGCTACTTCCCCTCCAAAGTGCACCTGCTGGTCTCGGCGATGGGCCGGGAGATCGCGCGGGTTGACACCAAGACCGATGCCGCGACGTTCGCCGCAACCACCCGCCACCAGCGGCTCAACCTGGTGGTCAACAAGCTCAACCGTGCCATGCAGCGCAACCCGCTGCTCACCGAGGCGATGACGCGCGCCTACGTCTTCGCCGACGCCTCGGCGGCCGGTGAAGTCGACCACGTCCAGAAGCTGATCGACTCGATGTTCGCCGGAGCGATGAGCGACGGGGAGCCCACCGAGGAGCAGTACCACATCTCGCGGGTGATCTCGGATGTGTGGCTGTCCAACCTGCTCGCCTGGCTGACCCGCCGTGCGTCGGCCACCGACTTCACCACCCGGCTGGACTTGGCTGTCCGGCTGCTGATCGGCGACGACGACAGCCCCAAGGTCTGACCCGGGGACAACGGCGATGCGCGTCGGCTCGCCGATCGTGACCGCCCACGATTATCGGCGGCCCCATCGGCGATAGCCTGAGTAGATGCGCCTGAAGCTCGGCCGCCCCGATATCGGCCGGTACGTCGATCGATTCGACGTGCCACCCGCGTCGCCGGCCACGCCTTTGTCGGTGACCTGGCTCGGCGTCACCAGCCTGCTCATCGATGACGGCTCGTCGGCGCTGATGACCGACGGCTTCTTCTCCCGGCCCAGCCTGGCCCGAGCGACCCTGGGCAAAGTGGCGCCGTCGCAGGCTCGCATCGACGGCTGCCTGGCGCGGGCCGGCGCGCGTGAGCTGGCCGCGGTGATCCCACTGCACTCACACATCGATCACGCGATGGACTCCGCCGTGGTGGCCGAACGTACCGGGGCGGTCCTGGTCGGTGGCCAGTCCACGGCCAATGTGGGCCGCGGCCAAGGGCTCTGCGAGGACCGGCTGATCGTGGCCGTCCCGGGTGCGCCGCTGACGCTGGGGGCCTACGACGTCACGCTGGTGGAGTCGCGGCACTGCCCGCCCGACCGCTTCCCCGGGGTCATCACCGCTGCGGTGGTGCCGCCGGTGCGGGTGTCTGCCTACAAGTGCGGTGAGGCCTGGTCGGTGTTGGTGGCGCACCGGCCCTCCGGGCGCAGGCTGCTGATCATGGGCAGTGCGGGTTTCGTCCCGGGGTCGTTGGCCGGCCGCAACGCCGACGTGGTCTATCTGGGCATCGGCCAGCTCGGCGTTCAGCCCCGGCAATATCTGGTCGACTACTGGAATGAGACGGTCCGGGCCGTCGGGGCTTCGACGGTTGTGTTGACCCACTGGGACGACTTCTTCCGGCCGCTGTCGAAACCGTTGCGCGCCTTGCCCTATGCCGGCGACGACCTCGACGTCACCATGCGGGTTCTCAGCGAGCTCGCCGAGGCCGACGGAGTGGGACTGCACCTGCCCACCGTGTGGCGCCGTGAGGATCCGTGGGCCTGAACCTGGCTCTGGCGCTGCTGTTGCTTGCTGTGGTGCTGGGCTTTGCGGTCGTCCGCCCACGCGGCTGGCCCGAACTGTTCGCAGCGGTACCCGCCGCCCTCATCCTGATTGACGCAGGCGCCATCTCGGCGCACGACGCCCTGACCGAGGCCGCCGCTCTGCTGCACGTCGTGGCGTTCCTGGGCGCCGTGCTGGTGCTGGCGCAACTCTGCGACGACGAGGGCCTGTTCGAGGCGGCCGGTGCGGCCATGGCACGCGCCGACGTGGGTCCGCCGCAGCACCTGCTGCGCCGCGTCTTCGTCATCGCCGCGGGTCTGACCGCGGTGCTGAGCCTGGACGCGACCGTCGTGCTGCTGACCCCGGTGGTGCTCACGATGGCCCGGCGACGCAACGCCCCGATCCGCCCGCACGCCTATGCGACCGCCCACCTCGCCAACACCGCATCGCTGCTGCTGCCGGTGTCCAACCTGACGAATCTGCTGGCGTTTCACGAGGCGGGCGTCTCGTTCCTGCGGTTCGCCGCGCTGATGGCGGCGCCGTGGCTGGCCGCCACAGCGGTCGTCTACCTGATCTTCCGCTGGTTCTTCCGCGCCGATCTGCGCGCCACGCCGGTGCTCGAGCATGCCGGGCCGCCGCCCCCCGTCCCGGTCTTCGTGCTGGTGGTGCTCGCGCTGACCCTGGCCGGTTTCGTGGTCGCCGAGACCCTGGGCGTGCCACCCGCGTGGGCGGCCGTCGCCGGAGCTGCGGTACTGGCCGCTCGCGGCCTGGCGCAGCGGCGCAGCACGCCGGGCAGCATTGTCCGGGCGGCCAACCCGGGGTTTCTGGTGTTCGTGTTGGCACTGGGCGTGGTGGTGCGCGCCGTGGTCGACAACGGGCTGGGCGACCGGATGACCACGGTGCTGCCGGATGGATCGAGCCTGTGCGCCCTACTCGGTATCGCGGCGGTCGCCGCGGTGCTGGCCAATGTGGTCAACAACCTGCCCGCAACACTGGTGCTGGCGCCGCTGGTGGCGACGAGTGGACCGGTCGCGGTGCTGGCGGTGTTGATCGGCGTCAACATCGGACCCAACCTGAGTTACACCGGCTCCCTGTCGAACCTGTCGTGGCGCCGGGTGTTACGCCGGTACCGCGTGCCGGCCGGAGTAGGCGAATACACCCGATTGGGCCTGTGCACGGTGCCGGTCACCCTGGTGGTGGCGGTCGTCGCGCTATGGGCAAGTGCCCGGCTCCTGGGGGTCTAGCGGTGATCGCAAGCGCGGCGGAGCCGGGCGAAGCGGGTCACCGCCGTGGGGCGGTGTGATCGCAAGCGCGGCGGAGCCGGGCGAAGCGGGTCACCGCCGTGGGATCTAACCGACCCGATAGGCCGGTGGCAGCGGCATGCCCAGTTCGGCCAGCACCGCGCGCGCCCGCGCCGGGTAGTCGGTGATGAGCCCGTCAACTCCGGCGGCGATCTGCCGGCGCATCTCCTCGGCATCGTTGACCGTCCACGGAATCACCCGCAGCCCGGCGGCGTGTGCGCGTTGCACGAAGGACCGGTCCACCACCGAGTGGTCCGGGGACACGATGCCGGCACCGGCCGCCTGCGCCCCGGAGATCGGGTCGGCGCCCTGCTCCCACAGGGCGACCAGGGGTATGGCCGGTTCGGCGGCACGCACCAGCGGCAGGATGCTCCAGTCGAAACTCTGGACAGCGACGGCATCGAGCAGACCGGCCGCCCGCACCGCCGCCAGCACCACCTCGACGATCCGCTGCTGGTTTCCGGCGTCGACCTTGGTCTCGATGTTGTAGCGGACGCCGGTATGCGCAGCCAGCGCGAAGACTTCCGGCAATGTCGCGATCACATTGCCGGGCACCACTTCTGCGTCGGGAAACTCCGGCAGCAGGTGTCCGCAGTCCAGGGTGCGGATCTGGGCGAGGGTCAGCTCGGCGACCCGCCTGCCCACGTACGGGTAATCGGGGTCGCCGGCGAAAACCGGTCCGGTGTCGGCGCACTTGGCCGGTTCGATCACCAGGTCGTGCCAGACCAGTGGCTGGGCGTCGCGGGTCAACACGACGTCGAGTTCCAAGGTGCTGACACCCAGCTGGAGCGCCTTGGCGAAGGCGCGCAGTGATTCCTCGGTGGTCTCGCCCCTCCCGCCCCGGTGCGCCTGCAGGTCGAATGCCGGCGGCTGCGCGGCAGCCCAGGACGGGTTCAGCATCGCGGTGAACAACACCGCGGCCAGGACGACGCGGCCAATCACCGCCGCTGACGCGCGATTTCGGCCAACACCACCCCGGCGGCGACCGAGGCGTTGAGCGACTCGGTGGGCCCGGCCATCGGAATCGACACGATGGCGTCGCAGTTCTGCCGGACCAGCCGGGACAGGCCTTTGCCCTCGGAACCGACGACCAGCACCATCGGGCCGGTGCCGTCCAGGTCGTCGACCATGGTCTCGCCGCCGGCATCCAGCCCGACGACCTGCAAGCCGCGGTCCGCCCACGCCTTCAGTGTCTGGTTGAGGTTCGCCGCCCGCGCCACCGGAAGCCGCGCCGCCGCACCGGCACTGGTACGCCAGGCCACCGCCGTCACCGACGCCGATCGGCGCTGCGGAATGACCACGCCGTGTCCGCCGAACGCCGCTACCGAGCGCACGATGGCACCCAGATTGCGCGGATCGGAGATGTTGTCCAAAGCGACCAGCAGCGCGGGAGCGGCGTCTTTGCGCGCGGCGGCCAGCAAGTCGTCGGGGTGGGCGTAGGCATACGGGGGAACCTGCAGCGCGATGCCCTGGTGCAGACCGTTGGTGGTCATCTTGTCCAGGTCCGACCGGGGAACCTCCAGGATCGGCAGCCCGGAGTCGGCCGCGCGGGTAACCGATTCGGTCAGCCGCTCATCGGCTTCGGCGCCGAGCGCCACATACAGCGCGGTGGCCGGTATTCCGGCGCGCAGGCACTCCAGAACCGGGTTGCGGCCCAGCACGGTCTCGCTCTCGTCGGCACGCTTGGCGGTCCGGTAGGCGCGCTGTTTTGCTGCGCGCTTGGCCGCTTTGGCCGCCGGGTGGTACTCCCGCTTGTGCGCCGGCGGGGTGGCGCCGCGACCCTCCAGCCCGCGGCGGCGCTGGCCGCCGGAACCTACCGTCGGCCCCTTCTTGGTGCCGGGCTTGCGCACCGCACCTTTGCGCTTGGAATTTCCGGCCACCTAATCGACTCCATCCACCAGCAGAGACCATTGCGGACCGTCGCCGGTGTCGGTGACCTCGATGCCGGCATCCTTGAGCCGACCGCGGATCTCATCGGCCAGCTGCCAATCCCGTTCCGCGCGAGCGGTTTCCCTGCGTTCCAATTCGGCGCGCACCAATACGTCGACCGCGGCCAGCGCCGCCGAGGTCTGATCGCGCGATTCCCAGCGCTCGTTGAGCGGATCGCAGCCCAGCACGTCCATCATCGCCCGGATCGAGCCGGCCGCGGTCAGCGCAGCCTCGTGGTCGCCGGTGTCCAGTGCCCGGTTGCCCTCGGCCCTGGCCCGGTGCACCTCGGCCAGGGCGATCGGCACCGACAGGTCGTCGTCGAGCGCGGCGGCGAACCGCGGAGTCCAGCTGCCCGGTGTCACCGCACCGACCCGGCTGCGCACCCGGTGCAGGAACTCCTCGATACCGACGTAGGCATTGACGGCGTCGCGCAATGCGGTCTCGGAGAACTCGAGCATCGATCGGTAGTGGGCGCTGCCCAGGTAGTAGCGCAGTTCGGCGGGCCGGACCCGCTGCAGCACCGCCGCCATCGACAGCACATTGCCCAGCGACTTACTCATCTTCTCGCCGCCGAGGGTGACCCAGCCGTTGTGCAGCCAGTAGTTGGCGAATCCGTCTCCGGCAGCGCGACTCTGCGCGATCTCGTTTTCGTGGTGCGGGAAAACCAGGTCCATGCCGCCGCAGTGGATGTCGAACTCAGCGCCCAGGTAGGACCGGGCCATCGCCGAGCACTCCAGGTGCCAGCCCGGCCGGCCGCGGCCCCACGGCGTGGGCCAGCTGGGCTCACCGGGCTTGGCGCCTTTCCACAGCGTGAAGTCGCGCGGATCGCGTTTGCCGGTGGCAACGCCCTCGCCCTGATGCACGTCATCGATCCGGTGACCGGACAGCTTGCCGTAGTCGGGGTAGCTGAGCACGTCGAAATACACGTCGCCGTCGCCGGTGTAGGCGTGCCCGGTGTCGATCAGGCGCTCGATCAGCTCCACCATCTGGGTGATGTGCCCGGTGGCGCGCGGTTCCACCGACGGCGGCAGCACCCCCAGCGCGTCGTAGGCGGCGGTGAACTCGCGTTCGTGGGTGGCCGCCCACTCCCACCAGGGCCGTCCTGCCGCGGCCGCCTTGGCCAGGATCTTGTCGTCGATGTCGGTCACGTTGCGCACGAAGGCGACGTCGTAGCCGCGTGCGGTGAGCCACCGGCGCAGGATGTCGAACGCCACGCCGCTGCGGACGTGGCCGATGTGCGGCGCGGCCTGAACGGTGGCGCCACATAGATAGATGGACGCCTGACCGGGCCGCAGCGGGACGAACTCACGCACGGCGCCGGTTGCCGTGTCATGCAGTCGCAGGCCGGGGCGTTCGGTCACGACGGGCCAGCTTACCGGGCGGTCTGGCTGCGGCCTCCACACCCGCCGCCACCTGCCGTATCGGTGGACAGGGATTGTGACGTGGCATATATTGCGGCAGTGAGTAAACGTCTGGTGGCAGTCTCGGGAACCTTCTTGGCTGCGGTCGCATTTGTCGGTAGCGCGACCGCCTACGCCGACGAGCCGAACAACAATCAGGCCCAGCAGGCCGAGCTTGTGGCGGCCCCGGTCCAGGCGCCACCCGCTCCGGCCCCGGTTGCACCCGTCGAGGCCGAGGGCGTGCCGTCCGCAGCCGACCAGGCGGCGCTGATGGAAACCCAGCAGGACATGCAGGCCGAGCAGCAACGGCAGCAGGCCGAGCAGCAGGCCGACATGGTCGGTGCCTCGGCCACGACCGCAGGTGCCACTCAGGCCGCAATGGGCAGCCAGATCGGTATGTCGATGGCGATGATGGCGCCGATGCTGGCCATGATGGCGCCGTCGCTGGTCATGCCGCTTATGACCCCGATGCTGAGCAGCCTCGCCCGGTCCGGCGCGGGCGCCGGCGCCAACACGCTTACCGAAACCGCCGGTGCGGCCGCCTCCACCGACGCATTCTTCGGCCCCGGTTCAGCCGCCGCCACCGAGGGCCTGGTTCCCGGCGCGGCCGCCGCGACCGAGCTCTTCAGCACACCCGCCGTCGAAGCCTTCAACACGCCCGCCGAAGTCTTCACGCCCGCTGTCGATGCCTTCAGCGTTCCCGCTGTCGAAGCCTTCAGCACGCCCGCTGTCGACCTGCCGTTCGGCCTGGGCGACTTTGACTTCCTGTCCACCGTGGGCGCCGACGCCCTCACGGGGGTAACCGGGGACCTCATCGGCGGCACCCTGGTCGACGTCGGGGCCGCCGGTGCTGATGTCGCCGGTGACGCCGCGATCACTGCTTCCAGCGCATTTCTCGATGGCGGCGCTGCCCTGAGTGACGGCATCACCGACGCCGTCGCCACAGGTGTCGGCGACGCCGTCGCCACAGGCATCACCGACGCGGTCACCCAGGGTGTCGTCGACACCGTCACCGAGGGCGTCGCCGAGGGCGTCACCGACACCCTCACCACGGGCCTGGCCGAGGCCGGCGCGTCCATGGGCGGCGAGATCGCCCTGTGCATCATCGGCACCATCTTCGGCGGGAACTGCTAGTCCCGTCGGGTGATTTAAGCCGGTACCACCAGCGTTAAGTCGGTACCACCAGCGCGGTAGCCACCGCGGCAAGCCCCTCACCCCGGCCGGTCAGTCCCAGGCCGTCGGTGGTGGTTGCCGATACCGAAACCGGTGCGCCCAGCAGTTGCGACAGCAACTGCTGGGCTTCGGTGCGGCGCGGTCCCACTTTGGGCCGGTTACCGATCACCTGCACCGCGGCGTTGCCGACCACGAAACCGCTCTGGTCGAGCAGTTCGCGCACGTGCCCGAGCATCACGGCACCCGTTACGTGTGCCCAGCGGGGCTCGTCGACGCCGAAAACCGCTCCGAGGTCCCCCAACCCTGCCGCCGACAGCAGCGCGTCACACAGGGCGTGTACGGCTACATCGCCGTCAGAGTGTCCGGCACAGCCGTCGGCATCGGGAAAAAGCAGGCCCAGCAGCCAACAGGGCCGGCCCGGCTCGATCGGGTGCACATCGGTGCCCACCCCGACCCGCGGCAGCGCACTCACCGGTTCACGACCGCCTGGGCCAACAGCGCATCCAGGGCCGTGGTGATCTTGAACGCCAGGGGGTCCCCCTCGACGGTCTGGACCTGGCCGCCGACGTGCTCGACCAGGGACGCGTCGTCGGTGAAGTGGGTTTGCGCGCCGGCCTGCCGATAGGCCCGCAGCAACAGGTCGGCGGCGAAGCCCTGCGGGGTCTGTACGGCCCGCAGGCCGGCCCGCTCGGGTGTGCCCAGCACCATGCCGTTGGCGTCGACCGCCTTGATGGTGTCGGCCACGGCAAGTGCCGGGACCACCGCCCGGTGGCCGGCGTGCAACGCCTCCACAACCCGGCGCACCAGCGCGGGTGGGGTCAACGGCCGGGCGGCGTCGTGGACGAGCACATAGTCGGACTCTGCGACACCGGCCAGCGCCAGCCGGACGGACTCCACGCGGTCGGCGCCGCCGGCCACCACGGTGGCGGCTTCGCCCAGGATCAGCTTGGCCTCATCGGTGCGGTCCGGCGGTACCGCGACCACCACCTGGTCGACGACTCCGGACTCACGCAGGCCCGCTACGGCCCGCTCGATCAGCGTCTGGCCGCCCAGCAGAAAGAACGCTTTCGGTACACCGGCGCCCAGCCGAACACCCGCACCAGCCGCCGGCACCACAGCTACTGTGCTTGGCAACGATTCTCCGAGATTCTCCGAAAAGCTCGAAACGTCGCGGTCAGGACGCGGCGGCCAGCACCTCGTCGAGGATGGTCTCCGCCTTGGCGTCATCGGTGTTCTCGGCCAAGGCCAACTCACCGACCAGAATCTGCCGCGCCTTGGCCAGCATCCGCTTCTCGCCTGCAGACAGACCGCGCTCCTGATCCCGCCGCCACAGGTCGCGAACGACCTCGGCTACCTTGTGCACGTCTCCGGAGGCAAGCTTTTCCAGGTTTGCCTTGTAGCGACGCGACCAGTTGGTCGGTTCCTCGGTGTGCGGGGCCCGCAACACCTGGAAGACCTTGTCCAGGCCCTCCTGGCCGACAACGTCACGCACACCGACATATTCGGCATTCTCAGCGGGAACTCGAACGGTGAGATCGCCCTGCGCCACCTTGAGGACCAGATAGTCCTTTTGCTCGCCTTTGATGGTCCGGGTTTCAATCGCCTCGATCAACGCTGCACCGTGGTGTGGATATACGACGGTGTCTCCGACCTTAAAGATCATCTGATTTGAGCCCCTTTCGCTACCCCATCCTAACACGCCGTCGGGACACGCGACGAACAACGGTGCAGGTCAGGGGCACTGCCGAGGCAGGAGGGGGGTTGACAGCCGCAGAGAAGCGTGCTCGGCCGATCCTGATGAGAGCCTGATCAGGGCTGGTCGGCGGGGGTCGCGGCGCACCTGCAACCCTGAGCTATCGTCACGGGAGGGTTGCTACTACAGTGCATAGTCACACGTCGCAACGGCCGGGCAGGAGACCATACGTGAACTCGTTCAGCAGGGCCTTTAACAGGGCTGCGATCGCGCTTGTCGCGGCAGCGACGATTGCCGGCTGCGGCACCGGCCAGATCTCGCAGACTGCTGACCAGGCATCCGCCGTCAACGGCGCCTCAGCCGATGTCGGCACCCTGGCGCTGCGCGACGTTCGGATCCAGGCGACTCAAACCGGCGCGGCACTCGAGCCCGGCCAGACCGTCGACCTGGTGTTCGTGGTCAGCAACCAGTCGACCGAGGCCGGCGACGAGTTGACCGACATCACGACCTCGATCGGCAAGGTGTCGCCGCTGGCCGGCGGCAAGACCGTCCCGGTTGACGGTGTCCTGGTGGTCAGCGCCCCGGCCGGACCGGACCTGCCCACGGCGCCCGCCGCCAAGGCGCTGTCGGACGTGGCCAACGCCACCACCGCCTCGGCGACGGTGACGCTGGACAAGCCGATCCGCAACGGGTTGACCTATGACTTCACCTTCAACTTCAAGAACGCCGGACCGGTGAGCGTCGACGTGCCCGTCTCGGCCGGCCCGCTGACGTCGCATCACTGATCGCCGTAGTACGCCGGCCCTGTCGGACCTAGCCGATACGGTCTGCCCGTGGCCAAGGCACGTTCGCTTTATCGCTGTTCAGAATGCGGGAACACCACCGCGAAGTGGCTGGGCCGCTGCCCGGACTGCGGTAGTTGGGGCGGTATCGACCCGGTAGCCGAAGCGGCCGCACCGGCGGGGGGCCTGCGGCCCGCCGCGCCGGCCCGGCCCGCGGTTCCGATCAGCTCCATCGCGGCGGGAAGCTCCCAGCCGGCGCCCACCGGGGTCACCGAACTCGACCGGGTGCTGGGCGGCGGGGTGGTTCCCGGTTCGGTCACGCTGCTGGCCGGGGATCCCGGCGTCGGCAAGTCCACCCTGCTGCTCGAGGTCGCTCACCGCTGGGCTCTGGGCGGGCGGCGGGCGCTGTACGTCTCCGGGGAGGAGTCCGCGGGCCAGATCCGGCTGCGCGCGGAGCGCACCGGCTGCAGTCACGACGAGATCTACCTGGCCTCCGAAGCCGACCTGCAGACAATCTTGGGACACATCGAGGCGGTGCGGCCCACCCTGGTGGTGGTGGATTCGGTACAGACCGTGGCGGCCGCCGACACCGACGGCGTTGCCGGCGGGGTCACCCAGGTAAGGGCCGTGACGGCCGCCCTCACAGCGGCGGCCAAGAGTGCCGATGTGGCGCTGGTCCTGGTCGGGCACGTCACCAAGGACGGTGCCATCGCCGGGCCCCGGTCACTGGAGCACCTCGTCGACGTGGTGCTGCATTTCGAGGGCGACCGCAACTCGGTGCTACGAATGGTGCGCGCGGTCAAGAACCGGTTCGGCGCCACCGACGAGGTGGGCTGTTTCCTGCTCCGTGACGACGGCATCGAGGGCATCGCGGACCCTTCCGGCCTGTTCCTGGAGCAGCGCAGCGAGCCGGTGCCGGGCACCGCTATCACCATCGCCCTGGACGGCAAACGCCCGTTGATCGGCGAAGTACAGGCGTTGTTGGCTAAACCGGCGGGCGGCTCGCCGCGGCGGGCAGTCAGCGGCATCGACCACGCCCGGGCCGCCATGATCACCGCGGTGCTCGACAAGCACGCCGGCCTGCCTATCGCGGCCGGCGACATCTACCTGTCCACGGTGGGCGGTATGAGGTTGACCGACCCGTCTACGGATCTGGCTGTCGCCATCGCACTGGCCTCGGCCTATGCCGATCTGCCGCTGCCGGCCACCACCGTCGTGGTGGGCGAGGTCGGCCTGGCCGGCGACCTGCGCCCGGTCAGCGGGATGGACCGTCGGCTCGCCGAAGCGGCCCGGCTGGGGTTCACCAGCGCCCTGACTCCACCGGGCGCCCCGGCAACGGTTGGCGGCCTGCGCACGGTCGCCGCCGCCAACATCGTCGCCGCGCTGCACCACCTGTCCGAAATCGCCGACCGGCGCGCCGGTTACGCGCCCCCGCAACTGCTGGACCGGAGCCCTGGCTGACCCGGCGCGGTAACGCTCGCAGGCCGGTCTAGTTGCCCGGCGGGGGCGGGCCCGGCGGGAACCCTTCCGGGGGCGGCGGAGGCAGGTCCGGCG
This sequence comes from Mycolicibacter engbaekii, assembly GCF_002101585.1. GTDB lineage: Bacteria > Actinomycetota > Actinomycetes > Mycobacteriales > Mycobacteriaceae > Mycobacterium > Mycobacterium engbaekii. The sequence continues at coordinate 127,570 of NZ_LQOT01000035.1, read as the reverse complement.
ACGGCTCGGTAAGCATGAACGGCACCGTCGCCGACCGTAGATTGCCCAGTTGGACCACCAGGTTGTAAGTCCCCGGCCCGATCGGTTGTCGTGGCAGCGGGCACTGCGGCGCCGAACCCATGCCGGTCCAGGTCACCGTGGTGGTGACCTGCTCCCCGGGATCGAACGTCTTGACCAGGGTCTCGTTCGAGGGCGCGCAGTCCAAGTTCGACCACAACCGCTGATTGTCCAGCGTGTACACGTAGGCAGCCAGCACGGCGGCGCCCACGTCGCGCTTGCAGGCAACCAGTCCGATGTTGGTGACCACCATGGTGAACTGCGGTTGTTCACCCACCGTGTACTGCGGAGCGGTCAGGCCCTTGACCGCCAGCGTCGAATCGGGGCAGTCGTCGCCCTCTTTGAGCACCGGCGGCGGGACCACCGCTTCGGTCGGGGTCGGCACGGGTGGCGGCGCCTGTTGGTCGGGCGCCACCACGGGCGTCTTGACCTCTTCCGGGGAGGCGTTCGGCGGTTTGGCGTGTTGCGCGGCGGAGGTCTGCTTCCCGTCGGCATTGTCGGCACCGGCGCTGCCACGCACGATGCCGAAGATGACGGCCGACACCACAGCGATCACGATGAGCGCAATGCCCAGCGCGAGGCCACGTCGTCGCCAATAGATCTGCGAAGGCAGCGGACCCTGCGGTTCCAAATCGAGCACGTTCTCACGGTAGGACGACCTCAGCGCGAGTTGTCCGACCCTTCGCGGCGTGTCGTAGCCGCGTTGTGACCTTCGGCGACTATTCCGTGCCGTAGTCGCCGATGTCGCCCAGGTGGTCGCGCGCCGACACCCGCCCGTCGGCCAGGTGATAGGTGGCGCCGACGACCGCCAGCGAGCCCGCAGCGATACCGTTGGCGATCACCGTGGATCGACTGGCCAGCATCGACACGGTCTCGTTGACGTGCCGGGCCTCGAACTCGTCGACGGCGCTCAGCCCGTCACGGCGGCCCAGCAGGATCGACGGCGTCACCCGTTCCACGATGTCGCGCAGGTAGCCACCCGGAACGGCGCCACCGTCCAGCGCTGCCAGCGTTGCCTTGACCGCGCCGCAGCTGTCATGGCCGAGCACCACGATCAGCGGAACGTTGAGGACGGCCACGGCGAACTCGAGCGAGCCCAGCACCGCCGAGTCGACGACATGGCCGGCGGTGCGGACCACGAACATGTCGCCCAGCCCCTGATCAAAGATCAGTTCGGCGGCCACCCGGCTGTCGCCGCAGCCGAACACCGCTGCGGTGGGTTTCTGGCCGTTGGCCAGCGCGGCACGACGCGCGACGTCCTGGCTGGGATGAATGGGCTCGCCGGCGACGAATCGCTCGTTACCCTCCTTGAGTGCTTTCCACGCTGACACCGGGTTTGAGTTGGGCATGCCTCATATTTTGCACGCCATCCCGCGCGAGCGCTTGGTGACTGTCCACCCCGAGGACGTGCTCAGCTGGTTCGCCACGGCCGAACGCGATCTGCCCTGGCGCGCCGGTGATGTCACGCCGTGGCAGATCCTGGTGAGCGAGTTCATGCTGCAGCAAACCCCGGTCGCCCGGGTGCTGCCGATCTGGCCGGACTGGGTGGCGCGCTGGCCGACCCCGTCGGCTACCGCGGCAGCCAGCCAAGCCGATGTGCTGCGGGCCTGGGGCAAGCTCGGCTACCCCCGGCGCGCCATCCGCCTGCACGAATGCGCCGGCGTGATCGCCCGGGACTTCGCCGACGTGGTACCCGACGACGTCGAACTCCTGCAGCAGCTACCCGGTGTCGGCAGCTACACCGCCAGAGCGGTGGCCTGCTTCGCCTACCGGCGACCGGTCCCGGTGGTCGACACCAACGTGCGGCGGGTGGTGGCCAGGGCGGTCCACGGCCAGGCCGACGCGGGCCCCGCCTCTGCCAAGCGCGACCACGCCGACGTCTCCGCCCTGCTGCCCGGCGACGACCAGGCAGCCCGGTTCTCGGCAGCCCTGATGGAGCTGGGCGCCCTGGTGTGCACCGCCCGGTCACCGCGCTGCGACGGCTGCCCGCTGCGCAGCACCTGCCGGTGGCGACTGGACGGTTCGCCCCCGTCCACCGCACCCAAGCGGCCCGCCCAACGCTATGCCGGCACCGACCGCCAGGTCCGCGGGCGCTTACTCGACGTATTGCGGGACACCGATTCCGCGGTGAGCAGGGCCGACCTCGACCTGGCCTGGCCGGTGGACCCGGTTCAGCGCGAGCGCGCCTTGGCCTCCCTGCTCGGCGACGGCCTGGTCGAACGGCTCGCCGACGGGCGCTTCGCCCTGCCCGGTCAGGACAGAAACGACTCGACGGCCTCGCGGTAGGTCTGCGGCGCCTCGTCGTGCACCAGGTGTCCCGCCTCGGGAACGCACAGGTAGGTGCTCTCGAAGCCGACGCTGTGCATCTGGCGCATCTGCCCCGGCGGGGTCACCGAGTTGCCGGCCTCGATCAACAACGTCGCGCAACGCACCTGCTGCCACTGCTCCCAGTAATCGCGGGCGCCCCATTCGGCGGCGATCTGCAGCCACCACTCGGGGCGACCATGCAGCCGCCAGCCGGTCTCGGTGCGGTCGAAGGCCTCCAGGAAGTAGCGTCCGGCGATGTCGCCGAATTCGGCGATCACCTGCTCGGCGCTGCCGAACTCGACAGGCAGGGCATGCACCCAGGGTTCCCACGCGCCGGTGGTGCGGCCCCGGAAGTCCGGTGCCATGTCCTCGACCACCAGCTCGGAGACCAGGTCGGGGCGACGGGCGGCCAGACACCACGAGTGCAGCCCACCCATCGAATGCCCGACCAGGCGCACCGGGCCGGGCAACTGCTCCACCGCGCAGGCCAGGTCGGCGACGAAGCGTTCGGTGCTGATCGGGTGCGGGTCGGCCACCTCACGGCCACGGTGCCAGGGCGCGTCGTAGGTGTACACCGCCCCCAGCCGGGTCAGCCACGGCAGCTGACGCCCCCAGGTGGTGCCGCGGCCCATCAGTCCATGAACCAGCACCAGCGGCGTCCCGTGCCCGCCGCGGTAGGTCAGCAACTCGGTCGACGCGGTCTTCACCCGGGGCACGGTAGCCTAGGCCCCATGTCAGTGGTGAAGATCAACGCAATCGAGGTGCCCGCCGACGCCGGGCCCGAATTGGAGAAGCGATTTGCCCACCGGGCACACGCGGTGGAGAACCAGCCCGGTTTCCTTGGCTTCCAGCTGCTGCGTCCGGTCAAGGGCGACGACCGCTACTTCGTGGTCACGCACTGGGATTCCGACGAGGCTTTCCAGGCATGGGCCAAGGGACCGGCCATCGAAGCCCACGCCGGGGAGCGGGCCAAGCCGGTGGCCACCGGAGCCTCGCTGCTGGAGTTCGAGGTCGTGCTCGACGTTGCCGGAAACGCCGCTTCGGACTAGTCCTGTGCGGCGCCGACTGGCGGCCTGGACCACCTCTCTGACTCTGGTCACCGTCGCCGGGGCTGTCGCCGGTTGTGTCCCTTCGCCGGCCTCACCGGCCGACCCCGGCGCCGGGGCCGGGGCCGGCGGGGTGACGATTTCGACCAAGACACCGCCGGGTCTGCGCGCCAAGCAGACCATGGACATGCTGAACTCCGACTGGCCGATCGGTCCGATCGGAGTGGCGACCCTGGCGGCACCGGACAAGGTCGAGCAGGTGGTCACGACCATGGAGTCGCTGTGGTGGGACCGCCCGTTCCGCCTCGATGGCGTCGACATCAGCGCCGGCGCCGCCACCTTGCACCTGATCACCTCCTACGGGGCGCGTCAGGACATCCGGCTCCGCACCGACGACAACGGCATGGTGGACCTGTTCAAAGCGACCACCGAGTCACCGGACATCGGTTCCTGGCACGACCTCGACGAGGTGCTGAGCAAGACCGGGGCCCGGTACTCCTACCAGGCCGCACGGGTGGACCGGGGTGCCTGTAAACCGGTGGCCGGCGCCAACACCGCCGCGTCGCTGCCGCTGGCGTCCATCTTCAAGCTGTACGTGCTGCTGGCCGTGGCCAACGAGGTGAAGGCCGGGAGACTGTCCTGGGATGACCCGCTGACCATTACCGCCCGAGCCAAAGCGGTGGGCTCGTCGGGCCTGGAGGAACTGCCCGACGGCGCCCATGTCTCGGTACGCAGGGCTGCCGAGAAGATGATCGCCACCAGCGACAACATGGCAACCGATCTGCTGATCGGCCGGGTGGGCACGCATGCGGTCGAGCGGGCGCTGGTCGCGGCCGGCCACCACGACCCGGCCAGCATGACGCCGTTTCCCACCATGTACGAAATGTTCTCGGTGGGTTGGGGCAAGCCGGATATGCGTGAGCAATGGCAGCACGGTTCACCGCAGGAACGGGCAAAGTTGTTGCAGCAGGCCGATTCGCGGCCCTATGAGCCCGACCCGGTGCGGGCACATGACCCCGCGTCGGCCTATGGCGCCGAGTGGTACGGCAGCGCCGAGGACATCTGCCGGCTGCACGTCGCATTGCAGGCCGCTGCGGTCGGCGCGGCCGCACCGGTCCGCGAGATGCTGTCGGCAGTTCGCGGCATCGACCTGCCCCGCACCGAGTGGCCCTACATCGGCGCCAAGGCCGGCGGCCTGCCCGGCGACCTGACTTTCAGCTGGTACGCCGTGGACCGGGGCGGTCAGCCCTGGGTGGTGAGCTTTCAGCTCAACTGGCCGCGCGATCACGGCAAGAGCGTCGGCAGCTGGATGCTGCAGGTCGCCAAGCAGGCGTTCGCGCTGTTGCCCGGCTAGGGCGGCGACGGGCCGAAAATGAATCTGGCGACGTGACCCGCCGGGTCACGTCGCCAGAATTCAACGATCGAAACTACTCCGCAGCCGCCTTGGCCAGGTCGGTCGCCTCGGCTGTCGGCTTCGGGCTACCAGCGAAGGTGAACACGGCGTTCTCGTGCGCCCCCTCGCCGTCCCAGTTCTCCACGTCGACGGTCACCAGCTGGCCGGGACCGAGCTCTTCGAACAGGATCTTCTCCGAGAGCTGGTCCTCGATCTCGCGCTGGATGGTGCGCCGCAGCGGACGCGCACCCAGCACCGGGTCGAAGCCACGCTTGGCCAGCAGGGACTTGGCCCGGTCGGTCAGCGCGATGTCCATATCCTTGGCCTTGAGCTGCTTGGCCACCCGGCCGATCATCAGATCGACCATCTGGATGATCTCTTCCCTGGTGAGCTGGTGGAAGACGATGATGTCATCGATGCGGTTGAGGAACTCCGGGCGGAAGTGCTTCTTGAGCTCGTCGTTGACCTTGAGCTTCATCCGCTCGTAGTTGTTCTCGCCGCCGCCCTGGGTGAAGCCCAGACCAACCGCCTTGGAGATGTCCGAGGTGCCCAGGTTGGAGGTGAAGATCAGGACACAGTTCTTGAAGTCCACCGTGCGGCCCTGACCGTCGGTGAGACGACCGTCCTCGAGGACCTGCAACAGGCTGTTGTAGATCTCGGAGTGGGCCTTCTCGATCTCGTCGAACAGCACCACCGAGAACGGCTTGCGCCGCACCTTCTCGGTGAGCTGGCCACCCTCTTCGTAGCCGACGTAGCCCGGAGGGGCACCGAACAGCCGCGACGCGGTGAAGCGATCGTGGAACTCGCCCATGTCGATCTGGATGAGCGCGTCGTCGTCGCCGAACAGGAACTCCGCCAGCGCCTTGGACAGCTCGGTCTTGCCGACGCCGGACGGCCCGGCGAAGATGAACGAGCCCGAGGGCCGCTTGGGGTCCTTCAGGCCGGCGCGGGTACGCCGAATCGCCTTCGAGACGGCCTTGACCGCGTCTTCCTGGCCGATGATCCGCTTGTGCAGCTCATCTTCCATCCGCAGCAGGCGGGTGGTCTCCGCCTCGGTCAGCTTGAACACCGGGATGCCGGTCCAGTTGCCCAGAACCTCCGCGATCTGCTCGTCGTCGACCTCAGCCACGACGTCCAGATCACCCGAGCGCCACTGCTTTTCGCGCTCTGCCCGCTGGGCGACGAGTTGCTTCTCCCGGTCCCGCAGACTGGCGGCCTTCTCGAAGTCCTGCGCGTCGATCGCAGACTCCTTCTCGCGGCGCGCGTCGGCGATCTTCTCGTCGAACTCGCGCAGGTCCGGCGGCGCGGTCATCCGGCGAATCCGCATCCGGGCACCGGCCTCATCGATCAGGTCGATCGCCTTGTCCGGCAGGAACCGGTCGTTGATGTAACGGTCGGCCAGGGTGGCCGCCGCCACGATCGCCGAGTCGCTGATCGAGACGCGGTGGTGAGCCTCGTAACGGTCCCGCAGGCCCTTGAGAATCTCGATGGTGTGCTCAACGGTCGGCTCGCCGACCTGCACCGGCTGGAACCGGCGCTCCAGTGCCGCGTCCTTCTCGATGTACTTGCGGTACTCGTCGAGGGTCGTGGCGCCGATGGTCTGCAGTTCACCGCGGGCCAGCTTCGGCTTGAGGATCGAGGCCGCGTCGATGGCGCCCTCGGCCGCGCCGGCACCCACCAGGGTGTGCAGCTCGTCGATGAACAAGATGATGTCGCCGCGGGTGTTGATCTCCTTGAGAACCTTCTTCAGGCGCTCTTCGAAGTCGCCGCGGTAACGGCTGCCGGCCACCAGTGAACCCAGGTCCAGGGTGTAGAGCTGCTTGTCCTTGAGCGTCTCGGGGACTTCGCCGGCGACAATGGCCTGCGCCAGGCCCTCCACCACGGCGGTCTTGCCGACACCGGGCTCCCCGATGAGCACCGGGTTGTTCTTGGTGCGGCGAGACAGCACCTGCATGACCCGCTCGATTTCCTTCTCGCGGCCGATCACGGGGTCGAGCTTGCCCTCCATGGCGGCGGCGGTCAGGTTGCGGCCGAACTGGTCGAGCACCAGGGAGGTCGACGGTGAGCCGGACTCGCCGCCGCGTCCGCCGGTGCCGGCCTCCGCGGTCTCCTTGCCCTGGTAGCCGCTGAGCAGCTGGATCACCTGCTGACGGACCCGGGTCAGGTCGGCGCCGAGCTTGACCAGCACCTGGGCTGCCACACCCTCGCCCTCACGGATCAGGCCGAGCAGAATGTGCTCGGTCCCGATGTAGTTGTGGCCGAGTTGCAGCGCCTCACGCAGGCTCAGCTCGAGCACCTTCTTGGCGCGGGGCGTGAACGGGATGTGCCCCGACGGCGCCTGCTGGCCCTGGCCGATGATCTCTTCGACCTGGCTGCGCACCCCTTCCAAGGAGATGCCCAGCGACTCCAGCGACTTGGCGGCCACGCCCTCGCCCTCGTGGATGAGACCCAGCAGGATGTGCTCGGTCCCGATGTAGTTGTGGTTGAGCATCCGGGCCTCTTCTTGGGCCAGGACGACGACCCTGCGGGCACGGTCGGTGAATCTCTCGAACATCGGTGGCTACCTGCTCTCCCTCGCGATCGGCACGATCGGCCTCGGCTCGGCCGGCGCGCCTGCCGTCCACTCTAGTGGGCGGCGCACTGTGCTGTGACCTGCCTTGCAGTGCGCGGGCAGATCGATCACCCGATGCCGGGTCCCGAAAGACCCAACTGCGGATACAGGGGGACAACGTCCAAACCCGCGAAAAACGTTTCCGGCGGCGGTCAGGTTCGCCAGCAGCGAAACCTATGGGGTCCGTGCGGCGGCCCCAGCTTCGCCTCTCCTTCGTCGAGCCTCGCTGAACCGCCGGTCAGGTCGCGGCGGCCCCAGCTTCGCCTCTCCTTCGTCGAGCCTCGCTGAACCGCCGGTCAGGTCGCGGCGTGAAATGCGTCGATGATGTCGGCCGGGATACGCCCGCGGGTGGACACGTTGTGACCGTTGCGCCGGGCCCATTCCCGGATGGCCGCGCTCTGCTCGCGGTCGATGGCGCCCCGGCGCCCCCCGCCCGAACGTCCGCGGCGACGGCCACCGACCCGGCGGCCCGCGTCGGCCCACTTCTTCAGTTCTGCGCGCAGTTTCGTGGCATTTTTGCTCGAAAGGTCGATCTCATAGGTCACCCCGTCCAGGCCGAATTCGACCGTTTCGTCGGCGGCACCCTCACCATCGAAATCATCGATCAAGGTGACGGTCACTTTTTTCGCCATTGGTACCCCTTGGTTAGCTTTCCTCGCGCAAACGGTGCGCAAAGCCGTATTCGACCTCGCCGCCTAATGTGCCATAAAAATTCGCCCGCTTCAACACAACAGGTGTCGGCGCAGTTCAGTTGCCTTGTCGGCGAACAATCGGAAACAAAACCGTGTCCCGAATTGATAGTCCCGTCAAGACCATCAACAGACGGTCGATACCCATTCCGGTTCCGGTACAGGGTGGCATAGCGTGTTCCATCGCCGCCAGGAAGTCCTCATCCAGTGCCATCGCCTCGTCGTCGCCCGCCGCCGCCGCCGCGGCCTGCGCCGCGAACCGCTCACGTTGCACCACCGGGTCGATGAGTTCGGAGTAGCCGGTGGCCAGTTCGACACCGCGCATATACAGGTCCCACTTCTCGGTGACGCCGGGGATACTGCGGTGCTGGCGCGTCAGCGGTGTGGTCTCCACCGGGAAGTCCCGGACGAACGTCGGGGCGCTCAAGTCATGACCCACGGCATGTTCCCAGAGTTCCTCGACCAGTTTGCCGTGCCCATAGCCACGGTCGGTCGGGATTTCGACGCCGAGACGATCGGCGATCGCCCACAGGTGTGCGACTGGGGTGTCCGGGGTGATCTCCTCGCCGAGCGCGGCCGACAGCGAGGGATACATTTCAACGGTCGCCCATTCGCCGTCGATGTCGTAGACACTGCCGTCGGGAAGCGGCAGTTGACGGGTTCCGATCACCTCGTCGGCGACTTCTTGAATTATCTCCCGCGTAGCCAAGGCGGAGTCGTCATACGTGCCGTAGGCCTGGTAAGTCTCCAACATCGAAAACTCGGGCGAATGAGTGGAATCAGCGCCTTCATTCCGGAACACTCGATTGAGCTCGAAGACTCTGTCGAAACCGCCCACAACGCACCGTTTGAGGAACAGTTCTGGTGCGATTCTCAGGTAAAGGTCGGCGTCCAGGGCGTTGGAATGGGTGACGAAAGGTCGGGCGGCCGCCCCGCCGGCCAATGTCTGCAGCATCGGCGTCTCTACTTCCAGGAATCCGCGCCGCTCGAGCGCGTTGCGCACCGACCGAATGACCGCGATCCGCTGGCGCGCCACGGTCCGCGCCTCCGGCCGGACGATCAGGTCGACGTAGCGCTGCCGCACCCGCGACTCCTCGCTCATCTCCTTGTGCGCTACCGGAAGGGGCCGCAACGACTTCGAGGCCATCTGCCAGGAGTCCGCCAACACCGACAACTCGCCGCGGCGGGAGCTGATCACCTCGCCGTGCACGTAGACGATGTCGCCGAGGTCGACGTCGGCCTTCCACGCCTCCAGCTCCTGCTCCCCGACACTGGCCAGGCTGATCATCACCTGCAGTTGGGTTCCGTCGCCCTCCTGCAGGGTCGCGAAGCACAACTTGCCCGAGTTGCGGGCGAACACCACCCGCCCCGCAATGCCGACGACGTCGCCGGTGGCGGTGTCAGCGGCCAGGTCGGGGTACTGGGCCCGGATCTCGGCGAGGGTATGGGTGCGCTGCACCGCCACCGGATAGGGGTCGCGGCCTTCGGCCAGCAGTCGAGCCCGCTTGTCGCGGCGGATCCGGAACTGCTCGGGGAGGTCGGATTCGTCCTGCGTATGGCGGGAGATGTCGGCGGAGCTCACGACCGGCCAGCTTAGAGGAACAGGGCAGCCAGAACGAAAAGCCGACGGCCGTCAGCGCGCCGGGCGCAGCCTGCCGCGCTGGTTGTTGCGGTTGCGTTCGAACACCAGCCGTAGCCCGTCCAGGGTGAGGTTGGGGTCGTGGTGGTCGACGGTCTCCAGATCGGCGAGCAACAGCGGCGCGGTGTGGCCGGTGGCCACCACGGTCACGTCGTCGCCGGCGCTCGCGGCCTCCTCGCGTACGCGGCGGACCAGCCCGTCGACCAGCCCGGCGAACCCGTAGATCGCGCCGGCCTGCATGCATTCGACGGTGTTCTTGCCGATCACCGAACGCGGACGGGTGAGTTCGACCCGCCGCAGCCCCGCAGATCGTGCCGCTGCGGCATCCGAGGAGATCTGCAGGCCCGGCGCGATGGCGCCGCCGAGAAATTCGCCCTTGGCGGAAACCACATCGACGCAGATCGACGAGCCGAAGTCGACGACGATGGCCGCCGTCTTGAACTTGTGGTAGGCGGCCAGTGCGTTGACGATACGGTCGGCACCGACTTCCTTGGGGTTGTCCACCAGCAGCGGGATCCCGGTGCGCACACCGGGCTCGATCAGCACCGCCGGGACCGCGGGCCAGTACTGGTCGAGCATCAGTCGCACCTCGTGCAGCACCGAGGGGACTGTGGACAGCGCGGCGACACCGGTGAGCTGTTCGCCGTCGTCGCCGATGAGACCGTCGAGGGTCAGCGCCAGCTCGTCGGCCGTGATCTCCGCCTCGGTGCGGATCCGCCACTGCTGCACCACATTTGCGTGCTCACCGGAGCCGGTGATCAGGCCGATGACGGTGTGGGTGTTGCGGACGTCGATCGCCAGCAGCACGGCTAGCGCACGCTTCGGGGCGAGAGCAGATCAGAGACGTCGTCGGGTACGAAAGCCGGGTCGTCGCCGAGATCCACCTGCTTGTTCTCGGCGTCGACGAACACGATCCGCGGGCGGTACTGGCGCGCCTCAGCGTCTTCCATGGTGCCGTAGGCGATCAGAATCACCAGGTCCCCGGGATGCACCAGATGCGCGGCCGCACCGTTGATCCCGATCACGCCGCTGCCCCGCTCGCCGGTGATGGCATAGGTCACCAGTCGGGCGCCGTTATCGATGTCGACGATCGTCACCTGTTCACCTTCAAGCAGGTCGGCAGCGTCCATCAGGTCGGCGTCGATGGTCACCGAACCCACGTAGTGCAGATCGGCGTGGGTGACCGTGGCACGGTGAATCTTCGACTTGAGCATCGTCCGAAACATCAATTCCTCCGGGTTGATACGGGAAATACATCCGAACCGACCGACGCCACCTCTGCGTCGATGGGACATCCGAGGGTGATGGCCGCGTTGTCGAGCAGCCGGGTGGTGCCGACGCGGGCGGCGATCAGCAGCCGCCCGGGCCCGTTCGCGGGCGCCGGGCCGAGGTCGGTGCCGCGGACCTGCAGGTAGTCGACGTCGACGCCCTCCACCGCGGACAGCACCGCGGCCGCGGCGTCCAGCGCCGCCTGGGCGCCGTCAGCTGCCGCGCGCTCACCGGCGGCCAAGGCGGCCGACAGGGCGGTCGCGGCCTCACGCTGGGCGGGGTCGAGGTAGCGGTTGCGCGACGACATTGCCAGGCCGTCGGCTTCGCGCACGGTGGGCACACCCACCACCGTCACGTCCAGGTTCAGATCGGTGACCATCTGGCGCACCAGCACCAGCTGCTGATAATCCTTCTCCCCCAAGAACACCCGGTCCGGATTGACGATCGAAAGCAGTTTGGCGACCACGGTGAGCATGCCGGCGAAGTGGGTCGGGCGTGCGGCGCCTTCGAGTTCGGCTCCCAGCGCGCCCGGGTTCACCGCGGTGCGCGGGCCGTTCGGGTACATCGCCGCGGCGGTGGGGGTGAAAACCAGTTCGACGCCCGCGTCACGCAGCGCGGCCAGATCCTGGTCCAAGGTGCGTGGATAGGCCTCCAGGTCTTCACCGGCCCCGAACTGCAGCGGATTGACGAAGATCGACACCGCCACCACCGAGCCGGGCACCCGCTGTGCCGCTGCGACCAACGACAGGTGGCCCTGATGCAAGGCGCCCATGGTCGGCACCAACATGACCCGGCGACCGGTGGCGCGCAGGGCACGGCTGACGCGGGCGACGTCGTCGGGCCGGTCGTAGACGTTGAGTCCACCGGCGGTGAAGGTGGGCCCCGGGCCCCGGTGCGGGTGGGAGCTCATCGCGCCAGGACCTCCAGTACGTCGTCGGGTGCACCGGCCCGGTGCGCGGTGCGTAACGCGTTGGTCCGATAGGCCTCGGCCAGGTACGGATCGACGCCGGTGAGCGCCCGCAGATGCCCGGCCACGGTCTTGGCGTCGCCGCGGGCCACCGGCCCGGTCAGCGCTGACCGGCCGTCGCGCAGGGTGTTGGCCAGCGCTGCACGCACCAGCGGTCCGAGCACCCGCTCGGCGATGCCGTCCGGGTCCTCGGCCATGCCCGAGCCCAGCCGCGCGGGCAGCGCCGCCCGCAACGCCGTCAGCGCGTCGTCGATCACCGTGACCACGTGGTTTCCGCCGTGACACAACGCGGCGTGGTAGAGGGTGCGCGCGGTTTCGTCGACCCGAAACGGTTCAGCACCGATCTCACAGGTCAGCGCCTCGGCGACGGCGAAGCCGACCTCGTCGGCGGCGGTGATGCCGAAGCAGCTTTCCGACAACCGGTCGATGTCCTCGTCGGAGCCGGTGAACGTCATCGCTGGGTGGATGGCCAGCGGCAGGCAGCCCTGTTCGGTCAACGGCGCAAGCACCCCGATCCCGCTGGCGCCGGAGGTGTGCACGACGATCGTTCCTGCCCGCACCGCGCCGGTGGCCGCCAGGCCGGAAACGATGCCGGCCAGTTCGGTGTCGGGTACGGCGAGCAGGAGCAGTTCCGCGTCGGCCGCCACGTCGGGAGCCGGCAGCACCAGGCTGTCCGGAAGACGGTGCCGGGCCCGCTGCCGGGACTCCTCGGAGATGGCGCTGCACGCGACCACGACGTGCTCGGCGCGCTCGAGCGCTACGCCGAGTGCGGTGCCGACGCGGCCGGCCGAGATGACGCCGACCTTGAGCCGGGCGGGCCGCAGTCCGTCGAACTGCGCCATGCAGACGACCTCACAGGTTCTCTCGATATTCGTTCCAGTCCCGCTCTGCGGGTACCGGACGGTCGCCGGAATTCTATCCCGATCCGCGACTGCCTCGGGAGTGACGTTGGTCGCAGTGCGTGGCGGTCAGTCTTCGCGGCGGCGGCGCCGACGGCCCTCGACGGGCCCCTGCTGCAGGCGGGCCAGCAGGTCGGCCACCGACTGACCGCCGGTACCGGGTTCATCCGCGTGGCCGTGCCGTCCCGGGGTGGCAGCCTCGGGTTCGGTCTCCGGCGATCCGGCGGCCTCCCCTACCGGGGACTCGACCGGCGGGAGCCGGAAGTGGTCGCCGTCCGATTCGGCAGCGTGACGCGAGCGCGCCCGCCGGCGCCCCTGCCCCTCCGGGCGTGCCGGCTGCGCGCCGCTGTCGGAGTCGGCTGGGCCGGCGTGGCGACCGTGCCTGCTCGGCCTCTCCTCGCTGCGTTCCGGCGCCGGGCGCCGGAGCGATTCTGCCGCCGCATCTGCCGACCAGTTGCTGCCCGGCGCGCCGGGCGGACGCCACTCCCCTTCGGCACCAACAGGTTTCCAGCTGGGGGCCGAGGACGAAACCCAGGGCGGTGGCGGTGGCGGTGGTGGTGGTGGCGGCGGTTCGGGCTCGCGGCGCGTTTCGGCAGCGACGAAGGGCTGCGGCGGCTGCGCCCAGCCCCCGGCAGCCGGTGGCGGCGCGGTGTCCTCGGAGGCCCGGCGGGGCGACTCGTCCGCCCTGCGGCGATGCGAGCCACGCCGGCCATCGGCGTACGAGGGCGCCTGCGGGGACACCTGGGGTGATTCCTGGGCCGACTCCTGGGGCAGGGGGCTGCCGGCGGCCGGAATCCGCACCTCCGGTACGTCGATGATCGGATTCTCCGCGGTCTCGGTGACCGAATCCGGCGGATAGCCGGTGGCGGCCGACGACGTGGCGCGGGTGGGTCCACCGGGAGTGGACTCCCCGCCCGAGCGCGCCCAGTCGCTGTAGGCACGAACCGGAGTGCGCTCCGGTTCGAGAGCCGGCCGCTGACTCAGGTCTGCGTCGAACAGAATCTCCAGGTTGGTGCGCAGCGCGGCCAACTCGGCGCGCAGCGCCGCGACCTCGTCAGCGGCCTGCGCGCGCAGCTCGGAGGCCAGCTCGCGACGCAGCTGGGACTCCACCGTGAGCTCGTACTCGCGCCGCGCCGAGATCTCCCGATCCAGTTGCAGGTCATAGACCAGTTTCAGATCACGGGCGCGGGCCTGGTCGACATCGCTCTGCCGCCGATAGATCACCGAGACGAACGCCGCCGCGACCGCAGCCCATAGCGCGATGATGACCGCGAGCTTGAGCAGCTCCACCCGGTTGGTGAACACCAGCGCCGAACTGGCGGCGATCGCCAGGATCAGCAACGCCGTCATCAACGTCCAGCCCGGCCTGCGGCCTCCACGCCGACCCGGGGCGCGGAACAGGACCGAATTCATCTGCGCGGCTCCACCTCGTCGCTTCGTCCCGTTTCGTCGCTGGCGCGCATTGCCCGACTGTACCTGGGCGAGGTCAATCAGCGTGTCGCCCCGCACCGGCGATTCTCACCCGGGTTGTTTTCCGGGCAGCTCGGTGGGCGGGCCCGGATCGTGCGGCGATTTGCAGCAATTCTGCAGCCACAACGCCGCGATGAGCAGCGCCAGGGCGCTGGCCGCCGCCACCACCGCACCCGAGGTGTCCTCAGCGGCGACCTGCAGGCTGGAACGGCGCGGCAGCAGGTAGCCGAGCACGCCCAGCCAGAAGCCCAGCACCAGCGACCCCATCCACGCCGACGCTTTGGCCACCACCACCGTGCGCGCCACCGCCAGCGGATGCAGCCGGCCCGCCCCGGCACCGATCTGACCGTCGGCGATCTTGCGTCCGACGTAGCGGCCCCAGCCGGCCTCGGCGATAGCGACCGCCAGCAGCGATATGCCGGTCCACACCGTGATCGGGGGAAACCACCGGTACAGCAGCGGGACCGCCAGGTAACTCAGGATCGCGACGGCAACCGCCGCCGCGGTCACGTCGCGGGTACGGGTCGGCCCCATCAGTTGCCCCCGACGCGCGGGCGGTGCAGCACCAGATCCGTCAACGCCACCCCGTCCCGCTCGGCGGGATCGAGGTCATCGAGAAGGTCCTGCACCGCCCGGGACCGGTCTCCCACGGTCAAGCGCGCGTCGGGTTCCACCGACAACCAGGGAACCAGGACGAAGGCGCGCAGGTGGGCCCTGGGATGCGGCAGGGTCAGGGCCTCGTCGTCGGAGCGCACCGGCGTGCCGTCGGCACGCCGGCAGCTGATCACGTCGACATCCAGGGTTCGCGGCCCCCACCGCTGCATCCGCACCCGTTCGGCCGCCTGCTCCAGTTCGTGCGCCCGGCGCAGCCAGTGCCGCTCGTCGGCGGCCGGGTCGTCGACGACGAGCACCGCGTTGAGGAAGGGACCCTGTGGCACGCCGCCCCACGCCGCGGTCTCATATACCCCCGACACCGCGCGCACCGCGCTGCCCAGGCCGTCGACCGCCGACTGCAGCCACGCCAGTCGGTCCCCCAGGTTGGAGCCGATGGACAAAACCGCGCGGCTCACGCCGGGACCACCCTGCCGCGCCGGTCGCCCCGCGAGCGCCGTGCCACCACCGCCACGTCGGCGAAGGCAAGGGGAATAGGCGCCTGCGGTTTGTGCAGCGTCACCTCGACGGCTTGCACCCGCAGGTCGCCCATCACCTCCTCGGCGATCTCGGCGGCCACGGTCTCGATCAGATCGCGCGGCGGCCCCGCGACAATGTCCGCCGCGCGCTGCGCCAGCAGACCGTAATCGTAAGTGTCGGACAGGTCGTCGCTGGCCGCGGCGACGGTGAGATCCATCCAGACGGTGATGTCGACGACGAAATCCTGACCGTCGGCCCGCTCGTGGGCGAACACCCCGTGGTTGCCCCGCACCGTCAAGCCGCGCAACTCGATCCGATCAGTCACCGGCCCCGCCTCCTTGCCTCCAGGCTTCGACGACTCGCAGCGCATCGGCCGAGGCCCGCACATCGTGCACCCGAACGCCCCAGGCGCCGTGTAGAGCGGACAGGGCCGAGACCACCGCCGTGGCCGTTTCGCGTTCGTCGGGCGGCCGCGGCGTGCCGTCCTCGCCGGACAGCAGCGTACCGAGAAACCGCTTGCGGGACGCCCCGATGAGCACCGGCAATCCGAGTTCGACCAGTTGCGGCAACCGGTGCAGCAGCGCCCAATTGTGTTGCGCGGTTTTGGCGAAGCCCAGTCCGGGGTCGATGATCAGCCGTGCCGGGTCCACGCCGGCGGCCACTGCCGCGGCGACGGCGGCGAGTAGATCCTCGCGCACCTCGGCGGCGACGTCGCGGTAACAGGGCACGCGGTGCGGGTTCTCCGGGTCGACCGGGCGCCAGTGCATGAGCACCCATCGGGCTCCCGAGGCGGCCACCAGCGGTGCCATGTCGGGGTCCGCCGCTCCCCCGGACACGTCGTTGACGATCGTGGCGCCGGCGTCGAGCGCCGCCTCGGCGACGGCGGCGTTCATCGTGTCGATGCTGACGGTAATACCGTGGGCGGCGAGTTGTTTCACGACCGGAACCACGCGCTGCGCCTCTGCCCGCGGATCGACGCGCACCGCTCCGGGGCGCGTCGACTCACCCCCCACGTCGATGATCGCCGCGCCCTGGCCCGCCAGTTCCAGGCCGTGCTCGACAGCACGATCGAGGTTGAGGTAGCGCCCGCCGTCGGAGAACGAATCGGCGGTGACGTTGACCACCCCGACGATCTGGACGCGTGGCTGGCTCACTTGCGCAGGATGAGTTCCAGGGCCTCGGCGCGCGACGTGCTGTCGGATTTGAACTGCCCCCGAACCGCAGAGGTGGTGGTGATCGCACCGGGTTTGCGCACTCCCCGCATCGCCATACACAGGTGTTCGGCTTCGACCACCACGATGACTCCGCGTGGGTCGAGTTTGCGCATCATCGCATCGGCGACCTGCGCGGTCAGCCGCTCCTGCACCTGGGGCCGCTTGGCGTAGAGATCGACCAGCCGAGCCAGCTTGGACAGGCCGGTGATCCGTCCGTCGTCGCCCGGGATGTAGCCGACGTGCGCGACACCGTGAAAAGCCACCAGATGGTGCTCGCAGGTCGAGTAGAGCGGGATCTCCTTGACGATCACCAGCTCCTCGTGCTGCTCGTCGAAGGTGGTCTCCAGCACCTCATCCGGATCGGTGTAGAGCCCGCCGAACATCTCCCGATAGGCCCGCGCCACCCGCGCGGGGGTGTCGAGCAGACCCGCCCGGTCGGGATCTTCGCCGACGGCGAACAGCAGCTCGCGTACGGCAGCCTCCGCGCGCGCCTGATCGAAAATTGCCGACGACATCGTCGACCCCGCTTTCTCAGTCACCCGACGGCTGCTCGGACCGATTCTTCTCGGCACTGCGACCGCCGCCGTCGGCCTCACCGGACGGTACCGGCGGTGGCGGCGGCTGGCCTGCACCGGGGTACGGCTGGTGCTGCTGATACGGCGGGTACTGCTGAGCGGGTGGGTAACCCTGGTGCGGCCAATGCTGGGGCGGATACCAGTAGCCGCCCTGCTGCGGGGGCTGCGACTGCTGCTGTGCGGGCGGCCAGCCGGGCGCCTGCCAGCCCGCCGGGGCGCCGTAGTCGGGCTGGGTGGCCGGGGGCACCGCGTCGCCGCCGGCGGGCACACCGTTGCTCCCGTTGGGGCCGGCCTCGGCCGCCCTGGCCGCCGCCTCCCGCGTCGCCTGGGCGATGGCCGCTTTGAACGCCGGCTCGGGCTTGGGCTGCGGCCACGGTTCGCCGCGCTCGATGGCCAGTTCACCGGGGGTCTTGATCGGCGGCTTGTCGGACGGAACGCGGCCGCCGAAGTCGTCGAACGCCGTCAGCCGGGGCCGCTTGACGACGTCGCCGAAGATCTTCTCCAGGTCGGCGCGGTGCAGCGTCTCCTTCTCCAACAACTCACCGGCCAGCACGTCGAGGACATCGCGGTACTCGGTGAGGATCTCCCAGGCCTCGGTGTGGGCGGCCTCGATCAGCTTGCGGACCTCGTCGTCGATGCCTCGGGCCACCTCATGGGAGTAGTCGGGCTGCGTGCCCATCGCCCGACCGACGAACGGGTCGCCGTGGTTGCTGCCGTAGCGCACGGCGCCGAGTTTGGCGCTCATGCCGTACTCAGTCACCATGGCGCGCGCGACCGCGGTGGCTTTCTCGATATCGGAGACGGCGCCGGTGGTCGGCTCGCGGAACACCAGTTCCTCCGCGGCGCGCCCACCCATGGCGAAGACCAGCTGGGCGATCATCTCCGAGCGGGTGCGCAGCCCCTTGTCTTCCTCGGGAACCGCCACCGCGTGCCCGCCGGTACGGCCGCGGGCCAGGATGGTGACCTTGTAGACGGGGTCGATGTCGGGCATCGCCCAGGCCGCCAGGGTGTGGCCGCCCTCGTGGTAGGCGGTGATCTTCTTCTCGTGCTCGCTGATGATTCGGCTCTTGCGGCGGGGGCCGCCGATCACCCGGTCCACCGCCTCTTCCAAAGCGGCGCCGGTGATCACGGTGCCGTTCTCGCGCGCGGTCAGCAGCGCCGCCTCGTTGATCACGTTGGCCAGGTCCGCGCCGGACATGCCTACCGTGCGCTTGGCCAGTCCGTCCAGGTCGGCGTCGGGCCCGATGGGCTTGCCCTTGGCATGCACCCGCAGCACCGCACGCCGCCCGGCGATATCGGGGTTGGTCACCGGGATCTGGCGGTCGAACCGGCCGGGCCGCAGCAGCGCGGGGTCGAGGATGTCGGGCCGGTTGGTGGCCGCGATCAGGATCACCCCGCCTCGATCGCCGAAGCCGTCCATCTCCACCAGCAGCTGGTTGAGGGTCTGCTCACGCTCGTCGTGGCCACCGCCCATGCCGGCGCCACGCTGGCGGCCCACGGCGTCGATCTCGTCGACGAAGACGATGCACGGGCTGTTCTGTTTGGCCTGTTCGAACAGGTCCCGCACCCGGGAGGCGCCGACACCGACGAACATCTCCACGAAGTCCGAGCCGGAGATGGTGAAGAAGGGCACGCCCGCCTCACCGGCAACCGCGCGGGCCAGGAGCGTCTTGCCGGTGCCCGGCGGGCCGTAGAGCAGCACGCCTTTGGGGATTTTGGCGCCCAGCGCCTGGTAGCGGGCCGGGTTCTGCAGGAAGTCCTTGATCTCGTAGAGCTCCTCGACGGCCTCGTCAGCACCGGCGACGTCGGCGAAGGTGGTCTTGGGCATGTCCTTGCCCAGCTGTTTGGCCCGGGACTTGCCCATGCCGAAGCCCATCCGCGCCCCGCCCTGCATGCGCGAGAACATCACGAACAACCCGATCAGCAACAGCATCGGCAACATGTAGATCAGCAGCGAGCCCAGCAGGCTGCCCTGATTCACCGTGGTGTTGATCTCGGCCTTCTTGGCGGTCAACGCGGTGTAGAGCGGAACCGCATACCCGGTCGGGTACTTGGTGATCAGTTTGTCGACCTTCTCGGCCCGGCCGGACTTGTCGGCCTTGCCGGACTGACCGGTCACCTCGACGCTGGTGAGCGGGTTCTTGAGCACCAGGCGCAGCTGCTGCTCGCGGTCGTCGAGCTGAGCGCTCTTGACGTTGCCACTGTGAATCTGGGCCACCGCGACGGAGGTGTCGACCGGCTTGTAGCCGCGCGTGTCGTCACTGAAATAGAAGAACGACCAACCGAGCAGCAGGATCACTGCGATCGCGGTGACGGTTCGGATCACATTTTTGCGATTCATCAGACATCGGCCGGACGCGGCCAAATCCTTCCAATTACATGCAGCGGGGCATGTTCAGGCTACCGTCCCCCGGCACAAACGGGCCCAGGGCGGCCACCGCAGACCCACTGAACCCTGTTCCATCCCGACCGGGTTGTGGTTTGGTGTGACGGTGTCTCCGGCAATCCAGCGCGCAACCGAACGTTTCGTCGACACCAACGGCGTGACCCTGCGGGTCACCGAGGCGGGCGAGCGGGGCGCGCCGGTGGTGTTGCTGGCGCACGGATTCCCCGAGCTGGCCTTTTCCTGGCGACATCAGATCCCGGCGCTGGCCGATGCCGGTTTCCATGTCCTGGCCCCCGATCAGCGCGGTTACGGCGGCTCGTCGCGGCCGGAGGAGATCGCCGCCTACGACATCGCGTCACTCACCGGCGACCTGGTCGGCCTGTTGGACGACGTCGGCGCACAGCGTGCGATCTGGATCGGCCACGACTGGGGCGCCCCGGTGGTCTACAGCGCCGCGCAGCTGCACCCGGACCGAGTGGCGGCGGTGGCCGGCCTCAGCGTGCCGCCGGTGCCCCGGTCGCAGGTGCCGCCCACTGAGGCGTTCCGCGCCCTGTTCGGCGAGAATTTTTTCTACATGCTCTATTTCCAGGAGCCGGGGGTGGCCGACGCGGAACTGGCCGCCGACCCGGCCCGGACCATCCGCCGGATGGTGGGCAGCCTCAGCCCCAGCGACCGCGAAGCGGCGCTGCTGATGACCGCTCCCGGCCCGATGGGCTTCATCGAGCGGATCGCCGAGCCGGCCGCGCGTCCGGACTGGATCAGCGGCGACGAACTGGACCACTACATCGCCGAGTTCACGCGCACCGGTTTCACCGGTGGACTGAACTGGTACCGCAACCTCGACCGCAACTGGGAGATCATGTCCAATCCTGCCGCCGCCACCATCGATGTACCCACCCTGTTCATCGCCGGGACCGCCGATCCGGTGCTGACCTTCACCCGCCCCGACCGCGCGGCCAAGCTGGTGACGGGCCCCTACCGCGAGGTGATGATCGACGGCGCCGGCCACTGGCTGCAACAGGAGCGGCCCGACGAGGTCAACGCGGCACTGCTGGAGTTTGTGGCCGGCCTTCCGACCGGAGCCGCATCGTGACCGCCCGGCCGCTGCGGTTCGGGGTTTTCATCACCCCGTTCCATGCGCTGGGTCAATCACCCACCGTCGCTTTGGAATACGACCTGGAACGCGTGGTCGCGCTGGACCGTCTGGGCTTCGACGAGGCGTGGTTCGGTGAACACCACTCGGGCGGCTACGAACTGATCGCGTGCCCCGAGGTGTTCATCGCCGCCGCCGCCGAACGCACCAAGCACATTCGGCTGGGCACCGGCGTGGTTTCGCTGCCCTACCACCACCCGCTGATGGTGGCCGACCGCTGGGTGCTACTGGATCACCTGACCCGCGGGCGGGTGATGTTCGGCGCCGGCCCGGGTGCCCTGCCCACCGACGCCCACATGATGGGCATCGATCCGGTCGAACAGCGCCGGATGATGCAGGAATCCCTAGAGGCGATCCTGGCGCTGTTCCGGGCCGAGCCGGGCGAACTGGTCACCCGGCATTCGGACTGGTTCACGCTGCGCGACGCGGCCCTGCATATCCGCCCCTACACCTGGCCATACCCGGAGATCTCCGCCGCCGCAATGGTTTCGCCATCCGGTCCGCGACTGGCCGGCGCGCTGGGAACCTCGCTGCTGTCCCTGTCGATGTCGGTGCCCGGCGGGTTTGCCGCCCTGGAGAACACCTGGGAGGTGGTGCGCGACCAGGCGGCCAAGGCCGGCCGCGACGAACCGGACCGCGACACCTGGCGGGTGCTGAGCATCATGCACATCGCCGACACCCGCGAGCAGGCGGTGGCCGACTGCACCTACGGCCTGCAGGATTTCGCGAACTACTTCGGTGCGGCCGGGTTCGTACCGCTGGCCAGCGAGGTCGAGGGCTCACCGCAGACGCCGACCGAATTCGTGGAGGCCTACGCCGCGGCCGGAAGCTGCTGCATCGGTACGCCCGATGACGCGATCGAACACATCACCGACCTGCTGGAGCGCTCCGGCGGATTCGGCACCCTGCTGTTCCTCGGGCATGACTGGGCCTCACCGGAGGCGACCTACCACAGCTACGAGCTGTTGGCCCGCAAGGTGATTCCGCATTTCAAGGGCCAACTCGCCGCACCCAAGGCCTCCCACGAGTGGGCCAAGGGGATGCGCGACACGCTGTTCGGCCGGGTCGGCGAGGCGCTCAAGAACGCCGTCGTGGAGCACGTGACCGAGACGGCGCCCCCCACAGCGGATAATTCACGCTGATGCGCGCAGCGGTGCTGCGTGACGGGCGAATGGTCTACCGCGACGACCTGCCGGAGCCCGCACCGGGTCCGGGCCAGGTGCTGGTGGAGGTGACCGCCTGCGGCATCTGCGGATCGGACCTGCATTTCGCCTCGCACGGCGCGCAGGTGCTGGCCGCAACGCAGGCCATGTCCGGCAGCCCTTCGGCGCAGGCATCGGTCGACCTGGGCGCCGACATCTTCATGGGCCACGAGTTCAGCGCGAAGGTGCTGCAGGCCGGACCGGCTACGGAGACCTTTCCCGCCGGAACACCGGTCACCTCGATTCCGGTTCTGCTGGCCGCCACGGGCGTCGAGCCGATCGTCTACTCCAACGCCACGGTCGGCGGATACGCCGAGAGGATGCTGCTGTCGGCTCCGCTGCTGCTGAAGATCCCCAACGGGCTGGATCCGCGCCACGCTGCCCTGACCGAGCCGATGGCCGTGGGGCTGCATGCGGTCAACAAGTCCGCCGTGCTTCCCGGCGAGACCGCACTGGTCTTAGGCTGCGGCCCGATCGGCATGGCGATCATCGCCGCGTTGCGCAACGCGGGCGTGCACGACATTGTGGCTGCCGACTATTCCGCCGCCCGGCGGAAGCTGGCGACGTCCATGGGCGCTCACCGCACCGTGGACCCGGCCCAGGGATCGCCGTTTGACACGGTGACCCCGAAAGTGATCTTCGAGGCGGTCGGCGTGCCGGGCGTCATCGACGATGTCCTGCGGCGAGCGCCGGTGGGCAGCCGGCTGGTGGTCGCCGGGGTGTGCATGGAACCCGACACCGTGCACCCCTTCTACGGCATCGCCAAGGAGATCAGTGTGCAGTTCGTGCTGGGCTACGAACCGGCGGAGTTCGCCGCATCGCTGCGCGCCATCGCCGAGGGCGAGATCGACGTGGCACCGCTGATCACCGGCGAGGTCGGACTCGACGGCGTGGGTGCGGCGTTCGACGAACTGGCCGACCCGGACCGGCATTGCAAGATCCTGGTCACCCCATAGGGCTGATCAGCCCTTGGGGAAGGCGCCCGCGTCGACCAGCTGACCCGACCACCCGCCGACCAAATCGGCCAGCTCGCTCAGGTCGTCGCCGAGCCGGGCGACGATCGGGGCACATGCGGCGTCGGTAGCGGTCTCGACGGCCTCGCGAGCGGCACGCCCGGCGTCGGTGATCACGCCGTCACGCGCCAGGCCCCGCTCGGCCAGTCGCGCCTCGCCGCCGGCCAACTCCTCTTCACTCCACGCTCTGGTCCGGACGTAGCTGCGCGGCGGCAGACCGCGGTAGAGCTCAGTGATCAGCCCGATCTCGACGGCGTCGAACCCCGCTGCGTCCCAGGCGTTCACATGCGCGTCGCCGCGGAATTCCCGGAGCCGGTCGGCCAACAGCCAGGCGTCGGACAGCGGGTCGCCGGTCAGCCCCACGCCCACCAGCCCGGCGAACAGCGGCTTGCCCGCAACCGCGAGGCCCTCGGCGGCGCGGCGCAGCAACTCCACCGCCCGGTCGAGTCCCTCGGGAGCCGCCCCCAGGACGCGCCGCAACTGAGCCGTCGCGCCTTCGATTCGCGCCGCCCGGATGGTCGGCGCGTCGGTCAGCTTCCAGCCGTAGTCGACGGCCGGAACCACCACCGCAGGGTTGAACACCGCGAATGCCGCGGCGATCAGCTCGCCCGGCGCCTGCCCCATCGCGGAGCCGCGGCTGCAGAAGTACGCCGGCCCGTCCGGCATTTCGACCCCGTCGACGGTCGCCGGGCTGGGACCGAAACCGAGTGCCGCATAACCGCGGTGGCACTCCGGGGAGAAGTAGACCTGGCCGGCGAACGGCTCGATGGCGGCGGACAGTACTCGCGACGGGTCGGAGGTCATCGCATCAGTGTGCCTCATCGATCTTTTTCGGCGGGGTGCGCGTCGACTCCGCTAGGGTTCCTAGCATGCCGACACACAGCGCCCGGACGATTCTCCGCTGGTCGATGACGCTGGCGCTGGCGGGCGTCTCCACGCTCGCCGTGGCCGGCTGTGACGCCACGCCGGGCGGCGATTCCGACATCGCGCGGCAGGTGACCGTGGTGGGCACCGGCGAGGTCCAGGGTGTCCCGGACACCCTGACCACCGAGGCGGGCATCGAGTTCGTCGCCGGCGACGTCACCAGCGCGATGAACCAGACCAGCGAGCGCCAGCAGGCGGTCATCGATGCGCTGGTCGATGCCGGCGTGGACCGCAAGGACATCAGCACCACCCAGGTCAGCCTCCAACCGCAGTACGGCAATCCCGACGCCAGTGGGTCGGCGAACATCACCGGATACCGGGCCGGCAACACCATCCGGGTCAAGGTCGAGCGCGATTCCGCCTCCCAGGTGCTCGCGGTGATCGTACGGGCCGGCGGGGACGCCACCCGGATCAACGGCGTGTCCTACTCCATCGAGGACGATTCGGCGCTGGTGCGCGACGCCCGGGAACGGGCCTTCAACGATGCCCGTGACCGCGCCCAGCAGTACGCGCAGCTGTCGGGACTGCGGCTCGGTCAGGTGATTGCGATCTCCGAAGTCGCCGGCGGGACCGCACCTCCGGTGCCGGACATGATGCCGATGCCGCGCGCGATGGCCTCCGCTCCCCCCGTCGAGCCCGGCCAGCAGACCGTGAGCTTCACCGTGACGGCGGTGTGGGAGCTGAGCTGAGCACCGCCGTGGACTCGCTGGGTCGGCCGCAGCGAATCTGACGGGCGGTCCGGCACCGGTTTCTTCTGAGGCGGCGTTCACCGAAATCCGCCGCGCCGGCGAAGCCCTCGGGAACTTTCCCCGCACCGCATCCGACCCATCCAGTGGTGCGGGGTTGTTCGCCTGCGCGTGGGAAGTCCGCATCATCGGCGCGACCGCGCCCGACGCGGGGTCCGGTCCGCACGGCCGGCCTCACACCAAGCGGACATCAGGAAGGAATGGCGTAGCGGATGGTGGCGAGTGAGCACGGGTGCCGCCGGTGACGCCGCCGCGCACCGCTGTCGCCGCCGGAATTCGCCGCCGCGCCGCCGCCGTCATTCTCGGCTGGATTGCCTTCGTCGTCGTGCTGAGCACCGTGGTGCCGCCGCTGGAGGTGGTAGGGCAGCTGCGCTCGGTACCGATGAGTCCCGACTTCGCGCCGTCGGTCACCGCGATGAAGCGGGTGGGCCACGTCTTCGGGGAATACACCTCTGACAGTTCGGCGATGATCCTCCTCGAGAGCCGCGTGCCGCTCGGCGATGATGCGCACCGTTACTACGACACCCTGGTCAGCAAGCTCGAAGCCGACACCGACCATGTGGAGCACGTCCAAGATTTCTGGGGTGATCCACTGACCGCCCCCGGGGCGCAGAGCAACGACGGCAGAGCGGCTTACGTGCAGGTCCACCTCGCCGGCAATCAGGGCGAGACCCTGGCCAACGAGTCGCTCGAGGCGGTCCGCAGCCTTGTCGCCGAGGTCGACGCACCGCCGGGGGTGAGCGCCCACATCACCGGCCCGGCGGCGCTAGCCGCCGACGAGCAGGTCGCCGGTGACCACAGCGCGCAGGTCATCGTCGGTCTGACCTTCTTGGTCATCACCACGATGATTCTGTTGGTGTACCGGTCCCTGGGCACCGGGCTGGTGGTCTTGGCGATGGTGTTTCTCGCCCTGGCCGCGGCGCGCGGCGTGGTGGCCTCGCTGGCGTATTTCCACCTCATCGGCCTGACCACCTTTGCGACAAACCTGCTGGTCACCTTGGCGATTGCGGCCGCCACCGACTACGCGATCGTTCTGGTCGGCCGCTACCAGGAAGCCAGGACCGCCGGCGAAGACCGCGAGACGGCCTATCACACGATGTTCGACGGCACGGCGCACGTGATCCTGGCCTCGGGATCGACCATCGCGGGCGCCACCTTGTGCCTGCACTTCACCCGGCTCCCCTACTTCCAGACGCTCGGCATTCCGCTGGCGGCCGGAATGGTCGTCGCCATGCTGGTGGCATTGACGCTCGGTCCGGCGATGATCACCGTGGCCAGCCGGCGGGGGCTGCTGGAGCCCAAGCGGACGATGCGGACCCGCGGATGGCGCAAACTCGGCGCGGCAATCGCCCGCTGGCCGGCGCCGGTGTTGGTCGCCAGCACCGCACTGACCCTTGTCGGCCTGCTGGCCCTGCCCGGTTATCGCACCAGCTACAACGAACGTCGTTACCTGCCCGCGGATCTGCCCTCCACCGCCGGTTACGCGGCGGCCGAGCAGCATTTCTCCACCGCGCGCATGAATCCCGAGGTGTTGCTGGTGGAGACCGATCGGGATCTGCGCAATCCGGCGGACTTCCTGGTGATCGACAAGATCGCCAAGCGGGTAGTACGGCAGCCGGGGATCAGCCGGGTACAGACCATCACCCGACCGGACGGCACCCCGCTGAAGTTCAGCACCTTGCCGGCTCAGCTCAGCCTGCAGGGCACGCTGCAGGCACTCAATCAGGGTTACCTACACGACCGGATGACCGAGTTCGGCTCCAGCACTGAAGATCTGCAGCACAGCATCGACGCCATGGAGCGGATGCAGCTGTTGATGACCGAGATGACCGCTACCGTGCACAACATGGTCGACACGATGCGCCGACTGGCCTCGGACACCTCGGAACTGCGGGATCATCTCGCCGACTTCGACGATTTCCTGCGACCGCTGCGCAGCTACCTGTACTGGGATCCACATTGTTTCGGCATACCGGCATGCTGGTCGGTGCGATCGGTCTTCGATGCCCTCGACAGCAGCGATGCGCTCAGCGGCGACATCGACCACGTGCTGCCCGACCTTGATCGACTCGATGCCCTGCTGCCGCAACTGCTCCGGCAGCTGCCGGCACAGATCCAGGCACTGGCGACGACACGAACCACCATGCTGACCATGACTGCCGCCCAGAACGGCCTGTTGGACCAGACCGCGGCGATGCTGGACAACCAATCCGCCCTGGGCGCGGCATTCAACGACTCGAGGAACGACGACACGTTCTATCTGCCGCCCGAGGTCTTCGCCAACGCACAATTCCAGCGCGGCGTGCGGACCTTCGTCTCCCCGGACGGCCACGCCGTGCGATTCATCGTCAGCCACGACGGCGATCCGTTGACCCCAGAGGGGATTCACCACATCGACGGCATCAGGCATGCGGCCAAGGAGGCCATGAAAGGCACTCCCCTGGAGGGTTCACAGATCTATGTCGGCGGGACGGCGTCGGTGTTCAAAGACATGCAAGAGGGCAACAACTACGACCTGCTGGCAGTCGGGATCGCCGCACTGTGCCTGATCTTCATCATCATGCTGGTCATCACCGGAAGCGTGATCGCCGCCGCGGTGATAGTCGGCACCGTGGTGGTGTCACTGGGGGCGTCATTTGGGCTGTCGATCCTGTTGTGGCAGCACATCATCGGCTTGGAGCTGCACTTCATGGTGATGGCGATGTCGTTGATCATCCTGCTGGCGGTCGGCTCGGACTACAACCTGCTGCTGGTCGCGCGTTTCAAAGAGGAGATCCACGCCGGGCTGAACACCGGGATCATTCGAGCGATGGGCGGCACCGGTTCGGTGGTCACCTCGGCCGGCGTGGTGTTCGCCTTGACCATGCTGTCGATGGTGGTCAGCGACCTGACGGTGGTGGCACAGATCGGTACCACCATCGCCATCGGCCTGCTCTTCGACACGCTGATCATCCGGTCATTCGTGATGCCCTCGCTGGCCGCGCTGCTCGGCAAGTGGTTCTGGTGGCCGCAGCGGGTTCGGCCGCGTCCCGTCCCGGCCCGCTGGCCGGCACCGGCCGAGCGGTTGGAGCAGGCCGCCCCAACAGCCCCGAGCGTGCGCTGACCTCCTGGCGCGACGGCCTCGCGCTGCCCGACCGGGCCGACGAGAAAGCGGGCGCTTCCTGGAAGGAAACGCCCGCTTTCGTGCTCACCGGCCGAAATCGGTTGCGCATCAGCCCCAACCGTCGGCGAACATGTCCACGAGGTTGACCAGCGACGCGATCAGCCCGACCCCCTCACCGGGCGCGGAGTAGGGCATTCCCATCCCCACCATCTGCAGGTCGAGACCCAGCGAGTTGAAGATCGAACCGCCCACATTGCCGGCCTCGGTCTCGCCGGGCGTGAGAAGACCACCGAAGTCGAAGCTGGCGCCCAGGACCGCATTGCCCTCGGGAACCTGCAGGATGTCGTTCAGCAAGGGCACCAGCGCGTCGAGGTTCAAGGTGGCTCCGTTGAAGAATGCCCCGAGCACGTTGGCGGGTGCCGCCAGCAGGTTTTGCAGCGCCCCTTCGAGGTCCCCGCCACCGAGGCTGTCGAGGATCGACCCGATGCTGTTGAGCAGTTCCACTCCGGGGCTGACCAGCGGGCCGATCAGTCCCATCACGACACCGCTCAGCGGCGACGACAACAGCGTCAGGATGGTGGCCGCCGGCTCGGCCGCCTCGATCGGCACGACACCGTTGCCCATGTCCATCCCGGACAGGTATTGCAGCCCCCACAGGTGGCTCCAGTCCAGGGTCTGGGCCGCCAACTCCGAGCCCTCGGGTGTTGCCGCATCCACCCCGATGAATGTCGCCGCCGCGAACTGTCCGGCCACGGTGTCGGCAAACCCGGCGAGTGCGTCCTTGACCGCGTCAAAGACCTGCGCCCCGTTGGCCACTGTCGTATTGAAGACGTCCGCCCAGGGCCCGAACGGGTCGATCGAAGCGGCGAGCTGCACCTGCGACGCTGTCGTGATGATCGGCAGCGCGGGGACGGCGGGGCCCGCTGCGCACATTCCGGCAACGGCCAAGGCCGCCCCGGCGACGATGCCGCCGGAGCGGCTGAGCTGAACTGCGCTGCCCTGAGAGGGACGTAACTGTGTCATGCCTAAGAAGTCGACCGAACATGAAAAAAGTTCCTGACTTCGGCAAGAAATGCCGACCAGTCCGCGCGGATGTGCCGAAGGTCACATTCGCTGTGCGCCAAGGCCGAACACGCCGACGACGACGGCTCAGCCGAATTCGACCAGGTTGGTCGGCGCGCGGAATCGACTCAGGACCCGGGAACGGTAGACCGCCGCGAGTGCCTTACCGAGCACTTTGCCTCGCCCAGCCGGCACGCCGAGCTCGGAGACGGCGCGTACGCCGGGTATCGCGCGCAGCGCATCGTAGTCCTGGGCCGTGAACCAGAACGGCATCGGCGGTGCCGTGTAGTTCTGGCTGAGCCTGATCCCGCGACGTGAGCGTGAGTAGGCGCTCAGCAGCCGCGGGACACTGTCGAATATCATCCGGCCGCCGGGAAACCGCTGGGCGCAGGCGGCGATCAGACCGAATGCCGCGTCACGATCCAGGTACTGCAACAACCCCTCCGCGGTGATCAACACGCCGGCGGAGTCGTCGACGAGGTTCATCCATGAGTAGTCCAGCGCAGACTGCGCGCAGTACCGCAGTCGTTCCGATGCCGGCAGCAGCCGGCGACGCAGCGCGATGACGGGTTCCAAATCCACCGAAAGCCAGTTCAACTGGCCATTGTCCACCCGCCAGAAGCTCGTCTGCAGGCCGTCGGCAAGAGCTACGACGGTGGCGCGCGGATACACCGACAGGTATGCGCGGGTGGCCTGATCGAACACCAATGCCCGCAGCGCGGTGGCCTGGTGGGTCCTGCCGAAGTCGGCGAAGTCGTAGTCGAGGCTGTTGCGCAGTTCGATCGCCCAGGGATCCTCGATCACCCCGTCGGGCCGTTGTGCCTCCGCTGCTCGTTGATACAGGGTGAGCAGGGCGGTCTCCGATACCCCGTCGAGGTGGCGGGCGTCAATGACTGGCACGGCCTCAGACCGTACCCGCCATCCGGCGTTGCACGCTGCGAGAAACCTAACGGCGGTCGAGCGGAACTTTTTGATCATCGTGTCCGACCACCTCGTCGGCGGGGAATCGCCCCGCTTCGCGTGCCGCGCAGCCCACAGCAATTTAAGGAGGTGCCATCCTGACCGCCCCGATCTGGATGGCCATGCCTCCGGAGACTCACTCGGCAATGCTCACCAGTGGTCCGGGCCCGGGCTCCCTGTTGGCGGCCGCCGCGCAATGGCAGCAACTCAGCGCCATCTACGACGACACCGCCGCCGAACTGGCCCAGCTCCTGGCCGCCGTGCAGGCCGGCCCCTGGCAGGGGCCCAGCGCGGCTGCCTACCTGGCCGCACACGCGCCGTACCTGGCGTGGCTGGAACAGGCCGCCGCCGCCAGTGCCGCGACGGCCGCGCAACACCAGACGGCCGCCGCGGCATACAGCGGCGCGGTGGCCTCGATGCCCAGCCTGGAAGAGCTGGGCGCCAACCACGCGATCCACGCCGTGCTGGTCGCCACGAACTTCTTCGGGGTGAACACCGTCCCGATCGCCGTCAATGAGGCCGATTACACCCGCATGTGGGTGCAGGCCGCTGAGACCATGTCGGTGTATCAGGGCACCACCGCCGCGGCGATCGCAGCAGCCCCCCGGATCCCCCCTGCCCCGGCTGTCGTCACCGACCCGGCCGGGGACACCGCGACGCCCAGCGGTGGCGACGGCGGGTGGCTGGCGGAGCTCACCCGGCAGCTCGGGGATCTGCTCGGCGCTTCGGGGCAGGTCGAGGAGCTGCTGCGGCTGTTCGAGAGTTTCTTCGAAAGCCTGGGATTCAACCCGGTGATCGCGGCCTTTCTGGCGGTGGTCGCGCTGATCGCCTACGACGTGCTGTGGTATCCCTACTACGCGTCCTACGGGCTGCTCCTGTTGCCCTTCTTCGCACCTGCGCTCAGCGCACTGAGCGCCTTGAAGCTGCTGCCGCTGCTGACCGGTCAGCAGTTCACGGTCGATCACCTACCCGACATGGTGGCCGCGTCGGTCGGTGACCCAGGCGTGGAATTCCCCGCTGCGGCGGCTGCTGCGCCTGCTGCGGTCGCAGGCTCCTCCGCCGGTGCGGGTGCCCACGCCGTCCCGGCGACCGGCCACGCACCCGTCATCACACCGAGCGCCGCCGCCACGATGTTCGGCTACCTCGTCTCGGGCTGGGGCCCACCCGGAGTCAGGTCCGGTCCACCGCGGGACATGCCCGCAACCGACCACGCCGTCGCGGCGAGCCCTGCAACAGCTCAGCGCGCAGCCGTCGCCCCAGCCCGCAGCCAGCGCGTACGACGCGGCAGAGAGCAGACCCGTATGCGCGCCCACCGCTACGAGTTCCTGCGGGCGACCGACGGGGCGGCCCTGTCCACCGAGTCCGATCCCATCGCCGAGACGCCCGCCCCCATCCCGGCGGTGCTCGCATCCACCCGGGCAACCGGACTGGCGGGCCGCTCCGGCGAGCTGGCACCGCTGCTGCCGACCAGTTGGCTCGCCACCGACCAGATCGAGCGATCGACACAACCGATGAACGAGGGAGTTGACAGATGAACAGCGAAAGTACTCGCGGATGACGCTGACGGTCACCGGCAGCGGACTCGGGACCCAGATCACCGGGCTCGATCCCCAAGATCTGAGCACCGTCACCCGAGACGAGATCCGCGAGATCGTTTACGCCAACAAACTCGTCATCCTCAAGGGCGTTCACCCCTCACCGGAGGAGTTCCTCCAGTTGGGCCGGATTGTCGGCGACGTGGTGCCCTATTACGAATCCATGTACCACCACCATGAATTTCCGGACATCTTCGTCTCCTCCACCGAGGAGCAACAGGGGGTTCCGCGGACCGGCGCGTTCTGGCACATCGACTACATGTTCATGCCCGAGCCGTTCGCATTCTCGATGGTGCTGCCCCTGACCGTTCCCGGCCCCGACCGGGGAACCTATTTCATCGATCTGAACCGGGCTTGGGCGTCGGTGCCCGAGGCCCTCCAGGACGCTGCCCGAGGAACACTGAGCACCCACGATCCCCGACGGCATATCAAGATCCGCCCCGACGATGTGTACCGGCCCATCGGGGAGGTGTGGGACGAGATCAGCCGGACGACACCGCCCATCACGTGGCCAACAGTCATCCGGCACCCGATGACCGGGGAAGAGATCCTGTACATCTGCGCGTCGGGAACCACCCGCATCCAAGACAAAGACGGCCGAGTCCTCGACCCCGAGCTGCTGCACCGGCTCATGGAGGCGACCGGCCAACTGGACCCGACTTTCACCCATCCCTTCATCCACACCCAACACTACGAGGTCGGAGATATCATCTTGTGGGACAACAGAGTTCTGATGCACCGAGCTAAGCACGGCAACTCCGACGGCACCTTGACCACCTACCGGCTGACTATGCTCGACGGCCTCAAGACCCCGGGATACCCGGCATGAGCAGCAGCGACCTCAGGACGCCGGCCCTGACCGACGCCGCTGCCCCGATAGCCGAAGAACTGTTGGCCAAGGTGCTGGAACCCTACGCGTACAAGGGTTGTCGCTATCTGACCGACGCGGTGGCGCAGGCCGACCCCGGCTCAGTCCTGGCCGAGGGAAGTTTCACGATCACCGAGTCGGCCTACATTCGCAGCACCGGACACTTCAACGCAGTCGAGTTGGTGCTGTGCTTCAACCAGCTCGCCTACAGCGCCTTCGCGCCTGCGATCGCCGACGGCGTCATTCCCGCGTTCCACGGCTGGACCCTCGACGACTACCTCAAGCATCAGCTCTCCAGCATGTACATCCGGACGTCGTCATCACGGTTCAGAAGGCCGATCAACGCGGCGCGGTTCCAGGCGCGCCTGCACTGCCACGATCTTGAGGTCGTCGAACGCTCGGTGCGTTACCTGCGGGTGCCGTGCGCCATCGAGTTCTGGGACCCGCAGGGCGGCTCCGCCTTCGGCGAGTTCGAACTCGCCGCCCTCAACATCCCCGGCTACCAATAAGAAAACGGAGCACCGACATGACCAGGCAGGCGCCCCAGAGCGTGCTGGAGCGCATTCTCGAACACGTCCGCGCAACGCCGGAGGCGATCGCGCTACGCCGCTGCGACGGCGGTGATCCGCTGAGTTACCGCGAGTTGGCCACCAGGTGGGAACAGTTGGCCGCAGCCATGCATGAGGCAGGGGTGTCGCAGGGCTCTCGGGTGCTGATCATCTCCGACAGCGGACCACAGACGTACCTGTCGGTGCTGGCCTGCGCACGACTGGGTGCCATCGCCGTACTGGCCGACGGCAATCTGCCGGTGGCGACGGTCGAACGGTTCGCCCAGCTCACCGAACCTGCCGCCATGGTGTGCACCGACGGCGCACGGTTGTCCCTCGCCGGCCCGACGGAGGCGCTGTCGTCGATACCGACGCTGTCGGCCCTCGGCAGCACCGGCCCGTCCGTGGCACCCGCCCTCCCGCGACCCGCCGGCAGCGCCGATGATCCGCTGGCGATGATCTTCACCAGCGGCACCACCGGGGAGCCCAAGGCGGTGTTGTTGGCCAACCGGACCTTTTACGCCGTCGCCGACATCCTGCGCGACACCGGGTTGACGTGGATCGAGTGGGTGGACGGCGAAGTGGCCTACTCGCCGTTGCCCGCAACCCATATCGGCGGACTGTGGTGGATCCTGAACTGCCTGATGCACGGCGGGCGATGCATCACCGGCGGGGACGCCGGGGCCTCTTTACTGGAACTTCTCACCGTCAACCAGGTCGCGACGGTGTGCCTTGTCCCCACGCTGCTCGCCCGACTGGTCGGTGAGCTGAAGGCGACCGGCGCGCCGGTTCCGGCGACCCTGCGCTTTCTGGGCTACGGCGGCTCCCGGGCCATCGCCTCCGATGTGCGTTATGTCGAGGATGCCGGGGTGCGAACGGCACAGGTCTACGGCCTGAGCGAAACCGGCTGCACAGCACTGTGTCTGCCGACCGGCCCCGGCTCGACGGCAGCCATCGAGGCGGGTGCTGTCGGCCGGCCGTATCCGGGAGTGCAGGTCCATCTCGACGGTGACGGCAGCGGCCCGCACGGCAGGCCGGCGTCGTCGGGAACGCTGTGGATCAAGTCACCGGCCAACATGCTGGAGTACTGGAACAATCCGGAGCGCACCGCGCAGACCCTGCAGGACGGCTGGGTGAACACCGGCGATCTGCTCGACGCGGGCAGCGACGGACTCTTCTATATCCGCGGGCGGGCCTCGGAGATGATCATCTGCGGCGGTGTGAACGTCGCACCCGACGAGGTCGACCGGGTGGCGTCGTCGGTTCCCGGAGTCCGGGACGCGGCATGCTACGAGATAGCCGACCCTGAGTTCGGAGCGCTGGTAGGTCTGGCTGTAGTCGCAACCGATGAGCTCGACGACCGGGGCGTTCGCGCCCTCAAGCAGGCCATCGCCGCCCGCTACCGCAGCGAAGTGGAATCCGCCGCGCGCCCATCGACGATCGTCTTGGTCACCAGCATCCCCAGAACCCAGTCCGGCAAGGTCATGCGCACGTCGCTGGCCGCGACGATCGATGCGCGCGAACGTGAGTGATTCTGTCCGGCAGAGGATTTTCGCCGCGATCTGCGATGTGCTCTACGTCGACGAAACCGACTTCACCGACGGTGACGCCACCGACCTGCGCGATCTGGGTTTGGACTCGGTGCGCTTCGTGCTGCTGATGAAGCGACTCGGCGTGGACCGCGAGTCCGACCTGCCCGCGCGTCTGGCGGAGGATCTGACGATCGCCGGTTGGGCTGCTGAACTGAGGGATTGCGGTGGGAACGCCTGACGCAGACCCCGAACGGCGCATTCCGCTGTCGGTGTCCCAGCAGAACATCTACCGGGGCGTGCTGCAGGACGACGATTGCGCGCTGTATCTGATCGGTCGCACCTACCGCCTGGTCCCGGTACCGCTTCGGAGTCTGGTCGCGGCGGTGGAAGCCGCCCTGTGCCGCAACCCGGTGCAGCTGTGCGTGCTGGAACAGGGCGTGGCGCCCTACCCGGACCTGGTGCCGAGCCTGCGGGTGGACGACGTGATCCGCCTCGCCTCCGACACTCCCGATCCCCTGATCCGGGAATGGGATTCGGGAATTCTGGCCCGCCCGTTGGTGCGCTACACCGTGCACACCGATTCGGGCGGCAACGCCGTGGCCTTGGACGTGCACGCCCACCACATTCTGCTCGACGGCGGCGCGACCGGGCTGATCGAAGCGGATCTGGGCCGTTGCCTGTCGGATCCGTTGATCGAGGCAGCCGACGTGACCGCCGGGTTGGACCGGCTGATCGAGGCGCACAGCCGTGAACGGGAGAAGGTGCACGCAGCACATCAGCGACTGGCCGAGGCGGTGCAGCGGGAGCTGGCCGCTGAGCCTCTCCTCGGCGGTCAGTCCCAGAGTTCCGCCGCGTCGGGCAGCGCACGCCGTGGGTATCTGTGTGAGTCGGTGCAGATCAGCGGTACCGACTACGACGCGCTGATGGAACTGGCCGAGCACCAACAGGTTCCGCTGCCGGTTCTGCTGACCACGGCAACGGTGGCGGTGGACGCGGCTCGCCGGGACAGCACCGAGGCACTGGTGGTACACGCCGTGGACAACCGGTTCGGCGAACCCGCCCTCGACGTGGCCACGTGCCTGGTGAACTCGGTGGCGCAATCGGTGCGATTTCCCGCGTTCGCCTCGGTAGGGGAGCTCGTTGAGACGGTGGACCGCGGGTACGTGAAGACGGTGCGTCGCAGGTGGTTTCGGGAAGAGCTCTACCGTCGCATCTATCTGACGACCCATCGCGCCCCGGCGACTGAGGCGATAGCGCTGAACTTTCTCCGGGAGCCCTGTGCTCGCGAACTGCGTCCGTTTCTCGACGGCAACCCGGTGACCTCCGATATCGGCCCGATCGAATGTCGTACGGTGGCTGCGGTCCACGACGAGCAGCGGCGAACACTCGACCTGGCCATCTGGGACAGTCAGGAGCCGGAACCCGCCAGCGCCGCTTCGCCACTGGCCGCACCGATCGCTGAGGCACTGCGGAAATTCGCCGCGCAATGGAACCTGCCCGTGGCCATCAGCGTCGACAGTTGGGCCCAGATCGGTCCCGACGGTGCCTGCGAGCCGAGCCGGGATGTACCCGCCGTTGCCGGCCCGCCGGCGCCGGCCTGGTTTCTGGACCCGGCCGCGCAGACCGGCGACTGGCGCCGGCGCCGTGGCAGTGTCGACGGCTGGATCGGCTGGCTGGTCCGCACGGGCATCCAGCCAGGCGCTGTGCTGGTGTTCACCGACGACCGGACCGACAAGACCGTCGATCTTCTGGTCGCCTGCCATTTGGCGGGGTGTGGCTACAGCGTCTGCGACTCCGCCGAGGAACTGGCCGAGCGCGCACGCGTGATCGCCACCGAAACCGGGTCGCACTGCCCCGTCGTCGATGTGACCGGCACCGAACTTCCCAGCGATCCGGTCGCGGTCACCGACCGGCTGCGCGCGGTCGCACGCGACCCCCGACTGGCAGAGCGCGTCGCCTATGTCATGCCCACCTCCGGATCCACCGGAGCTCCCAAGCTGGTTCCGATATCCCATGGTGCGCTCGCGCTCTTCTGCCGCGGCCACCACGACGCCTGTGGCTGGACCTCGGCCGACACCGTCTTGCAGTGCGCGCCGTTGACATCCGACATCAGTGTTGAAGAGATCTTCGGCGCCGCCCGCTGCGGCGCGGCCCTGATCCGTTCGACGGCCGTACGCAGCGGCAACCTGGCACAGCTGGCTGACGATGTGCACCGCCACCGGCCCACGGTCCTCGATCTGCCCACCGCGCTGTGGCATCTGTGCTGCGAGCAGCCGGAACTGCTGGCAGGACTGGCCGCATCTGCGCTGCGCCAGGTGGTGATCGGCGGCGAGGCGGTTCGCGCCCGGTCGGTGCAGAAATGGCAGGCAGCGGTGGGCGCCTCACCGATCTCGCTGATCTCCAGCTACGGGCCCACCGAGACCACCGTGGTCGCGACCTACCTGCCGCTGAACGGCTCCGCCGGCGGACCCGGACCGCACTGCGTGGGCCGACCCACCGCGCCTCACACGGTGTTCCTGGCATTCGGCGAGATCGTGGTCGTCGGGGACACGGTCTCCACCGGGTACCTGGGCCGAACCGGGACCGGATTCGGCACGGTGACCGGCAGTGACGCCACGACGCGACGAGCGTTCGCCACCGCCGACCGGGTG
This sequence comes from Mycolicibacter engbaekii, assembly GCF_002101585.1. Taxonomy (GTDB): domain Bacteria; phylum Actinomycetota; class Actinomycetes; order Mycobacteriales; family Mycobacteriaceae; genus Mycobacterium; species Mycobacterium engbaekii. The sequence continues at coordinate 90,560 of NZ_LQOT01000035.1, read as the reverse complement.
CGGCTGGACAGTCACGGCTTCCCGGTCTTCGTGGGCCGCAAGGATGCCGTGGTCAAGCTCGCCGGAAGGCGCGTCGACACCGCGGAGATCGCTCGGCTGATAGCCGAGGACCCCGCGATCTGCGATGTCGCCGTCGAGGCCGACGGTTCGCGTCTCGGGGTCTGGTTCACCACCCCGCTGACCCGAGACGGCGCCCCCGACGCGGCAGCCCAGCAACGGGCTCGCCGGGTACTGCTGGCCGCGCGGGTCCCCGGTTTCGCGATCTCGGCGGTCGCGGAGATCCCCCGCAAACCCGGCGGCAAGGTCGATTCCGCCCGCCTGCCCAAGACGCTCCGCGACGACTGTCGCGGTGAGGCAGCGGATCAGGCGAGTGGCTTGGCACGGTTGTGGAGTCAGCAGTTGGATCGCGATCTGGCGCCGGACTCTTCGCTGCTGTCCGAAGGAGTCGGTTCGCTGGATCTGATCCGCATCCTGCCCGCCACTCGCCGCTATCTGGGCCGACACCTGTCGCTGCTCGACGTGATCAGCGCCGACAGTGCCGGCCGGCTGATCGAGATGACCGAGGGCGCGGGTATGGACGAGACCACCGCCGCCGAGATCGACGACGATCTCGCCACCCTGGCCCCACCGCTGCCCCACCCCGCATCCTGCCCGGCCTCGGCGCGCACCGGCACCGTGGTGGTGCTCGGTGCCTCCGGAATCCTGGGCACCGGCTTTGCCCGAGCGGTGACCGAACTGCGCGCGGGCGGATTCGACTCGCCGCTGGTTCTGGCCACCACCTCGGCCACCCTGCCCGATCCCGGTCCATGGCGCGCGCTGTCGCGGGTCGCTGATGTCCGCATCGAACACACGACCCCCCAACGCATCCCCGAACTGATCCGCACCGCCGGCGCTGCAACCGTGGTCAACGCCATCGGCAACACCAACGTGGTGGTGCCTTACCGGGAACTTCGGCCGGCCAACGTGGCGGCGGTGTCGACCATCGCGGCGGCGTGCGCAGAACGCGGCGCCCGGCTGGTGCATCTGTCGACGTCCGTGGTGAGCCCTCAGCCGGCGACACCGCTGGTCGTCGATCCCCGCGTGGCACCGTATCCCTACGCGGCATCCAAAGCGCTCGCCGAACTGATCGTCGCGCGCCATTCCGGCCACTTGGCCTTCTCCCTGGTGCGGCTGCCACGGGTGTTGGGAGAGCCGCACCAACTGCGGACATCGGCCGACATCCTGGTCGCCCTTGCCGACGCCTGCACGGCGTTGGACGCCTACCCCGCCGTTCAGTTGGTCGAGGAGGTGACCAGTAACCGGTCAGCAGCGGCGGCGATCCTGGGCATGCTGTCTGCGCCGCCGGGCCGCTGCGTCACCGTGCTGCGCGGGACTCCCGTCGAGTACGCGCCATTTCTGGCTCAGTTCGGCTCGCGCAAATGCGATGTCGACCAGTGGAAGCAGGACTTGGACGCCAGCTCCTGGGCCAGAAGCAGTCCGCGCCGGTGGGCGGTCATCGACGCCTGGATCACCTTGGGGGCGCGTCTGGGCGAGCAGTCCTACGCGCAGTACCTTGCCGGCCACGCCAGTCTCGACCTGCATGTAGAGGCGGTGACCGAGGTGTCTGCCCCGGCGTCGCCACTGACCGAGCTGGTGACCTGTGGCATGGAACCGAACGGCCCGTTGTGACGACCACTTGTCAGAGGGCTTGACGAAGGAGACGCTTTGACCGACATGCGACGGATCCAACTCGACGTGACGGGCATGACCTGCCGGATGTGCTCGGCCCATATCGAGCTGAAACTGAACACGATCCCCGGCGTGCTGGCCTCGGCGGACTTCCCGACCGCGACGGCCACCATCGACGCCGACGCCACGGTGAGCGTGGCGCAGCTGTGCGCGGCCATCGAAGAGGCCGGTTATCAGGCTGAGCTGCGGTCGGAGCGACCGCGCACGGCGGAAGATCCCCCGCTCTCCGGGGGGCCGGTCAAGCGCATCGCCGGGCTCGCCCGATTCCTGTCTCGAGGCCGCCGCACCCAAGCCGCCCACCCGGCCTGAGCTTGGATGCAGGACCCGCATCGTGGCGGGTCAACCGGTGAGACGCGGCATCGCCCGGCCACCCGCCGTCATCAGGCCAGCCGGGTGATCTCCACAATGACGTCCAAGTCCGTTGCCTCGCCACCGATGTAGGTGCCTTTCAGCGGGGTCACATCCGAATAGTCGCGGCCCAGACCCACTGACACGTGCCGTTCGGTGATCGGCATGTCATTGGTCGGGTCATAACCCGACCAGACTCCGGTCCACGCCTCGATCCAGGCGTGGCTCTCCCCCTCCACCGTTTCCCCGATTGCACCGTCTGCCTTGGGGTGCAGGTATCCCGAGACGTAACGCGACGGGATACCCACGCTGCGTAACAAGACCAACGTCAGGTGTGCGTAGTCCTGGCAGACGCCCTTCTTCTCAGACCATGCATCGATCGCCGAGCTGTGCACTCCGGTGGTCCCGGGCACGTAGTCCATCTCCGAGTAGACCCAGGAGCACACCGCTCGCACCGCCTCGCGCGGCTGTAGCCCCTTGGTCAACCGCCGGGCGGTGGCCGCCAACGTTCGGTTGCGCGGCACATATGCGGTGTAGGTGAGCAATTCATGATATTGGTCGATCACATACTCGCCGGCCAGATCGCTCCAGTCCACCGGCTCGGCGTCCTCGGGATAGACGTCGGGCTCGGTCTCCACCACCGAGGTGCCGGACACCTCCAGCTCCTCATGTGGCGCGTGCAGGTCGAACGCCGTCACCGCCGTTCCCCAATAGTCGACGTATCGGTACGCCCGAGTCGCGGGAACCGTCTGCACCCGGCTGGAGATCACGTTCTGCCGGTTGCCGCTGCGGGGCGTGATTCGCGCCTCGTTGTACGACGAGGTCACGGGTGCGTTATAGGCAAACCCCGTCGAGTGCACCACCCGCAGTCGCCAGCTCACCGGTCAACCTCCGCAACCAACTGGCCGTCGTAGTCGCGGCCTCCGCTTGCTCCGGCCCCGGTCCATGAAACGTACGGGGTCACATGGAAATACTGCTGGGTCACCGCCTCGGTGACGTCCTTGCAGGTCTCCTGCAAACCGGTCAGGCGGTCGTGCAGGTCTTCTAGAAGCAGCCCCGGCGGCATGAATTCCAGCGCGCTGCGCGCGCGGCCGATCAGGCGCTGCGCTTCAGCTCGGGCGCCTACCCGGCTGTCGTTGCGGCTGTCGAGGGCCATCAGGCACTGCTCGGCCAGCGTGATGGCATGAAAGACCGACCGTGGAAACAACCGATCCAACAACATGAATTCCACCACCCTGTTCGCATCGAGAGCACCGCGATAGGTCCGCAGATAGGTGTCGTGGGCACCGGCCGACCGCAACACCGTGACCCAAGCCGGCGATCCGGACCGATCGCCGGCACGAGACAGCAACATCCGCACCGTCATGTCGACTCGCTCGACGGAACGCCCCAGCAGAAGGAAGCGGTAGCCGTCGTCGCGACTCATCGTGGCGTCGGTCAGGCCGGCGAACATCGCCGACCGATTCTTCACATACGACAGATACTCATAAGGCCCCAGCCGCCGAGCGGCCCGCTCGGCATCGGCCAAGCCGTTGAAGGTGGTATTGAGACATTCCCACATCTCGCTGGACGTGACTTCTCGTGCGCCACGCGCATTCTCACGGGCCCGCGCGATACTGTCGGCGATCGACCCCGAGCCCGCACCCGCGTACGCCACTCGATCGGTCAGAGTCCAGACACTTTGGACCTGACCGTCTTCAGGACAGTCGAGCCCCAGCACCTGCAGCACCAGCCGACAGGTGCGGTCCGGGTCCACCGTGGCGTCTTCGAGCAATTGGTGCACGGCGACATCCAGGATGCGCGCGGTGTCGTCGGCGCGCTCGACGTAGCGGCCGATCCAGAACAACGACTCGGCGTTGCGCGCCAGCATCATCGGCTCTCACCCCCATCGGACGCCTGCTGCTGCTGTTGCTGTTGTTGCTGCAGGTCGGTTCCGGGCAGCGCAGGTCCCTGATCGGATGTGTTTTCGGTCGCCAGATCCTGGTGGCGGACCAGCTGATCGCCGGACAACTCGTGTCCGTTGTCCGCCCTGCGGGGCGCCAGCACCCAGGTGTCTTTGGAACCTCCGCCCTGGCTTGAGTTCACCACCATGGAACCCTCTGTCAGCGCCACCCGGGTCAGACCTCCGGGCAGTACCCACACGTCGTCACCGTCGTTGACGGCGAACGGACGCAGATCAACATGCCTGGGGGCCAGTCGATCTCCCACCTTGGTGGGTACGGTGGACAGCTGCACCACCGGCTGCGCGATCCAGTCGCGCGGACTTGCCTTGATCCTCTTCGCCAGAGCGTTGAGTTCCCGGCGAGATGCCTGCGGGCCGAACACGATGCCGTACCCGCCGGAACCCTCGACCGGCTTGATCACCAACTCGTGGATCCGATCCAGGACTTCCTCGCACTCGTCGTCCAGCCAGCAGCGCAGCGTGTCGACGTTGGAAAGAATCGGCTTCTCGCCCAGGTAATACCGGATGATCTGTGGAACGTAGGTGTAGATGAGCTTGTCGTCGCCCACCCCGTTGCCCACCGCGCTGCTGATCACCACGTTTCCTGCGCGGGCAGCGTTGACCAGTCCCGGCACACCGAGCACCGAATCGGGCCGGAACTGCAGCGGATCCAGATACTCGTCGTCAATTCGCCGGTAGATGACGTCGACGCGCTGCTCCCCCTCCGTGGTGCTCATGTACACGATGTTGTCGCGGCAGAACAGGTCTCGTCCCTCGACCAGCTCGACGCCCATTTGACGGGCCAGCAGCGAATGCTCGAAATAGGCCGAGTTCGACGCCCCGGGCGTCATCACCGCCACCGTCGGGTCGGCCTCGTTGGACGCCGCGGCGGCCCGCAACGCCCGCAACAGGTGAGTGGCGTAGTCACCGACCTGCCGCACCCGGTGCGTGGCGAACAGATCAGGAAAGACCCGGGCCATGGTGCGACGGTTCTCCATCACATAGGACACACCGGACGGAGACCGCAGATTGTCCTCGAGCACCCGGAATTCGCCCTGATGGTCGCGCACCAAGTCGATTCCCGCGACATGGATTCGCACGCCGTTCGGCGGCTTGATGCCGGCAGCCTGGCGGTGAAAGTGGGCGCACGAGGTGACCAGGCGCTTGGGGACCACCCCGTCACGCAGGATCTCCTGATCGTCATAGATGTCGTCCAGGAACCGCTCCAGAGCGCGTACCCGTTGCGCTATCCCGCGCTCCAGTTTGGTCCACTCGGTCGCCGAAATCACCCGTGGCACAAGGTCAAGCGGAAAGGGCCGTTCTTTTCCGGACAGCGAAAAGGTGACACCCTGCTCGATGAATGCGCGGCCCAGCGCATCGACGCGGGCCTGCAGTTCCTCGTTGTCGGCGGGAGCCAGCGCGTTGAAGATGCCCCGATAGGCGGTCCGGGGATTGCCGTTGTTGTCGAACATCTCGTCGAAGCTGTCACGATAGCTGCCGTCGGTCCGCTGATAGCCCGAGAAGATCGACTTGCCATTGCGGGCCCGGGCACTTCGCGTTGATGTCGACACAGCCTTCACACCTACCGATCTGTCACAGATCCGCTACCGGGGCAGCCCGGAGCTCTGAACGCGGCATCGTTGGCGTGTTGGGTGATCCTATCGACACGGCCTTCGTCGGGCCGGTCAGGGCTTCACATGCGTGGTGCTACGGCGGCGATTCGTTCGCGCCGATGGGAAGCCGTCAGCCCTGGTAGACCCGCGGGTCCAGCATCCCGATGTAGGGCAGGTCGCGGTAGCGCTCGGCGTAGTCCAGGCCGTAGCCGACCACGAAGTCGTTGGGGATGTCGAAACCCACGTAGGCGATGTCGACGCCGGCACCCAGCGCGTCGGGTTTGCGCAGCAGGGTGCAGACCCGCAGCGACCGGGGCCGTCGAGCCGCCAGGTTGCGCAGCAGCCACGACAAGGTCAGTCCGGAGTCCACCACGTCCTCGACGATCAACACGTCGCGGCCGCTGATGTCGCGGTCGAGGTCCTTGAGGATGCGCACCACTCCCGACGACGAGGTCGACGAGCCGTACGAGCTGACCGCCATGAACTCGAACTGGGTGGGCAGCGGGATCGCCCGGGCCAGGTCGGTGACGAACAGCACCGCACCCTTCAGCACGGTGATCAGCAGCAGGTCGCCGCTCTCGCGGCCCTCGGCGTAGTCGGCGGCGATCTGGGCGCCCAGTTCGGCGGTGCGGGCCCGGATCTGCTCCTCGGTCAGCATCACCGATTTGATGTCACCGGGGTACAACTCGGGTCCCTGCCCAGGCGAGATCGCAGCCACCCGAACAGCGTGCCATGGCGGGAGTTCGACAACCAACTGCGGCGGCCAATTCGCGCCGCGGGCTCAGACCGGTTCGTAGCGCAGTCGCAGCAGGCCGTCACCGCGTACCGCGAACAGCCGCTGGCCGGGAAGGTCCGACCCGACCGCCACCCCGCCCTGCCCCCGCCATGCGGTGATCAGCCGGTCCACCGCGCGGATCTGCAGGTCGGTGAGGCCGCGCCCGCCCCCGGCGAGCAGCCAGCGCCGGATGACCGCGCGGCGCACCGGTCCCGCCAGCACCTGCAACTCCGCGACAGCCAGGCCGTCGCCGGATCCGGCGCCGGTCAGGGCCTGCTCGGCCAGGCCGTCGATCAGGTCGGTGTTCTCCCGCAGGGCTCTGGCGGTGCGGGCCAGGGCCTCGGCCACCCCGCCGCCCAGCACGTCCTCCAGCAGCGGCAGGACCTCGGCGCGCAGCCGCACCCGGGTGAAGCGGGGGTCGCTGTTGTGCGGGTCGAGCCACGGTGTGAGCCCCAGTTCGGTGCAGGCCTGGGCGGTCAGGGAGCGCCGCACTCCCAGCAGCGGCCGGCACCAGGGCGGGTCATGCGGCCGCATGCCGGCCATCGACCGTGCGCCCGAACCGCGGCCAAGACCGAGCAGCACCGTCTCGGCCTGATCGTCGAGGGTGTGTCCCAGCAAGACGGGGTCGCGGCCGGCGGATTGGGCCAGCGCGGCGTAGCGCGCGGTGCGTGCCGCGGCCTCGGGCCCGCCCTGATTTCCCACCGACACCGCAATGACCTGCGCCTCGACGCAGCCCAATTCCAGGGCCTGTTGACGCGCGGTGGCGGCTACCTGCGCCGAGCCGGGCTGCAGACCATGGTCGACGATCAGCGCGGTGGTGGGCCGCAGCCGGGCGGCCACGGCGGTCAGCGCCAGCGAGTCCGGCCCACCGGACAGGGCCACCGACCAGCGGTCGCCCGACGTCAGATACTGCTCGGCGAACGCCCCCAGCGCGCCGCGCAGGCGGGCTACAGCACCCGGTCGATCCACGCTTGCGGCTCTTCGATCTCGGCGGGCAGGGGAAGCGTCTGTGGACCCGTCCACACCGCGTTGAACCGCGCCATGCCGACCCGGCCGACCACGGCGTCGACGAAGGCCTTGCCCCGGGTGTACTGGCTGAGCTTGGCGTCCAGGCCCAGCAACGCGCGCAGCAGTCGTTGCAGCGGCGGTTGGCTGCGTTGCCGGCGTTCCTCGAAACGACTGCGGATCGTCGTCACCGTCGGTACTGCCGGCCCGACCGCGTCCATCACATGGTCGGCATGGCCTTCGAGCAGTGTGCCCAGCATCAGCAGCTGGTCCAGCGCGGTGCGCTGCGGTTCGGACTGCACCGCCCGCACCAGGCCCAGGATTCCCGACGGGCCCGTCTCCCCGGATTCGCCGTGGTTGCCCCGCAGGTAGCCGACCAGCCGGCCCACCACCTGGGCAAGATCCGGGCTGCTCTGGCCGGTCAGCACCGCCAGCGCATCGGACATGTAGCCGGTCAGCCATGGGTTGACGGTGAACTGCACGCGGTGCGTGACCTCGTGCAGGCACACCCACAGCCGGAAGTCCGCCGGCGTCACCCGAAGCTGGCGCTCGACGGCGACCACGTTGGGATACACCAGCAGCAGCTCGCCACCGCCGGGGCAGAACGGGTCGTACTGGCCGAGGATGCTCGAGGACACGAACGCCAGGACCGCGCCGGTCTGCGCCCCGGTCAGCCGGCTGGTGAGGAAGCCGGCGGGATGGTCGGTGCCGCCCATCATCACCTTCATCGATTCCGCCGCGGCGGCGATCCACTGCCGCCGGTCGACGACCCGGGCCTCGGGGATGGCGGCGCCCGCCGCCACCGCACCCAGGCCGGTGACCTCGCGGACCAGGGGTTCTGCCGCGCGGGCGCTGGCGTAGAGCTCCTCGACGACCTGGCGGCGCGTGTAGTCGGTCATCGGCGGCGCCGGGCGTGCCAGCCGGCCCCCGACCATCGCGGCGAACTCCCAGTCCACCGCGCTGCCGACTTCGGATCCGCTCATCGGCATCCGCAGGTTCGCAGCACCGCTGCCAGCGCGTCGATCGCCGTCCGCCCGGTGGGGCCGGCGTCGTTGGAGATGAAGGCGAACGTCAGCACGCGCTGGTCGCGGTCGGTGACGATGCCGGCCAGCGCGTTGGTGCGGCTCAGCGACCCGGTCTTGGCGCGCAGCCAGCCGGCCGCACCACGCCCGGTCTGCGGATTGAGGAACCGCTCGGACAGGGTGCCGCTGCCACCGGCGACCGGCAGCATGTCCAGCAGCGGCCGCAACTCCGGCAGATCCGGCCCGGCCGCCGCCTGAATCACCGCGTCGAGGATCCGGGCCGACAACCGGTCATCGACCGACAGTCCGCTGGAATCGGACAGCCTCGCCCCGCTGACCGCGATGTGGGCTGTGGCCAGCCGGTTGGTCACCGCGTCGACGGCACCGGCGAAGGATCGGGGGCGGCCCATCGCCGCGGCCACCTCACGCCCGATGCATTCGGCCATCACATTGTCCGAGGCGTTCATCATCTCGCCCAGGCGGACCACCAGCGGCGCCGATCGGACCGCGCCCAGCTCCCGGCCGGTCACCGGCGCCGAGGCGATGCTCACCCGGTCCGGGTCGACGCCCAGGGCGGCGGCCAGCACCCGGCCGGCGTCCAGCGCCGGTGTCAGCGACCGACGGGACTCGACGGTGGTCGGCTGGACGCGACCGCCGTCGACCATCACCGCCTCGATGGGGGCGATGTCGCCGCCTTCGATGTCCGCGGGATCCCAGCCGGCCGCCATGGTGGGGCCGGTGAACGCCGACACGTCGACCTGAACCTCGGTGACCTCGACCCCGCTGTTGCGGACCTGTTCGGCCAGATCGTCCATACGGGCGGCTTCGCGATACCAGGTGTCGGCACCGGCCTGGGCGGTCGACAGCGTCGGATCGCCGCCGCCGACCAGCACAACAACCCCGGGCGCAGCGCCGGTCGTCACCCGGGTGGTGACCCGGGCGTCGCGGTCCAGCGCCAGCAGGGCGGCGGCCGCGGTCAGCACCTTGTTGGTCGATGCCGGCAGCACCGGAAGGTCTTCCTGCTTCGTCCACAGCGCTTTGCCGGTCAACGCATCGGTGATCCGGCCGGTGAGCCGGCCCAGGTTGGGGTCGGCCAGCGGCCCGGCCAGGGCTGCGGCCAGGCCGCTGCCGGCCGGCACCGGGGCGTCCTCGGAGACCGGAACCACCCCGGGATCAGCGGTCGCCGTCGGCGTCGGCGAGACCACCCGCGCACCGGCACCGGACTCGTTCGGAAGCACGACCGCCGCCACGACCACCACCGCGGCGGCCAGCGCCAGGACCGCGGCCGCGATACCCAGATGCGTGGTGGAGTGTCGCCACCGAGTGGGTTGCATGTCTCTCCTGCCTTCTCAGGCGCAATTGTGCCCGACGGGCGGTCTCCGGGCGGCAATGCGACCCGCTCTACACTGACCCGGTGCAATTCGACGTGACCATCGAAATCCCCAAGGGCCAGCGCAACAAGTACGAGGTCGACCACGCCACCGGGCGGGTCCGTCTCGACCGCTACCTGTACACGCCGATGGGCTACCCCACCGACTACGGGTTCATCGAGGACACCCTCGGCGAGGACGGCGACCCGCTGGACGCGATGCTGCTGCTGCCGCAGTCGGTGTTCCCCGGTGTGCTGGTCGAGGCACGGCCGGTCGGCATGTTCCGGATGACCGATGAGGCCGGCGGCGACGACAAGGTGCTCTGCGTGCCGGCCGGCGACCACCGCTGGGACCACATCAACGACATCGGCGACGTGCCGTCGCACGAACTGGACGCCATCAAGCACTTCTTCGTGCACTACAAGGACCTGGAGCCCGGCAAGTTCGTCAAGGCCGCCGACTGGGTGGGCCGGGCCGAAGCCGAGGCCGAGATCACCCGGTCGATCGAGCGGTTCAAGTCCTCCGGTCACTGAGCGGCACGGCTCCGGCCGCTCGATCCCTGCCGGCGCAGACGCCGGCGGCTTAGACAGCTGTGGCGGATCCGCGGGTCCGGTAGAGGCTGGCCGCCGTCGTCAGCGCCAGCACGCCCACCACGACGCCCAGGCTGACCGGGGTGGGAATCTCCGGGACATTGAAGGGCCGCCCGGAGTGGATGAACCACACATCGTTGGTGCGCAGCGCGTGCAACACCATCCGCACCCCGATGAATCCCAGGATGACCGCCAGCCCCTGGGACAGGTACACCAGCCGGCCCAGCATGTGACCGAGGATGAAGAACAGCTGCCGCAATCCCATCAGGGCGAACACGTTGGCGGTGAACACCAGGTAGGGCTGGCGAGTCAGCCCGTAGATGGCCGGGATGGAATCCATCGCGAACACCAGATCGGTGGTGCCCAAGGCCAGCGCGACCAGAAACATCGGGGTGATGGCCCACGCCCCGGCTTTGTCCCGGACGAAGAACCGCACCCCCGAACCCCATCCGTCGGTGGCGTTGAGGTGGGTGCGGGCAAAGCGCACCACGGCGTTGTTGCCCCCCTCGCGCTCGCCGTCGCCGGTCGGATCGTCGTGGCGCAGCAGTTTGATGGCGGTGTAGGCCATGAAAGCGCCGAAGACGTAGAACGTCCAGGACAGCCGCTGCACCGCGACCCCGCCCAGAGCGATGAACACCGCGCGCAGCGACAGCGCCATGACGATGCCGACGAAAAGCGCTTCCTGCCGGAACTTCCTGGGGACGTTGAAGCTGTTCATGATGATGACGAACACGAACAGGTTGTCCACCGACAGGCTGTACTCGGTCAGCCAGCCCGCGTAGAACTGCATGCCGTACTTCGGGCCGTGGTAGTACCAGACCCACACACCGAAAGCCACTGCGAGGCTGAGGTAAAACGTCAGCCATCCGGCGACCTCCCGGATCGAGGGCTCGCGCACCCGCCGGCCGATGATGAGCAGGTCGAACCCGAGCACCGCCCCCAGACCCGCGAATGTCAGCAGCCATTCCAGCAGCGACGGGTCCAACGGCGCGCCTCCGATCATCAGTGGTGGGTTCAGTGGGCCGCCCGACCGTACCCCGCCCCCCGCTTAGTATTTTCGCCGTGGTGACCGATGTCGGGGGTACCGGATCCGCCGGGTTTCCCCGTGGCATGACCACCGGACCCGTCGGCCGGGCCAGTATGGCCCGGGTCGGCACCGCGACCCTACTGAGCGCCCTGTGCGGGTACGCGGTGCTGTATCTGGCCGCGCGGGACCTGGACCCCGCCGGATTCTCGGTGTTCGGCGTGTTCTGGGGCGCGTTCGGACTGGTCAACGGGGCTGCCAACGGTTTGCTGCAGGAGACCACCCGGGAAATCCGGTTCGCCCGGGAGATCCAGGCCGACCGCGCGACCACGCCGCACACCCATCCGTTGCGGGTGGCCGGGCTCAGCGGGCTGGTGGCCGCGGCGCTGGTGGCCGCGAGTTCGCCGCTGTGGAGCGGGCACGTGTTCGTCGAGGCGCGCTGGCTGTCGGTGGGCCTGCTCAGTTTCGGCCTGGCCAACTTCGCGGTGCACGCGACGTTGCTCGGCACCCTGGCCGGGGCCGACCGGTGGACGCCGTACGGCGCGCTGATGGTCACCGATGCGGGCATCCGGGTGGCCGTGGCCACCGTGACCTTCCTGATCGGCTGGGGTCTGGTCGGGTTCCTGTGGGCGACTGTTGCCGGTGCGCTGGCCTGGCTGCTGCTGCTGGCAGCCTCACCCACGGCGCGCTCGGCGGCTCGGCTGCTGACCCCGGTGAGCACCGCGGGATTCCTGCGTGGCGCTGCACATTCGATCACCGCGGCCGGGGCGAGCGCGATCCTGGTGATGGGATTTCCAGTGCTGCTGCAGGCCACCTACGGCGAATTGGGCGCCGCGGGCGGTGTGGTGATCCTGGCGGTCACGGTGACCCGAGCACCGCTGTTGGTGCCGTTGACCGCCATGCAGGGCAACCTGATCGCACACTTCGTGGATCAGCGCGGCCGCCGGCTGCGGGCGCTGCGAACACCGGCGGCGGCGGTGGCGGCGCTGGGCGCGACCGGAGCGGTGGCGGCGGGTCTGCTCGGTCCGTGGCTGCTGCGTACGGTCTTCGGCCCGGAATACCACGCCGGGGGGTGGCTGCTGGCAGAACTGACCGTGGCCGCCACGGCGATAGCGCTGCTGACGCTGACCGGTGCGGCAACGGTCGCCGCTGCCCTGCACCGCGCGTACGCGCTGGGCTGGGTGGGGGCGACGGTGGCCTCGGCCCTGCTCCTGTTGCTCCCGCTGGATCTGCCCACCCGGGCGGTGGTGGCCCTGCTGTGCGGGCCCGTGGTGGGAATCGCGGTACACCTGGCCGCGTTGCGCACCGATTCCTGACCCCGGTAGGCGTGTATTTTCTCGGATATAGACCACCGCTACCCCGATGTCTGGATCATCGTTCCGGCCTTCAACGAGGCGACCGTCGTCGGCGACGTGATCGCCGGGATTCGTGCGGTGTTCGACTTCGTGGTCTGTGTGGACGACGGCAGCACCGACAACACCGCCGAGGCCGCCAGGCGTGCGGGCGCCTACGTGGTGCGCCATCCGATCAACCTCGGCCAGGGCGCCGCCATCCAGACCGGCGTCGAGTTCGCGCGCGCCCAGCCCGGCGCCCGGCTTTTCGCCACGTTCGACGCGGACGGCCAGCACCGGGTGGCCGACCTGGTGCGCCTGGTCGACCGTCTCGACACCGCCGGCCTGGACATCGTGATCGGCACCCGGTTTGCCGCTCCGGCTGCGGCCACGACGGTGCCGCCGCTCAAACGGCTGGTGCTGCGCGCTGCGGTGGTCCTCAGTCCGCGAATCCGCCGGCTGGGATTGTCCGACGCCCACAACGGGCTGCGGGTGTTCGACCGCCGGGTGGCCGACCGACTTGACCTCACCATGACTGGAATGAGCCATGCCGGGGAGTTCATCGCCCTGATCGCCGAAAACCGCTGGCGAGTGGGGGAAGAACCGGTCGAGGTGCTCTACACCGACTATTCGAAGTCGAAGGGACAACCGCTGCTCAACGGAGTCAACATCTTGTTCGACGGCATGCTGCGCAGAAGGATGTCGCGATGAGGGGGATATTCACCGATGAACTGGATCAAGGTGCTGCTGATCGCAGCGGTCTTGGGGCTGTTGATCTACCTGCTGTTGTCGCGCAGGTCGGCGCAGTCGCGGGCGTGGGTGAAAGTGGGCTACCTGATGTTCGTGGTGGCCGGCATCTATGCGGTGCTGCGCCCGGATGACACCACTGTGGTGGCCAATTGGCTGGGGGTGCGCCGCGGCACCGATCTGATGCTCTATGTGCTGGTCATCGCGTTCGCGTTCACCACGTTGAGCACCTACATGCGGTTCCGCGACATGGAACTGCGCTATGCCCGGCTGGCGCGGTTGATCGCGCTCAGCGCGGCCCAGCCGCCCGAGTCCAGCCCAGCTGGTCTTACCGGCGAGACGAAGCTGCCGCCGCACAAAACACAGTAATTCGGCAACAGTTGTCTTCGCGGTCACGACGGGTTTGCCGCCCGTCCGATTTGTACCCGCACCGTGGCAGGTATGCGGGCCAAAGCAGTCCTGGCAGAACCCCTGGCGGAAGTGACGGCGTTGCTGCTGACCAAGCCGACCCGACACCTCTACGCCGCGTTGTGGCGGGCGGGCCTGCTCGAGGTGGTTATGGCCGCCCGGGCCAGCCCACGGGCCGAGGAGACATCGCTACGGCCGGCCGGTTGAGGTGCGGCGCTCAGCGCACCAGTTCCAGCCGGCGGGGCTGCTCCTCAGCGGGGGCCTGCGTTACCGGCTCGGGCGGAGTCTGCTCGGCCGACAGCCGGCTCGCCACAGCCACCGCGGCAGTGGCGGCCGCGGCCGTTCCGACACCCTGCGCCCAACCGATCGGACCGACCGGTGTGCAGCCCAACAGCTGACTGACCCCGGGAGTGGAGACCATCCCCGCGAACAGCACGAAGGAGCCCGCCGCGGTCGCCAGCACCATGGGCGCCCGCGAGTCGACCACCGTCTGACCGAGTTCGGTGGTCACCAGCGAGATCAGCGCCACCGTTGCGGCCCGTTGCGGACTGCCCGGCAACCCGGAGAAGTTCGCCATCGCCCACGCGGCGGTACCCGCCGCGGCGGTGACTCCGCCGCGGAACGCCACCGCCCGCCACAGACTGCGTTCGTCGAGCCCGCGCACCGCCCCGCCGATCGGACCGGCCGGGGTGCTCACCGCCACGGCGGTGGCCGGCAGGGCGTCGGTGAGCGTGTTCATCAGCAGCAGCTGCCGGGTGTTCAGCGGCGAGTTCCCGGTGACCGCGGTGCCGATGACCGAGAACAGCACTTCCCCGACGTTGCCGCCGAGCAGGCCGGAGATGGCCAGCTGCACGCCGCGCCACAGCCGCCGGCCCTCGTCGATGGCGTCGACCAGCGCACCGATCTTGCCGTCGGTCAGGACGACGTCGGCGGTGGCGTGCGCCGAGTCGCTGCCGTGCGCGACGACACCGAGGCCCACCGTGGCCGCCCGGATCGCGGCGGCGTCGTTGGCGCCGTCGCCGACCATCGCCGAAACCCGGCCGGCGCGCTCCAGCGTCTGAACGATCTGCACCTTGTTCTCCGGCGACATCCGGGCGAAGATCACCCGCTCGCAGACCACGCGTTCTTGTTCCTTGCGGTTCAGCGCGTTCCATTCCGAGCCGGTGATGACCTGCTCGGGGGCCACGGTCACGCCCATCTCGGCGGCGATCGCGGTGGCGGTGATCGGGTGGTCGCCGGTGATCATCCGGATGTCGACGCCGCGGGCGGCCAGATCGGCGAGCAGCTTCGGGGCGTCCGCGCGCGGCGTGTCGGCCAGGCCGAGGAACCCGATCAGCGTCAGCCCCGAGGAACTGAGTTCGGTGATGCGGTCGGTTCCCTCGCGGTCATCCCCGACCGAACGCGCCTGGGCGGCAGTCAGTTTGGCCTGGGCGACCGCGATCACCCGCAGTCCCTGGGCGGCCATGGCGGCCACCTGCTTCTCCTCCTGAGCTCCGGCGTTCTTGCAGGCTCCCAGCACCACCTCCGGTGCGCCCTTGACCAGCAGCTCCGACCCGACGACCGACGCCGAGAAGGCCCGGCCGGAACGGAACGGCAGGTGGGCGTCGGGCTCGGTCCAGGGCCGGGCACCGGGCGCGGCCGCCGCGCCCTCGACGATCGCCTGGTCGGTGGCGTGCGCGTGCGCCGCCCCATCGGGCGCCGGCGCCGCCTGCGCGGCCGTGCCGAGGACGTCGTCGTCGGTGTAGCCGGTCAGCGGGCGCACCGTGGTGACCCGCAAGCGGTTCTCGCTGAGCGTTCCGGTCTTGTCGAAGCACACCACGTCCACCCGGCCAAGCGCCTCGACCGAACGCGGGATCCGCACCAGCGCACCGGATCTGCTCAACCGCTGCGACGACGCGTGCTGGGCCAGGGTGGCCATCAGCGGCATGCCCTCCGGGACGGCGGCGATCGCGACGGCGATGGCGTTGCCGAGCGCCTGCCGCAGGCCGCCCTGGCGCAGCAGCCCCAGCGCGCCGACGGCCACTCCGCCGGCGGCGCTGTAGGGGAAGGTCCGGTGGACCAGCTGGGACAGGTGGTGCTGCAGCCCGACTTCGGGCAGGTCTCCGGAGGCCAATTCGGAGGCCCGGCGGTTCTGGGTGTCGGCCCCCACCGCGGTCACCATCGCCATGGCCTTGCCGGCGATCACCGTGGTGCCGGCATAGAGCATGCAGCTGCGCTCGGCCAGTTCGGCCCCAGGAGTCGGGTCCAGCTGCTTGCCGACCGACAGCGATTCACCGGTCAACGACGACTCGTCGACCTCCACGTCGGACACCTCGATGACCCGGGCGTCGGCGGGAACCACCTCGTTGCTGCGAACCTCGATCAGGTCCCCGGGCAGCAGCTGCTCGGCGGCGATCTCGTGATAGGTCGGATTCCCGGCGGCATCCATCAGCACGACCCGGGCCGGCGGGGCTTGCCGCGCCAGCAGGTCGTTCAGCCGGCTTTCGGCCCGCAGCCGCTGGTAGGCGGCCAGCATGGCGTTGCCGGTGAGCACCGTTCCCACCATCACGGCGTCGATCGGCGAGCCCAGCATGGCCGTCGCCACCGAGCACAACGCCAGGATCGGGGTCATCGGGTCGGACAGTTCGGCGCGCACCGCGTGGACGTAGGGCCAGAACATGCCGGGCGATTCCACCTCAGCCGGGACGCGTTCGGTCAGCGACGCGTGCGATTCGCTGCCCTGCGGCGTGCCCAGCATCTCGCGCACCTGCTCGACCGACATGGCGTGCCACTCGTAGGCCGGGGCCGGCTTCGGCGTCTGCGCGCGCAGCACCCGGCGGGCCAGCAGGTACCCCGACAGCATCCCGGCTCCGGCGCCGATGGTGACCGGGCCCGGGCCGCGGCTCTGGCCTGCCCCCACCCCGGGGATGGTCGCCCGAACCCCACGGACGAGCAGCAGCCCGGCAATGGTCGAGGCCCCGATCGAGATCGCGACACCGCGCTCGGTGGCGTCCCGGGCCGCCGGAAGCGCATGAAGCACCTGCCAGGCACCGTCCAGATCGGCCAGCAGCAGGTCGGCATAAAAAGGCGGGGGCAGGGCGTCATTCTCGTGCTCCGGCATGACCCCCAGCGCCAGATCCGCCGACGCCAGTGCCTGCGCCGCCTCGGTCGACAGCACCGCCACGGTGCGGCCGGCCTGCTGCAGCTCGGTCACGGCTTCTGCCAGCGCGGCGTCCAGGTCGGCGGTGCCGCCGCCGTGCACCGGGCGGATGTCGTCGAAGCCGGGACGCAGTTCGCCGAGGATTTCGGTGTCCACAGTGACCAGCTCCACGCCGGCGGCACGTCCCTGCAGGACCACCGCGGAGGCCAGCGCATGGTGGGCGGGCAGGATCAGCGCTTCCACCGGTTGTTTGCGGGCGGTCCCCCGGGTTGTCATCCGGGGCACCCGGTGCCAGCCGGGGCCCAGCCCCGCCTTACCGAGCAGGCTCTGCGCGTTCTCCCAGGCCTGCGGCAGTTCGTGTTCGCTCGCCCCGCGGATCTGCACCACGCGGCGTTGCTCGCCGGTCAGCGCCCGCGGATCGATGACCAAGGTGTCGATCTTGTCGAGGCGGCGCAGGCTGTCCGGCCGCAGCGGCAGCACCCCGTGCTCGTCGGCCAGTCCCTGCCCCAACGTCGCAGCGAACGATTCGCAGCTGGTGCGCACCGCCTTGGGCGAGGTGGCCAGAATCGCGCTCGACGTCATGTCCAGGTTGCGGGTCAAAGCGGCCACCACGGCAGCCGTGGCCGCCTGCGCCAGCGCGGTGCGCCTCAGGTGGCGCTCTGCCGCACCGTCGGGCGGCGGGACCGGGCGAGCCGTGGCATATGCCTCGGGGACATCGCAGTAGCGCGCCAGTTGCGGTTCGTAGCGACTCCAGGCCAGCGCCGCGGCCCGGGTTTCGGAGGCTTTGAGGCCCTCCACCAACAGGTCGACCGCCAGGATCGCCGGGGACATGGTGATGACGTGCGATCCCAGCGAAACCAGTGAGAGCACCGTGTCGGCTCGCCCGGGACCGATCCAGCTTTCCAGCGTTTCCCGGGCCAGCGGCTGGTACCGGGCCACCGACGCGGCTGCATCGAAGATCTTGGGCGCGGCGGGCCAACGCAGCAGCGTGCCCGCGGTGGCGATCGCCAGGCCCACCGCGTTGACGCCGAAGGCGGCGCCCTTGGCGGCCAGCAGCAGACCGTCACCCGGCAGTGCCGCGGTTTCGGTGGCAGACAGTTCCAGGTCTTGTTCGGCGGCCGCCACGGCGGCACACAGCTCGGCCAGCGATGCCTCATCGCCGATCTCGACGATCACCCGCGACAGCGGACGGTTCAGCCGTACCGAGTTGACCTCCGGCCGGGCCTGCAGCGCTTCGAGCACCGCGGATCCGACATCGCCGCCGATCTCCGGGTCGTCGAGCCCACGGACCTCGATCCAGGCACGGCCCGCGCCACGCCAACTGCGCCGGCTGGTGGTCAGATCGCTGCTTTCGCCGGCCAGCCGCTTGGCGCCTTCACGCAGGGGGATTGCCGCGAGGTCCAGGCTGGCAGATGCCACCGCGCCGACCGCGCCGATGCCGAAACGCCCGATTGCGAAAACGTCCATCGACTTCCTCCAGCGTTACTGCGGCGCTGGAGGTCTCTTCCGCCGGGCAGACCGGCCCACAGCCCCGGTCACCCGATGACGGGTGACGTGATGACGACACTGCGATTTGGGGAATACTCCCCTCCGACGGGCCAGTATGCCACAACGGCGGACCAAATCGCCGCAGCGAAAGTCAGGGCGCAGACCGGAAATAGGCCACCGTGCGCGCCACTCCGTCGGCCAGCGCCACCTGCGGCTGCCAGCCGAGCACTCGCCGCGCCCGCTCGATGTCCAGGCAGGAACGTCGCAGGTCACCCAGCCGGGCCGGGTGGAACTCCGGGTCATCCGGTGCGCCCACCGCGGCGGCCACCGCTGAATGCAGTTGGCGGTCCGAGGTTTCCACGCCGGTGCCGATGTTGAAGCGCTGCCGGTCGCCGGCCTCGCCGGAGGCCCGCACGAAGGCGTCCACCACGTCGTCGACGAACACATAGTCGCGGGTGTTGGAGCCGTCCCCGAACACCTTGGTCGGCGTTCCGCTCAGCAGGGCCTGAGCGAAGATCGCCACCACACCCGCCTCGCCGTGCGGGTCCTGGCGAGGCCCGTAGACGTTGGCCGGGGCGATGTGGGAACACTGCAGCCCGTAGAGGTGGCCGAAGGTGTTGAGGTAGATCTCCCCGGCCACCTTGCCGGCGGCGTAGGGCGAAGCCGGGTCGGTCGGGACGTCTTCGCTGGTCGGGTAGGTCGGCGGGGTGCCGTAGATCGACCCGCCGGAGGAGGTGTGCACGATCTTGCGCACCCCGGCGGACCGGGCCGCCTCAGCGAGCCGGATGGTGCCGAGCACGTTGACCGTGCCGTCGAAGGCCGGGTCGGCCACCGAGTGGCGCACGTCGATCTGGGCGGCCAGGTGAAAGATCACCTCGGGGCGGTGTTGCGCCAGGACGGCATCGAGGTCCGCGCTGACGATGTCGGCCTCGACGAAGCAGAAGCCGGTGTCGTCGGCCAGGTGCTCGATGTTGGTGGCTCGACCGGTGGCGAAATTGTCCAGCCCGATCACCTGGTGCCCGTCCGCCCGAAGGCGGTCGACCAACGTCGATCCGATGAACCCGGCTGCCCCGGTTACCAGTGCTCGCACGCGCCCACCATACCGACAGGTAAGAAAGACAGATGACCGCCGGCGACGACACAGCAGTGCCGGCCCGGCGAGCAGCACCCGACGATGCGGGTGGCACGGGCCGGGACCTGCGCGCGCAGCTGAGAACCCTGCCGTGGGTCTTCTGGGCGGCCGTGGGATTGATCGCCGCTCAACTGGCGGTCCGGGCGGTGGTCGCTTTCGGGGGCTATTTCTATTGGGATGACCTGATCCTGATCGGCCGGGCCGGCACCCACCCCCTGTGGTCGCCGGCCTACCTGTTTGACGATCACGACGGTCATGTGATGCCGGGCGCCTACCTGGTGGCCGGTGCCCTGTCGCGGCTGTGGCCGCTGCAGTGGGCTGCCCCGGCGCTCAGCCTGGTGTTGCTGCAGTTGCTGTTCTCCTGCGCGTTGTTGCGCGTGCTGTGGGTGATTCTCGGTTGGCGGCCGGTGCTGCTGGTGCCGCTGACCTTTGCGCTGTGGTCTCCGCTGGGCCTGCCGGCCTTCGCCTGGTGGGCGGCGGCGCTGAACTCGCTGCCGTTGTGCGCGGCGCTGTCCTGGGTGTGTGCGGACGCGATTGCGTTGACCCGCACCGGAAATCAGCGCTACCGCTACAGCGCGCTTGGGGTCTACCTGGGTGGCCTGCTGTTCTTCGAGAAGGCCGCGGTCATCCCGTTCGTCGCGTTCACCGTGACGGCACTGCTGGGCTACGTCCGCGGAGCGCCGCTGACCGGCGCGATCACCGGGGCGTGGCGCTCCGGGGCCCGGTTGTGGACGGCCGCGCTCGCGGTGACCGCGGCCTGGATCGGGGTCTACCTGGTAGTGGTCAATCAGAAGCGCTGGAGTTTCGACCTCGAGATGACCGGTGACCTGCTGTGGCGGTCGATCACCCACGGCGTGGTCCCGAGCCTGGCCGGCGGCCCGTGGACGTGGGCCCGCTGGGCGCCGGCCTCGCCCTGGGCACTGCCGGGGCCGGTGGTGATGGCACTGGGCTGGCTGGTGCTGGCCGGACTTGTGGCGGTGTCGCTGGCAGGAAAAAGGCGCCTGGGGCCGGTGTGGCTGGCCGCGGCCGGCTACCTGGCGGCCTGCCAGGTGCCGATCTATCTGATGCGGTCTTCGGCGTTCACCGCGCTGGAACTGGCTCAGACCCTGCGCTATCTGGCCGACTTCGTGGTGGTGCTGGCGATCCTGGGTGCCGTCGGGTTGTGCGCCCCCAACCGGGAATCCGCGCGGTGGCTGGCCCCCTCCCGCGGGCGTGCCGTGGCGGTGACGGCCCTGGCGGCGGCGTTCACCGCCAGCAGCCTGTATTCCACGGCGACCTTCCTGGCCTGCTGGCGTGACGATCCGGCCCGTGCATATCTGCAGAACGCCCGGCAGGCTCTGGCCGCCGCCCGGGCCGCCTCGGACGCGCCGCTGCTGGACCAGGAGGTGGACCCGTTGGTGCTGGGGCGGGTCGTCTACCCGGAGAACCTGGCCAGCCACATGTTCGCCCTGTTGCACGACCGGCCGGAATTCGCCTCGACGACAACGCAGTTGCGGATGCTGACCAGTTCGGGGTCACTGACCGACGCCCAGGTGACCTGGGTCCGTGCCCTGGCGCCCGGGCCGGTGCCGGATTGCGGATACCTGGTGCAGCCCGACCGGCCGGTGACCGTGCCACTCGACGGTCCGCTGTTGCCCGCGGACTGGACCGCCGAGATCAACTACCTGGCCAATGTCGACGGCGCCATGACGATGTCGTTGTCCGAGGGACCGCAGGTCCGGGTCCGGGTGCACCCCGGTCTCAACCGTGTCTTCGTCCGGCTCCCCGGCGCCGGAGACGGTCTCCGCGTGGGCGCCGACACTGCGGCGCTGTCGGTGTGCATCGCCGTCGGCCCTGTCGGCTACGTCGCGCCGAGGTGACGATGACACGCTGCACACCGCCACCACGCTCGGTACGTTCTACAGGCGTGCCCGCCCCGCAAGTTCCCGCACAGTTTCTGCGCGGCTCCGCTGCGCCGTCTCCCCGCACCCTGATCGACATTCTGTGGGAGACCGCCGCCCGCTACCCCGACGCGCCGGCCATCGACGACGGCAAGGTGGTGTTGACCTACGGCGAGCTGATCGAGGACGTCCAGGACAGCGTTGCGTGGCTCGCCGCCCGCGGCCTGGGCCGCGGTGACCGTATCGGCATCCGGATGCCGTCGGGCAATTACGCGCTCTACGTGGCGATTCTGGCCACGCTGGCCACCGGTGCGGCCTACGTCCCGGTGGATGCCGACGATCCCCCCGAACGCGCCGAGCTGGTGTTCGGCGAGGCGCAGGTGGCGGCAGTGCTCACCGAAGCGGGGCTGACACGTGGGCCCGGGGCGTCGCGCGGCTGGCGGGCCACGGCGCCGCAGCCCAGCGACGATGCCTGGATCATCTTCACCTCGGGGTCCACCGGCACGCCTAAGGGCGTGGCGATCACGCACCGCAACGCCGCGGCCTTCGTCGACGCCGAAGCGCAGCTGTTCCTGCAGGACAACCCGATCGGGCCGGGCGACCGGGTTCTGGCCGGTCTGTCGGTCGCGTTCGACGCGTCCTGCGAGGAGATGTGGCTGGCATGGCGCTACGGCGCCTGCCTGGTGCCGGCACCGCGGTCGCTGGTGCGCAGCGGCATGGATCTGGGTCCCTGGCTGGTGGCGCGGGACGTGACGGTGGTGTCCACCGTGCCCACCCTGGCCGCACTGTGGCCGGCCGAGGCCCTGGAAGCGGTCCGGTTGCTGATCTTCGGGGGCGAGGCCTGCCCGCCGGAGCTGGCGGCCCGGCTGGCGGTGGACGGCCGCGAGGTGTGGAACACCTACGGCCCCACCGAGACCACCGTGGTGGCCTGCGCCGCGCAGCTCGACGGCAGCGGTCCGGTCCGGATCGGGCTGCCGCTGGTGGGCTGGGACCTGGCGGTGCTGGGCGCCGACGGAGCGCCGGTGGGCGACGGGGAGACCGGCGAACTGGTGATCGGCGGGGTGGGGCTGGGCCGCTACCTGGATCCCGACCGGGATGCCGAGAAATTCGCGCCGCTGCCCGCCCTGGGTTGGTCCCGGGCCTACCGCAGCGGCGATCTGGTGCGACTGGACCCCGCAGGTCTCACCTTCTGCGGCCGGGCCGACGATCAGGTCAAGATCGGCGGCCGGCGCATCGAACTGGGCGAGGTGGACAGCGCACTGGTGACGCTGCCCGGTGTCAGCGGCGGCGCAGCGGCCGTGCGGACCAGCGCCACCGGCGCCCCGCTGCTGGTCGGTTACCTGGTCAGCACCGACCCGGACTTCGACCTGGGGGCTGCGCGCGCCGAGCTGACCCGCCGGCTGCCCGCCGCGCTGGTTCCCCGGCTGGTCCTGGTCGACGAGCTGCCCACCCGCACCTCGGGCAAGGTGGACCGCGACGCACTGCCCTGGCCCGTCGGGCCGGAGTCCGCCGGGCCGGGCATGGCCGGTGCCGACGATCCGGACAGCACCCTGGGCTGGCTGGCCGGATTGTGGCGCGACGTGCTGGGCGCCCCGGTCGATGACGAACAGGCCGATTTCTTCGCCCTGGGCGGTGGATCGCTGCAAGCCGCACAGCTGGTGGCCGCGGTGCGGCAGCGCTACCCGCAGACCACCGTCGCCCAGCTCTACGACCGTCCCCGGCTGGGTTCGCTTGCGGGGTTCCTCGACGACCTGGGCCGCGGCGACCGCGGGCCGCAGGCCGCTCTGGCCTCTCGCACGGTGGCCCCTACCCCACCGCTGACCCAGGCCGCGCAGGTGCTGCTGTCGGTGCCGCTGGCGACGCTGTCGGGTCTGCAGTGGGTCACCTGGCTGGCGCTGATCAACAACATCGTGGCGGCGGTGCACCCGTTGCCCTGGCTGGCGCGGCTCGACTGGTGGTGGGTGGTGGCCGCCTTCGTGCTGTTCGTCACCCCGCTGGGCCGGATGGGGATCGCCGCGCTGGGGGCGCGCCTGTTGCTGGCCCGCCTGGAGCCGGGGACCTACCGGCGCGGCGGACCGGAGCATCTGCGGGTCTGGATCGCCGAGCGGCTCGCCACCGCCAGCGGCGCCGAGAACCTTTCCGGCGCACCGTGGCTGGTGTACTACGCACGGGCGCTGGGCAACAAGATCGGCGAGGGTGTGGACCTGCACTCGACCCCGCCGGTGACCGGAATGTTGACGCTGGGCAACCGCTGCTCCATCGAACCGGAGGTGGACCTGAGCGGGCATTGGATCGACGGCGACCGGTTCCACGTCGGCCGGATCGCGGTCGGCAATGACGCCAGCATCGGCGCCCGCACCACGCTGCTGCCCGGCGCTTCCGTGGGCAAGGACGCCGACGTGGCGCCGGGGTCGGGAGTGATCGGCGAGGTGAAGAAAGGCCAGTACTGGACCGGCTCGCCGGCTATGAAATCCGGTAAGGCGCACCACCCTTGGCCGGATCACCGGCCGCCGCCGCGCCCGCTGTGGGTAGCGGTGTACGGACTGACCTCGCTGCTGCTCGGCGCTTTGCCGCTGTTAGCGCTGGGCGCCGGACTGGCGGTGGTGGGCCGTGCCGTGCGGGACTGCGCCAGTCTGGCCGATGCCGTTCGGCCGGCGCTGCTCGCGACTCCACCGGCCGCGCTGGTCGCGATGTTGAGCTACGCCGCCCTGACCGCGATCGGGGTGCGGCTGTTGTCGATCGGTCTGCACAGCGGCTACCACCCGGTGCGCAGCCGCGTGGGCTGGCAACTGTGGGCCACCGAACGCCTGATGGACGCCGCGCGTGACTACCTCTTTCCGCTCTATGCAGGGCTGATAACACCGTGGTGGCTGCGACTGCTGGGCGCGAAAGTCGGTCGGGGAACCGAGATCTCCACCGCATTGCTCATCCCGAAATACACCACGATCGCCGACGGCGCCTTCCTGGCCGACGACACCATGGTCGCCTCCTACGAGCTGGGCGGCGGCTGGATTCATGTCGCACCGGCAACCATCGGCAGGCGCGCGTTCCTGGGGAATTCCGGGATCACCCAGCCGGGCCGGCGGGTACCCGACAATGCCCTGGTGGCGGTGCTCTCGACCGCACCGCACAAGGCCAAGACCGGCTCGTCGTGGCTGGGCAGCCCACCGGTGCGGTTGCGCCGCAAAGCCGCCGACCTCGATGTCGAACGGACCTTCCGCCCACCGCGCAGACTGTGGGTGATGCGCGCGGTGGTCGAGACCTTCCGGTTGCTCCCCGTCATCGTCACCTTCGCGATCGGTGTCGCCGTGCTGGGCGTGCTGCAGTGGGCAGCAACACGATTCGGCTACGGCTGGACCGCACTGGGAAGCGGTGTGGCGCTGCTGGCCGCGGGCGCCGCGGCCGGGGCCAGCGCAGTGCTGGCGAAATGGCTCATTGTGGGGCGGATCCGGGCTTGCCAGCGCCCCCTGTGGTCGTCGTTCGTGTGGCGCAACGAGGTCTCCGACGCGTTCGTGGAGACGGTTGCCGCCCCGTGGTTCGCCCGGGCCGCCACCGGCACCCCGGTGATGAACCTGTGGTTGCGCGCTCTGGGAGCCACCATCGGCCGGGGCGTGTGGTGCGAAACCTACTGGCTGCCCGAAGCCGACCTGGTCACCCTGGACGCCGGCGCAACGGTGAACCGGGGCTGCGTGGTGCAGACCCACCTGTTCCACGATCGCATCATGCAGATGGACACCGTCACCCTGGAGGCGGGCGCCACGTTGGGACCCAACTGTGTCGCATTGCCCGCGGCCCGGCTGGGCTCCGGGGCCACCGTGGGACCGGCCTCGTTGGTGATGCGCGGCGACCAGGTGCCCCCCGCCACCCGCTGGCAGGGCAATCCGATCGCGCCGTGGCCGCTGCCGGGCAAGAAGCCCTCTGCGGCATCGACCAGGCAGGAGCCGGCGGCGTGAGCAAACCGGCCAAGATTCCCGCGACGCCGGCCCCGGCCCCCGTCGGCGATCCCTACCTGCCCGGCAGCGGAAACGGCGGCTACCGGGTCTCGCGCTACGAACTGGACTTGGAGTACAAGGTCAGCATTAACCGGCTGGCGGGCACCGCGACCATCACCGCGGTCGCGCTGGCCGCGCTGCGCGAAATCACCCTGGACCTCGCCGACACGCTGTCGGTGGCAAAGGTGTGGATCAACGGCAGGCCGCCGGCCCGGTTCGCCACCTCGGGGGCCAAGCTGCGGATCACCCTGGCCGCCACGGTGCCCGCCGGTGCCGCCCTGGTGATCGCGGTCCGGTATTCCGGATCGCCGCGTCCCAGCGAAACGGTCTGGGGGGAAGTCGGTTTCGAGGAGCTTTCCGATGGCGTCCTGGTCTCGGGTCAGCCCAATGGCGCACCGACATGGTTTCCCTGCGATGACCATCCCTGCGCCAAGGCCAGCTACCGGATCCAGATCAGCACCGAAAGCTCCTACTACGCGCTCGCCAACGGCGAACTGATCTCGCGGCGGGTCCGCGCCACCCGCACCACCTGGACCTACGATCAGCCGGAGCCCACGCCCACCTATCTGGTCACCCTGCAGATCGGCCGGTACGTGACCCGCCGGGTACCCGGGTCGGCCGTGGCCATCCGGGCGGTGCTGCCCGCCCGCCTGCAGACCGAGTTCGAGCGGGATTTTGCACGCCAGTCGCAGATGATGCAGCTGTTCGTGCAACTGTTCGGGCCCTACCCGCTGGCGGCCGGCTACACGGTGCTGGTGACCGACGACGATCTGGAGATCCCCTTGGAGGCCCAAGGGATTTCGATCTTCGGTGCCAACCACTGCAACGGCCGCGGCTCGTCGACGCGGCTGATCGCCCACGAGCTGGCCCACCAGTGGTTCGGAAACAGCGTCACCGTGCGGCGCTGGAGCGACATCTGGCTGCACGAAGGGTTCGCCTGCTACGCCGAGTGGCTGTGGTCGGAGCATTCCGGTGGGCCCAGCGCCGACCAACTTGCCCGGCGCTACCACCGACAGTTGACCGGCCTGCCGCAGGATCTGCTGTTGGCCGATCCCGGACCGGTCGAGATGTTCGACGACCGGGTGTACAAACGCGGCGCGCTCACCCTGCACGTGCTGCGCGGCCGACTGGGCGACGACGCCTTCTTCGCCTTACTGCGCGACTGGACCTCGCGCTACCGCCACAGCAACGCCGGCACTGAGGATTTCACCGCGCTGGCCGCCGGATACAGCGCACAACCGCTGCAGTCGTTCTGGCAGGCCTGGCTGTATTCCACTGCCGTTCCCGGGTTGTCGGCACCGCGGTGACATCCGGACGGGCCCTTTCCCCGTCGCCCTATCGGCGCGGGTAGCGCCGGGCCCGCCGGGCGCCGGCCTGCCGCGGTGCCCAGGACACCTGGAAGTCGACCACCAGTGCAGCCGGGACCGCCAGCGCAACAGGGGTGTACGTCTGCGACTGCTCGTCGCCGGCGATCCCGGTGAGAACCCGGCCGCCGTAGCCGTCCTCGGTGCCCGGCACCGTGACGCGGAGCCGCGCCGAGACCGCGCCCGGCCGTGCACGCAGGAAGAAGACGCCGCCGGGCGGTACCGGATCGGCCAACTCGGCACCGTCGGCGTCCAGAACAACGGCGCCCTGCGCACTGACTGCGGCGGAGTCCGCGACGGCCAGGCGCAGCGGCCCCACCACCCCGTCGGTCACGCTGGCATCCGAGACGTCCAACCCGGGTGCGGTGGTGCGCGCCCGTGCCGCCCCCGCCACCAGATAGCGGTAGAGGGCCACGATCCGGTCGGGATTGCGGTAGGTGCTGGTGCCGTCGGGCCAGAAGCCGACGTCGCCGATGGTGGCTGCCCCCGGTCCGGTCACCGCCAGGCGGTAGTAGCGGTGTCCCCCGGCGGTGGCCCCGACCCCGAGCGCCTTGCGCCGGGTCCCAGGGGTCTGGGCGGACAGCCGCGACGACAGCACCTCGCGCCAGGTCTGGCCGTCGTCGGATTTGTGCAGCGTCACCTCCACCGGCTGCGCGGCGACCAGTTCGACGGTGTACCCACCCAATTCGAGGGCCTCGGCGAACTCGACCGTCACACCGTCGGGCCGGCGCAGCACCCGGACGGGCTCGGTGCGGGCACGGGTGTCCAGCTCTAAACCGTTGGTCAGCCGCCAGATCGCCGCCTGGGTGGCCGCTATCGCCTCGTGCTCGGCGATGTTCCCGCGGCCCAGATACCCGGCCTCTCGCAACCGCCGGCTCACCTCGACGGTGCTGTGCCGCGGTACGGAGTTGCGCAGGATCCAGTCGACCTGGACCTCGCGGGCGTCCCGTTCGGCGGCCCCCAGGTGGGGAACCGCCGACCAGGTGTCGATGCGGTAGGCCGAGGGGCGGGTCGGCGCAATGCCGTGAAAGTCCAGCGAATACGCCGCGATACCGGGGTTGAGCCGAATCAGATCCGTGCGCGCGCTCGTGCCGTCGGTGAACACGATGCGGTCCACGGTGTGCGAATAGGTCCCGCCGTGGTAGCGGGTCATCCGGTCGATATCGACCGCCGGTCGCGGATGGACCCTGCGGCGGACGGTCACCGCGGGATGGGTATCGGTCAGCGGAAGAACGGAGGCAGAAACGGTCATGCCGAGTCGACTTTCTGGTCTGATGCGCGCACGGCAGCACCTGACCGGAAACCGGGGACGGGCTGCGACGCTAAGGAATCAGGGCGTCAGAGAATCAACGACAACAACACGCGGCAAGGCGGCACGAAACGTGCGGCTGCGGCTGCGTGATGTTCGACATACACATACCCTACGACATGTACCGCAGCGGCGCGAGTTGCCATGATTTCAATTCGCCATGAGCGCAACTGGTGGGCAAACCCGACCGATAGTCCATGATTGGCGCCGTTACTCATCAGGAGGAAATCAATGACGTCCGCGCAGAACGAATCTCAGGCCCTCGGGGACCTTGCCGCACGGCAATTGGCCAATGCGACCAAGACCGTCCCGCAGCTGGCCACGATCACGCCGCGCTGGCTGTTACACCTGCTGAACTGGGTTCCGGTGGAAGCCGGCATCTACCGGGTCAACCGAGTGGTCAACCCCGGTCAGGTGGCCATTCACGCCGAGCAGGGGGCGGGCTCTGCCGAACCGCTGCCGCAGACCTTCGTGGACTACGAGACCAGCCCACGCGAATACACGCTGCGGTCGATCTCGACGATTCTCGATGTGCACACCCGGGTCTCCGACCTGTACTCCAGCCCGCACGACCAGGTCGCCCAGCAGCTGCGGCTCACCATCGAGACCATCAAGGAACGCCAGGAGTTCGAACTGGTCAACAACCCGGAGTACGGCCTGCTGGCCCAGGTGACCCCGGAGCAGACCATCTCGACCATCACCGGGCCGCCCACTCCCGACGACCTGGACTCGCTGATCACCAAGGTGTGGAAGACGCCCGGGTTCTTCCTGACCCACCCGCTGGGCGTGGCCGCCTTCGGCCGCGAGGCCACCCGCCGCGGCGTGCCCCCGGTGGTGGTGAACCTGTTCGGCGCGCAGTTCATCACCTGGCGCGGCATCCCGATCGTGCCCAGCGACAAGGTTCCGGTGGAAGACTCCAAGACCAAGATCCTGCTGGTGCGAACCGGCGAGGAGCGCCAGGGCGTCGTCGGGTTGTTCCAGCCCGGCCTGGTCGGCGAGCAGGCCCCGGGCTTGTCGGTCCGGTTCACCGGGATCAACCGGTCGGCGATCGCGTCCTATCTGGTCACGCTGTACAACTCGCTGGCCGTGCTCACCGACGATGCGCTCGCTGTGCTCGACGACGTCTCGGTGGACCGTTTCCATGAGTACGAGTGACCCCGGGCCGGTAGCTGCCGGGGGAAACCCGCCGATCAGCGCGGCCGAGCTGGAGATCTTGGCCAACCAGCTCTACACCCTCGGCGCTCAGCCCGGTCCGGACTCACCCCCGCAGACCACCGCGGTGGCCCCGCGGGGCGGGGCGGGCGATCCGAGCGGACTGCTGCCGGCCGGGGTGGGCGACCTCGCGGCGTTCGCGGTGCCGTCCGGCATCGTGCCGACCGTGCCGGGCGTTTTGGCCGGTTATCCGGCCACCGGCCCGGCCGTCCCGGTCGCTCCGCGCGGATCGGCCCCGGGCTGGCCGGCCGGCAGTCCGGCGGTTCCCCACCTGGGGCTGCCCGATGCTCCGGCGCCGGCAACCGGCGGCGACGAGGCGAACTATTACTTCCTGTCGCGCCCGGCGCCGGCCACCCAGCCGGTTCCGGCGACGCCGGACACCCATGAGGTTTTCGACGTCAACGCGGTGCGGGCCGACTTCCCGATTCTGCGCGAGACCGTCAACGGCAAACCGCTGATCTGGTTCGACAACGCCGCCACCACGCAGAAGCCGCAGGCCGTGATCGACCGGCTGGCGTACTTCTACGCCCACGAGAACTCCAATATCCACCGGGCCGCGCACGAACTCGCGGCCCGCGCCACCGATGCCTACGAGGATGCCCGCGACACTGTCCGGCGGTTTGTGGGCGCGCCCCGCAGCGAAGACATCGTGTTCGTGCGGGGCACCACCGAGGCGATCAACCTGGTCGCTTACGCATGGGGCGGCAAGCATCTGCGCCCCGGCGACGAAATCGTCATCACACATCTGGAGCATCACGCGAATATCGTTCCGTGGCAGATGATCTCGAAGCAGACCGGCGCGATTCTGCGGGTGGCCCCGGTGGATGCGGCAGGCAACCTGCTGTTGGGCGAGTTCGAGGATCTGCTGGGTCCGCGGACCAAATTGGTTGCCGCCACGCACGTCTCCAACGCGTTGGGGACCGTCACTCCGGTGCACGAGATCGTCGAACTCGGGCACCGCTACGGCGCCCGGGTGCTGATCGACGGGGCGCAGTCGATTCCCCACATCCCGATCGACGTACAGTCGTTGGGAGCGGACTTCTTCGCGTTTTCCGGGCACAAGATCTTCGGGCCCACCGGGATCGGCGTGCTTTACGGGACCGAAGAGGCCCTGGCAGAGACGCCGCCGTGGCAGGGTGGAGGCAACATGATCGCCGACGTCACCGTTGAGCGTTCGCTGTACCAGCAACCGCCCAACAAATTCGAGGCGGGCACCGGCAATATCGCCGACGCCGTCGGCCTCGGCGCGGCGCTGCGCTACGTGGAGCAGGTGGGGATCGAACGTATCGCCGCCTACGAACACGCGCTGCTGGAGTACGCCACGCCGCGGTTGGCCGCCATACCGGGCGTGCGGATCGTCGGGACCGCCGACGAGAAGGCCAGCGTGTTGTCGTTCGTGTTGGCCGGCCACGACCCGGCCGACGTCGGCAAGGCCCTCAACGGCGAGGGCATCGCGGTGCGCGCCGGGCACCACTGCGCGCAGCCCATCCTGCGCCGTTACGGGCTGGAGGCCACCGTGCGTCCGTCGTTCGCGTTCTACAACACCTTCGAAGAGATCGACGTGTTCATCAGGGCCGTCCGGCGCATCGCCGAGGGAAGCGCGTAGCTCCGATGGTGGTTTTGGTGAGAAAGGGCAATTGATGGGCAGGATCTACGACAACGTCACCGAGCTGATCGGCCACACGCCACTCGTGCGGCTCAATCGGCTGACCGAGGGATTGGGTGCCCAGGTCGCGGCCAAACTCGAGTTCTACAACCCGGCCAACAGCGTCAAGGACCGCATCGGTCTCGCGATCATCGAGGCTGCCGAGAAGGCCGGGGAGTTGCGCCCCGGCGGCACCATCGTGGAGGCCACCAGCGGCAACACCGGCATCGCGTTGGCGATGGTCGGTGCCGCGCGCGGCTACAAGGTGATCCTGACCATGCCGGACACCATGTCGACCGAACGGCGGGTGATGCTGCGGGCCTTCGGCGCCGAGATCGTCCTGACGCCCGGATCCGAGGGTATGGCCGGCGCGGTGGCCAGGGCTAAGCAGATCATTGCCGACACCCACAACGCCTTGGCGGCCAATCAGTTCGCCAATCCGGCCAACCCGGCCATCCACGAACGCACCACCGGCGAAGAGGTGTGGAAGGACACCGACGGCGCGGTGGACATCTTCGTCGCCGGTATCGGTACCGGTGGCACCCTGACCGGCGTCTCGCACGTCCTCAAGTCGCGCAAGCCGGAAGTCCAGATCGTCGGGGTGGAGCCCAAGGACTCGGCGATCCTGCACGGTGCCCAGCCCGGTCCGCACAAGATCCAGGGGCTGGGACCCAACTTCATCCCCGAGGTGCTCGATCGCGACTGCTACGACGAGATCATCGACGCCCAGTTCGACGACGCCATCCGGGTGGCTCGCGCCCTGGGGACCGAGGAGGGCATTCTCGGTGGCATTTCGGCCGGCGCCAACGTCTGGGCCGCCCTGGAGCTGGCCAAACGCCCCGAGAACGCTGGGAAGCTGATCGTGGTGGTGATCCCCGACTTCGGCGAACGCTACATCTCGACGCCGCTGTTCGAGCACATTAGGGAATGATCACGCCTATGACAGGCGTGTGGAAGACGTTGCGTGAGGACCTGCGCAACGCGCGAGACCATGACCCGGCCGCGCGCGGGGACCTCGAGAACGCCCTGGTCTATTCGGGCCTGCACGCGATCTGGTCGCATCGGGTGGCACATCGGCTGTGGGCCAGGCCGGCGCTGCGCGGGGCGGCCCGCCTGCTGGCCCAGGCCACCCGGTTCGCCACCGGCATCGAGATCCATCCGGGCGCGACCATCGGCCGGCGTTTCTTCATCGACCACGGCATGGGCGTGGTGATCGGCGAGACGACCCAGATCGGCGATGACGTCATGGTCTACCACGGGGTGACCCTCGGCGGGCGCTCGCTGAGCCACGGCAAGCGCCACCCGACCATCGGCAACGGCGTCACCGTGGGAGCCGGTGCCAAGGTCCTCGGCCCGATCACCATCGGGGACAGCAGCGCCATCGGGGCCAATGCGGTGGTCACCCAGGACGTCCCGGCGGACTGCATCGCCACGGGCATTCCGGCCTCGGTGCGGCACCGCACCGAGAAGCAGCGGGAGCCGCTGGTCGACCCAACCAGCTACATCGACCCGGCGATGTACATCTAAGACCCGGCACCTGCGCCGGGTATGGGCTCGGCGGCGATCACATAGTCGCGACCGTGCCGCAGGCCGCCCTCGCGCTCGTGCAGAGCCAGCGCTCGCTGCTGCAGGTCGTCGACGTAGCGCAGCATCGAGGCGGCCAGCTCCGGCGAGCCGAAGCGTTCGGCCCGCCGGCGGCACATGTCGAGCTGGCCGTGGACGTGCCGGGGGCCGTAACGGATGGGGAAACGGCGGAACTGCACCGTGCGCAGGCCGGCCCGCGCAAGCTGCCGCAGCACCCACTCCAGCGGATACTCCCGGTAGGGCCGTTCGCCGGCCAGCAGCAGGCACGCGTCGCGAACGCGGCCGATCTCCCAGATGATCCGGCCGCTTTCGGTGTTCGGCGGGTACTGCACATAGGGCTCCAGGCCGGTGACGTAGAGCCGGCCGCCGTCGGCGACCAGGGGCCGCAGCCGCTGGAAGACGTGGTCCTGCCAGTAGGGCGCGAAGCCCTCGATCGCACCGACGAGATAATCGACAAGCACGGTGTCGAACGTCTCGCCGGCGAGCAGGCCGTCATCGATCCAGTTGCCCACCAGTATCCGATCCTGCGGCCGGACGCCGTCCCCGACTGCGGCGCGGCTGGCCTCGGCCATCCCGGATGCGGCAGTGATCGCGGTCCAGCGGTCGGTCGGCAGCGTCTGGATCCATTGCAGGGACTTCACGCCGGCACCGGAGTCGAGCATGCTGCCCCAGGGGCGGTCGCCGTGCAGGGTCTCGATGTAGCGAAACAGTGCGGACACTGCGGGTGCTGGGTTGGCGGACAACGGAATTGCTCACCTTCCGCGGCGTCGCGCGCACGTGCAACGCCGGTTGATCCCGCCTCGGTGTGTGCGCGTGACTGAGCCTAGCGTCGCCACCGGGCTAATGAAAATGATTGTCATCAAATGCGCGCCGTGCCATACGGGTAACTCAAAACGGGCGAGGCGCCCGGCGCACGGTGCCTACTGGACCTGCCGTTGTGGAGCCACCTAGGAGAATCGAACTCCTGACCTATTCATTACGAGTGAATTGCTCTACCGACTGAGCTAAGGTGGCGCGCCCGGTCTAAACCGGGCCGGGTCAGTCTACAGGTCGTCTCGCAGGGCCTGTCCGACGGTTGCCACCATGGCGCCCACGGCGAAGCGGGGCTTGACGTTGGCCGCCAGCGCCTCGCGGCATTCGAGGACCGCCTCGATGCAGCGCAACAACCGGTCCGGCGGTGCGTGAGCCGCGATCGCTGCGGCCGCGTCGGTCATGTCCGGGTGGCTGGGCCGGGCCACCCCGGCCGGGGCCATGGCGACCAGCAGGGCGTCGCGGAAATAGGTGGCCAGGTCGATCAGCGCGCGGTCCAGCGCATCCCGCGACGCCCGCTTGTGGCGGGAATTCTGCCGCCGCTCCAGGTCCTTGATCAGTCCGGCGGTGCCGCGCAGGGTGCCGGCGGTGCCCTTGCCGGTGCCACCAGCCCCCAACGCGGTGCGCAGCTCCTCGGTCTCGGCCTCCGAACGCTCGGCGGTCAGGTCCCGGGCCTCGGATTCGGCCGCGGCCACCAGGTCATCGACCGCGGCGAAGGCCCGCGACGGGGTCGCGGCGTCCCGTGCCAGCGAAAGCGCCCGCTGCCGGCGCTGCCGGGCCTCCGAATCGGTGGCCAGCCGCCGAGCCCGCCCGACATGGCCGCCGCTGACCGCCGCCGCCCACTCCGCGGTCGCCGAGTCCAGGCCGTCGACCTCCATCAGCACCTGGGCGACCGCCGTCAGCGGCGGGGTCACCAGCGCGACATGACGGCACCGGGACCGCAAGGTGATCGCGATGTCCTCGGGATCCACCGAGGGCGCGCACAACAGGAAAACCGTCGAAGGCGGCGGCTCCTCGACCACCTTGAGCAGGGCGTTGGCCGCTCCCTCGGTGAGCCGGTCGGCGTCCTCGATCACCACGATCTGCCAGCGCCCGGTCCCGGGCCGCCGCGAGGCGGCCTGCACGATGGCCCGCATCTCGTCGACACCGATGGACAGCCCCTCCGGCACGACACGCCGGACGTCGGCGTGGGTGCCGGCCATCGTCGTGGTGCAGGCCCGGCACCGGCCGCAACCGGGGCCGCCCTGCTCCTCCTCGGCGGTGCATTGCAGCGCCGCGGCGAAACACACCGCCGCAATGGACCGGCCCGAGCCGGGCGGGCCGGTGATCAGCCACGCGTGCGACATACCGCCCGCGGACATCGCCCCGGGCGCCCCGGGCTGCCGCGATGCCCGCACGGCTGCCAGCAGTTCGGCCTCCACCGTCTGCTGACCCACCAAGCGGGTGAAAACTCCGGACATCACGGTCACAGTAGTGCCTGGACCGGACATTCGGACTCGGGCTTTGCCGTCTCGCCCGATACGGTGTGCTGGTGAGCACCACGACCCTGGTCGGGCGGATCGAGCGATTCGTCCGCTGGGTTGTGCGCACACCCTGGCCCGTTTTCACGCTGAGCATGCTGCAGGCCGACATCATCGGCGCACTGTTCGTCTTCGGCTTCCTGCGGTTCGGCCTGCCCGACGAGGACCGGATCAACCTGCAGGACCTGCCGCGGCTGAATCTGGTGCTCTTCGGCGTCGTGCTGTTGTTCCTGTTCGGGCTCGGCTTTTCGATCAGCACCGCGTTGCTGATGCCGGTGTTCCGCTGGCAGCGCCGGGAGGCGCTGCTGGCCGATCTGGAGACCCACGGCGACTCCGATCCCGCGGACACCGAACTGGCGCGATCCCGGGCGCTGCGGATGCCGTTCTACCGGTCCCTGATCAGCATCGGCTACTGGACGGTGGGCGGGGTGGTGTTCGTCGCCATCAGCTGGCCGGTGGTGCACCACGTCGTGCCCGTGGTGGTCACCGCCACGGCCCTGGGGGCAGCGGCCACCGCGATCATCGGCTACCTGCAGTCCGAGCGGGTGCTGCGACCGGTGGCCGTCGCCGCCCTGCGCGACGGCACTCCGGAGAACCTGCGGGCACCCGGTGTCATCCTCCGCCAGCTGCTGACCTGGCTGCTGTCCACGGGCGTGCCGGTGCTGGCGATCGTGCTGTCGGTGTTGGCCGGCAAGGCGTCCCTGCTCAACGCCTCACCGGACAAGTTGTTCACCCCGATCCTGCTGATGGCACTGGCCGCCCTGGTCATCGGGCTGGCCGGCACCGTCCTGGTGTCGATGTCGATCGCCGACCCGCTGCGACAGCTGCGGTGGGCGCTGGGCGAGGTGCAGCGCGGCAACTACAACGCGCACATGCAGATCTATGACGCCAGTGAGCTGGGCCTGCTGCAGGCCGGGTTCAACGACATGGTGCGCGACCTCGCCGAGCGGCAGCGGCTGCGCGACCTGTTCGGACGCTATGTGGGCGAGGATGTGGCCCGGCGTGCCCTGGAGCGCGGCACCGAGTTGGGCGGCCAGGAACGCGACGTGGCGGTGCTGTTCATCGACCTGGTGGGTTCCACCCAGCTGGCCGCCACCCGGCCGCCCAGCGAGGTCGTCAACCTGCTCAACGAGTTCTTCCGGGTGGTGGTCGAGGCGGTGGGGCGCCACGGCGGTTTCGTCAACAAGTTCCAGGGTGATGCCGCACTGGCCATCTTCGGTGCGCCCATCGAGCACCCGGACGCCTCCAGTGCCGCCCTGGCCGCGGCCCGCGAGCTGCACGACGGCCTGCTGCCGGTGCTCGGTTCCGAGGAGTTCGGCATCGGGGTGTCGGCCGGGCGGGCGATCGCCGGGCACATCGGCGCCCGGGCCCGCTTCGAGTACACCGTGATCGGCGACCCGGTCAACGAGGCCGCCCGGCTGACCGAACTGGCGAAACTGGACGACGGCCACGTGCTGGCGTCGGCAGTCGCGGTCAGCGGCGCGGTGGACGCCGAGGCGCTGTGCTGGGAGGTCGGCGAGATCGTCGAGCTGCGCGGCCGCACCGTGCCGACGCAGCTGGCACGGCCGTTGAACCTGGCAACGCTGGAGACCATGCCGGCAGAAGACGCCGAGGCCTCGGCAGCCGCCGACTGATCAGCGCTTGGCGGCCTTCTTGGCGGTTGCCTTCTTCGCGGGCGCCTTCTTCGCGGGCGCCTTGCGGACGGCCTTCTTCGCGGCCTTCTTGACCGGCCCCCGCGCCCGCCGATCGGCGAGCAGCTCGGCGGCACGCTCATCGGTGATTGAAGCCACCTCATCGCCCTTGCGCAGGCTGGCGTTGGTCTCGCCATCGGTCACGTACGGACCGAACCGGCCGTCCTTGATCACCATCGGCTTGCCGCTGGCGGGGTCGGCACCCAGCTCGCGCAGCGGCGGAGCCGCCGCGGACTGGCGCCCCCGGCGTTTGGGCTCGGCGTAGATCTTCAGCGCCTCCTCCAGGGAGATGTCGAAGATCTGCTCCTCGCTCGCCAGCGACCGGGAATCGGTGCCGCGCTTGAGGTACGGCCCATAGCGACCGTTCTGTGCGGTGATCTCGTCGCCGGACTCGGGATCGACCCCGACCACCCGCGGCAACGAGAGCAGCTTCAGCGCATCCTCGAGCGTCACGGTGTCCAGACTCATGCTGCGCAGCAGCGAGCCGGTGCGCGGCTTCGGGCCGGTCGGCTTCTTGCCCTTCTTGGCCGTGGCGCCGGACTCGTCGTCCGGGGGCGGCGGCAGGACCTCGGTGACGTAGGGGCCGTAGCGGCCGTCCTTGGCGACGATCTCGTGACCGCTGTCGGGGTCGATGCCCAGCGATCGGCCCTCTTGCGGGGTGGCGAAGCGTTCCTCGGCCAGCGCCAGGGTCAGCTCGTCGGGCGGCAGGGAGTCGTCCAGGTTGGCCCGCTGCGGGGTCGGCTCGCCGTCGTCGCCGGTGACCATGCGCTCCAGGTAGGGGCCGTTCTTGCCCACCCGCACATAGATCGGCCTGCCCTGCTCGTCATCGAACAGCCGGATCGAGTTGATCTCCCGGGCGTCGATGCCCTCCAGGTTCACCCCGACCAGCTTCTTGAGTCCCCCGGCCCGGGCGATGGAGTCCTCGACCCCGTAGTCGCCACCGAAGTAGAAGTTGTGCAGCCAGTCGGTGCGGCGCTGACGCCCCGCGGCGATCCCGTCGAGTTCGTCTTCCATCGCCGCGGTGAAGTCGTAGTCGACCAGCCGGCCGAAATGCTGTTCGAGCAGCCCGATGACGGCGAACGCCACCCAGGTCGGGACCAGCGCGCTGCCCTTCTTGTAGACGTAGCCGCGGTCTTGGATGGTCTTGATGATCGAGGAGTAGGTCGACGGCCGGCCGATGCCCAACTCCTCGAGCGACTTGACCAGCGACGCCTCGGTGTAGCGCGCCGGCGGGTTGGTGGCGTGGCCATCCGGGGTGGCCTCGGCGGCGTCCACCCGCTGACCCTGGGTCAACTGCGGCAGCCGCCGCTCCGCGTCGTCGGCTTCACCGCCGGCCAACTCGTCGACGGTCTCCACGTAGGCCTTGAGGAAGCCCGGGAAGGTGATGGTGCGGCCGCTGGCGGCGAACATCACCTGCTGGTCGCGCGATTGGCCACCGATCCGCAGGCTCAGCGTCGTGCCGCGGGCGTCGGCCATCTGCGAGGCGACGGTGCGCTGCCAGATCAGCTCGTAGAGCCGGAACTCGTCGCTGCCCAGTTCGTTGCGGACTGCGTCGGGGGTGGCGAACGTCTCGCCGGCCGGCCGGATCGCCTCGTGGGCTTCCTGGGCGTTCTTGACCTTGCGGGTGTACTGCCGCGGCGACGGCGAGACGTACTCCTCGCCGTAGAGCTGACGGGCCTGGGTGCGCGCGGCGTCGATTGCCGACTGCGACAGCGTCGTCGAGTCGGTACGCATGTAGGTGATGTAGCCGTTCTCGTAGAGCCGCTGGGCGATGCTCATCGTCCGTTCGGCGGAGTACCGCAGTTTGCGGCCGGCTTCCTGCTGCAACGTCGAGGTCATGAAGGGTGCGTAGGGCCGCCGGGTGTAGGGCTTTTCCTCCACCGACGTCACCGACAGGGACGCACCGGCCAGCCCGGCCGCCAGTGCGGTGGCCGCGGCTTCGTCGAGCACCCGCACCTCGGCGGGCTTGCGCAGCGCCCCCAGCGAGTCGAAATCACGACCGCTGGCCACCCGGAGGTCGTCCACGGCGACCAGGCGGGCGGTGAAGGTGGGCGGCGAGGCCGTGGGGTCGGAGACGCTGGCATCCAGTTGAGCCACCACGTCCCAGTAGGAGGCGCTGCGGAACGCCATCCGCTCGCGTTCGCGCTGCACGATGATGCGGGTGGCCACCGACTGGACCCGGCCGGCCGACAGCTTCGGCGCGACCTTCTTCCACAGCACGGGGCTGACCTCGTAGCCATACAGCCGGTCCAGCACGCGCCGGGTCTCCTGGGCGTCCACCAGGTCGATGTCCAGGTCGCGCGGGTTCTCCGCGGCGTTGCGGATCGCCGGCTCGGTGATCTCGTGGAACACCATCCGTTTGACCGGGATGCGCGGCTTGAGCGTCTCCAGCAGGTGCCAGGCGATCGCCTCGCCCTCCCGGTCACCATCGGTGGCCAGATAGAGCTCGTCGACGTCCTTGAGCAGACCCTTGAGCTCGGTGACGGTGCTCTTCTTATCCGGGCTGACGATGTAGAGCGGTTCGAAGTCGGCGTCGACGTTGACACCCAGGCGCGCCCAGGGTTCGGTCTTGTACTTCGCCGGCACATCGGCGGCATTGCGCGGCAGGTCCCGAATGTGACCCCGCGAGGACTCGACTACGTAGTTACTGCCCAGGTAGCCCGCAATTTTCCGTGCCTTGGTGGGCGACTCGACAATGACGAGCCGCCGCACGGGTGAACTTGAGCCGCCGTTGCGGCCGGGGTCAGCCAACTGCGCTTACACTCCACTTCTGTCCGCACCGCCACGTCACGCCGCCGGTGGACAACTGACAATCTCGCACTCACTCCCGTGCCGATGCAAACTGGCGCTCAGCAGTGCATTCTCTCAAAACCCGTCCGCGTGGCCCGGGATCGTGGCTCCGACACGCGGCCACTGACCCAACGCGTCGGGGCCTGGGGGCGATTCCCCGACGTTTTCGACCAGTCGCATCAACCGGCGCCGGCCGGTTATCCGCAACGCCGGGCGGCCCCCACGACTGCCGATCAGCGTGGGCGCGATCCCAGCCCGCATCAGGGCCGAGGCCAACGGCGCGAAGGTGTCCGGCGCATGCGGGTCGAGCCCGAGCAGGTACCGGTCACCTTCCGCGGTTCCCGCCGCCAGCGTCCACGCCCGCAATTCACGCGGACCCGGCAGCCATTGCGGCGGAACGGTCTTGACCGCCCCGCGGGTCCACGCCGAAGCCAGAACACGCAGCCTCGGGTCGACCGCCGTGCGCACCAGCGGGGTGTCTTCGTCGGTGCGGGTGACTTCGGGCCGTAGACCGGCCTCCTCGATCAACTCGGCCAGGGCCGCGGCTCGCCATTGAGCGTCGACCACAACCGAGACCCGCGCGCCGTCCCCGGACACGACGATCTGTCCCGGACCAGCCAGCACCCCGGTGAGGTCGGCGACGCTGGGCGGCACCGACTCGGCCGAGAAGAAGGAAAGCTGGCTCACGTCACCGACAGTAAGCCGGTCCACCGTCCGGCGGCCTCCGGGTCGGGCCTTTCGGCCCGACCCGCCCGAAACGAAACCCCCCGGCGGTGCTCCGTTCGCGGGAGCTGCCCGGGGGGTGTCGTCGAATCCAGTGGCTTAGATGGAGCGGACGCCCGTGGCCTGGGGGCCCTTAGGGCTCTGTCCGACCTCGAACTCCACCCGCTGGTTTTCCTCGAGGGTGCGAAAGCCGGACCCTTGGATTTCCGTGTAGTGGACAAACACGTCCGCCGACCCGTCCTCGGGCGCGATGAAGCCGAAGCCCTTCTCTGCGTTGAACCACTTCACAGTTCCCTGTGGCATTTGTCGATCTTTCCTTACTCTTCTTGCCCGGTGCAGTGCACACCGTTGTTCGGGGCACCGATTTTCGCTGCCCCGGGCCTGTTCCGACCGCCCTACCCTGGCGGTCGGTCGGTGCTGCCACCGACGTTCCCCCGCGGGCACTGCGGCCGCAACCACAGATCCTGCGAAGGCTTAACACGAACACAGAAGCTACGACCGTCCATCAGTCAACCACGTTCGTCGCCCTGAGGACAGACTGCGGTGCCGAAATCTCGGCCGAAGGGTGAACAATACGGCGGCGGGCTTTGGCAGCGGACAATGGAGGAAGCGACATATGACGGCGAATTTCGGCGGTGAATTGCTGGCCGCCGCGCTCGCCGGGGTCGAGGCGGGAGAAGAACCGCTGCGTCACGTCGCCAACCTGCCGGCGTCGTCAGGCCGGGGATGCGGCTGGCCGGACTGGGCCGATCCCGATGTGATCGCCGCCTTCGCCGAGCGCGGGATCGAGGCCCTGTGGTCGCACCAGTCGGCGGCCGCCGAACTGGCACACGCCGGCCGTCATGTGGTGATCAGCACCGGCACCGCGTCGGGGAAATCCCTTGCCTATCAGCTGCCGGTGCTGCAGGCCCTGGCGGCCGATCCCCGCGCCCGGGCGCTCTACCTGTCACCGACCAAGGCGCTGGGCCACGATCAGCTGCGCACGGCGCACGCACTGACCGCGGCGATTCCGCGCCTGTGCGGTGCGGGCGCAGACGTGGCACCGGTGGCCTACGACGGCGACAGCGCCGCCGAGATCCGCCGGTTCGCCCGCGAGCGGTCCCGCTGGGTGTTCTCCAATCCGGACATGATCCATCTGTCTCTGCTGCGCAACCACACTCGCTGGGCAGCGTTCCTGCGTGGGCTGCGGTTCGTGATCGTCGACGAATGCCACTACTACCGGGGGATCTTCGGGTCCCACGTGGCGATGGTGCTGCGACGGCTGCTGCGCCTGTGTGAGCGGTACGCCCCGCCGGGGGCCGCGGTGCCCGCGGGCCCGACGGTGATCTTCGCCAGTGCCACCACGGCGTCTCCGGGCGCCAGCGCGTCCGCGCTGATCGGACAACCCGTCGCCGAGGTCACCGAGGACGGTTCGCCGCACGGGGCCCGGACGGTGGCCCTGTGGGAGCCGGCCCTGCGCACCGATCTGACCGGCGAGAACGGCGCGCCGGTGCGCCGCGCCGCCAGTACCGAGGCAGCCCGTGTGATGGCCGACCTGATCGCCGAGGGGGCCCGCACCCTGACCTTCGTGCGGTCGCGGCGGGGCGCGGAGCTGACCGCACTCGCGGCGCGCACCCGGCTGGAGTCGATTGCCCCGGCGCTGGCCGGCAAGGTCGCCTCTTACCGCGCGGGGTACCTGGCCGAGGATCGCCGCGCCCTGGAGCGCGCGCTGGCCGACGGTCAGTTGTACGGCCTGGCCACCACCAATGCCTTGGAGCTCGGGGTGGACATCGCGGGGTTGGACGCGGTGGTGATCGCCGGCTTTCCGGGCACCGTGACGTCGTTCTGGCAGCAGGCCGGCCGATCGGGCCGGCGGGGTCAGACGGCGCTGATCGTGCTGGTCGCTCGCGACGACCCCCTGGACACCTATCTGGTGCACCACCCCGAGGCGCTGCTGGGCCGGCCCATCGAGCAGGTGGTGATCGATCCGGCCAACCCGTATGTGCTGGGTCCGCAGCTGCTGTGCGCTGCCGCCGAATTGCCGCTGACGGCCGGCGAAGTGGCCCGGCTGGGGGCAGAGCAGGTGGCCGACGCCCTGGTGGCCGACGGGTTGCTGCGGCGGCGATCCGACCGCTACTTCCCCGCCCCCGGGCTCGAGCCGCATGCCGCGGTGGAGATCCGCGGGTCGGCCGGTGGCCAGGTCGCGATCGTGGAGGCCGACACCGGTCGGCTGCTGGGCGGCGTCGACGCCGGGCAGGCGCCCGCGACGGTGCATACCGGCGCGGTGTATTTGCATCAGGGCGAGAGTTATCTGGTCGATTCACTCGACACCGAGCGGCAGATCGCGTTCGTGCACGCCGAGGACCCCGGTTACGCCACCTTTGCCCGCGAGATCACCGACATCGCCGTGACCGGCGACGGCGAACGCGCCTGGTTCGGGCCGGTCAGTCTCGGCCTGCTGCCGGTGACGGTGACCCGGCAGATCGTCGGATATCTCCGGCGGCTACCGACCGGGGAAGTGCTGGACTTCATCGACCTGGACGTGCCCCCGGCGACGCTGCCGACCATGGCGGTGGCCTACACCATCACCCCCGAGGCGTTGGCCGCCTGCGGAGTCGCCGAGAACGCCATCCCCGGGGCGTTGCACGCCGCCGAACATGCCGCCATCGGACTGCTGCCGCTGGTGGCCAGCTGCGACCGCGGCGACATCGGCGGACTGTCCACCGCGCTGGGACCCGACGCGCTGGGCAGCCTGCCCAGCGTCTTCGTCTACGACGGCCATCCGGGCGGCGCGGGCTTCGCCGAGCGGGGATTCCGCGCCGCGGCGAGTTGGCTGACCGCCACCGCAGAGGCCATTGAATCCTGCGAATGCCCGCATGGTTGTCCTTCGTGCGTGCAATCGCCCAAGTGCGGCAACGGAAACGACCCCTTGGACAAGGACGGCGCGGTACGCGTGCTGCGCCTGGTGCTGGGCGCGCTCGACGGCGCCGCCGGGTGACTCCGGGAGTCGGCCGACCCCCCGAACGGCCGACTCCCCCGAGCCCTCACCGCGACAGTGGCGCCGCAGAGGCGTCACCACGCAAGAACAAGCGGGACAGTAGGACGAACGGTCGAGAAAAGCGATCCGCTCCCAATCCGGCAGATGACCGGATGCGCTCGTAAGTTACCGCCTACACCGGAAGCTGCGCAACTCAGCCGACCGGCCGACGGTGCGACATTTACGCAGGCGTAGGAAGAT
This sequence comes from Mycolicibacter engbaekii, assembly GCF_002101585.1. Classification (GTDB taxonomy): domain Bacteria; phylum Actinomycetota; class Actinomycetes; order Mycobacteriales; family Mycobacteriaceae; genus Mycobacterium; species Mycobacterium engbaekii. Next base: position 47,161 of record NZ_LQOT01000035.1, on the reverse strand, counting down.
GGTCCGCTAATAGTGCAGGTAGAGCCATGATGGTCGTACTATTTCCGATCATGACGCGCGATTGGCTGCTGGTGGAGACGCTCGGTAGTGAACCGGCAGTCGTCGCGCAGGGTCGCCAGCTCAAGAACCTGGTGCCGCTCACCCAGTTCCTGCGACGCAGCCCTCACCTGGCGGCGATCCAGGCCGCGATCGCCGAATCGGCGCGCAGCGGGCAGAGCCTGGCCAGCATCACACCGCGGCGCGATCGGGTCATCCGCACCGAACCGGTGGTGATGTCCGACGGCCGCGTGCACGGCATCCACGTGTGGGCTGGGCCGGCCGACACCGAACCGCCCGAGCGGCCCATCCCCGGTCCCTTGAAGTGGGACCTGACCCTGGGCGTGGCCACCGACACCCGCGAATCCCTGGCCAACAGCGGCAAGGACCCGGACGTGGAGGCCACCCAGGACCGGGCCTTCGTCGAGGAACTGCCCACTCGCGAGTTCAGCCCCAACGAGAACAAGGTGCTGGCGTTGGCGATCCGCGCCGAGCCCGGCCAGACCATCTGCAGCAGTTGGGATGTCACCGATTTTCACGGCGACTCGATCCGGGTGGGATTCGTGGTTCGCACCGCACACGAAACCGTCGGCGGGCGTGAGCATCTGGTGACACGCGGAATGAACTGGCGGGCCCAGTTCGACGGCTCGGTGCAGCGCCCGGACTTCCTGGCGCAACAGATTCTGCGCGCCCTGGCGCAGCCGGGCGTGCACCGGGCCATGGTGGATCTGTCCAACCGGCGGTTGCTGAAGTGGCTGGACGACCCGTGCCCGTTCTACGACTGGCGCAGCCCCGCGGGCGTGCCGCGGGTTCACCCCGATGACCACGCGCAGATCTCCCGCATGGAAAGCACGCTGGCCCGGACCCAGTCCCCGGCGAGCGGAGTGTTGCGCCTGCGCCAGGCGGACGGGGGCTGGGCGCCGGTCCATGTCACCGTCAACCGGGTGGAGCTCGAGGAGGACACGGTTGCCGGGCTGATCGCACTGCGCCTACCCACCGCCGCCGAGCTCGCCGAGGCGGGGCACGGCGATGCGGAAAGCTCCGGGGCGCGTTACGCGCTCGATGCGCCCTAGCGGTCGCGCCCGCACCGGCGACCGCCGTGGCCCCTCAGCCGGGCGGCCCCGCGCGGGCCGAGGCCCGGGCGGACCCGAGGTGCCACCCGGGAACCGGTATCGCGATGGCGACCACCACATCGAGTCCGTCTGTGGTGCAGCTGATCTCGGTGGCGTGCATCCGCCTGGCCAGCGCGCCGGCCTGCGCACAGGCTCTCGCGGGCCCGGCGGGAGCCGATGCCGCACCGGCCAGCGCGGCCAGGTCGGCGATGGCCTGCGCCTGATGCCGGGCGATCACCGCGCAGCCGAGCGCCAAGCCGCCGCCGGTGAGGCTGAGCAGCACCGCGACCATGGCAGCGGCGGCCACGGTAGCCCCGCCGGCCTCACCCCACCGGCTCGGCCACCGAGATCGCCTTGGCATTGATCGCCAAGCCCGGCAACAGAACCGGTCGCGCGGTGACCATCGCGACCACCACGTCGCCCTCGGTGCGCAGCCGGATCGTCGCGCCAGCCGGAGCGATCTGCCGCGCCAGCGCGGTGGCCGCCGGTGCGTCGCCGCGGGCCGCCAGCCGGGCGGCTTCCCGCGCCGCGTCGATGCACCGCACCTGGGCCGACACCGCGCTGATCCCGGCCAGGCACAGCACCAGCACCGAAACCAGGGCCGCCAGCGCGAACGCCGCCTCGACGGTGCTGGCGCCGGTGTCCCGCCCAAGGCGCGCACGGCCGGTCACGGTCCTTCAGACCTTGGTGTTCAGCGCACGCCCGATGACACGGCTCAGTGCCGATACGATCGAATCGCCGGTCACCACGGCGTAAAGGATCGCGCCGAACGCCGCGGCGGCGATCGTCCCGATCGCGTACTCCACCGTGGACATCCCGGATTCGTCGCACGCCAGCAGCGCCATCCTCAGCGCGATGACGCGGAACCTGTTGCGTGCCTGCACTACCGGTGTTCTCACAGATCCTCCTTCATCGGTTTCCTCTGCACTGTCGCGGTGGCCGTCACAGCAGGCCCGACCGCAGTACGTCGCCGGCCAGGCCGGCCACCACCGGCACGATGCCCAGGCACACGAACGCGGGCAGGAAGCACAACCCGAGTGGCCCGGCAATCAGCACCGCGGCTCGCTCCGCGGCGGCGGTGGCCTTGTCGGCGGCCTCGGCTCGGCACTGCGCGGCGAGTTGGCCGAGCCCGGCGGCCAGCGCGGTACCCGATGACCCCGACCGGCGGGCCAGGCGCAGCACCGCCGCGGTGACCGGGTCGATTGCCGCGCCGGCCGGACCGCCCGGCGCCGACCAGGCAAGGCGCGGTTCGGCACCCAACGCCAGCAGATCCGCGCCGCGGCGCAAAGCCTGCGCCAACGGCGGCGGCGCGTGCGCCGCGGTGGCTGCCGCCGCACCGGACACCGACATGCCCGCGGTCAGACACAGGGCGAACACGTCCATGTCCGCGGCGAGCGCCAGCGCGTCAACCCCCGGGCCCCGAGGGGCCGGCCGGCCGCTGCCCGGGCGGGGCGTGACACGCGACCGGGCTGTCTGCGGGCCGGCGGCGGCGAGCACTGCCGCCGCCAGCAGCAGCGCGGCCGTGGTCATGCGCCGGCACCGCCGGCGCCTGAGGTGATCCGGTCAGACCACAACAGCCCGGCGCAGACCAGGCTCACCCCGATGAGCATGAGCGTGCCGCCGCCGGCGCCCAGCAGAAATCCGATCGGCCGGGCTCCGATCAGTTGGCCCAGCACCACCCCGAGCACCGGCAGGCCGGCCAAGAGCGCCGCCGAGGCGCGGGCCCCGGCCATACCGGCTTCGGCCCGCGCCGAGAACCTGTGCCGGGCGGTGATGTCGCGTTGGGCGGCTTGCATCAGGGCCGCGATCGCCAGGCCGTGCCGTTCGCCGAGTTGCCAATACACGGCGAGGCGTTCCCACTGTGCGGGCAGCGCCGAGGCTGCGGCGGCATCGCGCAGGCCGGTCGCGACGTCGGCGCCCAACCGGGCCCTGGCCGCGACGCCGCCCAGACCCGCGGCCACCCCACCGTGGCCGGCTTCCGCGGCGCCGACGGCGAAGGCCCGCACCGGATGCGCTCCCACGCGCAACTCACCCACCAGGGCATCGAGCGCGCTTTCCAGGGCGCATGACTCCGCCCTGGCTCGGCGGCGCCGCAGGCGGCGGTGCCGGCGCACGGCGGCGGTGATTCCGAACACGGCTCCGGCCAGCCATGCGCAGGGCGGCAGGACCAGCGTGGTCGCCACCGCGGCGCCGGTGGCCACCCCGAGCACGCTCCAGCGGCCGGCCGTCTCAGCGAGCCGGCCGCCGGGGCGGACGGTCGCCGCGAGGCGGCGGCGCGGCGAAACACCGAGCAGTGCCGCCGCGGCCAGCGCAAGTGCGGCGGCCGCCGGGCCGCTCATGCGGCGCGCCGATCGCGCAGCAAAGCACGAAATTCGGTGACGTGGCCGGTCAGCCCACGGTCGGCCTCCCACACCGGTTCGGCCTGCACCAGGCCGGCTGGATTGCGCCGCAGCATCGCGATGTCGGTGAGGCGCCGCTGGCCGTCGCTGCCGCGCGCGACGTGCACCACCACGTGGATGGCTGCCGCCAGCTGGCTGTGCAGGCCCGGCCGGTCCAGGCCGCCCAGGGCGGCGAGGGCTTCCAGCCGGGCGGGCACGTCGCTGGGACGGTTGGCGTGCACTGTTCCGGCCCCGCCTTCGTGGCCGGTGTTCAAGGCGGCGAGCAGGTCGACCACTTCGGCACCGCGAACCTCGCCGACCACCAACCGGTCCGGCCGCATCCTCAGCGCCTGCCGGACCAGTTCGCGCAGCCCCACCTCGCCGATGCCTTCGACGTTCGGCGCGCGCGCCACCAGCCTGACCAGATGCGGATGCCGGGGCAGCAGTTCGGGTGCGTCCTCGACGCAGACCAGCCGCTCCCGCTCGTCTACCGCCCCGAGCAGGGCGGCCAACATCGTGGTTTTCCCGGCGCCGGTGCCGCCGGAGATCAGGAACGCCAAGCGGCCGGCGATGATGTCGGCGAGCAGGGCCGCCGCGGCCGGCGCGATAGCACCCGCGGCGATCAACGCGGCGAGGTTCTGGGTGGCCGGCCGCAGCACCCGCAGGGAAAGGCACGTGCCGCCGGCGGAGAGGGGCGGCAGGATCGCGTGCAGGCGCACGGCGAACTCGCCGGTGCCGATGCCGCGCAGCTGCCCGTCGACCCACGGCTGGGCGTCGTCGAGCCGGCGCCCGGCGGCCACCGCCAGGCGTTGAGCCAGCCGGCGCACCGCCGCTTCGTCGGGAAACCGGATCTCGGTGCGCCGCAAGCCCGCGCCGTCGTCGACCCACACCGCATCGGGTGCGGTGACCAGCACGTCGGTGGTTCCCGCCGCACACAGCAGCGGTTCAAGCACCCCGGCTCCGGTCAGCTCGGTCTGCAGTATCCGCAGGCTGGCCAGCATCTCGGTGTCGCCGAGCACGCCGCCGGACTCGGCCCGCAGCGCAGCGGCGACCGCCTGGGGACGCAACGCCGAGGGCTCTCCGGCCTCGGCGGCCAGCCGTTCGCGGACGCGGTCTATCAGCGAGTCCGGCACGGAACCACGTCCCTGCGCTGCGGAAGCGCTTCCAGAACCCGGCCGGCGGCCACCGCCAGCGCGGAGCGACGCTGCAACCGCAGACCGGCGTGCTCGAGCCGCTCGGCAAGGCGTGGCTCGGCCCGCATCGCGGCCAACAGGGGCAGTCCGAGGATCTGGGCCACGTCGCCGGCCCTGAGGCCGCCGGGCGCCGGGCCGCGCACCACCACGCCGACGTTGGGGTTCAGCGCCCGCAGCCGGGGTGCGATCGCCGCGCCGGCCGCGCACGCCCGCACGTCGCACGGGCTGACCACCGCGACAAGGTCGGCGAGGCTCAGGGCGGTCTCGGTGGGTTCGGCCAGCGCCCGGGGCAGATCGCAGATGACGGTGACCCCACCGCGACGGCCCGCATCGATGACGGCGTCCAGGGCGCCGGATTCGGCGTCCGGCTCTTGCTGGGCGCGGTGGCCGCGGCCCGGGCCCGACAACACACTGACTTCGTGCCGGCGAGGTAGCGCTGCGCGCAATGCCGGCCAGGTCAGTCGCCCGCTGTGCTGAGCCAAGTCAGTCCAGCGCAGGCCGGCGGCGTTCTCGGTACCTGCCAGCAGGTCGATGCCGGCGCCGCAGGTGTCCACATCGATCAACAGCGCAGCGCCGGCGCGCTGCGCCAACGCCGTGGCCAGCAGCGAGGCGCCTGCTCCTCCGCATGCTCCGATCACCGCGACGACGGCACCGCGGCCGTGCCCGTCAGCCGCCGACTCACCCGCCTCGGCCAGCGCAGCCACCAACTCGTTGCCCTCGGCCGGCAACGCCAGGACCCGTTGCGCGCCGACGGCCACGCCGGTTCGCCATGACGCCGCGCTCGGCTGGGCGGCCGTGAGCACGATGACGCCGGGCCGGCGCGGCAGCCGTGCCCTGCCGCAACGGGCGGCAGCGTCCTCGTCGAGCACGACCGCCGCGGCAGCCGACCAGGTGCTGCGGCTCGGCAGGGCCGCGCCGAGATGGCGGACGTGCGTACCGACCGCCGCGGCCACCCGGTCCACCTCTTCTCGCAGGGCGGCATGGGCGACCAGGGACAGCAGGCCGGCGGGTGAACTCACCGCTTCACCGTCACCCCGGGGTCCCGGCAGCGCCATCGGATCCCAGGCGCATGTGGATGAATTGGTCGCCTGTGGACAACTTCGGTTGAGTGTTTCCGGAAAAACCGGACAAATGGCACGAAAAGCCGGATCTGTAACACGTTCCAGTCGGCGAAGAGGGGGTCCCGGCGAACATATTGCCGGAGAAAAAGACGACCCCCGCCAGGGGGGGAGGAGGCGGAGGTCGTCGCGTATCAACCCCGGGGGGTCGGGCCGATACACCCTCGACATAAGCCGAGTGATGTCCACTATACACACGACAGGGCGGTGGGGCGCAAGTATCACTTTGAAAGTGTTTTCATTATGTCGGACTACGTGTGAAGTGCTGTTTCGGGCGTAGCGCCGGTCCGGCCGACCTCTCGGACCTATGCTGAGCCGGTGACCGCCTCCACCCCGCAGCCGCAGTCACCACCCACGCCGGCGCCGGCCTCCCCGGCCCCCTCGGCGCCCGGGCCAACCCGCACAGCGGCCTTCCTGGACCTCGACCAGACGGTGATCGCGAAGTCCAGCGCCCTGGCCTTCAGCAAACCCTTCATGGCCCAGGGACTGATCAACCGTCGGACGGTTCTCAAGTCGAGCTATGCGCAATTCCTGATGCTGCTGTCCGGCGCCGACCACGATCAGATGGAGCGGATGCGCGCCCACCTGACCAACATGTGCACCGGCTGGAACGTCGAACAGGTCAAGGCGATCGTCAACGAGACCATGCACGACATCGTCACCCCGCTGATCTTCGCGGAGGCCGCGGAGCTGATCGCCGACCACAAACTCTGCGGCCGCGACGTCGTGGTGGTCTCGGCCTCCGGCGAGGAGATCGTGGCGCCCATCGCCCGGGCGCTCGGCGCCACCCATGCGATGGCCACGCGGATGGTCGTGGCCGACGGCAAGTACACCGGCGAGATCGCGTTCTACTGCTACGGCGAGGGCAAGGTGCAGGCCATCCGCGAACTGGCCGCTCGCGAGGGCTATCCGCTCGAGCACTGCTACGCCTACTCGGACTCGATCACCGACCTGCCGATGCTGCAGGCAGTCGGCCACCCCTCGGCGGTGAACCCCGACCGCGCCCTGCGCAAAGAGGCGCTCGCCAACGGCTGGCCGGTGCTGACCTTCTCTCGGCCGGTGTCGCTGCGGGACCGCATCCCGGCACCGTCCGGCGCGGCACTAGCCACCACCGCCGCGGTCGGCATCAGCGCGCTGGCCGCCGGCGCGCTGACCTATTCCCTGTTGCGCCGGCTGGCACCCTGACCGAGCGGCCAGCAAACAACCCCGGTCACAATCCGGTGACACGCGAACGGGCTGCGGCCATTACCCCTTGCTGTGGCGTGCATCACGTAGTACAAAGGAACCACGGAAGCCGGTAAGGCCAGGGTCGACCCGGAAGAGAAGGATCGATCTCCCGAACCGATTCCGGAGTGCGGAAAGCGGTACCCACGCGTAGCCATAGCCGCGAAGATGGCAGAAGTGTTGCGGGCCTGCGTAATTCCGGTACGTGATCGGTGATGCCAGCCCTTTGGGTGGGGCTGCAGCCGAAGAACGCCGTAGGAGCGCCGAGGCCACCCACGCAGCCCATGTTGGACGCCTGGTAACCGTGTACCGTGCTAGCGGGCGGCGAGCCGAATCCTTCGGAGCGCCGCCCGCTTTGTTCGCCGCCAAGTCGCTGGAACCGGCGCCTAGCGCCCCGCCTCAGCAATCTCCAGCGCATCGAGTGCACCGGTGCGCATCGCGCTGCAACACAGCAGCAGCCACCCGGTGACACCCTCGCGCGAACCGGTCGCGAAACCCTCCGCCGCGCGCCGGTAGTCGCGCGCCTTGCGCATCCAGGCCACCTCCGGAACGCCCAGTCCATGGCGGTCCAGGCCGCTGGCGATCGTGACCAGGCGCGCCGCGCCCCGGGCCACCACCCCATCGGCGCTGCCGAACGGCGCCAGCGTCAGCAGTTCGCCGTGCACCACCGCGGCGAAAACCGGGGCGGCCACCGAGGTGCCCCCGGTGGCCAGATCGGCCAGCATCTCCAGCCGGCGCCCGACGGCCGCACCGCCTTCCGGCCGGCCGAGCCGCTCCTCGTCGACCAAGTCCGCGGCGGCCAACACGTGCAACCGGGCCAACGCCTGCAGCGGAGCACGTCGCCACACCTCGACCAGTGCGGTCTCCCCGCCTTCTAACGCTTGGGCCACCCGCAGCGCGCCGGCGAACACCGGGTCGGAAGTCGCGTCGGCGTCCACCGCCGCGGGCCCCCCGTCCAGAACCGACGAGGCCCGTGCCGCCCGCAGGGAAGCCTCCGCGGCGCTGACCGGCCAGCCGCGCATGTTGGTCTTGTGCCGATGCACGCGGGCCAACTCGTCGCGGACCTGCTCGCTTGCCGCCGCAACGCCCGGAAGATCGAGCAACGGCGCCAGCGGATCCTCCTCAGTGGTCACATGCTGTGACACTACCGGCGAGGTGATTAGGCTCCTGACGGTGAGCAGCAACTCAGACACCACCCCCGCCCCATCCGCGTCGTCGTACCCGCCCTCGGCCGAGTTCGCCGCCCAGGCCAACGCGGGTCCTGAGTTGTATCGCGCCGCCGACGACGACCGGCTCGGCTTCTGGGCCGCGCAGGCCCACCGGTTGAGCTGGGCAACACCGTTCACCGAAGTGCTGGACTACTCCGATGCCCCGTTCGCCCGGTGGTTCGCCGACGGCAAGCTCAACGTCGCCTACAACTGCGTGGATCGCCACGTGGAAGCCGGCCACGGCGAGCGGGTGGCGATCCATTGGGAGGGCGAGCCCGACGGGGACGCCCGCACCATCACCTATGCCGACCTGCAGGCCGACGTCTGTCGGGCGGCCAACGCGCTGACCGGCCTGGGCCTGGTCGCCGGTGACCGGGTGGCGATCTATCTGCCGATGATCCCCGAAGCGGTGGTCGCGATGCTGGCGTGCGCCCGGTTGGGCGTCCTGCACACCGTGGTGTTCGCCGGGTTCTCCGCGCACGCGCTGCGGTCGCGCATCGATGACGCCCAGGCCAAGGTGGTCATCACCTCCGACGGCCAGTTCCGCCGCGGCCAGCCGGCACCGCTCAAGCCCGCCGTCGACGAGGCGGTGGCTGAGGCTCCCAGCGTCGAACGCGTGCTGGTGGTGCGGCGCACCGGCGGCGAGGTGTCCTGGAACCCCGACCGCGACCTGTGGTGGCACGAGGTGGTGGAGCCGGCCGCCGCGCAGCACACGCCCGAGGCGTTCGACGCCGAGCAGCCGCTGTTTCTGCTGTACACGTCGGGGACCACGGGCAAACCGAAGGGCATCGTGCACACCAGCGGCGGTTACCTGACCCAGGCCGCCTACACCCACCACTACGTTTTCGACCTCAAGGCCGCCTCCGACGTCTTCTGGTGCACCGCCGACGTCGGCTGGGTCACCGGGCACACCTATGCCGTGTACGGACCGCTGGCCAACGGCGCCACCGAGGTGATCTACGAGGGCACCCCCGACTTCCCAGACCACCACCGGCACTTCCAGATCATCGAAAAGTACGGTGTCACAATCTATTACACCGCTCCGACGTTGATCCGCACCTTCATGAAGTGGGGCCACGAGGTCCCCGACGCCCACAACCTGTCCAGTCTGCGGTTGCTGGGCTCGGTGGGTGAGCCGATCAACCCGGAGGCGTGGCGCTGGTACCGGCGGGTGATCGGCAAGGACGCGGTTCCGGTGGTCGACACCTGGTGGCAGACCGAGACCGGTGCGGCGATGATCTCCCCGCTGCCCGGGGTTTCTGCGGCCAAGCCGGGTGCGGCGATGACGCCGCTGCCGGGGATCTCCGCGCGCATCGTCGACGATCACGGTGACCAGCTGGCGCCGGATCAGGCGTCCGGCGAGCCGGTGTCGGGATACCTGGTCATCGACCAGCCCTGGCCGGCGATGACCCGGGGTATCTGGGGCGACCGGCAGCGCTTCATCGACACCTACTGGTCGCGGTTCGCCGAGCAGGGCTGGTACTTCGCCGGCGACGGCGCCCGCTACGACGCCGACGGCGACATCTGGGTGCTGGGCCGCATCGACGACGTGATGAACGTGTCCGGGCATCGCATCTCCACCGCCGAGGTGGAGTCGGCACTGGTCAGTCACGAGGCGGTGGCCGAGGCCGCCGTGGTCGGCGCCGTCGACGAGCAGACCGGTCAGCGGATCTGCGCGTTCGTGGTGCTGGCGGCCTCCCACACACACGTCGGCGGGACGATCGTCGACGAACTGCGCGAGCGCGTCACCGTGGAGATCTCGCCGATCGCCAAGCCGCGCAACGTCCATATCGTCCCGGAGTTGCCCAAGACCCGCAGCGGCAAGATCATGCGGCGCCTACTGCGCGATATCGCCGACGGCCGCGAACTCGGCGATACCTCAACCTTGGTGGACCCCAGCGTGTTCGACGCGATACGGGCTGCCGACTAGGAAGGGCGCCTAGCCGATCGGCACGAATCCGGCTCCGGGGCGGCCATTTTCGGTGATGTCGCCCAGGACGGCGTTGATCGACACCACGACCGCCGGCGTGTGCAACGGGATGTACTTGATCACGCAGGTGGGCAACGCGTCGCTGAACGCCCCGTGGATCATGCCGACCAGCATGTTGTTCACCACGACCGGCCCGCCGGAGTCGCCGGGGCGTCCGCAGACCTGCATCACGATGGTGCCGGGATCCTGGCCGGGCCCCCAGGTGACTCCACACGAGTTGCCCGTGGTGCGGCCCTGCTTGCACGCGATCTGGCCGAACAACGGATCCGGCCCGATGCCGCCGATCACGAAGCCGCCGAAGTTAGGCACCGGGGTCACCTTGTCCGGGTCGAACTCGATCACCGCGTAGTCCAGGGCGTCGTTACCGGCCACCATGTGACCGATCGTGCCGCTGCGCTCTGCGCCCTCGGCGGCCACCCGGGCGCCCGGGCCGCCGCAGTGCGCGGAGGTGAAACCGATCAGGGCGCCGGTCCTGTCGTGACCGATCGAGGTCAGCGTGCACAGCGTGTCCTCGTCGACCACCAGGCCCGCGCCCCCGCCGAGCACCACCTTGTCGTCGGCGGCTACCCGGACCGCCGGTACGGCGACCGTGGCCAGGGCGACACCAGTCACTCCTGCCAGCAGCGCCATCACGGCGCGCAGCGACCAGCGGTGTGCGATCTGCACTGCGGTTCTCCCGTCGGTTAACCCACCTCAGTGGTAAATAAACAGCCTAGCGGCGCCGACGGCTCACCGCGGGTCTGGGCGCGCCGCGAGCCGCCCCCACCCACCTCCGCTGAGCGGTCTACATCGGCCGCGGCTTTGCCGGGGTCACTCGTGGGGCCGGCCAGCGCATGGCAACATTAAGCCGCGACGACGGCGAACGGGAGGACAGCCAGTGAGCAAGGCCGATCGCAGGAATGCATCACGTGCCTCGAACAGATCCGCCAGGACGGACCGCAACGGCGTACCCAACAGCTTGGCGACCATCCCGCTTGCCGACCCGCACGCCCTACCGGCCGACCCGTCGCTGGGCGATCTGGTCAAGGACGCCACGGCGCAGATTTCGACCCTGGTGCGCGCGGAGGTCGAGCTCGCCCGCGCCGAGATCACCCGCGACGTCAAGAAGGGCCTGACCGGCAGCGTGTTCTTCATCGCGGCCCTGGTCGTGCTGTTCTACTCCACCTTCTTTTTCTTCTTCTTCGTCGCCGAGCTGCTCAACATGTGGCTGCAGTCCTGGGCTGCCTACCTGATCGTGTTCGGGCTGATGCTGGTGTTCACGGTGGCCCTGGCGCTGATCGGCTACCTGCGGGTTCGCCGCATCCGCGGGCCGCGCAAGACCATCGAGACGGTGCGCGAGGCACGCGATGCGCTGCGCCCCGACCCGGACCGCCTGCACGGTGCGTCGGCGACGGTCGCCACCGACGGCAAGCCGACCACCGATCCGTCGGGCTGGTAGTGCCACCACCGGATCCGTCGATCACCCGCATCGACGGGCCGTGGCGACACTGGGACATCCACGCCAACGGCATTCGCTTCCATGTCGTCGAGGCGGCTCCGGACGGCGACGTCGCCGCCGACGGCCCGCCGACGGCACGGCCGCTGGTGATGCTGTTGCACGGGTTCGGGGCTTTCTGGTGGACGTGGCGCCATCAACTGCGCGGGCTGCGCGGCTTTCGAGTCGTCGCGGTCGACCTGCGCGGCTACGGGGGCAGCGACAAGCCGCCCCGCGGTTATGACGGCTGGACGCTGGCCGGCGATACGGCCGGGCTGATCCGGGCCCTGGGACACTCCTCGGCCACCTTGGTCGGCCACGCCGACGGCGGCCTGGTGTGCTGGGCGACCGCGCTGCTGCACCCCCGCTTGGTGCGCGACATCGCGGTGGTCAGCTCGCCGCACCCGGCGGCGCTGCGCAATTCGGCGCTGACCCACGCCGATCAGGGCCGGGCACTGTTGCCGTGGCTGCTGCGCTACCAGGTGCCGTTCTGGCCGGAGCGCACCCTGACCCGGCGTGACGGAGCCGAGATCGAGCGGCTGGTACGCAGCAGGGCCGGGGCGAGATGGCAGGCAAGCGCGGATTTCACCGAGACGATCGGGCATCTGCGCACCGCGGTGCGAATCCCGTCGGCGGCCCACTGCGCGCTGGAGTACCAGCGCTGGGCGGTGCGCAGCCAACTGCGCGCCGAGGGCCGGCGGTTCATGAAGGCGCTGGACCTGCGCACGTTGGGGATTCCGCTGCTGCATCTACGCGGCGAGCACGACCCCTACGTGCTGACCGATCCGGTCGAGAAGACCCGGCGGTATGCCCCGCACGGCCGGTACGTGTCGGTGCCCGACGCCGGACACTTCGCTCACGAAGAGTCGCCCGCAGTGGTCAACGAGCACCTGACGCGGTTCTTGCGCGGCGAAGCCGGGTGAAACGGGCTGCGGCCCTGGGCTACTCGCCCCCGACACAGGTCTGGGTGGAGACCGGCTGAGTGTTGCCGATGCGGGCCAGCTGGCCCGCCACCTCCTCCGCGGTCATGACGAATCCGGTGTCCGGGTCGTCGACGGCCGCGCCGAACACCACGCCGAGCACCCGCCCGTCCATGTCGATCATGGGGCCACCGGAGTTTCCTTGCAGCACAGTGCCTCTGATGGTGTAAACCCGGCGGGTGACCGTCGTGCTGCGGTAGATGTCGGGGCCCTCGAGGTTGATGACGTCGCGGATTCGGGCCGGGGTGGCCTCGAAGACGCCGCCGCCGGGGTAGCCCAGCACCAGCGCGTCGGTGTCGGCACCGGCGGGCGAGGAGGCGAACGTCAACGGCGGCAACGGCAGATCGGGCACCGCCAGGATGGAGATGTCTTCGCTGGGGTCGAAGGAGATCACCGTGGCCTCGTACGATTTGGACCCGCTCTCCACGGTGACACTGTCCGACCCGGCCACCACGTGCGCATTCGTCATCACCCGCGTGGGCGCGATCACGAATCCGGTGCCCTCCAGTACTTTCTGGCAGTCCGGCGCCACACCCCGGATTCTCAGCACGCTCGGCGAAGTGGTTTCCACCACCGGGCTGGCGGCCAGCGCCGGGTCCGGCGCATCCACCGCCGCGATCGGTGTACGGCTGAAGGGCTCCAGTACGGCGGGCAGCCCGGAATCGTCGAGCACGGCCGACAGTCGCCGCGGGACGTTCTTGAGCCATGGCGGCGCGATGTCGTCGACCTGACGCAGCACCCGTGAGTCGTTGACGGCGGCGGCCAGGGCGGGCTGATCCGACGCCGTCAGCGGGGTGGCCAGCAGCCAGGCCGCGATCAGCACCACCCCCAGCTGCAAGACCACCCCGACGACTGAATCCATGGTCCGGACGCCGGGACTGCGGATCGCTCCGCGCACCGCTCGGCCCAGGACCACCCCCGCGACCTCACCGACGACGACCATGGCCAGGATCAGGAACAGCGCGGCGAACAGCTTCAGGCGGGGACCGGAAACGCTCTCGATCAGATGCGGCGCCAGCAGCACGCCGGCCATGGCGCCCAGCGCAACGCCGACGAAGGACAGCAGGGAGCCCAGTGCACCCGAACGCCAGCCGGACACTGCGGCAACGAAGGCGATCGCCAGCACGGCGATGTCCAGCCACTGCGACGACGTCATATTCCGCCTTCTCCTCCAACCTGCGCCATGGCCTCGTCCAGCCCCAGCACCTCGGTGGTGTCCCAGGGCTGCGCCCAGCCAGCCACGTCCAGCATCGCCGAGATCACCTGGGCGGTGAATCCCCAGACCAGCATCTGGTTGAGCCGGAACGCCGGCATGGCCCAACGCCGGCTGCGCGCATCACGGTAAACCATCAACCGGTTCTCGGGGTTGATGAATGCCCGGACTGGAACACGCGCCACGATTGCGGTCTCGCCCGGGTCCACCACGGTCACCGGCCCGGGATCCTCGGAGTACGCCAGCACCGGCACCACCTGGAATCCCGACGGCGCGATGAAAATCTTCTCCAGCGCCACCAGCGGATGGATCCGGGCCGGGTCGATCCCGGTCTCCTCGTTCGCCTCCCGCAGCGCGGTGGCAACCGGCCCGTCGTCGCCGGGATCGACCGCTCCGCCCGGGAAGGCGGCCTGCCCCGCGTGATGGCGCAGCGCCGAGGCCCGCACCGTGACCAGCAGGTCAGCCGATTCCGATATGGCCTCCGGTGGGCCGCCAGGCGGCCCGGAGAACAGCACCAGGACCGCAGCGTCTCGCCGCGCGCCGGTGACGCGTGCCTTGGCGTCGGCCGCGGCGATCATGGCGCGAACGTCGGCCGGTACCCGCCGCAGATACGCCGTGGGCACCTTGTCCACATTGTCGAGCAGCGGCTGCAGCCAGGACGGGGCACGCGACGGGGCCCACGGGCAGGACTCGCCAGCGCTCACCGCGCCTCCCTCTGTGCCGGAACCTGACCGTCCCACATCAGCGGCCGCTGTTCTCGACGGCGGCGGCGATCTCCTCGGCGTTGGCGAAGGGCTGCGGCAGGATGCGGGCAACGCTACCGTCCGCGGCGAGAACCACGGTCGCGGGCATCACGTTGGGCACTTGCAACGCCGCAGCAAGTTGGCGCCGGCCGTCTTGGAGGGTGGGCAGCCGCACGCCCAGTTCGGCCAGCAATGCCAACCCTGCGGCTTCGTTGTCGTCTTGATGCACCGTCACCACCGTCACGCCCGCGCCGGCCCGGCGCTGGTACTCGGCGAAGGCCCGCAACTCGTCGCGGCATGGCCGGCACCAGTACGCCCAGAGGTTGAGCACCACCGGCCGGTCGGCCACCATCGCAGCGACGTCTACCGGCGCCCCATCGGCGGCGCACTCGAGGACGACGCCGCGCAGGACACTCGGGCCGGGACCGCCAGGACCCGCCTGGCAGGGCGGCAGGTCGGCGCGCCGGCGCGCAGCGGCGACATCCTGTCCGGCACCGGCCACCGCACCGCCGCCGCCGGGCGCCACTGCAACCGGCTCGCGGCGTAGCTCGGCGACCAACCCGGCCAGCAGCGCAACCAGCACCGCCACTATCGCGACAGTCCATCGGGTCGATCTGCTCATGGGTGCGGCGACTCGCTACAGCCCGGCCAGCGCCAGCAGGTGCTCGGTCTCCGGGCCCTTGACCAGCGCGGCCGCCTCCATCGGGGAGGTGGGTCCGATCCCGAAGGACGGGCAGTCCTTGGCCACCACGCACACCCCGCAGGCCGGTTTGCGGGCGTGGCAGACCCGCCGGCCGTGAAAGATCACCCGATGGCTGAGCAGGGTCCATTCCTTGCGCTCGATCAGCTCACCGACCGCGTGCTCGACCTTGACCGGGTCTTCTTCGCTGGTCCAGGCCCAGCGCCGCACCAGGCGACCGAAGTGCGTGTCGACGGTTATGCCCGGGACGCCGAACGCGTTGCCCAGGATCACGTTGGCGGTCTTGCGGCCGACGCCGGGCAGCTGAACAAGTTCTTCCATGGTGCGGGGCACTTCCCCGTCGTAGCGTTCCACCAGCGCCTGGCCCAGCTTGATCAGCGCCGCGGCCTTGTTGCGGTAGAAGCCGGTGGGCCTGATCAGCTCTTCGAGCTCGGTGCGGTCGGCCTGGGCGTAGTCCAGCGCCGTGGGATAACGGGCGAACACCGCCGGTGTCGTCAGGTTCACCCGAACGTCGGTGCACTGGGCCGAGAGCACCGTGGCGACGGCCAGTTCCAGGGGTGTGGTGAAGTCCAGCTCACAGTGGGCGTCCGGAAACGCCTGAGCCAGAGTCCGATTCATCCGGCGAGCGCGCCGGATGAGTCCCGTCCGGGTCTCCGTCCGTGCCACGCGGGGCGTTTTGTCCACTGTCACCTCCGACAGGGTACTAATTTGTGATCCCAACGAGACCTTGCCCAGGTTTACTGGCGACTTGTGTCCTGGTTGCTGATCACCGCCATCCCGACGCTGCTGATGCTGTCGGCAGTCGGGCTGGAACGCATCGAAACGGGGCTGAGCCAGCCGGACAACGCCAATCCGCGGTTTCCCCCGAATTCCCATGCCGATCGTGTGTAGCGTTGTAACGTCTCTTGACGCCTGGCTCTAGACTCAGGTGGCTGGCCGGTCAGCGGCCGACGATTATGCGTTAAACCTTCATCAAAACATCTAAGGGGCATCGTGGACGAGATCCTGGCCAGGGCCGGAATCTTCCAGGGAGTTGAGCCCAGCGCCGTAGCCGCGCTGACCAAGCAGCTTCAGCCCGTGGACTTTCCGCGCGGACACACTGTGTTCGCCGAGGGAGAGCCCGGCGACCGGCTGTACATCATTGTCTCCGGAAAAGTGAAAATCGGTCGGCGCTCCCCCGATGGCCGGGAAAACCTCCTGACCATCATGGGCCCCTCGGACATGTTCGGTGAGCTGTCGATCTTCGACCCCGGTCCCCGGACCTCCAGCGCGACCACCATCACCGAGGTGCGCGCAGTGTCGATGGACCGCGACGCCTTGCGGTCGTGGATCTCTGATCGCCCCGAGATCGCCGAGCAGTTGCTGCGGGTGCTGGCCCGCCGGTTGCGGCGCACCAACAACAACCTGGCGGACCTGATCTTCACCGACGTGCCCGGCCGGGTGGCCAAGCAGCTGCTGCAGCTCGCGCAGCGGTTCGGCACCCAGGAAGGCGGGGCCCTGCGGGTCACCCACGACCTGACTCAGGAAGAGATCGCTCAGCTGGTCGGAGCCTCCCGGGAGACAGTGAACAAGGCGCTCGCCGACTTCGCGCACCGCGGCTGGATTCGGCTCGAGGGCAAGAGCGTGCTGATCTCGGACTCCGAGCGGCTGGCGCGGCGCGCGCGCTAGGGTCAGCGGCGCAGGTAGTCCAGCTGGGCCTGCACCGACCACTCGGCGGCGCTCCAGAGCTCCTCGTCGACGTCGGTGTAGACGTGCTCGACAACCTGGCGGGCGGTGGCGTCGTCGCCCAGCGCGACCAAGGCCGCGCGCACCTGGTCGAGCCGCTGTTCGCGGTGCCGCAGGTAGCCTTCGGCCACCGCTTCGATGTTCGGCAGCTCCGGACCGTGCCCCGGCAGCACCGTACGCCCGCCCAGGCCGCGCAGCCGCCGCAGCGAGTCCAGGTAGCACGTCAGGTCGCCGTCTTCGGAGTCGATGACGGTGGTGCCCCGGCCCAGTACGGTGTCGGCGGTCAGCACGGCGTCCTCGAGCACGAACGACAGCGAGTCCGCGGTGTGCCCCGGCGTGGCGAAGACGGTGATACGCAGCCCGGCCGCATCGATCACCTGACCATCGGTCAGCCCGCCGCCCATCCGCCGCTGAAATCCACTGCCCGCCGAGTACACCGGGGCGCCGACGGCCTCGACCAGCTTGTCGATCCCATCGGTGTGGTCGAAGTGCCGGTGGCTGATCAGGACCAAGGCGATCCGGCCGAGTTCGGCGAGCCGGCCGATGTGCTCGTCGTCGTCGGGCCCCGGGTCGACGAGCACCAGCTCGTCACTGCCCGGTCCCCGCAGCACCCAGGTATTGGTGCCGTCCAGGGTCATCAGTCCGGGATTGTCGGCCAGCAGCACCGACGCGGTCTCGGTGACGGGCCGCAGCCGACCGTAGGCGGGATGACTGGCCGACACTGTCGGCTACTCCGCCGCGGCCTTCAGCTCGACGATCAGCTCGACCTCCACCGGCGCATCCAGCGGCAGTTCGGAGACCCCGACCGCGGAGCGGGCGTGCTTGCCGGCGTCGCCGAACACCTCACCCAACAATTCGGAGGCCCCGTTGACCACGGCGGGTTGCCCGTGGAAACCGGGCGCCGAGGCGACGAACCCCACCACCTTGACCACGCGCGCCACCGCGTCGAGCCCGACCAGGGCATCCACGGCGGCCAGCGCGTTCAGAGCGCAGATCCGGGCCAGCGCCCGCCCGTCCTGCGGGCTGACCGCGGCGCCCACCTTGCCGGTGCGCAAGGCGCCGTCCTGCATCGGCAGCTGACCGGAGGTGTAGACCAGGTCGCCGGTTCGCACCGCCGGGACGTAGTCCGCCAGCGGTGCGACCACCTCGGGCAAGACGATTCCGAGTTCGTCCAGCCGGGCTCGCCAGCTCATCGGGGACGCTTCAGGAAGGCGATGAGCTGCTCACCGGAGGGCCCCGGCAGCACCGAGACCAACTCCCAGCCGTCTTCTCCCCACTGGTCGAGGATCTGCTTGGTGGCGTGCGTGATCAAGGGGACGGTGGCGTACTCCCAGACCGTGCGTTGACTCATGGCAGCGAGCTTATCGCTAGGGCACCCGAGCACTTGGTTAGCATGCAGTGGTGACAGCGACATCCCGCAGCGAGCCGCTTCTCGGCTGGCCTTCGCGATTGACGAAGGCCCGGCTGCATTTCGTGACCGGTAAGGGCGGTACCGGCAAGTCCACGGTGGCAGCCGCGCTGGCGTTGTCGCTGGCGGCCGGCGGGCGCCGGGTCTTGCTGGTGGAAGTGGAAGAGCGCCAAGGCATTGCGCAGCTCTTCGACGTGCCACCGCTACCCATTGAGCCGGTCAAAATCGCGACCGCCGAGGGCGGCGGGCACGTCGATGCCCTGGCGATGGACATCGAGGCCGCGTTCCTGGAATACCTCGACCTGTTCTACAACCTGGGTCTGGCCGGGCGGGCGATGCGGCGCGTCGGTGCCGTCGAGTTCGCGACCACCATCGCGCCCGGCCTGCGTGACGTGATCCTCACCGGCAAGATCAAGTACCACGTGATCCAGGTCGACAAGAACAACAAGCCGGTCTACGACGCCATCGTGGTGGACGCGCCGCCGACCGGCCGGATCTCCCGGTTCCTCGACGTCACCAAGGCGGTGTCGCAACTGGCCAAGGGCGGCCCCGTGCACTCGCAGGCCGAGGGCGTGGTGAAGCTGCTGCACTCCGATGAGACCGCGATTCATCTGGTGACACTGCTGGAGGCCCTGCCGATGCAGGAGACCCTCGAGGCCATCGAGGAGCTGCGGCAACTGGACCTGCCGATCGGCAGCGTGATCGTCAACCGCGATATCCCCGCACACCTGCAACCCGCCGACCTGGCCAAGGCAGCCGAAGGGGTCGTCGACGCCGATGCGATGCGGGCCGGGCTGGCCGCGGCGGGCATAACGCTCGACGACGACGATTTCGCCGGCCTGCTGACCGAGACCATTCAGCACGCCACCCGCATCAGCGCCCGGACGGAGACGGCCGAGCAGCTGGAGCAGTTGGATGTGCCGCGCCTGCACCTGCCGACGATCCCCGACGGGATCGACCTCGGCAGTCTCTACGAGCTGTCCGAGATTCTCGGCCAACAGGGGGTTCGATGACACCCGACACGACCGGCAAACCGCTGGCTCTGGACTTGGCGGCGATCCTGGCCGACACCGCCAACCGCGTGGTGGTGTGCTGCGGCGCCGGTGGCGTCGGCAAGACCACCACGGCGGCGTCGATGGCGCTGCGGGCCGCTGAATACGGCCGCACCGTGGTGGTGCTGACCATCGACCCGGCCCGGCGGCTGGCCCAGGCGCTGGGCATCGACGACTTGGGCAACCACCCGCAGCGGGTGCCGCTGTCCCCAGAGGTGCCCGGCCAGCTGTACGCGATGATGCTCGACATGCGCCGCACCTTCGATGAGATGGTGACGCAGTACTCCGGCCCGGAGCGGGCCGAGGCGATCCTGGACAACCAGTTCTACCAAACCGTGGCCACCTCGCTGTCCGGCACGCAGGAATACATGGCGATGGAGAAACTGGGCCAGTTGCTGGGCGAGGACCGCTGGGACCTGGTGGTCGTCGACACGCCTCCGTCGCGCAACGCCCTGGACTTCCTGGACGCGCCGAAGCGGTTGGGCAGCTTCATGGACAGCCGGCTGTGGAAGTTGCTGCTGGGTCCCGGCCGCGGCATCGGCAAGCTGGTCGCGGGAGCGGTGGGCCTGGCGATGAAAGCCCTCTCGACCGTGCTGGGCTCTCAAATGCTTTCCGACGCAGCGAATTTCGTGCAGTCACTGGACTCCACTTTCGGCGGCTTCCGGGAGAAGGCGGAGCGCACCTACGATCTGCTCAAACGCCACGGCACTCAGTTCGTGGTGGTGTCGGCCGCCGAGCCCGACGCCTTGCGGGAGGCATCGTTCTTCGTCGACCGGCTCTCGAGCGAGCGGATGCCGCTGGCGGGTCTGATCCTCAACCGGACGCACCCGATGTTGTGCAGCCTGCCGATGGAGCGTGCGATCGACGCCGTCGAGACGCTGCAGGAGCCCGAGGTCAGCGCGTCGTTGCCCGAGGGAGCCAAGGCGCTCACCACCGCTGCGCTGCAGATCCATGCCGAGCGCGGCGCGACGGCCAAGCGCGAAATCCGGTTGCTGTCCCGCTTCACCCGGGCCAACCCACGGGTTCCCATCGTCGGGGTGCCGTCCCTGCCGTTCGACGTCTCCGACCTGGAGGCGCTGGGCGCGATCGCCGATCAGCTCACGAACAAAAAGTAGAAGTAAGGGCGAAGAGGTCTCAGCCGCGCGTCAGCCGGCGTCGCGCTGCTTGCGCTGAGCGGCGAAGTACTCGCCCCAGGAGGTCACTTCCGGGTGTTGCTTGAGCAGCGCCCGGCGCTGCCGTTCGGTCATGCCGCCCCAGACCCCGAACTCGACCCGGTTGTCCAGCGCATCGGCCAGGCATTCGAGCACGACCGGGCAGTGCCGACAGATCACCGCGGCTTTGCGTTGCGCCGCACCGCGCACGAAGAGTTCATCGGGGTCTGCGCCGCGACACACAGCCTTGGAGACCCAGGCGATCCTGCCCTCGTCCTGCACGCCGCGCAGCACCGTTCGGGGAGTTTGGGCTACTGAAGCCGCTGGCATGCTGGTGTTGCGAACCGCTGTCCCTGCAACAGACACTGACGATCCTCCGTCCCGGCCGCCCCGGCAGCCACCTATCCAACCTCGGCGCCGGACCCGCCATTGCGACCTACGCCACATACTGTCATCAGTGTTACCTGAATCGCACTTGATATCCAAGTTAGGTGGTCAGGTGGCCTTTGCGCAACAGGTTGACCGGCACTTTTTTGGGACAAACGTGCAGTCCGATCATGATTTGGGTCCCAATCAGCCCGTTTGCTCCACGTCAACGTCAATTACGTGGTCGGGCCCTTCGTGGTGTTCGGGCGAGCACCCCCGCCGTCGGAGTCGGCTTGATGGCGGTGGCCCGCTTCTCCCGGCTTCGCCGTGCGTGCGAGCACCGCTAGTGTGTTAGCCATGTCGGAGCGTCCCCCGACCGGTCCTACGGTGCTCAAACTGGCCGGGTGTTGTCTGCTCGCCGCCGTCCTGCTCGCGGCGCTGCTGTTTCCCGTTGCCGGCGGGATCGGCCTGATGTCCAACCGCGCCTCGGACGTGGTGGCCAACGGGTCGGCCCAACTGGTCAGCGGAGATGTCCCCGCGGTGTCGACCATGGTGGACGCCAAGGGCAACACGATCGCCTGGTTGTACTCGCAGCGCCGGTTCGAGGTGCCCAGCGACAAGATCGCCGACACCATGAAGCTGGCGATCGTGTCCATCGAGGACAAGCGGTTCGCCGAGCACAGCGGGGTGGACTGGAAGGGCACGCTGACGGGGCTGGCCGGCTACGCGTCCGGGGACATCGACACCCGCGGCGGCTCCACTCTCGAGCAGCAGTACATCAAGAACTACCAATTGCTGGTGCTGGCCCAGACCGATGCCGAAAAGCGCGCCGCCATCGAGACCACCCCCGCGCGCAAGCTCCGGGAGATCCGGATGGCGCTCACCTTGGACCGGACGTTCACCAAGCCGCAGATCCTCACCCGGTACCTGAACCTGGTCTCGTTCGGCAACAACTCCTTCGGCGTCCAAGACGCCGCCCAGACCTACTTCGGTGTCGATGCCGTCGACCTGAACTGGCAGCAGGCCGCGCTGCTGGCCGGCATGGTGCAGTCCACCAGCACCCTCAACCCCTACACCAATCCCGAGGGCGCGCTGGCGCGACGGAATCTGGTGCTGGACACCATGATCGAGAACCTGCCCGCCGAGGCAGACGCGCTGCGGGCGGCCAAGCAGGAGCCGCTGGGCATCCTGCCGCAGCCCAACGAGCTGCCGCGAGGCTGCATCGCGGCCGGGGACCGCGCCTTCTTCTGCGACTACGTGCAGGAGTATCTGGCCCGGGCCGGAATCAGCAAGGAACAGGTGGCCCGCGGCGGCTACGTCATCCGCACCACGCTGGACCCCGACGTGCAGGCCCCGGTCAAAGAGGCCATCGACAGCTTCGCCAACCCCAACGTGCAGGGCGTCGCCAGCGTGATGAGCGTGATCAAACCGGGCACCGACTCCCACCCGGTGCTGGCAATGGCCAGCAACCGCACCTACGGGCTCAACGCCGACGTGGGCGAAACCATGCGACCGCAACCGTTCTCCCTGGTCGGCGACGGCGCCGGTTCGATCTTCAAGACGTTCACCGTCGCGGCGGCACTGGAGATGGGCATGGGTATCAACGCCGATCTCGAAGTCCCCGGCAGGTTCCAGACCAAGGGCATGGGCAGCGGCGGCGCCAAGGGCTGTCCCAAGGAGACCTGGTGCGTGGTCAACGTCGCCCCCTACCGGTCACCGATGAATGTCTCGA
This sequence comes from Mycolicibacter engbaekii, assembly GCF_002101585.1. Taxonomy (GTDB): domain Bacteria; phylum Actinomycetota; class Actinomycetes; order Mycobacteriales; family Mycobacteriaceae; genus Mycobacterium; species Mycobacterium engbaekii. Next base: position 24,358 of record NZ_LQOT01000035.1, on the reverse strand, counting down.
CCGCACTGGCGACCTCGCCGAACACCGCGTTCGCCAAACTCATCTCCCAGGTGGGGGTGGGCCGCACCGTAGACATGGCGATCAAACTGGGTCTGCGTTCCTACGCCGATCCGGGCACCGCCCGCGACTACGACCCGGACAGCAACGAGAGCCTGGCCGATTTCGTCAAACGCCAGAACCTGGGCTCGTTCACCCTGGGCCCGATCGAGGTCAACGCGCTGGAGCTGTCCAATGTCGCCGCCACGTTGGCCTCCGGCGGGGTCTGGTGCCCGCCGAACCCGATCGACAAGGTCTTCGACCGCAACGGCAACGAGGTGGCCGTCGCCACCGAGACCTGCGAACGCGTGGTTCCCGAAGGCCTGGCGAACACCCTGGCCAACGCGTTGGGCAAGGACATCCAGGGCGGCGGCACCGCGGCGCCCGCAGCCGGGTCGGTGGGCTGGGATCTGCCGATGGCAGGCAAGACGGGCACCACCGAGGCGCACCGCTCGTCGGGTTTTCTGGGCTTCACGAACCGCTACGCGGCCGCCAACTACGTCTTCGACGACTCCAGCTCGCCGTCCGACCTGTGCTCGTTCCCGCTGCGGCACTGTGGGGACGGCGACCTCTTCGGCGGTAACGAGCCGGCCCGGACCTGGTTCGCGGCGATGAAGCCGATCGCGACGGACTTCGGCGACGTCATCATGCCGCCGACCGATCCGCGCTATGTGGACGGCGGTCCCAACTCCCGGGTGCCCAGCGTGGTCGGCCTCGAGGTCGACGCCGCGCGCCAGCGCATCAAAGACTCCGGCTTCCAGGTCGCCGACCAGCCGAACTGGGTCAACAGCAGCGCCCGATCGGGCGCGGTGGTGGGAACATCGCCCAGCGGGCAGACCATTCCCGGGTCGATCGTGACCATCGAGGTCAGCAACGGCATCCCGCCGCCACCGCCGCCGCCGCCGGAGGGCATGCCGCCGCCGGTGGGGTCGACGGTCGTGGAGATTCCGGGGCTGCCGCCGATCACCATTCCGCTGCTGCCTCCCCCGGCACCGCCGCCGCCGCCGTAGCCGCGGTACCGAAGTCGGGCAGTAGTCTGAATCCCATGGTCCCTTCACCCGCCCTGACCCGGTCCGTTCTCGCCGCCTCGGCGGCGTTGGGACCGGCAGCACTGGCCGTCGGCTACGGCGCAGTCATCGAGCGCAACGCGTTTGTGGTGCGCGAGGCGACGATGCCGGTGCTGGCCCCCGGATCGTCTCCGCTGCGGGTGCTGCACATCAGCGACATCCACATGCGGCCCGGCCAGCGCCGCAAGCAGGCCTGGCTGCGGGAACTGGTGCGCCTGGAACCCGACCTGGTGGTCAACACCGGCGACAACCTGGCGCACCCCAAGGCGGTGCCGGCGGTGGTGCAGGCCCTGGGCGATCTGCTGTCGGTGCCGGGCGTGTTCGTGTTCGGCAGCAACGACTACTTCGGGCCGCGGCTGAAGAATCCGGCGAAGTACCTGACCAAGCCGACGCATCGGATCCACGGCGTCCCGCTGCCCTGGCAGGACCTGCGGGCGGCGTTCACCGAGCGCGGCTGGCTGGACCTGACCCACAACCGTCGCGAGTTCGACGTGGCCGGGCATCGCATCGCGGCGGCCGGCGTCGACGACCCGCACATCGAGCGGGACCGCTACGACACCATCGCCGGCCCGGCCGACCTGACCGCCGACCTGCGCCTCGGTCTCACCCATTCGCCGGAACCACGCGTGCTCGACCGCTTCGCCGCCGACGGCTATCAGCTGGTGATGGCCGGCCACACCCACGGCGGTCAGCTGTGCGTGCCGTTCTACGGCGCCCTGGTGACCAACTGCGGGCTGGACCGCTCACGGGCCAAGGGCCCGTCGCAATGGGGCGCCCAGATGCGGCTGCACGTCTCGGCGGGGATCGGCACCTCGCCGTTCGCGCCGGTGCGGTTCGCCTGCCGCCCCGAGGCCAGCCTGTTGACCCTGGTGGCTGCACCGACCGGCGGTGACGACTCCCGGCTCACCCGCGGCTCGACCCAGCCTTCCGTCTCGGCCCGTTGACCGAACGGTTTGCCGACCACCAGCATCCCCGCCGCTGGGCCGACAATGCGATCCGCCTGATCGAGGCCGACGCGCGGCGCAGCGCCGACACGCACCTGCTGCGTTACCCGCTGCCGGCTGCGTGGGCAGGCGAAGTCGATGTGGCGCTCTACCTCAAAGACGAGTCCACCCACATCACCGGCAGCCTCAAGCACCGGCTGGCCCGCTCGCTGTTCCTCTACGGGCTGTGCAACGGCTGGATCGCCGAGGGCACCACGGTGGTCGAGGCGTCGTCGGGCTCCACGGCGGTGTCCGAGGCCTATTTCGCGGCCCTGCTGGGCCTGCCGTTCATCGCGGTGATGCCGACCGCCACCAGCGCGTCGAAGGTGGCCCTGATCGAGGCGCAGGGCGGCCAATGTCATTTCGTGGCGCATTCAGCCGATGTGTACGCCGAAGCGGCGCGCATCGCCGCCGACACCGGTGGGCACTACCTGGATCAGTTCACCAACGCCGAGCGGGCCACCGACTGGCGCGGCAACAACAACATCGCCGAGTCGATATTCGACCAGATGCGCGACGAAACCCACCCCGTCCCGGAGTGGATCGTGGTTGGTGCCGGTACCGGCGGAACCAGCGCGACGATCGGCCGCTACCTCCGCTACCGGCGGCACCCGACCCGGTTGTGTGTGGTGGACCCGGAGCATTCGGCCTTCTACCCCGCCTACACGCAATGCCGGTATGACCTGGTGGTCGAGGGGTCGTCGCGCATCGAGGGCATCGGCCGGCCGCGGGTGGAACCGTCGTTTCTGCCCGACGTCGTGGACCGGATGATCCAGGTGCCCGACGCCGCCTCGGTGGCCACCGCGCGGCACGTCAGCGCCGTCTTAGGCCGTCGGGTGGGCCCCTCGACCGGGACCAATGTCTGGGGGGCGTTCGCGCTGCTGGCCGAGATGGTTGCCACCGGCCGGAGCGGATCGGTGGTCACGGTGCTGGCCGACAGCGGTGATCGCTACGCCGACACCTACTACGACGACGACTGGCTGGCGCAGCAGGGGGTCGATCCGACCGGTCCCGCGGCGGTATTGGCCGAGTTCGAGCGATCCTGCCGGTTCGCCTTCGCCTGAACCCGCTGCTCGGCAGCGTCGGGGTTGGTGGCCGCGAGCCACAGCGCGGCCAGAGCGAAGAATCCGGCGTACACCGCTCCGCCTAACAGCGTCATGATTTGACTCCCTTTGCACTTAAATCCTGGTTACACAGTCTGGCCCAGGTCGGCCCCGGTTTTCAGCCCCCCACGCCGGATTGTGGGGCGTTTCATGGCGCTGCGGCGTCCGTGACCCAGACCTCGCCCGGCGGTGGTTGCGCGGTATCGGGCGAACGCGGGGAAGCCGCGCCCAGCCGTGGCTCTCACCAGCCGTTTGGGTGAGCGGCGGGCCGGTGCGATACGCTGTCGTGGCTTCACACGGGGTGTGGCGCAGCTTGGTAGCGTGCTTCGTTCGGGACGAAGAGGTCGTGGGTTCGAATCCCGCCACCCCGACTCAGGTTCTAGGTAGAGGGCTCTGACCGGTCAATCCGGTCGGGGCCTTTTTACGTTGGGGTACGCCAAAGCGGTCCACCGGCTGTATCGGCCGTAGACAATGTCGATCGTGGACTTCGCGATGCGCTACGACCGGTGGTATCGCCCGCTGGCGACCGTGCTCGGCCTGGGTCCTCGCCGGGCGAGCATCCGGGTGGCCGACGGGTTTCTGCAGGTCCGCAGCGGCTGGGCCTTCGCCATGGACATTGCGCTGAGCAACATCGATTCCGCGCGGCCGGCGCCGGAACGCATGTGGGGCTGGGGCGTCCATCAGGCGTGTAACGGCTGGCTGGTCAACGGTTCGCGTGACGGCCTGGTCGAGATCCTGTTGGGTCAGCCCGTCAAGCCGACGAAGGCGCCCACAGCCGGCCTGTTCAACAGGCCGGTTCGCCGCCTCTACGTCAGCGTCACCGATCCCGATGCGTTCATCGATGCTCTGCTGAGCCGGCCGTTGCCGAAGACCGGTTCCTAGAGCCGTTCCCGGACCGCGGCCGAGAGCCGAGAGCCATCGGCCTTGCCCGCGGCGATCACGGTGGCGGCCTTCATCACCTGGCCCATGTGCTTCATGTGCGGCCGCTCCCCGATCTCCTCGGCCACCTGCGCCAGAGCGGTGTCGACGACGTCGGCCAGTTCGGCTTCGGTGAGCGGCGCAGGCAGGTACTCGTCGATGATCCGGGCCTCGGCGTGTTCCTGGGCGGCCAGTTCACCCCGGCCGTTCTGGGTGTAGATCGCCGCGGACTCCGCACGCTTGCGGGCTTCTCGGGCCAGGACCTTCAAAACGTCTGCGTCCGTGAGTTCCCGGGCCTGCTTGCCGGAGACCTCTTCGGCCTGGATCGCCGACAGCAGCATTCGCAGGGTCGCCGTGCGCAGTTTGTCCTGCGACTTCATCGCCGTCGTCAGATCCGCCCGCAACTGGGATTTGAGTTCCGCCATGCCGTATAACGCTACGCTCAGCCACATGGTGAATACGCCGCCGCCCGGCTATCCCGAGCCTGGGTTTCCGCCTCCCGGCTACGGCCCGCCGCCCGGATATGGCCCCCCGTTTCCGGGCTACGCCACGCCTGGGGCTATGGCCCCTCGCCCATGGGCTACGGGCCCAATCCGGGATACCCGCAGCCCGAACTCAAACCGGGCATCATTCCCCTGCGCCCGCTGAGCCTGACCGACATCTACAACGGCGCCGTCGGCTACATTCGGGCCAATCCCAAGACCGTGCTCGGTCTCACCACCGTCGTTGTGGTGGCCACCCAGGTCATCAGCGGGATCGCCATGTACGGCCTGCTGACGTCGATCGGCGCCTTGGATTCGGGTCGATCGTCTGCGGAACTCTCCGGCGGTGACGTGCTGGTGTGGCTGACTGGTTACGCCGGCGCCGGCATCGTGACCGCGCTGGGCACCATTGTGATGACCGGAATGCTGACGGTCGTGGTCGGGCGCGCGGTATTCGGCTCACCCACCACCATCACCGAAGCCTGGGACACCGTGCGGGGCCGCTTCGGCCCGCTGATCGGGTTGACCGCCCTGGTCGGTTTGGCCATGGTGCTGCTGTGCGGCTTTGTCGCGGTGACCATCGCGTTTGCCGCAGGTGTCGGCGGGACCGGCGCCGCGGTGCTGATCGGCCTGCCCATGGCGCTCGCTTTGATCGCGGCACTCGGTTACGGCTACGTAGTGCTGGTCTTCGCCCCGACCGTGATCGTGCTGGAGCGTCAGCCGATATTCGAGGCGATGCGGCGCTCGTTCTTCTTGGTGCGCAACAGCTTCTGGCGGGTGCTGGGCATCCTGGCGCTCACCGCCCTGATCACCGCCCTGGTCAGCAGCGCGGTCGCGTTTCCGTTCAACATCGTCGGGCTGGTGGCCAGCGACGGCGCGGACGCCCTGGCCGGCGGTGCGCAGTTGAGCCTGTTCACCCGGATCGGCGCGACGATCGGTCAGATCATCGTGCTGCCGTTCACCGCCGGCGTTTCGGTCCTGCTGTACGCCGATCGCCGTATCCGGGGCGAGGCATTCGACTTGGTGCTGCGAACCGGCGTAGCCAGCGGGTACGTCGGGGGATGGTCCGACAACCTGTGGCTGACCCGGCCGCCCGGCTGAGGAGCCCCGGGTGCCCATCGTCGACGTCGACCGGGAGACCGCCCGCGAGGCGGCCGAACGTGAACTGGCAAAACCGATGTACCCACGGCCGTCACCCAAGGATCAGCTCCTTGACTTCATCGAGACTCTGCTCCGGCGCCTGGTGGTCACAGGAGCGGAGCTGCCCGGCGGCTGGTTCACCATCAGCCTGTTGCTGATACTCCTCGCGGCGGCCGTGGCCGCTGCCATCCACGTCACTCGGCGGATGCTGCACGACGGCCACCGCGACGCCGCGCTGTACGGCCCGACGCAGCACAGCGCCGCCGAACACCGGGCCACCGCGCAACTTCATGCCGCCGCCGGTGACTGGGGCGCGGCGATCCGGCACCGACTGCGAGCGGTGGCCCGCGAACTCGAAGAGGCCGGGCTCATTCGCCCTGCCCCCGGCCGGACCGCGACCGAACTGGCCCGCGACGCCGGCGCGGCGCTACCCGGCCTGGCCGGTGAACTGATGCGGGCCGCCGAGACGTTCAACGATGTCAGCTACGGCGAACTGCCCGCCACCGCCCAGGGGTATCGGATCGTCGCGGACCTCGACGATCGGCTACAGGCCATGACCCGGGTCCGGCAGTACCGGTGACGACCATGCGGCGAACGTGGCTGTGGGCGGCACTGGCCCTGGCGGTGATCGTCGTGGTCGCGGCGGTGGGCGCCTACCTGACCGCGCAGCGGCCCGGCGGCCGGATGGATCCCAACGCCACCGGCCCGGACGGCGCGCACGCGTTGGTCGCCCTGCTGCGTCACCGCGGCGTCGAGGTGATACCCGCGGGCACCGTCGATGACGTCGTCCGCCAGGCCCGTCCCCACGGGCTGGTGCTGGTGGCCCGGACGCCGCGCATCGCCGATGACCAGCTGCTGAACCGGTTGGCCGGGCTGCCGGGCGACCTGCTGCTGATGGCACCGGACGCCCCGGCCCGCCGCATCCTGGCCCCCGGTATTCGGTCGGGTCCCGCTCGAGCGTTCACCCACCAGCCGGATTGCGGCCTGCGGGAGGCCAGACGGGCGGGGCCGGTCGACCTGCGGACCACGCAGACCTACATCGCCCTCCCGGGTCAGCCGGTGGACAGCTGCTACGACGGGGCGCTGGTGCGCTACCGCCAGGGCAAGCGGACCGTCACCGTGGTCGGCAGCGATTCCTTCATGACCAACGCCGACCTGGCTCGGGAGGGCAACGCGGCGCTGGCGATGAATCTGGCCGGTACCGCCGACCGCCTGGTTTGGTTTGCGCCCCAGCATGTTCAGGGAGCCCGTTCGGGGCAGACCGAGCTCGCCGATCTGATCCCGTCGAACGTCCGATGGCTGGTGTGGCAGCTGTGCGTCGCCCTGGCACTGACAGCGCTGTGGAAGGGCCGCCGCCTCGGTCCGCTGGTCGCCGAACAGCTGCCCGTCGTCGTGCGCGCATCCGAGACCGTCGAGGGCCTTGGCCGGCTCTACCGCGCGCACCGGGCACGCGACCGAGCCGCGGCCGCCCTGCGCGCCGCGACGCTGCGCCGGCTGACGCCGCTGCTGGGACTGGGGCCGGGTCCCGCGCCGTCCGCGGTGGTCGCCGCAGTGGCGCCGCGCGTGGGAGCCCATCCGGACTGGTTGTGGCACTTACTGTTCGGCCCTCCCCCGGACTCCGACGACGCCCTCGTCGCCCTGGCCAATGCACTCGATGACATCGAAAGGCAGGTCACCTACTCGTGACTCACACTCCTGCAGACAATCCCGCGGCTGCCGCGGCCCGTGAAGCGCTGGCGGCGTTGCGCAGCGAAGTCGCCAAGGTGGTGGTCGGCCAGGACGCCGTGGTCAGCGGCCTGGTGATCGCCCTGCTGTGTCGCGGCCATGTGCTGCTCGAAGGTGTGCCCGGTGTGGCGAAGACGCTGCTGGTCCGCACCCTGAGCGCAGCGTTGCAGCTGGACTTCAAGCGGGTCCAGTTCACTCCGGACCTGATGCCCGGAGACATCACCGGATCGCTGGTCTATGACACCCACACCGCCGAGTTCGCGTTCCGTCCCGGCCCGGTCTTCACCAATCTGCTGCTGGCCGACGAGATCAATCGCACCCCACCCAAAACCCAGGCGGCGCTGCTGGAGGCGATGGAGGAAGGCCAGGTCAGCGTGGATGGCTCGACCAAACCGCTGCCCGATCCGTTCATCGTCGCCGCCACCGCGAACCCGATCGAGTACGAGGGCACCTACCGGCTGCCGGAGGCCCAGCTCGACCGGTTCCTGCTCAAGTTGACGGTGCCGCTGCCGGCGCGCGAGGCCGAGATCGACATCTTGTCTAGGCATGCGCACGGCTTCGACCCGCACGACCTGTCCGCCGTGACGCAGGTGGCCGGAGCGCAGGACCTGGCGGCGGGCCGCGACGCGGTGCGCCAGGTGCTGGTGGCCGACCAGGTGCTGGGCTACATCGTCGATGTGGTCACCGCGACCCGGCATTCACCCGCGCTGCAGCTCGGGGTCTCGCCGCGCGGCGCGACCGCGTTGCTGGCCACCTCGCGATCATGGGCGTGGCTGTCGGGACGCAACTACGTGACCCCTGACGACGTCAAGGCGATGGCCCGCTCGACGCTGCGTCACCGGGTGATGCTGCGCCCCGAGGCCGAACTCGAAGGCGCCACCGCCGACGGCGTTCTCGACGCCATCTTGGCCTCGGTTCCGGTGCCGCGCTGGTGATTCTGACCGGCCGCGCTGCGTTGATCGCACTGCTGGGCGCAGTGCCGGTTGCGTTGGCGCCGTGGCCCGCGGCGGCTTTCGTGCTGCTGCTGAGCGGTCTCGCGGTGGCCGTGGTGCTCGATATCGCGTTGACGACAGATCCCGCGGCGCTGCGCATCGAGCGGTCCATGCAGGGCGCGGTCCGGCTCGGCCAGACAATGACCACCTCGTTGTGGATTGTCAACGGCGGCCGCCGGTTCCGCGGGCAGATCCGGGATGCGTGGCCGCCCAGCGCCTGTGCCACCCCACGCTCGCAGCCCCTTGTGCTGGCGGCCGGCCAGCAATGTCAGTCGGTCACCGAACTGCGGCCGAACCGCCGCGGTGATCAGCGCGCCGCCCGAGTCACTGTGCGATCTCTGGGTCCGCTGGGCCTGGCGGGCCGGCAGCGTTCCCGGCAGGTACCCGGGCAGGTGCGGGTGCTCCCGCCGTTTCTGTCCCGCCGGCATCTGCCGGCCCGGCTGGCCCGGCTGCGGGAGGTCGACGGAAATCTGCCGGCGCTGGTGCGCGGTCAGGGCAGCGAGTTCGACTCGCTGCGCGAATACGTCGCCGGCGACGACGTCCGCTCCATCGACTGGCGCGCCACCGCGCGGCGATGTGATGTGGTGGTGCGCACCTGGCGACCCGAGCGCGACCGCCGCGTCGTGATCGTCCTCGACACCGGCCGGACATCCGCCGGCCGGATCGGGGTGGACCCGACCGCGCGCGACCCGGCGGGCTGGCCGCGGCTGGATTGGTCGATGGATGCCGCACTCCTGCTGGCCGCGTTGGCATTGCGCGCCGGTGACCACGTCGATCTGCTCGCCCACGATCAGGTGACGCGGGCCGGGGTGTTCGGGGCGTCCCGGACCCGGTTGTTCGCCCAATTGGTCGATGCGATGGCGCCGCTGCAGCCGGCACTGGTCGAATCCGACGCCGCGGCGATGGTGGCCACCCTGGCCCGCCGGGCACGTCGCCAGAACCTGGTGGTGCTGTTGACCGATCTCAACGCCTCCGCCCTGGAGGAGGGCCTGCTGCCGGTGTTGCCGACACTGACGCTCGCACACCAGGTGATCGTTGCCGCGGTCGCCGATCCGCGCGTGGAACGGTTGGCTCACGGACGTGGCGACGCGGCCGCGGTCTACGACGCGGGCGCCGCCGAGCGCGCCCGCAACGACCGCCATGCCGTGGCGTCGCGGTTGCGGCGCAGCGGTGTGCACGTCATCGATGCCCCGCCCGATGAGCTGGCGCCCGCGCTGGCCGACGCCTATCTGGCACTCAAGGCCGCCGGCCGGCTTTAGCGGTCGCCATCGGGGCAGCGGGGCACCGCCATCCAAGTCAGCGGGTGGGGACGATATCGGGCGCGTCGGCGATGTCGCCCGACTCGCCGGCGGCCACCGCCCTGCGCCCGAACACCACCACGTATGCCAGGAACCCCGCTTCTACCAGCACACCGATGCCGATCCGCATCCACGTCGGCAAGGGCGACGGGGTCACCACGGCCTCGAGGAACCCGGCCACGGCGAAAACCACCACCAAGCCGGCGGCGACCGCCACCACCGCCCGGCCCTGTTCGGCGAGCACCTGGCCGCGGGGCCGATCGCCCGGGGCGATCACCGTCCAGCCCAGGCGCATCCCCACCGCCCCGGCGAGGAACACCGCTGTCAGCTCCAACAGACCATGCGGGGCGAGCAGACCCAGCATGAAACCGCCGCGGCCCGCGTGGAACATCAGCCCCAGAGCAACCCCGACGTTGGCGGCGTTGGCGAACAGCATCACCGGGATCGGCAGGCCCAGGAGAACCGAGAAGGCGATGGCACGTGCAGCCACCCAGGCGTTGTTCACCCAGACCTGCAGGGCAAACGACGCCGCCGGGTGATCGCTGTAGTAGGCGGCGAAATCGTGGCTAACCAAGCGATCGATCTCGGCGGGCGTACCGATCAACGCCTGGACATCGGGATTGCCGGCCACCCAGCAGGCTATGAGCGCTGAGACCGTGAGAAACGCCACCGCGGTTGCCAGCCACCATCGCCACGCCCGGTAGGCCACCACTGGAAACGAGACCGTGACGAAGCGGGCCAATTCCGAGGCCAGGGGGGCGTGGGCACCGGTGACCGCGCCCCGCGACCGCGCCACCAGGCTGGAGAGCCGGCCGATGAGCGCCGCATCCGGCGACGATGCCCGCACCACCGACAGGTGGGTCGACACCCGCTGGTAGAGGTCGACCAGTTCGTCCACCTCGGCACCGGTGAGCCGCCGCCGACGCTTGACCAGCGTTTCCAGCCGCTCCCAGGTCGGTCGATGGGTCAGCACGAACGCGTCGACATCCACATTGCCGAGCCTAGCGGCGGGCACGCCGACGGCACCGGTTCGCGAGTAGCGTCAAGGCTATGTCGTATCGCAGCCCTGAGCTGGTGACCGGCGACGCGGTCGTGCTCGACATCGCGATTGCGCAGCTGCCGGTACGCGCGGTCAGCGCGGTGATCGACATCGGTGTGGTGCTGGTGGGGTACGTCTGCGCGATCGTCCTGTGGGCCAGCACCCTTGGCCGGTTCGATGATGCGCTGACCACCGCGATCATGATCATCTTCGCCGTCTTGCTCCTGGTCGGTTACCCGGTCACGATGGAGACGGTCACCCGGGGGCGCTCGCTGGGCAAGATGGCGATGGGACTGCGGGTGGTTTCCGATGACGGCAGCCCGGAACGCTTTCGGCAGGCACTCGTGCGGGCGCTGGCTGCGGTCATCGAAATCTGGGCTCTCACCGGCAGTCCCGCGGTGGTCTGCAGCCTGCTGTCGCCACGCGGAAAGCGCCTGGGCGACATCTTCGCCGGTACGGTGGTCGTCAGCGAACGCGCTCCGGCGTCGGCGCCGCCGCCGGTTATGCCGCCCGGGCTGGCCTGGTGGGCCTCGACCCTGCAATTGTCGGGACTTCGTGCCGAATCCGCGGAGCTGGCAAGGCAGTTCCTGGGTCGCGCGGCACAACTGGACCCGCATACCCGGCAGATGATGGCCTACCGGATCTCCGGGGAGGTGCTCGCGCACATCTCTCCGCCGCCGCCCCCGGACGCCCCGCCGGAGCTGGTGCTGGCCGCGGTGTTGGCCGAGCGGCATCGACGCGAGCTGACGCGGCTGCAGGCCGTGTCGTCCGGCCCGTATTTTCCGGGGCCGCGGGCACCCTGGCCGCCACCGAACGTCGGCGGATTCTTTCCCCCGAACTGACGGCGATTGCCGCGATCCGTCAGTGCGACCGGTCAATGCATCAACAGCGGTGCAGCACCTGTTCCATCGCGGCCTTTTCGTTGGATGAAACCCACAGTCGGTAAACCGTTTTGACCGCGACCTGGCGCGCCACGAATTCGCATCGGAACGCGGTGTTCGTCGGCAGCCAGCCGGCCGCGTCGCGAAACGCCTTGTCGAAGTTCGCCTGTGCGCTGACGGCGAGCAGGTTTCGCGGGTCGTTGGCGAAATCGCGGCGGCGCCGGTCGTCCCAGGACCGCGCCCCTTTGTACCAGGCGTCGGCCAGCGACACCAGATGGTCGACCTGCACAGTCTGGGATGTCTCCGGGCCACGGACGAATGCGATGGTCTCCCCGGAGTACGGGTCATGCAGGATGCCGCTCTGCACCAGGCAGGTGCCCCGCCGCAGTTCGATCCGAGCCAGATCGCGGCGCAGGATATCGTCGCGGGTGTTACAGCCGTTGTGGCCGAGCTCGACGTCGACATCGTCGCTCCACCGCTCACCGAACCGGTAGCGCTTGAAGTCCTGCTGCCGATCCCATGCCTTGACCGGGAGCGTTTGAAGCATCCGACGAGCGTCGTCGTAGCCCGGGTCGGGTGTCACGCTCGGCGCAGGCGAAACACCTGAGGACCCGGGGCCCGGTGGCTGCCAGCCCCCTGCCGTCCCCTCGCGCTGGTACCACGCCCAGCCGAGCGCCGCCGCCACGACCAGCGCAACCAGCGCGGCGGGCACCCACCGCCTGGGTGCGGCCATTCAGGGAAGCTCGACCCAATCCAGCGTGCGCTGCACAGCCTTTCGCCATCCGGCGTAACCCTCGGCGCGCTGCTCGTCCGACCAGTTCGGCGTCCAGCGCTTGTCTTCGCGCCAATTGGCACGAAGGTCCTCAGGCCCCTTCCAGAACCCGACGCCGAGTCCGGCGGCATAGGCCGCACCCAGTGCGGTGGTTTCTGGCACCACCGGCTTGACCACGTCGACGCCGAGCACATCGGCCTGAATCTGCATGCACAGGGCATTGGCGGTGATACCGCCGTCGACCTTCAAAACGCCAAGGTGCACACCGGAGTCGGCTTCCATCGCCTCAGCCACGTCCCGGCTCTGGTAGCAGATGGCCTCCAGGGTGGCCCGGGCAAGGTGCGCGTTGGTGTTGAACCGGGACAGCCCGACGATCGCGCCGCGCGCATCGGACCGCCAGTACGGCGCGAACAGTCCGGAGAACGCCGGCACGAAGTACATTCCGCCGTTGTCGGCCACCTGGCGCGCCAGTGTCTCGACCTGCGTGGCACCGCTGATGATCCCCAACTGGTCGCGCAGCCATTGCACCGCGGATCCGGTGACAGCGATCGACCCCTCGAGCGCGTAAACGGGCTTGGCGTCGCCGAACTGGTAGCAGACCGTGGTCAGCAGGCCGTTGTCGGAGCGGACGATCTGCTCACCGGTGTTGAGCAGCAGGAAGTTTCCGGTCCCGTAGGTGTTCTTGGCCTCGCCCGCCGACAGGCACACCTGACCGACCATGGCGCTCTGCTGATCGCCGAGAATCCCGGCGATCGGTACTTCGCCACGTATCGGACCGGTGCTGGCGGTGACAGGGTGCCGACGCCGCGTCGATGACGCCGTGATGCGCGGCAGCATCGACCGCGGGATGGAGAACAACGCCAGCAGCTCGTCGTCCCAGTCCAGCGTTTCGAGGTTCATCAACATGGTGCGGCTGGCGTTGGTGACGTCGGTCTGGTGCACGCCTCCGCGCGGCCCCCCGGTCAGGTTCCACAGCACCCAGCTGTCGCAGGTGCCGAACAGCGCGTCGCCGCGTTCGGCATCGGCGCGCACCCCCTCGACGTTGTCCAGAATCCATTGCAGCTTGCCCGCGGAGAAATAGGTAGCCGGCGGCAGGCCCGCCTTGCGCCGGATCACCTCGCCGTGGCCGTCGCGCTCAAGTGCCGCCGCGATGCCGTCGGTGCGAGTGTCCTGCCAGACGATCGCATTGTGGTAGGGCTGGCCGGTCTTTTTGTTCCAGACCACCGTTGTTTCGCGCTGGTTGGCGATGCCCATCGCCGCCAGATCCGACGCGTGGAGCTTGGTGGTGTTGAGCGCCGAGACGAGCACCGCCGCGGTGTGGTTCCACAGTTCGAACGGATCGTGCTCCACCCAGCCCGCACGCGGCAGAATCTGCTCATGCTCGAGCTGGTGACGGCCCACTTCGGCGCCGTCGTGGTCGAAGATGATGCAGCGGGTGCTGGTGGTGCCCTGGTCGATCGACGCGACGAAATCGGCCAAGTCTGACTCCTGTCCCTGTCCCTACCGGTGCTGGTCGGTGCCGCGTCCATCATGGCCCAGGTTGTCCGCTCGAGTGGCGGTACGAGCCAGGATCGCGGCGGCCGTGCCCACCAGCGCACAAAATTAGGCTTTATTCACGAAGCCATCAGTTGCTATTCATTCACCCAGACGCATATTTCGAGATATCGCGAGTAGATGTCATGTTGGTGAACAAACGGTGTCGCAACGCCGCCGATGAGTTCGCTGCACAGCCCGCCGCGAACCCCCCGCGTGCAGGTCAGAACTGAATCCGGAGGATCAATGGACGTCGTCCTTGGTGTGGCACTTGCGTCGAGCGAACCCACCACCATCCACACCGTCCTGGTCTGCGGCGAACGCGGGGACGGCGTCACCCTGCAAGAGCTCAGCATCGACGTGCCCTCCGAGAATTCCGTACGGTTCGCCGCCGTCGACGCCTTGATCGCGGCGATCCTGCAGGCCCGCGACACCGCCGAGGCGGCCGGTCATCACCTGGTATCGACCGGGGTTACCGCGACTGACGCACTGGACGCAGCCGCCCTGAGTTCGCGGCTTTCCAGTGGTGCCCTCGCCGGCATGGAGAACGTTGCGCTGATCTCCCCGGTGCTTGCGGCGGCGAGCCTGACCCACAATCTGGGCCAGACGGTCGGCTGCGACCGGATGGGCCTGTTGTCCGTGGAGCCGGAAGCGGCCACCCTCGCCATGATCGACTGCACCGACGGCACCGTCACCCGGATCTTCCGCCAGCACCTCGACGACGGCGACGCCACCGCCGCGGTCGACACCGCTGCCGACCGCCTGAACGCGGCGCCGACGTGCCCGGACGGCCTGTTCCTGATCTGTTCCGAGGGCGATTCGACCGCGCTGCGGCCGCGGCTGGAGGCGACCATTCCCCACGAGGTGTGCGAGCCCGAGCAGCCCCACGCGGCCCTGGCTCGGGGCGCGGCGCTGGCCTCAGTCCGCCTGATCGGTGCCGGCACGCCTACCTCGGCCGCGGCGCTGGCCTACACCCGAGAACCCGCGTCCGATGCTCTGGGCCTGAGCTACTACGACATTCCCGGTTTCGCCGCCGATGACATGGCGTACAGCGCTGTTCCCGACGAGGAGGCCGAAGCCGTCACCGAAATCCTGCCGCCCGCGGATCAGCCGCCCCGTCGCCCGCTGCTGGTGGCCGGTGCGGCGCTGGCGTCGGCCACCTTTGCGGCGGCATCGGCGCTGATGGTGGCGATGACGCTGGATATCACCCCGAACCTGGTTGCGTTGCGGCCGGAACTGGGCCGGGCGTTGACCATTCCGCACCGGGCACCCAACCTTCAGGTGCCGGCCAGCGAACCCTTCGGGGGAGCACCTCCGGTGATGGGTCCGGCGCCGGCGAACCCGATTCCGCTTCCGCCGGTGGATCTCCCGGCGCCGCTGGACCTGCCGGGGACGCCGGACCTGCCGGCGGCGGTCCCCGCGAGCGTCCCATTGCCGGGGCTGCCCGCACCGATCGCGGTTGCCGCGGAGGCAATGATGGGGCCGGCGTCCGTGCCGGCCCCGGTGTTCGACCCGCCGGTGGGGCTTGCGGCGCCGGCGGTACAAGCTCCCTTGCCGTTCCTGCTGGCGCCGCTCCCGCGGCCGGCCCCGCACCGGCCTGTCCTTGCGGGCCTGTCCGGCTTGTCATTCCTGCGGGGGTTGCCCGGGAAGAAGCCCGCGGCGCCAGTCCCGCCGGTGGTGCGACCCGATCCTCCGGAGGTCAATCCGCAACCCCCTATCGAGCTGCCCGACCCTCCGGTGGTCAACCCCAACCCGCCAGTCGTCGTGCCCATTCCGCCGGTCATCAAACCCAACCCACCGATCGAACTGCCCGACCCGCCCGTGGTCAAACCCAACCCCCCAGTCGTCAAACCCATTCCGCCGGTCATCAAACCCAACCCACCGATCGAACTGCCCGACCCACCCGTGGTCAAACCCACTCCCCCGGTGATCAAGCCGGACCTTCCCGTGGTCAAACCCAACCCCCCGGTGATCAAACCGGACCTTCCCGTGGTCAAACCCAACCCCCCGGTGATCAAGCCGGACCTTCCCGTGGTCAAGCCCAACCCCCCGATCCAATTGCCCGACCCGCCGGCCAACGTGCCGAACGTCCCGATCACGTTGCCGGAGTTGCCGGTGAAGCTGCCCGACCCGCCGGCCGCGGTTCCCGACGTGCCGATCAAGCTGCCCGAGGCGCCGTTCCAGCTGCCCAGCCCGCCGGTGGCCAACCCGAGCCCGCCGCTGCAGCTGCCGAACCTGCCTATCGCGCCGCCGAACCCGGCTCCGCCCGTCGGCCTACCGGCCCTTCTGGCACCCAACGCGCCGATCTTCCCGGGGCTTCCGGCGATCCCGGCGCCGAGCGCGCCGGCGATGCCGGCGGCACCCAGCATTCCGGCGTTCAAGCCGCCGGCGCTGCCCAGCCTCCCGGCGCCCAAGTCCCCGGCGCTTCCGGCCCTGCCGTCACTTCCGGCACCCCAGGCGCCTTCGCTGCCCTCGCTTCCCGCGCCGGCCGCGCCCTCCCTGCCTAAGCTGGGCGGCGGCAATCCGGGCGGTATCTTCGGCGGCGGCAAGCCCGGCGGCATCTTCGGCGGCGGCAAACCCGGCGGCATCTTCGGCGGCGGCAAACCCGGCGGCGGGCTGTTCGGCGGCGGCAAACCCGGCGGCGGGCTGTTCGGCGGCGGAGGCGGCGGGCTGTTCGGCGGCCGCGGCGGCGGCCTGTTCGGCCACTAGCACCGTAGGTGCGGCACTCAGCCTGCGCCCGCGCCGCCGGCCAACGCCGCCGCGAACACCTCCAGGTCCGTTTGGGTGGCGTCTATGTGGGGTGAGATCCGCAGCACGGGAGCGGTGAGTTCGCCTGGTGCGCGTTCGAGGCCGGCCGCCGTGGTGACGATCCCGTGCTCGGCGATCAGCCGCGCACGCACCACCACCGGGTCGGCGCCGCCGAGCGGGGCCAGGGTGGTGATGGCGCTCGGTTCGTCGTCAGGTTCGACCACCCGCCAGTCGGGCAGCTGGGCCAGCACGCGGCGGCTGCGGGCGCCCACTGCGGCCAGCGCGGTGCGCATCGCTGCGGGGCCGGCTGTCAGGTATTCCCCCAGCGCTACGCAGAACCCCACCTGTGCCGCCACATTTACGTCACCGGCCGCCGGTCCCGGCGCCACCAGTTCGGCCAGCTCGGAACGAACCGCCAGGGCTCCGACGCCGCGCGGACCGGCAAGCCACTTGCGTGACGACGAATAGACGGCGTCCGCCCCGACCGCACAGTCGATCTGGCCCAGCGCCTGCGCGGCATCCACCACCAGGGGAATGCCGAGCCCGCGGCACATCTCGACCATCTCAGCCAGCGGCTGAACCAGCCCCCGGTGACTGCCGATCGGGGTCAGGTGTACCAGATCGGGTGGGGCGGCGCCCAGGGTTGCTGCCGCTTCGTCGAGCAGCAGCCGGCCGGCCCGGTCCACCGGCAGCATCCGCCGGGTGAAACCCTGGGCGGCCATCACGGCCAGATTGGGCCCGTACTCGCCGGGCAGGCAGGCCAGCGTGCGATGAGTGCCCGGCCAACGGGACAGCAGTATCTCCAGCGCGTTTCGCGAGCCGGTGGTGAACACCACCGCGCCGTCGGGGATGCCGGTCAATGCCGCAAAGGCTGCCCGGCCGGCATCGAGCACCGGTGCGGCCGCCTCGGCAGCTACGTAGCCACCGACCTCGGCTTCGTGACGGGCGTGGCGGGCGGCGGCATCCAGCGCTGCGTAGCTCTGCCTTGAGCAGGCCGCGCTGTCCAGGTGCAGTCCCGCGGCCGGTGGGCGCGCCGCGCGCCAGGTGGCGGCCAGGCTCATTTGATGGACAGTGACAAGCCGAAATCACCGGCGGTGTCGGTCCACCACCGGCGGCGCCGCAGTCCCGCGGCGGCCAGCTCCGCGGCCACCTGGTCCGGGTGAAACTTGCAGGACACCTCGGTCAGCATCTCCTCGCCCGCGGCGAAGTCGACAGCCATGTCCAAGTCCCCGATGGCCACGTGCTGCGCGCTGCGGGCACGCAGCCACATCTCGACGCGCTGTTCGCTGCGGTTCCACCGCGCCACATGGGCGAAGGCATCCAGATCGAAGTCGGCATGCAGTTCGCGGTTCACCACCGCGAGTACGTTGCGGTTGAACTCCGCGGTGACGCCGGCCGCATCGTCGTAGGCGCGCAACAGCCTGTCGGTGTCCTTGACCAGGTCGGTGCCCAGCAGCAGGGCGTCGCCGCCGCGCATGACGGCCGCCAGATCCGCCAGGAAGTCAGCACGTGGTCCGGGTGTCAGGTTGCCGATGGTCGAACCCAGGAATACGAACAGCCTTACGCCGCCGTCGGGGATCTGCGCCAGATGATGTTCGAAGTCGCCGCAGACGCCGTGCACCTGCACCCCGGGATAGTCGCGGGCGATCGCCTCCCCGGCCGTCTCCAGCACGCCGGCGTCCACATCGAACGGGACGAACCGTTGCAGCGTCCCGGTGTCACGCAACGCATCCAGCAGCATGCGGGTTTTTTCCGAGGTTCCGCTGCCCAGCTCCACCAGGGTGTCCGCGCCGGACAGGGCCGCGACCTCCGCGGAACGAGTCCGCAGGATCTGCGCCTCGGCGCGGGTGGGATAGTACTCGGGCAGTCGGGTGATCCTGTCGAACAGCTCGCTGCCCATGTCGTCGTAGAACCACTTGGGCGGCAGGGACTTCGGGATCTGCACCAGCCCGTGCCGGACGTCTTGCCGCAGCGCGCTGCGAGCCGCGTCGGCAGCCAGGTGATTGGCGATCGAGACGGTCACGGGGCCGTGTCCAACGCGGTGAGGCGGACCTCGCCGCCGGAAGTCTCGATCAGATGCCGGTCGGGTATGTCCACCCAGCGGGGGTCGTCGTCGTAGGGCTCACTGGCCAGCACGACGCCGTCCGCACTGCGCAACATCGACAAGGTATCCCCCCAGGTCGTGGCCAGCATCCGAGTGCCGTTGGCGGCCAAGATGTTCAGTCGGGCCTGCGGGTCGGACGTGCCCACCTCGGCGACCACGGCACCCAACGACTCGACCCCGCGTTCGAATATCGCCGCGGCCAACAGTGCACTGTCGCAGACCGATTCCGCCGCCGTGACGCCTGGTAACGCCGTGCGGTCGACCACACCGTTGTGCGACAGCAGCCACGTGCCGTCGGTGAAGGGTGCGGTGGCACTGGCCTCGATGGGCATGCCGACGGTGGCCGAACGCACCGCGGCCACGACGCAATGGCTGGCCAGCGCCGGGGCCACCGAGGCGAACGAGGTGTCACCCCACAGCGGTGCCGCGCTGCGCCAGCGACGCGGCGTCGCGCCGTCGAAAAAGCCCGCGCCCCAACCGTCGGCGTTGAGTAGGCCGTGCTTCTGCCGCCGCGGCGCATAGGACTGCACCAGCAGCCCGCATGGCGGTTGCAGGACCAGCTCGGCCAGTGTTCGCGGCCGTCCCAGCCAGCCCAGGTGCCGGCACATCAGGCGTCCCAGGCCAGTCGCACACCGGCGAAGATCTGCCGCCGGTAGGGGTGGTCCCAGTTGCGGAAGCTCGGCCGCAGGATCTCGCCCGCAACCGCCCACGATCCGCCACGCAGAACCCGGTAGTCGCCGCCGAAGAACGGCTCGGAATACCGCTGGTAGATCATGGGGCGAAAGCCGGGCCACGGTTGCAGGGGCGAACTGGTCCACTCCCAGACATCGCCGAGCAGTTGTTGGGCTCCGTAGGCTGAGGCCCCGTCCGGGTATGCCCCCACCGGCGCCGGACGCAGCGCCGTCCCGCCCAGGTTGGCCAGTGCGGCCGACGGTTCGGCGCTGCCCCACGGATAGCGCCGGCGTGTCGCGGTCGCCGGATCCCAGGCACAGGCCTTCTCCCATTCGATCTCGGTGGGCAGCCGAGCGCCGGCCCATGCCGCGTACGCCTGCGCCTCGAAGTAGCTGACATGCTGGACCGGTTCGTCGTCTGGCAGCTCCTCGGTGTGACCGAACCGTACCCGAGACCGCAGGTCGGGACACCAGAACTGCGGCGCCGTCAGCCCGGCCTCTACGCAGTGGCGCCAGCCGCGCTCGCTCCACCAGTGCCGTTGCCGGTAGCCGCCGTCGGCGATGAATGCCCGCCATTCCCGGTTGGTCACCGGCACCCGTCCGATCCGGAACGCCGCCACCTCGACACGGTGCGCGGGGCGCTCGTTGTCCAGCGACGAGGGCTCGTGCTCGGCGTCGACGCCGAGCACGAATTCGCCGCCGGGCACCAGCACCGAGGTGCCCGCAAGATCGGGCCGGCCGGTGGGCACTGCGCCGCCCGCGCCCAGCACGGGCACGCCGGCACGCAGGTTCAGCGCCTGCAGCATGGTCTCGTCGTGCTGGTGCTCGTGGCTGAGCACCATGGCCAAGACGAACCCGTCCCCGTTCTCATCGGACAGCGCACCGATCTTGTCGAGAACTTTGGAACGCACTGTGGCGCAGTACTTCCGGGCCTGCTGCGGCGCCAAGAGCGGCAGGTCGACCCGACTGACACGCGGGTGGGTGAAGGCGTCGTAGAGGCCCTCGACATCCGCGGGCAGCATGCCCGGCCGTGCGGGATCTCCCTCGCGCAGCAGCCACAGCTCCTCCTGCTGGCCGATGTGCGCCAGGTCCCACACCAGCGGGCTCATCAGCGGGTCGTACTGGCGCAGCAGCTCGGTGTCATCGAGGGCCACGAGCGCCAGCGTGCGCTCACGCGCCCGCGTCAGGTCGCGGACCAAGGTTTCCCGTGCGGTCATGACTGCCCGCGGGCCAACCGGGTCACCAGCGCCGGGACGCCGGCCTGAGCCGCTTCCTGGGTGACGTCGTCGGCCGGGCAGCGGCCGCGCTCGACCATGACAGCCAGCCGATGCATCCCCTCGCTCAGCGGCTCCGGCGCCCGTTCGGCGGCCAGGCGAACGCAGTGCCCGGCGGCCGTGTGCAGCCGCGGGTCGGCCAGGCCGACTCGCGCGGCGACATCCCAGGCGGTCGCGACGGGTTCGACGGCTTCGGCGGCACTGCCGGCGGCGACCGGGTCGTCGAGCAGGGTGGCCAACATGAAGACCAGCGCCGGCCAGAGTGTGTCGCCGACGCTGTCGAGGTAACGGATCTCCAGCCAGCCCCGCGGGCGGACCGGCGGGAACAGAGTGGTCAGGTGGTAGTCGAGGTCTTCGATGCCGGCACGGCGGCCGCCGAGGCGAACCCGCCCGTCCGCCCAGTCGGCGAACGGCACGTAGCTGCTGACCGGAATCGCTTCGGGTGTGTGCACCAGCATGACCGGCGCCTTGAGCGCGTAGCGCGCCCAGTCGGTGGCGGGGTCGGTGCCCTCAAGGGCCAGGACCGGGCCGCAGCGAGCCGAATCCAGCCGGCTCCATACCCGCTGCCGAGTGGAGCACCAACCGGAGAAGACACCGCTGAGCAGCGGCGAATTAGCGGCGATCGCGACCATCGTCGGTCCCAGCGCGTGGGCCAGCCGCACCCGGTCAGCCCAGCCGGCCCGGGCGCCGGCGTCCAGATTGACTTGCACGGACGCCGTCGACGTCATCATCGCCGCCCCTGCCGAACCGGTGTGACTGGCCGCGAAGAACTGTTCCATGGCGGCGTAACGCTCGCCCGGGTTGACCCGCTCGGTTGGCCGCAGCGGGTCGGCGCCCAGTTGCACCAGACCGAGCCCGGCGTCGGCGAACGTGGACCGCAGTACCGCCTGATCGGCGGTCATCGCCTCGATCGCGGCGAGGGCGCCGTCCAGCGGCGGGCCGGAGAGCTCCACGGCGCCGCCCGGTTCGACGGTGACAACACTGCCTCCGGGCAACGCCGGCATGTGACGCAGTACGTCACCGATCTCGGCCCAGCCGGGGCGCCGGTGCGGATTGGCCGGGTCGAAGCAGTGCGCCTCGATTTCCAGGCCTACCCGGCCATGCGGGGCATCGGTGAGGCAACGTTGGATGATGTAGTCGGCCGCGTCGGCGGCACCGGACAGTTCCGGCCCGCCCAGGCACGGTTCATCGCCGCGGGACAACTGCGTCGCCGCGGCGAAACCCATCTCAACCCCTCCCCCGTCGATCCTCCCGACGCTACCGGAGTGCACCGACACGTTGTCCGGCGTTTACTGACCCAAAGAGTTCTGCATGGCGCCGGCCAGCACATTTACCGCCGGGCCGGCGTTGCCCGACTGGCAGACCTTGGCTTGCAGCAACACGTTGGCCCGCAATCGGGTCTGGTTGAAACAGCGTCGGTCGGTGCCGGCCTCCTGCTTGGTCCAGGCCGCGTCGGTTGCGGTGGCCGGTCCGCCGCCGAATGTCCAGACCTGCGTGACTCCACTGGCCAGGTGCATCGCGGTGGTGCGGCCCGAGCAGCCGACGGTTCGGTCCACGACACGGTGGTAGGCGCCGGTGGCCGCCTCGTTGCTGGCGAACACCCCCACCGCCTGCTTGACGAAATGGCCCTGATCGGTGGCCGATGTCTGGGTGACCGCGCTGTTGAAGGACGCCAGGTCAGGGTCGTTGAAGACCTCGGGCAGGCCGATATCGGCCCAGTTGTTGCACGCCGGGTCGTCGACCCAGAACGCTTGGAACGGCTCTCCCGAGACGGCTTCGAACGTCATCGGAGCACCGACGATGTTGCCCACCGACCCCCTGGGCAGTACCGCATAGGACACCACGCCCGGCTCCGAGGGGCCGGCGCCGGCCACCGGAGCGACCACCACACCCGCCGCAGCCAGGCCCAGCCCTACCCGCAGGGTTGCGGTGGCCCGCCGGCCGTCAAGCAAGGTTGGCCCGAACCCCGGTCTCGACCGCGCTCCCCAGATCGGGGTCGACGTTATGCCAGTATTCGAACACCCGCGACAGCACCGGTTCGGTGACACCCGCCGAGACGTGGCCAATGATGTTGGCGGCCAACCGCTTGCGTTCATCGTCGTCGAGAACGTCACGAACCAGGGTGCGAGCCTGGCTGAAATCGTCGTCATCGGGGCGCAGGGTGTAGGCGGCGCGCACCATATCCCCGTCGGAGTACCACCGCACTTCGGCGGCCCGGGCCGGGTCGGCCTTGGGACCGCCCATCGAGTTCGGCGCGTACACCGGGTCCGTCACGTTGACGAACCGCATGGCACCGTCCTTGGAATAGCTGTGCACCTCGACTTTCGGTGCGTTGACCGGCAATTGACTGTAGTTCGTCCCGATCCGGGCCCGGTGGGCGTCGGCGTAGGAGAAACCTCGGGCCAGCAGCATCTTGTCCGGGCTCAAGCCGGTTCCGGGAACCGTGTTGTTGGGCTGAAACGCCGCCTGCTCGATCTCGCTGTGATAGTCGGTGACGTTGCGGTCCAGCGTCAGCTTGCCGACATCGATCAGCGGGTAGTCGCCGTGCGGCCAGACCTTGGTGAGATCGAATGGGTTGTAGCGGTAGGTCTTCGCCTCCTCGAACGGCATGATCTGCATCTTCAGCGTCCAGCTCGGATGCTCGCCGCGCTCGATCGCGTCGTAGAGGTCACGCTGGTGGTAGTCGGCGTCGACGCCGGCCAGCCGGTCGGCCTCCTCCTGCGTAAGACACTCAACGCCCTGATCGCTGATGAAGTGGTATTTCACCCAGAAGATCTCGCCGGCCGCATTGATCCAGCTGTAGGTATGGCTGGAGTAGCCGTTCATCTGGCGCCAGCTTTTCGGAATCCCGCGATCACCCATCAACCAGGTGACCTGGTGGGCGGATTCGGGTGAGAGCGTCCAAAAGTCCCACTGCATGTTGTGGTCGCGCAGATTGTTGGCCGCGCGGCGTTTCTGGGAACGGATGAAGTGCTGGAACTTCAGCGGATCACGCAGGAAAAAGATCGGCGTGTTGTTGCCGACCATGTCGAAGTTGCCCTCCGTGGTGTAGAACTTGGTCGCGAAACCGCGCGGGTCCCGCCAGGTGTCGGGGCTACCCCGCTCGCCCGCGACGGTGGAGAACCGGGTCAGGGTTTCGGTCCTGGCGCCGGGCGCAAAGACCGCCGCCCTGGTGTAGCGGGTGACGTCCGCGGTGACTTCAAAATGCCCATACGCGCCACCGCCCTTGGCGTGCGGCTGCCGTTCCGGGATCCGCTCCCGGTTGAACATCGCCATCTGCTCGATCAGATAGTGGTCTTGCAACAGAATGGGCCCGTCCGGGCCGACGGTCAGCGATTCGTCGTCGCTGGGCGCCGGAATTCCGGCATCGGTGGTGGTGTGGTGCTCGGTCATCTGCTGTCTCCTCTTGCCGTTCAAGAGCTGTTGACGCAAAGCGTGTGACTAAAACCTGACGAGCGTGCTTATTTCCTTTTTCGGCCGGCCGGCTGCCGGCGCGACCGCGTGCCGTGGCCGATCAGCGATGCGGCGGGACGGACGGCTTCGCTGTCGACCGAACGGTCGATACTGCATCGTGCGGTGTGCTAGTACGGTG